>CAVWNV010000006.1:0-21058 GCA_963756515.1 uncultured Acidimicrobiaceae bacterium
GTTGACCCGAGGGTCGCGTCACCTGTCGCAGGGGTCACCCGCTGTTCCTCGACGCCGGGACCCGGTGTCGAGCCGCCAAAGTCGGGGGTGTTCACGACACACCCACATCTTTACGCTGCGTACCAACGATGACTGACTACGCACGCCCCAACATCGAAACCAGGTCGACGGCGCGCGCTGGCGCGGGAGGTCACGGACCATGGACATCGCACTCCTGGCCGAGGGCACGTACCCCTTCCACCCCGGCGGGGTGAGAGCGTGTGGTGCGACCAGCTGGTCCGGGGGCTCGCACCGCACCGGTTCTCCGTCCACGCCATCACCGCCTGGGGCGAGGAGCACGGAGCTCGAGCCGGCCGATCCCCGACAACGCGTGGACGTCGTCCGTTCCGTCCCCCTGTGGGGTCCCGTCTCCGTCCCCCGGTCGCGACCTGTCCGCAATTCGGTCGAACTCAGCACGGCCTTCACCCAGCTGGCGCACTCGATGGTGAACCCGACAGGCGGGGGGGACCGCTGTTCCTCGACTGTCTGCCCACCAGCTGTTCGGCGTCGCACGGGAGACACCGCTGGCCGGAGCGCTCCATTCCAAGGAGTCGCTCGCCATCCTCTTCGACGCCATGCAGGAGGCATCTCCGTCGACCGCGATGTGGTGGCCGGGGGCGAACCGGTGACCGTCCTCGATGCCAATGTGGCCCTCGCCCCATCGACCATCAGCCCCGTCCGCTGTTCGTCGCCCCGCCCGAGGCCGATCTCTGCCATGCCACTGCCAACGGACTCTCGGTCCTGATGGCCCTGGGCGCCCACTGGTCGCACAAGACGCCGCTGGTCCTCAGCGAGCACGGGATCTATCTCCGCGAGCGCTACCTCGCCTACGGACACCGTGACTTCTCGTTCCGGTGCGCTCCACCATGCTCCGCTTCTACCGGCGTCTGACCTGGGCCGGCTACGAGATCGCCGGCACCATCGCTCCGGGGAGCGAGTACAACCGCCAGTGGCAGGAGGCCAATGGTGCCGCATCCGACCGTATCCACCCCGTCTACAACGGGGTCGACGCGGCCGAGTTCGTGGCCAGCTCCACCGAGCCGGACGTCCCCACCGTGGTCTGGCTGGGCCGGATCGACCCCCTGAAGGACGTCGAGACCCTGATCCGGTCCTTCGCCCAGGTGCGCGAGCAGCTCCGACGGCCCGCCTCCGGATCTTCGGGGCGGCCTCCAAGGAGAACGAGTCCTATCTCGAACGCTGCGTCGCCCTCCGCGACGAGCTCGGTCTGGAGGAGTCCGCCGTCTTCGAGGGCCGGGCCGATTCGGTGGTGGAGGCCTATCATGCCGGGCACGTCGTGGTGCTGACCAGCATCTCGGAGGGGTTCCCCTACACCCTGATCGAGGCCATGGCGGCTGGGAAGGCCACGGTGGCCACCGATGTGGGGGGGATGCGGGAGGCGACCGGCGACGCCGGCCTGATCGTTCCTCCCCAGGACCCCGAGCGCATCGCGGAGGCGTGCGTGCGCCTGCTCATCGAAACCGGGTTCCGTCACTCCATCGGCCATGCCGCCCGAGCCCGGGTCCTCTCGATGTTCACCCTCGAACAGAGTCTGGCTCTCTTCGGGGACCTCTACCGCGAGGCGACCGGCAGGATCGCCAGCGCCCAGGTGATGAAGAGCGAGTTCGACCACGCCCATGACGGAGCCCGGCGCTCACCACCGTGGAGTCGTCATGAGCCGGCCCGTGCGTCAGCGCGTCGACATGGCATCGATCGGTCCGGCCGCGGATCCCAACCACCGGATCGTCGACTGGGTGCTCGACGATCCCCAACTGGCTTCGGCGTGCTCCACGGCGGTGGAGCCTCTCGAGATCGCGGCCCGACTCGAGACGCACGGAGTGAGTAGCCAGGTGGCGGTGGACACGTTCGGCTTTGCCGACGTATTCGAAGCCGCCGACGCCGTCTACCGAACGGTGCCGTTCGACGACGTCGATCCCCCGGCTGCCCCCGTCCAGTCCATGGGCGGTCCTCGCGATCTTCTCCGCGGTGCCCTCTACGCCCTCCCGGCGTTGTTCCTCCCTGTCGTGGTCACCGGGTTCGGTCTGCACATCAGCTGGTGGGTGCTCCCGGTCGGCCTCACCGTGGCATGGGGAACCAGCCAGGCGGCCACCACCATCGGGTGGTCCCTGCGGGGCCGCAACGACTTCCGGAGCGACGCGCTGTTGCCGTTGGCCGGGATCGTGATCGCCGCCCTGACCTGTCTGGCCGTCGGGTGGGCGGCGTGGTGGCGCCTGGGCGGCAGCGGGACCAGCGTGGCCGTGGCCGTCGGGATCACCGTCTATATCGCCGCCAGCGGCATCCTCGTGTTCCAGGGTTCGGAGCTCCTGCTGGCGTGCTGCATGGTGCCGGCGGCCCTGGGATCGCTCCTCTCCCTGGGTTTCACCCACGTCGACGTCAGCCACCGGGACGCGGCCTGGTCGGTGGTGGCGACCGTGATCCTGGCCGTCCTGGCTGCCAACCGGCACCTCGGATCGAGGGGCTGGCACCGTCCGGCCCTGAGCCGGGCCGACCGGACCCGGACCGCTATGTTCTTCCTGTACGGCACCGGCTGTGGGCTTCTGCTGTCGTGCTACATCGCCTGGGCCGGCCACGTCAACGGGAGTGGGGATGCCCTACTCATCGCGGTCTGGCCCCTGTTGCTCACCCTCGGACTCATGGAGTGGCAGCTGCGTACCTTCCGGAGCAGGGCCGAAGCCGCTCTCGGGGCCAGCGGGGACCTCCACGACTTCGGTCGCCGCGTCGGCTTCGCCTTCCGGCGGTCGGTGACCTACTACGTGGGAGCTCTGGTGTTGCTGTCCGCCGTTGCCGCCGCCGTGGGCCACCTCCGTCACGCCACCTCGGTGCTGCTGTTGTTGGCCTCGGTCGGCACGCTCGGTGTCTCGTTCTTCTTCGCCCTGCTGCTGGCCTCGTCCGGCCGGATCGAGCTGGTCCTGGTGTGCTGGGCCGCCACTTTCGCCGTGCTGGCCGCCGACCTGGCCGTCATTCGGATCGTCCAGGGACACGTGACCCCCACCACCGGGCTCATCTCGCTCGTGGCCGCGGCCACCGACTCCATCATCTTGTTGTTCGTACTGTCCCGTCCCGTCCTCAGATCACCGCTCAGTTACTGACCCCGAACCAAGCGAGAAAGAACCACATCCCATGTCCATGACCGTAGCGATCACCGGAGCCGACGGATTCATCGGCTCCCATCTGACCGAAACCCTGGTGGGATCGGGCTATCACGTCCGGGCCATGGCCCAGTACAACTCCTTCGGATCGTGGGGGTGGCTGGAGTCCCTCGACCCCGAGACGTTGGCCTCGGTCGAGGTGGTCCCCGGCGACGTTCGGGACCGCAACTCGGTCCTGTCGTTGATGTCCGGGGCCGACATGGTCTGCCATCTGGCTGCACTCATCGCCATTCCGTACTCGTACCAGGCCCCCGGTTCCTATCTGGAGACCAACGCCGGCGGAACACTGAACGTGCTGGAGGCGGGCAGGACGTTGGGTACGTCGCGGATCGTGTGCACCTCGACCAGCGAGGTGTACGGGACTGCCCGTGTCGTCCCCATCACCGAGGACCATCCGCTGCAGGCCCAGTCGCCGTACTCGGCCTCCAAGATCGCCGCCGACAAGCTGGCCGAGAGCTACCACCTGAGCTTCGAACTGCCGGTCGTGACCCTCCGGCCGTTCAACACCTACGGCCCACGGCAGTCGGCGCGGGCCGTCATCCCGACCGTGATCTCACAACTGGCCGTGGGCAAGCGGGAGATCGCGCTGGGCTCGCTGACGCCGACTCGCGACTTCAACTTCGTGGCCGACACCGCCCGGGCGTTCCGGTCCGTGCTCGAGGCTCCCCTTGACGACGTGGTGGGTAGGACGTTCAACGCCGGTTCGGGAACGGAGATCTCGGTGGCGGACACCGTCAAGCTCATCGCCGAACTGATGGGAGCCGACGTCGAGATACGGGTGGACGAGGAGCGGCTCCGACCCGAACGCTCCGAGGTGAACCGGCTGGTGTCGGACAGCTCGGCCATCCGGCAGGCCGCTTCGTGGAAGCCCGAGCACACCCTGGCCGAAGGCTTGACCACCACCATCGAGTGGTTCACCGACCCCGACAATCTCCGCCGCTACAAGACCGATCAATACAACGTCTGACCTACATCAACTCAGAGGGGCAACGCCATGAGTACCACGAGCACGATGAGCACCATCAAGCGGGCCACGCCAGCCAAGACCCATCATGTGGTCATCCTGGCCGGAGGGAAGGGCGTCCGGCTTCGTCCGTACACCACGACCATCCCGAAGCCACTGGTCCCCATCGGGGAGCAGTACTCCATCCTCGAGATCGTGCTGCGCCAGCTGGCCTCGAAGGGTTTCTGCCATGCCACCTTGGCCATCGGCCACCTGGGTCAGTTGATCCGTGCCTACGTGGGTGACGGTTCGCAGTGGGGCATCGAGGTCGACTACGTCAACGAGGAGTCCCCCCTGGGAACGATCGGGCCCGCATTGATGGCCCTCGACCGCCTGCCGGAGCACTTCCTGCTCATGAACGGCGACATCCTCACCGACCTCGACTACGCCGATCTGATGAATCAGCACGTGGACGGCGGAGCACCGCTCACGGTGGCCACCTACGAGCGTGTCCACCACGTCGACTTCGGTGTGCTCGAAGTGGTCGACCGCAAGATCACCAACTTCACGGAGAAGCCTCCGATGACCTACTCGGTCAGCATGGGGATCTACGGTGTCAGCAAGCGGCACCTCGAGCGGTACACCCCCGGGCTGCCGTACGGATTCGACGAGCTCATGCTCGATCTCATCGAGCGGGGGACGCTGCCGGCCAGCTACCAATTCGATGGGTTCTGGCTCGACATCGGGAGGCCGGACGACTACGACCGCGCCAACCGGGAGTTCGAGATCCTCGGCCCGCGCCTGCTCCCCGGACTCCGTCGATGAGGTACCTCCTGTTGGGAGCCAACGGTTTTCTGGGTACGCAGGTCCGGACGGCCATCGAACGCACCGACCGTGCTCCCTACCTGGTATCGGTGAGTGGTCGGCACGCGCCGCTGCGTTCCACGTCGCCCATGAACCACTGGAGGCAGATCGACCTGGTGAGGGCCTCGATCGAGGAGTTCGCGCTGCTCCTCGACTACAGCAAGCCCGACGTCATCATCAACTGCGTTGGGTGTACGGCCGGAACGGTCCACCAGCTCGAGGCGGTCAACGTCTCGGTGGTCAGGAAACTGTTGGAGGCACTGGCCCGGACCGAGCCGGTCCAGCTGATCCACATGGGCTCGTCGGCCGAGTACGGATGCCAACCCGAAGGCATCGCCATCGCCGAGGGCGCCATCGCCCGTCCGGTCGGTGACTACGGCCGGACCAAGCTGGTGGCCACCGACCTGATCACGGACCGGGTGGAACGGGGCGACGTCCGGGCTTCGGTCTTCCGGGTCTTCAACCCGATCGGTCCCGGCGCACCCGGCAACTCCCTGGCCGGCACCGCCGTCCGCGAGATCAGGTCGGCCCTCCGGTCACGCTCGACATTCGTGACGCTGGGCCAGCTCAGCTCATGTCGGGACTTCCTGGCCGCAGCCGATGTCGCCAGTGCGGCGATACGGGTGGCCCACAGCGTCGACGAGGTGCCGTCGGTCCTCAACGTGGGACGCGGCGTGGCGATGTCGTGTCGCTCGATGGTGGAGTTGCTCGCCGACGCCGCCGGCTTCGACGGCGACGTGTTCGAGTCGGCCAGCGGCTCACCCAGGTCCGGGCCGGTGTCGTGGCAACAGGCCGACATCGCTCGCCTGCGCCGCCACCTCCAGTGGGTCCCCACCACATCTATCGCCGAGGCCGTCACCGACCTCTGGCAGTCGGGAGCGTAGGAACATGTGCGGAATCATCGGAGTGACGGGTGCCGACGATGCGCTGTCGTTGCTCATCGAGGGCCTGAGCCGCCTCGAGTACCGCGGCTACGACTCGGCCGGGGTCGCCCTCGTCGCTGACGACGCCCTGTGGCGGATCCGGGCCGCCCAAGGCACCCATTCGGTCAGGGATCTCCGACCGGCCGGGTCCGAGGGGCCGGAGCGGACCGGTAGCGGGATCGGCCACACCCGTTGGGCCACCCACGGCAAGCCCACCACCGGCAATGCCCATCCCCACCTCGACTGCACCGGCCGGTTGGGCCTGGTCCACAACGGAATCATCGAGAACCACGCCGAGCTGGCCCGCGCCCTGGTCACCGAGGGGCACGTCCTGGTGTCCGAGACGGACTCCGAGGTCCTCGCCCACCTGGTCGAGGTGGAGTTGGCCGGCGGCCACCCGCTGGCCGAAAGCCTGCGCCGCGCTGTCCGCCTCGTCCGGGGCTCCTTCGCCGTCGCCGCCATCCACGCCGACGAGCCCGAGGTGGTGGCGGCCGCACGCCGCGTCTCTCCCCTCATCGTCGGGGTGGGTGAGGGGGCGTCGTTCCTGGCCTCGGACATCCCGGCCCTGCTCGGTCTGACGCGGTCGCTGTTCGCCCTCGAGGACGACCAGGTGGCCGAACTCCGGCCCGGAACGGTCGAGGTCACGGACCTCGACGGGGGACGCGTCCGTCCCACCGCGCTGACCATCGGATGGGACCTGGCCGCGTCCCGTCAGGGGAGCTACGACGACTTCATGACCAAGGAGATCCACGAGCAGCCGGATGCCGTGGCCGATACCCTGGCCGGCCACCGTCAGCCGGACGGCACCCTGGTCCTCGACGCGGCCACGGGCCTGAGTCCCGAGGACCTCCGTGACGTGGAGCGGGTTCGCATCGTGGCCTGCGGGAGCAGCTTTCATGCCGCTCTGGTGGCCAAGTACGCCATCGAGGAGTGGGCCCGTCTGCCCACCGAGGTCGACATCGCCAGCGAGTTCCGGTACCGCCGTCCCATCCTCGACCACCGCACGCTCACCATCGGTGTGAGCCAGTCGGGCGAGACCGTCGATACCCTGCAGGGGCTCCGCGAGGCGCGTGGTCTCGGCTCGAAGGTCGTGGTCGTCTCCAATGTGGTGGACTCCTCGATGGCACGAGAGGCCGACGGCGTCCTCTACACCCAGGCGGGTCCGGAGATCGGGGTGGCGGCCACCAAGACCTACCTCACCCAGATCGTGGCCCTGGAGCTGCTGGCGCTGGTGCTGGCCCAGGCCCGCCAGACCATGGGCGCGGGCCAGCGTGAGGAGGTGATGGACCAGTTGCTGGGCCTGCCGGACGTACTGGACAAGGTGCTGGAGCGGACCCACGACGTGGCCGAGGTGGCCCGGGAACTCGTCGGCGCCCGCGACTTCTTCTACCTCGGTCGCCACGTCGGCCATCCGGTGGCCCTGGAGGGTGCCCTCAAGCTCAAGGAGATCTCCTACCTCCGGGCCGAGGGCTATCCGGCCGGCGAGCTGAAGCACGGGCCCATCGCACTCATCGAGCCCGGCACCGTGGTGGTCGGGGTGGCCACCCGCAGCCATCTGTGGGAGAAGATGTGCTCCAACATCCAAGAGGTCAAGAGCCGGGGCGCGACCATCGTGCTGGTGGGCAGTGACGGTGACCACCAGACGGCGGACCTGGCCGATCACATGCTCTGGGTGCCGGCGGTGGATCCGATGCTCTCACCGGTCGTGGACGCCCTGCCTCTCCAGTTCCTGGCCTACTGGCTGGCCCGGGCCCACGGTCACGACGTGGACCGGCCACGAAATCTGGCCAAGACCGTCACGGTGGAGTAGGTGACCCGTCGCCAGGGTGTTCGTCCGCGACCCCTGGGTGGCGGGGACCGAGATCAGGGGTAGTGAAGTGTCTCCGGCAGTACCTAGGCTCGATGACATGGCCAACGGTCGACCGCGGCGTGACCGTTGATACCCGTTCGCGGCCGGTGGTATGCCGGCCTGTCCCTCCTTGTGGTCGTTGCGTCCGCCATGACCTGGCTCTTGCTACCCTCGGCGTCCATCGACCATCACCGCGCCGCCCCGACCAGAGCGACCCACGTCGTCCAGCGATTGGCCGTGCCGGCCTATGCCGATCCGACGGTCAACCCGGGCACGTGGGACCAGCTGACCGGCGCCGAGCCCGGTGCGGTCGGCATCATCGTGGCCAATGTGGACAGCGGTCCCGGCAGCCGGCCGGATCCGGCGTGGGCGTCGGTCATCCACCAGGCACGGGAAGCCGGCACCGCCGTGCTGGGCTATGTGGACACGGGCTACCTGGGCAATCCTTCCGGGGCGAATCCTGACGGGCTCCCGACCCGGTCGGGCACGCGCGACCTGAAGGCCTGGCTCAACCAGGTCGAGACCGACATCGATGTCTGGTACTCCTACTACGGAGCGGACCTCGGTGGGATATTTCTGGATCAGACGACCAGTGAGTGTGGCCCGACATCGGGATCGGAGGCCTACGTCGACGAGTACCGGACGCTCACGGCCTATGTGACCAGGACCCACCCCGGCGCCCTGACCGTGCTCAACCCCGGCATTGCCGTTCCCCGGTGCTTCGAGAATGCCGCCGACGTGCTGGTGACGTTCGAGGGCAGCTACTCGGACTACACAGGCAGCCCCGACTCCCAGGGAAAGGCCTACGAGCCCCTCGACTGGGCCCCCGGCAGTCCGGACAAGATCTGGCACATCGTGTACGGAGCGTCGAGTTCAGCGGAGATGGCTCATGCCATGGCGCTCGGCAAGAGCCGGAATGCCGGTTATGTCTACGTCACCGATGCGGGACCGCCCAATCCGTTCGGGGCGCTCCCTCCGGCCGACTACTGGTCAGCGGAACAGGGTCTGCGGTCCCCGTAGACGGCCCGCCGTCCCGCCGGCACGCCGTACGGGGGTCAGAGCGCCGAGGCGTTGAGCGACGCCTCGGGATCCCCGTCGTCGCCGCGTTGGGCCAACGCCGAGGGCAGTTCGAGACGACCGTCGATCCCCAACTTGCGGTAGGCCTTGGCCAGGTGGCCTTCGACCGTCTTCAGCGTGACGAACAGCTCGTCGGCGATCCTCTGGTTGGTCAGGCCCCTGGCCGCCATGCGGACCACGCGGAGCTCCGCCGGGGTCAGCGACTCCGGCCCGACATAGCCGAGTCGACGGGGTCTGGCCCCGGCGGCCCGAAGCTGATCCCCCGCCGCTTCCAGTAGCTGGTGGGCGCCACACAGCGAGGCCAGACTGGCACCCCGACGGAGTACGCCCCGGGCCTCCTCCTTCAGGTTCCGCCCCACCAGTGCGGTGCCCAGGTCCACCAGGGCTTGGGCGATCTCCAGACGGGCCGGCGAGGTTTCCAGCACCGCTACGGCCTCGGCCAGCATGGTCGTGCGCTGCTCGAGATCGGGGGTGGCCGCGGCCGAGGCCCGCAGCGCGGTACCGACGATGCGCGCCGTTCCGAACGAGCGGGCCAGGCGGAGGTTCTCCGTGGCCAGCTGTTGGGCCTCCTGCCATTGCTCCTGGGCCGACAGCACCATGGCGGCATCGGCGCGCCACGAGATCAGTGCCGGACTGACGATGCCGGCGCAGGTGGCCTCGTCACCGGCGTCGACGAAGTGCTCGAGGGCTTGTTCCATGCGGCCCAGGGCCACGCTCAGACGGCCGAGCTCGATGTGGGCCCAGGCCCGGGCGAAGGACAGGTCGATCTCACCCGGATCGTTGGGACCGGTTGGGCCCGACGATCCGAGCAGCCTCTCCGCCTCGTCGATCCTGCCCTGCTTCACCAACACGTCGAGATGGCCCATGGCGGGCCGGGGCGGCAGTGTGCCGTCGAGTCGGGCCCCGAGGGCTTCGGCCCGCTGGCACATCTCCTCGGCCTCCACCAGCGACCCCTGCCACAACAGTGACACCGCCGCCAGGGTGGCGGCCCGTCGCTGGGCGGGAAGGGAGTCGCGCCCCGGATTCGTCGCCCGGGCACGTTCGAGGAGGTCGTCGACGTCGGCGAAACGGTCGGCACAGAGCAGACCGAAGAGGGTCATGGTCTGGGCCCGGCCGGCCACCTGGTCGTATCGGACGAACTGGTCCACGTCGAAGACCTGCTCCAACGAAGCGGTCAGCTCCTGGGCCCCGATGGACGGCGCCGTGAGGGCGTCGTGGACGTCGAGCACCGTTCGGGCCAGGAGTGGGATCGGGTCGTCATCGTCGCCCGGCTCGTCGAGTAGGGCGCGGAGTCTCCCGAGTCCCTCGATCCGGTCGTCGGTTCGGTCTGTAGCCGCCTGGAGCGACAGCTCGAGCTCGATGCGAAGGTTGCGATCCACGGGATCGAGCCGGTTGCTCATGTCGCGGAGCGTGGCCGCCGCCTCGTTCCTCGAGCCCGGTTGGGATCGGTACTCGTCGAGCAGGTCCACCCCGACCCTGATCAACGCGGCATGGTCCGCGCCGCCGAGCTCGACGGATCGCTGGAGGTAGGCCAGTGCCGCCGGACCGTGACGGGCCAGCTCGGCCGAGGCCAGATCGAGGTAGAGATCGCCACCCCGATCGGAGGGCGGGGACTCGGTCAAGGCCCGCTCCAGGCACCGAAGAGCCAGGTCGACGTGCCCGGCTTCGAGGGCTTTGCGCCCCATGCGGTGCAGCCGATCGGCCACCTCCGCCTGTCCGGCCGGTTCGGTGGCCAACAGGTGGTGCGCCACGGCGGCGTCCTCCGCCCGGTGCTCGTCCAGGAGCTGGGAGGCGCGGGCGTGGAGCTGGGATTTCCGGGCCGTCGGGATGTCGTGGTAGATGGCCCAACGGATGAGCGGCGACGAGAACCGGAACGGTCGTCCGGGGTGGAGCAGCTCCATCTGGGCGGCGGCGTCGGCAGCCCGTTCCGCGGCCAGGGCATCGATCCGGGCCAGGTCGCGGGCCACGGTCGGGTCGGCCTCGTCGCCGAGTATGGCGCAGGCCTGCAGGAGGTCGGAGGCGGCCACCGGCAGCTGGCCCAGGCGGCCGAGGACGAACTGGGTGATCTTGGGTGCCGGCACCCGCTCGATCCGGTCCGCCATCGCCGCGGTGGGCGTGACACCGGCGCGGGCCAGGGAAGGCAGCAGGGCCTTGAGGAAGAACGGCGACCCCCCGGTGGCGTCATGGCATGCCGTCACGAACTCGGCGTCGGGCACTTGTTCGAAGAAGCCCGACAGGATCGTCCCCACGCTCTCGGCGTGGAGTGGCTCGAGGATGAACTGCCGAGTCTGCGGTTCGGTGAGAAGCCCGTCGATGGGTCGAAGGCCGATCCCAGGGTGGAGGTGACGGACACTGACCAGAAGCCAGATCTGCTGATCCTCGAGTCGACGAACGACGTAGTTCAGGACGGCGACCGTCTCCGGATCGGCCTGGTCGGCGTCGTCCACCACCAGCAGCACGGGGGCCAGTTCCCGGAGGCTGACGACCATCCGGTGGAAGAGCGTGCTCACGTCGCCGACATCGGACCGGCCGCGGCCGCCACCCTCCAAGCGCGCCCTGAGTTGCCGGGCCTGTTCGGGAGCTCCGTCGAGGCCCTCGGCCACGGCGGCGGCCGACTCGACCAGACTGACCAGGACGGAGTGGGGACTCTGCCGCTCCACACTGCCACCGCGGGCCCGGAGCACGAGGCAACCGGACCGGACAGCAGTGTCGGCTGCGGCGTTGATCAGCGCCGTCCTCCCCGATCCCCAGGTCCCCTCGATGGCGATGCACGGACTGGGCACCTGCAGCGAGCGGCTGAAGATGGCCTCGAACTCGTCGAGGAACTGGCTCCGCTCGAACAGGCGCGGGCCGTTGTGGCCCCGGGTCCGGCGATCGGGGACTGGTGGCTTCCGCTCGGCCAGGGTCACCGGTCGCTCCCGCCGTCCCCGGCGCGCCCGCGACGGGAGCGCCGGCACGGAGAGTGACTGACTCCGGGTGGGTCCGGTGACCCTTCCGGCTCGGCATCAAGGACGCCGAGGGTCACTCGAACTCTGGTCTTCGTTACTTCTCTTGGCATTGGAAGCAGCCCTGCCTGCTGGATCTCGTGCGCTATGGAATGAAATGATGCGGAAAGCCCCGTGAACGCTCCCGCCCGGTGGCCGTCAAGCCACGCAGGGCGCCCGTACGAATGGTACGGCATCGGCCGCGCTTAAGGCAATGGTCAGGGACGACGGCGTGGAGCGCCGGGGATCTCCCGCTTCGTGCTCGGGGATGGCGACGCAAAGGGGTCGGAGACTGGTGCCGAGGTGATCCCTCTCGGGGGCGCCGCGGGTACGGGTCGATGCTGAGTGCGCCGTCGGTGGCCGGTAGCTGGCCCTGATCCGGTTCGAATCCGGATGTCAGTCGACGGTGGACTTGCCCCCCGGGGTCTCGATCGCCGTGTCGGCACGATTGTGCGCCTTGCTCCACGCGCCCGGGGTGTCGGCGGCGCGTGCCTTGGCCACGATCTCCTCGATGGCCCGGGCCCGACGTCTGGCCTCGGCAGCTGCCCTTCCGGCCAACTCGGCCGCCTCGGCGAGCTCGGGAGCCTCCTGGGCGTTCTGCTCCGCGATCTGCTTGGCCTTGGCCGCGGCGTGGGCCGCCTCCTTGGCCTCCTTGGCTGCTTCGCTGGCCACCTGGGCAGTCTTCTGCACGGCCTGGCGGGACTCCTCGGCCTTGAGGCGCGCCGTCTCGGCCCGACGCTCGGCATCTCGGGCCGCCCGCTCCATCCGGGCCGCGGTCTGGGACGTGTCCGCTGCCGCCCGCATGACCTGAGCCATGTCGGTCACGACGCCAGCGGCGCGCGCCACATCCTGCCAAGCCTCCGGCGTGCCCAGCGACTCTGCTCGAGCCACGGTCTTTTCCGTCTCTTCGGCCCAGTGGTTGGCGCCGCCACCCGCCGAGGACCCGGTGACCGATTCGGCGACGGCGTCGTTGTCGTCGGCCTCGTCGGCCTCGTCGGTTACCGCGGCCGTGTCCCTGTTCGTGTGCGTATCGGCGGGCCCGCCGGTCGGGGAGTCATCCCCGGCGGGACCGAGAGGGATCGTGGGTGAGGGCGGTTCGGAGGTCGCCGACGACGCCAGCACGGTGAACGAAGTGTCCGGTCCGTTGGTCGGTGCCGTGTCGGGCTGGGCGCCGACGACGTCTCCCTCGTCGTGAGTCTCTGACTCCGGGTTCTCGATCAAGGGGGTGAAGGGGGATGTGGCCGTCTGGGGTGGTTGCGGAGCAAAAACGGGCGGCGCCGGTGGGACGGCCGGGGCCGGCTCGGCCGGTGTTACCGGTGTGGGCGGCAGGAAGGATGGTGTCGGCGGGGCCTCGGCGGTAGCCGTTGGAGCGGGGGGCTGCTCCGAGACCTGACTGACGACCGAATCGTCCTGAGCGGTCGGGGTGGCGGAGGCCGCGTCGGAGGCCGCCGTCGATCCGCTGGTGGACTCGTCACGCTCCGGTTCAGGAGCGTCGATCCGAAGGGTCTGCCCGGTCAGGTGGTAGCCGTCCCAGTAGCGCAGCAGTCCTTCGTCCTGTGAGTCGGGATACCACCCGGGCGCGGAATCCCCGTCCGTGGTGATGGTGGGCCCCGGCTCCGACACCGCAGGGGTGGTGATGACGTTCTCCACCGGCGCGGCGTACTGAGGATCGTTCGAATAGAACTGCGCGAACTCGTCAGTCGGGGCGGGGGGGATTTCCTCTACTGTCTTGTTCTTCCGTGTAAATGGTCGCAAGTCCATGTTTCCTGTTTCGTCAACACCGTGGTCTACCTTGAGCGAAGGGCCGCTCGGGCGCCTGAACGCAAGCGTAGAGCAACGCCTTCGGGAGATCATCCGGCGACCACCGAACGCGCGATTATGCACGTGATGTGGGTGGACCCGTCGTTCACTTCGCCACGGCGAACTCCAGGCTCAAGGCGGACGGCCGAAATGCCGATCTCACCCAGGTGAGGGGTCTCGGATCGTCGTCGAAACAGGAATCGGTGGTCGTTACGCCTGATCTGGGCCTCGACGGCACACCGACGCTGGTGTTCCAGCCGGCCGTGGATCTCGCCTCCGGCCGGCTCCTGGGATTCGAGGCGCTACTCCGCTGTCACGACTCCCACGGGAACGATATCCCACCGAATGTCCTCGTCCCATGGGCCGAGGCCCACGGCCGTATGAACGAACTGAACGAATGGGTCCTGTGCGAGGCGTGCGTCCAGGCGTCCCGCTGGCCGTCCGATTTCCAGCTGGCGGTGAACTGCTCGGTCTTCCAGCTCCGCCGGGGTACGGCTGCCGTCGCCGCTGCCACTGCTCTGGAGCGATCGGGGCTCAATCCGGACCGGTTGACGGTCGAGGTGACCGAGATCTCGGTGGCAGACGACGAGGCGGCGGCAGACCTCGACGTGATGACCAAGCTCGGGATCCAGCTCACCGTGGACGATGTCGGGACGGACTTCTCGATCCTCGAGAACCTCCGGGGTCGCGTCGTGAATACGGTGAAGATCGATGCCTCCCTGATCGCCGGACTCGATCCGCCGGACGGGAAGAGCCGAGACGTGGTCGAGAAGATCGTCGAGTTGAGCCGGTCCATCGGCCTCTGCACCGTGGCCGAGGCCGTCGAGACGGCCGGTCAGGTAGCGGTCCTCCGTCAGGTCGGGGCGGAGACGGCCCAGGGCTATTTCTTCTCCGTTCCGCTCTCGGCGCAGGAGGCCTTTGAGCTGGCGACGATGAACCCGTCCCCCAGCTTCGCCCTGTCGGTGCCGAACCCATCGGCCGTGCCGGATCTGGAGGACGTGGACCCCTCCTGACCTCGTGACGCCCGGCCGGGCCCGCGCCGGCTCGGTGCCGCTCCGCTCCCGGGCCATAGGCACGAGCCGGGATACCATGTCGATGGGCATGTCGATGGACCAGTCGATGGACCAGTCGATGGACCAGTCGCAAGCCGACCCGGCCGACCGGCCAGGGTTTGCCACGGTGACAGCCTGGGGGGGATGGTTGGTGCAGGGCCGGACATGGGCGTTGATCGGTGCGGTCGGTCTGGTGTTGATCAGCACCTGCGTCGGCGCCCAGGCCGGCGCAGGGGGAGCGGTCGTACCCGGCGGCGGCGCCGGTGGGCCGCGGACCGCACCCACAGCCACCGTCCGAGCGTCGTTCACCGGCCACGGTTCCATCGACCAGGCCTACCTGCTCGGTGACACCCCGGGCACCACCGCCGTCCTCGTCGACGGTCAGGGGCACGAGGTGGGGAGCGGACAGGTCGACGAAGAGGGGAGCCTCATCGTCCGTGACGTGGCCCCGGGGAGCGGGTACACGTTCCGTACCGTCGTCGGGGGACACGTGGCGTCGACCGCACGATTCAGGGTGCTGTCGACCACCGACACGCCTCCCGAGTCGTTCTACCGCAACCAGCACCTGTCGGTGGGACTCAACTACATCACCATGCGGGACGGAGTGTCTCTGGCGGCCACCGTCCGGCTCCCTCCGGGCAAGACGCTCGCCGACGGTCCGTTCCCCACGGTCATCGAGGAGTCCGGGTACGCCATCGCCGCCCCCCACAGTCTGATCGACGCCGAACTGCACCTCAACGGCGAGAGCACGTCCGACCCGCTGGTGCCGGACTCGGCCACGGTGGTGGGCTCGTTGGTGGCTCCGTTGCTGGGCTTTGCCACCATCAGTCTCCAGATGCGGGGGACAGGGTGCTCGGGTGGGGCATTCGACCTGTTCGACCTGCCCACCACCTACGACGGCTACGACGCCGTGGAGATCGCCGCCGCCCAACCCTGGGTGGCCAATCACAAGGTGGGGATGGTGGGCATCTCGTTCTCGGGGATCTCGCAGATGTTCGTGGCCGGCACCCGGCCTCCGGGACTGGCGGCCATCGCCCCCATGAGCCTCACCGACGACCTCTATTCGACCGGCTTTCCGGGGGGCATCTTCAACAGCGGGTTCGCCGGATCGTGGCTGGCCCAGCGCCAGGCCGACGCGGAGCCGGCGCCGGAGGGGGGTGAGCAGTACGCCAAGGTGCTGATCGCTGACGGGGACAAGCAGTGCCTGGCCGATCAGGCGCTCCACAGCCAGACTCAGGACATCCAGGCCATCCTGCAGCAGGCCAGCCACCGGGTCGCGTCGCTCTACCAACAGCGGGCCCCGTCGACCTGGGCCCGGGAGGTCGATGTCCCCGTGTTCCTGTCCGGGGCGTTCCAGGACGAGCAGACAGGTGGCCAGTGGCCGTCCATCATCGGCGATCTCGCTCACGACCCCGATGTGTGGGTCACCATCACCAACGGCACCCATATCGACTCGCTGGGGCCGGGTGCCATCACCAGGTGGCTGGAGTTCCTCGATCTCTACGTAGCCGACCAGGTCCCCACCCCGTCGCCGACCCTGACGGCACTGGCGCCCGAGCTCTACGAACAGGTCGTTGGGGCTCCGTCAGGGCCGGTGCAGCCGGTCGGGTACACGGGCGAGCCGACTGTGGCCGCCGCTCGGACCGCCTTCGAGCAGCAACCGAGGGTGCGGGTCCTGTTCGACAACGGTGCCGGTGACGCCGGTGCGGGAGCCATGCAGCCGGTCTGGAGCGAGGACTACACCTCGTGGCCTCCGCCCCAGGCCAGGGCCACCTCCCTCGACCTCGGCCCAGGAGGCTGGCTCGGAGGGCGCCAGTCGGTGGCCGGCACGGCTTCGTTCGAACCGGATCCCTCCGCCCGTCCGGCCGACGACTTGCCTTCCGGCAGCGTGTGGGCCGCGTTGCCCCCGTATCAGTGGGCCCCGGTGAGCGGTACCGACGGGCTCGGGTTCGTTTCCGCGCCCCTCACCCACGACGTGGTGGTGGTGGGCCCGGCCAGCCTCAATCTGTGGGTGGAGAGCACCGCAGCCGACACCGACCTGCAGGCCACCGTGTCGGAGGTGCGGCCGGACGGCCAGGAGCTGTTCGTCCAGACCGGTCAACTGCGGGCCAGCGACCGCGCCCTCAACCCGCGGTCGTCGACCGCCACCGACCCCGTGCCCACCTACGCGGCCTCGACGGCGAGCCCGTTGCCGGCCGGGCGGTTCACGGAGGTGCGCGTCCCCATTCAGCCTTTCGCATACGCCTTCCGGACCGGGTCGAGGATCAGGGTGACCATCACGGCCCCGGGCGGTGACCGACCGGTGTGGCAGTTCGAGACCTATGCCACCGGGGGCACGGTGAGCGACACCATCGGGCTCGGGAGATCCCATCGGTCGGCACTGGTTCTCTCTGTGGTGCCCGGCGTGACGCCGCCGGACGCCCAGCCGGCCTGCCCCTCGTTACGGGGCCAGCCGTGCCGCGCCTATGTCCCTGCCGCCAACGGGGGATGAGCTTCCGAAATTGGGCGACCGGTCCGTCGGCGGCACCACCCGGCCGGTGGTGATCAATTGGCCAGCGTGGCCACGAGCGTGATGTCGGGGACGCCGGCCAGGGCCTTGCTGACCGGGCATCCGACCTCGGCCGCGGCGGCCTGCTCCTGAAACCCGGCGTCGTCGAGGCCGGGGACCCGTCCCACGGTGGCCAGGGCGATGGCGGTGATGGTCGGGGCGCCGTCGACGAGTCGCAGGGTCACGGTGGCATCGGTGTGCACGGACTCCGGCGGGGTGCCGGCCTGTGCCAACAGGTTGGACAGGGCCATGGAGAAGCATGAGGCGTGGGCGGCGGCGATCAGCTGTTCGGGATTGGCACCGGGACCGTCCTCGAAGCGGGACTTGTAGGAGTACTCACCGGAGATGGTGTCTCCGGCGGTGAAGGTCCCCGTCCCGGTGGGCACATCACCCTTCCACTCTGCGCTTCCTCGAGCTGGCATGTCGTCTCCTCGTTCGGGTTCTTGGTCGGTCTGGTCGATCGCTGCCACCGTACCGGTGGGTCGCTCCGGAGCGACCATCGACACCCGACCTCGGTCGTACAGCCGGCCGGGAGGCAAGCGGCTGATGGCGTGGGGGCCGGTCCTCGCTCGCTAACATCACGGGATGGTCGAGGGCAAGATGCGCTTCCGACGGATGGATGAGGGTACCGACGAGGACTTCGCCCTGCTGGCCGCGGTACACGAACAGAACATCCGGGCACTGCCCGGGCTGCTCCTCGGCATGCTGGCCGATCTCACCGCCGACGTCGCGTATCCGGTCGACCGGCTCGAACACAGCCTGCAGTGCGCCACCCGGGCCTGGCGAGACGGGCGGGACGAGGAGTACGTCGTGTGCTGTCTGTTGCACGACGTGGGCGAGTCGTTGGGTCCCTTCAACCATGGCGAGGTGGCGGCGTCGGTGCTCCGACCCTTCGTCTCCACTGCCAACTACTGGATGTTGGCCCACCACCCGGTCTTTCAGGTGTACTTCATCGGCCAGCACCTCGGAATGGACCCGAACGAGCGCGACCGGTTCGTTTCCAGCCCCTACTACGACCGGACCGTCGAGTTCTGCGCGCTCTACGACGAGGTGTCCTTCGACCCCGACTACGCCAGCGAGCCGCTGGACACCTTCGAACCGATGGTGCGACAGGTTCTCGATCTCGAATGGACCCCACCACATTGAGCGATGACGTCGTGGCCCGTCCGGCCGTCGCTCGTTCGAGACTCCGCCCGATCGACCCCGGCATCAACGGACTGACCGACCCGGTATGACCGGTTCCAGGGTCTAGCAGCAGGATGACCCGAGTCGGGTCCGGGTAGGTACGCCGAGTGCATCCGGACCTCGACGCCGACGACCCGACGGCGGACAGCCGGGCTGCGATGCCCGCGTCGCGGTTCCACCGGTACTGGCCGACGCTCCGGGCCGTGCTGGGGTTGGCGGTCCTGGGCCTGGCGGTGTGGATCCTCTCCGCCCACACGGACGAACTCTCCGGCCTGCCTGAGGTGTTCGACCACCTCAACTGGTGGTGGATTCCGGTCGCAGTGGTCGCGGAGGCCATGTCGTTCGTGGCCTTTGCCACTATGCAGTACACCCTCCTGCAGAGCGGTGGGCTCCGGGCGCCTCCCGGTTCGCTGTTGAAGATGACGTTCGCCTCACAGGCCATCGCCAACTCCCTCCCCGGCGGGAACGCGGTGTCGGCGGCCTACGGGTTTCGCTGGTACCGGCGGTTCGGGGCCGACACCACCCTGGCCACCTGGGCCACGGTCGGGACCATCGTGGCATCGGCGGTGGCCCTGGCGGTGGTGGCCACGCTGGGGCTGGGTTTCGCGGCCAGCGAGGGTGCCTCGTTGGACCTGATCCCCGGGATCATCGGGGCCTTACTGGTAACCGTCCTGATCGGAGCCCTGTTCGTCTACGAGAAGCCCTTGTTCACCGTCCTGACCATCTGCATGCGGGTGTCCCGGTGGGCGGTCGGCCGGCCCCGGGGTGATCTGGAGACCCACATCGCCCGAATCACCCAGTGGGCGAACTCGGTCCGACTCGGCTGGTACCAGGTCATCCGGATCCTGCTGTGGGGAACGGCCAACTGGCTGTTCGACTGCGCGTGCTTCGCCCTGATGTTCCTGGCCGTGGGCGCCCCCATCCCATGGAAAGGACTCCTCCTTGCCTACGGGGCCGGACAGTTGGCGACGGCGCTGCCCATAACGCCCGGAGGGCTGGGAGCGGTGGAGGGGAGCATCACCATCGCCCTGGTGGCCTTCGGTGGCGATCACAACAGCACCGTCGACGCCGTTCTGATGTATCGGATCGTGAGCTTCTGGCTCGTACTCCCGGTCGGCTGGGCCCTCTGGGGGGAGCTGGCCCTCGAAGTCAGACGGGGACGGTGGAGCCGCCATGCCCTGGATGCGCCGGTCGAGGCCGGTGCCGAGGCGGACGCCGCGCCCGAACCACTTCCTGACACGAGCGGAGTGTCGTGAAGCGGTCCACACCGATGGCTCTTCTGGCCGTCGGGACACTGACGGTCTGCCTCCTGGCCGGCTGTACGTCAGTTCGGAACAGCCTGGGCACATCCGACAGCTCGTGCTACATCGCCCTCCCGACCGCGACCGGATCGGTCGGATCGCACAGCAAGCTCATCGGCGTTCACCAGTTCACGGTCAGATCCTTGGATCAGAAGGCACCCCCGGTCTTCCGGGGTCTTTTCGCGGGGAAGCCATCTTCACAGCACCTCTGCGTCATCGAGTTCGTCGGTATGTTCACCCGATCATCGGTCGAGCGGCCTTTCGGACGGGCATCGGGTCGGCTGGCCGTGGTCGTGACCGAGGTTCCGTCCAACCGGCTGCTCGGGACCGTGATCTTCACACGTCCGCCCCTTCAGTTCGATCACGACCACATCGGCTGACTCCTACCGGGGACGGCCGCCTCCCTCTCGACGGCACCCGCTAATCCTCAACCATTTGGTTGACCGATGGGGTCGGAGCACGGTATCCTCAACCATATGGTTGAGGATACCGACGAGTTGGACGGGCTCTTTCATGCCCTGTCCAACCGCGCCCGCCGACAGATGCTGGCCCGACTCAGCCGGGGCGACCTGACGGTTGGCGAGTTGGCCGAACCGCTCACGATGACGTTGGCTCCACGTCCAAGCACATCAAGGTGCTCGAACGGGCCAACCTGGTCCGACAGTCCGTGGACGGGCGCAGGTACCTCTGCCGTCTCGATCCGGCGTCACTGGTTCCGGCGTCGGCATGGCTGTCTTTCTACCAGCGCCACTGGGAAGGCCGCCCTCGATGCGCTGGAAAGTTTGTTCGGTACTGAAACGACAACGTCGACGGAGGTTGACCGATGATCAGAAGAGCAACGGGCCGGCCCGTGGTTCGGTTGAAGCGGACGATTCCGGCTCCACCGGCCGCCGTTTTTCGAGCCTGGTTGGCTCCCGAGGTGCTGTGCCAATGGCTGGCCCCGGGGGAGTTCACGGTGACCCGGGTCGAGGTGGACGAACGAGTCGGCGGTAAGTACCAGGTGTGGCAGGGAATCGGTGACGGTGAAGTGGGTGGCTTCGAGTCCGAGATCATCGAGCTGGTGCCCGATGAGCGCCTCGTCCTTCGTTGGGGGTTCGTCGGGCCGGAGCGAAGGGACGGTCCGATGTTCGACTCCATCGTCACGGTCATGTTCGCTGCCGCCCCCAACGGTGCCACGGTACTCACGTTGGTCCACGAACGGCTCGAGGCGCTGTACGAGGAGATGCCCGACGTCGCCGGCAACGTCGGCACGGGTTGGGATCTGGTGCTGACCAAGCTGACAGCGACCCTGTCGACTCCGAGCGAACCCGTCTGAATCGAGCCGTT
>CAVWNV010000007.1:0-560744 GCA_963756515.1 uncultured Acidimicrobiaceae bacterium
GGCGCTCCGCAGTCGACCGACCGACTCCAACGCTACCGGACAAGCTGACCACGATGCCGCGTTCGATCGGGACGGCTACAGCGGGTGGTGCTCGAAGAAGCTCCACAAGAGTTGGTTCGCCGATATCGCGAAGGTCGTCTTGCCGACCAGGGATGCGATCTGGTTCATGAACGGGCTTCCGGCCCAGATGTGGCCGTCGCCGTTCTCACGGTAGAGCTCGACGGTGGCATCCGAGGGGCAGTGGTAGGCGACCAGGGTGACGCCCGACGCCACGCCCGTCTGCGTTGTGGTCTTGGCGCATCCGTTGCGTTCGGCCCAACGGGCTTCCTCGGTCGGTATGGGCAGTGTGCTCGGCGAGATGCCCTTCAGCTGTGTCGATCCCAGGTAGGACCCCAGCGTGCCGTGACCGTCGGGAGCGGTCAGCTTGGCCGCAGCAGGGCCGATTCCGCCCCGGTACGGGACGAAGGGATCGGCGGTGCCGTGGAAGGCGATCACGGGGACGGGGCGCGACGGATGACAGCCGGAAGGAGCCTGAATGCCGGCCACGGTCGCCACCGCCGCGATCCTGGTTGCGTTGTTGCAGACCAGCGACGATGTCATGAAGGCGCCGTTGGAATAGCCGGCGACGAAGACCCGATGGCGGTCGACGCACAGCGTGTTGGTGACGTGCGTGAGGAGATCTCCCAAGAACTTGAGGTCGGCACTGCCCAAGGCCTGGTCCCAGTGAGGCACGGTCTCGTCGACCTGCGGTGTGACGGTGATGAATCCTTTGTTCTCTCCGTATGCCCCCAGCCCCGAGATGGCGACCTGGATGGCGGCGGTCTCCTCGTAGCCGTGCAGGTCGACCACGAGTGGGAGAGGGTGGTCAGCCGACGAGTCGGGTGGCGCCTCCACGATGTAGGAGCCGGTGTCACCGGCGGCGGAGAAGGCCACGGTCTGTTGTCCCTGGACGGGTACGGTGGTCGAGCCGCACCCCTTTGACGCCAGCACCGGCACCGCGGCCGCAGCAGACGGGGCCCTCGCCATGCCGACACCACCTACGACCCCGATACAGAGGATCGCCACGGCCAACACGTGTCGTGGGGTGGGCACCGACGCAATATAGTCTCAGGCCCTTGTGGCGTGAGGCGCGCCGATGGTTGTGGCCGGCGCCCGTGATCAGTGGGTGGACGTGGCGCCGCGGCCCGGACCGTTTCCCGAGCCACCGTCGGGACCCTCGGCACCAGGGCCGGCTGTGTGGACATCAGCTGGCCATAATGGTCCGGTGCCCCCTTCGGCCGATCCACACCGGAGCATCGTCTCCGCTGTTTCCCGACGGGAGGCGCAGATCCTCGACGCCTTTGACCGTTCCGGGGCCGACGCACTGTCGTCACCCTCGGCGCTGCCCGGCTGGAGCCGACTCACCATCGCCTGTCACCTCCGCTACGGGGCCGAAGCGCTGTTGCGCATGACGAGGGCCGGCCTGGCGGGGGAGCGGGCCGCCTACTACCCGCGGGGTCGTGCCCGGCAGCGCCCGGAGACGCTCGATCCCGCCCCGGGCGAAGAGGCCGGTGACGTCGTCGAATCGCTGCGGGTCCTGAGCGCGGAACTGGATCGGACGTGGGGTGCTCTCGATAGCGAAACGTGGGGTGCGGCCGTGGTGGAACCAGACGACAACCCCGATCTCGGCACCGTTCAGGTCTCCGACCTCCCTCTCGTCAGGCTCACCGAGGTGGAGGTCCATGGGTCCGACCTCGATCTCGGACTGGATGATTGGAGTGACCTGTTCGTCACGACCGCCCTTCCGGCCCGATTGGCCCGGCTCCGGGTCCGACGGACCAATCACCGCCCGTTCGATGAAACCGTCGAGGGATCGTGGCTTCTCGTCGCGGTCGACGGTCCCACCTTCGTGGTCTCGGTGGCCGGAGGAGTGGTCGAGTCGGAGCAGGCGGATCCCGGACAACCGGCGACAGCGGTCATCGAAGCCACCAGCCGCGACCTCCTGGCCCTTCTGCTCGGTCGGCCCTCCAACCGGACCCCCACGGTTCGGGGTGACCTTGCATTCGGCCGGGCGTTCTCCTCCGCCTTCCCCGGCCCGTAGGCGTCCGGCCCCTAGACGGGTCGGTCACGGGGTGCAGCCCGAACGCCGCCGTACCGGCCGCCGTCAGCATCGCTCACTCGGAGGCGATGGCCTCCAACACGTTGAGCCGGGCGGCACGTCGCGCCGGCCAGCTGGCCGCGCCCAGACCGAGCAGGGCTGCCAGCACCAGAAAGACGACCAGGCTGGCGAAGGGGACGACGATGTCGGTGATGCCCTGCTGCTTGAGGGACGAGGCGAAGGCGATCCCGAGCGCCGACCCCACCACGACCCCGATGATGGCGCCGAACAGGGCCAGGATGACCGACTCCGAGCGGATCATCGATCGGACCTGGCGCCGCCTCATCCCGACCGCCCGGAGCAGGCCGATCTCATGGGTTCGTTCGAACACCGAGAGCATCAGGGTGTTGACGATCCCGATCGTGGCGATGACGATGGCCAGGGCCAGCAGGACGTAGACCAGGCCGAGCAGTTGGTTGACCTGAGCCTGCTGGGACTTCTCGAACGCCGCCCGGGTCTGGATCTTCAGACCGGGGTACGCCGACAGCCCGTGGACCAGCGCCGCCCCGGTGGCGGCCGTCCCTCCGGTCTGGACCAGTACCGCCACCGGCAGGGGGTTGGCGAAGTGCGACAGGAAGAAGCCGTCCCCGACCAGATAGCTGCCGATGAGGGCGTTGGGTTTGAATATCCCTCCCACCCGGAGGTCGGTCCTTCCCGTCTGGGCGAAGGTGACCGGTACCGTCGAGCCCACGCCGAGGTGCTTGGTGTTGGCAGTCGTGGTGTCGATGAGCAGGTCTCCGGAGGCGAGCGCGGCACTCCCCGTGCCGGCGGCCATGTCGAGAATGACGGTGCGGTGGAGGTCCCGGGTCGAAACGGCGGTGAGGGAGTTCACCGAGCCGCGGGACTCGAACTGTCCGCTGTACACGGTCGACACCGAACTGACGCCGGGCACCGCGGCGGCGGCGAATGCCACCGCATTGCTGAAGCCGCCGGCACCGGCCGACGAACTGGTGATGATGTAGTCGGCGCTGATGGCGTCGTCCACGCTGCTGGTCGCCGATTTGGACAGCGAAGCGCCGAAGACGGCCATGGTGGACACCAGGGCCAGGCCGACCATCAGGGCCGACGAGGTCTGGGCCGTCCGGCGGGGGCTGCGCATGGAGTTCTCCCGGCCCAACCGGCCCGCGGTCCCGAGCAGTGAGGCCAGGGGTCTTCCCAGCACGCTGGCCATCGGCCGGGCCACCAGGGGGGCCAGCATGCCGATGCCGAGGAAGACCGCGATGGCGCCCACCCCCACCAACTGGATGGCCGGCCGGCTGAGACCGAAGAGCAGCGCCGCCACCCCGAGCAGGCCGATCACCGTGCCGGTGACGATCCGCCGGCGCGACGACTCCTGGTCCTCGGACTGGTGGTCGGCCAGGGCGGCCACCGGTGGGATACGGATGGCCCGGCGGGCCGGACTGATGGCAGAGACCACCGTCACCCCCACCCCCACGACCAGGGCGACGATCACGGTTCGAGATTCGAAGGCCAGAGAGCCCGTGGGCAGCGTGATCCCGAACCCCTTGAGCAGTTCCTCGAGTCCCACCGCGGCCAGGACGCCGAGCCCGAGGCCCACCAGTGAGGCCAGCAGACCGAGGATGGCCGCCTCGAGCAGGACGGACCGGAAGAGCTGGCGCCGGCTGGCTCCGACGATGCGCAGGAGAGCCAGCTCACGTGTCCGCTGGCCGACGATGATCGAAAAGGTGTTGAAGATGGTGAAGCCGCCCACGAACAGGGAGATGAACGCGAAGATCAGCAGGGCGGTGGAGAAGAACGAGAGCGCCTGGTTGATGTCGTTGGTCTGCTCGGCGGCCACGGTCTGGCCGGTCACCACCTCGACACCGGCCGGGAGAACCCGGGCGATGTCGCTCTGGACGGTTGATCGGTCCGCTCCCGGCGCCGTGACCACGTCGATGGCGTCGAGGTGACCCTCGAGACCGAACAGCTGCTGGGCCGTGGGGAGCGAGAACGCCGCCAGCGTGGCGCCGGCCAGGTTGTCGGCCGTGCCGAATCGCACGAAGCCGGAGAGGGTGAACGTCCGCGGAGGACCGGCCAGCAGGATCCGCACGTGCTGGCCCAGAGTGAAGTGGTACTTCTGGGCGGTGCCGGCGTCCATGACCACTTCCTGAGGCGTAGTGGGGGCGTGCCCCTCGGCCAGGGTCAGGGACGAGATCTGCTGGTCGGGATCGAAGGAAAGTCCCAGGGTCGGCGCTCCGCCCGTGGTGATGGCCTTACCGTCGGGCGCTACGAACTGGGCGTAGCCGGTGACCGTCCCCTCTGCCGCCGCCACACTGGGCACTTCGCGCACCGAGGCCAGAAGGGACTCGGGAATGGCCTTGCGGACGGCACCTCCCCCGGAGCTGTCGGAGAAGGCGGCCTTTCCCCGGACCTCGAAGTCGATGTTCTGATAGATGTGCCCGAACAGTGTATTGAAAGTGTTGTGGAGCGTGTCGGTGAGCACGAACGTCCCCGAGATGAACGTGACGCCGAGCACGATGGCCAGCGCGGTGAGGGCCAGGCGGAGCTTGTGAGCCAACAGGCCCTTGGACGTGACCTTCCACATCGTCAGTCGCCCAAGCGCTTCATCTGCTCCAGAATGGAGTCGACGGTCGGGTCCTGTCGCTCCCCGACCACCCTCCCGTCGGCCAGGAAGACCACCCGGTCCGAGTAGGCCGCGCCCCGGGCATCGTGGGTGACCATGACGATGGACTGCCCGAACTCCGTGACCGAGCGGCGCAGGAACTCCAGCATCTCGCCGGAGGCGTTCGAATCGAGGTTGCCCGTCGGCTCGTCGGCGAAGATCAGGTCCGGTCGTCCCATGAGGGCCCGGGCGCAGGCCACCCGCTGCTGCTGGCCACCGGACATCTCGCTGGGTCGGTGGCCGAGCCGGTCCCCGATGCCGAGCTGGCCGACCAGGTAGTCGAACCACCCCTGGTCTACCTTGTGCCCGGCCAGATCGGCCGGGAGGGTGATGTTCTCCCCGGCAGTCAGGGTGGGGACCAGGTTGAACGACTGGAAGACGAATCCGATCCGATCCCGTCGCATCTGGGTCATTCCGGCGTCATCGAGCAGCCCGATCTCCTGGTCGCCCACGAAGGTCCGGCCCGACGTCGGGGTGTCCAGGCCGGCCATGCAGTGCATCAGGGTCGACTTTCCCGACCCCGATGGTCCCATCACCGCCGTGAACCGGCCTCGCGCCAGGTCCAGCGTGATCCCGTCGAGGGCCCGCACGACGGCATCACCCTTGCCGTAGGTCTTGACCAGGTCGACGGCCCGTGCCGCCGGGACCGCCGACGGGTCCGGGGAAGGCGCCGTCGCAGGCTCGCTGATGGTCATCGGAACTCTCCTGGGTCGGGATCGGCGGCC
Organism: uncultured Acidimicrobiaceae bacterium; assembly: GCA_963756515.1. GTDB lineage: Bacteria > Actinomycetota > Acidimicrobiia > Acidimicrobiales > RAAP-2 > Bog-756. The sequence continues at coordinate 5,486 of CAVWNV010000007.1, forward strand.
GTGAGGGGGTGGTGCAACCGGCCGGTCGGCACGGTACCGCACCACGATGCTAACGGTGCCGTGCGAACTGGTCCCGGGTCCGGCTCCGTCGGTGCCCGGCCCGGTGCCACACGATCATCAGGGCGAGCACGATGAGCAGCCAGGGCAGGTGGACCGTCGAGACGGCCACGGATGCGGCCACGGATGCGGCCAAGGCAGCCAGAACCACCAACACCACGGTGGGGCGGAACAGGCGTCGCCGTGGCGTTGGTGGCGCCGGTTCGTCGGCCAGGCGCGGCAGGTCGTCGAACAGGCCGTCGAGGTCGCCACGGGTCACCGCGCCCATGGCCCGGTCCAGTCTGGTCTTGAACTCGGCCTGGTCGAGTCGCCCGTCGGCGAAGTGCCGCGACAGCTTCTCGGTCACCTCGTTGCGCTCGGCGTCGGAAGCACGGAGTCTCAAACTGTCCTCGGCGCCGGCTCGGCGGGAGGTGGTCGGGTAGGGGGGATCCCAGCGGTAGCGCATCGGCATGTCTCCTTGGCCCGGTCGGGCCGGCGGCGGTCAGTGGGTGAACTGGTGGCTCAGGATCTCCTCGGCCATCGACTGTTCGGAACCCTCGTCGGGGATGAGGAGCCACCCGGCCAGGTAGAGGGGGAGGGCGATGCCGCCCATCAGGGCCAGAACGACGAAGCCGATCCGGACCAGCGTGGGATCGACGTCGAGGTAGTCGGCCAGTCCGGCCGCGACGCCGGCGATCATGCGTCCGGACCCGGCCCGGTGGAGCCGCATCCGGTCCGGTTGCGCCTCCGATCGGCCAGGATCCGGCTCCGGCGCCGTTGGATTGGAAGCAGTGGGATCGGTCATGGTGCCAGCCTGACGGCCGGAGAGACCAGCCGGTATCGGGCACGTCCCTGGTCCGACCCTGACGCGGGCCTGTCGAGGTCAGGGATGTCCCTGATGGCCGTCCCCGGGGAGGTGCGCGATCATCGAGTATCGCCGAACCCACCGAATCCCGTGCCGATGCACCCGGTGCACCGGATGCCCCCCCACCCCCACAGCGGGGCGAATGGGGCGGTTCCACCCCGGGCCGACCGTGGTACGAGTCGTGGGGCCCTCCGACCTGGAGTGGGCACGGAGGGTCCGGCCGTCACCGACCGCACCGGCATTGGAAGGGGCCCGTCCGCCGGAGCCGGGACACCAGGGTCGTCGCCGGCGTCTGCGGCGGGATCTCGCAGGCCACGGGCTTCGATGTCAGCCTGGTCCGGATCGGCTTCGTCCTGTTGACACTGGGTAGCGGGGCCGGGGTGCTCGCCTATGCCCTGGCCTGGCTGTTCGTCCCCATCGAGGGCGAGACCACCACCATCTTCTCCCGTGCTGTCGGCGACCGACGGGGCATCCGCCTGATCGCCGCCATCATCCCGTTGCTGGTGGTGGTCCAGATCATCTCCGGAGGCCTCCACCTGGGCTACGTGGGCTCGTTCAGTTGGCCTCTCTTCCTGGCCGCCGGCGTGGTCATCCTGATCCGCCGCAACGCCAGCCAGGACGAGCGGGTCTGGATCAACGACGACCTGCTCCCCATGTTCCGGACCGGGGGCGACGGTAACACTCGGACCTCGTTGCTGGTCCGAATCGCCCTGGGTGTGGTGATCGGGATCGGGGGGCTGTTCCTGCTCCTCGACGGACACCCGACCTCGGCGGCGCTGGCGCCGGTCTCCGGCGCGTTGTTGATCCTGGCCTCCATCGTGGTCATCTTCGGGCCGTGGTGGATCAGCCTGGTGCGCGACCTGATGTCGGAGCGACAGGCCCGGGCACTGGCCGAGGAGCGGGCCCAGATGGCCGCCCACGTCCACGACTCGGTCCTCCAGACCCTGGCCCTCATCCAGCGGTCGGCGGACGATCCCCAGCACGTGGTCCGGCTGGCCCGGGCCCAAGAGCGCGAGCTCAGGTCGTGGCTCTTCGAGGGGAGGCCCCCCGGCTCGGTTGCGGCCGAGGCGGCCACGGTGGCGGAGGGCATCGGACTCCTCCAGCGGCTGGTCGAGGCCGATCACGGGATCACCGTCCAGGTGGTGGTGGTCGGGGACTGTCCGCTGAACGACCGGCTGCGGGCGCTACTGGACGCGGCCCGCGAGGCCACGGTGAACGCGGCGAAATGGTCGGGATCACCCGAGGTCTCGATCTACTGCGAGGTCGAGGAGCAGGCCGTCACCGCCTTCGTGCGCGACAGGGGCAAAGGGTTCGACCCGTCCGACATTCCCGCCGACCGGCAGGGGATCGCCCAGTCCATCCGGGCCCGGATGGCCCGGTTCGACGGTTCGGCCACGGTCCGCTCGGCCCCCGGTCAGGGCACCGAGGTGAAGCTGTGCATGCCGCGCCGGGAGCTGACCGCGTGATCACCGGTCAGCGACCCCGCGTCTTCCTGGTCGACGACCACGCCATGTTCCGTGCCGGAGTGCGCGTGGAGCTCGGGGAGGCGGTCGATCTGGTCGGCGAGGCCGATGAGGCCACAGCCGCCATCGAGCTGATCGGAGAACGGACACCCGACGTGGTCCTGCTCGACGTGCACCTTCCCGGCGGGGGCGGCCTGGCGGTGCTGGCCGGGGTGCTGCCCCGCCACCCCGAGGTCCGGTTCCTGGCCCTGTCGGTATCCGACGCGCCCGAAGACGTGATCGCGGTGATCCGGGCCGGAGCCCGGGGCTACGTCACCAAGACCATCTCGGGACCCGAGCTGCTCCGGGCCGTGCTGACGGTGAGCGCCGGGGACGCCGTCTTCTCCCCCCGCCTGGCCGGGTTCGTGCTTGACGCCTTCGCCGACGGGTCCGGTACCACCCCGGCGGCGGGACTCGATCCGGAGCTGGACCAGCTCTCCCCCCGGGAACGGGAGGTGCTTCGGCTGATCGCCCGCGGCTACACCTACAAGGAAGTGGCCCGCGACCTTTCGATCTCGACCAAGACGGTCGAGTCCCATGTCTCGTCCGTGCTCCGGAAGCTCCAACTTTCCTCCCGGCACGAGCTGACCCGTTGGGCCACCGAGCGCCGCCTCGTCTGAACGTCGGGTGGTCGTAGCTACGGGGTTCCGCCCAGCTGTGTCGCCCGCGTTGTGGATCCGACCGGCCCTGTACGGCTGATGGATCGCTCACCTCGAGGCCGGCGACCGCCCCTGGAGATGAATGGCGATGGAGTCCCGTCCCGACCGCTTCACCTGGTACAGAGCGAAGTCGGCATTGTCCATCAGGTGTTCGACTGTCGGCACCGACTGATCCAGACCGCCCACTCCGATGCTCAGGGTCACGGGAACCTCGGCTGCGTCATGAAGGTCGTGCTGTATGCGCTCGGCGACCTTCACCGCACTCAGAACGTCGGTATCCGGGAGGAGTAGGGCGAACTCGTCGCCCCCGATGCGACTGGCCAGGTCGAACGCCCGGCTGTTGTCCCGGAGCACCGATCCGATGCCGGCCAGCACATGGTCACCGACGACGTGCCCGTAGGTGTCGTTGACGGATTTGAACTGGTCGACGTCGATCATCAGGAGGCAGAGTGGACTGTGGTTCCGGAGCGACCGGGCGATCTCTTCGTCCATACGCTGACGGAGCACCCGACGGACGGCACACCCGGTGAGTTCGTCGACGGACGCCATCTCCGCCAGCGCGGCCTGGAGCTGCGCCTCGTGCTGTTCGAAATGCGTCCGATTGACGGCGGCGGCGACGGTGAGTGCCGAGGCGCCTGCGACGGAGGCGAAAAGGAGGAACTCCTGGCCGGAGGAGCTCGTGCCCTGTCGACCGGTCTGGGCCACGAGAGCCAACGACGCCAGAGCGGCGAGGCCGCACACCCCTGCGCCGCGGGGGGTGAACATCAGTGTGCCGTAGATCAGGGGAAGGAACAGCAGTATGAGCACCGGGCTGCTCATCCCGGAGTCGAGCATGGCGATGGTGGCGACTCCGAACGCCGACAGGGCCGTCCAGGTCAACGAATAGGTGCCACACCACGGCTTCGAGGCCACGAGGGGCGCCAGGAGCATCCCGGCCAGGGCCAGTGCGAGCCAGACCGAGGCCACCGCCCGCAGGATCGAGCGATGGGGACCCTCAGGGGTGAGGGCCAGGTAACACACGACCACCAGGGTTTCGACCAGGAAGATGCCAAATCCGATGCGGATGTGCGTGAGCCAGAAGCTCTCCCGCGCCGCCTTCTCGGCGTCGGTCCCGAGTGCGTCATCGAGCAGATCCTGCTGGGTCGGGTTCATAGTCGAATCTGCCCCTCACGAGTGATTCTCTGTAGCTATCGGCCGACTCGATCTGCAGCTTTAAACACCGCCTGATGCTCGTTCTAGTCGATGGCCCTGTCTGTGACCGGATTGACGGACACGAGTTCGATGTTCAGGTCGAGCAGGAGTTGGAACAGGCCGTGGATCTTGGTCTGGTCGGGTACGACCCCCACCAGATGGGTGTGGCCGTCGGTGCAGTAGCGGGAGTCGAACCCATCGATGGCCTTCAGCAGCCCTTTGCTCAGTTCTCCGCGCACGACTATCTCAAACTTCTCGGGCGACAAGACGCGTCCTTTCGGTCAGTTGGTGTGGCTCGCCGGGTTATGAACCTGGAAGAGTGTCTGCCTCGGCGACGCCTGGAGCATCCGTGGCTCGATAGGCAATCGACTCGGGGCTGCTCGCGACGAGTCGGATGCGTAGCCACCACTTCGTCGGCTACCGCCGATGTCGAGGCATCTCATCGGCCCGGCCGCCGGCCACTCGTTTGGTGGCATGCATTCGACCACTGGTTCGTAAGCGAAAGGTTCGAAGCCGTTAAGAAGGAGGTAAGAGCGCCCCACGTAGACGAGGCCGACGAAGTCGTTGACGCCGGCTCGCGAGCTGGCGGGCCTGCCGGCGGACAGGGGCGGCGACCGCTCCGAACTCGAACTGCACGATCTCGCCCGTCCATCGCCGAGGAATGGCGACGGTCAAAGGCGGCCATGCCTACCGGCGGTCCTGTGTGCAGTTGCCGGCAACCCACTCAGCTACCACTCAGACTGCAGTCACCGCTTCTCGGGGATCAGCGGGTAGAGCCGGAAGAGTGGAAAGGCCGCTTCAGAGTCGTGCGGCACGTAGTGGAAGCCACCCGTATTGTCGAACATCAATCGGTCGTATCGGGCGCAGATGTCGCAGTGCTCGGGGTCGTGGTCCATGCTGTTCACCTCATGTGGTCAGCACCCCTCTCCTCAAAACATCGGCCTGGTTCGGCAAATCCTTGACCCGGCCGACATCGGTGGCGAGTCCAATGCGCCGGCATCGGGTCACACCGATGGGAGGTCACCGGCGTACGGCGGCCGGTGTCGCCCGGACCAACCGAGCGGGTTCCAGCTGTCGAACGAGTCGGTCAGCCGAGGTTGGTTGCGACGAGGTCCTTCACGTAGCCCAGGTCCTGGGGGGATCCGAAGGCCCGATAGGGGATCCAGAGGAAGCTCCTGTTCCTCCCGGTCATGAGGATGAGACCTTGCCTCCGGAAGTAGACCTTTTGGAAACGCTTCCAGTCCATGTCGGCTGTCTCATGCAGAGCGACGTCGATTCCATCAGCGTGGAAGGTCACGGTTCGCCACTGGCGATACGCCGAGTTGGCCCCATAGCGCACGAGGTACACGACCGCGGTGAGAGCCACGGCAATGGCGAAGTACACGACCGCTAGCACCAATCCGAAGGCCGGATCCTCTCCCGCCGACAGGGTGATCACGACTGCCGCGACCACGGGGATCAGGACGTAGAGGACCACCAGCCGCGTCAGTGACCGTGAGTCGACGAACGAGCGAGCTCGCCAGATCTCCCCTGGTGTCGGCGCGAAGGAGACGGTCACGGCATGCCTCGACACAGGCCGATCCTACTGAGTTGCCGCGGTCACGGCCCGGCCCGCCGGCCCGGTGGCCCTGTCTGTGAGGCCACCCATCGCCATCCGGTCGCTCTGAGTCGCGGGACTACCGCCGAACCTCGGCGATGAAGGCGTTGAACGCCGGCTCCCACTGTTCCGTCCACAAGGATTGAAGTTCCGGTGGCATGCCGGACAGCATCTGGTCCCGTTGCTCCGACGTGAGGTGTTCCCGCACGAGACCGAGGGCCAGCCACGGTTTGTCCCCGTCGAAAGACCGCAACGCATGCCCGGGGAGCTGTGCCCATTCTTCCGGACTCAACCATGCACTGGCGACCGGTAGTACCTCGGTCTCCTCCTCCTCGAGGTGGGGCCGAAGTGTTTCGTCGATCGTCGTGATGAGGCTGACTACAGCCTGGGCTCCCTCGATGGACGGGCTGGTCCGCCAGGTGTCGATCGCCGTCCGCGCCTGATCCATCGGATCGTCCAGCAAGCCGTGCTGGGCACTGATGCGCTCGAGCATCGCCTTGTCCTCGACAAGACGCTGTTCGAGGATCGGATAGATCAGCTCGTCCTCGCCGGCATGGTGCACGTGGAGGAACTCGAGGACGTTCTCGCAGTAGGAGCCGATGAGATCCACGCGCTCAGAACTGTCGCCAGCACTGGTCACCAAGCCTGGTGCCGCCTGCAATGCGCCCATGAGGGCCTGATGAACGGCAATCATGTCGGAGGTCTCAGTGGCATAGCTGCCCGGTGCGGTCATGTGGCCTTCCCTTCCTCGTGATCAAGGGCAAAATAGCACCGGCATCTCGTGACGGCGCAGGCCGGAGGCCGGCCCATAGCAACTATAAGTTGCAAAGATCGGGGAGTTGGTCCATAGTGTGTCGGGCGGCGGATCCCAATCGATCACCATGTCCTGGACCCCAGCCACCGATCGGGGCCCCAGGCGTGGTGGTTCGGTTGATCCTCTTCGACCGCGCCTCGCCCGACCGCCGCTACCGGGGAGCCAGGTCGGGATCGAATTCGAAGAACTGGCGAACGAGACCTTCCAGCGCCACGGCGAAGATGGTCCACTCCTGCAGGTCGCCCTTCGGGCCGGTGGGCCGGAGCACGACTCTCCTCGATGAGTCGTCGAGCCGATCGCGCATTCCGTAGCCCTCGCTCAGCGAGTCTTCGGCGACGACGAAATCGCGGACGGTGAATTGTTCCCGAAGTCGGAGCCCGAGCAGTGCCGCCATGCCGTCATAGATGGCTTCGATCCTGGCCGTGAAGCCATCGAACGCCGAGAGCAGCGCACCTTCGATCCTCTTACGACTCTCGTTCTCCCCGCCGGTCGAGGTCTGGGCCCAGACCCCTATCAGCAGCGGCCAGTTGACGGACTCCCGCACCGCTCGTGCGTTCAGTTCCCCGGCCAGGCGGCAAAGATCACGGAGAGCCTGCTCACGGGAGTCCAGCGTTGTCAGATCGATCGATCCCACGATCGGTCCGATCGCCGCTTCAGCCGCATCGATCTCTGCACTGTTCTGACCTTGGGCCACTGATACGAGGACGTCGGTTTGGAAGTCGGACTGGCTGTCCCACACCCTGCGTATGACCGAGGCATTGGTCAGCCGAACCCCCGTGTCCTGCTCGATACGCGCAAATACCCGCTTGAACGTCAGCGCTGCAGCACCCGAACTCAGACCCTCCTCTTTCAGCATGGTTCGACCAGCTTCGAGGATCAATTCCCTCAACTCGTCTCGGGTGTGCCGGGCACTCTTGGCCATGACCTTCGCCTCCGTTCCGGGCGAACCCTACCCGTCTGACCAATGTCTGCAAATCAGATTCGATTACCAATGAATAGGTACATGGTCCCGACCGGAAGTGGTCTCAATGGTGCCAGGCCCGTGGCGCACGGTCGCTGCAAATGATGGATTGCCACGGTGCGGATTGGTATCGTCCTGGACAGGACAGTAACCACAACAGGGGGAGGCGGGAACATGCAGTCAGACGTACAGCAAATCGGCGGGGGCTGGCGGCTTTTTGCGGGAATCATGATCATGCTCGTGGGCATTTTCAACGCGATCGACGGCATCGTGACTATCGCAAATCCCCATTATTTTGCCATCTATTCGGACGGCTATACCCACCATCTCATCTTCGGGACACTCAGGGCATGGGGGTGGGCAATCCTCATTGTGGGGATCGTGCAGTTCCTCGCCGCGTTCGCAATCTTCTCGCAACGAAGCTGGGGCGCGGTGGTCGGCATCATCGTTGCGGCCCTGAGCGCCATCGGCCAACTCCTCTACCTGGGGGTCGATCCATGGTGGTCGGTGGCCGTGATCGCCATCGACCTGTTGATCATCTACGGTCTGGCCGTCTACGGCTTCGCCGGTCCGGCCTGACGTCCGCTTCGGGTCTGTTCCGAGGTCGTAGGAGCGGGCGTTCCGAGGCCGCCTGACGGACGGCGCGGCGCTTCACCACCCAGCGGTCAAGTCGTCTTGGGCGTCCCCTCGAGGGCCTTGACGAGCAACTCCTGAAGCTCGACCCGCTCACGGCTCGTGAGCGTGTAGAGCACATCGTCCTCCACGCTCTCTATGCCACGTTCGGCGCTCTCGAATGCGGTCAGTCCTTCATCGGTGATCTCGACGAGGTGCCGCCGCCGGTCGGCCGGATCTCGACGTCGGTAGGCGAATCCCCTCGATTCGAGTTCGTTGAGGAGGAGCACCAGATTGTTGGCATCGATACACAACATCTCCCCCAGGTCCTGCTGCGGGATCGGATTGTGCTCGCGCAGATGGGCCAGCATCACGAACTCCTTCAACCGCATTCCCAGGAGATCCTCGGAGGTCCTCCGGTAGACGAGCCGGGAGAGCTGGGTCAGCAACACCGTCACTCCGGGCGTCGTCGTGGTGGGCATGGGCGTGATCATAGCTGACCGAACGACTATCCCGCTGGCTTGACACTCACTAGGAAGGTGACTATCAATAGAAAGGGAACCTCGTTCCAATCTCGTTCCCGCCGTAGCCAAGGAGCCTGCTATCCCCTCTTCCCTCACTTCGTTCGTGCTTGCTCGCCGCCGCTGGATCGCCCTGATCGTCGTGTGTTTTGCGATGTTGATGAACATCCTGGACCAGACGATCGTGAACGTGGCCATTCCGACCATCCAGCGCGACCTGCACTTCTCTCAGGCCTCGTTGGCCTGGGTCATCGACGCCTATCTGATCACGTTCGCCGGCACGCTCCTGCTGGCCGGACGACTGGGCGACCTCGTGGGCCGGAAGAAGGTGTTTCTGGTCGGCGTGGCCTTGTTCACGTCGGCCTCGGTCGCGTGTGGCGCCGCCGACAGTCAGATCCTGCTCATCTCGGCCCGGTTCGTCCAGGGGCTGGGTGCAGCTCTGTCGTCCTCGGTCATCCTGGCCATCGTCGTGGCTGACTTCCCCATCCCGAGTGAGCGAGCCAAGGCGATGAGCTCGTACATCATCGTCGCGGTCGGTGGCGGATCACTGGGGCTTCTGATCGGTGGGTACGTGACCCAGGCCCTCAGCTGGCACTGGATCTTCTTCATCAACATCCCCATCGGCATCGCCACCTTTGCCGCCGGGTTGGTGCTGATCGAGGAGAACGTCGGCATCGGATTCCGCGCCGGGCTGGACATAGCTGGCGCCGTCCTGAGTACGGTCGGGCTGATGTTGGCGGTGTACGCCATCGTGAGCTCGAGTCAATACGGCTGGGATTCAACCCATACATTGGGCTTTGGCGCAGCCGCCCTCCTCGTCCTCGCGGCGTTTCTGGTTCTGGAGAGTCGACTGGCCACTCCGATGATGCCCATGCCCGTGATGCGGTCTCCGGGACTTCTCGCATCGAGCCTGGTGAGAGGATTGATGGTCGTCGGCATGTACAGCACCTTCTTCATCGGTGTCCTCTACTTCCAGCATGTTCTCGGATATGACCCGATCAGGACCGGACTGGCCTTCCTGCCCCAGACACTTTGCGTGGCGCTGATGTCGGCTGGGCTGACCACTCGCATCATGGAGAAGTTGCGGCCCAAGTTGACCGCCCTGATCGGGCTCGTGGTGCTCGGCACAGGACTGACGCTGTTCATCACATCAGGCGTGCACACGTCCTACTTTCCGCATCTCTTCGTGGCCGTGCTTCTGGTCGGTTTGGGGGCGGCCACGGCCTTTACCCCTTTGCTGACCATGGCCGTGGCGCACGTTCCACCCAAAGACGCCGGCATCGGCTCGGGAATCGTGAATGTCTCGCAACAGGTATCGGCGGCCTTCTCGGTGGCGGTCCTCGGTGCGGTGTCCACCAAGCGCACGGCCACCCTGCTCGCTCACGGCCGTTCGGTCCTCGACGCCTTGGACGGCGGCTATCGGTTGGCCTTTGTCATCGCCCTCGGTAGCGTGATCGTCGGGATCGCCCTCGGTGTCGTCATTCTCAAGAACGAGAGAGCGCCGCACGATCAACCGGAGGTTGGCGATGCATCCGATGAGGCGATCTCTGAGACGATGATCGCCGAGGTGCTCTGACCCGAAGTCACGGTCGGGCGGACGGGAAAGGCGGGCCCATCCGGCACTGTCGGATCCGGTACGTCATACTGGTCATGATCCCAGCCGAGGAGGCGGAGCGGTGAAATCACGGAAATCCGACGAACTACTCTCGCTGGTGCCACTCTTCTCGGGACTCTCGAAGAAGGACCTCGCGGTTGTATCGAGTCTGACGACACGACTGAGCCTGCCGGCCGGGCACGAGTTGATGCATCAGGGCGGACTCGGGCGCGAGTTCGTCATCGTGTTGGAGGGAACCGTGGAGGTCGTCATCGACGGGGAGATCGTCGCCGAATGTGGTCCCGGCGAGTTCTTTGGTGAAATCGCGCTTCTCGAAGGTCGACCGCGGAACGCATCGGTGGTGGCCAAGGACGACGTCGTCGTCGATGTCATCGGTCGAGGTGAGTTCTCCTCGCTCCTCAAAGACCGTCCCGAGATAGAGAAGAAGGTCCGTGCCGCCATGGCACAGAGACTCGCTGACGACGCCGAATTGAAGGGTTGACCGTTCATTGCCGCCCGTGGGCTGATCGTGCCTCCCGGGTGTACGACCTGACCGGTGGGCGACACCTGGCCCGGGCCAGCCGGGACCGCTTGGCAGTCGGGCGTGCGATGCCCCGGTTTGACTGGGGCACCCGGTCGCCTTCCGGGTAAGATCCCACGTCGACATTGCAGAGCCTCCACCAATTGTCGCCTGGGGATTGTCTTGAAAATTGGAATCGTGGGAACTGGAGCGATGGGCTCGGTATACACCGGTCTGCTCGGCAAGGCCGGGTACGAGGTGTGGGCCATCGACACGTGGCAGGAACATATCGATGCCATCGCCGCGTCCGGACTGACCGTCTCGGGTGCCAGCGGCACCTTCGTGGTGGACGGTATCCACGTGGGACACTCGCCCGAGGACGCCGGCCCGTGTGACGTGTGGGTCATCGCGACGAAGGCTCCGGACGTCGAAGACGTAGCGGGCGAGGTCGCCCCGTTGCTCCGGCCCGACGATGTGGTCATCGCATTCCAGAACGGGCTCGGTTCCGGTGATCGGGTGGCTCGCCGGATTCCGCCTGAGCACATCCTCATCGGAATCGCGGAGGGGTTTGGCTCATCCATCCCTGAGCCCGGGCACGTGCACCATGAAGGCATGCGCCTCATCCGTATCGGTGAGATGCATGGTGGTATCACCGACCGGGTCGAGGGAATCGAGCGGGCCTGGCGCGATGCCGGATTCAACGTCCAGGCGTTCGCGGACGTGAACCTTATGATCTGGGAGAAGTTTCTCTGCAACGTCACACTCAGCGCTCCCTGCGCAGTCTTCGATGTCACCGTGGGCCAGTTGATGTCGAATCCCGAATACTGGAGGGTGGCGCTCGGCTGCACATCGGAGGCGTACCGGCTCGGCCTGGCCAAGGGAGTCGGGTTCCTGTTTGACGACCCAATTCGCTACGTGTCTGAGTTCGCCGCGACGATTCCCAACGCCAGTCCGTCCATGCGCCTCGACCACATCGCCCGCCGAACGTCAGAGGTTGACGTCATCAACGGACAGGTCGTCACGTTGAGTCACGAACTCGGGCTCGAGGCGCCATACAACGAGACTCTCTGTGCCATTCTGCGTCGCCGCGAAGAGCAGTTCGAGATGGTCGACTAGCGCGGTCCAGCGTTCAGATACGCCGGTCGCTCGCCGGTTACGTCCGGTCCGGTTGTCGGCCTGCGGGTGCGCGGTGGATCACAATGGAGTGTGCGGATGTTCGTGGCGGTGTGGCCCGATGATGCGACTCTCGAGCGTCTATCCGAGTTGGAACTGGCTCCTACCGAAGGTCTCAGGCCTGTCACGTCGGGACAGTGGCATGTCACTCTCCGTTTTCTCGGTGATGTCGACGCTGCCCTTCTACCCGCCCTGGTGGGCGCGCTCAGGAGTGCAGCCGCAATGTTGCCGAACTCGATCCACTGCGAGATCGGCCCGGAAACCGCCTGGTTCGGGGGCGATCGGGTGCTCCAGATCCCCGCGGTGGGACTGGGTGAGGCGGCCGATGCCGTTCGCGTTGCGACCCTGGGTGTTGTTCCTGACGCACATCACGGGAGACCACAGTTCACCGGGCACCTGACCGTGGCCCGTGCGAAAGGCCGCCGACTCACAGCATCAGCGTATGCGGCCCTCGGTGGGATACCCTTCGCAGCATCGTTCGAGGTCGAATCCTTCGATCTGGTGGAGTCGCAACTCTCGACGGAGAGCCCGCGATACACAACCCTGGAACGAATCTCCCTGCGGTGACAATCAGCTGAGTCCGCCGGTTGAGGTGGGAGAAGGCCCCCCTGGCGAGGTTCCCTCGTACCCGGCGCCGAACTCGCCAACGGGGCACTCGGAGCCCGACCGTGACTCGTGCCCGACCGCGTCGGCTCAGTGGTCGGCTCGGCGCGGTCCCGACCCAGTATGGGAAGTAGGTGCATCGCACCAGGGTCCCAGCAGCGACCGCTCCAACGTGCAGAGCTCGTGATAGCGGTCCCGATCCATGTCGTCCCAGCCGTAGCGCGTTCGAGCGGCGATCAGATCGTCGAGCTCGCGCCGGACGATGGTGATGTCTCTCTGGTCGATGGCCGAAAACTCCATGCTGAAAGTATCAATCCCTAGGTGTGGCTTCGATCAGGGCCAAAGGTCCTTTTGTGGCGACGATCCCTCGTGCCCGGCGACCGGACCCACCCAGGTGCTGTGACCGGAGACGCTCTGACCGGACCCCGATAGCTGGTCCACTCGCTATGCGAGCTGTGGCTGTTGTTGTTGGTTGAGCCAGGCCTCGACGAACTCGACCGGCGTGAGCCAGCCGTGTGCGCTGTGGGGCCTGTTGTTGTTGTAGTCGATCCGCCAGTCCTCGGTGAGAACCTGAGCCTCGAGCAGGCTGTCGAAGACCTGGCCGTTCAGGTGCTCGTCCCGCATCCGTCCGTTGAAGCTCTCGATCCAGGCGTTCTGCCAAGGACTGCCCGGATCGATGAACACGGTGTCGGTGCCGTTGAACCGGCACCAGTCGGCCACCGCGTAGGCGATGAACTCGGGTCCGTTGTCGAAGCGCACGTAGACCGGAGCTCCTCGCTCCTTGGCCAGGCGCTCGAGCGTGGCCACCACGCCGTCGGCGTCGATGGAGCGGGCCACGTCGGTGGCCAGGGCCTCCCGGGTGAACTCGTCGACGACGTTCAGGATCTTGAGCATTCTCCCGTCTCGGGTCTGATCGAACTGGAAGTCCATGGCCCAGACGCACGTTGGGCCGGATGGGGCACATGGCCCCGACCGGCTGGCCGATGCCCCGGAGGGGCTTCTTCCGCTTCCGATAGGGCACACGCAGGCCTTCTGCGATCCAGAGGCGGTGGATCCGCTTGTGGTTGGCCCGCCACCCGGCCTGCTTGGCGGCCACCGCCGCCCGTCGCCAGCCCCAGCGGGGCCGACACTTGGCGAAGTCCCGGAGGAAGGCCCGGAGAGCCAGCTCGTCGTCGGTGGGATCGGGGGCTTGAGCCGCTGGGTCGATCGGGGTTGGCCGACCACCCGGCACGCTCGCCGTTCAGTCACCCCGAACTGGGCCTGCAGGGCCACGACGGCCCGCCGGCGGCAGTCCGGGGTCAGAAGTTTCCCCGGTTCAGCTCCTTCAGCATGTCGATGTCGAGGGCCTGGTCGGCCACGATGCGCTTCAGGCGCTGGTTCTCCTTCTCCAGCTCCTTCAGCTTCTTGGCGTCGTCGGCCTTCATCCCGCCGTACTGGTTCCGCCACCGGTGCCAGGTCGACTCGGTGATCTCCAGGTGCCGGGAGACCTCCTCGATGTTCTGGCCCTCGCCGAGCAGCTTCTCGCCCTCGGCCAGTTTGCGGATGATCTGCTCGGGGGTGTGCTTACGGTTCTTCATGGCTGTGCTGTCCTCCTTCCCCAAAATAATGGGGGTCTGGACTCGCACAGCGGGTGGATCAGTTCACGGGGACCCGGTCACCTCGAGGAACCCAACGGACTGGAGCGATCAAGCTCCCATCTGCAATATCGTGGCCGGATGGCAGACGATCCTCATAGAAGCGGTCGGTCCGTCCCGGTTGGGGCGAACCGAGCCATCGAGTTCGACGCCGCCTACGAGGGCACACCCCCCTGGGACGTCGGTCATCCACAGCCGGCCTTCTCGGAGCTGGCGGGTTCCGGCGCTGTGGCCGGCCGGACCCTCGACGTCGGATGCGGTACCGGTGAGCACGCCCTCCTGGCCGCCGGTATCGGCCTCGAAGCAACCGGTATCGATCTGTCTCCCCGGGCTATTCGACTCGCCCAGCTGAAGGCCGGTCAGCGGAACCTCGACGCCCGATTCTTCGTGGAGAATGCGCTGGAGATGGACGACACCGAGGTGCGTTACAACACCGTCTTGGACTGTGGTCTGTTCCACGTCTTCGATGACCGGGATCGGGCTCGTTTGGTTGGGAACCTTCACGCAGTTCTTGTTCCCGGCGGCCGCTATTTCATGCTGTGCTTCAGTGACCGCCAGCCGGGCGACTGGGGTCCGCGACGGGTGAGCCGAGCAGAGGTCGAGGCGAGCTTTGTCGATGGTTGGTCGCTCGATTCGATCGAAGCTTCCAGGATCAGCATCACCATCGATCCGGAGGGTGCCCATGCCTGGCTCGTCGCCGCCACCCGTCTCTGAAGGTCCTCATGGCAATCGATGACGGGAAGGTACCGATGAGGGGGGAGGTACGGCCGTCGGCGGTGGGTGGGCGCCGAAGACGCCGGACCCGGTGGGCGCTTCTTCTCGTGTGCGGCTTCGCTCTGGCCCTACTCGCCGACTCGTTGGTGCCGGGCGAGGGGGTGGCGTCGGGAGCGTCTCGGCCGACGGCCCCCATCGCTTGGACCCCGTGCCCGACCGACAGCGGTTACCAATGCGGCCGGCTGCCGGTTCCGATCGACTATCAGGACCCCGGCAGGGGTTCGTTGCGTCTGGCGGTGATCGAGCATCCCGTGGCCCACAGCAGGGGTGTCATCGTCTTCAATCCCGGCGGGCCCGGTGAGAGCGGAGTACTCATCCTGCCGTTACTGGCTTCGCTCATGCCCGCCTCGGTGCAGGAACAGTTCACGATGGTCAGCTTCGACGAACGAGGTACCGGATCGAGTGATCCGTTGCTCTGCGGTCCCTCTCCTGTGGCCGCGAGCAGCGCGGTTGCCGGCACGGAGACAGCGGTCCGGGTGTTCTCCGGGCTGGAGCGCTCGTGTAGCGCCCACTACCCCTCGCTACTGCCGACCGTGACCACGACCACGTCGGCCCGGGACATGGACCGTCTGAGGGCGGCTCTCGGCGCGTCACGGATCGACTTCTACGGCCTCTCCTACGGAACCGCACTCGGGTCTGTGTACCGGCAGCTGTTTCCCAGCCATGTTCGGGCCATGGTGCTCGATGGCGCGGTCGACGCCAACCTGAGCCTGTCCACTGACGCCACGGCCGAGGCGCCGGCCATCGAGAATGCACTCGACCACGTGTTGACCGAGTGCGCCGCCTTTCCCGGCTGCCCACTGGGGGCAGATCCGGTGACCTTCTACCGGGACCTGCAGCAACGGCTTTCCCAGCATCCACTTTCTCCGCCGGGTGACGGCGACAGCACTCCGGTGACCGAGGGGGACCTGGCCACGGCGACGTTGCTCTACCTGTCCGCGCCGAGCCTCACCCCGGGCTTCTTCGCTGCGCTGACGGCGGCGGCTGACGGCAATGGTGAACCGCTCCGGTCGATGGCGCTGGGCCTGGAAACCGATCTCGACGCCAAATCGCTGGTCGGCCCATTGTGGGCCATCACCTGCAATGACGCTGTGGGCCATCCCGACGGCGCCACCACGGCACGGCTAGCCCGGTCCTTGGCGGCACGCTACCCCCTCGGTGGGGCCGAAGCAGTGTCGAACAACCTGATCGGTTGCCCGGGTTGGATGGGGTCGAGCCGGGCCATCGGCCACCTCTCTCTGGTTCGCGCCCCGGCACCGCTGGTCATTGGCAACACCTTCGATCCCAACACCCCCTACGTGTCGGCCCGGCGGCTTGCTTCGGACATCGGGGGTCGATTGGCCACCTACGTGGGGTACGGGCACACGTGGCTGCTCAACGGATCGGCCGATCCCTGTATGCAGGCCGTGGTCAGCACCTTCCTCGCCGACGGCGTACTGCCGGTCCGCGGTACTCGCTGCCCAGCCTGATCAGGTCCGGCCAAGGCCACCATCCGAGGCGGGGACTCCTCCTATGGCAGCGGTCATCGGAACCTGAACCCGCTGTGGTGTACTGAGTCATGTTCTATGTGATCATTTTTTCCATACTTGCCATCATTCTGGTCGTCGGCGGTATCTCCGGAATGTCACGCCGCCGCAGGAATCTGGAACGAGAGGAGCACCACGATTCGGCGACCAAATCTGCTCGGAGAAACCGCAAGCGTCAACGATCGCAGTCCCGCCACGACCGGCGTAAACGACACTGAACCGTCGGCACCGACGACGATCGCCATGCGCCAGCCGGTGTAACCAGCCCGTCTCCCGGTCACGAAGCCCCAGAATCCCAGGGATGCAACGCCGACCCAGAGAGTGACTTGGATGGCGTCGAAGAGCGACACCCCGAAACCGAAGAGCACCGGGACGATGACGAGAGGTGGAACGCATAGCTCGTTCAGGTCACCTCGGGTGGCCCGATTCGTTTGCAACTAGCTTCGTCACTGCCTGCGCCGTTGTGGACGAGGATCGGGATTCCGAGGGTCGTATCCGGATCGAACATGAGATAGGTGACACGTGCTCAAAGTCGTCATAGGAGAGATTCTCCCCCTGGCCCTGGTGGTCACGATCTCGCCATTGAACATCATCCCCGCCATCCTCCTCCTCTTCACCGGCAGACCCCTCGCCAATGCCCTCAGCTTCCTGGTGGGATTCATCGGGGGTGTCGCCATCGTCCTGGGGCTGCTCATCGTGGTCGGAGGGGCGATCGCCTTGTCGCCCGGTTCCGGCCACTCCTCGTGGGCCGGAATCTTGAAGCTGATCCTTGGGGTGTACCTCTTGATAGCCGCGGTCCGGAAGTTTCGTGGTCGGCCGAGACCAGGAGAGGAGGGCTCACTGCCGAACTGGATGAGTGGCATCAGCGGATACACCCCGGGCCGTTCTCTCGGCGCCGGCGCCGTGCTGGGCGCCTGCAATCCCAAGAACGTTGTCGTGGCGCTGGCAACCGCTGCCGCCATCGCCGCGGGAGGGTTGTCCGCCGGACAACAGGTGGCCGCTAGCGCTGCATACGTCTTCGTCGCCGTCCTGGGGGTCGCGGCCCCGATCCTGGTGATGATCTTGCTCGGAGACAAGGCACCAGACGTGCTCGAGGATTGGAACGTTTGGCTCAGGCACAACAACGCCACCGTCATGTCCGTGTTGTTCGTGATATTCGGCGTGGTGCTGATCGGGCAAGGTGTCGCGGCGGCCTAGACCTCCCGAACCCAACGTGCCTGGTGGCGACCGACCCATCGGTGCAGAGGCCTAGTGCGAAGGCACGACGCCCCAATCGCGGGCCAACGACGCCACCCACCGATCTGCGACCTCCGGATCGGCGGGAGGTGCTTCGACGACGACGAGCTCGTCGACACCCAGCTCTGCCAGGCGCCGGAGATCGCCCACCTTGGCGTCGTGTACCGAAACCGCCACATGGACCGACGCCACGTCCCGACCTGTTTCCCTGCAGCGGGTGGCCAGATGGTCGACGCGGTCGGGAATCTCGTCCATGGCGAGGTTGAAGCCGTACCAGCCGTCGCCGTATGCAGCCACCCGGGCCAGTGCCCGATCGGAGTTTCCGCCCAGGATGACCGGGACCCGCCCATTCTTCACGGGCTTCGGGTAGCACCGGACGGACCGGAATTGGGTGAACTCACCGTCGAAGGATGCTTCACCCTCCCGCCAAAGGGTCCGCATGACCTCCACATGCTCGTGGGTGCGGGCCACCCGCTCATCGAAGGGGACTCCAATGGCAGCAAACTCTTCTGAGGACCACCCGATCCCGACTCCGAGCGCGAACCGTCCGCTCGAAAGGACGTCGAGGGTTGCCGCCTGTTTGGCGGTGAGGATCGGGTTGTGCTCGGCGAGAAGGAGAATGCCCGTGGCCAGGCGGATCCGTGACGTCAACGCGGCCATGAATGCCAGCGCGGCCAGGGGATCGAGCCAATCGGCATCGGAGGGAACGGCGATGCGGCCGTCGGGGGAGTACGGGTAGGGCGAGTCGGGTCTGTCGATCATCACGATGTGCTCTCCTGACCAGAGGGTGGAGAATCCGGCCACATCCGCTGCCGCTGCCACCGCCCTGATCACCCCTGGATCGGCACCGGAGCCGATGCCGAGGGCATGGAGTCCCACTCGCATCCGGTCATCATCCCACCAACCGGCATCTACCGAGGGCTGAACCCGGACTACCGGTCAGTCCTCGGGAAGAGCGGCAAATTCCCGTTTGGTGTTCCTGTACCAGGCCATTCCCGACCAGGGATGCCTCCACCTGCCCTTCATGTCCTTCAAGGCATCCTTGTGCGATTCATCACCGCTACCGACCGTGGTTCGCAGATGGCTGTCTTGCGCCTTTATCACCTCGTCTGCGGTATTTCCATGGAGCGCGAGGTCACACGGCCCACCCAATTGCTTGCAGGTCATCGTCTTCATGAGTCGGGCTTCCTCCCAGTGAATTCGGACCATCGAGCCGGCCGAGCGCCGGCCGAGCGCCGGCCGAGACGGCCAACACCATGCGGCAACAGTAGGTTGACGCCCCATCGGTTGCTTCTCCGATCGTGCTCGGTGTCGGCCCACTGGCCGTGGCCACGCCATCGCCATCAACCGAACGAGCCAGGCAGCGCCCCCCAGTGGTACTCAACCCTCGGCATTGCCATACTCGGACGTGGGGTCGCAGCAGGGTCTCAGAGCCGTTTCGACGAATGCCGGTCAGGTCAGGATCAAGTGTGTGTCGCCGAACTCGTGCCAACGGAATCCCTGGGCCAAGGCCGCCTGGTACGAGGCGTGAAGCAAGTCAGGTCCGGCCACTGCTTCCAGCATCAACAGGTGGGACGACGCTGGTTCGTGCCATCCGGTGATCATCCCGTCGACGACACGGACGCCCCGGTCCGGCGAGATCAACAGGTCCGTCCAGCCGTCGTAGGCCCTGACTGTTCCGTCGGTGCCGCCTGCCGTCTCGAGGGCCCGCACCACAGTTGTTCCGACCGCAATGACCCGGTGGCCGCCCCGATGGGCGACGTTCACCCACTCGGCCGTCGATTCGGGCAGGATCATCCGTTCCGGATAGGGGAGTTCATCCGCTTCGAGTGAGGCGACGCCAGTATGGAGCACCAGGGGGGCGACGCCCACCCCCTTGGCCACGAGTGCGGTGATGGATCCGGGGGTGAACGGCCGGCCGGCACTCGGCATCTCTGCGCTTCCCGGCACGGCCGCATAGACGTTCTGGTACATCTCGATGGGCCATGGGTGTCCGACATGGGCGTATCGGATAGGCCGACCGTGGGCTGCGAGCCAGCTGAAGGTGCGCATACCGAGGTCCAACGTGGCGATCCAAAGTCGCCCCTGTCCCCCGTAGGGCTGCTCGAGTGTCGCCGACGCGGCGCCGGCCAGTCGGAGGTGCCGAGGTGGCGGGGATCCGGTCCAGCGTTCGGTGGTCCGGCCGACGATCCGACGTGGCTCGACCACCCACCTCGCCCCGTGCAACTGAGTGGAGAGATGGAGGACCAGGTCCGGGCCGTGGTCGGCCTTGGCGTCGATGGCCGCCGGCAGTGTCCCGGACGTGTTGATGACGAGCAGGTCGCCCGGATCGACGAAGCGCGGCAGGAAGACGAAGGAACTGGGCACGATCGTCCCCGTCTCCCGATCCGACACGAGCATCCGAACGGCGTCCCGGGTGAGGCCGCGGGCCTCGGGGGGTTCTGACGCCTCCAGAGCCTCGGGGAGGTCGTAGGTGTATCGCTCCGGCATTGCCGTTCCGGTCGTCATGGTTGTACCACCCAGGCATCAGCCCGGTAACGGCCGCTGGGAGAGCCCGACTCGAGTAGCGCTCGGAAGGTCGGCACCACCGACTCCGGATCCGGCCGATCAGAGATGTCTTCGCCCGGGTAGGCGGCCTGGTGCATCGCCGTCCGCATATCGCCCGGATCGAATTGGTAGACGCGTAGCTCCGGCACTTCGGCTGCCAACACCCGGTGGAGTTGGTCGAGGGCGGCCTTGGACGAGCCGTAGCCAGCCCAACCCTCGTAAGGCTCGACGGCAGCATCGGAGGAGAGCGCGACCACGGTGCCCTGTGATCGACGGAGTTGAGGCAGCGCCTCTTGGATCAGAGCCAAAGGGGCGAAGACGTTCACTTCGTAGACGCGCCTCAGATCGGCGAGGGGATAGTGCTCGAGGGTCGGCAACGGGCTTGGCCCGAGAGCACTGGCGTTGTTGACAAGGAGGTCCAACGAGCCGCAGTGCATGGCCGAATCGAGGAGAGTGCCCCGGTGATGGGCGGAGGTCACATCGCCGGCAATCACTTTCGAGTGAGGGCTCAGATCGATCAGGCGATCGCCGAGTTCCCGCAGCGAAGCCTCGTCGCGACCATCGACCACCAGGGTCCAGCCGTCCGTGGCCAGACCGATGGCCAGAGCCCGCCCAAACCCCCGCGATCCACCCGTGATGACAGCGACTGGCATGTTCGGCACCTCCTGGTTCACCCGCGCCTCGTGCGCCGAGGGCGAGCCTAAGACTTAAACTATTGTTTAAGTCAAGAGAATCCTTTGGGAGGTGGCAGAGTGGAACAGCACCTGCTGGCCATCGGTGAGGTGGCGGAGCGCAGCGGACTCGCCCCGTCGGCGATCCGCTTCTACGACCGACAGGGGCTCATCCGGGCCGAGCGGACCCCCAGCGGTCAGCGACGATTCCGTCGGGAAGTACTCAGGCGGATCGCCTTCATCCGGATCGCCCAGCGGGTGGGCCTGACGCTGGACGAGATCGTCACCGCGCTCGCCGTGCTACCCGCGGACCGTGCGCCCACCCGTCGAGATTGGGAGCGCCTCACCGCCGGCTGGCAGGATCGCATCGAACAGCGCATCTCGCTCCTCGAGGCGCTGCGGAGCGGTCTTTCGAACTGCATCGGGTGTGGTTGCCTGTCTCTCCGGACCTGCACGTTGGCCAACCCGGAGGATGTGGCGGGAGCCATGGGCTCAGGTCCGCAGTATCTGATGAGCGATTGAAACGAGATCGATCTGGCGGGTGGCCAGGCTCAGCGAGCAGCGCGGCTCGCGGGCGAGGTTCCTACCTTCGAGGATCCTCTCACCGGCTTCGAACCAGAAGGCTCCCTCGAACCTCCATGGAAACCTGACGGTAGTGGTGACCGGGGCCTCCCGCCGGAATCCTGCTCCATCCGCACGGCCCCGAGCCATCCGGCTGGCTGTAACGTCGCTGCGATGGGATCCGACCTCTGGGAGGCGAGCTCGAGTTGGTGGCAAAGCAACTTCACCGAAGGGGCCGATCCTGAATACGAAGAGCAGATTCTGCCCTTGGTCGAGCACTACGCCCGCGGAGCTCGTCGGGTGCTGGACATCGGTTGCGGCGAAGGGCAGGTCAGCCGGCGGTTGGCCCGGCTGGGGGCGGACGTAGTCGGCCTCGATCCCACTGAGTCGCAGATCCGTTCGGCCTTCGAGCGAGGGGGATCGGCTCGCTACATCCGCGCCCAGGCGGAGCGCCTCCCGTGCGGTGGGGGTCAGTTCGACACCGTCGTGCTGTGTCTGGCCATCGAACATGTGGAGCAGTTCGAGGCATCCATCCGAGAGGTGGCTCGGGTGCTCACTCCCGGGGGTCGGTTCCTCTTGCTGATGGTGCACCCGCTCCTGCAGTCTCCGGGCAGTGGATGGGTGGAGGTTGTCGACTCCGATATCCGATTCTGGCGGATCGGGTCGTATCTGGAGGACGACATCGCCGTCGACCAGGTCGCGCCCGGAGTCCATCTGCCCTTTGTCCATCGGCCCCTCAGTCGGTATGTCCACGAGATGGGGAGGTGTGGGCTGGTAATCGATGACATGGTCGAGCCAGCGCCACCGCCCGCGGTGTTGTTGGAGACCGGCGGCTTCCCCAACGCCTCCTCGATCCCACGGTTGATGCTGTTGTGCGCCCGACGCGGGGAGACGTGACCGTTCCGTCACCGCTCGGGCGGTGGCCGGCATGGACACCACCGCCCGACTGCATCCGTACACCCGAACCCTCCGCGTTCCGAATCTTGCCCATACCAGCAGTCAGGTGATGCGGACTCCCGCGGCATAGACCAAGGTCGTGATGTCGTCGGTGGAGGTATCGATGAGTTCGACTTGGACAGTTGCGTCGGGTCCGGTGCCCAGGAGTCTGCTCCGGGTTCGCACCGGGCCCACCCGCGCCATCCGGAGATATCGGAGGTCCAGGTCGGTTACCACAAAGCGTGACCCGAATCGCGTCTCCATGAGGTCTTCGGCCGCGGCCTCGGCGAGGAGCGCCACCATCGCGCCCTGGAGTGTCCCGGCGGGATTGCGGAGGTCCGGCGTGACTTCGACCTGCACGATTCCCTCCGCCGCATCGATCACGTGGATTCCAGCCTCATCGCGCAGAGGTCGATCGAGCGTGGTGGGATCTCGGAAGATCACCGGAATCTGTCCGAGCGGGACGTTCGGTTTCGGCGGATCGGTCGCGTTACGGGGAATCCGGGCAAACCCGATGGCACCGGTCGCGATCGGCACTCCCTGATCAGTGATGAGCTCGACCAGGGACGTTGCCGATCGCCGACCCTCGCGGAGAATCACGCTGGTGGCGTCGATGCGCTCCGGTGCCGGGATCGGGCGCATCCGGACCGACATGTCCGAGGTGAGCGTCCACATCCCGACATCTCGATCCAGGGGGATCCCGGCCACAACGTCGACGACGAAGGAGAGGACACTGGCTCGGACCAATCCGTGGTGCATCGTCTCCCACCGGGGAGTGAGCTCCAAGGTCAGCCGGCCGTCCTCGAGTCGCGCCGCCACGCCGAGGCGACCTGGGACAGACGTTCCTGAGCCCGACAGATCGGTCATATGGTCTCCACGAACATGAGTTCTCGATGCTAACGGCGATGGACACCGCCGCCTGCCGATCGGCCGCGCCCTACACCTTCACCGGACGGTGGCGGCCGATGACGCGGGCCGTCGGCCGTGGTGGCTGGTACTCGTCGTCGGTGCCGTCCCAGGACGTCGGGTTCCAGGTTTGTCGGTTCAACACGATCCTCTGGTCACCGAGACCACCACCGGTGTGGCCCGGCTCCTGTTCTCGACGTCGATACGGGTCGCGTCGGGTCGAGAGGTGGCGCGAGCTCCCGAGGTTCGCAGGCAGTAGCCATGCGGATAGTGGGTCGACACGGGGACGACGATCACTGTCGGAGCGGTGATCGTAGGGTTCGACCGGTAGCGCAACGTGAACGAGCCCGTCGTGGGGTCGAAGTACATCGAGGTGGGGGTCCCGGCCACCGCCGATGCGTAGGTCTCCGACAGCACTTGGAGCTGGGATTGCGTGGCCGACCGTGGAGGCCACAGCGCAGAGGAGTGTGATCCCGTCGGGTCGTCATAGTTGATCCACTGCCAGTAGATCCACCCCACGAGATTCGAGTTGGCATCGAATGTGATCCGGGTCAGGTCGGCGGTGTCGGTGGTGGCTCCGAACTCGGTCAGTAGCCAACCCGGTCCACCGGGTTGCTCGGGCGTGGTGTCGTTGACGCGCTCGTCGTCGTGTTGCGTGAACACGTGGCTCTCGAGTGGACCGCATGTCGAGGAGAAGCTGGGTGGTTCGGGACCATTGGGCACGTGCAGGAAGCAGTAGTCGTGGAAGTTGAGCACCAGACGTGGGTAGCGCATGGCCCCGATGTAGTTCGGCACCCCCGAGTCGGTGCCGTAGTTGCCCTCGTAGGCAACGAGGTGGGTCGGGTCGGCAGCCTCGATACGCGGAATGAGCCCTTCCTCGGGGTCATCACTCGGGCAGCTCACCGGCTGGCCGCTCTGATCCAACCCGGGGTGTGCCCGGCCTGTGTACAGGCACTCGAGTTCGGCGTCGAAGGCCGGATTGGCGGGAACAGTGCTGAGACCGGAACCGTAAGGCTCATTGAACGGGTCGTAGCCCACTATCCACGGGTTTCCCCGGAACCGGGCGGCGATCTTCGTCCAGACCGTGTCGAACTCACCCTGGAGATTCCCGACCACATCGTTCTCCCAAAAGTGATCGTACGCCTGTGCCACCCCCGGTCCGGCGTAGTTGACGCTCCAGTTCTGGACGTGCCGCCGAGGCTTGGGAACGATTCCTTCGGTGCACACGGCCCAGTTGGGCGCCCCTTCGCCGCCGAAGACTTCGTTGTAGACGTCCTGGTGCATGTCGATCAGTGATGAGATCCCGTACCGGGCCAGTAGCGAGACGGTGGCCTCGAGGCGTCCCATATACGTGTCGAAGTGCCTGGCATCGAACTGATCGGACCCCGACTTGCCGGGTGCCCCGGGAGTACAGATGGCGGGGTCGTTGATCGGGTCGGTACCCGGCTCGAGTCCCTTCCAGATGACTCCGAGACGAACGACGTTGAAACCGAGTTGCGCCATTCGTTGCGCTTCGGGCGGGGTCAGGGTATTGCGGCCGGAACCCTGCACCTCGACCTCGTAGGGCGGGATCTTGTAGACGAGGTCGACACCGTGAAGCAGAACGGCTCGTCCCTCTTGGTCCACCAGCTCGGGACCACCCAGGGACCGGAGAGGACCCACCGGGCCGGTGGCCGGATTGGGTGGAGGGGGAGACGTCGATGCCGAGGGTCCATAGGAACACGCACACAACACCAGACCCACGAGGACGACCGCGCCGCCCCGTCGCCACAGAGCGCGGGGGAGCCAACCCGACGACCTCCCCGCCGAGCGCCCCTGGGAGCCAGTCACCACCTTCCCTAGGGCATCCCCCATACGGAGAGTCTGACCCACATTCCACCTGGGCCGCCGAGTACCTTCGGTCGGACCGATGGAGCGGCGTATCCACCAACGGCTTAGGATCAGCAGATGGTACGAGAGGGCGGATCAGGCCGGGCCCGCGGACACGTCGCCGGCCGAGGCCGTCCAGAAGCGCCATGAGCTCCCGGTACCCGCTCCCCTCGACGCCCAATGGCTGGTTCAGCGTGGGCGCGGGTGCGGATCTGGCCCGGGGCGACGTGCGGTCGGAGTCGTACTTCGGGCGAGATCTGGTGCTGTTCCGGGGCGGGGACGGCCGGGCCCGGGTCTTCGACGCCCACTGCCCTCATCTGGGAGCCCATCTGGGTGTCGGCGGCCGTGTCTGCGACGACGGCATCGTCTGCCCGTTCCACGGTTGGCGCTTCGACGGCGATGGCCAGCTCGTCGAGGTCCCGGGATTGGATCGGGCGCCGAGGGCCTCGGCCGGCGCCTGGCCCGTGTGCGAACTCAACGGGCGCATCTTCGTCTGGCACCATGCCGGAGGCGTGCCGCCGAGCTACGAGGTCATCGGCTACCGGACCGACGAGGCGGGCTGGACGCCATGGAGGTGCACCACCTACCGGGTGCGTGTCCACGTTCAGGATCTGACGGAGAACATCATCGACCGGTCCCACTTCTCGTCCGTGCACGACATGAAGGCCCCCGACGTCGACCATTTCGAAGTGCGGTTCGATGGCGTCTCCATGGTCGTCGAGCAGAGCCTCAAGGTGACGGCGGTGGACATAGGCGGCTACGAGGTCCAGACAACGACGACGACATGTGGACCCGGGATCGTCGCCGTGGAGGTGAACCAGAACCAGATCGAGATGCTCACCTACATCACGCAGACTCCCGTCGACGAGGAGATCACGGAAGTGAACCTGCTCTTTTCGATGAAGGCATTACCGGATGAGAAGGCCACCGATATGATCTGCGAGCTCAACGACCGGATAACCAATGAGCAGTTCACCCAGGACGTCCCCATCTGGGAGAACAAGACCTACCGCGAGCGGCCGATCATCACGAAGATCGACGGCCCGGTCACGCAGTACCGTCGATGGTTCCGGCAGTTCTATGCAGAACCCGACTGACGCTACCCGCATCGATCCGACGCCCGCTGACGACTCACGACCGGTTCCGGTGTCTCATCCGTGCCGATCGTGACAAGGGCCGGGGCTACGGGCCCCGCCTCTCAGGCCCGGGCCTCCGACAGCTAGCGGGAGCCTCACCCGTGGACGCTCACAACTCCACAATGGCCAGGTCCTCGGCGAAGGGCTCGGTGTCGACGACCTCGGCATCGGCCGCGACGACCTC
The DNA here is from genome assembly GCA_963756515.1 of uncultured Acidimicrobiaceae bacterium. Classification (GTDB taxonomy): domain Bacteria; phylum Actinomycetota; class Acidimicrobiia; order Acidimicrobiales; family RAAP-2; genus Bog-756. Next base: position 32,114 of record CAVWNV010000007.1, read on the forward strand.
GGGGCCTGCCTTGAGCTTGGGAAGGAGCGTGGCCAGAAGCACTCCGATCAACATCACGCAGCCGGCGATGACGAAGGCGGCCCGGTACCCTGCGGTCAGGGCGGCCTGGGTCGTGTGATGGCCCCGTTCGTGGCTGGCGACCACGGTGGAGGCCACCGTGGCCATCACGGCCAGGCCCAGGGCGCCACCGATCTGTCGGGTGGTGTTGATCAATCCGGAGGCCAGCCCCGCTTCGTGTACGGGAACGCCGGCCGTTGCGGACAGGGTCATGGGGACGAACGTCAGACCGAAACCCAGGCCGATCAGGATCTCGGGTCCCAGGAGATGCGTCATGTAGGGATCGCCGGCCCCGACGCGGGACAGCCAGAGCAGTCCGGCCGCGGCCACCCCGAGCCCGAGCATGAGCTGGTTCCGGGCTCCGAAGATGTGCACGATTCGAGAGGCGATCAGGGCCGCCACCAACGTGGACAGGCCCACCGGAAAGAAGGCCAGACCGGCGCGGAGCGGGCTGTAGCCGTCGACGTTCTGAAGGAACAGCGACAGGAAGAAGTAGGTGCCGAAAAGGCCGGTGCCGACGGTGACGGCGATTCCGTTGGCCACCGAGAGCGAGCGGCGCTTGAAGATCGAGAGTGGAACCAGAGGGTCCTTGGCAAAGCGGGACTCGGTGACGAAGAACACGGCGAGGAGGGCGAGCCCGACGGCCAGCGTGACGATGGTCTGGACCGAACCCCATGGGTGGACGTCGGTGCTGACGATCCCGTACACCAGTACGGCCAGCCCCGCGGTGACGGTCACCGCTCCGGTCAGGTCGAGCGTCTTGCGAGGGCCCCGCTCCTCGTGTCGGGGGAGCGCCACCCAGGCTCCGGCCAACAGCACGATGCCGATGGGCACGTTGACGAACAGCACCCACCGCCAGTTGAGCAGATCGGTGAGGATGCCACCGAAGAGCACCCCCGCCGCCGCCCCGCTGGCCGCGGTGGCCGACCAGGCACCGAGGGCCCGTCGGCGGTCATGGGGATCGGTGAAGGCCGTGACCAGGATGCTGAGGGTCGCCGGGGCCAGGATGGCTCCGCCGATGCCCTGGGCGGCCCGAGCGGTGATCAGCCACGCCCCACTCTGGGCCAATCCGCCCAGCAGGCTGAAGACGGTGAAGACGGTGAGCCCGAGCATGAAGACGCGCCGGCGACCGAAGAGATCGGCCGCCCGCCCGCCCAGCATCAGAAAGCCGGCGAAGGTCAGGGTGTAGGCGTTGACCACCCACTGCTCTCCGGCCACCGACAGCCCGAGGCTCGCCCGCATCTGGGGCAGGGCCACATTGACGATGGCCACGTCCAGCACCACCATGAACTGGGCCGCGCAGCAGATGGCCAGAACGGCCCAGGTCGGTATGGTCCGGACCCGTGAGTTGACTGTGTCCATTGGGCGACTCCTGGTCCCTGACGGGTTTCTCTTAACGTTAAGATATTCGGTCCCGCCGATCGCGTCAAGTCTCTTAACGTTGAGGTAAGTACGATCTATTCCATGGGCCCCGGTACCGAGCGCGACGAGATCGACGACATCGTCGAGTTCTGGCATCAGGAGAACCCCGACCTCGACGTCACGGCCAAGACTCTGGCCATGCGGCTGCGGCGGGCGTCGCAGCACCTGGAACGGGCGGTACGGACCAACCTGGCCACGAGCGGGGTCGATGAGTACTGGGAGATCGAAGTCCTGATGTCCCTCCTGCGGGCCCCGGGTCATCGCCGGAGCGCGGGCGAGCTCCAGCGTGAGAGTCAGGTCACGTCGGGAGCCATCACCAACCGGGTGGGAAGGCTCGAGAGCCGGGGATGGGTGACGCGGGAGGTGGATCCGGTCGACCGTCGACAGGTACTCATCTCGTTGACCGGTGAGGGCCTGAAGCAGGCGAACCACGTGGTCGCCACGAAGAACGAGTCCGAGAGACGGATCTTTTCCGGACTGGACCGGGTCCTGCTGGAGCGGTTGACCGGAGAGCTCCGCACCCTGCTGGCTTCGATGGAGTCGCCGGACCCGGACGGTGGATGACCGGGCGAGAGGCTCGTCCGCGGTGGATCCGGCTGACCATCTATGCAACTGTCTTATGGCATGAGCGGCATCGGGCTGGCGCAGGGCACCGCCGTTACGCCGGCCCGGACTGAACCAGAGGAGCTCCTATGACCATTGAGTTTGCGACCGAGGCCCAGCATCGTGGTTCCGCCGATCTTCCCTTCGTGGAAATCGGCGGCGGCAACAAGCTCAAGGTGATCCAGGTCGACGTGGCCGAGGGTCTCTGGATCGTCGAGAACATCTTTCAGACCGGTTATCTGGTGCAGACGCATCGACACACCGGGCCGGTCTACGCCTACACGATGTCCGGGGCCTGGAGATACCGCGAATACGACTACGTCAACCGGGCCGGCTCGTTCCTGTTCGAGCCGGCCGGCTCCGTGCACACGCTCGAATGCGTCGAGGATGACACGCAGGTGTGGTTCCAGATGTACGGGGTCAACCTGAATCTGGGTGCCGACGGCAGCATTGAAAGCGTCTTCGATGGACCCGGCGCCCTGGAGGCCTACTACGCACTGTGCGAGGCCGAGGGACTACCCCGTCCCAACGTCCTTCTCAGCTGATGGAGTCCTGACCGCCGGGAGCAACAGGGGAGTCCGGGCTCAGCCCACCGGGATCTCCACCGAGTCCTCCGGTGCCAGTCCGAGGTCGAGCGTGTCGACGTCGTGAGAGGGCCGGACACGCGGCCCGGACCAACCGATCAGGACCTTGACCGACGCCGCGAACACGAGCAGCTGGACCAACACGCACCGAGCCTGCATGGTGACCGCACTGTCGCCCACACTGTGCACGTAGGCCGCCGGATATGCCACCACCACGAACGCCGCCACCAACAGACCGAGGACCCACCGGTCATTGACCGTGGCCATCAGCAGAGCGCCCGGGACGAGGAGCATCACATAGTGGTTCTCGGCCAGCGGCCCGGCCAGAAAGGCCGTGCTCAGCAGCAGGGTACCGAGGGCCGCGATCAGGGGCCGAGAGGTGTCCCGGTCTCCTCGGGCCACCCGGACCACGGCCAGTCCGGCCACCCCCACTATGGCCAACCGGGCCAGAAGGGTCAGGGCACCCGGGACGTGGTGGAAGGCCCCGAACTGGACCAGCGACGTGTTGTACACCGCCTGCCAGCCGGTCAAGCTCGATCCACCGGCCAGTCGTCTCGCCACCTCGCCGATGGAACCCACGCCGTTGGTCAGGGGGAGGGAGAGGAGGAGCCCGATGAGGGCCACTCCCAAGGCCTCCGCCACCGTTCTCCACCGTCGGAGCACCATGGGGATCAGGATCAGGGGGAGGATCACCGGTTTCAACAGCAGGGCCAGGCCCAGCACCACCGCCCCGGATCTCCACCGCCCATCACCCCATCGGACGAGCACGAATGCGCACGGGAGCACCAGAAACACGCTGGCGTTGTCCAGCCACAGGATCGAAGTGACCAGGTCACCCCGAAGCAGCAGGCCGGCCAGCACCGCGCTCACCAGAAGCTGCCAGCCTGCCGGCCGGAGACAGCCCCTGAGCAAGAGCACTGTCAGTCCGATGGCCGCCGTCTCGAAGTAGGTGTAGACCACCACAGCGGCGTGGAGATGGGCGAACGAGAGTGGCCATCCGACCAGGGCCGCCGGTGGCGGGTAGACGAAGTCGGGGTCGGAGTAGATGGAACTACCGGATCGCAGGTCCTCGCCGGCGATCCGAATGGGCTTCAGATCCCATCCCAGCGTGGAGTGCCCGAGCGCCACATGGGCACGCCATACCGCCACGACGGCGACACCGATCCAGGCCGCCACGCCCAGGACCACCGGGGCCGCCCGCCACCACCGTTCCCCCACGCGCTCCGGCGCCGACGTTGAGTCCGTCAAACCCTCGACCTTGGTCACGCCCACCGCTTTCGTCCGTGCTGTCCCTCCGGTCACCATCGGCTCGCCATGCGGACGGCTTGAACGAAGGCGCCGTCGACGTGCGCCGTCGACGTGCGGGGTCGAACGGGTCCGGACCCCACTGCCGGTGGTCCTCGCTTCGGGCCCGACCGACGGGCCCGGCCACGAGCTGTGGATCAGAACCCGGACGAGGGTGCCGACAGGGCGGCGCTCGGAGCCACGGCTTCGACGAGGTCGGCCAGGTGCCGGCGCCAGGTGCCGAGGTCGCTCTCCAACAGAGCCGGGCGGCTCGCATCGACGAGGGCCTTCCGCAGTTCCGGGCTCTCGAGTGCCATCCGGATCTTGTCGACGAGGTCACCGATGTTCCCGGGCAGGGCCAGGGCGCGTTCGTCGACGAGGATCTCGGGGACGCCACCGGCGGAGAATGCGATGCTCGCCACTCCCACCGAGGATGCCTCCAGGACCACCAGTCCGAGCGGCTCACACCGACTGGGCAACACAAAGAGGTCTGCTGACGCGATGTATGGCCGTGCGTCCTCCCTCTCGCCGATCCAGAACATCCGATCACTCAATGCCCTCCTCCCGGTCTCAGCGCGTAGCCCGTCGAGTTGGTCGCCGGCGCCCACCCAGGTCCACTCGACCCTCCGCCCCTGGATCTCGGGCAGAGCCTCCGCCGCGGCCAGCCACTCGGCGGTCCCCTTCCAGGGAGCGACGCTGCCGCAGGCAACCACCCGATGGCTGCCGGCCGACCACGGCAGATCGTCGATGATGGTCCCGCCTGCTTTGTCGGCCGGCCTGGACGGGCCGGGGAGCACCGCGACCGACTCCGCCCCCATCCGCTTCAGTTCGTCGGCGACGTAGCGGGACGGGGCCGCCATCGGGACGATCCGCACATCGACGCCACTCCTCCGCAGCGCCCAGCCGGAGAGCGGCTGTGCCTCGTGCACATGCAGCACCACCGGGATCCCCAGGTCCTGGGCCACGGCGGCATACTCGCTACTCAGTACGGTACTGGCGTAGAGAACGTCGGGGCGGACCTCCTTGACCACCGACCGGGCGATCGAGCGTTCGACCATGGGAACGTATCGGTCGAGTGGTCGCAGTCGGGCCATCCGGCGGAGTTGAGATCGCCATGGTCCGGGAACTTCGAGGAGCTTGTCCGAGGCGGCGGCGAGGTCGGCGCTCAGTGGGCCCGGCGACTTGTTGACGACGGTCAGGGTCGATCCCAGTTCCCGCAGAACCGGTAACGCGTCCAGAAACGCCCGGACCGAACCGGTCCGGGACGCTTCCTGTGTGACGGCTAGGACCCGCACGGGTCGGTCCTCGGAGGGCCGGCCGAGGCCGGTGCGGAGTCACTACCGGGCGGCATCGACGCCCGGTTGAGGAGTTCGATGCGTCCGTCCGGTGCTGCCGACATGTCTCAATTGTCGGCTCGCCGCCGGTCACGCTTGATCGGTTGGTACTCCTGGGCCGCGGGCGGCCGCCCCGAAGACAGGCCCAGGTGTCACGGAAACCCGCCTTGGCTAATGTGTCTCCGCGGGGTAGAGACGAAGGGCTGTGATGGGGTGCCGACGCGACGCGACGTGCTGAAGGGCGGGGGAGGAGCGGTACTCGCCGGCCTGGCCGGTTCGACCGCCGCCGGACCGGCAGGGGCGGCCACGCCGGGTCGTGCCGGAGGGTCGGCGGCGACGTGGGGACAGCCACCCCGAGGCAACACCTCGTTCCGACCCGGCGGGGCCGGTCCCCTCTACTGGAGCACCTACGGCTACGAATTCTTCAACAACACCCTGATCCCCGAGGATGTCTGGAAGACCAACGTCGACTGGGTGGCCTCGACCTTCCGCGACTACGGCTACAAGATGGTGTGCACCGACGGTTGGATCGACAACACCCAACAGATCACGCCGCACGGCTACATCGTGAGCCAGGCCGATGACTGGGTCCACGACTGGGCCTGGTGGGCCAGGTACCTGAAGGCCAGGGGCCTCCAGCTCGGCGTCTACTACAACCCGCTGTGGGCGACGCGGTCGGCAGTCACGAACCCGTCCGTGACCGTCGTGGGCCGTCCCGATGTGAAGGTGGCCGACATCGTCAACCCGGGCGACTACTTCGACGGTGGCGGGCTCCTGCAGTGGGTGGACACGACCCGCGATGGTGCCGAGGAGTACGTGAAGGGATACGTCGAGTACTTCCGTCGGCTCGGTGTCGTGTTCCTCCGGATCGACTTTCTGGCCTGGTACGAGGTCGGGTTCGACCAGAGCGAGGGCACGGTGGGGGTGGCCCATGGAAGGGACTCCTATCTACAGGCTCTCGAGTGGATGCGGGAGGGGGCGGGCGACATGCAGTTGAGCCTGGTGATGCCGAACCTGTTCGACCACGGGTCCGGGGAGCGTCAGTTCGGAGACCTGGTCCGGATCGACAACGACGTCAGCTACGGCGCCTGGTACGACTTGAGCGAGGGGCGGCAGACCTGGCAGCCCGAATGGTCCCAGTGGAACAATCCGTTTCTGGGGTTCACGGGATTCGCCGACATCTCTGGTCGGGGCCAGATGATCCTCGACGGCGACCCGTTGGTCATGCAGACCTTCGCCAGCGACTCTGAGCGCCAGAGTGCCATCAATCTCTTCACCCTGGCCGGCGCCCCCATCGCCATCACCGACCACATCGACACGATCGGGGACAACGCCCACATCTTCCAGAACCCTGAGGCGCTGGCACTGCGGAACCAGGGACTGGTCGGCAAGCCTGTCTTCAACAACAGCCACGCGTTCGAATACGACACCTCGAGTCGGGACCCCGAGCGCTGGATCGGCCAGTTGCCCGATGGGAGCTGGGCGGTGGCCCTGTTCAACCGCGAGGACAGTGCGCAGACCAGGTCTGTCGACTTCGCCGCCGTCCTCGGCGTCACCGCTCCGGCCGCGGTCCGCGATCTGTGGGCCCACGAGGACCTGGGATCCATGACGGGCTACCAGGTGGCGCTGGCTCCTCACGCCTCGGTCCTGCTGTGGGTGGTGCCGTCAGGTCGTGCCCGATTTCAGGCCGAGGTCGGGGCCTGGGCAGGATCGGCCCGGTTCGAGAACACCTTTGGCGGTTACCAGGGTATGGGTTACGTCACCGGTCTCGACACCGAAGGGAGCAGCGTGGCCGTGGCCATGTCGGTGCCTGGTGCCGGCAGCCAACGACTCCTGTGTCACGTGGCCAACTCCACCGGCAGTCCGTCGGATCTGACCGTTGGCGCCCTCGACCCCGTGACGGGCGACGTTCACGGCACGGCCGTGCTGTCCGTACCCAGCACGACGGCTTGGACCACGTGGCAGACCGTGGCGCTCACATTGACCATGGCGTCGGGCACGAACCTGGTGGTGTGCGCGGTCGGGAACTCCGGCCAGGGCGGCGTCAATCTCGACTACCTCACCCTGGCCTGAGTCCTACTCCTTCCGGTTGGGCTGACCCTGACCAGTGGAGATCAATGTTCTCAAACTGCCGTTGATGTAGAACCCCCAGGCGTTCGAACAGTTGTCGAAGCACTCGGACTGGGGAAGCAGGCCCGAGTGGGTGAAGCGAACTTCCGTCTGGTCACCCCGCTCGGAGATGTCGAAAGTGATGTCCGTTCCGGTCCACTCGGTCTTGTCCTCGGTGAAGTTGAGGTAGCCGTCCACAACGTGCCAGGCCACCCGTTGGCCCGGAATCAGCGCCGTTACTCTCTGCTTGGAATAGTGGACGTCTTCGTAGCGGTACGTGAACTCGTCATCGAGCTCGTCGGTGGCACCTTCGATCTGTCCTGACCACCAGCCGCGGACATCGTTGATGGCCGCGAACGCTTCCTCCGGACTCTGGTCCACCGTGAAGCTGGTGGTGTAGCTCTCATCGGTCATGGTTCCTCCCGTTTCGTTGGGTGCGTAGGGCATGAATGACGAAGTGGAACCGGGCCCGTCGCGCCAGGGGAGAACCGAGGGATGGACCCTCCGCGCCAACCGGTCCGCAGCTTCTCCGACCAGCCGGCCCGATGTCCGGCCGACGCCATGAGGAAGCGAATCAACTTTCATCACAGTAGTGATCCTATCCAAATGACTTGTGTGATGCAAGTTCAATCCGGCTAGACTGCCTTCATGCTCGGTCGGCTCTACCAATCGCAGAACTGCTCGGCCGCTCGTGCCCTCGAGCTGGCGGGCGAACGGTGGAGTCTGCTCATTCTCAGGAATGCGGCGTTTGCGGGGCAGACGCGATTCTCCGAATTCGAACGAAGGCTCGGGATCGCTCCGAACATCCTGGCGTCGCGCCTGGAGGGATTCGTCGCCGCCGGGCTCATGGAGGTGCGCCCCAATCCGGAGCGCAAGGGACAGAGCGAGTACGTGCTGACCGACATGGGACGCGATTTCGTCCCGGCCATTGTCGCCCTGACCAGCTGGGGGGATCGCTGGGCGGCGCCGGACGGACCCCCGATCAAGTACGAGCACGAACATTGCGGGGGAGAGATCGAGCTGCAGCTCCGATGTCGGGCCTGCGACGAACCGGTCCGTTCGGCCGAGGTCAGGGCCAGCCCCGGCCCGGGGTTCCGGACGGACCCGGACGAGCCGGAACCCGGAGACACCTGAACGAAACCGCGGTCTACGGCGTCAGGGGATGAGGACGATCTTTCCTCGCGTATGGCGCCGTTCGAGTTGCTCGAAGGCGTCGGCCACCCGATCCAGAGGAAAGGTGGCCGCAATGGGGACCTCGATGGCTCCCGACGCCACCAGGCCGGCCATGTCGGCGAGGACCTCGGGGGTGGAGGCGGTGCCGCTGCCATCGGTCTTGGCTCCGACCTCGCCGGCCTTCTCCCACGAGATGATGGTCTCGATCCGGTCCGGGCTGACGCCGAGGTCGACGGCCAACTGGATGTACTCCGGTCCGAAGAGGTCGATGAAGGCGTCGATCCCGTCGGGGGCAGCTTCCTGTACTCGTTCGGCCAGACCGGCGCCGTAGGCCACCGCAACTGCGCCGTGAGCGGTGAGCCACTCTGCGTTGGCCGCCGATGCGATCCCGACCGCCCGGGCCCCCCGCACCCTCAGCAGTTGGATCACGATGCTTCCGACCCCTCCGGCCGCGGCCGAAACGGCCACCATGTCGCCCGGCCCGGCCCCGACCGCCCGCACCGCCGCGTACGCGGTGCAGCCGACGACGGACAACGAGCCGGCCGCCTCCCAGCTCAGCTCAGGGGGCTTCCCCACCAACTGGTCGGCCGGTACGGCAACGTGGGTGGCGTGACTGGAGCGTTGCCACGAGAAGCCCAGCACCTCGTCTCCCTGCGACCACTGGTCGACCCCGTCACCGAGCTCGGTGATCACTCCGGCCAGGTCGCTGCCTTGGCCGGAAGGGAACGTGGCGGGAAACCGGTCGTCGAGCAGTCCCTGTCGGATGGAGCTCTCGCCCGGATTGATCCCGGCGGCCCGGACCGCCACCACCACCTCGCCCGCGACCGGGGTGGGCATCGGGATGTCATCGACGTAGAGGACCTCTCGACCGCCGTAGCGGTCGAAGCGCACGGCCCGGGCCGCGGTGGTCACCGGCCGGCCGAAGGGCCGGGCAACACTGGGTCGAAATCCACAGTCGACACCCTATGGCCGTCGACCGGTCCGTGCGCCCGTCCAGGTCGCCGGCGTCCCGAGGCCCCACACGACGTCGGCAGGACCTCCGACTACGGCTTGCCGATCAGGACATAGCCGGCCTGATCCACGGCCACGCACAGGGACCTGGTCGGGCAGGAGACGGCGGAGAGCTCGCGGCTACCGTCGATGTCCGAGCGGGCGGAGGGGCCGTTGTTCCACTGCACGACCCCTCCGGAGCTGTCCAGCCTTCGATCCGCCGCAGCCGGCCAGGGTCAGGGCCAGCGCCGCGCCGTCGACAATCCGACGGCGGTGGCCCCGCGCACGGGAGTCACTACTGCTCGACGAGGTCCTTCGTGAGGCGTGGCGGTGCGCAGGCCAGCCAACCGTCGGTGATGGCCTCCTGTAGGGCACGCTTGGCCACGACCTCGAGTCGGATGAGGATCGCCGAGTATCCGTCGAAGTGCGGAATCGTGAAGAACGCCTTGGGATTGGCGGCGAGTACGGCCTCCTTCTCGATCAGGTCCTCGACCCGGACACCGAGGATCGGTCCGGCCGGAGGGGTCGTGGTGCCGAAGCGCTTGAGATCGGCCTTGGAGAACGGCCGCTCCCAGGCGAACCCTTTACCGGCCACGAACCAGGTGCGGTGGCCGTGGCGCTCACCCTCGGTCACCTCGGGTAGTTCGAGGGCCAGGCGTGCGACGTCGTCGAGACTTGCCACCCCCAGAGAGTACCTCCGGGACAAGGCGTCACGGCCGGGACCGGTGGACCGCCGCGGTGGTCAAGGGGGTGGCCGGGCGCGCCGATGAAACGAGCATGCCCGCTCGGGACGGAGGTGCAGAAGATCGTGTCCTGGTACGTGTGCTGGCGGCAGATCCGCGGTCCGATTGGATCCACGGCTACTCGGCCGGCCTCGTCTCCCTCACGGACAGACAGCTGGCCTTCGTCCCCTCTGTTGCCGTCGCATCGACGGACCATGGGCCGTGGGAGGTGGCTGTCGATGACGTCGAGAGGATCTCCACGTCGTCGGTACCCATCTGGATCTGTGGCCTTGTCCGGATCTGGGTACCCGGTATCCGCGTCGTCGTCCGCAGCGGCGGAGGCAGGACCCTCATCGTGGGCCGGACCCGAGCGCGGCAGCTGGTCGCGGAGTTCGAGGTGATCTCGAGAGCCAAGCGCCGGTCCGACCAGCGGACCGGCTCGACAGCTACGCACTGACGGTCCGATATCCGCTCCGTCCGGGCGGCTGCCCGGACGCGGTGTTAGCTTGCCAGACAGCGTTGGCGGCAGCGGGGGGAGGGCGAGATGTGGGAGCGGGCGAACCGTCGACGACACCCCGTTCACCTGATCGGGTCGGTGCCCAGGGCGGTGACCGCGGTCGTGACCGTCCTGGTCCTGCTGTCCTGGGCCGGGCTCCCCGGTGGGACCTTCGGCGCTCCGCCGGCGGCTGGCGCCGCCAGCCACGGGAAATCATTGGGCCGACGGGCCCGGACCGTCGAGCCCGGACCGTCCGGGCCGTCGCCCGCCTACGACTGCGCCTTCAACCTGACCACCGATGCCTTCACCGGCGCCGACGGCACCGCCTCGGAGATCGGGTGGGAAGGCAACGGACAGGGTGTCGTCACCTGTCTCGGGGGCACGTTCCTGGTCCAGGACGGCGTCTTCTCGGACTACGGGTTCGGTCTCTACGACGGCGGCCGCACCACCTGGCAGGATGCCGACGGCTACCTCCCGGCCCAGATCACGTCGTTCCGTCATGCCGGCTCCCTGGTCACCATCACCGAGTTCGCCGATCGGGTGGTGATCGGGGGCGACCAGTACGTCGCCGTGTACGCCCGGCTGGCGGTCTCGAATCCGACCGACCATCTCGTCGAGGCCGATCCCGACGCCTCGCCCGGCCTGATCCCGATCGCCACCGCTCCCGACGCGGTCGCGCCCCACTCGACGGTCGAGCACGACTACGTGGTGGCTGCGGACCGTTTCGGCAACCAGTACCCGTGGCCAGCCGGCCAGGCCCTGGCCGACGCAGGTGGCTTCGACCAGCACTACGCGCACATGCAGAACTTCTGGAACCAGCAGCTGGCCGGTATCGCCGAGGTCAGCGTGCCCGACACCGCACTGGACGACGCCTACCGGAGCGGCTTCATCTACACCCAGATCGCCCGGAGCGGCAACGATCTGAATACCGGGGTCAACGGCTACGAGAGTGAGTTCAGCCACGACGTCGTGGGCATCCTCACGAACCTGTTCACGCAGGGTTACTTCACCGGTGCCGGCGCGTTGTTGCTCGAGGCCCGCGACGCCGTCGGGTCCCAGGGCCAGTACGTCGACGGCATCTGGACCTACGCGGTGCCCTGGGCGGTGTACCTCATGAAGACCGGCGACACCGCCTTCGTCAAGGAGAACTTCTCGACCGAGGGTCCGGCCGGCGTCGATCAGCCCAGCATCGAGGACACCGTGCACCAACTGGTGGCCGATCGGACCGGGCCCAACGGGATCATGGAGGCCACCGATGACATCGACACCCAGGGGTACTGGACCGTCGACGACTACGAGGCCCTCCTGGGGCTGGCCGCCTACCGCTATCTCGCCGAGGGGGTGGGGGACACGGCCGAGGTCACCTGGGCGACCCAGCAGTACCACCAGCTCCTGGGGGCCACCAATGCCGTACTCGGGTCGACCATCCGGCACTACGGCCTCGACTACCTGCCCTGTTCGATCCTGCAGCCCGATACGGCCAACCGGTGCGACGACCCCGAGGACGCCAACTGGACGTCGCCGTTCGGATTCGGGAGCTGGGCCTGGGAGGGCTACCTGCTCGGAGCACCCCGATCCGGGCCCGGCCTGTCCCTGATCGACGCCACCTACGACTACGGATTCGGGCGTCTGGTCGGCCTGCTCCCTCCGGATACCGCCGGCGGGTTCCCAGGCGACTACTACTCGTCCGGTTACAACGCGGCCCTGGGGAGTAGCGGGCTGGCCAGCGCCCACCATCGGGACCAGGGAATCCTCGACTACCAGTTCATGATCGAGAACAGTCAGAGCGGTCCCTACTCGTGGTGGGAGAGCTCGAGCGGTCCCTCCCCGGACACGCCCTGGATCGGGAAGCACCCGGCCACCGGTCAGGGCGCCTCACCCCACGCCTGGGGTATGGCCGGGGCCAACAAGGTCCTGTTGGACTCGCTGGCGGCCGAGCGTTCCGACGGCGCCCTCATCGTCGGGCAGGGTGTCCCGGCCCACTGGTTGGGCCAGGCCGCCCCGATCACGGTCACCGACTTCCCGACCACCGACGGCAGGAGACTGAGCCTGGCCATCACCTCCCTCGGCGACTCCGTATCCCTGCACCTGAGCGGCCAACTGCCGACGGGGCCGGTCCTCTTCCAGCTGCCGTCGTTCGCGCACAACCTGTCCGCGGCGTCGGCGGGCCGGGTGGATCAGGCCACCGGGACGGTGACTCTGGCTCCCGGCACCAGGGGGGTGACCGTGGAGCTTCGCCGTGGGCCCGGCCCGGTGCACTCCGGCGGAGGCTGAAGCCGGGCGAACCGCTCAGGTTCCGTCGGCCGGCAGGAGCACGTTGGGGTTCAGGACGCCATCCGGATCGAGCGCCCGTTTGAGCGAACGGAAGGCCTCCACCTCGGCCGGCGTCCGCGACAGGTGGAGCCACCGTTTCTTGGCCGTCCCGATGCCGTGTTCGGCGCTGATGCTCCCGCCGAGCTCGGCCACCAAGCGGAACACGGCGTCGTCCACCCGGTCGTCCCCGGGTGGGAGCCCGGTGACGTTCACGTGGATGTTCCCGTCGCCGACGTGGCCGAAGAGCCACGCCTGGCCGGCTGGATCCGCGGCCCGCACCGCGCCGGGTACCCGGTCGATGAACTCGGCCAGCGTCCCGCCCGGGAGGGCCACGTCGAGCTTGTGCGGGGGTCCCTGGGTGTTGATGGCATCGGTATGGGCCTCGCGGTAGCGCCAGAGCTCGGCCCTCCGGGCCGGCTCGGTGGCCACGGCCACGTCGGCCACATGGTCGGTGGTATCGCAGGATTCGGCCAGCGCCGGGGTGGGATCGGACCGGTCGGCCACCTCGACGAGCAGGTAGACCGGGTGCCCGTCGGGGAAGGGGGCCGGTAGCCCGTAGACCGAACGGACCAGCTCCAACCCGGACGAGAAGAACAGTTCGCAGGCCTCGAGCGACGCCAGCGACTGCCGGAATACTCCGGCGGCCTCGAGTGCGTGGGGGACGGTGGCAAAGGCCAGCAGGGCCACCGTCCGGTAGGGCATCGGGGGCACGAGGCGCAAGCGGGCCGCGGTGACGACGGCCAGAGTCCCCTCGCTGCCGCACACCAACCCCGGCCAGTCGTACCCGGTGTTGTCCTTGACCAGGCCGGCCAGGTGGGACACCACCGCGCCGGTCCCCAGTACCGCCTCGAGACCGACCACTTGGGCACGCGTGCCCCCGTAGCGCAGGACGTGCAGCCCGCCGGCGTTGGTCGCTACGGAGCCCCCGACGGTGGCCGAGTCGCGGCTGGCGATGTCCACCCCGTAGTGCCAGCCGGCGGAGCCCACCGCTCGCTGGAGATCCCCGAGAGTCACCCCGGAGCCCGCGGTGACCTGCCCGGAGCGGCGGTCGACCGGTCCGAGGGCGCTGAGCCGCCGGAGACTGAGGACGACCTCCCCCCTCAGGGGTACCCCGCCGCCGACGAGGCCGGTATTCCCGCCCTGGGGCACGAGGGCCAGGCCCAGTTCCCGGCAGACGGACACCGTGGCCGCCACCTCGTCGGTCGATGCGGGCCGGACCACGGCTGCGGAGTGACCGACGAACCGGCCCGTCCAGTCGGTGGTGTACGAGGCGACGATCTCGGGATCCACCACCGCCTCCGGACCGACGGCGTCCCGGAGTCTGGCCACGGCGGTGCGGAGGCGGTCCACGCACCCCACTCTGCCCCAGCTCGACCCGCTGTCGCGTGGCTGCGGTACCGTGGGCCCGTGGGCGGTGATCGATTCGGTCCGATCGACTTCGACTGGTTCCATGGCGAGGAGCTGCCCAGACGACTCGACCGCTGCGGCCCGGTCTTCTCGCCCACCGATCTGACCTACGTCCGTCCCCTGGCGTTCCGACTCGACGACGGCCGGGCGTTCACCTACGTCCCGTCCGGTCCGGGCTTCGAGGTGGAGGTCGGCATCGGACGCGCCCACACGGTGGTCGACCTGACCCAGGACGCGTGGAGCAGCTTCGTCTGGGAGCTCAAGTCGTGCTTCGCCCTGCTCTACGGCGACGAACTGGCGGTCACCCAGGGGAGCTTCGGCCAGCTGGCGCGCTGGGAGTCACCGCTCCGGGTGGCCTTCGACGGTCAGGTCACCTACGACATCGACGACCCCCCGCCGGTGCTCGACGCCGACGGGGCGCCACTGGACTGCTCGCGGTCGTTCTCGTTGGACGAGCCACAGGAGGTGATCGCCGACTTCTTGGCCCGGGTGGGGTTCGTCCATCTCCGCCAGGTCTTCGGGGTCGACGAGCTCGACGACCTCCGGGCCGAGGTGGCGGCGGCCATAGCCCGGGCCCGGCCCGATGACCGTCGGTCGTGGTGGACCACGGTCGACGGTCGGGAGGTGTGTAACCGGGTCAACTACATCAACGACAGTTCACCCCTCGTGGCCGGCCTCGGAGCCGACGGTCGATTCGTCCGCATCGCCGCGCTGGGCGGCCCCGATCTGCGGGACGCCCACGACCGGCTGGACGGCAACGGTGTGGTGATCAAGGTGCCCGGCTCGTCCGGAGGCCTTGCCGACCTACCCTGGCACCGCGACTGCGGCATGGGCGGCCACCCTGTCAAGTGCCCCATGCTCAATGTCGGCATCCAGCTCGACGCGGCCACCCCGGAGAACGGCCAGCTGCAGTTGATCCCGGGCTCGCACCTGGGGACCTCGCGTCTCCCCGGGCCCCGAGAGGCGGCCGGGCTTCCCGTCACCCCCGTCTCGACCGAACCGGGGGACGTGACCGTCCACTTCGGGCACACCCTCCATGCCGCTCCACCGCCGTCCGATCCCCGGGCCGGCGGCAGGAAGGCGCTCTACCTCACCTTCGTGCCGCCCGTGACCTTCGACATGGTGGGCCCGGGCCAGGGCTACAACGACGTTCTGTTCACCCGCCACGGCGGCCGCGTCCAGCACGTCGACGCCCTGGACTGATCGGCGCCGCCGGGACAGCTCAGGCGCGGGACGTCAGATCGTAGACGGTCTGACCACCGATGGTCCGGGCCGTGAAGTGGGCCTCGACCCAGCTGGTGATGGCCGAGTCGCTGTTGGCCTGGCCACCCGGCCCACCCATGCCACCACCGCCCGCCCCGGAGGCGATGAAGTAATGGATGTCGCCCTTGGCCACGTACGACTCGAAGGTGGCGAGGCTGATGTTGCCACCCTGACCGTTGAAGCCGCCGATGGCCATGACCGGCTCATCGGAAGCCAGCTCGAGCGTGGCCGCCGACTGCGAGCCGAAGGTGGCGGCCGTCCACCGGTACCTGGAGGCGCCGGACCGGAGGGCGGCCGTCAGGGCCGCACTGGTGTTGGCCCCGCCCCCGCCGGTGGTCGGTGCGCCACCGGCGCCGAGTCCTGTCGTTCCCGAGCCCCCGCCGGGCCGGGCGCCGCTCGGCCGGACCCCACCCGATGGCGAGCCGGACGTCCCGGCCGGAGGGAGGCCGGTGCCACCGGGGAAGGCCCGGGCCTGGGCGCCGCCGGGGGTCAACCCGCCGCCACCACCGGGCCCACCGCCCGGAGCGCGACCGAACCCACCGCCCGGAGCGCCACCGAACCCGGCCCCGACACCACCACTGCTGCTGACGGCGGGTCCGGCGGACGGGATGCTCCCGGTGTGGGCGGTGTCCAGGGTGGTGGCGGTATAGGCCAGCGGACCGGCCAGGCCGGCCACCAGGCCCAGGCCGATGGCCAGGGCGGTGAGATGGTGGGTCAGTCGGGGGACGAAGGGTGCGGCCACCAACACCGCCGCGGCCAGGATGCCGAGGGCCAGGACGAGCGGTCGCAGCCACGGATCGTAGGCCGGGGTGCGCCCGAGCAGGACGAAGGCCCACGCCGCGGTGGAGACGATGGCTACGCTCCCGACGACGCGGGCCACCATGCGGTGCCGGTTCTGCCACAGCAGCGCTCCCCCGATGCCGACGAGCGCGGCGATGGCCGGAGCCAGGGCCACCGTGTAGTAGGTGTGGATCACGCCGCTGCTGAAGCTGAACACCGCGCCGGTGACCAGGAGCCAACCACCCCACAGCAACAGTGCGGCCCGGGTCCGGTCGGTCCGGGGTGCCCGACCCCGCCACACCAAACCGGCCACGAGGGCGAGCAGCGAGGCCGGTAGCAACCACGAGGCCTGCCCCCCCATCAGATCGTTGAACAGGCGGAACACGCCGGAGGCGCCACTGAACCCGGCACCCCCGGTGCCGCCCGAAAGGCGGCTGAGCCCGTTGTACCCGAAGATCAGGTTGATGATGTTGTTGTCGGGTGAGCCGTCGATGAACGGGCGCGATGCCGCCGGCCACAGGGCCACCACCGCGACCCACCATCCGGCCGAGACGACGATGGCCACGCCTCCCAGCGCCAACTGCCAGAGCCGTCGCAACAGGGGAGTGGGTGAGGCCACCAGGTAGACGGCGGCGAAGGCGGGGAGGACGGTGAACGCCTGGAGCATCTTGGCCAGAAAGGCGAAGCCGATGAGCGTGCCGGTGGCGATGATCCAACCGGTCCCGGCCCGCTCGAGGGCCCGCGTCAGGGTGTAGGCCGCCGCCACCAGCAACAGCACCATGAGAGCGTCGGGGTTGTTGAAGCGGAACATGAGGGCGGCCACGGGGGTGCAGGCCAGGACGCCACCGGCCAACAGCCCGGCGGCGGGACCGAACCACCGTTTGACGGAGGCGTAGACCAGACCCACGGCGGCTACGCCCTCGAGCGCCTGGGGCACGAGCATGCTCCAACTGCTGAAGCCGAACAGCCGACCGGAGAGTTCCATCACCCACAGCGATCCGGGGGACTTGTCGACGGTGATGAAGTTCGACGAGTCGATGGAGCCGAAGAAGAACGCCTTCCAGCTCTTGGTGCCGGCCTGGACCGCGGCGGCGTAGAAGCTGTTGGCGTAGCCCGACGCACTCAGATCCCACAGGTAGGCCACCGCGGTCAGGGCCAGAAGGGCCACCAGAGCGGGGCCGACCCAACGCGCCCGGTCCGTGTCGTTGCCGTCAGGCTCCGGCCGGGAGTCACCGGGCCGTGGTCCTCCGGGTGGGTCGACGAGCCCGGTGGGGTTCGCCGGCGGATCCGGGTCGATGACTGGGGGAGAGACCGTGATGGACATGCCTTCATGGTCGGATGCCCGGCTGTGAGTGCGCTGTCGGCCCCCTGAGCCGTCACTGGGACTTGCCGGCTACTCGGTCGTACGCCTCCGGAACAGATGCACGGCCAGCGGAGCGCACACCAACAGGATGAGCAGCGACCAGCCGACGGCGGCCTCGACGGGATGTTGCATCGGCCACACATCGATGCTGCCCGAGGGGTTCGGGTTGCCGAAGAGATTGCGGCAGGCGGCCGTCACCGCGCTCACCGGATTCCAGTCGGCGATGAGCTGCAGCCAATGAGGCATGCCGGTTGTCGGCACCATGGCGTTCGACACGAAGGCCAACGGGAACAGGATGATCAATCCGAGGCCTTGAGCCGACTCCGGGCCTTTGGAGACCATGCCCAGACAGGCGCAGCCCCACGACAGCGCGAAGCTGAACAGGAGGGCCACCCCGAACCCGGCTACCACCGACAGCAGCGTCGCGTCGGCCCGCCACCCGATCACCAGTCCGGTCAGCCCCACGATGATCGAGCACAACAGCGCGGCCAGGAGGTCGGACATCGTTCTCCCGACCAGCACGGCGGCGCGCCAGATGGGGAGGGCGCGGAACCGGTCGATGGCACCGGAGGTCATGTCGGTGCTGAGCCCCACGGCCGTGCCCATGGCCGAGGTGGTGAGGTTCAAGGTGAGCAGTCCGGCCAGTGCGAAGTCCTTGTAGCTCCCGCCGCTGATCGGAATGCCCGATCCGAAGATGTAGATGAACAGGATGGTGAACAGGACGGGTTGGATGGTGACGTCGGAGAGCTGGGCCGGCTCGCGACGGACGTGGACCAGGTTCCGACGGGTGAACACCACCACGTCGTGGAGGCGGGACGCCGCCTCGCCGAGTGCCGTCGGGGCGGCGGTGGTCGGTCGGAGGTCGGCGGTGATCGTCATACCAACACCCCGTTCCCCTCTCGGTCATCGTCCCCGGTCCGGTCGTCCGCCCCCGGGCCGGCGTCGGTGGACGGCCGGCCGGTCAACTCGAAGAAGACGTCGTCGAGCGAGGGTTGGAGCACGGCCACGTCATCGACGCTGATGCCGGCCAGGTCCAGGGCGCGGACTGCCTCGGTACCGAGGCCGGCACGGCTCCGCACCGCGGCCTTCAGGCTCCGCCCGTCGCTGCTCACGTGCACGGCCCCGTCCACCAGGGGGGCCAGGGCCACGACGGCCTGGTCGTCGGGAGCGGTGAGCGTGACGACCAGACGGGCACCCCCCGTCGACTCCTTCAACTGCTGCGGGGTTCCTCCGGCGATGACCCGGCCGTGGTCGATGACCACGATGCGGTCGGCCAGGGTGTCTGCCTCGTCGAGATACTGCGTGGTGAGGAGGAGGGTGGTCCCGTCCGTGACCAGCTGTCGGATCACGTCCCACATGCGTAGGCGACTGGTCGGGTCGAGGCCGGTGGTCGGCTCGTCGAGGAACAGGACCGGCGGCCGGGTCACCACACTGGCGGCGAGATCGAGCCGGCGTCGCATCCCGCCCGAGTATCCCTTGGCGATGCGGTCGGAGGCATCCGTCAGGTCGAAGTTCGCCAGTAGCTCGGTGGCCCGGGCGCGAGCGTCCACCCGGCGCAGACCGCTCAACTCACCCACCATGACCAGGTTCTGGCGACCGGTCAGGGCCTCGTCGAGCGTGGCGTCCTGGGCTGCGACGCCGATACTGCGGCGGACGCTGGCCGCCTCGGTGACCACGTCGAAGCCGGCCACGCTGGCGCGTCCGGAGTCGGGGGTGGCCAGGGTGGTGAGAATGCGCACCGCCGTGGTCTTCCCGGCCCCGTTGGGTCCGAGGACACCGAGGATGGAACCCTGGTCGACCGCGAGGTCGACGCCGGCCAGGGCCACGGTCTGGCCGTAGCGCTTGGTCAGTCCCTCGGCGTGGATGATCTGGTCGGTTCCCACTACAGTCCTTACCGGTCGGTTGGCAAGTAGATTACCTGCCGCATGGTAAGGAGCAACTTACCGGCTGTCAAGTAGAATCGAGTACCGATGGTCCAGACCGAGGCGAAGACGGGGGTGACGGGGGACGGTCCCGAGCGGACCGGATCGCCCCGCGCCGAGGCGGGGGACACCCGCGAGCGGATCCTCGACATCGCCCTCGAGCTGTTCACCACGCAGGGGTACGACAAGACCTCGCTGCGCCAGATCGCCGAGCAGCTCGGCTTCTCGAAGGCGGCGATCTACTACCACTTCGCCAGCAAGGGGGACATCCTCCGGGCGCTGCACCTCCGCCTGCACGAGTTCGGACGCGAGGCCTTGGACGCCATCTCCGGCCGCGAGGCCTCGCCCCGGCTCTGGGCCCAGCTCCTGGACGGGCTCATCGACCAGATGCTGCAGCAGCGGGCCCTGTTCATCTTCCACGAGCGCAATCAGGCCGCCATCGAGGAGCTCCACCGTGAGAGCCACGACGGCGACCACGAGGACCTTCAGGTGAGATTCCGCCAGGTGCTCTCCGACCAGGGCATTCCGATCGAACTCCGTGTCCGCATGGCCTGTGCCTTCGGCGCCGTGATGGGGGGCCTGCTGATGGCCGGTGATGTCTTCGCCGAGGTCCCGTCCGGACAGTTGGGCGACATGTTGCGGGGGGCCGTGGACGACCTGCTCGATCCGCACTGAGTCGGCCCCGGCCGGGGCGGGCTCCGCCGGAGCCCGGGGGGCGGTGCCGGGCCGCAACCGTTGACAGGGCGACGTCGGTGCGATTAAATACAACACGTAGTGATTCGTAATAGATCCCGGAGCGGGCGGGTCCGGAGCTCCCCGTGACGTAGGAAAGGTGCCCGCCATGGCCGCACTCGATCGCAAATGGTGGACGTTGATCGCGGTCTGCACCGCCACGTTCATGCTCCTCCTCGACATCACCGTGGTCAACGTGGCCCTGCCCGACATCCAGCGGTCGCTGCATTCGACCTTCAGCGATATCCAGTGGGTGGTCGACGCGTACTCGCTGACGCTGGCCGCCTTCCTGCTCACGGCGGGAGTCGTCGGCGACATGTTCGGTCGCCGCGAGGTGTTCGCCATCGGGTTGGGCGTCTTCTCGGTGTCGTCCCTCGTGTGCGGTCTGGCCACCACCTCGCTGATGCTCAACCTGGCCCGGGCGGCCCAGGGCGTGGGCGGGGCCATCATGTTCGCCACCTCACTGGCCCTGATCGCCGGGGCGTTCACCGGCAAGGAGCGCGGTACGGCCTTCGGGATCTACGGGGCCGTGCTGGGCGGGGCGGTGGCGGTGGGACCTCTGGTGGGGGGCGCCATCACCAGCGGCATCGGGTGGCGGTGGATCTTCTTCGTGAACGTGCCCATCGGGGTGCTGGCCATCGTCATCACCCTGACCAAGATCCAAGAGTCCCGTGACCCCAACCAACGACGCGTCGACTGGATCGGCTTCATCTCGTTCTCCACTGCCCTGTTCCTGTTGGTGTTCGCACTCATCCGCGGGAACGACGACGGTTGGAGCAGCCCGCTGATCGTGAGCATGCTGGTCGGGGCGGTGGCCCTGCTGGGGCTCTTCATCGTGGCCGAGTGGCGCCAGAAGGACCCGATGCTGGACCTGACGCTGTTCAAGCGGCCGGCCATGTCCGGGGTCTCGCTGTCTGCGCTGACCCTCTCCTCGTCGATCTTCGCCCTCTTCTTGTACCTCACCCTCTACATCCAGGACGACCTGGGATTCGGGCCCCTGGCCGCCGGGGTTCGGTTCCTCCCGCTCACCGTGTTGGCCTTCATCGTGTCCCCCATCGCCGGCAAGCTAACCGTGCGGATCCAGACCAGGTTCCTACTCGGGTCGGGGCTCTTCTTGATCGCCGTCGGCTGTCTGGTCATGGCCACCACCAAGGCCGACTCCACCTGGACGGTCCTCCTCCCCGGCTTCATCATCGCCGGCATCGGCATCGGAACGGTCAATCCGGTCCTGGCCTCGTCGGCCATCTCGGTGGTCCCACCCGAACGCAGCGGCATGGCCTCGGGGGCCAACAGCACCTTCCGCCAGGTCGGCATCGCCACCGGCATCGCCGGGTTGGGGTCGGTGTTCCAGTCCCAGATCCAGCACAAGACGCTCAACGCCCTCGGTTCCACGCCGGCGGGTCAGGCCGTGATGGCCCACGGCGGGACCGCCCTCCGGGGTGCCATCCTGGGTGGCGACGTGCACCAGGCCGCCGCCGCCATTCCGTCGACGGCGGCCCGGACCGCCCTCCTCGACGCCTACCGGGTCGGCTTCTCATCCACCCTCAACACCATCATGGTGATCGGTGCGGTCATCGCCTTCGTGGGTTCGATCGGAGCCTTCGTACTGGTGCGCCAGCGGGACTTCATCGTGAGTGGCCCACCGGCCGGCGCCACGGCTCCGGGCCCTGTGGCCGAGGCGGCCGCGTTGTGACCGGCACCGAGGTCGGCACGGCGGTGCTCACTGATCAGGGGTCGGGGCGTGGGCCGGGCCGACCGCGTGACGAGCGGGCCAGTTCGGCCATCACCGACGCCGCCCTGCGCCAGCTCCGGGCCAACGGATACGGGAACGTCACCATGGAGAGCGTCGCCGTCGAGGCGGGCGTGGCCCGGGCCACGATCTACCGGCGCTATCGCGACAAGGCTGATCTCGTGACTGCGGCCATTGCCGGCAACAGCACGTTGCACCTGGCCGAGGGGCCTTCTGACGATCCGCGGCGCGACCTGGTCGTGTACCTCGAGAGTTTCGAACAGCGGTACGCCGAGGGGTGCCTCGAGGTGGTGGGGACACTGATCGGCATGCGGGAGGACCCACATGCGCTCGACCTCCACCGCCGGCGCGTGGTGGTCCCGCGCATGGACTACACCCGGTCCCTCCTCGACCAGGCCCGCCAGCTCGGCCAACTCAGCGGGGATGTCGACCTCGATCTGGCCGTGCAGATGCTGCTCGGGTCGGTGTTCGCCCGGCGCGTGTCCGGTGTGGCCATGGCGCCGGGTTGGGCCGAACGGGCCGTCGATGCCATCTGGACGGGCATGGGGGCCCACGACAGCCGTATCCTGTGACCCGTTGCCTCCCCGGTGTCACGCCGGTGTGTCGATCGATGACAGGGAGATCCCATGACCTCACGACTGGCCACTGATGACGAGGTCGACACGTGGCGCGATCAGGGGTGGGTGCTGCTCGACGGCCTGATCGGCACCGACGAGATCGACGGCGCCTCGGACGATCTGCACCGGATGTTCCCGACGCCCGAGGAGTATCACGCCGATCCCGAGGGGGTCACCCACCGTTGGAGGGGACCGACCTCTGATCCGAGCGAGGAGTTCGAGTGGCCCGACGAGGGTCCCGGGTTCAGGGGCGCACAGCACCGGTGGAAGGGATCGTTCCCCTTCCCGGGATCGGGGGTCCTCAACCGGCTGTGCGTACACCCCTCCATCGTGGACTTCGCCGAACGGGCCCTCGACAGCACCGATATCCGGCTCTACGAGGCTCACGCCGATGCCAAGTACTCGGGAATCACCAACTACGAGCAGCCGATGCATGTCGACCGGAACCACTCGTGGCTACCTCCC
Organism: uncultured Acidimicrobiaceae bacterium; assembly: GCA_963756515.1. GTDB lineage: Bacteria > Actinomycetota > Acidimicrobiia > Acidimicrobiales > RAAP-2 > Bog-756. Next base: position 55,500 of record CAVWNV010000007.1, read on the forward strand.
ATCGGCGAGGCACCCTGGTGGAACCTGCAGGGCTTCCTGTACCTCTCCGACGTGGCCGGTGTCGACAACGCCACCCGGGTGGTCTCGGTCCGCGACTCGGCCCACGTCCGGTCGTGGATGCCGGTGGTCATGCCCGACAAGGACGAATCGCTCTACGGGGCGGAGCAGCGTGCCACCGGCGTCCGGGGGTCATACCTGGCCTACCGGTCGAATGTCTTCCACCGTGGTGCCCCCTTCACGGGCGAGGAGCGGGCCCGTTACCTGGTGGCGCTGGCCTTCCGGCGTGCCGGTCAGGATTGGATCGGTTACGACCAGGCCCAGTCACGGTCGACTGCGCCGGAGTGGACGACCTTCGCCGAGGGCTCGACCCCCCGTCAGCTCGAGCTGTTCGGCTTCCCACCTCCGGGCCACCCCGTCTGGAGTGAGGCACTGCTCAAGGAGACCGCCGTCCGCTATCCGAAGCTCGACCTCGAACCCTGGCGCCGCGCCCTGACCGGGCCCTGAAGCGGTCTCAGCCCTCGACGGGGGCGCCGTGGACCGCCAACCACGGACCGAATGTCTTGCGCACCTCGGTTGGAGTCTCGTCGAACTCGAACACCGCTCGGCCCTCGGTGCGGAGGTGCGTGACCAGAAAGGCCTGGCGGTCTCTCTTCTCCACCGCCGGCAGGTTCACGGCGTCCAGCTCCTCGACGGCCAACCACGACACCGAAGACCAGGGGATCGAGAAGTGGGCCCGGGATCGGAACATCTCGATTCCGTGGTCGTTGACGTTGACGATGCCGGTGAACCCGTCGGGTCGTTCCGGGTATCCGCCCAAGTAGGTTGCCGACAGCGCCGCTACTACCATTCCTGCCCCCAGTCCCGTGGCCGCCCTCCACCGGGTCACTCCATTCCGACGATCACGAATTGTAGCGACTGCGGGCAGCCCGGCCCGTCTGACGGCGGGAATCATCGTCACTAGGCGTCGGCGCCTTCACGCACCGTGGCCGACATTGCGGTGATGCGCTCCCACCAATGTGATGGCGATCACGGCAGGGACGTCTCCGGTGTTCGACCATCGGTGACGGGTCCCGTTCTGGATGTAGCTGTCGCCGGTGCGGAGCGTGACCTTGGCCCCGTCGTCGAGTTCGAGGATGGCCTCGCCCGAGATCACGACGCCGTAGTCCACGGTGGCGGTGGTGTGCATGCCCGGATCGTCCAACTCGAGGAACTCGCCCATGCCCGGCAGCTTCTCCTCGAACTCGGCCAGCGCGGCGGCGATATCGAGGTCGGCCGGTACCCCGGCGCCGCCGTCGGGGGGAATCGTGAAGAATCCGAATCGGAACCCTCCGACGGGGGGGAAGTACGGCCCGAACTCCGGCTTCGAGCCGTCATCGGGAAACGTGACGATCGATTCGGATCCCCACAGTCGGTGGAACTCCATACCGGGCACGAGGGCCAGCACCACCGGTGCCACCGCCTCGTCGCTCACGAACACGGCCTTCCCGTCGGCGTCGTGGCCGGTGGCAACTCGTCGTATCTCCATGTTCGCTCTCCTGACTCGGAGCGGCGTGCCGTCGAGCGCCCCGCCCGGTGTGTTCGGTCTGCGCCCAAGGTAGGCCGCCCGGGGCTACGGCGCTCGGGCCCGCTCCGGAGGGTGCCGGGGTGCCCGTAGCCGAGGCCGCAGGCCGACGGACCGGTGCCAGACTGCCGGCATGAAGTTCGATGGCCTGGTCGGCCCGAGGTCGCCCCGGGGCCGCGCCCGGCACCAGGCCCCGCCCGGCACCTTGGCCGCACTGGCGTTGGTGGCGGTCCTTCTGGCCGGTTGCGCCGGTACTGAGGGGGCCCAGGTGCGTCCCACCACCACCGTCAGCCCTTCGGTACGGCTGACCCCCACGACCACCTCCACCACCGAGCCGCCGTTGCCGGTCACCCCCGTCGCGTGGACGGGCTGCGGGTCCCTGCAGTGCGGCTCGGTGACCGTACCGCTCGACTACCGGAGGCCCGGCGGGCCCACCATCCAGATCGCCGTGGCCCGGCATCCGGCCGAGGTGCCGTCGGAGCGGATCGGTTCCGTCGTGATCAACCCGGGAGGACCGGGGACCTCGGGTATCGACGATCTGCCCAACGAGCTGTCCGTGCTCGCGCCGGAACTGCTCGACCGCTTCGACATCGTGTCCTTCGATCCCCGTGGGGTCGGGCGGAGCAGCCCGGTCCTGTGCACGGGGGGTGGAGGGAGCGGGTCCTCGGGTCCGGGCATCGATCCGGTCCCGACCACTCCGGCGGCCCAGCAGGCGCTCCTTCGCAACGACCAGGAGTTCGCGGCCCAGTGCCAGCAGTACAGCGGAGCCATCCTTCCCTACGTGGGGACCGTCGATTCGGCCCGCGACCTGGACCGGATCCGGGCCGCCTTGGGCGACGCCCAGCTGACCTTCGTCGGCCACTCCTACGGCACGTTGCTCGGGGCCACGTACGCCCAGATGTTCCCGACCCACGTCCGGGCCATGGTGCTGGACGGAGCCATCGACCCGTCCCTGACCACCGTCCAGTACGCCACGGACCAGGCCGACAGCCTCGAGTCGGAACTGCAGTCGTTCTTCAGCTGGTGCGCCACCGACGCGGGCTGCCCGTGGCGCCCGTCCGGCGATCCGACCACAGCCGTACTGGATCTCGTCCAACACAGCCGGTCGGTGCCGCTGTCGGCGCCCGGAGGAGGTACGGCGGGCCCCGCCGAGCTCTATGACGCGCTGTTGGCCGGGCTGGAGTCCCAGTCCTCATGGCCCACCCTGGCCGCCGCGCTGGCCCAGGCGGAACTGGGGAGTGGTGCCCAGGTGACGTCGATGTCCGGACGCTACGAGACCGGAGGGTCGACCAACGGGGCCGAGGCCGAACAGGCCATCGACTGCCTCGACCACCCGGTCAGCCGGAATCCGTCGGGCTACACCGCACTGGCGGCCGCGGCTGGTGCCAGCGCGCCGGTGTTCGGTCCGCTGCTGACCTGGGGGCTACTGGGATGTGCGACGTGGCCCGTCCTCCCGACTCGGACACCGGCACCGGCCACGGACCCCGGGGCCCCGCCGATCCTGGTCGTCGGAACCACCGGTGACCCGGTCACGCCCTACGCGTGGGCTGTCGCCCTCTCGCACCAGCTGACCGGTGGGGTCCTCCTGACCTGGCGGGGGATGAGCCACGTGGCCACGTTCTACAGCCCGTGCGTACGGGCCGCCATCGAGGCGTACCTGGTGGCCGGCACGCTGCCCGCCGTCGGGGCTGTCTGCTCCGACTGATGACCCCGCGCCTTCGGCCCGGGACCAACCGGCCGGACGGGTGGTCGGCCGCACCCTCCGACCCTGCTCGTCGCCACGGGAGGCCGGCTGCGACGGGCCGGCTGGGACGACAGGTCGCCGGCTACGACAGCGTGCGAATGATCCGGCGGGCCTGCAGTTCGGCCAGCGTCTCCCGCAGACGGAGGTTCTCGCCCTCGGCGGCCCGGAGCGCTTCGGCGTGCTCAGCGCTCCGCTGCCACCAGTAGTCCTTCTGCATGGCCAGGAACGACACCTTGGCCCGGAGTTGTGCCATCTCCGATTCGGTGTCGTCGCCTTCTTCCCAGTCGGCCCGGTGCGCCGTCTCGTCGATGATCGTCATGGGGGACGTATCGGCACCTTGTGCGGTGAGATTGAGGCCGAAGCCCGGCCTGGGCCCCGAACGCTCGCCATCCAGCCCCTCAGGGTCGGGTTTGGGCACCGGACAATCCTAACGAGGGGCTGCTCCGTACACGCGGCAAGCGCCTACGGGACGGTGTGGACAGCTCTTGACCCACAGGCACCACGGTCCGGTGGGACGGTCGTGAGCTAGTCGAGGGTGGCGAGTTCGGTGTTCAGGTACATCTCGATCCGCTGGTGGATCAGGGCGTGGTCGTCGACCAACGGATCGTGCCGACGCCCGAGGTGGTGGATGCGCCGAACCCGCTCCGGCCCGGCCTGTTCCATCGAGTGCTCCAACAGGGTCATGGACGCCTGACGGAGCAACCTGCCGATGAGCCGGTCGTTCTTCCGCTTCGCCTCGCACGCCTCGGTGATCTCGGCAATGGCCCGGTCCATCTCGTCCGAGTGGTCGTCGCCCATCTCGAAGTGGTCCACCAGATCCCCCAGTACCGGGGTCGGGCGGGTGTGGGTGGCCTCGATGCAGTTCAACAGGGGGCTCACGTCGCCCGCTGACATCGGGTCGTAGGTCCCGGGGTAGGCGTCGGCTTCGTAGCCGGCGGGATAGCCGGTGAACACGATCGGGGACCGCGAGTCTGGACTGTCGGCCAGATAGTCGAGCGTCAGGTCGAGAAGATTGATCGGTGGCCAACCCAGATCCCGCAGCGCCACGATTTTCGGGTGGTCCCGCTCCGCCACGATGCCACCCGTCATGAGGAGCTGGTAGCACTCCAACGCCGACTGCACCGGCAGCTGCACGAGTGGGGAGTGCAGCAGGATCGGCTCGTCGTTGGCGACCCACTTGACGATCCGCTGCCCCACGATGCTGTTGTTCACGACGTGGGTGAAGCGGGCGCAGGAGACGCTCATGTCGAACCGTGTGGCCGCCATGGCCGACTGGTACTCGACCAACTTCTTGGTGGCGGCGTAGGTGTCACCGGTGAAGAGCCGCACGGCCTTGCCCGTGCTGGCCATGATCACCGTGCCGACGCCCGCCTCACCCGCTGTCTCCAGGATGACCTGCGATCCCAGCACGTTGGTGGAAACGGTCTCGGTGACCCGCCGCTCGGCCAGCGCCGGGTTGCGCTGCGCGGCCAGGTGGATGATGAGATCGGGCCGGAAGTCGTCGATGATCTCCGCCATCTGGCGGCGATTGCGCACATCCCCGTGCATGTACGTGACCTGGTCGACGCGGCGCTCCGGAATCGGGCGGTGGCGAGCCACCGACACGAAGCGGGCTCCGGGCAGATCGTTGACGAGATTGCTGAGCACGACGTGCCCCACACACCCGGTGCCGCCGGTGACGAGCACCCGCTCCCAGTCGGGAAGGAGGTGGCCGCCGTAGCCCGTGATCCCGCGCAGCCGGGTGCCCTCGAAGCGGTTCTTCTCCATTTGGGGATTGTCCCGGTAGTCGACCAGCTGACGGGTCAACTCCCGCAACTGATCGAGGTCGGGCTCGGGACAGAGGCCGAAGATCTGCTCGACGAGGTCTGCTTTCGAGGTCATTCCCACCCGCCATACACGGCGCTGCCCACGCTGGTTCCCTCCACCTCCGTAGAAGAACATCGCCTGTGCCCGACCGCGCCGCCCAGAGCTCCAAATCCCGAGTCGCCGTCCCGGAAATCGTGCCACTCGCCCACTCGACGCCCGCCCACGATCCGCTTCATCAGCCCTGCCTCCTCTCACTGCACCACGGATGCTCCATCTCCGTTTAGTCGCCAGAAAGAGAGGTCTGCAACTACCCTCGCCAAGCTTTCACCGATTAGCCACGGAGAGTGCCGTCAGGGTCGACAGGGAGCGACAAAAGAGCATCAATTGCCGGGTGAGCGGCAATTTTCGACCTTCGTCCCGAGCGGCCCCGGGGTGCCGCCGATCGCCGCTCCTCGGGGTGTCGGAACGTCGTCGCGCCGTCGCGTCCGGCGAGGCTCCCGGCGACCCTCCGACGGCCTTCCCCTTGTCGTCCCGACGCGGCCGCGACGGTCCCGCCGCCACGGTCGAGTACCTCTCGGACCTTCCGGCCGGGCGGCCGGCGCCGTGGATAGGGTGCCGAGTCGCAACGGCTTCAGCGACGGCCGGGTACCCGGGTTGCTCGGGCCAGGTCCTCGCCCACGCGTTGCCGGCGTGCCACGACGAGGTGGATCGATCTGTCCGCCGCGTCAGACCCCGCCGCCGTCCTTCACCGTCCGGGCCGGCGCTGTCGGGGCCGGCGCTGTCGGGGGGGTTGGCGCTGACGGGGTCCGCCAGTCGGAACGCGCCGGAAGCGGGTGCCGGAACAGTGCGGCGGCGTTGCCCGCCGTCACCAGTTGACGTTGTTCGGTAGGGAGGGGCCCGAAGACGGCCCGGACCACGTGCTGGGTGTCGGGCCACGTGGAGTCGGCGTGCGGATAGTCGCTCTCGACCATCACGTGGCGCAGTCCGATCCGGTCGAGCAGGGGCACCATCGACGGATCGTCGATGGTGCAGAACCAGAAGTTCCGACCGAGGACCTCGCTCGGACGCAGGTCCGACTGCCACCCCGAACTCTCGGATCCCGACCCCGAGTGATCGAGGACGTAGTCGACCCGGTCCATCAGCATGGGCACCCAGCCCATTCCCCCTTCCGACAGCGCCACCTTCAGATGGGGGAAGCGAACGGCCACGCCCGACCACAACCACTCGCCTGCGGCCAGCAGCGCATTGACCGGAAAGACCGTCGGGAGCAGTTCGAAGGGCGGGTCGGGGGAAGGCAGGGGAGCCCAGGCCGACGCCCCGGTGTGGAGACAGACCACGGTGTCGGTCTCCTGGCAGGCGGCGAAGAAGGGATCCCAGTGGTCGGTGAAGATGGACGGATAGCCCAGCTGTGCGGGGAACTCCGGAAAGCTGACGGCTCTGAACCCCCGTGCCGCGTTGGACCGGATCTCCCCGGCACCCAAGGCCACATCGTCGAGCCAGGGGAGCTGGAGCGGAATGATGCGATCGGGGTGGGTCCCGGCCCAGACCTCGCGGTGCCACCGGTTCCACGCCCGCATGCAGGCCAGCCCCAGCGCCTTGTCGTCGGCCCGCGAGAAGACCGAGCCGCAGAAACCGGCCACCAGCGAGGGGAAGCACAGGGAGGCCCAGATACCGGCCAGGTCCATGTCGGCGACCCGGGCGTCGATGTCGTAGCAGCCCGGTCGCATCTCCTCGAACCGGGCCGGCTCCATGCTCCACTCGGAGCGGGGGCGTCCGGCCACGGCGTTCAGGCCGATGTTCGGGTAGTCGTGGCCCTCGAACCGCCAGAACTGATTGCCCTGTTCGTCCTCGAGGACGCGGGGGGCCCGGTCGGCCAGGCCGTCCGGTACCCGTCCCTCGAAGAGATCGGGGGGCTCGATGAGGTGGTCGTCCACCGAGATCAGGGGGTCGAGGATCGGTCGCGGCGACGGGTCCGGCAGCAGAGTGCTCCCCACAGCCCTGGAGAGTAGCGTCGTCGGCTGAGGGGGGTCCGAACGTTCGGGGGAGGCCCATGGTGGCGACAGAGGCGCCGGCGGTATCGGCCGCCCGGCAGTACGACGGGGATCGGCCGTGATCGATCTGCTCATCCGGGGCGGCACCGTCGTCGACGGCACCGGTGCCCCCGGTCGCCGGGCCGACGTCGGCGTGCGGGACGGTCGGGTGGTGTCCGTCGGCGACACCGACGAGCGCGCCGCCCGGGTCATCGATGCCGAGGGGCGCATGGTGGCCCCCGGGTTCGTGGATCTCCACACCCACTACGACGCCCAGCTCTTCTGGGACCCGAGCGCCAGCCCGTCGCCGCTCCACGGCGTCACCACGGTGTTCGGTGGCAACTGCGGCTTCTCCCTGGCCCCGACGGCGCCGCAGCACGCTGACTACCTGACCCGGATGATGGCCCGGGTCGAGGGCATGCCGTTGGCCGCACTGGAGGCCGGCCTCGACTGGTCCTGGCGTTCGTTCGGCGAGTGGCTGGCCCGGCTCGACGGCGCCGTCGGCGTGAACGCGGGGTTTCTGGTGGGTCACTCCACCCTGCGCCGGCTGGTCATGGGCGACGACGCGGTGGGTTCCGAGGCTACCGAGGAGCAGATGATCGGGCTCGAGGCCGAGCTCCACCGCGCCCTGGCCGAAGGGGCCCTGGGCTTCTCGACCTCCCGCGCCCCGACCCACAACGACGGCGACGGCCAGCCGGTGCCCTCCCGTTCGGCCGCTATCGGGGAGCTCGAGAGACTGGCGGCGGTGGTGGCCGGCCACCCGGGGACCACGGTCGAGATGATCCTGCCCGGATGCCTCAACGGGTTCAGCGACGACGAGGTGGCGCTCCTGACCCGGATCTCGCTGCTGGCCCAGCGCCCGGTCAACTGGAACGTCCTCGGGGTGTCATCGACCAACCCCGAGGGAACAGCCCACCAGCTGGCGGCATCGTCGGCGGCGGCCGAGGCCGGTGGCCGGGTCATGGCCCTCACGCTGCCCCACACCATGTCTCTCCGGCTGTCCTTCGAACACGGGGCCATCCTCGAAGGTCTGCCCGGCTGGCGGGAGTTCTTCGCCGCCTCGATCGACCGGCGGTTGGCCGATCTCCGCGACCCGGCCGTCCGGGGTGCCATGGATGAAAGGGCCCAGTCGGACGAAGCCGGCATCCTGCGCTACCTGGCCAACTGGGGTCAGCTGGTCATCGCCGAGACGTTCTCGGAGGAGAACCGCGGCCTCCGGGGTCGTCGGGTGGACTCGGTGGCCAGGGAGCGGGGCCTCAGCAGCTGGGATGCCCTGTGCGAGGTGGTGGTGGCCGACCGCCTCCAGACCGGGTTCACGGTCCCCATCCCCGAGTCCGATGCCGACTGGTCGGCCCGGGCCGAGGTGTGGCGGGACGCCAGGGCGGTGGTGGGCGGGTCCGACGCCGGGGCCCATCTCGACACCATGTGCGGCGCGGTCTACTCCACGTCCCTGCTCGGCGACGGCGTCCGGCAACGTCAGCTGCTCACCTTCGAAGAGGCGGTCCGGCTCCTGACCGACGTGCCGGCCCGGCTGTACGGACTGGTGGAGCGGGGACGGGTGACGGAGGGCTGGTGGGCCGACCTGGTCGTCTTCGATCCCGAGACGGTAGGGCACCGGGCGCTCCAGACCCGGCGAGACCTGCCGGCCGGGGCGCCCCGCCTCTTTGCCGAGTCCACCGGGGTCGAGCACGTGTTGGTGAACGGCACCGACGTGGTGAGCGGGGGCGAACTCACCGGGGCGGTGCCCGGACGCGTCCTCCGGTCGGGCCGTGACACCGACACCGTGGCCGTGTCGGGTTCCCCACCCGCCTGACCGCTCACGGCCCGACCGTTCAGCCGGGGGCGGGGTGAACCCGCACCGTTGACGGAAACCGGTCGACGCGGGGCCGACGGTCCAGCACAATGGGAACGATGCGTCGACCGGGCTCGGGGGTACAGGACCTCACGGTCGTCGCCATCCCCCTGTACTTCGGGGGCATGGCCGTCGAGTACGTCTGGCTCCGGCGCAACGCCACCCTCGGGGACACCGCCGCCGCCGGCTACGAGAGGCGGGACACGCTGGCCAGCCTGGCCATGGGGGTCGGGAGTCTGGTGGCCCCGTTGATCGTGCCCCGCATGCTGGCCCCTGTCACGCCGGAGAGGGGACGGTGGGGCCGGGTGGCGCTGGCCGTGGTGGCCGTGGCCGCCACGGCCACCACCGTGGCCGACCATGTGGTGCGACGGGACGCCCGTCGGCGGACGGCGGACCCGGTGGCGCCGGCGACCGAGGTTCCTCCCGCTCCCGAGATCGCACCCGCGGTCGACCTGGCCCGTCGGATCGCCTCGGTGGCCGGCCCGGCCACGGTGGCTCTGGGCGGGGCGTTGATGGCCTCGGCCTGGGCCGAACGCACCGCTCCCGGACGGCTCTGGAAGCACCGCCTCCTGCCGGACCTGGGTCGGGGACCACTGGCCCTGGCCCTGGCCATCGCCGGGTGGGACTTCCTCTACTACTGGAACCACCGGATCATGCACGAGTGCCGGTACCTGTGGGCTATCCATGTCGTCCACCACTCCAGCGAGCGGTACAACCTCTCGACCGCGCTCCGCCAACCGGTGGCCGACGCGGTCGGCCCCTCGGTGCCCTACGGGCTGCTCTGCCTGGCCGGCCTGTCGCCCGGGCTGGTGGTCACGGCCCGGGGCGTGAACCTCCTCTACCAAATTCTGGATCCACACCGAGACCATCGGCCGGCTCGGTGCCCCCGAGGCGGTGTTGAATTCGCCGTCGCACCACCGCGTCCACCACGGGTCCAACTCCGGGTACCTGGACCGGAACCACGGCAGCATCCTCATCGTCTGGGACCGGCTGTTCGGTACGTTCGAGCCGGAGGTCGAGCCCGTCGTCTACGGACTGACCCAGGACATCGGCACCTTCGACCCGGCCCGCCTCGCCACCCACGAGTTCGCGGCGTTGTTCGGTGACGTGGCCCGCTCGGCCGGGTGGGCCGAGCGGCTCTCCCACGTGGTGCGGGGCCCCGGGTGGGGGGACCGGCGCCCGGTGACACCGCAGCCGGCCGTGCCGCCGGGTCCGGAGCGATGAGGTCTACCCGGTCCGGTTCCCTCACGACCGCCGATGTGCAAGGCTCGATCCCGTCGGCCGACGAGTGAGACCGGCCACCCGGGCGGCATGGGCCCGCCCCCACCGGCACGAAACGGAGGCGCTGTGAGCGAGCATTACGTGATCATCTCCGCCGACGGCCACTGCGGCCTTCCGCTGGCCGACTACCGGCCCTACCTCGATGCGCGGTTCCACCGGGCCTTCGACGACTGGGTGGCGGTGAAGGAGGCGGAACGGGCCGAGAAGCTCGAGACCAACTTCGAGTACATCATGGGATGGGAGACCTCCAACGAGGACGGTCTGCGTGGCGCCTACGACCCGGACGTCCGCAATCGCGAACTCGACAGCGACGGGGTCTCGGCCGATGTGCTGTTCGCCGACGCCGACGCCATCACCGGCATGGGCTCGCCACCGTTCGGTGCCGGCCTGTCGGCCGGTGAGATCGACCAGGCCGACCTGGCCTTCGCCGGGGCGCAGGCCCACAATCGATTCCTGGCCGAGCTGTGTTCGACCAGCCCCGAGCGCCGGGCCGGGATCGCGCTCATCCCGCTGTGCCACGATCCCCGCCGGGCCGTGACCGAGGCCGAGTGGGCCGCGGAGCAGCCCGGCATCAGGGGCGTGATGATCCCCACCATGTGGCGCGACCGGCCCCCGTACAGCAGTGAGGTGTACGAGGACTTCTGGGCCGCCTGTGCCGCTGCCCGTCTCCCAGTGCACACCCACTCCGGCGAGGCGCCCCAGGAGGAGTACAACGGCCACCTGGGCATCTATCTGGCCGAGGTCGTCTGGTGGGCGGCCCGGCCGTCGTGGCACCTGCTCTTCTCCGGCGCCTTCGAGCGCCATCCCGATCTCATGTTCGTGGTCACCGAGGCCGCGGCCTACTGGATCGCCGACTCCAAGTGGAAGTGGGACCAGTACATGGGAGGAGGGCATACGACCAAGAAGATGGCCGCGCTGCTCGAAGGCAAGATCTCGAAGCTGCCGTCCGAGTACTTCGGCACGAACCTGTTCGCGGGAGCGTCCACCATGTCGAAGGAGGAGCTCCGCCGGCGCCATGTCCTCGGCCTCGATGCCGTGATGTGGGGGACCGACTACCCCCATCCCGAAGGGTCCTGGCCCAACACGGCGGTCAAGCTCAAGACGGACTTCTGCGACATTCCGGTGGTGGAGACCCAGGAGCTGCTGGGAGGTACGGCCGCCCACGTCTACGGCTTCGATCTCGACGCCCTCCAGCCGTTGGCCGACCGAATCGGCCCGACGCCGACCGATCTGGGTCAGGATCCGTCGCTGGCGGCTGACCCCGACGCCTCCTCATCGGCCAAGTGGTGGCTGGCCGAGTACGGCATCGCCCCCACCCGCTGAACGTCCCGGCCTGAACTACCAGGCCCGCAGTACCTGGGTGGTGTCGAAGGCGTTCGATGTCGACGCGTCCGGGTAGTCGGCGGCATCGAGCGGTGTGGAGATGTCCTCGACCAGGGGCCCGAACGTGGCCGCCAGCGGAGCCAGGGCCTCGAGATCGAACCCGTAGAGCTCGGCGGCATTCCCACCCACGCAGCGCTCGACCACCTCGGGCTTCTCCCCCGCGAACGCCACCCGCAGGGCTTGGCGGCTGAAGGGCCACGTGCCCTCGGAGTGGGGGTAGTCGTCGCCCCACATGATGCGGTCACGGCCGAACTGGGGCCGCAGCTCGGACTCCGAGGACCGCAGGAAGGACGCTCCGACCCAGATGTTGCGGGCGAAGTACTCCGACGGCTTCATGGACATGCCCTGGGCCGCGGCCCCGAAGAACAAGGCCTCGGCGCCCCCCCCGGTCATGCGGCCGTAGAACCAGTCGAGCGTCTCGAGGCCCCGGGGGAGCCACGCCACACCCTGCTCGGTGAGGGCCACCTTCAGACCGGGGAACCGCTCGAAGACGCCTCCGAAGATCATGTGCCACAGCGGACGGTGCCCGAACCACGGGAGTTCCACCAGCATGATGGCTCGGGCGATCTCCAGGTCCCCGTAGTCGGGGAGCCCGGTGCCCGAGTGCACGTTGATGACGACGCCGCGCTCCTCGCACAACCGCCACAACGGGTCGTAGTACGGGTCGTACAGCTCGGGGAGGTGGGAGCCCGGCGGGATCGACGGGAGCAGGATGCCGCCGAACAGGTCGATGTGGTCGGCCGCCCACGAGATCTCGGCCAGGGCGTCGTCCAGGTGGTTGACGAAGACCTGGGCCACCCCGGCCCGGCGTCCCGGCGCGGCGGCGCAGAAGTCGGCCACCCAACGGTTGTGGGCCTGGACGCCGGCCCAGCGCCGCTCGTAGTCGGACTCCTCGGGAGGGAGCGCCACCAGGTTGCTCTCCTCGAAGAACGGCGGCACCGTGTTGGGGAACAGCACCTCGGCCACGATCCCGTCGGCCTCGTGCTCGGCCAGGCGACGCTCCGAATCCCAGTTGCGGTACCGGATCGGGGCCAACAGGTCGGCGAAGGGGACCTCGTAGGTGGCGGCCCATGCATCGAAGTCGTCGTGGTACCGCTTGGCCAGGTACGGCCGGTAGTCGAGGGTGTCCGCCCCACAGTGCGAGTCGGCGGTGATGACGGTGTATCGGCGCTCCATGTCGGGCTCTCCTCGGTTGCTTCGGTACTAGTGCAGCAGGGTCGGAGGCAGTTCCCCCCGGGCCAGGGCGTCGGCCCGGGCGTGCAGGAGCGGCCCGAACCGGGCCGAGTCGGGACCGAGGACGTAACGACCCTCGGCCAGGTGGTCGAGCACCGTGGACCCCAGCCAGTCGAGGTCGACGATCTCCGCCGGCAGTCCGGCCGCCTCGAGCTGGGACCGGAACTCGGCGAACGTGGTCCCCGGGGCCGGGGGGCGGGGATGGAGCCGTTCGAGGTCGGCCGGACGGTTACGGGCCGCCGTCCACAACCCGGTGTCGAGGAGGCCTCCCCCCGGGTAGAAGACGTGGGCGTTGACCTGGCTGTCGTGCGAGCGCAGCTGGTGGGCCACCGACTCGATGAAGCAGCTCACCGCAGCCTTGGACGCGGCGTAGACGCTGGCGTAGGGGACCGGCGCCACGCCCCCGTCACCCGATGAGGTGGCGACGACCTCGGCCGGCGTGCCTGCCTCCAGCATCCGGGGCAGGAAGGCCAGGACCGTCGCCGCCACGCCGATGACGTTCACCGAGAAGCACCACCGCCAGTCGTTGACCTCCTGTTCCCAGGGCAGCCCGCCGCCACCGGAGGTGACGCCGGCGTTGGCGAACAGGAGATCGCACCGACCCTCGTTGGCGTAGACGTCGTCGGCCAGGGCCACCACCGACGCATTGTCGGCCACGTCGGTCAGCACGCCCCGCACCGTCCCGAGGGAGGCCAGCTCGCTCACCGCGGTGGCGAGCACAGGACCCTCGATGTCGGCCACCACCACCTGCGCTCCCCGGGCCAGCAGCGCATGCACCAGCCCGCGGCCGATGCCGCCGGCACCGCCCGTCACCACGGCCACCTTTCCGTCGACGTCCACCTGCGCCGACCTACTCCTCGCCCGTGGGCGAGAGGTCGTCGTACCGCTGGTGGATGAAGGGAACGATCCATTCGGCCGGGACCGTCGAATGGATGCGCCCCCGCTGGATGGCGTTGCGCTCACCCACCGTCACCTCCACCAGCGATCGCACCGGCAGGTCGGCCACCGGGTCGAACCTGGAGTCGGTCAGTACCAGCTCGCCTTGGCACGCCTTGACCCAGCGCACCGTCTCCTCCCGCGTGCAGTAGACCAGGCTGGGGTCGGTATCGAGTCCCTTCCCGTCCGGCGCCGGAAGGGCCTTGAAGTAGAAGTCGGTCCGCGTCTCGGGGTCGGGCACGGGGAGGGTGTCCGTGGTCCGGCCGGTGAATTCGGCGAAGGTGATTCCCATTCTGGTCATCGAGCCGCGCACCGATTCGCCGTCGATCTCGACCGCCACCTGGCCGATCTTTTTCGGCTCCCCGTAGGTCTCGCGTCCGCCGATGACCGACTGCTCGGTGCTCATGGGCATGACCAGGCAGTAGTAGCCGAGGGTTCCCTCGTGTGTGCACTGCACCGACACGCTGCCGGCCCCGAAGGTGGCGAGCCCGGGTATGTCCACGGTGGCGAACGTCACCTTGGCCAACGGGTCGGACGACGGCTCGAGCGGGCGTGGCAGCACCGAAGCCAGGGCGGCGGCGTCCGTCTCGTACCGCGCCACCAGCACCGTGGACCACGCACCGACCGAGGTCTTCTCGACCTCGCGGCTGCGGACCTGCTCAGGCGTCTTTGCCGCATACCGGACGGCCATGCCCACCCCTTTCGCGGGCGGCGCCGGGGCCGACCCATCAGGTGGGCATCGTCGCAGTCGGGGGCCGCGCCGTCAACTGTCCGTCCCGCACGCGGGAAGGGTCGGGACCCTTCCCGACCCGGGGCCGGCCGGCGCTCCGGGGGCCCGTGCACCCGGAGCGGCCCGGGCCTACGATCTGGGGGTGCCACCGATCACGCCGTGCCTGTGGTTCGACGGGGACGCCGACGCCGCCGTCGACCACTACATCTCGATCTTCCCGAACTCCTCCCGGTCGGGAGGAGGCGGGGGAGACCCCGACTCGGAGGGGGAGGGGGGATCGACGTTCATGGTGAGCTTCGAGCTCGACGGGAAGCCGTTCCAGGCCCTCAACGGAGGGCCGGACTACCGGTTCACCCCGGCCGTCTCCTTCGTCATCAACTGCTCGACCCAGGAGCAGGTGGACCACTACTGGGACCGGCTGGTGGACGGGGGCACGCCCGTCCGCTGCGGATGGCTCACCGACCGCTTCGGCCTGTCGTGGCAGATCGTCCCCGACCGGCTCGGTGAGCTGATGAGCGATCCCGACCCCGAACGGACGCAGCGGGTCATGCAGGCCATGCTGTCCATGATCAAGCTGGACATCGGACGCCTGGAGGCCGCCGCCGAAGGCTTCTGACCGCACGCGTTGCCGGTGGGACGCAGGCTCCCGGACGGCCGCACGCATCCCGCCAGGGGCCGGTCCGGCTCCGCTAATTTCGGACCGTGGCCCGGACCGATGCGAACGATGCGGGGGTGCCGCTCTCCGAGCTGGCGCCCGAGGTGAAGGCCGGGAGGGCCGGAAGCTTCGGGGAGGTGGCGTCGGCGTACGAACGGTTCCGGCCCGGTCCCCCGGCCGAAGCGGTGTCGTGGATCCTCCCCGAGCGTGTCCCGAGGGTCGTCGACCTGGGCGCCGGCACCGGTGCACTGACCCGGCTCGTGGTCGATCGGGCCGACGAGGTGGTCGCGGTCGAGCCCGACGAGCGCATGCGGTCCGTCCTCACGTCCTCGGTGCCGGGCGCGCTGGCGGTGGAGGGACGGGGCGAGTCGATCCCCCTTCCCGACGGGTGCGCCGATGCCGTACTGGCCTCATCGTCGTGGCACTGGATGGACCCGGTGCCGACCCTTGGCGAGGTGGGCCGGGTCCTGGTGCCCGGGGGGACCCTGGCCGCTCTGTGGTCCGGGCCCGACCCCGAGGGAGCGTTCTTCGTGCAGGCCCAGGCCCTCCTGACCGAACGGGCGCGGGAGAGCCCGGAGCCCACGGCCGGGGACGGTCCGGCTCCCGACGGTCGCTTCACCGAGGCCATCCTGTCCGACGCCCTTCGCCCGGCTTCGACCCTCCGGATCCCCGACGGCCTCCCCTTCGACCCGCCGGAGTACCACCTGTTCCGGTGGGACGCCGCCCTCGATGCCGACGAGATCATCGGACTCCTCGGCACGCTGAGCTGGATCATCACCATGCCGGAGGAGACGAGGCGGAGCGTGACGGACGAAGCGCGGCGACTCCTGGCCGAGCTCCTCGGCGTCGAAGGGGAGGTCACCGTGGACATCTCGTTCCGATCTGACGTGTGGCGGTCCCGCCGCCACGGCTGATGCTCCTCAGCCGCCGTCCAGGGGCGTGCCGTCGAACTCCCCCCACACCGAAGCCATGAGCTCGGGGTGATCCCCCTCCGGCCGGGGCCAGTCCGGCCAGTGGGTCGGAACCGATCCGCGACAGTGGACAGCCACGCTGGTCCAATGTTCCCAGCCGGGTACGGCCCGCACGTGCGCGGCGGTGTAGCGGATGGTGAGTCCGGCCCGCCGCCGGCCGGACCGGTTGGCCCCGGACCCGTGGAGCAGCAGGTCGGAGTGGATGGACACCTGTCCGGCCCGGAGCTCGTTGGTGAACCGCTCGGGGTAGGAGCGCGCCCCGATCACCTGCCGCTTGAGCACCCGGCTGCCGTCGAGCTCCTTGGCCTCGTGGGGCAGGGCCCCGCTCGTGTGCGATCGCGGCACGAACTGCATGGCGGCGTTCTCCTCGTCGGCATCGTCGATGGCGATCCAGACCGACACCGAGTCGGACGGTGTCAGGGGCCAGTACACCGCGTCCTGGTGGAGGGGCACCTCCATGTCGTCCCCGGGCTGCTTGGCGAAGAGGTGCATGCCCCAACAGACGATGTCCGGACCCAGCAGGTCCTCGACGTAGTCGAGCAGCACCGGCGTGTGGATCAGGTCGTAGAGGCGCCCACAGACCACGTGGTAGGAGCTGATGGAGTAGGAGTTCCGCCGATCCGGAGCCGCCACCACCTGGTGGACCAGGTCATCGATGTAGGTCCTCAGGGCGGCCGTCTCCACTGGGCCGAAGGCGGGCAGGGGGCTCAGATAGCCCAGTCGGTTGAACTGCTCCACCGCCGCCGGCCCCAGGGTCCGGGCCCTGGTCGGATCGGCAGGGGCGAAGGACAGCTGGTCCAGCCGATCCGGGTCGGCCTCGTAGTCGACCAGTGACCGGAGATCCATACGGAGCAAGCTATCGGACGGTGTCCTCCGGAGCACCGGGTCGCTCTGTGCTCTGACCGGGGCATCCGTCCCGCCGTCGGAGCGTGATGGTTTACTCGGTGGTCGAGATGGCTCCCCGACGTCACATCGACCCCGGGCCGGGCCAACCGCGGTGACCGGGTGAGCACCCACGGCGGAACCGCCGCGCCCGGGGGGTCGACCCGCCGGGCGCCGTCGGTGTCCGCGGTGTGGCGGGCCCTCATCGGCCGTCCGCTCAAGTCGAGCGAGGCGCAGCACGGCGAGATCACCCCGCTGGAGGGGCTGCCGGCCCTGTCGCTCGACGCGCTCGACGTCGGTGGCCTACGGGCCCGAGGCCATCGTGCTGGTGCTCGGCACGGCCGGAGTGGCCGCGCTGCACCTGGTGCTGCCCATCACCATCGCCATCGTCGGACTGCTGGCCCTGCTGGTGATCTCCTACCGGCAGGTCATCGACGGTTACCCTCACGGTGGCGGGGCCTATGCGGTGTCCCGGGCCAACCTCGGCACCGGTGCCGCCCAGGTGGCGGCGGCGTCCCTGGTGGTGGACTACACCTTGACCGTGGCCGTCTCCATCGCGGCGGGGATCGCCTCGCTGACCTCGGCCTTCCCCTCGCTCTCCGGAGCCACCGTGCCCCTGTGCCTGGCCGAGTTGGCCGTGCTGACGGTGTTCAACCTGCGGGGCCTGGGGGAGACGGCGCGGGCCTTCCTGCTGCCCACCTTCGTCTTCATCGTCGGCCTCCTGGCTGTCATCGCCATCGGCATCATCCATCCCCTCGATCCCCACCTGGTCCAGTCGGGTACCTCGCTCACGGCGACCGTCAACCTGGCCCCGGTGGGCGTGTTGCTGGTGTTGAAGGCCTTCTCGGCCGGATGCAGCGCGCTCGACCGGCGTGGAGGCCATCGCCAACGGGGTACCGCTGTTCCGCGAACCCCGTCAGGCCCGGGCCAAGCAGACCGAGCTCCTCTTGGGGGTGCTCCTCGGCGTGATGCTCATCGGCCTGGCCGTGTTGGTCGACAAGTTCCACGTGGGGCCGCGCACCGGCCAGACCGTGCTCAGCCAGGTGATGGGGTACTCGGTCGGGCGCGGTTGGATGTACTACATCGTCTCGCTCTCCATCACGGTGGTGCTGGGCCTGGCCGCCAACACTTCCTTCGGTGGGCTACCCGTGCTGGCCAGCCTGTTGGCCCGCGACCACTACCTCCCCCACGCCTTCGCCCTGCGGGGCGACCGGCTGGTGTTCAGCAAGGGGATCTGGGCCCTGGCCGTCGGCGCCGGCCTCCTGCTCGTCGTGGTCCGGGGCAACACGAACACGCTCATCCCGCTCTTTGCCATCGGCGTGTTCATCGGCTTCACCCTGGCCCAGACGGGCATGGTGGTGCACTGGCGGTCGACCCGGCCGCCCCGCTGGCGGAGGAAGGCCGTCCTCAATGGCATGGGAGCGGTGGTGACCGCCGTGGCCACGCTGGTGTTCCTCGTGAGCAAGTTCGTCGAGGGCGCCTGGGTGGTCGTCATCGTCGTCCCCCTCATCATCGTGCTGTTCCACCGGATCCGGGCCTACTACCAACGCCTCGGCAAGGTGCTCGGCATCGGGTCGATCCCCCCTCCTCCCCGGTCCGGTCGGGTACTGGTCATCGTCCCGGTCAGCGGAGTCAACCGGCTCACCTCGCGCGTGATCTCCGAGGCGTTGTCGGTGGGCGACGACGTGATCGCCCTGGCCGTGACCTTCTCCGACGAAGAGGAGCGGGAGGCCGAGCTCGAGCGGCAGTGGAACGAGTGGGACCCCGGGGTCAGGCTGGTCACCCTGCGTTCGCAGTACCACTCGGTGGCCCGGCCCGTCGTCCGCTTCATCGACGCCTTCGAGCACCGGGACCACGACTACGCCCACATCATCGTCCTCATTCCGGTGGTGCAGCCGGGCAAGTGGTACCAGCGGGCCTTCCACAATCAGCTCGACCTGGTGCTGTCAGCGGCGCTGAGGGACCGGCCCGAGCTGGCCGTGGCCCGCCTGCCGGTGACGGTCCGGCAGCTCGAGTAGGCCCGCACGGTCGGCGCCGTCACTCCGGTGACGAGATCCACGCGTCGGTCAGGAGGTCTGGGCGGAGATGTCCCCGGTGACGTCGTCGATCAGTGGCCGGCCGGCCAGGTACCGATCGAGATTCTCGGCGAACAGCTCGGCCTGACGGGCCAGCCGGCCACGGCCACCGGCGGCGTTGTGCGGGGTGACCCGCACCGAGGGATGCGTCCAGAAGGGATGGTCCTCGGGCAGGGGCTCGTGCCGGAAGACGTCGAGGACGGCCACGGCCGGGCGACCCCGGTCCAGGGCCTCGAGCAGGGCGGCCTCGTCCACCAGCGTGCCCCGGGCCACGTTGACCAGGATCGCCTCCTCCCGCATCCGGGCCAGGAACGGGGCGTCGACCAGGTTCTCGGTGTCCGGGGTCGACGGCGCCGCCAGCACGATCACGTCGGCCTGGTCGACGACGTCGGCCAGCTGGTCCGGCGTCACGGTGCGATCGGTCGGGTCGTCGGCCGACGGGTGGCGCCGGCATCCGATGACCCGGGCCCCGAAGGCCCGGGCCCGGACGGCCACCTCCGAGCCGATGCTGCCCAGGCCCACGATGAGCCACGTCGTCCCCGACAGCTCGCGCCAGTCATGGATGCGCCAGTCCCGCTGGGCGGCCAGGGCCCGCCACTGCTGGGCGTCCTGAAACTCGTCGAGCACCGCCCGCATCACGAACTCGGCGATGGGGAGGCTGTTCACATGGGCGTTGCTGACCCGGACGCCGCGTGCCACCAGCTCGGAGAAGACCGGCGCGTCGAAACCGGCTGCCGGGGACTGGAACCAGCGAAGTCCGTCGATCCGGGTCAGGAGACCGAAGAACGCCCCGATCGGTGCCCCCGGACGGAACAGGTCGGAGGTTCCCCAGGCCACGTCGGGCCGGACCTCGTCCGGCCCGACCGCACGTCCCCCCGCGTCCCGAAGCGTGCCGTCCAGCTCCATCGTCAGCCACTCGACCCCGGGTCGTTCCAGGTCGGGACCGAAGGACCCGAGGGCCACCGACGTCAGCAGCACCAGCGTCGGTCGGTCCGACGGCGGCCCCGGTTCGGCCCGACCATCATTCACGGTTCGGACGGATCGAGCGCGTCGAGGAGGGACTGACCGGTCAGGTGGAACATGGTCTCGTCGTCGGACTGGCGCCACAGGTCGAGCAGGCCGATCGAGAGCGGATCGCACCCGTAGCGCATGGGCCCGTCATCGTCCATGATGGCGTCGACGATGAGGGTGGCGGCCCGCGCCGGCGACGAGACCAGGGGATCGGCCGTCTCCTGGCGGAGCTGCCTGGTCCGATCGGCCATAGCCCGGTAACGCTCGTAGCCGGCGGCCGCCTGGTCACCGGTGCTGAGCCGGAACATGTCGGTGTCGACGGGTCCGGGGAGTATCTCCACCACGCGGATGCCCGAGGGGGCCAGCTCGACCCGAAGGCTGTCCCCGAAGGCCGACACCGCGGCCTTGGTGGCCCGGTAGGCGGAGTAGAACGGCACACTGGCCAGGATGGACGACGACGAGATGTTGCAGACAACGGCCGGACGGTTCGACCGCAGGACGGGTATGGAGGCGATGGTCGTCGCCACCAGTCCGAGCACGTTGGTCTCGAATAGCGCCCGCCAGTCGTCCAACCGGCTGTGCTCGACCGGCAGGTAGTCGGAGTCGACACCGGCATTGTTCACCAGCACGCGGAGGTCGTCCGGTAGGGCGTAGGAGTCGGGATCGTTGACGTCCATCCGGGCCACGGTCAATCGACCGGACGTCTCCGCCGCCAGCCCGGCGCCGTCCTCGGGGCGTCGCATGCCGGCGATGGTGTCGAATCCCCGCCCGGCCAGTTCGAGTGCCACGGCCCGACCGATACCTCGGCTGGCTCCGGTGACCAGTGCGCTTCCCACTGTCTCCATCGGTCGACCTCTTTCGCTGCTGATCGGGCGCGGCCCCGGTTCCCCGGCGCTCCGGTTCCCCGCCGTGCGTTGCCCGCGGGACCCACGGAGCCGCAGTCTGCCAAAGAATCGAGACCGGCCGTCCACGGTCTGCGAGGTGGGCCGGCCCAGATCAGAGCACACCCGACCGGCCTGCATCCTTCATTGACGCTCGCGGGGGAGCACCATACGATGCTGCCGGTCAGCTCACCACCCGGTGCCGCAGGAGGTCTGGACGTGCGCAACTGCCCCAGTCTCTGCATCGGTGGCGTGGGGGTGGATCCGTCCACCTCGGCCGCGGTCCACGTGTTCGGGTGCCGTTCCATCACCGGCCTGCCGGCATGACCGTCCCCTTCGAGGCCGGCCAGGAGCACTACCCGATGTCCGGCCTGGACGAGTTCATGGTCCACAACCACCCCCATCCGGTCCGGGTGATGTGGACCTCGGACCCGCAGGCCTACGAGCGCATGTGGTTCACCAGCCAGGACTCCACCGGCGACCTGCTCGTGGTGGCCGGCATGGGCGTCTACCCCAACCTGGGAACGGCCGAGGCCTTCGCCATCGTCAATGTCCGGGGACAGCACACCACGGTGCGGGCCCACCGCAAGCTGGGCCTGAACCGGATGGACATGACCGCCGGTCCACTGACCTTCGAGCTGGTGGAGCCGTTCCGGCAGTGGCGGCTGCGCCTGGACGAGAACGCCTTCGGTGTCGCCTTCGACATTTCATGGTTCGACACCAAGCGGCCGGTCTACCGGCTGATCGGCGGTGGGCTCTTCATCGGAACCCGTCCCTTCGCCGGAGTGGCCGGATACGACGGATTCGGGCGCCAGGCCGGGTGGGTCGACGCACTGGGTGAGCGGTTCGAACTCGACACCGAGCACTACCGGGGAACCCGTGACCACCACTGGGGCACTCGGGACGGTGTCGGGGGCCCGGCCCTGTGGAGCGGAAACCAGCATCCCCACTCGGGCGAGTGGGTCGAGTTCGAGGAGTACGGAGTGTGGGGCGACCACATCCTCTACAACCTCGGCGACGAGCGTCGGGGCAGTGAGACGCTCCGAGGTCGCCGGCACCGGCTCCGGTTCGAGCCCGACACCCATCTCCTCCTGTCCGGTCAGGTCGACCTGGTCTTCGCGTCTGGACAGGAGAAGACCATGAGCTTCGAGCGGTTGGGCAACCAGATCGCCTTCCTGCGGTGCGGCATGTACGGGGGCCCGAACGGGGGCACGCCCGACGGCGACATCTGGCACGGCATGGAGGTGGGTGACGGGGTGGTCACCGGCGAGACCTACGACGCCAACGATCCCGAGGTCCGGTCGCGGATCTGCGGACTGGACCAGCATCACGCCCGGTTCGAGTGCGAGGGTGAGACCACCTATGGGATCGTCGAGCCCTACGACACCCTGTGCTTCGAGATGGCCCGGAGCGGCCTGGGCGGCTTCTCGCTGCTCGAGTGAGTTCCACCCGAGCCGGCCGGACCGAGGTCGACGGGACCCGGGTCGTTTCGGCGGCCCGGGCTCATGACCGGCGTCCGGCCCAGCCGGCCAGAAGGTCGGCCCGCCCGTTGGCGGCGAACTCGTCCCGGAGCCCGATCCGGTCGGAAGGCCCGAAGGGGACGTAGGCGTCGCCCCGCCCCGTCCGGTGCCACATCGGGTCCGACGTCTCCCACCCTTCGGCCCGCAGCGGCTTCTTGTCCACCTTGTTGGTGGCGGTGACCGGTAGCGACGCCACCACCCGGATGTAGCGGGGAACCCACTTGGTCCCGAGATCGGGCTGCGCGGCCAGGAACGCCGTGAAGGCGTCGGGGTCGAACGAGGCGCCGGGCTCGAGCTCCAGTGTCGCCATGACCTGGTCGCCGGTGCGGCTGTCCGGCACGGCGTACACGGCGACCCCGCTGACCCCGTCCATCCGGCCGAGGATGCGTTCCACGGGTGCCGCCGCGAAGTTCTCGCTGTCCACGCGGAGCCAGTCGCCGGTGCGGCCGGCGAAGTAGAAGATCCCCTCCTCGTCGCGGTAGCCCAGGTCCCCGGACCAGTACCACCCGTTGCGGGTGCGCTCGGCATCGGCCGCGGGGTTGTTGTAGTAGCCCTCGAACTTCGACATCGCCCGGCGCCCGACGATCTCGCCGATGGCCTCGCCGGCGTTGGTCAGGCGCCCGTTGCCGTCGAAGACGGCCCGCGGCCGCTCCACGGCCGTGTCCGGGTCGACCACGGCCACGTCGTCACCGGCGCTGGCCCGGCCCAGGGCGCCGGGACGGGGGTCGGCCACCGGTTTGAGCACGACCGCGTTCTCGCTGGACCCGTATCCCTCCACCAGAGGGACGCCGAATCGCCGGGTGAACTCGGCCTTGTCCGGGGCCGACGTCTCGGGCCCGAGCACGTAGCGGAGTCGGTGGTCGCGGTCGTGCTCGGTCGGGGGCGTGGCCACGATGTAGGAGATGGCCCGGCCCACCGTGTTGAAGAAGGTGGCCCCGGTGGCCCTGATGTCGGGGAGGAAGTTGGAGGCGGAGAACCGTCGGCGCAGCACCAGGGTGGCCCCGCTGGAGAAGGCCGGCAGCACCGCGGCCGAGAGCGCATTGCCGTGGAAGAGCGGCATGGCTGAATAGAGGACGTCCTCGTGGCTGAACCCGATCCGGGCCGCCGACCGGGCCGCCCGACCCTGGGTCATCCGCACCGCCTTCGGGCCGGCGGTGGACCCTGAGGTGAAGATCAACAGGTACAGGTCGTCCGGCGCCGGTTCGGGCCCGGCACCGGCGCCGGACGCGGTGATGGCGCCCAGTAGGTCCCGGTAGTCGTGGCCGTCGGTGGTCAGCACCCGCTCGGGCCCGATGCCGATATCGAGTCCGTCCAGCAGACCACGTTGGGTGGAGTCGGTGATCACCAACTGGCAGTCGGTCATGCGGATGTCGGCGGCCAGCTCGTCGCCGCGCCGGGTGGGATTGATGCCGACGACCACCGCACCCACCAATGCCGCCCCGGCCAGGAGGAAGAGGTACTCATCGGTGTTCTCGAGGAGGATGCCGACGTGAAACGGCCCGGGCCGCCGGAGCTCCCGGAGGAGGGCACCCCTCCGCTCCGCCTCGCGCACCACCTGGCGCCAGGTCCAGGTCGCCGATTCGAACACCAGGCCGGTCCGGTCGTCATCGGCTCGTTGCCGCACCAGTTGGGCCGCGGTGGTGAAGGCGGGGTCGCTCACCGGATCCGGCTCGTCAGCACGTCGAGGACCGGGTTGTCGTCGATGGGGAGCATGAGGGGCAGTCCGGCCTGGCGCCGGAGGTAGCCGATACGGGTCATCACGGCCGAGCTCCGCACCATGGCCAGTGTCTCGTACCACTCGAGATCCCGCACCGGGCGGCCGCTGTACTCCTCGAAACTGGCCACGGTGGCGTCCCGGTCGGGGAAGGCGGCCAGCCGGCGCCCGAAGAGCCGGTGCATGGTGATGTCGAGACTGGTGAACCAGGCCAGGTCGTGTTCGGGCGCGCCCACCGTGGTCATGTCCCAGTCGAGGACGGCACGGGGTCGGAGATCGTCACCGAGCACCATGTTCTCGAACCGGGCGTCTCCCCACAACAGGGCCGGGTCCGGCTCGTCGGCCGGCTGGTGACGGCGGCACCAACGCAGGCCGGCGGCCAGGGCGGCCACCGGCGACCCCCCGCTCGACCATTCGAGGTAGGCCTCCCAGTGGTCGAGCTCGGCGGCGTTGTCCCGACGGGGGACGTCCGGGGCGGAGTGGACGTCCCCCCGGTGGACGGCGGCCAGGGTGGCCACGAAGTTGTCGTAGACCCGGTGCTGGTCGGCGGGTTCGAGCCCGGCCAGCCAGCCGTCGAGGTGGGCCACCGCCCCGATGATGTGGCCCTCCACCCGGGGCATGACCATGAACGGGGCACCCAGCCAGCGGGGGTCGGTCTCCACCACCGGGTCGGCCACCGGCACGCCCACCGCCGCCGCGGCCCGCTGGGCCTGCTCCTGTGGCACCAGGTCGTACTGCCGGAAGGTGCCGACCTCGGGTGGGGCCATGCGGACCACCAGGGACTGGCGGTGCCGGCCGTCGTCGGCGACCCATTCCAGCTCGGCGAAGACGGTGTCGCTGGAGTACCCGGCCGACGGCCGGCTCAGGCCGCCCACGGCGGGGTCGGTCAGGCCCCGTCGGGCCGCCAGCCAGCTGGCCAGGCCCTCGGCCATGGCGTGGTCATCCCGGACGACGGTCACCCCGCCGACCGCTTCAGGTCGCGGCACGGCCGCGTACCGCCTCGGCGATGGCGGACGCCGAAGGCATGACCGCGGCCTCCAGGGTCGGGGCCGAGCCGATCGGGACGAACCGGGCCCCGACCCGGATGACGGGTCCGGTCAGCTCACCGAAGAGCTCCTCGTTGATCACGCTGGCCACCTCGGCCCCGAACCCGGCGAACTGGGTGGCGTGGTGGGCCACCACGGCCCGTCGGGTGCGGGCCACCGATTCCAGGACGGTGGCGGTGTCCAACGGCACCAGGCTCCGGAGGTCCACCACCTCCACCTCGATCCCCTCGGCGGCCAGTTCGTCGGCGGCGGTCAGGGCGTCCCGGACCGTCCGGCCGTAGGTCACGACGGTGACATCCCGGCCGGCCCGCTTGATCTCGGCCCGGCCCAGGGGGACCCGGTGGTCGCCGTCGGGCACCGGGCCGCTCGACCCGTACAGGGCCACGTTCTCGACGAAGACGCAGGGGTCGTCGTCGAAGATGCACGTGGTCAGGAGTCCCTTGGCATCGGCCGGCGTGGCCGGGACCACCACCTTCAGCCCGGGGATGTGGGCCAGCCAGGCCTCGAGGGTCTGGGAGTGGGTGGCCCCCGAGCCGATACCCCCGAAGACCGCGGTCCGCACCGTCATGGGGACGCTCAACAGCCCGCCCGACATGAACCGGGCCTTGGCGGCGTGGTTGACCAGCTGGTCGAGGGCGATGCTGATGAAGTCCATGATCATGACCTCGGCCACCGGCCGCAATCCGGCCAACGCCGCCCCGACGGCGGCACCGACGATGGCCGTCTCGGAGATAGGGGTGTCGCGGACCCGGTCGGTCCCGTAGGTGGTCGACAGCCCCTTGGTCACCTGCGAGATGCCTCCGCCCGGGTCGGCCAGGTCCTCGCCCAGCAGCAGGACCGTGGGGTCGGCGGCCAGGGCCTCACCCAACGCCAGGTTCAGCGCCTCCCGCATGCTCCGGTCGGTGGTCGGCACGTGCCCGGGCCGGCCCGTCACGCCGGTGCCCCGCCGGGCGCGGCGTACACGTCGACCCACGCATCGGCGGCGACGGGCAGATCGTCGGCCAGCGCGGTGGTGAATGCCGCCGCCACCTCCTCGGCGGCCCGGGTCTCGATGGCGCCGGCACCGGCCTCGTCGACCACGCCGGCCTGCACCAGTCGGGCGCGGTATCGGGCCACCGGCTCGGCCGCCCTGGCCGCATCGACCTCATCGGCCGGCATGTACCGCATGGGGTCGCCGAAGTAGTGGCCGAAGAGCCGGTAGGTGGTGCACTCGAGGAGGGTGGGACCGTCCCCGGCCCGGGCCCGATCGACGGCGGTGCCGAGGGCGGCGTGCACGGCGTCGGGGTCGTTGCCGTCCACCCGCACCCCCTCGACCGCGTACCCGCCGGCCCGGTCGGCCACGTGGGCCACCGGCTGGGCGTCCGCCGTGGGCGTCATCTCCGCGTACTGGTTGTTCTGGCACACGAAGACGACCGGAAGGCGCCACAGGGCGGCCAGGTTCAGCGCCTCGTGGAAGGAGCCGGTCCCGGTGGCCCCGTCGCCGAAGCTGGCCACGGTGACCTGGTCGGTCCCCCGCAGCTGGGCGGCCAATCCCACGCCGACGGCGATGGGCAGACCCGACCCCACGATCCCGGTCGAGAGGACCAGGCCCGAGGGCGGGTGGGCGATGTGCATGGCACCCCCCTTGCCGGCGTTGACCCCGGTGCGACGGGTCAGGATCTCGGCCACCAGGGCGCCCACGGGCACGCCTTTGGCCAACTGGTCGTGCAGACCCCGATAGGTGCTCACCAACTGGTCGTCGGGGCGAAGGACGGCACCCAAGGCGGCGGCGATGGCCTCCTGTCCCGTGGCCGGCCAGTAGGTGCAGGCGAACTCACCGGCGCTGAGCCCGCGCCGGACCCGTTCGTCGCAGGACCGGATCAGCACCATCAGCTCGTACATGTGGAGCCGGGCCGCCCCCGGTCCCTGGTCGCCGGCGCCGCTCACCGGATCCCCGGGCACCTAGGCCGACCCGTCGCCGGCGCCGGCGGATGCGAAGGTGGCGGCGTGGGACCCGGCCGAATGGCCCCACACCAGGCCCATGCCGATCGAGGTACCCCCGCCGTAGTAGGCGGGTCCGGCCGGGCTGGCCACCACGTTGCCGGCGCCGTACAGGCCGGGGATGGGACGGTCGCGGACGTGGAGTACCCGGCCGTGGGCGTCCACCCGCGGTCCACCCTTGGTGCCGACCGAGCCGATGTGCACCGGCAGGGCGAAGTACGGTCCCCGCTCGATCGAACCCAGGTTGGGATGGGCGGCACGCGGGTCGCCGTGGAACCGGTCGTAGGCGCTCGACCCCCGGTCGAAGTCGCGGTCGCGGCCATCGGCCACGAACCGGTTCCACCGCTCGACCGTCGCCAGCAGCCCGCCGGGATCGATGCCGACCGTCTCAGCCAGGCCTTCCAGCGTGTCGTGGACGGCCAGCCAACTGGGATCGGCGTCGCCCGGCCGCGAGGTGACCACCGGGTACCTGGCCCGGTACTGCTGATCGAACACGACCCAGCTCGGCAGGTGCCTGGTGGTGTACTCGTTCACGTCGAAGGAGAAGAACGCCTTCTGCATGTCGTTGTAGTTGCCGGCCTCGTTCACGAAGCGGTCGCCGAAGCGGTCGACGATGATCGAGTGGGGGGCGGTGCGCTCCACGCCGATGAACCGGGCCAGGGGACGGTGGTCGTACTGCTCGGCCGGTAAGGACGCGGCCGGATACCACCAGGTCTCGTTCATGTTGCCGAGATCCGCACCGACCTCCATGGCCATGAGCAGCCCGTCACCCTCGTTGGCCGGCGGGCTGTGGGGATGGGTCAGGGGGCCGGGCAGGAACCGTTGGCGCAGTGGTGCGTTCCACTCGAATCCTCCCGAGGCCAGGACCACGGCCCGGGCCGGAACGGCGGTGCGGTGGTTGTCCTCGTCCACCACCAGGCCCGAGACGGCCCCGTCGCGCATGGTGATCTCGACGGCCCGGGTGTCGAGGCGCGGTTCGATGCCGCGGTGGAGACAGGCCTCGAGGAGGCTGCCGATCAAGGCCTGGCCGCAGGCCACCTGGCCCCGTTGGACCCGCGCCTGCACCACGGCGGAGTCGAAGCGCTCGGGGGTGTAGGTGGGTCGCCACTCCACGGTGGCCTCCTGCAGGGTGATCGGCGCCGACAGCACCGGTGCCCGGCGGAGGCGTCCGGCCCACGACCCCAGCCGACCGGTGTCGTAGAGCGCCGGCTCGAGCATCCGGCCCGACACCTTGGCCCCTTCCATCTCGGGGTGGTAGTCGGGCCACGTCATGGGGCGAAGCGCCAACGGGGTCTGGCGCTCGAGCTCGGCCAGTATGCCCGGACCCTCGTCGACGTAGCGCTCGAGCAGCTCGACCGGCGTGCGCCCGGCGGTGAGCCGGGCCATGTAGGCCAGGGCCTCGGCCCGCGAGTCCACGGTCCCGACCTCGGCCATGTGGTCGTTCTGCGGCATCCAGACTCCGCCGCCCGAGACCGCAGTGGTCCCGCCGACGGCCGAGGTGCGCTCCACTACGACCACCCGGGCCCCCCGGTCGTGGGCCGTGACCGCCGCGGCCAGGGCCGCGGCTCCGGTGCCCACCACCACGACCACCTGGTCGGGCGTCACCGGCAGCGGCGGGGAGTCCGGACGGTGCGCGTCGGTCACGGCCGGGCCAGGTAATGGTCGAGGTGCCGGTGCATGTTCGTGATCCCGCCCTCGTAGGTGTGGGAGAGTCGCAGGGCGTCGACACTCGAGCTGTGGACCCCCCGCTGTTGGCGCTCGATGTTGGAGAAGTCCTGGAGCGGGATGCGGGGCCAGTGCTCGGTGTCGTCCGGGGCGAACGGGCCCTGTCGCGCCGGTCTGGGGACGGCGTCGCCCTCGGCCGGGATGGTCAGTGACCACAGCTCGAAGATGCACGACTCGGGGTCGTCGCCGTTGGGGCGGGACCGGTAGACCAGTGCGTTCCCGTACTGGGGCAGCACGAAGTAGTTGGGGAAGTGGAAGAACATCCCGCCCCAACGGGCCAGGGCGGCCGGATCGGGCCGGGGCAGCGGGATGCCGGCGCCGGCCGCATACTCGTAGAGGGCCTTCACCAGTTCGGCGCCGAAGGTGCTCCCCTCGGGGACGGGCCGGTTCCGCATCCCCTCGATGACGTGCACCTCACGCTCCAGGGTCATGGCCTCGAGCCCCGCGCTCAGCAGGCGCACCGACTCGACGATGGCGTCGATCTCGCCCACGCCCACCTGCCGGCCCTTCTTGGCCTGGGCGTTCGGGCGGAGCTGGAAGCTCGAGTGCCCGTTCTCGTACACCGAGTACTCGAGGCTGTCGGGGTCGTAATGCTCGGGGTGGCCCAGGGTCAGCTGGGGGTGGGTCTGGGGGACGTGGTAGCCCTCCAGGAACGCCTCCTGGGCCATCTTCCAGTTGGCCGGGAGGACGACCTCCTTCCACCAGACCACCCGCATGTCACCGATCCCGAGCGGGTCGAGCAGGCTCGGAATGGGGTCCAGGGCCTCCCGTAGGGGCGGGGCATCGGTGTCGAGGTTGACCCAGACGCATGCGGCCCAGGTGTCCACCAGGGCCTCGCGCAGGCACAGGTCGGCCGGGTCCAGCAGGTCCGGGTCGAAGGCGTGGGCGCCGTAGACGAACGAGTTGGTGCCGTCGAGGTTCCACCGCCAGCCGTGGAAGGGGCACACGATCTGGCCCCGTGGGAACGTGCCGGATCCCTTGGCCAGTTCGGTGGCCCGGTGGCGGCAGGCGTTGAGGTAGGCCCTGACGGTGTGGTCGTCGGTGCGGACGACGAGTACCGACTGGTCGGCGATGGTGTACTCCACGAAGTCCCCCGGCGCGGGAACCTCCTCCAGCCGGCACGCCATCTGCCAGGTGTGGGGCCAGAGATACCGCCGCTCGAACTCGGCGAAGTCCGGGTCGTAGTAGCGCTCGACCGGGACGCGGTCGGCAACGGTCATGGCGAAGGGGATCCGCCGGCCGCCGGCCTCCCGGGGTCCGGCGTCGGGACCATGCCGGTCGAGTCCGACGTCAACCATTCGAGACCGGGGCCGGAAGTCCGAGCATGGTGATGGCGCGTTGGCTGAACTGCCACCGCCCGCCGTACCGGACCAGCTGGTCGTGGTAGCGGCCGGCCGCGATGAGCTCGAGCCCACCGGCCGAAGGTCGCACGAAGAGGTAGTCGGTGGTGGCGGCGGCGGTGTTGCCGTCCACGTCGATCAGGGTGTTACCGGTGATGTGCTTCCCTCTCGCCGCCGGTGGCTGCACCCCTTCCATGTACGCCTTGATGGCCGCCCGCCCGTCGGTGGTCTGTTGGCCGAACACCAGTCGGGCATCCTCGGTGAACAGCTCGGACCACTGGTCGAAGTGACCGTCGTCGCACCACTGGCTGTACTCGGCGATCGTCCGCCGGATCCCGTCCTCATCTTCCCCCACGGTGCTTCCCTCCCCGTCCCAGGGCCGGACCGTCCAGCGGTCAGGCGGGTCTCATGTTATGCGTGCCTCCGACTCCGTCGCTGGGGGCGGAGGTGTCGGCCGCCCCGGTCGCCGACCGGCCGAGGGGTCAGCCGGACCCCTCGTCGAGCTCGCCCACGACCTCGCCCACCGGGTAGGTCACCCCCTCGGTGCCGACCCGACGGAGGACCCCGGCGGTGGGTGCGGTGATCTCGCTCTCCACCTTGTCCGTCTCCAGCACGTAGAGAGGTTCGTCCTGGGCCACGGCCGCGCCGTCGTCGACGAGCCATTGGGCCAGGGTGGCCTCCGTCATCTCCATGCCCAACTTCGGAATGCGGATCTGGATGCTCGTCACCCCCTCGAGGTCGGCTCGCCGTTGGCGAGACACTACCCACGCCGCGGCCGGGGTTCCGAACGGACTTCTTTGGTAGCTTCGCGACCCGGTGGGGGACCCGCCGCCACCACCGTCCGGACAGGAGCAGGCCATGGAGACCCGAGAGCTGGACACGGTCGTCTACGAGAAGGACGGACCGGTGGCCTGGATCACGCTGGACTTCCAGGAGAAGGCCAACGTCCAGTCCTCCGGCCTGGTGTTCGACGTGGACACCTGTCTCGACGACGCCGACCGTGACTACGAGATCAAGGTCGTGGTCCTGAAGGCCAACGGGCCCGGCTTCAGTGCCGGCCACGTGGTGCAGGGTTCGCCGGGGACCGAAATGCGCGAGATCGACGAGAGCACGGCCAAGCTCGGTAGCCCGTGGAAGGGTCAGTGGGACATCTACGGCACGCCGGTGTTGAAGCTGTGGGACTTCCCGAAGGTGACCATCGCCCAAGTCCACGGGTACTGCCTCGGCGGCGGCACCATCTGGGGGCTGCTGACGGACATGACGGTGGCGTCCGAAGACGCCTATTTCCAGTTCCCGGTGCTCCAGGGTATGGCCATGCCCACCATGGAGACCGGCATCGAGCCCTGGATCTTCATGAACTGGAAGCGGGCCTCCGAGTACATGTACACCGGCCAGGAGCTGGGCGCGGCGGAGGCGAAGGAGATGGGTCTGATCAACCGGGTCGTACCCCGGGAGCGCCTCGACGACGAGGTCAACGAGTTGGCCTTCCACGTGGCCCAGGCCCCGCTGACCACCCTGATGGCGGCCAAGGCCAACATCAGGAGGGCCTGGGACCTGATGGGGCTCCGCACCCATCTGCAGCAGTCGAACGATCTGTTGACGGTGGCCACCCAGGCCACGGACGTGAAGGAGTACATACGCGACGTGTTCCAGGCCGGGCTCCGGCCCCGTGACGCGGCCCAGCGCAATGCCGAGCGGGCCAAGGTGTTGGCGGCCGAGTCGAAGGCGCGGTCGACGTCAGCAAGCTGACGTCTGACTAAGCGGCTCGTTCCGGTAGTGAGAAGCGACGGCGGATGGTGGCCTGCACCTCGTCCACCGGGCGGGTGGCGTCGAAGGTGGCCACGAACTCCTTGCGCTCGAAGATCTCGATGAGCGGTTTGGTCTCCTCGTGGTATTCGGCCAGCCGGACCGCCAGTGCCTCGGGGTTGTCGTCGGCCCGGGCCACCAGGGTGCCGTGGCACACGTCGCAGGTGTCGGGCCGCTGGGGCCGGTGGGCCATCAGGTTGTAGTCCAGCCCGCACTGGGAGCAGAGTCGCCGGGCCATGACCCTGCGCACCACTTCGTCGTCGGGGAGATGCAGGTTGATCACACCGTCGATGTCGTAGGTCTCGAGGAAGAACTCGGCCTGGCGGGCGTTGCGGGGGAAGCCGTCGACGATGAAGCCGTAGTTCCAGTCGTGCTCGGCCAACCTGTCCCGGACCACGGACTCGACGAGGTCGTCGTCGACCAGGTGGCCACTGGCCATGATGCGCTTCACCTGGGCCCCGAGTTTGGTGTGGTGCTGCACGTTCCACCGGAAGATGTCCCCGACGCTCACGTGTTCGAGCTCGAGGTCCTCGGCCAGCAGCTTGGCCTGGGTGCCCTTCCCGCTGCCCTGGATCCCCATGATGATGAACTTGCGCACGGCGTCCTAGGCCCCGGTCCGGGCGGGCCGACCGGCCGAGGGCCCTCCCGTCGACCGCGGTGGAGGGTTCATCTGACGATGTAGCGCTTCGGCACCCATGTCTGGCTGTCGATGGGCGGGCGCTCGTACGAACGCTGCTGGCGGGCGGGCAGCTCGATGCTCTCGTGCGGGACCGCGTCATAGGGGACCACGTCGAGGAGGTGGCTGATGATGTTCAGCCGGGCCGCCTTCTTGTCGTCGGCGTCGACGACGTACCAGGGCGCCTCTTTGATGTCGGTGTACGAGAACATCTCGTCCTTGGCCTCGGCGTAGTCCACCCACCGGGCCCGGGCCTCGAGGTCCATCGGGCTCAGCTTCCACCGCTTGCCCGGATTGTTGATCCGCTCGGTGAACCTCCGCTCCTGCTCGTCGTCGCTCAGGGACAGCCAGTACTTGATCAGGATGATCCCCGAGCGCACCAGGGCCCGTTCGATCTGGGGGCATGTCCGGAAGAACTCGGCGTGCTCCTCCTCGGTGCAGAACTCCATGACCCGCTCGACGCCGGCCCGGTTGTACCAACTTCGGTCGAACAGCACGATCTCACCGGCGGCGGGGAGGTGGGCGATGTAGCGCTGGAAGTACCACTGGGACCGTTCGCGGTCGGTCGGGGTCCCGAGGGCCACCACCCGGCAGTAGCGGGCGTTGAGCCGCTCCATGATCCGTTTGATGGTGCCGCCCTTGCCGGCGGTGTCCCGTCCCTCGAAGATGACCATCACCCGCAGTCCCTCGTGGACGACCCACTCCTGCATCCGCACCAACTCGGTCTGGAGCCGGGCCAGTTCCTTCTCGTAGGCGCCCTTGCTCACCACCTGCGGGTTCACGCCCGTCAGGACCTGGGGGGCGCCTTCGTGGGAGGCCGACACCTCCGAATGCCGATGGTCCTGGTGGACCGACCCGTTCTTGGTCACTGTGAAGGGATGGTAGCGGCCGACCTGCGGGGGAAGCGTTGCCGGAGCGTTAACATCCCGTCCCATGGCCAACTCGACGGCTGACACGCACGGCGACGGCACCCACACGCAGGGCAACAAGGCGAGGGTGGAGGCGTTCTGGGAGGCGCTGTACCGGCGGGACTGGGATGCCATCGGGGGCTTCTTCGGCCCCGACAGCGAGTACACCGACGTCCCCTCACCGGCCGACGACGTAGCCCGGGGTCCGGAGCTCATCGTCGCCCGTCTCCGCCTCGGGTTGGAACGGATCTCGGGCTACGAGCACGATCTCCGGCTGATGGTGGCCGAGGGCGACACGGTGGTGACCGAGCATGCCGAGACCTGGCACTGGCACACCGGCGAGGAGGTGACCCTCCCCTTCGTCTCTGTGCACGAGCTGCGCGACGGGACCATCACGCGCTGGTGGGACTACTGGGATCTCCAGACCCTGATGGGGGCGGCCCCGGCCTGGTGGGTCGAGCACATCCTCCAGGGCTACACCTGAGCGGCCGCGGGCCGCTCCTCAGCTCTCGAACCCGTAGACGCCCTGGGCGTACTCGTCCACCTTGGACTCGGGCAGCCGAAGGCGGATGGCGGTGTAGTAGATCACGAGACTGAAGGCGGCCACCGCCACCATGTCCCAGTAGAAGGGGATGGTCTCCCGGCCACCGCCGAACTGACCCAGGAACGAGAGCAGGGTCAGACCGGCCAGGTAGGGCCACAACCAGATGGCCGCCGACCAGTCCAGGGGCGAGTGGACCGGATTGGCGTTGGTGACCCGCGAGATCCACATGAGGACGTAGCCCAGCACGACTGCCACCATCAACTTCCAGTCGACCTCCCAGCCGCTCCAGTAGATGATCAGGCTGGCCGACACGAACGAGGCCGGCGCCAGGACCGGGGCCCAGGGCAGTCGGTAGGGCCGTTCGGCGTGGGGCTTCTGGTGCCGGAGGGCGCCCAGGGCCAACGGGGCTCCCGCGTACATGAGGACCGTGGCCGAGGTGATGAACCCGACCAGCTTCTGCCATCCGGGGAAGGGCAGGAACAGCAGCATGCCCATCAAGAAGGCGAAGATGAGCCCGAAGACGGGGACGTTCGACTTCTTGGTCGTCTTCTCGAACAGGGCCGGCACGTGTCCGTTCTTGCTCATGCCGAAGGTGATCCGGCTGGTGGTGGTGGTGTAGATGAGTCCCGAACCGGTGGGGGCGATGATGGCGTCGGCGTAGAGGATGTAGGCCAACCAGCCCAGGCCCAGACCCTTGGCCAGACCGGCGAACGGACCGAAGATGCCCTCGAAGGAGATGTTGGCCCACCCGTGGGCCAGGGCCTGATGGGGGAGGGCGCCGATGAACACCACCTGCAACAGGATGTAGATGGTGGCCCCGATGAGCATCGAGAAGATCACGGCCCGGGGCATGTCCCGCTGGGGGTTCCTGCTCTCTCCGCCCAGCTGCACGGCCTGCTCGAACCCGACCAGGGCGAAGACGGCCCCGCCGTCGCTCACGGCCCGGAGCACACCGTGCAGGCCGAAGGGGGCGAAGCCGCCGGCGGCGGTGAAGTTGGACGTGTCGAAGCGGGTGAAGAAGAGGACGACGATGGTCAGGGTCGGGATGAGCACCTTCCATGTGGTGATGGCGTTGTTGGCCCGGACCAGGTAGCGGATGCCGAACAGGTTGACGGCTACGAAGAGCGCCATCAACACCGTGGCCACCAGGTAGCCCAGACCGGTCAGGACCACGGTGCCGTTGACCGAGTGGGTCAGTCCGTGCCAGTAGTTCGAGGTGTACGTGATGGCCGCCTCCACCTCGATGGGCGCGGTGCCCACCGCCTGCAGCCACGAGAACCACCCGAACGATGCGCCGGCCAATCCGCCGAACGCGTAGTAGGGGAAGCGGGTGGTCCCGCCGCTGACGGGAAACATCCCGCCCAGCTCGGCGTGGACCAGGGCCAGCAGAATCACCGCCACCGAGCCGATGAGCCAGGCGATGATGGCAGCCGGACCGCCGATGGTGGCGCAGACCAGCGCCCCGAAGAGCCAGCCCGATCCGATGATCGACCCTTCGGACGTGAGCAGGAGTCCGAAGAATCCGACGTTGCGCGTCAGGCCGTCGTTTTGGGAGACCGCCACCTCATCCATCGCTCACCCTCCGCATGCTCGATGGGTTCGGGCAACCGGCCGATCCCCCGGGAAAGAACGGTGCTGCAGTGCCGAGAAGTTACCCGACGGCCCACCTGGGGTAAAGCATCCGGGAGCGGCGCCGTCTCGCCCGGGCCGCTCGTCGGGGGTCGTCGAACGGGTCGCGCCCGATCGTGGCTGGGCGATGCCGGGACGACCTCGTTGTAGGGACCGCCGGCGGTCGGATGTCCGCCGGCGCGATGCGGCTACGAATGCCTCGGATCGTCAGGTGGCACGACCAGCCGCTCGGAGATGGTCGAATGCAGGTCCGAGATCGGCTTCTGCAGTTTGACGCACGGCCCGAGTCGCAGTCTCGGAGGCTCGGGAGGCAACGAGCCGCACAGGGGGAGCAAGCCCAGTGTCACCGACTGCCCCTCGAGGTCGATGAAGGTCGTGCCGGCGTCGGCCTGATAGCAGACCTCCACCGGAGCCCCGGCCGGCCCGACCAGCTCCGAGCGGGGGAAGGTCAGGTGCTCCTCGATGGGCTTGTTCGGGTTCAG
The DNA here is from genome assembly GCA_963756515.1 of uncultured Acidimicrobiaceae bacterium. GTDB lineage: Bacteria > Actinomycetota > Acidimicrobiia > Acidimicrobiales > RAAP-2 > Bog-756. The sequence continues at coordinate 91,901 of CAVWNV010000007.1, forward strand.
GCCGGTGCCGTTGATCGTGGTCACCTGGGGCGCGTGGCGGTAGTTGCCGTCGCACACGAGTGAGCCCGAGTCGATGGAGGCCTGGATGGATCCGGACGTCGATTTCGAGCTGATGACATCGGTCTGCAGCGGCGTGGACACGGTGCCGGAGCAGCCCGATGTGGAGCAGGTGACGGTGGAGACGGGGTTCGACACCGATACCGGTTCTTCGACCACGGCCTGGGCCCCCCCGGTATCGGTGATCGTGATGGTGACCGTGAAGGTGGCGGCGGTGTTGTAGGTGTGGCCGCCGGTGACGTCGAATGTGGTCCCGCCCGCCGGCTCGGTGATGTCCCCGGCGCTCGTCGGCGGACCGTCTCCCCAGTCGATCACGGCGGTGAACTCGTTCGCCGCCGCATTCGGATTGGCGTCGGTGAACGTGGCCACCGGAAGGTCGGTGAAGGCCTGACCGGTGGTCTGGGCCGGAATGGGTACCCCGGTGGCGTCGATGGCGTAGTCACCGACGGTGGCTGTACCGGTGGTCGTGGCCTTGTCGTATCCGGGCCACTGTTGGAAGACGGTGATGTGGGTGGTGTAGCTGCCCTGGGTGGTGTAGGTGTGCGTTCCGGCCACCGTGTAGGGATCGCCGAAACCGCTGGGCGGGCTGACCGTCCCACTGGTCGTGGCGCCGTCGCCCCAGTCGATCGTGGCCGAGAACTGCGAGGGAGCCCAGGGCGGCTGGTACCAGTGAGGCTTGGAATCGGTGAAGGTGGCCACCGTCGGCGAAATGGAGACCCCGGCCATGGCGGAGAACGACGATCCGGTCAGCTTGATACACCCTCCGTACCCACGGGCTGCATTAGCCCCGGCCACGCCGGGAAGGGCCAAGCCGGTCAGGCCGATGGTGGCGACCGCCAGTAGGGCCACGATGGTCTTGACGTACGTGGTTCTGTTCATGAGACCCGGCATCTCCTCGCCCGACGGCTTGTCTGCACCTCGCGCCAGCATCCGGATTTGCTACGACGGCCCCGCCTAGGACGCGTCGTCGAACGCTCGTTCGGAATGTAGTTGGGGCGGGGAGGGCCGTCAACTGCCGACGACAGCCACGGCCACTACCGGTCGTATTCCCCCCGTCCCGCCCCACTCAACGTGGTCAGCGTGGTCGTCGTGGTCGTCGTGGTCGGCCTGATCAGAGTGGGTCCGGCCGGGGGGTGCGGGGCCAACAGATCGGGCGGCGACACCACGCCCAGTTTGGACAGGGTCGACGCCGACGCCTGTCGCAACTGGTCCCGACGCTCTTCGCTCATGTCGGTGGCACACTCGGCCATGACCCGCAGGGTGAGGGCCTCCTCGTACTGGGCCCCCCGGCTCCGGGCGGCGTGGAGACTCTGCTCCAGCGCCGCCTCCGCCGCCTCCGGCTGGCCGGACCGGGCCAACACCGCGCCCCGCACCCGCTGGAGCAGTGGCACCTGGGGCGGCACGCCCCGGAGACCACGGGCTTGGGCCAGCGTCTCGTCGGCCAGGGACAGGGCCGCGTCGGGCCGGCCGCTCAGCAGCAGGCACTCGGCCATGCGGGCCTGGGCCTCGAGCTCGTCGACATTGCTCCCGACGGCCCGGAACTCGGCGATCGACTCCTCGAACAGCCCGAAGGCCTCGTCGAAGTGACCACGAAGCGCGGCCACCCGGGCCAGTTTCCCGAGGACGTCGGCGACACCCGACCGGTAGCCGGCCGCCCGCCAGGCCCGCGACGCCAGCTGGAACTGCTCCGCGGCCGTGTCGAGCCGGCCCTGGTCCAGGGCGATCTCGCCGATGTTGAACTCCACGAACACCATCTTCACGTCGTTGCCGATCCTGCGGACGATGGCCTGACAGCGTCGGTAGAAGTCGAGGGACTCCTCCCATTCGCCGCGGAAGTAGGCGAAGATGCCGAGAGAGTTCAACGTGTCGGCCTGGCCGGGCAGGTCCTCGAGCTCCTCGAAGATGGCCAGCGCCCGTTCCGAATTCTCCGGCTCCTCCAGCCGTCCGAGCTCGTCCATGGCCCAGTCGATGACCCTGAGTGACTCGGCCAGGGTCAGCTGCTCGCCGGCCGCCTCGGCCTGCTCGATGGCCTGCGAGCACCATTTGATGGCGCGGGCGTGGTGTCCGGCCTCTTGGCAGAAGCGGCCGTACCAGCTGAGCAGCTTGGCCCGCTGGCGCATGGCGGCGTCTCCATCGGCGTCCTCGAGCGTCCGTAGACCCTTGGTAATCCAGCGCAGCGCGTTGGGGTACCGGTCCATCCATCCTTGGATCTGGGCCAGCTTCAACATCAGGCGGGCCGCGGCCACGGCGTCGTCGTCGATGAGGCGACGGGCGGCCCGGTAGGCGCCGGCCGCCTCGGCGTAGGCGCCTGTTCGGTTGCGGGCGTCGCCCTGGGCTTCGTACACGGCCGATAGCTCGGCCGGTCCCATGTCGCCCAGACGCCGGCCGGCGGCCAGGGCGCGTTCGTAGAGCTCGGCCGCCTCGAAGTTGGCGTACACCGACGTGGCCCATTGGGCCGCCTCCAGGGCGTATGACCAGGCCTCGGCGTAGCGCTGGGCGTGCAGATAGTGGAACGACAGGAGTTCGGGCTGCTCGTCGCGCCGCTGCTCCGAGGTGGCCCGGATCGAGTCCCCGGCGCGGTTGTGGAGCTGACGCCGGAGCCGGTAGGTGAGTCCGTCGTAGGCCGCGTCACGGAGGAGCCCGTTGCGGAAGCGGAGGACGTGACGGTCCCAGACCACGAAGTCGTCCAGACGTCTCCACACCGGGTGTTTCGGTTCGGGGAGTTCGTCCACCACCGCCTCCACCAGTTCGAACGGTGCCGACTGGCCGAGGACGGAGAGGCGTCGGAGGAGGTGACGGTCGTCGTTCGAGAGCCGGTCGATGCGGGCCGCCACCACTTCTTCGACCGAGTCCGGCAGGCCCTCGACCGACGCTCCGCTGACGGCCGCGGCCATCAGTTCCCGCAGGAAGAGAGGATTGCCACCGGAGCGGCGGACCAGGACGCTCAGCTCCTGGGCCGGCAGGGGCGTCTCGGAGGTGGCCGCTTCCGCCAGTGCCGTGGTCTCCCGTTCGTCGAGAGGGCCGAGATCGATACGAGCGGCACCGTCCGGCCCGACGAAGCCCGACTCGAGGTCGCGTCGGGTCATGCAGATCACCCACGAGGTGGAGCCCACCGAGGCGGCCAGGGCCCCGAAGAGATCGGCCGAGGACTCGTCCATGAAGTGGGCGTCCTCCACTGTCAGGAGACCTGACTGCGGCAGGAGATGTCCGAGCAGCTGTTGGACGGCGTCGGCCAGGCGGGCTCGCCGGAACTCCTCGTCCAACTCGACCGTCTCGGGAGTCTCGGGCACCGACAGATCCACGGCCCCGGCGATCAGCGGCGACCAGGGCAGCAGCTCCGGCGCCCGCTCGGTCAGCACGGTCAGGAACAGCTGGGAGGTGGCGTCGTCGGATCCCTCGGCCGGGAGCCCGAGGAGTCGGCGTAGGAGCTGGCGCACCACGTGGTACGGCGTGGAGGAGTTGTACCGCTCGCACCCCGCCGTCAGCTGGGCCCACTCCCCGGTGAGATCTCGGAGCCGGCCGAGCAACCGGGACTTTCCCACGCCCGCCTCTCCGACGATCTCGATCAGCGTGCCGCCGCCCTCCGATGCCCGCCGTACCAGTGCCCCCAGTTCGGCCACCTCCTGGTCCCGTCCGACGAAGGGGAGGTCCTCGGTCAGCCCCACCAGTTTGCCGCCGGTCATCGCCCCCACCCGGAGAGCCCGGACCGGTTTCGACTTCCCCTTCACGTAGAACGGCTCGAGATCGGCGGTGGCGAAACTGGCCTGGGCCCGGGTCAGGACCTCGGGTGTGGCCAGGATCTCACCCGGCGCGGCCTTGGCCATCAGCCGCGCCGCCAGGTTGACCGTGTCGCCCATGACGGTGAAGGTCCGACGGTAGAGGGGACCTACTTCGCCGACGAAGACCGAGCCCCGGTGGACGCCCGTCCGGAGCGGCAGCGGCGCCTCGGCGTCCATGATCTCCCGCACCGCCAACAGCATGCGGTGCTCGTCGTCCCCCGATGTCGACGGTGCACCGGCTGTCAGGATGATCTTGCCGCCGTCGCGGTCCACGTCGGTGGCCAGAAAGGCCACGCCGTGACGGTCGACGGCGGTCTGTACCAGGGACACGAGGTCATGGAGGTGGTCGGCGGTGGCCGCCGGTCCGGCCTGTTCGATCAGGGTGTCGGTGCCGTCGAAGTGGAGGAAGGAAACGGTGACCCGGCGGTGCTCCGATTCGCGGTGGGAACTGGTCAGGGCCGGAATGAGCCCGACGGGAATGCCGCGGGAGAGCTCCACGTCGGCGGCCACCGGCTCGAACGGGACGAAGGGATCCTCGGGCACGGCCGGTGTGCGGCGGAGCAGTAGACCGGGTCCCTTCCTGTCACCGATGTTCGCGGGTGGCAGGGCCCGGGCGGTGGCGTCGCTGACGACGATCTCGCCGGCGCCGGCCGCGGCCTCCATCGACACCGTGGTGCTGACAGCCGGTCCGGTCACGATGAGCTCACGGTGTGACGAACCGACGAGGAAGAAGTCGAAGCGCCCACTGTGGACCCCCACGGACATCCGCAGCGCCACCCGTTGCCCGAGGACCTCGAGTCGGCCCGCCACCCGGAGCTCGGCGCGCATGTCCACTGCGGCCCGGCAGGCCCTGGCCTCGTGGGCGTCGCCGGTGAACCAGAGGAGGAGGGCGTCGCCGCCGAATTTGAGCAGCCGGCCGCCGTTGGCCACGGCAATGTCCAAGAGGGCCACGAAGCAGGTCCCGATGGTGGCCGTCAGCTCCTCGGCGCCGACCTTGCCGTGTTTGGCCAGACCCTCGGAGAGTTTGGTGAAGCCGGAGATGTCCACGAAGGCGATCGTGCCGTTGACCTGGCGGAATCGATCCTCTGGCGTGCGGTGGATCCAGTCGATGGTCAGTCTGGGAAAGTAGGGCGCGAGCGGATGACCGGCATCATTCGGTGAGGTCGTGCGCCGACCGCCTTGGTTGGGCATCACTCGTCTGCTCTCGATGTGGGGCCTGTCGTCCTCGCCTGCACCGCTCGGCGCGGTCCCGCTCAGCACCGCCAACCGTACCGGAGGTTCCGGCCCCGGGTCCGATCGCCGCGGACCACCGCCCGTCAGGCCAGGGTGGCCAGGATCTCCCCGATCATCTCCACCGTGGTGTCGGGGTGCAGCAGGGCCAGCCGACCCACCGCCCGGCCCTCCCAGACGGTCGGGACCACGAACCCGATCTGGTCGGCCAACAGCTGATTCGACCAGGTCTCGTACTCCGTCCACTCCCAGCCCAGCCGCCGGAACAGCACGACGGAGAGCTCGGGCCGTCGCTCCAGCTCGAGGTAGGGGATGCGCTCGATCAGGTCTGCGCTCTGCTGGGTCACGGCCAGAACGGTCTCGATGGCGTCGCGGTAGGCGTCGGTGCCGTACACGGCCAGCGAGAACCACAAGGGCAGCCCGCGGGCCCGTCGGGTCAGGTGATATGCGTAGTCACTCGGATTCCAGTCGTCCCTGGTGTCGCTGTGCATGACGTCGAGATACGAGGCGTCCTGGGTGTGGACGGCCTTGGCCAGATGGGGTCGGCGATAGATCAGGGCGGCGCAGTCGAAGGGGGCGAACAACCATTTGTGGGGATCCACCACCAGGGAGTCCACCATCTCGATACCGTCGAAGTTGCTCCGGACCGTAGGGGCCAGCAGGGCCGCACCTCCGTAGGCCCCGTCGACGTGGTACCAGAGGGACCGGTCCCGGGCCACCGCCCCCACACCGGCCAGGTCGTCGATGATGCCGGCGTTGGTGGTGCCGGCGGTGGCCACCACGGCGATCACGTCCCGACCGCGGGGATGTCCGTCGAGGGCGGCCGACAGGCCGGGTCCGGTCAGGCGGTGATCGTCGCACGGCACCAGCAGGGGCTCGACGCCGAGCACGCGGAGCGCCTTGCCCACCGAGGAGTGGGCCTCTTCGCTGATGGCCACCAGCGGCCGGGCCGGGGACCGCTCGCCCAGACGGTGGTCGGCCGTGTCGCGGGCCACCATGAGCGCCGAGAGGTTTCCGGCCGACCCGCCCGAGACGAAGCAGCCTCCGGCTCCATCGGGGAGGCCGGCCAGGCCGGCCAGGACGTCGAGAGCCTGGTTTTCGGCTGCCACAGCTCCGGCCGCCTCGATCCACGATGTCCCCTGCAGGGAAGAACAGGCCACCACCATGTCGAAGAGGAGTGACGCCTTGGTGGGGGCGGCGGGAATGAACGACAGGAAGCGAGGGCTGTCGCACGAGATCACCGCGGTAGCCAGCTCGCTCTCGAAGACCTCCATGACGTGGCCGGCGTCGGTGCCGGTGGCATTGATCAGGCCGGACAGGCTGGCGTCCAGCGAGGAGGCCTGGGCACCTCCGAAGTCCAAGGGGACGGGATCGAGGGCCAGGCGCCACCGGCAGTAGTCGAGGACGAGATTCGTCAATTGCTCGTCGTAGACGAACATGGGATTTCGCATGGGGACCTTTCTGAGCGGGCTCCATGATCGCAGAGATGGTTCGCGTACCGTCAGGGCCTCGCCTACGCCGGAATGGAGCTGACCGTCGAACCGGCGGGGTCGGCTGGGGCCCGGTGGACGGACACGGCGTACGAACCGCCCTCGACCCACGGATCTTCGGTCCAGGTGGCCCACCGGGCTTCGAGCTCGAGCCCGGTCTGTCGGCAGTCGTCGTCGTACCGCCCGAGCGTGTATCCCCGGTCGAGTTGGAAGCCGGTGACCAGGCGTCCGCCGCCGACGAGGTGCCGGGCACATCCACGCACCAGGGCCGCCTCCGTCCCCTCCGGGGTGAACAGGGGCACATTTCCGGCCATCACGACGAGGTCGAACCGCCGGTGGAGCTCCAACTCCGTCAGGTCGGCCACGACCCACTCGAGGTCGGGAGCTCGTCGTCGGGCGGTGGCGATCATGGACTCGTCACCGTCGACGCCGACGACCTCGATGCCCCGGGTGGCCAGCTGGCGCGCCACCCGACCGGTTCCGCAACCGGCATCGAGCACCGTGGCCGGACGCCACCGAGTCACCAGGTCGGCCTCCCCGTGCACGTCGGCTCCACCTGCGGCCAGTTCGTCGAACCGTCGCTGGTAGCGGTCACCGTCCCACGACGAATCGGTGTCCACGCCGGTCCTCAGGCCGTGGCCCACAGCGTGGGCTGGGCCGGTTCGGCCGGGCCGAGCGGGTGGTAGCCGGGCAGCTGCGACATCGGCGTGTCGAGATAGACCTTGGCCTCGGGCGGTTGGGCGAATCGGCCGTGGCTCCAGCGGATCTCGACGTGGCCGGCCACCGTTCCCGCCCCGCCGTCGTGCCTCGACCGGTAGGTGCAGGTCCAGTCGACCCGCGGCTGGCCGGCCGTGGCCGCCTTCACGTCGAAGCCCTCCAACTCGAACAACGCCCGCCAGTCCCAGGGACTGGCGATCCGATAGCGGGCCGGCTGTCCGGTGCGCCGGTCGTGGCCAAGGACGAAGTAGGGGGCGCTGCCGATGCGGAGCAGTCGCCAGAGCATGGCCTCGCCACCGACGCCGGACCCCACCAGCTGGGCCGACCACCGCCGGGCCGACTCATCGCTCACCTTGCGGCACAGCTCCGCATAGGCGGCTCGTGACGCGGCGTCGGGATAGGACCGTCCGGCCAGGGAGGCCCGCAGGGTATTCAGTTGGTCGCGGGTGCACGCCGACGGTGTGGGGGGAAACCCCCGCAGCCCCGTCGCGGCCAGGCACGACCGGTACAGCTGGGTCAGCTCGGTCGGGGCGACGGCGTCGTACCAGTCGCCCCGGTCCCACGAGCCGTGGGTGGCCAGCAGCCCGTTGAAGATGCGCCCGGGCGAGGCATTGGCCAGGATGTCCGATTCGTACTTGCAGCTGATCAGGTAGACGTGGTCGATGCGCAGGTCGATAGGGGCCACCTCGTCACCGGGGGGTCTCCGGCCGCCGGTCCACTCGATGGTCAGGGGGTAGCGGTCCCGAAGGCCGTCAGCGGCCTGCAGCAGGGCCCGGCCGTTGGCGAAGGCCATGGCCAGCTCGTCCGCGAACCGACCGGACCGGTGGATGGCGTCGAGGTGCTCCCATACGGCGTCGGACAGTCTCAGCTGTTGGGGCCTACGGCCCAGGGCCGTAGCCGGATCGGCGAAGGGGAGGGTGCCGAGCGCCGTCCCGAGCTCGGTGATCGTGGTCCGGTCGTCGGGCATGGGTGTGTCGGTCCGGCAGGCGCCTCACCCGGCGGGGAGGTGGCCGCTCCCGTCGATGCCGCTCCCGTCGATGCCGCTCCCGTACGAGCGGAGTCGCTCCATCCCCTCGGCGTCGAGCAGCTCCACGACGTCGAACACCGGACCGCGGCGCTCCTCGCCCTGGACCGCCCTGAGGGCCCGGCCCCCGGCGGAGCGGGGCTTCGGCATGTCGGTGGTGAGCAGGATCAACGGGCCCAGGTCGGCCCGGGTGACGTCCCGGCCACGGGCCTCGTGCAGGACGCTGGCCTTGCCCAGGGCCCTCCACAGCACATCCGGTCTCTGGAGACCCGGTCGCGTGGCCGAGTAGGCCCCGGACAGCTCGAACAGCCACGTCGCGCCGGTGGCGTCCCGGGCTCGGAAGTCGATCCCGATCCCGAGGTCACCGACAGCCACGTTCCGTTCGATGGCATCGAACCCGGCGGTGACCAACGCCCCGTGGGCCAACTCCCGAGCCTTCTGGCCCAGGGCGACGGCCTGGGCCTCGGTGGTCACGTCGGGGTCGGGGGGAGGCGTCCGGCCCGCCGGTACGGTCACCCGCCGCCTGTTCCCCGCCCCCTCGGTTCCGGCCCGGCCGGTCCGCTCCTCGGCGATGCGCCGCTCGGCCAAGGCCACGTAGGCCGGGTCGGTGTCGAATCCGACGTAGTGCCGCTCGGTGCGAACCGCGGCCACCGCGGTCGAGCCCGATCCCATGAACGGGTCGAGGACGAGATCGCCCCGGTACGTATACAGCTCGATGAGGCGACGTGGCAGCTCGACCGGGAACGGTGCCGGGTGGCCCACGCGGGTGGCGGACTCGGTCGGGATGTCCCAGACGTCGATGGTGGCATCGACGAAGTCGTCCATGGTCATGGTCCCCTCGTGGGGGAGACCCTCGGCGTGGCGTTGTTCGGGAGTCAGGGCCCGATCGAATCGGCCTTTGGAGGCTATGACGATCCGCTCGGACACATCACGGAGGACCGGGTTGCCGGGCCGCTGGTAGGTGCCCCAGGCGCACGAGCCGCCGGCGGCCCGGCTCTTCTGCCAGATGATCTCGCCGCGCAGGAGGTAGCCGAGGCCCTCGAGCAGGTCGATGACGTCGCGGGACAGGGACCGGTAGGGCTTGCGGCCCAGGTTGGCCACGTTCACGGCGATACGCCCGCCCGGTTCCAGCTTGTCGAAGCAGCGGCCGAACACGTCATGGAGCATGTGGAGGTAGGCGTCGTAGTCGGCGGGCACGTGGCCCACGCCGATCACGGCCTCGTACTCCTTGCCGGCAAAGTACGGCGGGGAGGTCACCACCAGTGCCACGGAGCCGTCGGCCACATCCCCGTGTCGGTCCATGTCCCGGGCGTCACCGACCCAGATGGCGTCTCGGGCCGTGGGTGGGGTCACATCGCTGTCCTCCGACACCCGAGGTGGTGTGAACCGGGCGTAGAAGGTGGAGGAGTCGTGCGCCTCGCGGCGGCCGACTCCGAAGGCCGAGGTGGAGGTGGGCCGGCGGCGACCGCCGCCCCGTAGTGGCTCGACGTTGCTCATGGCCGGCCCGTCCCGGACAGCCGGCGTACCGGCCCCGTCGAGCGGCGAGCAGGGAAAGAGGTCATGGTTCGATCGAACACGCAGTGGATACTAGAGAGTGGGTGTGACGGCCGGACGACCACACGGGCCGGGACCTCCCCGTGGCCAGCGACTCCGGCGCCAGCGACCCCATGGCCAGCGACGCTAGCGGCGGCCCCCGCCGGCCCCGGGGATGGCCGGAACCGCTCACGAGGCCGTCAAGTGTTCGGAGATCGACTCGCCGACCACGACGCAGCCGGCCGTCGACACGCAGCTGACGGCCGAGAGCGGCTGGGGGGAACCGACCGCGGCGGCGTGCTTCCACGAGTGTGGGTCCGGGCCGGTGAGGACGACCACGCCCGCCTGGGTCGCGGTGCTGACCGAGCTCCCTACGGACACGCAGGTGTTGACGGCGGTGCACGACACGTCCATCAGGTCGGCGACTCTCGACGAGAGGGGCTTCGTCGACCAGGTCGCGCCCCCGTTGCCGGTGGTCAGGATCACCCCATGCCCTGTGCGGGAGCCCGTCAAGGTCGTGGCCGTGGTGCCCACCGCCGCGCACCAGACGCCGGCTTCACCGGGCGGTGCCGTCGTGGTCGTGGTGGGAGGAACGGTCGTGGTGGCCGCAGCGGTGGCGGGGGTGGAGGTGGGGACCGTCGTGGCCGAGCCGGACGCGGCCGCGGTGGTGGTGGACGGAGCGGTGGTGGACGGAGTCGTGGTGGACGGAGCGGTGGTGGACGGAGCGGTGGTGGACGAGAACGGGGGGCCGCTGCCGCTCCCGGTACTCGGGAGGCAGGAGATGCTGTCGAGCAGCCCCACTCCCTTCGACGTCGATGTCGGGAGCCAGGTGGCCCCGCCGTCGTTGGTGAAGTCGACCACACCGGCCACGTGGTCCACGTCCGTGGCGCTGTCCGCCGCTACCCAGCAGTCACGGCGGTCGGTGCACGAGATGCCGGTGGCCCCGGAGACCCCGGCCGACAGCGTCCCCACCTGTGCCCACTCGGCCAGTCCCGATGACGAGACCAACGCCGCGGTGCCTCCGGCCGTATTACCCGTGGCCATGCACCAGTGGTGGGCCAGGCACGTGACCGCGGTGACGTCGAGGATGCCGGCGGGAACGGCGGCCGCCGTCCATGTCGAGCCTCCGTCGGACGTGACGACGATCTCGCCGGCACCGTCGGACGTCTGGCTGGACTGGCCCACCGCGGCGCAGTCTCGCTTGTCGCTGCACGAGACGCCCGACAGGTAGCCAACCGTGGCCGGCACGGCCTGAGCGCTCCACGAGACGCCCCCGTTGGTCGTGGAGATGATCGCCGCCCCGTTCGGCGCGTCGGCGGCACCGACGGTCGAGCCGACGGCCCAGCAGTGGAGGGTGGTGGCGCAGTCGACGTCCTCGAGGGCGTTGACCGGCGTCGGCGGGGTGACGGAGACGAAGGCCCCGAGCCACGGCGATCCGGGGGCGATGGTGGAAGGGGCCGCAGAGCCGCCGGTGGAGGAGGTGCAGCCTCCGGCCACGACGGCCGTGAGAGCCATGAGGGCCACGGACACCGCGCCGACCGACAGGCCCCGGCGGGTCCGGACCGGCGGCGGGGTGGTTCGGGAGCTGGCGGGCGTTTCACCCGGCCCGGAGGACAGCGTCACCGGGCCGTGATCACATCGGTGTGGGCGGCTCGGTCGCCCGCGAAGGGCGGTGTCAGATCACTCACGAAACTCTCCGGTCACGTCCCTGGCCGTGCCGTCGCCGGCCGAAGGCCAAGGACTGTTCACCTGCGCCAGAGATCTTGCCACGTGGACGCCGGATGGGAGGGTGATGACGGCCGGTCCCGGGGCCAGAGGTCTACCGTACGTCGGTGGTGTTGGTACTCCTTGCCCCGGACCGTACTGAGTCCAGTACCCGCCTGCGGAACCCTTCATGAACGTGGTGGATCTGGTCGTTCTGGTCGTCGTGGTCCTGGCCGCGGTCCAAGGTCTGCGGTTGGGGGCCATCGTCCAGGTGCTCTCTTTCGGTGGGTTCTGGGTCGGCCTCTACCTCGGGGCCCTGTTGGCCTCGGCCACGGTGCAGTGGGCCCACTCCCAGGGGGCGCGCACGGCATTGGCCCTGATCACACTGTTGGGGGTGGCCACCCTGTGCGGGATCTTGGGCCGTCTCGTGGGCAACCTGGTCTTCTCCCACGTGCATCGTGGGGTCCTCGGTGGGGTGGATTCGGCGCTGGGCGTGGTGGTGGCGGTGGTGGCGTCCCTGCTGGCCGCGTGGCTCCTGGCCAACACCCTGGTGAACAGTTCCTCGTTGAGCCTCAACTCGTCCATCGACCGGTCGAGGATCATCCGATCTCTCGACTCGGTGTTGCCGGCACCGCCGTCGGTGTTCACGAAGGTTCAGAGCTTCCTCTCGGCCGAGGGCTTCCCGCCCGTCTTCGCCCAGCTGGCCCCGGCATCGGCCGGACCGGTGGCGCTCCCCGGTGAGCCTCAGCTCCAACAGGCGGTGGCCCACGCCGGAGGCTCCACGGTCAAGATCGTCGGCGACGGGTGCGATCAGATCCAAGAGGGCTCGGGGTTCGTGGTGTCTCCCCACGTGGTCGTGACTAACGCCCATGTGGTGGCCGGCATCCCCCATCCGATGGTCCAGGCCGGTACCGGCTTCTACCAGACGACCGTGATGTACTTCGACCCCTCCTACGACCTTGCTGTATTGCGGGTGGGTGGCCTCGACGAGCCGTCGCTTCCCCTCGATCCGAACGAGTCGTCCCGGGGGGTCACGGCGGCCGTGCTGGGCTATCCGGGGGGTGGCTCGTTCAAAGCCCAACCGGCCGGGATCATGGCCACCTTCGAGGCCGAGGGCCGGGACATCTACGGCCAGGGGCTCACCGTGCGCAACGTCTACGAGATCCAGGCCGTGGTCCGGCCCGGCAACTCGGGCGGCCCGCTCGTCCAAGGCGACGGCCAGGTGATCGGTGTGGTCTTCTCGCGGTCCACGACCAACGGCGACATCGGGTACGCCCTGTCGTCCCCCGGCGTGCTCTCCCGTGTCCAACAGGCCCTGGCCGCCAACAAAGTGGTGGGGACCGGGGGTTGTATCGCGGGCTGAGAGCGACCGGTAGCGACCGCGACACCAGACGAGACTGGGGCCAATGGCCCGACTAGACATGGGGCATGGCGCTCCCCATCGAGGACTACGGCATCATCGGCGATCTCCACACCGCCGCCCTGGTGGGGCGGGACGGCTCCATCGACTGGCTGTGCCTGCCCCGCTTCGATTCGGCCGCGTGCTTCTCCAAACTCCTGGGCGACGAGGACCACGGGTCTTGGAAGTTGGCTCCCAAGGGCTCCCATGGCGCGTCGCACCGTCATTACCGGGGCGAGACATTGGTGCTCGAGTCGGAGTTCGTGACGGAGGAGGGGACGGTCCGGGTCACCGACTGCATGCCCATCCGGCAGCAGCATCCCGAGGTGGTGCGACTGGTCGAGGGGGTACGGGGCAAGGTCACCATGGAGATGGTCCTGACCATCCGCTTCGGCTACGGACAGATCGTCCCGTGGGTGCGCAAGGTCGACGGCACCCTCAACGCCATCGCCGGTCCCGACGGCCTGTCCCTGTGGACTACGGCCGAGTGCAAGGGGCAGGACTTCTCGACCGTGGCCGAGTTCACCGTGACCGAGGGACAGCGGGTCCCCTTCTCCCTGACCTGGTTCCCGGCCAGCGAGGAGCCTCCGCGCCCCGTGGACGCGTGCTTCGCCATCCAGGACACCGAGCTGTGGTGGACCGACTGGGTGTCGCAGTGCACCTATGAGGGCGATTACCGCGAGGCGGTGGTCCGCTCGCTCATCACCCTCAAGGCCCTGACCTACGAGCCCACCGGCGGCATCGTGGCTGCGGCCACCACCTCGCTCCCCGAGACCCTGGGCGGTAGCCGCAATTGGGACTACCGGTTCTGCTGGCTCCGGGATGCCACGCTGACACTCGAGTCCCTCATGCGGGGCGGCTTCTACCAAGAGGCCATGGCCTGGCGTAACTGGCTCCTCCGAGCCACGGCCGGCGACCCGTCGCAGATGCAGATCATGTACGGCGCGGCCGGTGAGCGCCGGCTCGACGAATGGGAGGTCGACTGGCTTCCGGGGTACGAGGGCGCGTCACCGGTGCGCATCGGGAATGCCGCCGCCGGGCAGTTCCAACTCGACGTGTACGGCGAGGTGATGTCGGCGCTCTACGAGTCGGAGCCGGCCGGCGAGCCCGGTGACAGCCCGGCCTGGGAGTTCCAGCTCTCCTTGATGAAGTTCCTGGCCGATGGATGGCGCGAGCCCGACGACGGCATCTGGGAAGTGAGGGGGCCGCGGCGTCACTTCACCCACTCCAAGGTGATGGCGTGGGTCGCCATCGACCGGGCCATCAAGACGGCGGAGGACTACGGGATGGAAGCCCCGCTCGACCGTTGGAAGGAGGTCCGTCAGGAGATCCACGAACAAGTTTGCGACCAGGGCTTCAACGCCAGCAAGGGCTCGTTCACCCAGTACTACGGCTCCGATCAGCTCGACGCCAGTCTGCTGATGATTCCGTTGGTGGGATTCCTACCCGCCCACGACCCCCGCGTCAGGGGGACCATCGAGGCGGTCGAGCGCGAGCTGGTCGACGGCGGATTCGTGCTCCGCTACCGCACCGTCGACACCGGCGATGTGGACGGCCTCTCCGGCCGTGAAGGTGCCTTTCTGGCCTGCTCGTTCTGGTTGGCCGACTGCCTCTCGATGTTGGGGCGCGACCGCGACGCCCGCCAGCTCTTCGACCGGCTCCTCGGCCTCCGCAACGATCTCGGGCTGCTGTCCGAGGAGTACGACCCGGTAGCCGGTCGGCTGGTCGGGAACTTCCCGCAGGCATTCTCCCATGTGTCCCTGGTGAATTCGGCCTCCAAGCTGACCGGCCAGCAGAAGCCCACCACGGACCATGTCGTCATGGGCCTGGCCCGACGTTCGATCACCCACGGCATGAGCGGAACCATCGAACGGCACCTGGGCGGGGTCACGGCCCGGAGCATGCTGGGAAAGCTGGCCGAGAGCGCCGGAGCAGGCGCGCCCAGAGGCGCGGCACAGCTGTTCGCGTCGGCGGTGGCTCCGGGCGTGGGTGTCGGGGGGAAGGTGGCCGCCGGCCCAGACGCCTCGCCCCGGCGGAGCCGACCAACCACCAAGCCCTCGGACAAGAAGCCCACGCCGCTGGCCGTCAAGAAGCCGGTCGTGACCAAGGGCCATCGTTCGCGTCGGTCCGAAGCCGGACCGGCGGGGACCGTGAGGATGGCGACGAAGAAGACGACGACCCCAGCCGAGGGAGCCACGGCCAAGAAGTCGGCGACGAAGAAGTCGGCCGCTAAGAGGGCCCAGACCAAGAAGGCGGCGACGAAGAAGGCGGCGACGAAGAAGGCGGCGACCGAGAAGGCGGCGACCGAGAAGGCGGCGACCGAGAAGGCGGCGACCGAGAAGTCCCCCGGCCCGACATCGGAGGCCACCAGGGCGTCGGCGGCATCGACGTCGACCCGGCGTCGCCGGGCTGGGGCCACGGGCTCGTAGCCGCCATGGGCGTTCCTGTCACCGGAGCGGCGGTTCGGGCATGATGCGGGCGTGAGCGGAACCCACCACCACGGCGCGTCGGAGCACGGCGACGCTCGACGGTCGGCCCATCCCTTCGATCCCGACGACCCGACCACTCCCCGGGCCGGTGTCACGGTGGCCGACGGGGTGATCGAGTTGGACACCCTGCTCGGAGGCTGGGAGCGGGTTACCGCCGGCTACCTGATCGAAGGCGATGCACCGGTGCTGATCGAGACCGGGAGCCAGAGCTCGGTGCCGGTGCTGCTGGCGCAGCTCGATCGGCTGGGCATCGGTGCCGGCGATCTGGCCGGCGTGGTCGTCACCCACATCCACCTCGACCACGCCGGCGGTGTGGGGGACGTGGCCCGGGCGTTTCCGAAAGCCACGGTGTACGTCCACCCCAAGGGAGCCAGGCACCTGGCCGACCCCACCCGTCTGGTCGACTCGGCATCCCGTGTGTACGGCCCGCTGCTCGACTCCCTGTACGGGCGACTCGACCCCACGCCGTCGGAGCGAATCCACGTCCTCGAGGACGGAGAGGCCGTCAACGTGAGCTCGAACCGCGCACTGGTCGCCGTCGACTCGCCCGGGCACGCCAAGCACCACCTGGCTCTGCACGACACCCTGAGCGGGGTGTTGTTCGCGGGGGACGCCGTCGGGGTGAAGCTGCCCGACGCCGGTGTGCTGCGCCCTTCGACTCCACCGCCGGACTTCGACCTCGACGCTGCCCTCACCTCTCTGCAACGGTTCGTCGACCGCCGCCCGACCGGTCTGGCCCTGGCCCACTACGGCCTGCTCGACGACCCCCTGGACATCCTCGACGAGGCCGGAGGCACCCTCCGTCGGTGGGCTGACGTGGCCGAGTCGGCCTTCCGCAACGGGGAGGACATTGCCGTCGCTTTGGCGACGGCGTTCGAGTCGGACCTCGATGGCGTCCCCGAAGTGCACCGCGAGAAGCTCGAGGTGATGAACGGCGTGCACTCCAACGCGGCCGGACTCCACCGCTGGCTGTCGACACGGGCGAGCGCCGGCGGCACCGGGCCCGACACTCCGTGACGGGAGCTGCTCCGGGCAGGGGGCGCGGGCATTCGTGAACGTATCGATCGTCTCCGGGTGGCTTCCGCTGGTGGTCGAGGTGCTGGCCGTGGGGACGCTGTTGGCGTCCCTGGATGTGCGGACCGGTCGGTGGCGTCACCAGTTGGCCGTCGGCGTGCCGGTGGCGGCGGGTGTCACCGGCGTCGTGGCCCTGGTTCTCACGGTGGGCTCGCTGGTCCCCGACGACTTCCCCTGGTCGGCGTACGTGTGGGGCTTCACGTTCGTAGTGGCCGTCTGTTCGGGGCTTCTCGGGTGGACAACGGTCGGAAGGTGGCGCAAGGTGGCCATGGTGCTGGCCGTGCTACTCACCCTGGCGGCGACGCTGGGCTCGGTCAACCGCGAGGCCGACTCGTTCCCGACGGTGGGACGACTGGTGACCGGCGACCCCGAGAACGTGGTCGGAACGCCCGAGCTGCGCGCCATCAAGGAACAGGTGGCCATCAGCGGCCACCTGCCCTCGCAGGGAGTGGTGATCATGACGACGATCCCACCTACGGTCTCGCACTTCTCGACCCGACCGGCTTACGTCTACCTGCCGCCGGCCTGGTTCGCCAAGGTCACGCCGTCCCTCCCCACGCTGGTCCTCCTGCCCGGGGAACCCGGTAGCGCCTCGGACTGGTCGGGCGACGGCGACGCCGACAACACCGCCGACGCCTTCGCCCAGCATCATGACGGCCTGGCGCCGATCATCGTGATGCCCGATCCGAACGGATACGAGACGGTGGACACCGAGTGCGTCAACAGCAGGTTCGGCAATGCCGAGACGTATCTGGTCGACGACGTGCCGGCCTTCGCCCGTCGCCAGTTCAACGCCTCGTCCGCCCCGGGTTCACTGGCCATCGGCGGCCTCTCCGCCGGCGGGACCTGCTCGATCATGTTGGCCCTTCGCCATCCGACCGTCTACCCGACGTTCGCCACCTTCTCGGGCTTCGCCTCGCCCCAGTACCAGGAGACCACGCTGGCCGAGACGATCGACACGCTGTTCGGTGGCTCCGAGGACCGGTTCGCCGAGCACGACCCGGTGCAGCTCCTACGCAACGGCCACTTCGACGGCATGGCCGGGTGGTTCGAGGTGGGCAGCCAGGACCAGCAGCCCCTCGAGGCGGCCCGGAACCTGCAGCCGGCCGCGCTGAGGGCCGGGATCGCCACCTGCATAGCGGTCCGACCCGGTGGCCACGACTTCGACCTCTGGAGCCAGGCGCTGGTCGACTCGTTCCCTTGGCTGTCGTGGCGACTCGGTCTGACGCCGGAGCCGGCCACCGAGCCGGCCCGATGCGAATCACCATGAGCGGGGTGGACCGGGATGTCGCCGCCCCTCCACCGGCAGGTCCCGACCTCAGCGGCGGTTGTTGCGCCAAACGGTCGCGCTGGTCTGCAATGGACAGGGAGACTGCAAGCAGGCCACCGCGAAAGGGGGGACCATGAGCATCCTGTTCGCCCTCCTCGGTGCCTTCAGCCAGGCCCTCACCTCGGTCCTGCAGAGGCTGGCCAACGTGGCCGGCTCGGACGAGAAACGGTCGGGGTGGGAGACGACCAAGTTCCTGATCCGGCAGCCCATCTGGCTGTTGGGGATGGTGTGCATGGGTGGGACCTTCATCTTCACCGCCCTGGCCCTCTACTTCGGAACGCTGGCCTCGGTGCAGCCCATCCTGGTCACCGAGCTGATCTTCACCCTGGCCCTGCGGGCCCTCTGGCTGCGGGACCGCATCGCCGCCCGGACCTGGGGTGCCGCCGCTCTGCTCTGTGCCGGCCTGTTCGGGTTCCTGGTCGTCGCCCATCCGCAGGAAGGACACAACCGGCCGACGGCGGCGGCGTGGATCGTGGCCCTGGGAAGCCGCGGCCTGGTGATCGTGGTGCTGCTGATACTGAGTCGTTGGGGGTCGCCGGCCCGCCGGGCCGCCCTCCTCGGCGCGGCGGCGGCGCTGGTGTGGGCGATCGATGCGGCCTTCGTCAAGGCGGCCACCGAGGTGCTGGCCCACGAGGGTTGGTCCGGACTGTTCCTCCACTGGCCCCTCTACGCCGTGGTGGTGAGCGGGGTGCTGGGCACCGTCCTGCTCGAGTCGGCCTTCGCCGCCGGTCCGCTGGCCGCCTCCCAGTCGGCGCTGCTCATCGTCGATCCCCTGGCCAGCATCGCCATCGGTATCGAGCTGTTCGGCGAGCAGCTGCGGAGTTCGCCCGGCGCCATCGTGCTCGAGCTCGTCTTTCTGGGTGGGATGTTCGCCGGGGTGGTCCTGCTGTCGAGATGGGCCCCTCCCGAGATGGAGGTGCGGGCCAAGCGCTCGCCACGCCCGGTACGGGCCGGCAGCCCCGACGAGGAATCGGGTGGTGCGGTGATCACCGATCCGGCGTGAGCGGCATCCGACCGGGTCGCGGTGGGTCGGCGATCACCCGGTGCGCGTGCGCTGCCGCTCGGGTCGTGCGCCTACCTGGGTCGTGCGCCTACTTGGAAAGGGTGAAATAGGGCTGATCGCAGCGGTAGCCGTGGGTCGGCCCGTCGACGGGAGGGTCGTCATGCCGCTGGAACTGCCCGTTCTCGATGCGGGCGATGACGTAGCAGTTGGTCGGTTTCTTGGCTGAGGGATCGGAGGTGCCGACGACGTTGCCGCCGGAGAACGAGGTGATGTCCCGCAGGGCCTTGAGGACCGAGCCCCGGCTGGGGTGCGTTCCGGCCGCGTGCAGTGCCTCGGTGAAGAGCTCGGCCGAGAGCCAGCCGGACAGCGTGTAGTAGTCCGCCTTGAACCCCGGCGAGGCCTTCTGGACCCAGTCCAGGAAGGTCTGGACGGCCGGGATGTTGTGGGAGTCCTCACCGAGGTACAGCGAAGTGCCCTGATCCAGATAGGCCCCGTCGATGGCGCCGGCCCCGCCCGAGCTGGGCACGAGGGCCTCGCTGTAGGCCGATGCTCCGAAGACCACCACCGGGTGGAAATTCTGCTGGTTCAGGGCCTGGACAACGGCGGCGGCGTAGTTCTGCGGCATCTGCTCGAGGAAGAGGATCTTGACCCCGTCGTTCCTCATGGCCACCACGTTCTGGGTGAAATCGGTCTGGGTGACCGGGAACGTCGAGTCGTAGACGACCTTGTAGCCGAGGTGGCCCATGGCCGCCTTCTCTCCGACCCAGGTGGTCTCGGCCGATCCGTAGTCGGCGACGAGGGCGCCGGCGTGGTCCACAGCGGTGGGGTAGTGCTTCTGGAAGTAGGTCAGCGGCCCCAGCTGCCACCCCCCTACCGACGGATTGAAGCTGAAGACGTTGGGTAGCGCCGTGGTGGCCGGATCGAGCGTCTGGGCCACATCGGGCATCTGGGGATTGGCGGCTAACACTTTGCCGCCGAAGCTGTCCTCCAGGGAGAAGCCGCCCACCATGGCGAAGTCCTTCTGAACCGCCGCATCGGTCAGCTGCTTGTTCAGCGCTCCGGTGAATTGGTCGTTCTCATCGTCGACCATGAGCCTTCGCCCATCGATGCCGCCCAACGCGTTGACGTAGTCGGCGTAGGCCTCGGTACCCACCACGGCCCCGGTGAAGAGCCCGGCCGACTGGGTGGCGATGGTGGCGATGGAGACAGACGTAGGCGTGATGCCGGCGTAGTCCGAGAAGGCGGCGCTCGGGACGACCGACCTCGTGGATCCGGTCTTGTCGACAGTCGTCGATGCAGTGGACGAGCAGGCCGTCATGGCCACCGCCGCCACCACCAGACCCGCGGCCACCGTCCACCCGGGACCCCGCCGGGCCGCCGGCCTGTCATGAGCGATGCGATGCATGCCCCCTCCTCGTCCTCGACGGACCGGGCCGCTCCTGCCTCCGCCATCCGGAACCCGTGTCACCACCCGCCGACGCCAGCGGTACCCCTCGGCCCGCCCCCGGTTCTGCGTGCGCCCCCCGGTTCTGCGTGCGCCCCCCCGGACTCGAACCCAGGAACCTGCAGATTAAGAATCTGCTGCTCTACCGTTGAGCTAGGGGCGCTTGTAGGGACAATGCCCTGAGCAGTGAACTTTCACCCAACAGAATCCCCAACCAACATGGAGGGCGGGCCATGGGTCCGGAATCCGAAGCGTTCAAGTCGACCACGGTCGAACAAGGTATCAGACAGACGGCGCCGAATCGCTGGGAGATTCGGGCCTGTGCCGGCCGGCATCACGATGCCCAAGCCGCGCATGACGCGGAGGATCAAGCCAAGGCCGCGGCCGCGGGGCTTGGGCTGGTCTGAGGCACCGGGCCGTCTCTTCGATGGCCGACCAGAAGGCCATCGAGGCAGATGCCGAGGAGGTGGATCAATCGAAGCGACTCCGGGGGGCGAGGCGCCACCTTCGGTGCGTTCGACCTGATGCCTTTGATCTGATGCCCGATAGCAAGTTAGATCGGTAAGTTCACCGCAGTGGATCTGTTAGTCGAAGTCACGATGTGGATACCCCATGGTCTGGAGCACACGGTCTTGAAGGCGTATCGGACTATCTGCCGGAGGGCCTTGCCCGGACTTCGGGGGCTGCCGCTTAGATTTCGTACCTACCATCGTGCCGAGTGGACGCGGCAAGCCCGCGCCGAGTGGACGCGGCAACCCGGGACGGTGGTGGCCTTGTGTTGATGCAGCTCCCTGGGGTCCGGATGGTGGCCGGTTACCAACCACGATGGCTACCGAAGGACCTCATGGCCGGCCTGGTGTTGACTGCCATTCTCGTGCCTCAGGGAATGGCCTACGCGGAGTTGGCCGGGTTGCCGGCCATTACGGGCCTCTACACCTCGATCCTCTGCCTCGTCGGGTACGCGGCACTGGGACCATCCCGCATTCTGGTGCTCGGACCGGACTCGTCGCTCGGGCCGATGATCGCGGCCACGATCCTCCCCCTCGCCGGTGCCAACGGAAGTCCTGCCCGCGCCGTCGCCCTGGCATCGATGCTCGCCGTCCTCGTCGGAGCCATGATGATCCTGGCCGGGGTGGCGAAGCTCGGCTTCGTGGCCGACCTGCTCTCCAAACCGACCCAGATCGGCTATATGACCGGCCTCGCGCTCACGATCCTGGTGGGTCAGTTGCCCAAACTCTTCGGGTTCTCGATTCACTCCGACACGCTGATCGGAGATATCACCGGATTCGTGGACGGGATCCGGTCGGGGGAGACCGTGATCGCTGCCGTTCTCATCGGGCTGTTCGGACTTGCGGTGATTCTGGTGCTCCAGCGGTGGTTGCCCAAGGTCCCCGGGGTGCTCCTGGCCGTAGTGCTCTCCATCGGTGCCGCGGTGGTGTTCGGTCTCGGAAGGCACGGGGTCGCACTGGTGGGCACACTTCCCCAGGGGCTGCCCCCGTTCACTATTCCGAGCGTCTCTGCGTCGGATTTGGGCCTGCTCGTCGCCGGGGCCATCGGGATCTCGCTCGTAGCCTTGACAGACACCATCTCGACGGCATCGGCATTCGCCGCTCGGAGCGGGGACGAGGTCCGGGCCAACCAGGAGATGATTGGAATCGGTACGTCGAACGTGGCCGCCGGTCTCTTCCAGGGCTTCCCCGTCAGCACCAGTGGCTCGAGGACCGCGGTGGCTGACCAATCCGGCGCAAAGTCGCAGGTAACCGGCCTGGTCGGGGCCGGCGTGATTGTGCTCATGCTTCTCGTCGTTCCCGGACTCTTCCGTAACCTCCCTCAACCCACACTGGCGGCGGTGGTGATGGCGGCGGCCTTGTCCCTCGCCGACGTGGCGGGGATGAAGCGACTCTGGGGAGTGAGACGGGCCGAGTTCGCCCTGTCGATTGCTGCCTTCCTTGGGGTCGCCGTGCTGGGTGTGCTCCCTGGCATCGCCATCGCAGTTGGGCTCTCCATACTCAACGTATTCCGTCGATCATGGTGGCCTTACAGTACGAGCCTGGGACGAGTAGAGGGGATTCCCGGCTATCACGACGTGCGCTCCTATCCGGATGCCGAGTTGATCCGGGGTCTCGTCGTCTTCAGGTTCGACGCCCCCCTGTTCTTCGCCAACGCTCGCGCCTTCCGTCAGCAGGTTCGGGAGCTGGCTGCGGCCGAACCGCGGCCTCGTTGGATCGTCGTGGCCGCAGAGCCCATCACGGACGTCGATACAACGGCAGCGGACATGCTCGAGGACCTCGATGAGACCCTCAACGGGCAGGAGATCTCCCTTGTATTCGCCGAGATGAAAGATCCAGTCCGAGCGAAGATCGAGCGATACGAGTTGACTCGGACGATCGATCCGACCCACTTCTTTCCGACCATCGAGTCCGCCATTATCGCCTTTGGGCGATTGCCCCGGAGCGAGGTTGAGGCACAACTGGACCAGGTGAACGAGGGAGATGATTGAAGCCAAGGCGTCTGAACGTGATTGTTGATCGCGCTTGCGTCCATCGGGATCCTCGACTTGCCCAGACTGCGGCCCTGATCACTTCGGATCATTGCCAGCGGAACCAACGGCGACCACTCCATTCGCGGTGTATTCAAATTGCGCGTGAAGGCCGACCGACCAGTCCGTTCCTTCGGCCCGTCGGAGTTCCAGTGTCAATCGGCCCCCGACCTCCATAGGCCCAACCAGGTGGAGGACTCCGTAGGTGTTCGGGCTCCCCCGGGTCCGACGGCTGATCGTCGTACCCGACACCACGGCCAGGGCCGAACGACGACCGGGCTCGCCGAGGGGTGTGGTGGTCACCGAAGCCGAATGGGTGTGGCCCGACAGAAGAACGGCCACACCCACGTCGGCGCAGGTGTCGACGAGGAGTCGGCGTCCAACGAGCCCCGAAAGATTCTCCGGTAGTACCGGGTGGTGTGTCACCAGGATCCGCCAGGCATCGGCCGTGGCGTCCACCATGGCCTGTCGGACGATGCCAACCTGTCGGGGCGAGATGTGTCCAGCCTTCCAGCGCCATGTCGGCATGGAGTCGAGACCCACGACGGCCAGGCCGGGGATTTCGACCACGGGATCGAGATCAGGGGTGATGTACTGCTCGTAGCGCCGGGTCTCTGAGAGGAACCGGTTAGGAATGTTTACGAGTGGCAGGTCGTGATTCCCTACGACCGTGAGCACCGGCCCGGGCAAGCGGTCAAGGAACGCTCGCGCCTGCTCAAACTGTCTGGGCCGCGCCCGCTGCGTGAGATCTCCGGAGACGACCACGAGATCGGGTTCCTGGGCAGCGACGTCGGCGAGCAGCGATTCGGCCAGATCCTCCTGATGGGCACCGAAATGGATGTCCGACATGTGGACAATGACCGACATCCCTTCACTATCGCAGGTCGGCCATCCTGACCGAGCCGGTGGTGAGGACTCAGTGCTCGGCGACGATCACCTCGGGTGTGGTCGCAAGGACCTCGGAGTCACCAGACCGCTCACTCGCTGCTCCCGACATGAACGAAGAGGAGAGGGGAAGTGGGATGGGGTACGCGAAGAGAAGACCGATCCCGACCGGCCATGCTGCAGCACAAGAAAGCCGACAATGACATCGGTCATCCTGTGGACACCGAGTTCCACCCGCGAGAACCCAACCCCTACCACCACGAGCACCCGACCACGACACCCGCAATCCGTGCGGCCCGGGATACGGTGAGGATTCCCAGACAATCCCAGGGCGTAAAGGCGATCGTTGTGTTGGCGGCATGCCCGAACGGAAACGATCCGCCCTGACCTGACACCAACCGAAGAACCTGCGGTGGCCGAGTCTCTGACCGCCACTGATCAGGTTCCGGTTGGACGCTCGTCGAACCCTACGCTCGAGGCGCTGGTGCCCTACGTTAACGACCGGAGATTTGCTATGGACCAGTCGAAGAACATCAGAACTCGTAGCCCGCGCCAGGTCACCTGGCGTCAGCGTGGCCTGGCGCTCGGTTCCCTCGGTTGCGGTCTTCTCCTCACCGTGGCTCTGGTCGTTTTCGGCCTCCGCAATCTGGGGTATCTCGTCCTTGCCCTTGCCGGTCTATGCCTCGCGGTTGGCGGTCTTTGGTGGGTGGTGACCGAGCGGGCACCGCGTAGAGGCTTCGGAATGGCCGGCGCCGTCGTCGGTGTGATCCTGATGGTCCTGGCCATCGTCTGGGTGACACCCAGCGCTGATCGACCGCTGCTCCGCCTTGTGCTGCTGGCCGTGCTCCTGGGAGGCACCGTCGGCCTGGGCAGGACTGCACTCAGGCACGATCTCCATGAGCAGGACGCTCGTCGACCGGTTTCGGTCAAACGCCCTGACCACCCTGTTCTGATCTGCAACCCATGGTCGGGCGGGGGCAAAGTGGCCACGTTCGGTCTTGTCGATCTGGCCAAGGATCTCGGAGTCGAGGTGGTCATGCTCGATCATGGCCTCGACCTCGAGCGACTGGCACGGGACGCCATCGCGAACGGGGCCGACTGTTTGGGCATGGCCGGTGGGGACGGCTCCCAAGCTCTCGTGGCCTCCATCGCCATCGAGCACGGTCTTCCCTTCGTATGCGTTTCGGCCGGAACACGAAACCATTTCGCTCAGGACCTCGGGATCGACCGGGAAGATCCCCGTCTCGGTCTCCGTGCTTTTAGCGATGGCATCGAGCGCCGGATCGACTACGCCACTGTCGGGAACCGACTCTTCGTAAACAACGTGTCCCTCGGCATCTATGCGACGATCGTTCATCAGGAGGGATACCGAGAAGCCAAGTCCGAGACCACCAGGGCCATGTTGCCCGAGATGCTTGGCCGTACACAGGAGCCGTTCGACCTCCAGTTCACCGAGCCAAACGGCATCGAAGTTGATGGTGCCTTCTTGCTCCAGGTATCCAACAATCCCTACGTCCTGGGCGCGACCCTCGACGCGTCGCAGCGCCGACGACTGGACACCGGGACGCTCGGGATTGTGGCCATCTCGGCACGATCGGGGAGCGAGGCGGCCCAGGTGTTCGCTCTCTCCGCTCTGGGCCAACGCCGTCGGAGCCGGTACTGGCACGAGTTCACCGCCGTCCAATTCGAGGTTCGGTCTCGGTCGGGACAGGTTTTCGCTGGCGTCGACGGTGAGGCACTAGAACTTCCGACGCCATTGGAGTTCCAGATCCATCCGCGGGGACTGCACCTGCTGGTCCCGGCGGGGAACCTCAGTGCTGCCGAGCGACGTCGGGCACGGGGTATCTCGGTCGCCGATCTGGTCGCCATCGCTCGTGGCATCGACCCGCTAACCGCCTCGAGGAGCTGAACCCCAGTTTCCACCCTGTTTGCAGGACCGGAGGACCTCGTTCTTGAGGGAGATCCTCGACCCGAATCACGGCAGACGCCAGGGCACCCAGGTGAGTGCACCGCTCGGCCCAGCAGCCATGACCGCCGTCGATCCGTCGGCTAGGGCCACTCGTGTCGGAGATGATCCGGATCACGGGCTTCACGAACGCCCGCGCTGATGGTGATTCCACCGATGAACGCATAGAACACCCACGGGAGCGAGAATCCTGCTGTTAGTTGGAGCGTCAGCGGCAACGCGAAGAGCACGACAAGTCCTGCGGCGATACGCCCCAGAGTGCCGCGGTTCCAACGGGAGCGAGCTCGACGACGCTCATGAGGCCACGCCGTTTCCAGGACTTCGTCGACTGCATCCCTGAGATCCTCATCGGAGAATGACATTGGCATCTCTTGTCTTATCGCCGATGATCATCGGGTACAAGCGGAGTGGCCCCGTGGTTGCAACTCTTCACTGACAGGTGCCCGGAGGTGCCATTCATCGGTCAGCTGGGCCAACCCTTGGTGACATTTGGCCCTACTGCCCCCATCGGTCGGAGGCCGACCGCATGAGCCGTTGAGCTAGGGGCGCCCGGGCCGCATAAGTCCAGATCAGATAGGCGTCAACGTTCTCGTGGGGCCGGTCGGTTCAGGGAATGGGAGGATCACACTTGGCCGGCAGATCGGTCGGGGCCGGGGTCAGACCCAGTCGCCACGACAGCCAGGGCAGCGAGATCCTGAACGCTGCGGCCCAGAAGATGAAGGAGTGGTCACCGGGCGGTGTGGTCACGCAGACCTGTATCCCGGCCTTCTTGGCCAGACCGGACAACTGCTGGACCGCAGCCGCCGGTTGGGGATCCTGTTGACCGGCGGTGAACCAACCGGCCGACCCCGCGTACTTGTTGGTGGTGAGCAGGTGGACCGGATTGTGGGCCTCGTAATTCTCGCTCGACCCCCGGTAGAGCTGGGCAATTGTCTGCTGCTCGTTATCGTTCTCATAGGTCGGCGACGCGTAGCCCGAATAGGAGGCGAAGGTCGAGAAGGTCTTGGGATTACGCAGGGCCAGCATGGTGGCGCACGTCCCACCGTCGGACAGCCCGGCCACCGCCATCGAGTGCTTCCCGATGGCGGCGTTGAAGTTGGCCTGCATGAAGTTGGGGACGTCCTGGATCAGGTAGGTCTCGGCGTTCCCGAACACACTGTTGGAACACTCGGAGTCGCTGGTCTTGTCGCCGTTGTTGTCCGGTATCACCAGGATGGGGGCCAGGCCGTGGTGCCGATCGGCGAAGGCCGAGGCCGTGGTGTCCGCGTAGCCGGCCCGGGTCCAGTCGGAGGGCTGACCGGGCACGCCGGCGATCAGCTCGATGAGCGGGAGTTGGGGCTCGGGGTTCTTGAACCAGGCCGGCGGTAGGTAGACGTAGGCCGGCTGGGCCTGGAACTTGGAGACCGTCCCCGGGATGTTGATGGCCAAGGTCTCGCCGTGATCAGGGAGCTTCCCGGTCCGTCGGACCTGGTCCCGGATCTTCTGCAGCGCCGGCAGGTTGGTGAAGTTGGCGGCGTCCTTCCCCAGCAGCCGGTCCAGGGTCGGGTAGTAGTCGTAGCTCTTGTTGATCACCGTGAACGCGGCGATCACGGTGAAGACCAGAGCGATGACGGAGAAGGTCCGGAGCACCCAGTGGGCCCGGGTCCAGCCGGTCACGATGATCACCACCGAGAACCACAGCAGCCAGGCCCAGAGGTAGAACGATTCGGGGAACTCGGCCGGAACCAGGTTGAACACGTGGATGGCCACCGCGGTGAGGACGGTCAGCACGAAGCTGACGGGAATGCCGATCGGCAGCTGCCACTTCCACGCCCCGTCGTGCCAACCCACGGAGAGAACCACCGCCGCGATGGCGACGACAACTACTGTCACCGGAAACCATCCGGTGATCAGATCGATGTTGACGGCGAGGGATCTGGCGAATTCCGTTTGCCTAAGATAGCCAGCACGGCGCAGGTGGGCGGGGACTGGTTGATCAGGGACCGACCGGCCGAAGAGCGAGGGAAGTGGGCGTCATCGTGACAGACGAGTCCGATTCGAATGGACAGGAGACGGACGCACGGACACTCGATGCGCTGAGCGCCGACCGCCGGAAGAAGCGAAATGTACTGGCCGGGCAGGGCATCGATCCCTACCCGTCGCGGTTCGACCGGACGGACACCGCGTCCGAACTCCACCGGCGCCACGACGGTCTGGCCGCCGATGTCCGGACCGGTGAGACGGTTCGCATGGCCGGGCGCCTCACCAGCATCCGGGGACACGGTCGGCTCTCGTTCGCCACCCTCCAGGATGTGTCCGGGTCCATCCAGCTCCTCATGCAGGAGTCGGTGCTCTCCGAACAGGCCAAACTGGTCCTGGCCAACGTGGACCTGGGCGACTGGATCGGCGCCGACGGTGAGGCCGTCACCAGTCGACGCGGGGAGCTCTCGGTCGATGTCCGCGACCTGTGGCTGCTGTCCAAGGCGCTGCGACCGCTGCCGGACAAGTGGCACGGCCTGACCGCCACCGACACCCGCTACCGCCAGCGGGAGGTCGACCTCCTGGCCAACCCGGACAGCCGCCGGGTGTTCGACATCCGGTTCAAGGCGATCGCCGCCCTCCGCCGGCAGTTGGTCTCGGAGGAGTTCGTCGAGGTCGACACCCCGATACTCCAACCTCAGGCCGGCGGAGCCCTGGCCCGACCGTTCATGACCCACGCCAACGCGCTCGACATCGATCTCAGTCTGCGGATCGCTCCCGAGCTCTATCTGAAGCGCCTGGTGGTGGGGGGCTACGAGCGGGTGTTCGAGATGGCGCGCAACTTCCGCAACGAGGGCGTGGACACCCGCCACAGCCCCGAGTTCACCGCACTCGAGGCCTATCGGGCCTTCGGCGACGTCACCGACGGCATGGACCTGACCGAACGCCTCATCGTCGAGGCGGCCCGGTCGGCGACCGGGCGGATGACGTTCACCGTGGGGGAACGGGCCGTCGACCTGACCCCCCCGTGGCCGCGCCGGCAACTGTTGGACTGGCTCGAGGAGAAGGTGGGGAGGCGACTGCACCCCGACGACCCGGTGGCCGACGTCCGCTCGGTGTGCGAGCAGTTCGGCGTGGACTTCCTGCCCGAGTGGGATTCGGGGAAGCTCATCTTCGAGCTCTACGACACCATCCTGCTGCCCACGGTGGTGGACCCGGTGTTCGTCTGCGGCTTCCCGGTCTCGGTGTCGCCCCTGGCCCGTCGGACACACGACGACCCGACGCTGGCCGACCGGTTCGAGTTGGCCATCGATGCCAAGGAGTTCGCCAACGGCTACAGCGAGCTCAACATCCCCGAGGAGCAACAGGATCGCTTCCGGGTCGAGGCCGATGCGGTCGCCCGGGGCGACCTCGAGGCCCATCCCGCCGATGTGGCCTTCATCCGGGCCCTCGAATACGGCCTCCCGCCCACCTCGGGAATCGGTATCGGCGTCGACCGGCTGGTCATGTTGTTGGCCGAGGTGGAGGCCATCCGGGATGTGATCCTCTTCCCCATGATGCGGCCCGAGGCCGGCAGTTGACCGACCGGGCCGAGGAGGCGGCCGTCATCGGTGCGCCCCCGGCGACCGAGGAGCCGGCGGTCGAGGTCGACGAGGACCGGCCCACGTTGTCGCTCATCGCCGAGGAGGTCGAACTCGAGCTGCCGGCGGGGAGCCGGACGGTGATCGTCAGCGATCTCCACCTCCCCACCGTGGCCACGCCGACCTCCAACGAGGTGGCGGAGGAACTGGCCGGGATCCTTGCCACCATGACCGGTCCGGCCGCCTTCGTGATCGCCGGGGACGGGTTCGAGATGCTGGCCGGGCCCCCGGACGTGGACAAGATCCTCGATGCCCATCCCCAGTTGACCGAGGCCGTCAGCGGGTTCGCGGCCGGACCCGACCACCACGTGGTGGTCCTGTCCGGAAACCACGACGGCCAGCTGGCATGGGACGGCACCGCCACCGGTGTTCTGCAGGACCGGCTGGGCGTCGAGCTGTTCGCCCTGAGTTGCAACCTGGTGGTGGCGACCGATCGCGGGCCCCAGCGGGTCCGGCTGGTCCACGGCAACCAGACCGACCCCTACAACACCTTCGAGGACCCGTGGTCACCGGTGGACACGCCGTTCGGCCACCACGTGGTGCGCGACCTCCTACCCGAGGTGGAATCCCGCCAATCATCGGGCTCACTCCTCGAGGGGGTGCAGTGGCTGGACGGCGACATCGCCGACTTCATCGGCTCGCGCCTCTTCTACCGCAAGATCGTGGGGAAGCTGTGGTTGGTGGCCGTCCCGTTCGTGGCCATTCTCCTCCTCCGGCTCATGACCTTCCTGCCCGGGGTCCGTCAGCTCCTGCACCACCACGCCCAGCGGTGGCTGCTGGGCTTCGGCCTGCTGGTGGCCTTCATCATCGTGGTGGCGGCGGTGGCGGCGGGGGCCACCCTGCTCCGGGTCAACCGGGCGCTGCGGGAGACGGCCGTCAGTGATCGCTCCGATCCGGCCAGTCACAACGGGTCGGCCCGGGCCGAGGCGGCGCGGCTGGTCACGAAGGGCTACGCCGGCCTCGTGTCCGGGCACACCCACGAGCCCGAGCTGTCGGTGGTGGGCACCGGGTTCTACGCCAACACCGGAAGTGGTGTGGCATCGGTGGCGGGCCGGCCGTCTCGGTTCCGCCTGCCCCACCCCTTCGTCACCCTGCACCGCTTCTCCTACGTCGAGATCCAGGGCGGCGCCGTGCTCGGCGTGAAGCTGTTTCTGCGCGAGGTGCCGGTCCGGTCGCCCGTCCTCCTGGAACGGCTGGCCCTGGCCCCCGGCAAGGTGGACATGTCCACCACGGCCCTGGCCGGCGCCCTGCCCAACGGCCCGACCTGGCCGCTGGACGCGTCGGGTCTCCGGCGGTTCGTCGTCCGTCGTCGTGTGCGTCGGGTGGCGGCCGGGATCCTCCTCATCTCGGGCGTCCTGAACGTGGTCTTCGCCGCGCTCTGGCCCATCACCGGTACCCGGTCGGTGGACCACTGGCTCCCGTTCGGGGTCCACCCGCTGTCCGTGGTGGAAGCCCTGGTGGCCGGGCTGGCCATGGTGGCCCTGGCCCGGGGGATCCGGCGTGGGCTCCGTCCGGTGTGGTGGGCCACCATCGCGCTGTTCCTGGTCACGACGGGAGACCGGCTGGTTCAGGGTCGCCCGCCCCAGGGGTCCACGCTCGGACTGCTCTTCACCCTGTGGCTGCTTCTGGAGCACCAGCATTTCCGGGTCAAGCCGAGCGGGGTCAACCGCCTGTTCATCGGGGCCGCCGCGGCCGGACTGGTCGTCATCGCCGGCACCGCCGGGGTCGGCAATCTGTTGGGCGTCGGGCATCGCCAGCACTTCGACGTGGTCTTCCTCCTGGTCGTGGTGGCCGTGCTCGTGGCCCTGCTGTTGGTGGCGGTGCCGGGGCGGGAGTCGCGCCGGACCGGGTCGGCCCGCGAGGAGGCCTTCGAGCGGGCCCGCGGCATCATCGAGCAGCACGGCGGCGACACGCTCGACTACTTCGCCCTGCGGGACGACAAGTCGTGGTTCTTCACCGGGGAGTCGCTCGTGGCCTACTCGGTGATCAACGGCGTGATGCTGGTGTCGCCGGATCCCATCGGACCGCCGGCGGACCGGGCCGAGGTGTGGTCGGATGTGATGGACATGGCCCAGGCCAACGGTTGGCAGCCCTCGGTGCTGGCCGCCTCGCAGTCGTGGCTGCCGGTCTACCGGGCCTCGGGCCTGGTCGACCACTACATCGGCGACGAGGCCATCGTCGACGCCAGCCGGTTCTCCCTCAAGGGCAAGTCGATGAAGTCCCTGAGAGGCGCCTACAACCGGATCCGGAAGGCCGGTTGCACGGTGCAGTGCTTCGACTCGGCCGACGACATCCCGGCCGAGGTCCGGACCCAGCTGCTCGAGCTCATGACCGAGACCAGGCAGGGCGAGGCCGAACGCGGATACTCCATGACACTGAGCAGAATCTTCGATCCCAGGGACCAGGGCCTGCTCCTGGCGGTGTGCTTCGGGCCCGACGGCAGCCCGATGGCCTTCAACCAGTACGTGCCGGCCGCCGAAGTCGACGGGTTCTCCCTCGACCTGATGAGGCGGACCAACGACCCCGACGCGCCCAACGGTCTCACCGACTTCGTGATCATCGAGACCTTGCAGTGGATGGCCGGCCGGGGTCTGCGGGGGCTGGGCCTCAATTTCGCCACCATGCGGGCGGTCGTGGCCGGCGAGGCCGGAGACGGTCCCTGGACCCACCTGGAGCGCAACGTACTGCACCGGTTCAGCGAGACCCTGCAGATCGAATCGCTGTGGCGGTTCAACCAGAAGTACGACCCCATGTGGAATCCCCGGTATGTGGTCACCGGGCCCTTCCTCCCGCTGGCCCGGAGCAGCCTGGCCATCGCCAGGGCCGAGGCCGTCACCGAGATCCCCGTGGTCGGGTCCCTGCTGAAGACCCACGAGCCCGCGCCCACCGGCGACCGCGACTGATCGCTGGCCGCCGGCGCCGGACAGGGCCGGGTGTGAGGCAGCCGGGCCGGCCGGGCCGATCACCTCCGTCTGCGTATCATGAAGCGCACGGGCAAGCATCACCGTCGTACGATCGAGCCCAGGGGGGCTGGTCAATGGTGCACGAAACAGGTGTGGAAACGGCCGAGGGGGTGACGACCGGCGCCGATCGGACAGAGGTTGAGCCCGTCCGCCCGGCCGACGAGATCGCGGCCGGAAAGCCCCGCCACTTCGCCTGTTTCGACGGTCTGCGTGCCATTTCGGCCGTGTCGATCCTGCTGTGCCACACCGCCTGGGTGTCCGGATTCACGCTGCGCTCGTTCTTCGGCGCCTACACGAGCCGGCTGGACGTCAGTATCTCCGTGTTCTTCATGATCTCCGGGTTCCTGATGTACCGACCTTTCGCCCTGTCCCACCTGTCGGAGCGGCAGTCGCCCAACCTGGGGAAGTACTTCGAGCGGCGGCTGCTCCGGATCATCCCGGCCTACTGGCTGGCCCTCACCGTCCTGACCTACGTCATGCACCTCATCACCCTCGGCCCGGGTTGGCAGGGAGTGGTGATCCACTACCTCCTCCTGCAGAACTACTTCCCCGGTGCGGTGTTCTACGGGATCACCCAGGCCTGGACGCTGTGCGTAGAGATGAGCTTCTACTTCTTCCTCCCGCTCTTCGCCTACCTGGTGGTCCGTCGCCGCGGTCGTCGCCCGGGACGCGAGCCCAAGCATCAGCTGGCCTGGGAGCTCGGTGGGGTTGCCTCCCTCTACGTCTTCAGCGTGGCCTTCCGGTGCTGGGCGCTCCTCCTGCCCCTGACCAGGACCGTCAACGGCAGACAGGTCGAGCTGTGCAGCCCGCACTGCTTCACCCATCCGGCGTTCGCCAGCCTGTTGCCGGACTGGCTCCCGTCCTACCTCGACGTGTTCGCCCTCGGGATGCTGCTGGCGGTGGTGAGTGCCTGGTGCGCCGAACGTCAGACGGAGTCGCCGTTCTTTCAGCGCCGCCTGTTCCCCTGGGCCAGCTGGGCCGCCGCTGCCCTCTTGTTCATCCTGGTCGCCCACGTGATGAGCAACCACAACATCCTCTACGTGGCCGATCTGCGTATCAACCTCGAGCGTCAGGCGCTCGAGGGCGCCATTGCGTTCCTCCTCCTGCTCCCGGCGGTCTTCGGACCCCAGGACACCACGCTGATCCGACGCGCTCTGCGGTCGTGGCCGTTGGCCAGTCTCGGCGTGATCTCGTACGGGCTGTACCTGTGGCACCTCAACCTCATCACCCAGGTGCAGGAGTGGACGGGCTGGCACGACAACCGGGTGCCGTTCTGGCTCCTGTCCGTGGCGGTCCTCGGAGTGACGATTCCGTTCGCTGCGGCCAGCTACTTCGGGCTCGAGCGCCCCCTGCTCCGACTCAAGAACCGGCTCCGTTGGTGGGACGGGCCCAAGTCCCCACCCCGGGCGTCGGGCGTGCCGTCCGACCCGTCCGGGTCCCCGGAGCCGGCCACGGTGGCGATGGAGCCGACGTGATCCCCGGGTCACCGCGACAGTCGGCTCCACGCGGTACCTGACCCCCGATCCCGCCCGCCCGCGAGGGCGGAGGGACCGGGCGGTCAGAGTGCCTCACCGCGCTAGTGCGTTTCCGTGCTGTCGCTCCGGACCACAACCGCGGAGGGAGTGGGATTCGAACCCACGGTGCCTTGCGACACAACGGTTTTCGAGACCGTCCGATTCGTCCGCTCTCGCATCCCTCCGTCCGAGAGGCTAGCCGCGTCGTCCGAACCCACCGGCGCCGGTCCTCCGGTGCGGATCCGTATCCCGGGACGCACCCAACGTCGACGGGAGCGATGGGCCCCAGCGGTGTTCAGTCGGTTCCTCCCGGCCCGTCTCCCGTCGCCGGCCCCGATCGGCGGTCGGAGAAGAACTCGGAGAGCAGCCGGGATGCCTCGTCCGCCCGGATACCGGCCGTGATCGGGACCTCGTGGTTGAGCCGGGGGTCGGTGCACAGGTTGTACAGCGAGCCGCACGCCCCCTGCTTCACGTCCGGGGCCGCGAACACCAGCCGGCCGACCCGGGCCGCCACCAGTCCGCCGGCACACATCGGACAGGGTTCGAGGGTGACCACCAGGGTGACCTCTGTCAGCCGCCAGGTCCCCAGCACCGCCGCGGCGTCGGCGAGGGCGAGGAGCTCGGCGTGGGCCGTGGGGTCACCCCGCCGTTCACGTTCGTTGTGCCGTGAGGCGACGACCCGACCGTCGTGGACGGCCACCGCGCCCACCGGCACGTCCCCGTGGGCCACCGCCGAGGCCGCTTCGACCAGGGCCAACCCCATGAGGTCGTCGTCGATCACGCCTCGCTCCACCGGAGCGTCTCCTGACCGTGTCGAAGTGGGAATCCGGGTCGCGTCGGTGCCATGTGGCGGAGGCGGTGGGATTTGAACCCACGGTGAGTTTCCCCACACACGATTTCCAGTCGTGCCGATTCGGCCGCTCTCGCACGCCTCCGGATGATCGACCAGCCGGGAGCGCCGGCGGGCCAACAGCCCCGACAGGCTACTCCGCCCCTGGTGGCAGAGAATGACGTGGATGGTTCGGGGATGTGGGCCCCGGTGGGCGACGTACGGATCCGACACGGGTGCCGATTCCCGTTAGCATCGGTGGGTCCCGACGTTGTGTGCGACGGCTGGGTCCTGCGCAACGGTCTCCTGTGAATCGAGTCAGGGTCGGAAGGCAGCAGCTCTCAGCGGGTCAGGCCGTGTGCCGCAGCCAACCTGGCCGTCGCGCAGAACGTCGGGACCGCCATCGCTGGGGGTACCGGGCCAGGGGAAGGTGAGACGCCGGTGGCCGGTAGGCTCCCACGACGTGGCCGTCGCACCGGAAGAGACCCCGTACCAATCGCTCTACCGCCGATTCCGCCCGTCGACGTTCGCCGAGGTCCGGGGTCAGGACCACGTGGTGCTTGGTCTGCGAAATGCGGTGCGTGACGGGAGGGTGGGCCACGCCTACCTCTTCAGTGGCCCCCGCGGGACCGGCAAGACGTCGACGGCCCGCATTCTGGCCAAGGCGCTCAACTGCACCGATGTCCGGGACGGCGAGCCGTGCGGTGTCTGTTCCTCCTGCATCGAGATCGCCAAGGGGACGTCGCTCGACGTCCACGAGCTGGATGCGGCGTCCAACAACGGCGTCGATGCGATCCGCGACCTGGTCTCGCGGGCGGCCCTCGGAACCCCGGGCCGGCAGAAGGTCTACATCGTGGACGAGGTCCACATGCTGTCCACCCCGGCATCGAATGCCCTGCTCAAGACCCTCGAGGAGCCGCCTGCACACGTCGTGTTCGTGCTGGCCACCACCGATCCGCAGAAGGTGCTCCCGACCATCCAGAGCCGTACCCAGCACTTCGAGTTCCGGCTCCTCGGCCCCGCCGTCCTCGGCGAGCTGTTGGACCAGGTCCGTCGCGACGCCCATCTCGAGGTGCCGGACGAAGCCATCGACCTGGCCGTGCGTCGGGGCCGGGGCTCCGCCCGTGACGCACTGTCGGTGCTGGACCAGGTGGCCGCCTCGGACGGCGTCGACGACGACCTGCCGGAACTCGACGAGGTGGTCGAGGCCTTGGTGGAGCGGGACGCCGGCCGTGCCCTGGTGGCGGTGTCCCACCTCATCGCGGCCGGGTACGGCCCCGCCCAGCTCTCCGTGGATCTGGTGGACCACCTCCGCCAGGGCTTCCTTTCTCTGGTGGCGCCGGACCTGGTGGCGGTGTCCAGCTCCGAGCGGGATGCCTTGACCACCCGCTCGAGCCGTCTGGGTCTGGCCGCACTGGTCCGGGCCCTGGAGGTGCTCGGTCAGGCCCAGGTCTCGATGCGGGACGCTCCCGATCCCCGGGTGAGCCTCGAGGTGGCGCTGGTCCGCCTGGCCCACCCCGAGGCCGACGACTCGTCGGATGCGCTGCTGGCCCGCCTCGAGCGTCTCGAGGCTGCCGCCCGCACCCCCGGTGGAACGGCTCCGGTCGACGGGGTACGGGGGGTCGGCGTCGCCTCGAGCTCGGTGTCCACCCCCGGACCGGCCTCTCCGGGCGGACCCACCGCCGGGGCCGTTCCCTCGCCCGCAGCGGCGCCAGCCGGGTCCGGTTCCACCAGCCCGGTCCTCGGGAAGAGGACCCTCGGGGCCGTGAGACGGGAGACGTCCTCCAATACCTCGGACCGGGCCGGCGATCAGCTGCCGAGCGATCCGTTGGACGCCGCGCCGGCACCGTCGGATGGCGCGCCGGCACCGTCGGATGGACCGCAAGCACCGTCGGCCGCCCCGTCTCCCGATCCGGTGCCGGGGCCGGCACGAGGGCCCGCGTCGGCTTCTTCGGAGGACCCGACGTCCGGCGCCGTTCCCGGCCCGTTCCCTACCCGCGACGAGTTGGTCCAGGCATGGGGCGACCACATCATCGGGCGACTGAGGCCCAAGGCCAAGGCCCTGTTCCAAGCCGGTCGATTCGTCGGTGTGGACGGTGACAAGGCGGTGTTCGGCCTGCCCAACGAGACTCACCGCACCCGCTGCGAGGAGGTGAGGGGAGAGATCGAGGTCGCCCTGTCCGACCACTTCGGCCGGCCGGTGGATCTGGTGCTCGTGGTGGACCCGGGGACCGAGCCGCCCAAGGCCCGGATCGGCGACCCGTCGGACGAACCGCCGGCGAGATCCACTACCGGTGGCACCTCCCCTCCGGCCGGCCCGCAGTCCGCTCCGGATGCCGGACGACCGGAGGGTGCGGACGACCCCGAAGACCCGGCCGTCTTCGACGAATCCGAGCTCGGGGAGATCGCCAACGTGGACAACTCGGCCGAGACCCGGGTGCTCCAGGCCTTCCCCGGGGCCGAGGAGGTGGGCTAGATGGCCATCTTCTCCGGGCCGCTCCAGACACTGATCGACGAGCTGGGCCGGTTGCCGGGTGTGGGCCCCAAGTCGGCGCAGCGCATCACGTTCCATCTGCTCAAGGTGGCTCCGGAGGATGCACTGCGACTGGCCGAGGCCATCATCGCCGTGAAGGAGCGGATCACCCTGTGCACCCGCTGCTTCAACGTGGCCGAGGGAGGCCTCTGCTCCATCTGCCTCGACGATCGGCGGGACGCCACCTCGGTCTGCGTGGTGGAGGATCCTCGCGACATCGTGTCGGTGGAGAAGACCGGTGAGTTCTCCGGCCGGTACCACGTCCTTCAGGGTGCACTCAACCCGATCGAAGGCATAGGCCCGGAGCAGCTCAGGGTGCGTGAGCTGCTGGTGCGGGTGGAGGAGGAGGGCATCACCGAGGTGATCCTCTGCACCAATCCGAATCTCGAGGGTGAGGCCACCGCCATGTACCTGGCCAGGCTGTTGAAGCCGATGGGACTCACGGTCACCCGTATCGCCAGCGGTCTGCCGGTCGGCGGTGATCTCGAGTACGCCGACGAGCTGACGCTCGGAAGGGCACTCGAGGGTCGACGGGAAGTGGACGCCTGAGCTACCGGTCCGGGCGTCGCACCCCGGCGGTTTGAGGCACGATGAGGGCATGGCGAAGCCGACGAAACCAACTTCCCGTTCTCTCTGGGTCCTCCGGCACGCCAAAGCGGCCTCCGACCCGCCATGGGGCGGAGGTGACCGTGAGCGTCCGCTGACCGCACGAGGTCGCCGTGACGCATCGGCACTCGGCGCGCGCCTGGCCCTCGACGGACCCGTCCTGGGGCTCGAAGGGTTCCCGCGTCCGGAGATGGCCATCTGTTCGGCCGCCGTCCGGACGCGCCAGACCACGGACCGCATCGTGGACGCCATGAGTGGCCAGCTACCGGTGGACGCCTATCGATCACTGTACGAAGCCGACACCGATCTGGTGCTCCAGTACCTCCGCGAGGTGGACGAGGGGGTCAGGAGCGTCTTGCTCGTGGGCCACAACCCGGCCATGTACCGCCTGGCGTGGGAACTGACCGGTGACGACCAGGGGGCCGACGTACAGGGGGCCGAGGTACAGGGGGCCGAGGTACAGGGGGCCGAGGTACAGGGGGGTCCGGTCACTGCCCATGCCGTACTCGAGGCCCACGGATTCCCCACCTGTGCCCTGGCCGCCGTGTCGCTCCAGGTGGGGGCATGGGAAGACGTCGCCCACGGATGCGGCCATCTGGCCGGAGTGTTCAAGCCTCCCTATTGAGCCCGTCAGCGGTGTCACACCCCACTGCGATGATGCAGTCATGGCTTCGGCACTGGCGACAACGGAGAAGAGTCGTTCGAAGGGTTCCGACGTCCCGTCTGCGGGCGAGACCGAAGCCGACGCGTCCCGACGTGCGGTGGGACCGGCCGCCACCATGGAGGGGCTCCGGACCACACTGGCCTCAGTGGTGTCCGAGTTGGAACCTGACCGTCTGACCGGTCGTGACGCCGCTCGGCTGTACCGGAGCTTCGCCGCCCTCGAACGCCTCTCGGTGGCAGGCAAGACACTGCTGGCGCCGAGGATCGACACATCGGGCTTCTGGCGCGAGGACGGTCACCGCGACGCCTCTTCCCTGCTGGCCACCCTGGAGGGAGTCTCGACCGGTGAGGCTCGCAAGACGCTCGTGAACGGCCGTCGCCTCGACGAACTGCCGG
Source organism: uncultured Acidimicrobiaceae bacterium (assembly GCA_963756515.1). Classification (GTDB taxonomy): domain Bacteria; phylum Actinomycetota; class Acidimicrobiia; order Acidimicrobiales; family RAAP-2; genus Bog-756. The sequence goes on from CAVWNV010000007.1 coordinate 130,667, forward strand.
CTACGGAGGATGTTCTGCGACAGGGTCAACTTTCCGCACCGAAGATCACCGAGCTGACCGGCGCCGGCGTGCTCGATCCCTCCCACGAGGCGGACCTGCTGAAGGGAGTCGGGGACGAACCGCTTTCCAAGGTCAAGGAGCGGTGCCGGCGCTCGCGGGCGGCCACGGCCACGGCCGACCCGCTGGCCGCAACACGGAGGATCCGGGCCGAGCGGCACTTCTCATCCTGGATCGATCCCGAGGGGGCGTTCTGCTACCAGGGTAGGGACACCGCCGACCGTGGTGCCCGAATCCTCGACCATCTCGGTCACGTGGCTACGTGCCTGCGGAAGAGCCGACGCGGGGACGCGGAATCGGCCGATGGGTCGCCCGTCGCGCCCACCCGGGAGCGGGCCCTGAGGGCCGATGCCTTCTTCGCCCTGATCACCCAACAGAATGTCGACCCCGGCGAGTCGGAACCCGGGGTTGCCGGCGATCGGCGGCCGTTCACGCCGACGGGGCCGTCTCCGAACCGGCGGTCCACCCGTCCCGATGACCTCACCCATGGCCCTCCCGCCGGTGTCGAGTGCACGTGCCGACGGGACGGGGCGCCCGGGGGTTCTTCGCGCCGCCCCATGGACGTCATCACCCGGCCGCCGACCTGCACCATGGTGGTCCGGTCGGATATCGACGCCCTCTTCAGGGGTCACACCCTGCCGGGTGAGATCTGCGAGATCGACGGCCTGGGCCCCATTCCCGTACCCATGGCCCGGGACCTGGCCAACGACTCCATGCTCCGTGTGGTGTTCCACCGGGCCGGGGACATCAGGGCCGTTTCGCACCTGGGCCGCACCATCAATTCCACCTTACGGACCGCGCTCGTCTTCCGGGACCGGACCTGCGTGGTCCCCGGCTGTGAGGTCGACATCGGTCTCGAGATCGACCATGTCCGTGAGTTCGCCCAGGGGGGACCGACAGAGCTCGACAATCTCACTAGTTCGTAATCTGCCCCCTCATGACGACCCCCTCCAGAGCCGCCATCTACGCCCGGATATCCCTCGATACCGAAGGGGAAGCCAAAGGTGTGACGAGGCAGGTTGACGACTGCCAGAAGCTCGCCGCTGAACTCGGCTGGACCGTGGCTGACGAGTACATCGACAACGATATTTCAGCGTATTCAGGGAAGCACCGACCTGAGTACCAGCGAATGCTCGACGACATCAAGAACCTGACCATAGATGGAGTGTTGGTCTACAGCCTCGACCGCCTCACTCGCCGTCCCATCGAGTTCGAGACGTTCTACTCGGTCGTGCAGTCCGCTGGGTTGACCAATGTGTCCTTCGTCACCGGCAACATGGACCTCGGCAACGACGCCGGCCTAATGATTGGGCGGATCCAATCAGCCGTAGCCGCCAATCAGTCGGATGCCACCAGTCGCCGCCAGAAGCGGAAGAACGATGAGAAGGCGGCAGCTGGCATTCCGCACGGCGGCTACCGACGCCCCTTTGGGTTCGAAGACGACAAGATCACTCACAGGCCAGAGGAGGTCACGGTTATTCAAATGCTGGCCGGTCGATTCCTGGCCGGCGAGAGCCTTCGGTCGCTAGCAAGTTGGCTCGATCAGGAAGGCGTCAGGACCGTTGGTGGCGGTCCCTGGCGCACGAACGTCATCCGACTCCAGCTAATGTCGCCCCGCATCGCCGGCCTACGGTCCCACCGGGGGAAAGTTGTCGGGCCCGCAGTCTGGGATCCCATTATTTCCGTCCAGCAGCGTGATCAGATCCTGGCCACATTCGACGAGAGGCACCGCTCGGGTCGCCGTGCACCTCGCCGCTATCTACTGTCCGGCCTGCTTCGATGCTCCCTCTGTGACCACCGGCTCTATTCGCAGGCACGGGAGTCCACTCGTCGCTATGTGTGCACCTCCGGTCCCGACCATGGCGGCTGCGGAAAGATCACCATCGTGGCCCAGCCGGTCGAAGAGCTGGTGGCCGAAGCAGTCCTCTATCGCCTCGATACCGTGGAGTTGGCCGACGCCCTGGCAGGAAAGGGACGTTCAGATGCCGACGCTGCCTCACTCATGACCAAGATCAGTGCCGACCGAGAGCAGCTCGAGACCCTGGCCACACTTCACGGCAAAGGCGAAATCGGCCTCACCGAGTGGATGGCGGCACGCAGGCCCGTGCAGGATCGCATGCGAGCCGCAGAACGGCGCCTTCGCAAAGCCACCAGCACAACCCAGCTGGCCGGACTCATTGGTCATGGCGACGCCCTCCGCACCCAATGGGCCTCACTCAATCTCGACAGACAGGCAGCCATCGTCCAGGCGCTCCTCGACCACGCAGACATCCTGCCGGGTGCCCGAGGAGTGCGGTCAGTCGACCACCGTCGGGTCATCCTGGCGTGGCGCCTGTGAGCGGGGTCCGGGGCGCCCTCCGGTGCTTACGCCCCGTCCGGACGCCCCGTCCCCCCTGCCCAACAGTGCGCCCACTCGGTTGATGATTCCAACGTCGGTCACCTTGACTGGCACCCCTTGCGCCACACAGCTCTGCGTGACCCACGCCACCAGTGCTGGACCGCTCAGGCGTCCCACGACAGTGCCACGGCATCCGGCCCGGTCCAATCGGGCCACTCTGTTGACTTCGTATACGTAGCTGGGCCCCCACCCATGAGCTCGCAGGCACGAGCGACGGCGTCTTCCAGCTTTGGTCCGGGAACGGTGACCTTCCGAGGTTGAAACCCCTGCGCCAGGTCGTAGCGATGGAGACCCATGGCACGCTTCTCGTCGAAGCTCTTGTTCATGTACTTGGCGATGTAGCGAGCACAGACTCGGGCCTCATCGACGGCTTGGTAACCGACAGGCAAGTCTCCGATCAGCTTGGCGTAGACGAACCCATGGCCCGGAATCTCCTGCCACACCCGCTCCACCAGTGACCGCCGGATGTACTCGGCCACAACGAAGTGAGCGTGCAGGCCGTGCCCGGTTTTGTGCCACTCGGGAACCCACAGATAGGGGAATTGCTTCCCACCCCGTGCGCACCGAAGCCCCCGAAAGAAGCCAGCGAGATCCGCCCGGAGAACCTTCGGGTCATGACAACCCTCACCTTCATAGGTGAGCGTCCAGAAACGATTGGTCCTATTCGCTGCGCAGTACCGACGCACCCTCGTCCGGGCACGGCTTGCCGCAATCTGTGCCGACCGTTCAGCGTCACGGCTCTCGCCAGGCTCGCCCCGTCTTCCTCCTCGCCCGGTCTTGATGCTGGCGGTGTAGCTACCCGCCGCCTCCCGTGCGTCCGGATACAGCGTCAGGTTCCACCCGATCACCGGAAGATTCGGAGGTGGGCCCTGTAATCCCATAAGCGGGATTGTAGCCAGACTTGGCCATGGAGTCCAACATCCGGGACTGCTGCTTGGCCGGGATGCCGGTTCCAGCCAGATACGCAGCCACATCGACCGTTACACCAGGCATTTCGTACTCATCAGGGTGGATCCCCATGAACTTTCGAAACAGCCCGATGCGCCGATAGATCGAGGACCGGCTCATACCCAGGCGCCGGAGACCCTCATAGCCGCCCTCGGCCTGCCAGACCAGCCAAAACCCGATCAGGTCGACCGAGGCGGCTGCCCCGACCTTCTTGGCTAGAGGGTTGGTGATCGGCCCAGCGACCTTGTTGACACCCTTGGCGTAGCTGTCCCAAGCTCGGGCGAACCGGCCCTGGGCGTTGCCCTTCCCCTCTGGTGTCTCCATGCGGTCCGACCGAAAGTCCTTTGCCATCCAACCCTCCTAGTCCAGCTTCCGAGACTACCGGTCGGCTGTTCCGAGGACAACGATCTCCACGTCGAGAAGCAGAAGCGGCGAGTAGGAGCCGGCTCGGCCGGCTCCTAGGCGATTGTGCATGCGGCACTGCCCGGCCCCTCAAGGCTTCCCTACTGGCGACCTTCGGTCGGCCTTGACCGGACCTACCAATCTCCCGGACACGGTGCCACCTACCGGCACTTTGATGGCAGGGCGTCGAGGCCAGAATGGCGGCCGTTCCTCATCCAGGTGTCCGGTTGTCGATTGTGACGGTTGACCGGGCATGGACCACCGATCCAGCCCTAGGCATCATATTTGAGATGGTTCCGAGCTGGCCGGACGTAGATGCGGCCATGTTGACCACGGCAACGTTGAGGCCCAGCGACGAAAGTTTGCCCACGGCCGTAGGTGTGCTCATACCGACCACGTCAGGAAGCGTCACCTGCACCGAGGGACAGGCCACGGTGTTCGTGGTCCCGTTCTCGATCACAGTGATCGTTTGGCACGGCACCGACGTTGGAGAGGCCCCAAGTCTCAGAAACCCGACCCCTGGGTACATGTGACCTACGAGAGTGTGAAGATTCGCTGCATAAACGGGTATCGGTACCGCTCCAAATCCCGGGGGTGTCTTCTGTGGTTGTGGTGGAGCGATCAGATCGCTTCTCGGTGCGTACCCCACCACTCTGCCTCCAGAGGTGACAGCGATGAAATCAGGCACCTTGCTCCACGGAACTTGACCGTTGCTCGACGCCGGGAGGGGACCTTTACTGGGTAACAGTTCTGCGGCTCCTGCCGCCGTGCCGCCAGCAATGGCAAGACCGATGCCCACGCTGACCGCCAATCTCCGGCTAACCCGAGACGACATCCGGGTCGTTCCGCTCACGACAGATTCCAACTGACGGCGAGCGGCATAATGGCGAGCAGCTGGCATTGCCCTGACGGGGGGCGGTTGTTCAAGAAGGGTCATCGCCCAACCTTTCCAATGAGGGAACCGGATCTTGCAGAGAATCTTGGCTGTCGCCAACGAACGCCCGGAGGTGCCCGTGGGCTCGGGACAATCGTGAGCGGACCGTGCCGATGGGAATGCACAGGGCGGAAGCGGCCTCTGCATAGGTCAGTCCCCCCCAGTCGCAGAGGGCGACGATTTCTTGCTCCTCCGTGCGGAGTTCTCCCATCTTCGTCAAGATGGATTCCATCGCTCGTTCATCGTCCAGGCGCTGGACTGCGTCGTCGTCCACTGAGGATGCAGGTGAGGAGGCTGGAAGCTTCGCCAACAGGCGGCGGTGCCGTCGTAGGGAGCGATCAGAGTTGCGGATGACATTGTTTGCCACGGCCAGCAGCCAAGGCAAGATTGAGTCCCCAACCAGTTGCACGTCCTTCTTCCGTCGCCACGCTTCCAAAAAGACGACGCTGGTGAGATCCTCCGCCGTTGACCATGAACCGGTGCGCCGGAAGCAATGGTTATACACGGACGTTGAATGGCGCTCAAATAACTCGCCGAATGCCCGCCCTTCCTTCTCGGCGGCTTTTCGCCATAGTTCATCATCGGCCAGCGCCGACAGGTCTGGGCTCACACCTCCATCATGTCCGGCACGGCCACGTGAGTTCCCAGGTGGACGCCAGGGGTATCACTAAACGCCGGCTAGAGGGCGATATTTTGCACCTACGGACCCAACGAGTTTCGTTGTTAATTCAAGTTCAGTAAGGCCGGCGGTCGCTCTGCACCCGGTCTAAGGCCCTGCTAAACAAGCCAACGTGATCAGCGAGCCAATCCCCCCACCCCGCCTGTCATCTTTCACGGTGACCGACTGGCGCCAGTTCGCCGAGGTGGAGATCCTCTTTCACTCCCGCCTGACGGTCCTTACGGGTGCCAATGGCTCGGGCAAGAGCACGATTCTTTCCATAATCGCAAAACACCTAAATTGGCCGTCCGTCTTTGCCAGCGTTCCATTGCGAGAACAGGGCGGCATCCTCAAATACGTTCTGGACTATCGGCATCCCTATGACATCGATGACTTGCTTGAGGATGAACTTCAACGGTCTTCGGCCATCGATAGCCCCCTTTTCTCCTCTGAGTACCCGTATGACTCAATGCCTTTGGAGCCTGAATACTGGGAGGATTACCGGACTGAGCGCCCGATACTTCCATCGAACGTTGGACCCGTCGTGGGCATCGGCGAATTCACCTACTCGGATGGCTCCACCGTTTCAATCGGTGCACCCTCGCAGACGGGCCCAGCGTACGACATCGTTCCAACAACCGGAGCATGGCCACAACTCCCAGGCATCTACATCTCTTCGTATCGACCACCGACGATGTTCACATTTTTGAATGTCATACCCGCCCGCTTCCAGACGCCAAGCCAGCAACTGCAGATCTACGTACAGGAACTCCGCAACCGTGCTGCCAACGCCTTCAATCCCAACCAACCTGGTCGGACACCCTTCACAGCCTTGAAAGAATCGATAGTTGCAGCAGCCGTGTGGGGTAACCAGAGCTACGCCGTAGAGCGAGACCCCGTAGCTCAGGACATCTGGAATCGATACCAGCAGGTGTTGAGACGCCTGCTCCCCGATTCCCTTCGGTTTTCCCATATGAGAGTCCGAGGCGCCGATATTGTTCTCATCTCACGCTACGGAGACGAGTACCCCGTCGACAGCGTTTCCGGGGGAGTCGCGGCGATCCTCGATATTTCGTGGCAACTGATCCTGTCCACGTACGAGTCAGGAGATGTCACTGTCATTATCGATGAGCCTGAGAACCACCTACACCCGAGCCTTCAGCGCTCGTTACTACCCCGCCTCCTCGAGGCGTTTCCAAAGGCGATGTTCGTTGTTGCAACACACAGCCCCTTCATCGTCACAGCTGTTCCCGACAGCAATGTCTTCGTCTTGGACTACGCGGCAGACGGCCAGGTCCGGTCGCAGCTTCTCGATACACGTGAGAAAGCTGCGAATGCAGACACAATCTTGCGAGATGTCTTGGGTCTCGACACCACCATTCCCCTATGGGCCCAAGAACGCTATGACCAGGCCGTCCGGCACTATCTAAGGAAGTTGGATCCAACGTCCAGTGACCTTCGAGAACTTCGCCAGAGCCTCTCAGAGATCGGTCTAGCGGATTCGCTTGGTGATGTAGCCGGGTTGCGGGAACATGACTCGAGCGATGAACCCGACTCCCGAGACGAGACTCCTTCGGAATGAGGCGACTCACGAAGGGTGCGGTCCCCTCAACCATTCGGGAACGGGGTCCCGAGCTGACGGATGCCTACGTGAGTTCTGGGAGACCCAAACCTTCTCCTTGGCGGGCGGACGACATCGTCGCTGCATTGAAGGAGGAGACAGGCCGGAAGTGTGCTTATTGTGAAAGCCGTATCGAGGCCGTTGCGTTCGAACAGGTAGAGCATATTTTACCCAAGAGTCTATTCCCGCAGCTCGTAATGGATTGGGACAATCTCACACTCGTTTGTCCGAAGTGCAATATCAAGAAACGGGATTACTATTCCACAGCTTCCCCTCTCCTTAATCCCTACCGAGATGATCCCGCAGACCACTGTTCCTTTGAATATGCGCTCCTCCTTCACAAGCCAGGAGATGCTCTGGGACAACGGACAATCGTCAAGCTCGATCTGTGTCGGATAGGCCTAGTCGAGGGTCGAACGACCGCCCTGCGGGCTATCGCACAGGCCGCTGACGACTGGGTTAATGCAGAGGCTGATCTGAAGGAGGAGTTTCTCGCCATTATTCGTGCCTTGGCGGCAGATGACCAGCCCTACGTCGCTTTCGTCAGGGCTTACCTGGACCGAGAAGCCGTGCCTTGGAGAACCAGTCACACCGCCTAAGCGACCGTGCAGCACAGGGGTGAGCCTAAGAACTTGCGGACAATCTGGCCTTGTTGTGCCACCACCATCACTACCTCAAGACCTATGAGCACTGGACCCTCGATCGGTTGGGAACCGATGCGGACGGCGCGCCGAGGTGGCGGTTCGAACCCCAACCACCATTCGGCCAGGAGCCAAACCTCGGCATCGACAGCCCGGAGGGCCGACAGGAGTGGCACCGACGCAACGAATGACCGCGGCCTTCGCGGCCACGGTCACCGCTGGCGGCGGTGCGATTTCGGAGACCGAAGGGTTCAGATGGTGCGAAGTACGGCAGCGTCGCCTTGTCCGCCACCCCCGCACAGGCTGACCGCGGCCGTGCCGCCGCCCCGCCGCTTCAGCTCGAGGAGCGACGTCAGTGCCAATCGGGTGCCCGACATGCCGACCGGATGGCCGAGGGCGATGGCCCCTCCATTCACATTGACGACGTCCTCGCCGATGCCCAGTTCCGACGCCGACGCACAGCCCACGGCGGCGAAGGCCTCGTTGATCTCGAAGATGTCGACGTCCTTCACGGAGAGGCCGGCCTTCTCGAGGGCCACCGTCGTGGCATGGGCCGGCTGGTGGAGGAGGGATGGGCCGGGTCCGGCCACCTGGCCGTAACTGACCAGCTCGCCGAGCGGACTCAGCCCGAGCTGCTCGGCCTTGGCCCTCGACATCACGATCACGGCGGCGCCGCCGTCGGAGATCTGCGAGGCGTTTCCGGCGGTGATGGTTCCACTCTTGTCGAAAGCGGGACGTAGTTTGCCCAGAGATTCGGCGGTGGTCTCGGGACGGACACCCTCGTCGGTGTCCACCACCAAGGGGTCACCCTTGCGTTGGGGGACGCTGACCGGGACGATCTCCTCGGCGAGGCGTCCGTCCTTGATGGCCGCCGCAGCTCGCTCGTGGGAGAGGGCGCTGAAGGCGTCCTGGCGCTCCCTCGAGACGCCGTCTGCGCCGTTGTACCGCTCCGTCCCCAGACCCATGGCGCACTGGTCGAAGGCGCAGAACAGTCCGTCGTACATCATCGAGTCGACGACGCTCTGGTCCCCGATCCGGTAACCGGCCCGGGCCCCGGGCAGCAGGTACGGGGCCTGGGTCATCGACTCCATGCCCCCGGCCACCACGATCTCCGCCTCGCCGGCGTTGATCATCAGGTCGGCCAGGTAGATGGCATTGAGACCGGACAGGCAGACCTTGTTGACAGTGGTCGAGGGAACCGTCATCGGAATGCCGGCGTTCACAGCTGCCTGCCTGGCGGTGATCTGCCCGGCGCCGGCCAGGATCACCTGACCCATGAAGACGTAGTCCACCTGTTCCGGCTTGATCCCGGCGCGCTCGAGAGCGCCGGCGATGGCGAATCCGCCGAGCTCGGTGGCCGCGAAGCCGCCCAGCGCACCGGAGAGCTTGCCGATCGGGGTCCTGGCCCCTGCCACGATGACGGTTCCCGACATGACGACCTCCGCGGCCTTCCGGCCAGATCAGGCGGCGATACCCCGAGGGCCGCCACGACGACGGGACCATGATACGGCGTTCCCCGGTCCCGCCACCACAGCCACCCGGAATCTGAGATTCGCCGGTCCGACGTCGACGGCCCCGACCCGGTTCAGCCCGGGATCCCGCCACCGGCGGCGGGCTATCCTGCCCTTCCATGCAGGAGTTCTTGGCAGCCATAGAAGCAGGGGCCTCGGGAGACGAGCTCTCGGCCCTCCCTCTCCCAGACCACTACCGTGCCGCGTTCGTACGCCGCGACGAGGTGGACATGTTCGACGGGATCGAGTCCGCCGACAAGGATCCACGCAAGTCGCTCCACGTGGACGAGGTCGCCGTACCCGAGCTGGCCCCCGACGAGGCGTACATCGCCGTGATGGCGAGCGCCATCAACTTCAACACCGTGTGGACCTCGATCTTCGAGCCGTTGCCCACCTTCGGGTTCCTCGACCGGTTGGGCAAGGAGAGTGCGTGGGGCAGACGTCACGCCCTCGACTACCACGTGGTGGGCTCCGATGCCTCGGGGGTCGTGCTCCGCACCGGCTCGGCCGTGCGGAAGTGGAAGGTGGGGGACAAGGTCACCGTCCACTGCAACTATGTGGACGACCAGAGCCCGAGTGCGCACGACGACTCGATGCTCGCCGACAACCAGAGGATCTGGGGCTTCGAGACCAACTTCGGCGGTCTGGCCGACCTGGCCGTGGTCAAGGCGAACCAGTTGATGCCCAAGCCCGCCCACCTCACGTGGGAAGAGGCCGCGGCGAACGCGCTCTGCAACTCGACCTCCTACCGGATGCTGGTGTCGAAGAACGGTGCTCACATGAGCCAGGGTGACAAGGTCCTGGTGTGGGGGGCGTCGGGGGGCCTCGGCGCCTATGCCGTGCAGTACGTCCTGAACGGCGGTGGGACGCCGGTCGGGGTGGTGTCGTCGCCGGCCAAGGTCGAGCTCCTCCACGATCTCGGCGTGGAAGCGGTGATCGACCGCAGGGCGGCCGGCTACCGCTTCTGGAAGGACGAGTACCACCAGGACGAGAGCGAGTGGCGTCGGCTGGGCAAGGACATTCGGGGCCTCGTCGGCGATGACGTCGACATCGTGTTCGAGCACCCGGGTCGCCAGACCATGGGGGCATCGGTGTTCGCAGCCAAGCGGGGTGGCACCATCGTGACCTGCGCGGCGACGTCGGGCTTCATGATCGAGTACGACAATCGGCACCTGTGGATGAAGCTCAAGACCATCAAGGGCTCCCACTTCGCCAACTACCGGGAAGCATGGGACGCCAACCAACTGGTCAGCGAGGGCAAGATCCTGCCGCCCCTGTCGGCGGTGCACCCGCTCGAGGAGGTGGGTGACGCCGCCTTCCAGGTGCACCGGAACCTGCACGAAGGAAAGATCGGGGTGCTCTGCCTGGCGCCGCACGAGGGTCTCGGCATCGACGACCCCGAGTTCCGCGCCGAGGTGGGCGAGGACCGGATCACACTGTTCCGGAGGCACGGGGCATGACCGCCCCCCTCCTGACCGAGATCGATCACGTGGCCATCGCTGTCAACGACCTCGAATCCGCGATCGAGTACTACGCCGAGACCTTCGGAGCCGAGGTGGCTCACCGTGAGCGCATCGAATCCGACGGCGTGGAAGAGGCGCTCCTGAAGGTGGCGGACGGCTACATCCAACTGCTGACACCGGTGCGTGACGACTCCCCGGTGGCCAGGTTCCTGGACCAGAGGGGTGAAGGGCTCCACCACGTCGGATACCGGGTGGACGACTGCGCCAAGGCGCTCCAGTCGGTGATGGACCACGGAGGTCGGGCCATCGACCAGGCGCCCCGTCCCGGGTCCCGGGGCACGACGGTGGCCTTCGTCCATCCCAAGGGTGCATTCGGCACGCTGATCGAGCTCGTCGAGGAGTAGGCGACGGCATCGATGGACAGTGCCACCGCTGCGTCCCAGGGCCACCCAGCTCAGCCCGCCGGCGGTGACTCCCGACGGACCGCTGCCCCGGGGAGGGGAGGCCGGGCGGACCCGTCCCTTCCACCCGTTCCGGTGCCATCAGCACCGGTTCCCGCCGACGAGTCGTTGCCAGACGCCCCGCCGGCACCGAAACTCACACCTCGCGGACTGCTCGTCCCATCCGGCCGGGCCCTGGCCAGGTCGTCGACATCGGTGGTCCCGACCGCCCCGCCCGGATCGGAGCCTTCCGAGGAGGCGGCCAGCCCCGCGCCAACCGACCGAGCATCGGCTCCGCCCGCTCTGTCCACTCCACCCGCTCCGCACTCTCCGCCCGCTCCGCACTCTCCGCCCGCTCCACCCTCTCTGCCCGGTGGATCCGATCGCACCCACCACACAGGCGGCGCACTGGATCCGGACGACTCGGATCCCTTCGCCATGGCGTTCCCGCCCGGTGTACCGACCAAGCTGCAGTCATACGTCTATCTGTTGGTGGACCCCTGGACAGGTAAGCCCTTCTTCGTCGGTAGAGCCCGGGGGGACCGTTGCTTCCGCCACCTCCGAGCAGCCAGGACCGGAAGCGATGACGGCGCGTCCGGGGCTGCGGCCGGGGCCCGGGGGCAATCGACGAAGTACCCGATGCTCGACCACATCAGGAAGATCGAGGCCGAAGGACGACCGGTGCGGGTCGACATCCTCCGCTACGGATTGAGTGCCGACGAGGCCCGACTGGTGGAGGTGGTCGCCAACGATGCCCTCGGACTGCCGTCTGTCACCAAGTTGGGAAACCAGCGGCAGTCTGCGTCCGAACTCGGTGTGCGGTTGGCGAAACAAGCCAAGTTCAAGCGAGAACATCGGGTGGTTCTGTTGCGGGTGGGGTCGAAGGGTGCCGACATCTCCTACGAGGCGGCGCGCCACGGATGGCGCGTGGGCCGACGGTGGACCGACCCCTACTCGGAGCGCTCACCCCGCTGGGCCGTCGTCGTGGCCGGCGAGTTGGTCGTGGCCGTGTACCGGATCGACGGATGGGAGCCCACCCCTTTCCGGAGCCGGCCCGGGCGTGCCCCCGGCCCTGGCGACGGCGACGGCTCCGGCTCAGGCCCCGGCTCCGGCTCCGGCTCCGGCCGAGGCTCCGGCCGATCGACATATCGGTACTCGTTCGCCGGCCAGCGGGACGAGGAGCTCGAACGGCGCTACGTGGGCAAGAGTGTGGCGGCCTACCTGGGCCGGGGGCCCCAGAGCCGTGTGACCTTCGTATGGTGCGGCCCGGAGCCGACCGACACCAGGCCGAGGTGAACCGACCGGCCACGGACATTGGCGTGGCGATGGCGGGACGCCCCGGTGCCGTCCCACCCCGAGCGGCGCCCTCCGACGGCCCCGGATCGAAACCCCCGCGGCCGGTCCGGTAGCCTCAGACGTCATGGATCACCCGATGACCCAACGACTGGAAGAATTGGCCGAGCGTCGCGAGATGGCCCGCAACGCCGGGTCCTCCCGAGCGGTGGAGAAGCACCACGCCAAGGGGAAGATGACTGCCCGCGAGCGGATCGACTACCTGCTCGACGAGGGCTCGTTCCAAGAGCTCGATATGCTGGCCCGGCATAGGGCCCACGGGATGGGGCTCGAGGAGAACCGGCCCTACACCGACGGGGTGATCACCGGCTTCGGCACCATCGAAGGGCGACGGGTCTGTGTCTTCAGCCAGGACTTCACGGTCTTTGGCGGGGCACTGGGTGAGGTGTTCGCCGAAAAGATCCACAAGGTGATGGACTTGGCCTCCTCCATCGGGGTCCCGATGATCGGTCTCAACGACGGTGCGGGTGCCCGGATCCAGGAGGGTGTGGTCTCGCTGCACTCCTACGGTGGCATCTTCCACCGGAACGCGCAGGCATCCGGGGTGATACCGCAGATCAGCGTGATCCTGGGGCCCTGCGCGGGGGGAGCCGTCTACAGCCCGGCCATGACCGACTTCATCTTCATGGTGCAGGGCACCAGCCACATGTTCATCACCGGCCCCGACGTGGTGAAGACCGTGACCGGTGAGGACGTGACGCTCGAAGAGCTCGGCGGGGCGATGAGCCACGCCACCAAGTCGGGGGTCGCCGCTTTCGTCGCTGCCGACGAGAAGGCCTGTCTGGACGATGTCCGCTACCTGCTGAGCTTCCTTCCCTCCAACAATCTGGAGGAGGCGCCGCTGGTCGTCTCCGGCGATGACCCGGACCGGCTCACCCCCGAGCTCACCGACCTGATGCCGGCCTCTCCCAACCAGCCCTATGACATGAAGAAGGTCATCGAGGCAGTCGTCGACGACGGCGAGTTCTTCGAGGTCAACCACCACTGGGCCATGAACCTGGTGTGCGGGTTCGCCCGGATAGACGGTCGCGCCGTGGGGATCGTCGGGAACCAGCCCCAGATGCTGGCGGGCGTGCTGAATATCGACGCGTCGGAGAAGGGGGCCCGATTCGTCCGTACGTGTGACGCCTTCAACATCCCCCTGATCACCTTCGTGGACGTGCCCGGATTCATGCCGGGGACCGATCAGGAGTACGGCGGGATCATCCGGCACGGGGCCAAACTGCTCTACGCCTACTGCGAATCCACGGTTCCGCGGGTCCAGATCATCACCCGGAAGGCCTATGGCGGCGCGTACGTGGTCATGAACTCGAAGTCCATCGGCGCCGACCTGGCCTACGCGTGGCCCTCGGCGGAACTGGCCGTGATGGGCCCCGAGGGCGCGGTCGAGATCGTCTACCGACGTGACCTGGCCGAGGCCGCCGACCCGGCCGGTCGACGCAAGGAGTTGGTGGAGGAGTACACCGAGCGGTACGCCAATCCCTACGCTGCGGCTGAACGGGGCTATGTGGACGACGTGATCGATCCGGCCGAGACCCGACGGGTGCTGGTGCGGAGCCTGGCCCTCCTCGTGTCCAAGCGCGAGGACCTGCCCAAGCGCAAGCACGGGAACATGCCGCTGTGAGCGTCGCCGCCACCTCTACCCAGGGTCCGGCGTCAACCACGGGGGACGGACCCGGAGGCATCGCCATTCGACCCGAGATCGACCCCGCCATCCTGGCCGTGTTGGCGGCGGCGGTGGACCAGACCTGGCCCCGCCCCCGGGCCGCCCGGCCCGAGCCGGTCCAGAAGCCTCCGGCCTGGCGGTTCAGCGGTCGTTGGTGGTCCAGGCCGGCCACCACCCGGCGGGACCGTCCATGGGCCGGCGGCTGAGGGCTCAGCCGCCCACGTCGGTCAGCCGGTATCGGTCACGAAGTCGATGAGTTGTTCGACTGCTCCCACCAGAGCCGGCTCCAGGTCGGCGTAGGACCGCACCGAGCCGAGGATCCGTCGCCAGGTCGTCCGGGGATCCCCGAACCCCAGGACCTCGCACACCCCGGTCTTCCAGTCGAGACCCATCGGAATATCGGGCCAGGCGTCGATGCCGAGCGTGGCAGGTCTGACCGCCTGCCAGATGTCCACGAAGGGTGTGCCGGCGATGAGCACGTCGGGTTGACGGAGGTCGGCCGCGATCCGCGACTCCTTGCTCCCGTCGACGAGGTGGTCGACCAGGACACCGAGCCTCCGGGCCGGGCCGGGCCGCAACTCGCGGATGGCAGCTTCCAGATGGTCGATCCCGTCCAGGCGCTCGACGACGACACCCTCGATCCGGAGGTCGTCACCCCACACCCGCTCGACCAGCTCGGCATCGTGTACCCCCTCGACCAGAAGGCGAGCCGCCCGGGCCACGCGTGCGGCCGCGTCCGGGACCGCCACCGAGCCCGACGAGGTGGTACCCAGGCCGGAGGTTCCGGAGCCGGAGGCAGAAGTGGACGACCTGACCAGGTAGACGGCTCTCCCGTCGACCAAGAATGCGCCCGGCGTGAGGCGGAAGACCCGCTCCAACCCGGTGTGCCCCCTGATCTCGACCCCGCCGCTCTCGATCCTGAGCAGGGTCCCGGTGAAGCCGCTGGAACGGTGGGTCAGGGCCATGCCCACCGAGGCGGGCACCCTGGGGTAGACCTTGGCCAGCCGGTCCACCGGAGGGGCGTCGATCGGTCCGGACAGGATCCCGGCCATCGGGTCACGACGAACAGCCACGTCGGGAACGTAGCCGGTGGCGAGGCTCGTGGGGTGGAGCCGGACCCATCGGGAACCGGACCCACCCGCCGGTGGTTACTCCCGTCCCATCCGCCGGCACGTCCGGGGCGCTGGCAACGTCGGCGGCGCTGGCAACGTCGGCCCCGGCCGCATCGCCGCCGCCTTCAGGCCACAGAGGCGGCGCGGTGCTCCTCGGCCAGTCCCAGCATGTCGTCCATGATCTGGCCGATCTCGAAGTCCTTGGGGGTGTACACGCGGGCCACGCCCTTGCCCATCAGGATCTCGGCATCCTCGGGAGGGATGATGCCGCCCACCACCACCGATGCGTCCACCCCGGCGGCCCGCAGCCGGTCGACGACCTCGGGTACGAGCTCGAGGTGACTGCCGGACAGGATCGAGATGCCCACCACATCGACGTCCTCGTCCCGGGCGGCGGCCGCGATCTCGGCCGGCGAGAGCCGTATTCCCTGGTAGACAACCTCGAATCCGGCGTCCCGGGCGGCCACGGCTATCTGTTCGGCCCCGTTCGAGTGACCGTCGAGCCCGGGCTTGGCCACCAGGAGCTTGGGCGGCCCTCCGGTGCTCGCCGCCATGGCCCTCGATCGGGCCAGGACCGAGCGGAATTCGGAGCCCCGGTGCCCGACGCCACCGCTCACGCCGGTGGGGGCCCGGTACTCCCCGAACACCTCGCGTAGGGCACCGGCCCACTCACCGGTGGTCCCCCCGGCATGGGCCAAGGCGATGGTGGCCGGCATGATGTTGTCGGTGCCCTCGGCCGCGCGCCGAAGGTCGTCGAGTGAGCTCCGGACACGGCCGGCGTCGCGAGCGAGTCGCCAGGCCTCCACGTCGGCACGCATCTCCGACTCCACAGCTGGGTCGACTCTGAGTATCGAGCCGATCGGGGACACGCCTCCATCGGAGGTGGCGGCGTCCGGCGACAGGGGGGAATCGGCCGTCTCGGTGAAACAGTTGACGCCGACCACCTGGAGCTCGCCGGTCTCGATTCGACGTATCCGCTCGGACTGACTGCCCACGAGCCGGGCCTTGAGCTCGTCGATGGATTCGAACGCCCCACCCATCTGCAGGACGTCCTCGAGTTCGGCCCACGACGACTCGGCCACCTCGGCCGTCTTCCGCTCGATCACCACCGAGCCGTCGAAGATGTCGCCGTACTCCAGCAGGTCCGTCTCGAACGCGAGGATCTGCTGGATGCGGAGCGACCACTGCTGATCCCAGGGCCGAGGCAGCCCCAGGGCCTCGTTCCAGGCCGGGAGCTGGAGGGCCCGGGCCCGGGCCCGCTTGGACAGAGTGACCCCGAGTGACTCCAGGACGATCCGGGGCACATTGTTCTCGGGCTGGGCCTCGGTCAGGCCCAGGGAGTTGACCTGGACCCCGTAGCGCATGCGTCGCAGCTTCGGGTCGGTCACGCCGTACCGCTCCGAGCACACCCGGTCCCACAGCGCGGTGAAGGCCCGCATCTTGCAGGTCTCTTCCACGAATCTCACTCCGGCGTTGACGAAGAACGAAATGCGTCCCACCACCGACGGGAATTCGTCGTCGGGGATCTGGCCCGAGTCACGAACGGCGTCGAGGACGCCGATGGCGGTGGCCAGGGCGTAGGCCACCTCCTGGTGGGGCGTGGCCCCGGCCTCTTGGAGGTGGTAGCTGCACACGTTGATCGGGTTCCACTTGGGCACGTGGCGCACGGTGTAGGCGATGGTGTCGACAGTCAGCCGGCGGCTCGGAAGGGGAGGGAAGATGAAGGTCCCTCGGGACAGGTACTCCTTCACGATGTCGTTCTGTGTCGTGCCGGACAGCACCGACGGGTCGATGCCCCGGTCCTCGGCGTTGGCGATGTACAAGCCGAGAAGCCAGCCCGCCGTGGCGTTGATGGTCATGGAGGTGTTCATCGACTCGACGGGGATCCGGTCGAGGAGTTGGGCCATGTGTCCGAGGTGCGCCACCGGCACGCCGACCTTGCCCACCTCGCCGGCCGCCTCCGGCGAGTCGGGGTCGTAGCCGATCTGGGTGGGTAGATCGAAGGCGATGGACAGGCCGGTCTGGCCCTTGGACAGATTGGTCCGGTAGAGCTCGTTGGAGGCCTTGGGCGTGGAGTGGCCGGAGTACGTGCGCATGACCCAGGGCTTGTCACGGACCGGCTGGACGGGTTCGTCCGCCGGCTCGGGTCCCCCCCGGCTGGCCTGGTCCACGTCGCTCATCCCTCCATTGTCGCCCAGGGCTGACCCCTACGTTCGATAATCGAGGAACCCCTGGCCCGACTTGCGGCCCAGCTGCTCGGCGGCGACCATCCGACGCAAGAGCGGCACCGCCGCGTAGTTGGGTTCGCGGAACTCCTGGTAGAGGGCGTCCAGAATGGAAAGCGAGGTGTCCAGCCCGACGAGATCCAACAGGGCGAACGGTCCCATGGGGAAGCCGCAGCCACCCTTCATGGCCGTGTCGATGTCGGCCACCGACGCCACTCCCTGCTCATAGAGCCGGACAGCGTTGTTCAGGTACGGGAACAGGAGGGCGTTCACGATGAATCCAGCCTGGTCCTTGACCTCCACCGGGGTCTTGCCACAGGCTTCGGCGAACACCCGCACTGCGGCCACGGTCTCGTCGGCCACGGTGAGAGGTTTGACCACCTCCACCAGCTCCATCACTGGCGCCGGGTTGAAGAAGTGGACGCCGCACACCTTGTCGGGCCGACCGGTCTGCATGGCCAGCTCGATGACCGGCAACGTCGACGTGTTCGTGGCCAGGATCGTGTGCTCGGCCGTGATGCGGTCGAGCTCGTTGAAGAGCTCTCTCTTGATGTCCAGGTCCTCGACCACCGATTCGATGACCAGATCCACGTCCTTCAGGTCGGCCAGGACGGTGGTGACGGTCACTCGGGCCAGGGCCTCGTCCCGCTCCGCCTCGGTCTTCTTGCCCTTCTCCACCTGGCGGTTGAGTGACTTCTCCATGGCGGCCAGGGTGCCCTCGGCGGCCGACTGGGTCCTCGAACGGAGCACGACCTCGAACCCACACACCGCCGCCGTCTCGGCGATGCCCGAGCCCATGATCCCTGAACCGACAATTCCCACGCGTGCAATTGACATAGCCGGCAATGGTACCGGCGATCCCAGTTCCCGTGCTCGGGACGAACCGGCAAGGCCGTGGTCAACCCGGTTTCCGGTGCCGCGTCCCCCGGGCGGCCGGGAGAGGCGGCACAGCCGGTGCGCTTGCGGTCCCCCGACCCCACCGACACGATGGAGACCCATGGAGCCATCAACAGGCGGCGGGGACGCGCCCGTATCGCCGCCACCCCGGATGGCCACGGACTCTCCCAGGCCGACGGCCACCAAGGCCACCAAGGCCACCAAGGCCACCAAGGCCACCAAGGCCACCAAGGCCACCAAGGCCACCAAGGCCACCAAGGCCACCAAGGCCACCAAGGCCACCAAGGCCACCAAGGCCACCAAGGCCACCAAGGCCACCAAGGCCACCAAGGCCACCAAGGCCACCAGGGCCACCAGGGCCACCAAGGCCACCAAGGCCACCAAGGCCACCAAGGCGGTGACAGGAGCTCCCGCGACCAGGTCAGTCTCCACCGGGGCGACGGAGGACGAACACCGCTCCGATCCTGCGCTGGATGGTGTCCGCCCCTCAGGGTCCGGATCCGCCCCACCCTCGGTCGGGAGCGGGACGCGTGACGCCGCCGGGGCCGCTCCCGGCCAGATACCTATCGAGACACCCGAGCCGCACCGCGGCGGGTGGCGACCGGCGCGGGAGCGGGCGACGTCCGACGGTGGGGTCGAGCGGTCCGACGTCCATTGGCCACTGGTGGGCCGGGCGGTGGCGGGTCTGCTCAATCATCCCGAGTTGGTGCTCGGTGCTCTGGGCCGTCGCGCTCCGGTCGAGCGTGACGGGAGGGTCCTCAACCGGAGCGTGCAGGCTCTCGTCGAGCTGGCCGACCGCTTCACCCGGGCCGAAGGCCCGGACGGCTCCAGAGTCCCTCCCGACCCGACCGCCACGCGGGCCCAGTTCACCCGGTCGGCGCGCCTGGCCATGCCGATCCGCAGGGACGTCCACGCCTGGAGTCGGATCGTCCCGGCGTCAGGGGGAGCTCCGCCCATCCCCGTCCGGGCCTACCGGCGTTACCAATCCGAGCTGGGTGCCGGCGACGACGGTGGGGGCGCACCGGCCATCGTGTACTTCCACGGCGGCGGCTGGGTGACCGGTGGTCTCGATTCCCACGACGCGTCCTGCCGCCTACTGGCTGCCGTGAGTCGGTGTCTGGTGGTATCGGTCGACTACCGGGTGGCACCGGAGAATCCCTTTCCGGCCGCGGTGGACGACGCTCTGGCGGCGTACTCGTGGGTCCAGCGTCACGCCGGCGAGTTGGGGGTCGACCGCCACCGGGTCGGCGTGATGGGGGACAGCGCCGGGGGCAACCTGGCCGCGGTGGTGGCGCTGGAGACTCGCTCCGGCCGGGACGGAGCGGCCGACGATGTCGCCCCTCCGATTGCCCAGGGACTCATCTACCCCGTGGTGGACGCCCATCTCGACACCGATTCGGTCCGGGAACTCGGCGACGGCTTCTTCCTCACACGCGAGTCCATGGAGCTGTTTCGTCATCTCTACGTCCCCGATCCCTCCGATTGGAGCGATCGCCGGGCATCCCCGTTGTTGGCTCCGGATCACAGCGGGGTGGCGCCGGCCCTGGTGGTCACGGCGGGCTTCGACCCGCTGCGGGACGACGGCTTCAACTACGCCGCGGTGCTCCGAGCCGCCGGCGTAGCGGTCGAGTACCGGTGCTACGACGACCAGGTCCACGGGTTCATGGGGATGGGAATCCTCAGGGAGTCATTGGCCTTCGCCGTGGAGGTCTTCGACGCCATGGGTCGACTGGTTCGGCTGCCGACGCCGGTGGGGGAGCCGGCCTGACCCTCTGGGGCCCCTGGCGGTGGCCCGGCTGCGGTCCGGCTGCGACCCGGTCGGGGCCCGCCTGCGGCCCGCTGCGGCCCGTCCCCACCCGACGACGGCCTCTACAGTTGGGCGATGGAACGATCTCCCGGCGTACTGGCTCTGGTTGGCGGCGGCGAATGGAGCGAAGGCTGTTCGTTCGACGCCGAGTTCCTGGCCGCGGCGGGTTCCAACGATGTGGTGGTCCTACCCACCGCCGCGGCCTACGAGCATCCCGAGCGCCTCGTGGTCCGGGCCGGGGAGTGGTTCGCCGGGTTGGGGGGGCAGGTCGAGGGGTTGATGGTCCTGTCCCGTGCCGATGCCGGGGACGCCGGCGCCGCGGCCGTCTTGCGGGCCGCCCGCTTCATCTACCTGGCCGGTGGGTCGCCGATGCACCTGCGGAGCGTCCTGAAGGGCTCGCTGGTGTGGGAGGCGCTGCTCGAGGCGTGGAATGGCGGCGCGGTGGTCGTCGGCTCCTCCGCCGCCGCGATGGCCCTGACCGATCCGATGGTCGACGCCCGGGGCGGAGGACTGACCATCGGGCTCGGGCTGCTGAGCGGGTTGGCGGTGGTTCCCCACTTCGGGGATGTGCACGAGGACGAGCACGGCGAGAAGCTCCACCGGTCGGTGCAGTTGGCGCCCCGTGGCACACCCGTGGCCGGTATCCCCGAGCGCACGGCACTCATCCGCGACCGCACCGGCGGCTGGCGGTCAGCCGGCGTGGGCCGGGTGGCCGTGTACCTGGACGGTGCCCGGGCGGAAGCCGGGCTCGGCGCGCTGCCGGGCTGAATCCGCTCAGTCGGACTCGGTGATGGTCACCGCTTCGATGACCACCTCCTCCGAGGGCGAACCCGACCGGCTGCCGACGGCCTCGATGGCCTCGACCACGTCGAGACCGCCGACCACCTTGCCGAACAGTGAGTAGCTCGGCGGCAACGAGACACCGCTGGGCCCGCTCACGATGAAGAATTGGCTGCCGTTGGTGTTGGGACCGGCGTTGGCCATGGCCAGCGAACCGATCTCGTAGCGACCGGGTGCCGGCAGCTCGTCCTTGAATTGGTAGCCCGGCCCGCCCCGCCCCGACCCCTGGGGATCACCTCCCTGCAACATGAACCCCGGGATGATCCGGTGGAAGACGATCCCGTCGTAGTAGTGCCAGCGGGCCAGGAACACGAAATTGTTGACCGTCGCCGGAGCGGCGATGGGGTCGAGGGCGATGGTCATCGTTCCCTTGGACGTCACCATCTCGGCCGAGTAGCGCTTGGCCGGGTCGATGATCATGGGCGGAGGCCCGTCGAAGCGTTGGGTCTTGGGGCTGGTGCCGTCGGGGGCGGGTGCGTCTGCGGTCATGGTGGTCACTCCTCGGGATTGGTCGGATGGGCTGTCGAACGTGGATGAACCTGGTGATGGGCCGGACTCCAACGCCTCCGTCCGGGGAAGGAGATCGGGACCCCTAGGACTCGGTGATCTTGACCGAGACCATGCGGTGGAGTGTGGCGGGCGTGCCGCTGCTGGATCCTTGGGCATTGATCTTGTCGATCACGGCCATCCCCGACGTCACCTGACCGAACAGCGAGTAGCTCGGTGCCAGGGACTCTCCCTGGGATCCGGCCACGATGAAGAACTGGCTCCCGTTGGTGTTGGGGCCGGAGTTGGCCATGGCCAACGATCCCAGCGGGTACTGGGGCGTGGCCGTCTTGGGAAGTTCGTCGGCGAACTGGTACCCGGGCCCGCCCGTGCCCGTGCCGGTGGGATCCCCTGTCTGGTCGACGAAGGACGGAATGACCCGGTGGAAGGTGATGCAGTCGAAGAAGTGCTGATTGGCCAGGAACACGAAGCTGTTGACGGCATCGGGTGCCGCCTTCGGATCCAGCTGGATGGTGAACGGGCCGATGTCGGTGGTGACCGTGGCGGTATAGGTCTTCGACGCGTTGATGGTCATGGGCGGTGGCGACTTCCACGATGGCTTGTTCAAGGTGGCCTTGAAGTCGGACGGGCAGTCGGCCGACGTGGTGATGGCGCTGGGCGAGGTATTGCCGGAGCCGCCCGCCGGAGCCGGTTTGGTGGTGGTGGACGAGGCCACGGTGGTCGAGGTGGAGGCCGTCGACTTCTTGCCCGGCTTGAAGATGAGGTAGGAGATGCCCACCACGACCACGGCCACCACGACCAAGGTGATGGTCCGCCGGAGAGCCCGGCGCCTCTTGGCCGCTTTCTGCTCGGCCTCCAGGCGCGCCTGGCGGCCGGCCTTCTGACGCTGTCGTTTCTCGGTGGGCACGGGGGTTCAGGGTAGTCGTTCCCATCTGGCCCATCGGTGTCGACCCCTGGAGCGCCGGCCGGTCCTACGAACGGCTCCCTGTAGCCTTGGTCACCATGTCTCTGGTGGTACAGAAGTTCGGCGGGACCTCGGTCGCCGACGCGGAGCGGATCCGTGCCGTGGCCGACCATGTGGCCCGGACCCGCCGGTCCGGGCACGACGTGGTGGTCGTCGTCAGCGCCATGGGCAAGACCACCGACGAACTCGTCCGGCTGGCTGCCGACGTGAGCACCGTGCAGCCCACGCGCGAGATCGACATGCTGCTGAGTGCCGGGGAGCGGATCTCGATGTCGCTGCTGTGCATGGCGCTGGCCGAGCTCGGGGTCGAGGCCACGTCCTATACGGGTAGCCAGGCCGGCATCATCACCGACGCCGTCCACACCAGGGCCAAGATCGTGGAGATTCGGGCCGAACGGCTGCAGGCCACCCTGGACGGGGGTGGCGTCCCCGTCGTGGCCGGGTTCCAGGGCGTCTCCGTCGATCGGGACGTGACCACCCTGGGGCGAGGAGGTTCCGACACGACGGCGGTGGCGTTGGCGGCGGTGCTCTCGGCCAGTGCCTGCGAGATCTACACCGACGTGTCCGGTGTCTTCAGCGCCGACCCCCGCATCGTGCCGCAAGCCCGCAAGCTGTCCCGTATCAGTTTCGAGGAGATGCTCGAGATCTCGGCCACCGGGGGTCGCGTCCTGAACCTGCGCTCCGTGGAGTTCGCCCGGAACCACCAGGTCCCGCTGCACGTACGCTCCAGCTTCACCTGGGAACCGGGAACGTGGGTCGACGAGGAGGAACAAGCAATGGAACAGGCCATCGTCACCGCGGTGACCCACGACGTGACCGAGGCCAAAGTCACCGTCACCGGTGTGCCCGACCGGCCCGGTCTGGCCGCGCTGCTGTTCAGGGGCCTGGCCGAGCGCCATGTCAACGTGGACATGATCGTCCAGAACACGTCGCTGCACGGCACCACGGACATCTCGTTCACCGTTCCCAGCTACGACCTGGCCGTCGGTACCGAGGTGTGCCAGGGGCTGGTGCCCGAGCTCGGGGCCACCGGGGTTACCAGCGACGCCGACGTGGCCCGGGTGTCGCTGGTCGGTGCCGGCATGAAGACGCACCCCGGTGTGACGGCTCTCACGTTCGAGACGCTGGCCGCCTCGGGGATCAACATCGAGATGATCTCCACCTCGTCGATCCGGATCTCGTGCATGATTCGGGCCGAGGCGGCCGAAGAGGCCGTGCGGGCGCTGCACGCGGCCTTCGGACTGGGCTGACCCGGCGCGGCCTCGCCGCCGCCAGGTGCGGCCCTCGGCTGCGGCGTCCGGGTCGGCGGTGTCGGTCCCGTAGACTGCGGGCCATGCAAGTGGCTGTGGTGGGCGCAACGGGCCAGGTCGGCACGGTCATGCGCGGCATCCTCGACGAGCGTGACTTCCCGGTCGACGGCCTCCGACTGTTCGCATCGGCGCGTTCGGCCGGTCGTCGCCTCGGGACAGGTGCCACCGGGGTGGTGGTGGAGGACGCAGCCACCGCCGACCCGACCGGAGTGGACGTGGCCCTGTTCTCGGCCGGCGCCACCGCGTCACGGGAGCTCGCCCCCCGCTTCGCCGCCGCCGGAGCCATCGTCATCGACAACTCATCGGCCTGGCGGATGGATCCCGATGTCCCCCTGGTCGTTCCCGAGGTCAACGGGGCCGCGTTGGACTCGATACCCAAGGGGATCGTGGCCAACCCGAACTGCACCACGATGGTGGGCATGGCGGTGCTGAAGCCGCTCCATGACGCGGCCGGCCTCGTACGTCTCATTGTCTCCACCTACCAGGCGACGTCGGGCGCCGGCCTTTCCGGGGTGGCCGAGCTGGAGGGCCAGCTGCTGAAGACCGTGGACGGTGCGGCCGCCCTCACCTTCGACGGGAACGCCGTCGACTTCCCGAGCCCGGCCACCTTCCCCGACGTCATCGCCCACAACGTCCTGCCCCTGGCCGGCTCGCTGGTGCCGGACGGCAGCGGCGAGACCAGTGAGGAGCAGAAGTTCCGCGACGAGAGCCGCAAGATCCTGGACATCCCCGACCTGGACGTCGTCTGCACCTGCGTACGCGTCCCGGTCTTCACCGGGCACTCACTGTCCATCGTGGCCCAGTTCGAGCGGCCCCTCAGCCCCGAACGGGCCTCGGAGCTGCTGGCCGCGGCGCCCGGGGTCGAGCTCTCGGACCTCCCGACGCCGCTCAAGTCGGCCGGTCGGGATCCCTCGCTGGTGGGGCGCCTGCGGTCAGCCGGTGCCGACGGCCGGCAGCTGGCGCTGTTCGTCAGTGGCGACAACCTGCGAAAGGGTGCGGCCCTCAATGCCGTCCAGATAGCAGAGGCTCTGGTGGCCCGGGGCCTACTGGTCTGACCGGAGGGGCTTCCTGACCGGGGGCTATCCGGTGGTCGGGACCAGGACGGCCACCCGCTTGGCCAGGTTCACGGCGTGGTCGCCGAACCGCTCGTAGAAGCGGGCCACCATGGCCAGCTCGACAGCCACCGGCAGGGGCATGGTTCCGGCCACCACCTCCACCGTCAGGCTCACGTGGAGATCGTCCATCTCGTCGTCGAGCGTGTCGACCAGGGACTCGCCCATGGGGAGCCGTTCGGCGTATGCGTCCGTGGTGGCCCGCCACATGTGGATGGCCACCTCGCCCATCCGCTCGACCAGGCCCCTGCTCCGGGCCGAGAGCTCGGTGCCGAGGCCGCGCGCCGCCCGGCGGGCCACATGTTCGGCCAGGTCGCCGTTCCGCTCGAGATCGGGCAGCATCCGGATGACCGTGACCAGAAACCGAAGGTCCTCGGGGGACGTGATCCCGGACACGGTCAGCTGCTCCAGCGTCATCTGTTCGATGTCGTGGTACAGGGTGTCTACGACCTCGTCCCGGTCGGCCAGGACCTTGGCCGCCTCGCGATCACCCGACAACAGGGCGTCGGTGGCACCGGAGACCGACTCGCCGACCAGGGCGAACAGCTGCAGCACCTTCCGATCGATCTGCTCCAGCGTGTCGTCCACGCCAGCCACCGTACCCCCGTCAGCGGGAGTCGATCACCGGTCCGGGGAGGACTCGGGTCGCCGCCGCCCTTCGTCGGCCGCCCCCGGGCGCTCGAGTTGGTCACCGACGATCACGCGCGGACCGGATCCCCACGAGAGATAGCGCCACGACCAATTGATGAGGACGATGATCCGGTTGCGGAACCCGATGAGATAGACGATGTGCAACCCCAGCCAGGCCAGCCAGCCCATGGTCCCCCGCACCACCAGGCCGCGGGGGAACTCGGTGATGGCGGCTCTCCTCCCGATGGTGGCCATGATCCCTTTGTCCCGGTACCGGAATGCCTCGGTCGGCCGCCCCCGGGTCCTTCGGAGGATCTGTCCGGCCGCGTGACGACCGGACTGGATGGCCACTTGCGCCAACTGGGGGCAGGTGTCACCCGGATGACTCGATGCCGGTCCCCACGGGACGGCGGCGGCGTCGCCGATGGCGAACGCGTCGGGCCTCGCCTTGATGGTCAGGTCGGGGTTCACCACGAGCCGACCGCTGGGCGCAGTCTCCTGGCCCAGCTCGGCGGCCACGGTGTTCTCGACCGAGATGCCCCCGGCCCAGACCACGGTCCGGGTCTCGATCTGGGAGCCGTCGTCGAGCTCCACACACGTGTCCGTGACGGATCGGACCATGTGGCCGAGTCGCAACTCCACGCCCCGGCCCTCGAGGGTGCGGGCCGCGTACGCGGCCGCCGATGCCTTGAACGGGGTCAGGAGGCGGTCCAGGCCGTCGACCAGGATGATCCGCACCGCGCCACGGGCGAAGGTGAATCCGTCGTGGCGGACGGCCACGTCCAGGAGCTCGGCCAGGGCCCCGGCCACCTCCACGCCGGTAGGGCCACCACCCACGACCACGAACGTGAGCAGTCCGCCGGGAGCCGAGCCGGCATCGGTGTCGGCGTCCTCGAGACGACGGAGGACGTGATCTCGCAACGTCCGTGCGTCACGGAGGGTGTAGAGCGGGAAGGTGAACTCCGAGGCCCCTGGAATCCCGAAATAGCGGGCCGTGGCTCCGCTGGCCACGATCACGGTGTCGAAGGGCAGCGGACTCGACCCCTCCAGATCGACCTGGCGACGGTCCCAGTCGACTCCGGTGACCGAACCGAATCGGAAGGTCACGTTCTTGCTCCTGCCGAAGATGGCCCGCACCGGATACGCCACGTCCCCGGCCTCGAGGCCGGCTGTCGCCACCTCGTACAACAGTGGCTGGAAGGTGTGGAAGTTCCTCTGGTCGACGATGGTGACCTCGACCGGGTGCCCGTCGAGGGCCCGTGCTGCCGAGAGGCCGCCGAAGCCGGCCCCGACGATCACGACACGATGCATCGTCCCATGCTGACACAGTCACCCCCGCCCACTCCGCGCCTGGTGCGGGACAATTTCGGTGCTCCCTCGACGGCTCGGGAAGAGGCGCTCCACCGAGCGTCCCCCAGGACCGGCACACCCCCTCTGTACGCTGGCCCTCGGGGCCCGTCAGGGTCCGAGGAGGATTCGTCATGATCACCGGACTCATCGTGGGGCTCATCGCCGGCGCCGCGCTTGGTGTCGTCGTCGGCCTACTGATCCGCGCCCACCACGTGACGGCGGCCCGCACCGCCGAGGCCCGTCTCGACGACGTGGCGGGCCAGAACCAGGCGCTGACCGCGGAGATACAGGGGGTACGGGCCCAGCTCGACGAACAGCACCGCCAGATCGCCGCCCTCCAGTCGGAGCGGGCCGGACTGTCCACCCAGCTCGAACACGAGCGCCATGCCGCCGCCGAGCGTTCCGAGGCCTTCGAGGAGACCCGACGCCAGCTGACCGGGGAGTTCTCCCGTCTCTCCTCTATCGCGTTGCGTCAGAACAACGAGCAGTTCCTGCAGCTGGCCGACACCAAGCTCAACGAGACCCGCCAGGCAGCCGACGGGGAGCTGGCCAAGAGGCAGGAGGCCATCGAGCAGCTGTTGAAGCCGATCGGTGAGCAGCTGGGGAAGTACGAGGCGGGCATGCAGCGCCTCGAGGTGGAGCGTCAGCGGGCCTACACCACCCTCACCGAGCAGATGAAGACCCTCTCGACATCGCACGACCAGCTCCAAAAGGAGACACGGAGCCTGGTCACGGCGCTCCGCTCGCCGCAGACCCGGGGTCGCTGGGGGGAGCTCCAGCTCCGTCGGGTGGTCGAGATGGCCGGCATGCTCGAGCACTGCGACTTCGACGAGCAGGTCACCTCGGACGCCGACAGCGGGAGGATGCGACCCGACATGGTGGTCCACCTGCCCGGCGGGAAGAACGTCGCCGTCGACGCCAAGGTGCCGATGCAGGCCTTCCTCGATGCCAACGAGGTGGATGACGAGTCGCTCCGTCGGGTGCATCTGGCCAGTCACGGACGGCAGATGAAGGCCCATGTCGACGCATTGGCGAAGAAGGAGTACTGGAAGCGGGTCGACCCCTCACCGGAGTTCGTGGTGGCGTTCATCCCGGGGGATCCGCTTCTGACCGCGGCGTTGGAGCACGAGCCGGGCCTCATGGAGTACGCCGTGGCCAACCACGTGCTGCTGGCCACACCGACCTCGCTCATCGCCCTGCTGCGGGCGGTGGCCTACGGGTGGCAGCAGGACTCGCTGGCCGAGCACGCCCGAGAGATCCAGCGGGACGGGGCCGAGCTGTATCAACGCCTCTCGGTGCTCGGTGACCACGTGGCCGGTGTGGGGAAGGGCCTGAACAGCGCGGTGGCGGCCTACAACAAGGCGGTGGGCTCGCTCGAGAGCCGGGTCCTCGTCACGGCGAGGAGGTTCGTCGACAAGGGGGTCGTGGCCGCCGGGGAGAAGGAGCTACCCCGCCCGGCACCGGTGGACGCCATGACCAGACCTCTGCAGTCGCCGGAGCTGGGGCCACCAGCGGCCGAGCTACCGACGCTCCCCGCCACCGACGACGCCGGGGCCGCCCTGGCGGCCGGGGTCGGCCTTCACGCCGTCGGCAGTCGGGGACAGGACCCTGATTGACCTGATTTCGGCGCCGGTTTGGGCACCCACGCACATTTCAATCCATCCCGATGCCCTTGATGGGACAGCGGGGAGGGCCCACGACCTTGACAAATCCCCCGTCTGGGTGGTCCTTTGGGACCGTCAGCGGTGAACGAACAGTGAATTAACAGGGTTTGCACAGGAACGCCCCGGATGCCGTTTTTCCCGAGGCGAGCGTGTTGCCAGGGTCTTCTTCCGACCCACCCTCGTCTCCAATTATGACGATCTGATTGCAGATCACAGGCTATTCCAAGCCCACTGGTGGTAAAAAGTAGCGGAGTGGATCTCCGTCCTCGGGAGTATGAAGGGGAAAATGGACGGAGTGATGTCGGAGCGAGAGGGAGACAAGACGTGAACATTCTGGTGCTCGGTGGCGATGGCTATCTGGGTTGGCCGACGGCGCTGTACTTGTCCCGCAAGGGCCATCGTGTCGGCATCGTCGACAACTTCGCCCGGCGGGGTTACGACCTCGAGATGGGTGTCGACAGCCTGGTCCCCATCACCAGCCTGCAGCGCCGGGTCCGCTGTTGGCAGGAGATCTCGGATCTCACCATGGACCTGTTCGTGGGTGATCTCACCGATCCCACCTTTGTCAGCGAGACCCTGGCCTCGTTCCGACCCGATGCCGTGGTCCACTTCGCCGAGCAGCGGTCCGCCCCCTACTCGATGATCGACCGGAAGCATGCCGTCTACACCCAGGTCAACAACGTGGCCGGTACTCTCAACCTGCTCTACGCCATCGCCGAGCAGGACCGGGACATCCACCTGGTCAAGCTGGGGACGATGGGCGAGTACGGGACGCCCAACATCGACATCGAAGAGGGATTCATCGAGATCACCCACCGTGGCCGCACCGACGTGCTGCCCTATCCGAAGCAGCCCGGCTCCTTTTACCACCTGTCCAAGGTGCACGACAGCGCCAACATCATGTTCGCCTGCCGGATCTGGGGCATCAGGGCGACCGACCTCAACCAGGGCATCGTCTACGGTCACGACACCGAAGAGACTGCGCTCCATCCCGATCTGGCCACTCGCTTCGACTACGACGGCGTCTTCGGGACCGTGCTGAACAGGTTCTGCGTCCAGGCCGTGACCGGGCATCCCCTCACGGTCTACGGCAGCGGTGGCCAGACCCGGGGCATGCTCAACATCCTCGACACGCTGGCCTGCGTGGAGCTGGCTCTCGAGCATCCGGCCGAGCCCGGCGAGTTCCGCGTGTTCAATCAGTTCACCGAGTCCTTCTCCGTGGCCGAGATGGCCGACCTGGTGGTGGCGGAGTTCGCCGGCAAGGCGGTGATCGACCACACGACCGATCCGAGGGTGGAGAAAGAGGATCACTACTACAGGGCCGCCCACACCAAGCTCTTGGACCTCGGCCTCGTACCCCATCTGCTGACCTCGGGGGTCATCCAGTCGATCCTGGCCGTGGCGGACAAGTACAAGAGCAATGTGGACGTGGCGGCCATCCGGCCCACCGTGGAGTGGCGCAGCACGGCCAGCGACCTGGTCACGGCCGGGACGCCCGGGGTGGCGAGGACGGAATCCGAGGGGGCGCAGGCCTCCTCCCAGCCTTCGGTCTACGACCGCTAGCGGCTCCCACGCCGGGCCCGGCCGCCGGCGCGGCTAGCACCCCGCCGACAGGCCTGGCCACCCGGTCGTCGGGGGGACGGGGGCGCTAGCTTCCGGTGGGACCGGCGGCACTATCGTCGTCTGGATGCCACGCCGACGGAGACGAGGTCGCTCCGCGGCGAGGCGGAGCCGGGGCCGGACCGTCGTGATCGTGCTCGCCGTGGCTGTGGGGCTGGTCCTGTTGGTGGGGTCGCTGGCCGAAGTCAACGCCCAGTCGGCTGGATACCGGCACGCCACCAACTCCGGATACGGGGCCCTGGCCACCCCGTTGGTGTACGCCTCCAACCAGACCGGGTCGGAGTTGGCCGCCCTCATGGCGGCAGCCCCGGGGCTGGTCAACGGGCCCATTCCCCACACGGCCCGGGCCCAGCTGGAACAGGGTCTCGACGAGGCGGTCGACTCGACCGGGCAGCAGGCCGCCCAGGCCGCCCACCTGGTCCCCCCGTACCCGTCGGACAACGTCAGTGCCCAATTCACGTCGGTCTTCGGCGACCGGTACACGGCGACCACCGATCTCCGCGCCACCATCGACCGGTTGCTGGGCATGGCCCCGTTGGCCGTTGCCGGTGCACCGACACCGCCGGTGGCGGCAAGCTCGGCGCCCCTCATCTCGGTCGACCAGGCGACGAAGGCCATGACCGCCGCCGGGCTCGCCTTCGAGCGCGCCGACGACGACTACCGATCCCTCGCCTCGCACGTCAAGCGCGACCGACTGCCGATCCGACTGCCCCCGTCGGTGTGGGTCCCGGCGCCGGTGGCGAGCGCCCCACTGGGCTCGGCCGCCCTGGGGGCCTCAGCCGGGGCGCTGGGCGCGTCCAAGAGTCTGGTTCCCTTCCACCGCCTGGTGATCACGGCCGTCGGCCTGGTTCCACCCGCGGTGGCCTCTGGCGGGCCCGGCCTTATCGGTCGGGACTGTGCCACCGCCATCTCGACCGTGCCCGGTGCCGTGCCGACCGTCCTCCCGCCCACCTCCACCGTCATGGCCGAGGCGACTGTCACCAACTGCGGCACCGTGCCCGAGACCGGAGTGGTCGTATCCCAGACCCTCGTCCTCGACGACCCCCCGGGGACCAAGCCCCCTCCGGCTGGAGCGGGGGGATCGGCCTCTCACGTGAAGGTGGATCTGGGCGCGGGATCGTCGGAGGCGCTGGACCTGCACCCACTGAAGGTGGCCACCGGCCACCGCTACACGTTGACGGTGACCGTGGCCGTGGAGCCCAATCAGCTGGACCGGGCCGGGACCACCCAGCAGTTCCTCCTCCAGGTCTCGATCTGACCGCCCCCGCGTCAGAGAGCGCGGCTCGGGTCGCCGGCACCTACGGCCGTGGACCGTGCCGGTGCCGGGCGGACCGGACGTGCACCACCTCCGGACCGACGGCCCCGGCCTTCGGATGGTCCCCGACGTCCGGCCCGGTTGGTCAGTGGTGGGGGGTGTGGATCTAGGATTGGCTACGGAGAACGATTCGTCCCACGACAGAAGGGTCTGAGGTTCAGTGGCCGAGAGCATCACGATCACCGACAACCGCACTGGCGAGTCCCTCGAGATCCCCTTCGAGAACGGGGGCATCTCTGCGGCGCAGTGGGGCAAGCTCCTTCCCGGCGTCTGGTTCTACGACCCTGGGTTCGTTTCGACGGCGGCCTGCGAGAGTTCGATCACCTACCTCGACGGCGACGCGGGGATCCTCCGCTACCGGGGCTATCCCATCGAGCAGCTGGCCGAGAGCTCGACCTACCTCGAAGTGGCCTACCTCCTCCTGAACGGGGAGCTCCCCAACGCCGAGCAGTACACGGAGTGGGAGCAGGAGATCACCCTCCATACGTTCATCCACGAGAACGTCCGCAAGCGCTTCCTCGAGGGATTCCACTATGACGCCCACCCCATGGGCATGCTGGTCTCGGCGGTAGCGGCCCTGTCGACCTTCTATCTCGATGCCAAGGACATCTTCGACGTCGAGTCCCGTAAGAAGCAGATCATCCGACTCATCGCCAAGATGCCCACACTGGCCGCCGCCGCCCATCGGTTCAGCGTGGGCATGCCGTTCGTCTATCCGGACAATTCCCTGCCCTTCACCTCCAACTTCCTGTCGATGATGTGGAAGATCGCCGAACCTCGTTTCGAGGCCGATCCCGTTCTCGCCCGGGCTCTCGACGTGCTCTTCATCCTCCACGCCGATCACGAGCAGAACTGCTCGACCACGGCCATGCGAACCGTCGGGTCGTCCCACGCCGATCCGTATTCGGCCACCGCCGCCGCCGCCGCCGCCCTCTATGGCCCTCGCCACGGGGGCGCCAACGAAGCGGTGATCCGCATGCTGACCGAGATCGGTTCCATCGACAACGTGGAGCCGTTCATCGCCTCGGTCAAGGAGGGATCGGGTGGCCGGCTGCAAGGCTTCGGCCACCGCGTCTACAAGAGCTACGACCCCCGTGCCACCATCATCAAGCGGACCGCCGACGAGGTGTTCAGCGTGACCGGCAAGAACCCGCTGCTCGACATCGCGCTCAAGCTCGAGGAGATCGCGCTCTCCGACGAGTACTTCACGTCGCGCAAGCTCTATCCCAACGTCGACTTCTACTCCGGCCTGATCTACCAGGCCATGGGATTCCCCCTCGAGATGTTCCCGGTCCTGTTCGCCATTCCCCGTACCGCCGGCTGGCTGGCCCACTGGCAGGAGATGCTCGACCAGGACTCGAAGATCGCCCGGCCGCGGCAGCTCTACATCGGTGACGACGCACGGGATTACGTGCCGATGGCCGCCCGCTGACCGGACCTCCCGTTTCGGACCGGCTCCGCTCAGGCCGGGGCCGGCTCAGGCTGGGGCGGGTCGGTCGGACAGACGCATCAGGCCCTCTTGGACGACGGACACGGCCAGTGAGCCGTCCCGGGTGTACAGGAATCCCCGGGCCAGACCCCTGGCCCCGTAGGCACTCGGGCTGTCCATGTCGTAGAGCAGCCACTCGTCGGCCCGGAAGGGGCGGTGGAACCACATGCAGTGGTCGAGACTGGCCCCCATGAAATCAGCGTCGTCCCAGTTCACGTCATGCGGAGCGAGCATGGTGTCGAACAGCGACATGTCCGAGGCGTACGTGGCGATGCAGGCGTGCAACAGGGGATCGTCGGGGAGTACGCCGCCGGCCCGGATCCAGAGCCGCTGGATGGGCTCCTTGCTGGCATGGCGGCTGAAGGGGAGCTCTCCGATGTGGCGCTGGTCGATCGGATGGGGCTTGGCGAACCAGTCCCCGAGCGACTCCCGGTAGGGCTCGAGCCTGGTGGCCAGGGAGTCGAGGGTCTCCGGATCGGGGACCTCGGGCATGTCGAACTGGTGGATCGGGCCGGTCTCGTCGACGTGGAACGAAGCGGACAGGTTGAAGATGGCCCGGCCGTGCTGGATGGCCACCACCAGTCGGGTGCTGAACGAGCGCCCGTCGCGAATGCGGTCCACTTCGTAGAGGATGGGCACGGTCGGATCGCCGGGCCGGAGGAAGTAGGCGTGGAGGGAGTGGGGCCGTCCGACCTCGACGGTCCGCCCGGCAGCCATCAGGGACTGGGCCGCGACCTGCCCGCCGAACACGCGCTGTCGCTCCTCGTTGGGGCTGACGCCGCGGAAGATGTTTACCTCGATGGGCTCGAGATCGAGCAGGTCGACCAGGAAGTCAAGGGCTTCGCTCACCTCTCCATCCTGCCAGGTGAGGAGGCCGCCGAGTGGACGTGACGGCCTCGGGCCGACGGCTGTCCGGGACCACCGCTACGGTACCCGACCGTGGTCACCGTCAGCTTTCCGAACCGATTCTTGTGGGGCACGGCGACGGCCGCGCACCAGATCGAGGGGGGCAATGTCAACAACGACTGGTGGGCGTTCGAGCACGACCCTTCGTCCGGATGCGTCGACGTAAGCGGGGACGCCTGTGACTCCTTCAACCGCTACCCCGAGGACATCGCGTTGGTGGCCGGCCTGGGACTCGGCGCCTACCGGTTCTCCATCGAATGGAGTCGCGTCGAGCCCGAGGAGGGGGAGTTCTCGTTGGTGGCACTGGACCACTACCGCAGGATGGCGGCCACGTGCCGCGAACACGGCCTCATGCCGGTGGTCACCTTCCATCACTTCACACATCCCCGTTGGCTGGCTGCCGAGGGGACCTGGGAGGCCCTCCACGCTCCCGACCGCTTCGCCCGCTACTGCGAACGGGTCACCGCCCACCTGGGTGACCTCATCGGCATCGCCTGCACGCTCAACGAGCCCAATGTGGTCGCCACCATGGGTTGGCGCCACGGGATCTTCCCGCCGCGGGTGAGGGACCGGGCGCGGCGGGACGTCGTCAACCAGGCGCTGGTGACCGCGCACGGCAAGGCGGTCGAGGCCATCCGGTCGGGTCCCGGCCGTCCTCCCGTGGGCTTGACGCTGTCGATGACCGATTTTCAGGTGGAGCCGGGAGGGGAGGACTGGCTCGAGCGGATCCGGCGGCCCTCGGAGGACGTGTTCCTCGAGGCCACGGAGGGTGACGACTTCATCGGTGTCCAGACCTACACCCGGTCCCGGATCGGACCCCACGGTTCCCTAGGAGGGGAGGGGGGAGTGCCGACCACCCAGATGGGGTACGAGTTCTGGCCCGAAGCCCTGGAGGGCACCGTTCGCAGGGCGTGGGAGGTCACGGGGGGGCTGCCGGTCTACGTCACCGAAAACGGCATCGGCACGGATGACGACGACTCGAGGATCGAGTACGTCACCAGGGCTTTGACCGGACTGGGACGCTGTCTCGACGACGGGATCGACGTGCGGGGCTACTTCTACTGGAGCCTGTTGGACAACTTCGAGTGGGTCCTCGGCTACGGGCCCACCTTCGGGCTCGTGGCCGTGGACAGACGGACCTTCGAGCGCCACCCCAAGCCCAGCTCGGCGTGGTTCGGCGGGATCGCCCGGGCCAACCGACTGTGAGCGCCGGGCCGAACACCCGGTCCCGCCCGTTGGCCCCAAGCAGTGACGGCTAGGGTCTCTCCGATGACCAGTATCGCGGTGCGGGTCGAGCACCTGTGGCAGAAGCGTGAGACACCGGAGGCGAAGCGCCTGATCCGGTACACCATGGTCTCCGTCATCTCCACCGTGGTCTCCTT
This sequence comes from uncultured Acidimicrobiaceae bacterium, assembly GCA_963756515.1. Classification (GTDB taxonomy): domain Bacteria; phylum Actinomycetota; class Acidimicrobiia; order Acidimicrobiales; family RAAP-2; genus Bog-756. The sequence goes on from CAVWNV010000007.1 coordinate 165,889, forward strand.
CGGCGTGCTGTTTCTCGTGTTCGGCGTGCTCCACCTGTGGGGAGAGATCGTCAGCACCGTGGTGGCCAACGTGTCGGCCACCATCCCGTCCTACTACCTCAACCGCAAGTGGGTGTGGGGCAAGGGGGGTCGCTCCCACCTGATGAAGGAGATCGCGCCGTTCTGGGTGATGTCGGCCATCGGCATCGTTGTCTCGATCGGGGGTGCGGCCGTGGCCCGGCACATCGGGATCAAGTACAACCTGAGCCACGCCGAGCAGACGCTGGTGGTGCTGGCAGCCAACCTGGTCTCGTTCGGGCTGTTCTGGGTGCTCAAGTACATCCTCTACAACCGCCTCTTCCACGTCCACCCGGTCGAGGAGCTCGACGAGCTGGTCGAGGCGGCCTGACCCATTTCGCGGGGCCGCCCACGGCGTGCACGTCGGCGAGCTGGAACCCGGGCAACAGACCCGGACGGGTGTGGACGGCAGCCGGCCCCGTCGCCGTCCGGCGCTTCCGGTCTCAGTCGCGGAAGTTGTTGAACTGGAGCGGGATGCCGAAGTCTTCGGTCTTGAGCGCGCTGATGACCGCCTGGAGGTCGTCCCGCTTCTTGCCGTTGACCCGGAGCTGATCCCCCTGGGTCTGGGAACTGACGCCCTTGAGGCCGATCTCCTTGACGAACTTGTTGATCTTCTTGGCGTGGTCGGAAGAGATCCCAGCCTGGATTCCCAGCCGCTGCCGGGCCGAACCCCGAGACGCCTCTTCGATCTTGCCGACGTCGAAGGACTTGAGGGAGACCTGCCGCTTGACCAGCTTCTCCTGTAGGACCTGGTAGAGGGCACGCAGTCGGTCCTCCGTCGATGACGAGAGCACCAACTCGGTGTCGGAGACCTCGATCGAGGAATCGGTGCCCTTGAAGTCGAATCGGGTGGCCGCCTCGCGGTTGGCCTGGTCCACTGCGTTGCGGACTTCCTGCATGTCGACTTCGGAGACGACGTCGAAGGTGGGCATATCGAAACAGTACTCCCGCACCAGGCGATATCCTTCCGGCCTGCGGGTCGGTGCCCGAGTGGCCAAAGGGAGCAGACTGTAAATCTGCCGCGCAAGCTACGTAGGTTCAAATCCTACCCGGCCCACCGCAGCGACATCCCGGGCCGGAGCGTCACAGCGCGCTCTGGCCGGGGATGGCCGCGTCGGAACACCGAGCGATCGGTCCCCGGCCCGGACGGGGGATCCGCTCCCTCGCCGCCGGCGGATTCGGGGACAGAACGCCACGGCCGAGGCACCGTGACTGCTCCCTCGCCGCGGCCGGGCGACCCGCTTATCCGAGATATAGCCACTCTAGGTACTCTAAATATCACTTAAAGTAGTGGACATTCCGGGTGCAGATAGAGGGCACGGTTCTCATGAGGCCGGTCGATTACAGAACGATGATGAGCATCGGATCGGTGGGATCTCGGGGCATGCGGTCCGAAACGCCGCCGGGGTCCGACGAAGGCCCGGCCCGGTCGCGTCCGGGCTTCGAGTCTCGGCCGGGGCGTCCGCGCTGTGCCACCGCGCCCACGGCGCACGGCGGTGGTTGCAGCTCAAAGCCCACGCTGTTGGGGTGCGGTGCTGGGCGGTTGTCCGAACGACCCTGTCGGCGCCGGCGGCCCGGAGTCCACACCGCGCCCGCGTCGACGTGGTGATTCCGGCCCGACAACCATGGAGAAATAGCACGGAGAGTAATCGTATAACCACGTGAAATGAGTAAATCGATGGCGTAGATCCGACTGTCGAAATGGAGGGACCTACTGTTAATCTGAGTCTGAATGAACCTGATACTCGATGAGGTTCTTGCATCACGCAGTTTGGGCAGTACTCAGTACTTGGGGTACCGACGCTTGGAACGGATGGCGAAGGTGATTCGAGGGGAACGCGCGCACCTGCAGTCGGGTGGATCTTGACCGTCGAGCCTGCAGGCCGACCTGGATCAGGTGGTTCTGGCGCGCCCCGAAACGGGCTTGATCGACGCGATGTGCGGACGGTGGTCCGGCCCCTGGGTGACCGATCGGCACCAGTTTCGCCGGGTCCCCGTCGCGACCCCAAGGAGGGGGGGAGTGGTCGGGAGCGGAGGATCCCACCGACGGTGGCGTCACCGGACCGTCCAGAACGGGACCGCCTGCCGCCCCGCCGGCTTGCCCGTGGCCCCGCCGGTCAGCTCCAACTCACCGGTCGGCCCACCCGGGCCGCTCTCCCCGCCGCGAAACAGGTGGACCCCGTCGGAGAACGAGAGGCGGCGTCGGTCGAGGCACCAGCTGCCCCCGTCGGTGAACGAGAGGTTGCGCCGGTCGAAGCAGCTGCGGTCCCGGTCGAGACGGCCAAGAGGGCCGGACGAGCCGGTCGGTCCACGTCGATCGGCACGGACTACATGAGCGAGACCGGGGGGGCGACGACCAAACTGCTCGAACCTCCCTCCCCGCCGCAGCTGGATGACGGGCTCGACGAGGATCTCGACCTGGCCGAGGTGATCCCTGAAGAGGGTCGCGACAGGCGCCCGTCCCGGGTCCTCGGAGCGATCACAAGACTCGGGCTCTCGATCTCGCGGCCCACGTCACTGGTGGTGATGGCGTCGATGGTGGTGGGAGGAGCCATCCGGCTCGACGTCCCCCGTGGCCTGTGGCTGGACGAGGCCATCAGCGTGTCCGAGGCCAAGATGCCTTACGGAGCCATGCTCCACCGGCTGGCCACCACCGACGTCCACCCTCCCCTCTACTTCAGCGTCCTGTGGGCGTCGATCCGACTCATCGGCGTGGGCGACTTCGCCGTGCGGGTGCCGTCGATCTGGTTCGGGATCGTCTTGATCCCGCTGGTGTACCTGCTGGGCAAAGAGGTCTATGACCGGCGGACCGGCGCGGTGGCTGCGGTCCTCGTAGCCGTGGCGCCGTACGCGGTGTGGTACTCGCAAGAGGCCCGCATGTACGCGATGTTGATGGTGTTCAGCGTGCTGGCGCTCTGGGCCCAGATCCGCATCTTCCACCGCGGTGGTTGGTACCCGTGGGTCGTCTACACCCTGGCCAGCGTGGCCATGATCGCCACCCAGTACTTCGGGATGTGGCAGCTGCTGGTCCAACAGCTGGTCTTCGTCGGGGCCATCGTCGTGCGCTTCCAGCGCAAGGAACGGCCTGGAGCGTTCCTCCGGGCATGGCTGTTCAGCGCGGTGCCGCTGCTCCTGGCCCTGATCCCCCTGGGCCTGTTGATGAAGGAGCAGTTCACGATCCACCAGGCCACCGGCCAGGCCTTCGGAGGGGCCGCCACCGTCGGTGTCGCCGGTGGGAACATCAGTATCTACTCGGTCATCACCAACTTCGGCTACTCCGTCTTCGGCTTCCACTCCAACGTGGTGATGTCCGACGTGATCTCGCTGTGGCCCTTCATCATGCTGGGCGCTCTGGCCGTGCTCGGGCGGCGCGCCACGCCGTTCACCTACCTCTTGGTGGCGGCAGTAGCGGTGCCCGTGGGCGCAATGTCCGTCCTGGGCCACTTCGATTCGACCCTGGCCGACATCCGGTACGTCTCCACCACCGTCCCCGTCCTGCTGGTGCTGATAGCGCGGGGAGTTACGGCGGTGGCGAGAAAGAACCTGGCGCTGACCGCCGTCGTGGTGGCTATCGTCGCGTTGATGGCGGTGGCCCTCTTCGACCAGCAGTTCTCGAGCTCGAACCCCCGGCGGTACAACTTCAGGGAGGCCATCGCGCGGGTGGATGCGCACGCCCGCCCCGGTGACACCATCCTCTACGACCCGGTGAATTCCCAGCTCAACACGGTCTTTGCCTACTACATGCCCAAGATCAACTACATCCCGCTGACGACGAAGCCCACTGTGAAGGCCGGTCATGCCGTCTTCATCGTGGCCAGTAACCAGTTGATGAACTCGTCGGACCGGACCATCTACAACCGTGCCCTGGGCTACCTCGGCTTCCAAAAGCATCCGACGGCCCACTGGGTCTTCCCCAATGTGCAGGTCTGGGAGTACCGGTGACCATCGCTGACGCGGCCATGAGCGCCGACGACCTGCGTCGCGAGCCGGCGGTCGAGATCAGCGCGGAGCAGTGGAAGAGGGTCGACCGACGACTGCGGTTCCTGCTTCCGGCCAGCATGATCTTCTCCGTCTGGTACCTGCTCTGGTTGCTCGTCCCCCAGCGGGTCGGCAACCCGTACCTTTTCGGGCTCCTGATCACCGCGCAGATCTTCAATTTCGTCCAGGGCATCGGCTTCTGGTGGACCACCTGGCCCCGAAAGGGGCGCCCACTCATGCCGGAGGTGCTGGGACCCTTCGATGTCGTCGACGTACTGATTCCCGTCTACAACGAACCCCTCGAGGTGGTGGCGCCGACCGTGGCCGCGGCCACAGCCATGCGGGGCGGGTTGGTGAAGGTGCACCTGTTGGACGACGCCGGCCGTCCCGAGTTGGTCGAACTGGCCGAGCAGTGGGGGGCCAACTACATCCACCGGGACGACAGCTACGCGGCCAAGGCCGGCAATCTGAATCACGCCCTGGCCCTCGTCGACGCGCCGTTCGTGGCCGTCTTCGACTGCGACCACGTGCCCGACCCCCGCTTCTTGGAGGGCACGATGGGCTGGATGGAGGACCCCAACGTCGCCGTGGTGCAGACACCCCAGTACTACTCCAACGCCGGCGTGAATCGTTTGGCCGCGGCGGCCTCGTCGCAACAGGACCTCTTCTTCGGGCCCATCGCCCGGGGCAAGGACACCCTCGGGGCGATGATCTGCTGCGGCACCAACTTCCTCGTCCGCCGGAGCGCCCTCGACGAGGTCGGTGGCTTCCCCGAGCACGCCCTGACCGAGGACTTCGCCCTCTCCATCCGACTGCAGGAGGCGCAGTGGCGGATCGTCTACATCAACGAGGTGCTGGCCAAGGGGCTGGGTCCCGAGGACATGTCCTCGTACGTCAGTCAACAGCTCCGCTGGTCGCGGGGCTGTGTCTTCGCCATCAGCACCTCGATCCGAGCCAACCTCCCGTGGAGGATCCGGGCCCAGTACCTGCACTCGTGCATGTTCTTCCTGACCGGTTGGACGATCCTCATCTACCTGTCCCTGCCGATCATCCGGGTCTTCGCCGGCGCTCAACCCTTCAACGGGTCCACCTCCACGGAGATGCTCCTGTACTTCGCCCCCTACTACTTCATCAGTCTGATCGCCGTGGCCGTGGCCGGGGGTGGTTCCTACACGTTCGGCGCGTACTGCCTGTTCATAGCCAACTTCTGGATTCAGATACTGGCCACGCTCTACGTCGTCACCGGTACCACCCTGGCCTGGGTGGTCACCCCCAAGTCCGGCTCGCACGGGCGGGAGCCGGGCAGCGTGATCCCGGCCCTGGTCACGATAGGCATCCTGGTGGGGACGATCATCTACGGGATCGCCCGCGGCCTGAACTCCTCCATCGTCAACAACCTGGCCTTCGCCGCGTTGTACGCCGTGGTGATGCTGGTCGGCATCTGGCCGGCCCTGGTCGGGGACCCGGAGCACGCCGTCACACCGCCCGATGACGCCCTCGACGAGGTCGAGGAGGCCGAAGTCGTCACGCCGGCCCTGGAGTCGGTATGACCGACGCTGAGGATGAGGACCTGGCCGAGGCCCTGGGTGCCGGAGCCAACGACTCGCAGAGCGGTGACCGGATGCACTCGCCCGGCGCGACCCGTCGGGTGGTCATCGCGCTGGTCATCGTGGTGCTGGTGGTGGTCTTCGCCGCCGCCCTCAGCTTCTCCGGGGCCAGGGACCATGGACACACCGAAGTCGGTCTACGCCCGCCGACCCCGGCTCAATCGATCCCTCCGATGGCCTCGGCCTGACGTCGGTTCGAACACGTCGTCCCCGACCTGAGGGCGGGGGGCTATCCGCCCGTCCGTGGCCACACCCTCCCCGGTGGCGTTCGGTCCGGCCCCGACCCGACATGCAAATTCCGGGTCTGGCTCCCATACTGATGACATGTCGGTGGCTGACCACGCAACGAGACCGCGGCGCGCCAGCCGACTGAGCCGTCCGGCCGCGCTGGCCGCGGCCTCGCTGGTCGTGGTGGGCTCCGTCCTCCTCTCCAGCTGTTCCTCGCCGTCCGCCACGACGACGACCACCACCGCCGATCCGCCGGCCACGCACCTGGCCGCCTCCTTCCTCGACAACTACCTCGACTCCGACGGGCGGATCGTCCGTCACGACCAGGGCGGTGACACGGTCAGCGAGGGTCAGGCCTACGGACTCCTGCTGGCCGTGGCCACCCACGACGCGCCCCGCTTCGCCTCCATCTGGACGTGGACGAAGGACAACCTGCAAGAACCGAGCGGACTGTTCGCCTACGACTGGAGCGATGGTGCGATCGTCGGCTCGGGCGCCGCCACCGACGCCGACCTCAACACGGCCTGGGCCCTGGTGCTCGGGGCCAAGACGTTCCACGATCCCGCCTACGAGAAGGACGGTCTGGCCGTGGCCTCGGCCGTACTGGCCAACGAGACCGTGGTCAGTGCCGGACGCCTCGAGCTGGTGGCCGGTCCGTGGGCCCGCAGCGCGCCGTACTCGGTGGACCCGAGCTACTTCTCGCCCCAGGCCATGGCGGCGTTGGCCTCGGCTTCGGGCAATCCGAGCTGGATCCAGCTGGAGGCGAACAGCCAACAGCTGGTGGCGGCGCTCCAGGGCGGAGACTCCGCTCACTACCTCCCTCCCGACTGGGCGCTGCTGGCGGCGTCGGGGGCGATCTCCGCCTCGAGCCCCCCGTCGGGAGGTAAACCCCCGTCGTACGGACTCGACGCCGAGCGCGTCCCCATCTGGTACGCCGCCGACTGCACCCCCCCCGGGCGGGCCCTGTCGGCCGACGACTGGTCCACCATCAGCGGGCTGGCCGCGTCGGGCTCGTATCTGGCCTACAGCCTGACCGGTGCCGTCCAGCTGCCGTACTCCAACGACCTGGGGCTGGTGGCCGCGGCGGCTTCAGCCGATGCGGCCGGGCAGCGCAGCCAGGGCTCGGCGCTGCTGGCCCGGGCCCAGAGCGGCAGCAACGGCCAGACCTACTACGGGAACGCCTGGGTGGCCCTCGGCACGGTGCTGCTGACCACCAAGCTGCTGTCGCCGTGCCCCCCCGACCCGGCCTCGTGACCGGTGTCCCCGGCTCTCCGTTGGCCGGCCGTTGGGTGGCATCGTGTGGCGGGCCGCCCCCACTGCGGGAGTGGGGGCGGGACCGAGGGCGGTCGGGGCTACTTGATCCCACCCTCCGATTGATTACAATAGGGTTACAGAATCGGGCGCAGATTTTGTCTGCTGCGGTCGGTCAGGAAGTAACTCCTGGTGGCACCGGTCGGGGGGACCAGGAGGCTGTCGGGCTACAGCTGTCGTGACGGCGTCCTCGAGAGCACGGAAGTGCTGCGGGATTCTGTGCAGTGGGAGCCGGGCCCCGGTTTCAGCAGATCGATCGAGGAGAACCCCGAACCTCATGCCATCCAGGATCACGGCGGCCGGAGAGCTCGATGCCCACGACCTCCAAACCCCGGGCTCCCTCCCCACCAGGTCTCCGGTGGTCGAGCTCGGCCACGCCGGCCTCCGCTTCCTGACGGGGATCTTCGGGTCGGCCGGCGGGACGGGGAAGAGGGCCGGGGACCGGGCCGACGACTCGGCGGAACAGGAGGATGCGGCCAGGCCGTACGGGCTGGTGTTGCGACCGGCGCTGCTCGGGTTCGTGGCCATGATGGCCATCGCCATCGGAGCGTCGCTGCCCAGCTCCCCCTTCAAGCTCGAGATGCCCGGGGTGTGGTTCTTCGGAGTGCCCAGCACGGACGGGGCCAGCCAGTGGGGCGTGTACTTCACTCTGGCCGCCGTGTACGGCGGGCTCCTGCTCCTCATGCGCGTGTGGTGGGGAATGACCCGCCTCTACGCACGGTGCCCGGGTGTGGCCATCAAGAAGATGATGTGGGTCTTCGTGCTGTGGTCGCTGCCCATGTTGGTCATCGCCCCCCTGTTCAGCCGCGACGCCTACTCCTACGCGGCGCAGGGCGAGATGGTCAGCCACCACATGAACCCCTATCTCTACGGGCCGTTCGAGCTGGGGAACAACTCCTACACCGCCCCGGTGGACCAGCTCTGGGGCAACGCCCCGGCCCCCTACGGCCCCCTGTTCCTCCAGATCGACGGCATCTTCGCCCGGATCACCCTCCACAACGAGCTGGCCACGATCGTGCTCCTCCGACTGCTGGCCCTGGCCGGCGTGCTGATGATCGCGGCGTGCGTGCCCCGGCTGGCCAGGCTGTACCACCGTGACGGGGCCGAGCTGTTCACCTTGATGGTCCTCAACCCGGTCACGCTGCTGCATCTCATCGGGGGCGCGCACAACGACGCCCTCATGCTCGGGCTCCTGGTGGCCGGACTGACGGCGGCCAAGGAGAAGCGCCCGATCGTGGGCATCCTGCTCTGTTCTCTGGCCACGGCCATCAAAGCGCCGGCTGCCATCGGGATCCTCTACATCGGATGGAGCTGGCTGGGGCCCCAGGTGTCGACCCGGGACCGAATACGGCCCGTGGTCACCGCCGGCCTGATCGGCGCGGGCGTGCTCGGCTTCTTTTCCTATGTCAGCGGACTCGGCTGGGGGTGGGTGACGATCCTGGGGACGCCCGGGGCCGTCCGTTCGTGGACGGCCCCGACGACCTCGCTGGCCCTGGCGTTCACCGGCATCGCCCACTTCGTCCACGTCGGCGTCGGGCTGGGTGGTGTCCTCACCGTCATGCGGTTCCTCGGGATTGTGGGCGCGACCGTGGCCGGAATCTGGCTGCTGCTGAACAGCGACAGGATCGGGACGCTCAAGGCCCTCGGCATCACGCTGCTGGTCTTCGTGGCCCTCGGTCCGGTGGTTCAGCCCTGGTACCTCTCGTGGGGCCTGATCCTCCTGGCCCCGGTGGCGCTCGGTCGGCTCCGGTCGCTGATCATCGGGATGGCCATGGTCACGGCGTTCATCGAGCTGCCGGGCGGGACCCAGCTCGTCAACAGCCTCATCCACGGGGATCCGCTGCTCATCGTCCTCACGCTGCTGTGGATGCTGGTGGTTCTGACCGTGCCGCTGGCGCCATGGGACCACCCGGCGGTGGGGTCGGGCGGGCGCCGACCGGTGGCCTCCCCGTTGGCTTCCGCTCCCGCGGCCTGACCGTCCGGCCGGCAGCAGTCGCCGGCACCCGGCCGGGGCGAGGGCGGAGCTCAGAGCAGACGTTGCAGGACCGAGACGTCCAACCACCGGTTGAACTTGCGCCCCACCTCGCGTTCCACGCCGACCATCTCGAAGCCACAGGCCAGGTGGAGCCCGATCGAGGCCTCGTTGCCCCCGCCGACCCGGGCGACGAGGGTGTGGAACCCGTGCTGTCCGGCCAGGACCACGAGCTCGTCGAGCAGGGCCTTGCCGACCCCCGCGCCCCGTCGGGAGGCGTCGACATAGACGGAATTCTCGACGGTGGTGGCATAGGCCGGACGGTTCCGGAACACCGAGAGTGAGCCGAATCCGAGGACCCGGTCCCCGTCGTCCACGGCCACGACGGCCGGGTGGGGCCCACGGTGCTCGGCCATCCATGCCCGTTGCTCCTCGGGCGTGCGCGGGACCAGGTCGAAGGTGGCGGTCGATCCGGTCACCTCGGCGTTGTAGATGGCCCGGATCGGCTCGGCGTCGGAGGGTCTCACCAGGCGAATGCGCATCCGACGATGGTAGCCAGGGCGGATTGCCGTTCTCGGTGGCCACCAGTTTGGCTATGCTTGCCCGTCTGGTGGTCGCTGGAGTCGCACTGCCCCCTTAGCTCAGTCGGCAGAGCACAGCCATGGTAAGGCTGGTGTCGTCGGTTCGATTCCGACAGGGGGCTCGCCCGTGGCGGCGTAGCTCAGTTGGTTAGAGCACACGGCTCATAATCGTGGGGTCGCCGGTTCGAGTCCGGCCGCCGCTACCAGTTGTAGAAGTGCAGGACGTGTCGGGCAGTAGGCAGGACCAGCAGTGGGCAGGACCAGACAGCAGCAGCAGAACGAGATTTCGATTCAACCCCCGGCCGGAGCGGCCGGGAGCGCGCAAGGGAGTCACCGTGGCAAAGAACGACAAGCGCATCCAGGTCACCCTGGCGTGCGAGCAGTGCAAACGACGGAACTACATCACGACGAAGAACAAGCTCAACGACCGTGAGCGGATCGAGTTGAAGAAGTACTGCCGGTGGGACCGCCAGCAAACCCTGCACAAGGAGACCCGGTAGGGCATCGTCCCGGCGGGGTCGCCGGGACGAGCGATGGCCCGGGTCGGGACCCTCGATCCGCCTGGGATTTCCGGATGGTCCGGTGGTATCCTTGGCAACCGCCCCTGTGCTCGGCTCGTCCGCTCGCGGCATGGCGGTCGGCAGAGGGCAGTAGCTCAACTGGTAGAGCACCGGTCTCCAAAACCGAAGGTTGGGGGTTCAAGTCCCTCCTGCCCTGCTCACCCCCCGAAAACGGTCGAAGGACACAAAGCGCGTGAATCGAGAACAAAAGCGGGCCATGCAGCGCCAGGGACAGGATCCCGATGGGGAGACTGCGCCCAAGCGCACAGCTGCGCCACCCCGCCGACCCCCCAAGCGGGAGCCGTTCCGTCCGGGACAGTTCCTACGCGAGGTACGATCTGAGCTTCGACAGGTGGCTTGGCCCAACCGGTCCGAGGTCATCAACTACACCACGGTGACGCTGGTGACGCTGCTGTCGTTGATGGTCCTGATCTTCATTCTCAACTACGCCTTTGCCAAAGGCGTCCTCTGGCTGTTCAAGACGTGATCGGTGTGACTGTGACCCACGAAGAAACCAATGCGCCTTCGGGCGACGACGAAGGGATCGGCTCGACCGGGGCCTCGAGCGCGCCCGAGGTCGGACCGGACCCGGCCGAGGGGGGCACCGTGCCCGAGACGCCGGACGGGGCCGAGGAGTCCGCGGCGGTGGCCGATTCCGGCCCAGAGGCCGAGTCCGGGGTCGGGTACGACGCCGACTTCGAGGAAGACGACGAGGACGACGACGAGCCGTTCGTAGTCAGCCCCTACGACCAGCCCGGACGGTGGTTCGTCGTCCACACCTACGCCGGCTATGAGAACAAGGTGAAGTCCAACCTGCACAGTCGGGCCGTGTCCATGAACATGGAGGACCGCATCTACGAGGTGGTCATCCCCATGGAGGATGTCATCGAGTTCAAGAACGGCAAGAAGGTCGTCGTGCAGAAGAAGGTGTTTCCGGGCTACCTCCTGTGCCGCTGCGAGCTCGACGACGACAGCTGGTCGGTTATCCGGAATACCCCGGGTGTGACCGGTTTCGTGGGGCCGGGCACCAAGCCGACACCCCTGTCCCGGCGGGAGGTGGAGGGAATCCTCCAGGTCAAGGTGGAGGGGACCGAGGCTCCCACCAAGCGGAGCCGCCCACGCCTCGAGCACGAGGTCGGGGAGACCGTCCGGGTCAAGGAAGGCCCGTTCGCGGACTTCTCGGGACAGATCGCCGAAATCAACGAGGACCAGCTCAAGCTCAAGGTGTTGGTCAACATCTTTGGTCGAGAGACCCCAGTGGAACTCGAATTCAGCCAGGTCGCGAAGCTGTAGGCCGGCGGACCCAGGTAAGGAGACGTACCCATGCCACCGAAGAAACGCGTCCCTCGCGGTCGTGAAGATCCAGCTCCCGGCCGGGGGCGCCACGCCCGCGCCTCCCGTCGGGACCGCGCTGGGGCCGCACGGGGTCCAGACCATGGAGTTCTGCAAGCAGTACAACGCGGCCACCGAGAACCAGCGGGGCTCGATCGTCCCGGTCGAGATCTCCATCTACGAGGACCGGACGTTCTCGTTCGTCCTCAAGACCCCGCCCACACCGGCCCTGCTCCGTCAGGCCGCCGGCCTGGAGAAGGGTGCCTCGACCTCCGGTCGCGAGCAGGTGGGCACCGTGACCAGCGCCCAGGTCGCCGAGATCGCCACCATCAAGCTCCCCGACCTGAACACGGCCGACCTCGAGGCGGCCAAGCGCCAGGTCGAGGGCACGGCACGTTCGATGGGGATCGCGGTCGCCGGCTGACGCCGGCGACCCAGCACATTCGAGAGAGCGGAGAGTCTTCATGTCCAGGGGTAAGAAGTACACAGCCAGCGTCGCCCAGTTCGACCGCCAGCACCTCTACACGCCGGCCGAGGCGGTGGACCTGGTCAAGGCGTCGGCCAAGGCTTCGTTCGACGAGACGGTGGAGCTGGCCGTCCGCCTCGGGGTCGATCCCCGTAAGGCCGACCAGATCGTTCGGGGGACCCTGTCCCTCCCGTCCGGGACGGGTCGCACGGCCCGGGTGGTCGTGTTCGCCGCCGGCGAGAAGGCGGCCGAGGCCCGGGCGGCGGGAGCCGATGAGGTCGGCGCCGACGACCTGGTGGCCAAGGTGGCCAACGAGGGCTTCCTCGATTTCGACATCGCCATCGCCACGCCCGACCTGATGGGCCAGGTCGGCACCCTGGGCCGTGTCCTCGGTCCACGGGGGCTGATGCCGAACCCCAAGACCGGTACGGTCACCGACGACGTCGAGCGGGCCGTCAGCGAGTTCAAGGGTGGCCGGGTCGAGTACCGCACCGACAAGGTCGGCAACATCCACATCCGGATAGGGAAGGCCTCGTTCGACCGTCCCCAGCTGCTGGCCAATCTGCATGCCGTGATGGAGGAGATCCACCGGGCCAAGCCGGCCTCGTCGAAGGGCCGTTACGTCAGGGCGGTCACCCTTTCCTCGACGATGGGCCCCGGCGTCCACATCGACCCACTGTTGGCCCGCAAGGTCGACGAGGAGCTGGCCACCAGCGCCTGACCGGTCCGGCCGAGCCCCGTGAGCTGGCCGCGTGGGGTTCGGTGGGCTACCATTTCACCTTTCCAGATCTAGAGAACTGCCGTAGACCTCCGGTGTGCCGTCCACCCGGCACCGAAGGGATCCGAAGGGGATCCACCTGATGAGGCGTTCCGCGTCGAGCTCGAGGAGCTCGCGTCCCGCCCCTTGATGGTGTCTACGGACCACAACCGAGCTACGTGCTCAGCGGAGGGACCATGGACAACCCGAGGGCCGAGAAGGTCGCCGTCGTCGACGAGGTGCGGAATCGCCTCGACTCGTCGGACGGCGCCGTGCTGACCGAGTACCGCGGCCTCACCGTGTCCGAGTTGGCCGAGCTGCGCCGCGAGCTCAGCGCGGCCGGAGGCGACTACAAGATCTACAAGAACACCCTGGTGCGCCTGGCCGTGGGCGACAGTCCCCAGGCTGCCCTGCACGACCTGCTCACGGGGCCGACGGCCATCGCCTTCGTGAAGGGCGACGTCGACGCGGTGGCCAAGGCCCTGCGGGATTTCGCCAAGGGGAATCCCAATCTGGTCGTGAAGGGCGGGATGGTGGGGACCGGCCTGCTGTCGCCTTCCGACATCGAGGTGCTGGCCGATCTCCCCTCGAAGGACACCCTGCTGGCCCAGTTCGCCGGGGCGCTCTCCGCACCGATGCAGCAGCTGGCCGGGCTGATCCAGGCGCTGCCCCGCAACCTGGCGTTCGGGCTGTCTGCGCTGGTCGAGCAACGCAGGGCCTCCGGGGAAGGCGTCGAGCCCGAACCGGCGGTCTCCGAGGAGACGCCGGCCGCCGAGACCTCCGAGGCCTCCACCGAGGATGCCGAGACCGCCCAGACGGCCGAGACCACTACCGAGGATGCAGCCGGGGAGGGTACGCCGGCAGAGTGATGCCGACAGATCCCGACACGAGCCCTCGCACCGCTGAACCAACCAGATCGAACGAAGAACAAAGGAACCAAGGAGCAAGAAGATGGCAGACACCCTGACCAAGGAACAGATTCTCGACGGCATCTCCGCGCTGTCCGTCCTCGAGCTGAGCGAACTGCTCAAGGAGTTCGAGGAGCGCTTCGGCGTCACCGCAGCCGCACCGGTGGCCGCGGTGGCGGCAGCCCCGGCCGCCGGCGGAGGCGACGCCGGGGGCGGCGAGGAGGAGAAGTCGGAGTTCGACGTCATCCTCACGGCCGCCGGGGACAAGAAGATCCAGGTCATCAAGGAAGTACGGTCGCTGACCAGCCTGGGCCTCAAAGAAGCCAAGGACCTGGTCGACGGGGCCCCCAAGCCGGTCCTGGAGAAGGCCAACAAGGAGGACGCCGAGAAGGCGAAGGCCCAGCTCGAAGGCGCCGGCGCCACGGTAGAGCTCAAATAGCGTCCTCGGGAGTCCGTCCCGACCCGGGTTCCGGGCCGGGACGGGGCCACCGGCGGGACGGGAATTCAGGCGATTTCCTTGACGGGGAGCGGCAGTTCTCCTACCCTGTGCTGGCCTGGAGCGGGGAACTGTGTCCTCGGGCTTGTGATCCTGTCCGTGTCAGGTTAGGATTGTTGGTTGCCGTGCCTGCTCCTTCCGCCCTCTTCCGTGTTCTGGCTGATTGACGCGCGCCCTGGCGCCCCCGACGACTGCTCCGGCGGTAGTCGTCGACCCCTGTGATGCCCCCGAACCACCACCAGCCCCACCAGCCGAACCGCAGTAACCGACGACTCATCAGCAGCAACCCGTCGTAGTCCCATTCACCCTGCAACTGGGAGGAGTAGGCCGTTGCCTACACGGTCCAACAGCCCGGAACGTTTTTCGTTTGCCAATATCGACGAGGCCCTGCCGTTGCCGGACCTCGTCGCCATCCAGCGTGATTCCTTCCAGTGGTTTCTGGATCGCGGGCTCGCCGAGACCTTCAACGACATCAGCCCGATCGAGGACTTCACCGGCCAGCTGAGCCTCGAGCTGGAGTTCGACCCGACCGATCCCGACCTGCGTCCCCCGCCGAAGTTCTCGGTGGAGGAGTGCAAGGAAAAGGACATGACCTACGCGGCGCCGGTCTTCGTGCGCGCCCGGTTCATGAACGCCGGGACGGGGGAGATCAAAGAGCAGACCGTCTTCATGGGGGACTTCCCGGTGATGACGGACAAGGGGACCTTCATCGTCAACGGTACCGAGCGGGTCGTGGTGAGTCAGCTGGTTCGCTCGCCGGGGGTCATCTTCCAGCCCGGACGTGACGCCAAGACCGTCTTCACCGGCACCATCCACCCCTACCGCGGCGAGTGGATCGAGTTCGACGTGGAGGCCAAGCCGGGCAAGGACGTCACCGCCGGGTGCCGGGTGGCGCGCAAGCGCCGGCTCTCGCTGTTCGTCCTGCTCCGAGCCCTCGGCTACGAGGACCCCGCCTTCCTCGAGCGGTTCGTCCGGCACTTCGACTTCCTCGAGGGCCAGTGGGAGAAGGAGCAGAACCTGGCGCCCACCCGCGAGGAGGCCCTGCTCGAGATCTACAAGCGGGCCCGTCCCGGCGAGCCCCTCTCCGTCGAGGCGGCGCGCCAGTACTTCGAGAACGCCTTCTTCAACCCCAAGCGGTACGACCTCACCCGCGTGGGTCGCTACAAGCTCAACCGGAAGCTCGGGCCCGAGATCGAGCGGATCTCCGACCTCTTGAAGATCGACCTGGAGCGTCCGACACCGACCCAGGGAGTCCTCAGCCCGTCGGAGATCCTGGCCTCGTCCACCTACATGCTCCACCTGGCCAAGCACATGGCCGACGGCGAGTCGAACTACCGGATCGACGACCAGGACCACTTCGCCAACCGTCGGATCCGCTCCGTCGGTGAGCTCATCCAGAACCAGGTCCGGGTGGGTCTGTCGCGGATGGAGCGGGTGGTGCGCGAGCGCATGACCACCCAGGACGTGGAGGCGATCACGCCTCAGACCCTGATCAACATCCGCCCGGTGGTGGCGGCGGTCAAGGAGTTCTTCGGCACCAGCCAGTTGAGCCAGTTCATGGACCAGAACAACCCGCTGTCGGGCCTGGCCCACAAGCGCCGGCTGTCGGCCCTCGGGCCGGGCGGCCTGTCGCGTGAGCGGGCCGGCTTCGAGGTCCGGGACGTCCACACCTCCCACTACGGACGGATGTGTCCGATCGAGACCCCCGAGGGCCCCAACATCGGCCTGATCGGATCGCTGGCCACCTACGCCCGGGTCAACGAGTACGGCTTCATCGAGACCCCCTACCGCAAGGTGGTCAACGGCCAGGTGACCAAGGAGATCACCTATCTGGCCGCGGACGAGGAGGAGGAGCACGTGATCGCCCAGGCCTCGGCGGCCCTCGACGACAAGGGCAAGTTCACCGAGGAGAAGGTGCTGGTCCGACGGGGCCCACAGGGAACCGGCGTGCGGGTCGGGGCCACCACCACCTCCTACGGCACCACCTCGGAGATCGACTTCGTCCCCCCGGCCGAGGTTGACCTGATGGATGTGTCCCCGAAGCAGATCGTGTCGGTGTCGACCGCCCTCATCCCCTTCGTCGAGCACGACGACGCCAACCGTGCCCTGATGGGTGCCAACATGCAGAAGCAGGCCGTGCCCCTGGTGGTGCCGGAGGCCCCCTACATCGGGACCGGTGTGGAGGCCCGCGCCGCCCGTGACGCCGGTGACGTGGTGATGGCCGAGGGCGAAGGGGCGGTGGCCGACGTCTCCGGCGACCAGATCGTGGTCGAGTACAAGGCCGGGGCCAAGGACCGCAACGGCACCGTCCTGGGCAAGAAGACCTACCGCCTGGCCAAGTTCCGCCGGTCCAACCAGAACACGGCCATCAACCAGAAGGTCATCGTCGAAGAAGGCCAGAGGGTCTCGGCCGGTGACGTGCTGGCCGACGGACCGGCGACCCACAACGGCGAGCTGGCACTGGGTAAGAACCTCCTGGTGGCCTTCATGCCTTGGGAGGGCTACAACTACGAGGACGCCATCATCCTCTCGGAGCGCCTGGTCAAGGACGACGTACTCACGTCGATCCACATCGAGGAGCACGAGGTCGACGCCCGGGACACCAAGCTGGGTGCCGAGGAGATCACCCGGGACATCCCGAATCTCTCCGAGGAGATCCTGGCCGACCTGGACGAGCGGGGCATCATCCGCATCGGAGCCGAAGTCGGTCCCGGCGACGTCCTGGTGGGCAAGGTCACACCCAAGGGCGAGACCGAGCAGACTCCCGAGGAGCGACTGCTCCGGGCCATCTTCGGGGAGAAGGCGCGAGAGGTGAGGGACACGTCCCTCAAGGTTCCCCACGGGGAGCAGGGAACGGTCATCGACGTGCGGGTGTTCTCACGCGACGATGCCCACGAGCTTCCCCCCGGGGTCGAGCAGCTGGTGCGGGTGTACGTGGCCCAGAAGCGCAAGATCTCCGAGGGCGACAAGCTGGCCGGCCGCCACGGCAACAAGGGCGTCATCTCGAAGATCCTCCCGATCGAGGACATGCCGTTCCAGGCCGACGGGACCCCGGTCGACATCATCCTCAACCCGCTGGGCGTGCCCAGCCGGATGAACGTGGGCCAGGTGCTCGAGTCGCACCTGGGCTACGCGGCCCGCTGGGGCTGGGAGGGCGCCGGCGAGGTGGCCCGCACCCCGTTGCGGGGTACCGAGACCAAGACTCGTCCCCGGACCGACCCCGCCGTGTGGGTGTCGACCCCCGTGTTCGACGGCGCCCACTGGGACGAGGAGACCGACGCCGGACGCCATCCGACCATCCAGCAGATCTTCCGCCGCCTCAATCCCGACGGCGTCGACGGCGTCGTGCAGGTGGCCGACGACGGGAAGTCCACGCTGTTCAACGGTCGGACCGGCGAGGCCTACGACAACCCGATCTCGGTCGGCTACGTCTACATCCTGAAGCTCCACCACCTGGTGGACGACAAGATCCACGCCCGTTCCACCGGCCCGTACTCGATGATCACGCAGCAGCCCCTCGGTGGCAAGGCCCAGTTCGGTGGCCAGCGCTTCGGGGAGATGGAGGTGTGGGCACTGGAGGCCTTCGGTGCCGCCTACGCCCTCCAAGAGCTCTTGACCATCAAGTCCGACGACGTGCTGGGTCGGGTGAAGGTCTACGAGGCCATCGTGAAGGGCGAGAACATTCCCGAGCCGGGGATCCCCGAGAGCTTCAAGGTGCTCATCAAGGAGATGCAGTCCCTCTGCCTCGACGTGGAGGTCCTGGCCCCGGGTGGAGAAGAGATCGAGATGCGAGAGCTGGACGAGGACGTGTTCCGCACAGCTGAGGAACTAGGTATCGACATCAGCCGACCCGAGCGTGGGTCGGACGAGGAAGATGCCCGACGCGCTGCGGAAAGGGGATTCTGATGTTGGATGTCAACGATTTCGACCAGCTGAGGATCGGGTTGGCCACGGCCGACTCCATTCGGGGATGGTCGAACGGCGAGGTGAAGAAGCCCGAGACCATCAACTACCGGACCCTCCGTCCGGAGAAGGACGGCCTCTTCTGCGAGAAGATCTTCGGTCCCACCAAGGACTGGGAGTGCTACTGCGGCAAGTACAAGCGGGTCCGGTTCCGGGGCATCATCTGCGAGCGCTGTGGCGTCGAGGTGACCCGGTCCAAGGTCCGCCGCGAGCGGATGGGCCACATCGAACTGGCCGCACCGGTCGTCCACATCTGGTACCTCCGCGGCACCCGGAGCTGGCTGGCCTACCTGCTGATGGGCACCGAGGCCCGTGAGGAGCTGAAGGCCAAGCAGCTGGAGAAGGTCATCTACTTCGCCGCCAACCTGGTCACCTGGGTCGACGAGGCCAAGCGCCACGAAGACCTACCCGACCTCGAGGCGGAGCTCCGCGTCGAGATGGCCGACATCGAGAAGAAGCGTGATCTCGAGATCGACCGCCGGTTCAAGGTGCTGGAGGGTGAGCTGGCCGACCTCGAGAAGTCCGGGGCCAAGGACACCGAGGTCAAGGCGCGGCAGCGCAATGTGGAGAAGGAGATCGCCAGCGTACGCGAGCGCTACCAGGGCGAGATCGAGTTGGCCCAGCGGGCCTTCGACGAGTTCAAGAGCCTCCACTCCCGCAAGATCCTCGAGGACGAGCTGCTCTGGCGTGAGCTGCGCATCCGGTACGAGGACTACTTCGAGGGCGGCATGGGCGCCGAGACCATCTCGCGCCTGATCGACCGGATCGACCTCGATGTCGAAGAGGTCAAGCTGCGCGAGATGATCGACGCCGCCGACGGGCGCAAGCCGCTGTCGGCCCAGCGCCGCCAGAAGGTCATCAAGCGGCTGAAGATCGTGACCGCCTTCAACCGTCGGGACGAGAACGACCGTCGGGTCAACGACCCGCGGGCCATGATCCTCGACTCGGTCCCGGTCATCCCGCCCGACCTGCGCCCGATGGTCCAGCTCGACGGCGGGCGCTTCGCCACCTCGGACCTGAACGATCTCTATCGACGGGTGATCAACCGGAACAACCGGCTGAAGCGCCTGCTCGACCTGGGCGCGCCCGAAATCATCATCAACAACGAGAAGCGGATGCTGCAGGAGGCCGTCGACGCCCTGTTCGACAACGGCCGACGTGGCCGTCCTGTCACCGGCCCGGGAAACCGGCCGCTCAAGAGCCTGTCGGACATGCTGAAGGGGAAGCAGGGTCGGTTCCGGCAGAACCTGTTGGGCAAGCGGGTCGACTACTCCGGCCGTTCGGTGATCGTCATCGGCCCGACGCTCCAGCTCCACCAGTGCGGGCTGCCCAAGCTGATGGCCCTGGAGCTGTTCAAGCCCTTCGTCATGAAGCGGCTGGTCGATGCGGAGTACGCCCAGAACATCAAGTCGGCCAAGCGCATGGTCGAGCGGCGGCGTCCCCAGGTGTGGGACGTCCTCGAAGGTGTGATCAAGGAGCACCCGGTGCTGTTGAACCGGGCCCCCACGCTGCACCGGCTGGGTATCCAGGCCTTCGAGCCGGTCCTCGTCGAGGGCAAGGCCATTCAGGTCCACCCGCTGGTGTGCACGGCCTTCAACGCCGACTTCGACGGTGACCAGATGGCAGTGCACCTGCCCCTGTCGGCCGAGGCCCAGGCCGAGGCCCGCGTGCTGATGCTCTCGGCCAACAACATCCTGTCGCCGGCCACCGGTCGGCCGATCACCGTGCCCACCCAGGACATGGTCTTCGGCATCTACTACGTCACCCTTCCGGTGGAGGGGGCGAAGGGTGAGGGCCGCGTCTTCCGTCACGCCTTTGAGGTGGAGACGGCCTTCGACGCCGGGGACATCGATCTGCAGGCCAAGATCGTGGTCCGACCCGAGGCCGGTTCCCACCTGGCCCGCTCCATCGCCCTGGCCAAGGGGGCCGAACTCGACGAGGACGGCAACCTGACCGGTGTCGACGAGGACGAGCGTCTGGAGATCGAGACCACGGCCGGGCGGCTGTTCTTCAACACCGCCCTCCCCGACGGCTACCGCTATATCAACGACATCGTCGGCAAGCGCAACACCGCCATCGGCACCATCGTCGAGGAGGTCGCCGCCGGCTTCTCCAAGCGGGAGGTGGCGGCCAGCCTCGACCGGATCAAGGATCTGGGCTTCCGCTACGGAGCCCAGTCCGGGCTCACCATCTCCATCAGCGACGTCGTCACCCCGCCGGACAAGCAGACCATCCTGGACCGCTACGAAAAAGAGGCGGAGAAGGCGGAAGCCCAGTTCAAGCGGGGCATCATCACCGATGACGAGCGCCGCCAGAAGGAGATCGAGATCTGGACGTCGGCCAACTCCGAGGTCGGCAAGGCCATGGAGCAGTCGCTCTCCAACATCGCCTTCAACCCGATCGACATGATGGTCGACTCGGGGGCCCGGGGGAACAGCCAGCAGATCCGCCAGATCGCCGGCATGAAGGGGCTGGTGTCCAACCCGAGGGGCGAGATGATCCCCCGGCCGATCAAGTCGTCCTTCCGTGAGGGCCTGTCCGTCCTCGAGTACTTCATCTCGACCCACGGAGCCCGCAAGGGTCTGGCCGACACCGCCCTGCGTACCGCCGACTCCGGCTACCTGACCCGCCGCCTGGTGGACGTGGCCCAAGAGCTGATCGTCCGCGAGGACGACTGCGGTTCGACCCGGGGCATCTGGATCGAGGGCATCGTCCCCGACGGGGCCGGCAAGCGCTCGTACCTCGAGACCCGGGTGAACGGCCGGATCACGGCCGAGGCCGTCACGCTCTCGGACAAGTCGAAGATCGAGTCCGGCACCGTGCTGACCGAGGAGATCGTCAACCGTCTGCGCGACGATCCCGCCATCGACAGGGTCCGTACCCGCTCGGTGCTGACCTGCGAGGCCGAGCAGGGCATCTGTGCCGCCTGCTACGGCCAGTCGCTGGCCACGGGTGAGATGATCGAGCTCGGCGAGGCCGTCGGCGTCATTGCGGCCCAGTCCATCGGTGAACCCGGCACCCAGCTCACCATGCGTACCTTCCACACCGGCGGCATCGTCGGCGAGGACATCACCCACGGGCTCCCCCGTGTGGTCGAGCTGTTCGAGGCCCGCACCCCCAAGGGTGCCGCCGTTCTGGCCCGCCACTCGGGCGTGGTGCGGGTGGAAGAGGACGAGGCCGGTCGCCACATCACCGTGGTGGCCGACGACGGCGAGGAGCACACGGTCCTGGTGGCCCAGCGGGCCCACCTCGAAGTGACCGAGGGCCAGGAGGTCGGGGCGGGCGACGCACTGGTCGAGGGCCCGAAGGATCCGAAGGAGCTCCTCGAGGTGAAGGGCATCCGCGAAACCCAGCAGTATCTGGTCGAAGAGGTCCAGAAGGTCTACCGCGACCAGGGTGTTTCCATCCACGACAAGCACATCGAGCTGATCGTGCGCCAGATGCTCCGCCGCGTACTGGTGGCGGAGCCGGGTGACGCGTCCTTCCTCCCCGGTGAACGGGTGGACAATCGCAGCTACGCCGAGGTCAACCGGCAGCTGGTCCAGGACGGGAAGCGGCCGGCCGAGGGACGCCCCGAGCTCATGGGCATCACCAAGGCCTCGCTGGCCACGGAGAGCTGGCTGTCGGCGGCGTCCTTCCAGGAGACCACCCGGGTGCTCACCGAAGCGGCCATCGAGGGCAAGTCCGATCAGCTGTTCGGCCTCAAGGAGAACATCATCATCGGCAAGCTGATCCCGGCCGGATCGGGAATGGAGCGCTACCGCGACATCAAGCTGGAGATGCCCGGCGCCGAGGCCATGCCTTTCTGGGCCCTGGGCTCCGAGGGCGATGCCGGCACCGAGGACCTGGCCGCCTGGCTGCGGGACACCGGAGGTGACGCCACTCTGGGCGGGTTCAGCTCGGAGATCGACGCCAGCTGGCTGGGCACGATCCCTTCGGCCGAGGAACTGACCGAAGGGGCCCCCGACTTCGGGGCAGCCGACGCTCCCTCGGTCGCCGACGGTCCACTCGAAGCCGGAGCCTGAGCGGTGCCGATGACGTCGCGGGCCGCCTCCGGCCTGGGACGTCCCCGAGCACCGGGGGGCCGTCCCGCCGGGTGGGGTGGGCCGGCGTGCCGGTACCCGCGCTTGCCGGCCAGGCACGGATGCCGTAGCATTGGCTGTTCGCGGCTGCGCGCCGAATGGTGCGCCGTGCCCGCCCGCTGCCCATCGGAAGCACCCCTGAGCAGTACGTCTGAGTAAGTCCGGAAGTATCCCCGCAGTTCAATAGGTAGAGGTAACGCGTGCCCACGATTTCCCAGCTCGTCCGCAAGGGCCGGGCCACCAAGCCGACCAAGTCGAAGACGCCGGCCCTCCGGGGCGCCCCCCAGCGACGGGGTGTGTGCACCCGCGTCTACACCCATACCCCGAAGAAGCCGAACTCGGCCCTCCGCAAGGTGGCCCGCGTCCGCCTCACGAGCGGCCTCGAGGTGACCGCCTACATCCCGGGAGAGGGCCACAACCTGCAGGAGCACTCCATCGTGCTGGTGCGCGGCGGGCGGGTGAAGGACCTCCCCGGTGTCCGTTACAAGGTGATCCGTGGCACGCTCGATGCGTCGGGCGTGCGTGAGCGGAATCAGGCCCGTAGTCGCTACGGCGCCAAGAAGGAGTCCTGACGTGCCCCGCAAAGGTCCCGCCGTTCGTCGTGAGTTGATGCCCGACCCCGTCTACCACTCGGTGCTGGTCACCCAGGTGGTCAACCGGGTCCTGAGCCGAGGCAAGCGCACGCTGGCCGAGCGGATCGTCTACGACGCCCTGTCCGACGTGGCGGAGAAGTCGGGGAACGATCCGGTGGCGGTCCTCAAGAAGGCGGTGGAGAACACCCGCCCCGAGCTGGAGGTCCGTAGTCGCCGGGTCGGTGGCGCCACCTATCAGGTGCCGGTCGAGGTCCGTCCCCGCCGGGCCACCACGCTGTCCATCCGTTGGCTCGTCGGCTACTCCCAGCAACGGCGGGAGAAGACCATGGCCGAGCGCCTGTCCAACGAGATCCGCGATGCCGCCAACGGCATCGGTGCCGCGGCCAAGCGCCGCGAGGACCTGCACAAGATGGCCGAATCCAACAAGGCCTTCGCCCACTACCGCTGGTAGGGGACCGGCCCGAGCGGCCCCGTCCCCCTGTCCGGCCCGACCGACGAGCACTACCCGAGAGCTGATCAACCATGGCTGAAGCGAGCACCCGCCACCACCCCTTGGCCAAGACCCGGAACATCGGGATCATGGCCCACATCGACGCGGGCAAGACCACGACGACCGAGCGGATCCTGTACTACACGGGCAAGAACTACAAGATCGGCGAGGTGCACGAGGGCGCCGCCACCATGGACTGGATGCCTCAGGAGCAGGAGCGTGGCATCACCATCACCTCCGCCGCCACCACCTGCATGTGGCGGGACACGGTCATCAACATCATCGACACCCCCGGCCACGTGGACTTCACGGTCGAGGTGGAGCGCTCGCTCCGGGTCCTCGACGGAGCCGTGGCCGTCTTCGACGCCGTGGCCGGGGTGGAGCCCCAGACCGAAACGGTGTGGCGGCAGGCCGACAAGTACGCGGTGCCGCGGATCTGCTTCATCAACAAGATGGACCGGACCGGGGCCAACTTCCAGCAGTGCGTGGACATGATCAAGGACCGCCTCGACGCCACCGTGGCCGTCGTGCAGCTGCCCATCGGTGCCGAGGGCGGCTTCCGGGGCGTGGTGGACCTGGTGCACATGAGGGCCCTGGTCTGGGACGACGGTATGGGGGAGGAGTGGCGCGAGGAGGAGATCCCGGCCGATCTCGTCGACGCCGCCGAGGAGGCCCACCACCAGCTGATCGATGTGGTCTCGAACCACGACGACACCATCATGGAGAAGTACCTCGGTGACGAGGAGATCACCCCCGAGGACCTCCTGCGGGCCATCCGTATCACTACCCTGGGGAGCTTCGCCGTCCCCATCCTGTGCGGATCGGCCTTCAAGAACAAGGGCGTCCAGCCCATGCTCGACGCCGTGGTCGACTTCCTGCCCAGCCCGCTCGACATCCCGGCCACCATGGGCACGGTGCCGCGCAAGGAGGGTGTGACGGTAGAGCGTCCTCCCGACGACACGGCCCCGTTCTCGGCCCTGGCCTTCAAGATCATGACCGACCCCTACGTGGGCAAGCTCACCTACCTGCGGGTCTACTCGGGCACCCTGACCAAGGGCTCGGGCGTCCTGAACTCCACCAAGGACCGGAAAGAGCGGATCGGCCGCATCCTGCAGATGCACGCCAACTCCCGGGAGGACCTCGACGTCACCTACGCCGGTGACATCGTGGCCGCGGTGGGGCTCAAGCAGACCACGACGGGCGACACGCTGTGCGACCCGGACGAGCCGGTGATCCTCGAGTCGCTCACCTTCCCCGAGCCGGTCATCCACGTGGCGGTGGAGCCGAAGACCAAGGCTGACCAGGACAAACTGTCCCGAGCCCTGTTCTCGCTGTCCGAGGAGGACCCGACCTTCCGCGTCCAGTCGGACGAGGAGACCGGCCAGACGGTCATCTCGGGGATGGGCGAACTCCACCTCGAGGTGCTGGTGGACCGGATGATGCGGGAGTTCAGCGTCGACGCCAACGTGGGCAAGCCCCAGGTCGCCTACCGCGAGACGGTGCGCAAGAAGGTCGAGAAGGTCGAGCTGCGCTACGTGCGCCAGACCGGGGGCAAGGGCCAGTACGGGCACGTGGTGATCACGCTCGAGCCCACCGGCCCCGGCGGTGGCTACGAGTTCGTGGACAAGATCACCGGTGGGGTGATCCCGAAGGAGTACATCCCGTCGGTCAACCAGGGCATTCAGGAGTCGATCACGTCGGGTGTGCTGGCCGGATATCCGACCGTGGACATCAAGGTGACCCTGACCTACGGCTCCTACCACGACGTGGACTCTTCGGAGATGGCCTTCAAGATCGCCGGATCGATGGCCATCAAGAAGGCGGCCAATCTGGCCGATCCGGTGCTCCTCGAGCCGGTCATGGCCGTCGAGGTGACGACCCCCGAGGACTACATGGGCGACGTGATCGGCGACCTCTCGGCCCGACGGGGCAAGGTCGAGGGCATGGAGCAGCGGGGGAACAGCCACATCGTCCGGGCACAGGTACCACTGAGCGACATGTTCGGCTACGCTACTGACCTGCGCTCGCGGACCCAGGGACGGGCGACGTACTCGATGCAGTTCCACGCGTACAACGAGGTCCCTGAGTCGATCGCCAAGGAGATCATCGCCAAGGCGCGTGGAGAGTAGGAGTGAGCGAGGCGCAAGCAGCTGCGCAACGTTGGCGGCCCGCAGCCGGGGATCGGCCCGGGGTGTCGTCCGAGTCGTAAACGAAGGTACCGAACCGACGTCCAGCCCAGTGCCCAGGCACGCGGTAGCGGCTGTGCGACCGGGAACGTAGTCAGTACAGCACCAACAACACAGCAGCACAGCAGCACGAACAACACAGCAGCACGAACAACACAGCAGCACCACCGAGACACAGAGAGTGACGACAGGCAACCGTCTGCGTCGTGGCGGGCCCGAGGGGGTACCGTCCGAGATCAGGGAGCATTACCCCAGCCATGGCCAAGCAGAAGTTCGAGCGCACGAAGCCCCACGTGAACGTCGGAACGATGGGACACATCGACCACGGTAAGACCACGCTCACCGCGGCCATCACCAAGGTCCTGCACGACAACGACCCCACGACCAACTTCACGCCGTTCGACCAGATCGACAAGGCGCCGGAGGAGAAGCAGCGGGGCATCACCATCTCGATCGCCCACGTCGAGTACGAGACCCCGAACCGGCACTACGCCCACGTCGACATGCCGGGCCACGCCGACTACATCAAGAACATGATCACCGGTGCCGCCCAGGTGGACGGGGCCATCCTGGTGGTGTCGGCGGCCGACGGCCCGATGCCGCAGACCCGCGAGCACGTGCTCCTGGCCCGCCAGGTGGGCGTGCCCTACATCGTCGTGGCGCTGAACAAGGCGGACACCGTCGATGACGAGGAGTTGCTGGACCTGGTCGAGCTGGAGGTCCGCGAGCTCCTCAACGAGTACGAATTCCCTGGTGACGACACCCCGATCGTCCGGGTCAGCGCTCTCAAGGCGCTGGAGGGTGATCCGGAGTGGAGCGAGAAGATCACCGAGCTGATGGCCGCGGTCGACTCCTACATCCCCGAGCCTGAGCGCGACGTGGAGAAGCCGTTCCTGATGTCGATCGAGGACGTGATGTCGATCACCGGCCGGGGCACCGTGGTCACCGGCAAGGTGGAGCAGGGCATCGTCAAGGTGGGCGAGGAAGTGGAGATCGTCGGGCTGCGGGAGACCCAGAAGACCACGGTCACCGGCATCGAGATGTTCCGCAAGCTGCTGGACGAGGGACGGGCCGGGGACAACATCGGCGCCCTCCTGCGGGGGACCAAGAAGGAGGAGGTCGAGCGGGGCCAGGTGCTCTGCAAGCCCGGGTCCATCACGCCCCACACCAAGTTCGAGGCCACCGTGTACGTGCTGAACAAGGACGAGGGTGGACGGCACAAGCCGTTCTTCACCAACTACCGCCCGCAGTTCTACTTCCGTACCACCGACGTGACCGGCACCATCACCCTCCCCGAGGGGACGGAGATGGTCATGCCGGGCGACAACACCGAGATGACAGTGGAGCTGGGCAAGCCGATCGCCATGGTCGAGGGCCTGCGGTTCGCCATCCGCGAGGGTGGCCGGACGGTGGCCTCGGGCCGGGTCACCAAGATCCTCGAATAGCCAGTCCGCCGCCAACACCCTACGAGAGGACGCCGTACCCATGGCCGCAGAGGGCCCCCGCCAGAAGATCCGGATCCGCCTGAAGGCGTACGATCACGAGATTCTCGACCAGTCGACCGAGAAGATCGTCCAGACCGTGCTGCGAACCCAGGCCAAGGTACTGGGACCGGTGCCCCTGCCCACGGAGAAGCACCGCTACACGGTGATCCGGTCGCCCCACAAGTACAAGGACAGCCGCGAACACTTCGAGATGCGGGTGCACAAGCGTCTCGTGGACATCGTGGAGCACACCCCGAAGACGGTGGACTCCCTGCAGCGCCTCGACCTGCCGGCCGGGGTGGATATCGAGATCAAGATCCAGACCGTGTAGCACCGTCCGGGGCCGGCGAACCGTCCGCCCCCGGACTCCATTACCCTCGTTGTCACGCCGGTACCCTCGTTGTCACGCCGTCGGCGATGGTATACAGTGATCAGTCGGCCCAGTTCCGGGCCAAACCATGTGAGAAGGACGTGTCCGAGCGCCCGCGGTAGGACGGCGGGGACCTTGGACCACACCAGGCGAGCGCTCCGCTCGGGATCCTCCGAGCGGAGCGTCTGCGTGCAAACCGATGCGGTGTGCGACCTGGGCCCGTCTGCCGAGCAGGGTGTGGACGAGGTCGGAACCGAGTCGGAAGTCGCAGCACCGCAGGAACGATCGACGCCGGCCGGCGTCGAGATGAGCAAGAGTCGAGACGGAGAAGCTCCAGTGGCCACCAAGGCGATCGTGGGCGAAAAAGTCGGAATGACGCAGATCTGGGACGACCAGAACCGGGCCATACCGGTGACGATGGTGCGCGTGTCCCCGGTCCGGGTGGTCCAGGTCAAGACCCCGGAGCGAGAGGGCTATTCGGCCCTGCAGGTGACCTGGGGCCATCGGCGGGCGTCGACCCTGACCAAGCCCGAGCAGGGCCACTTCGACCGGGCGGGAGTGGACCCGGGCCGACGCCTGGTCGAGCTCCGGCTCGACGACGCCGCCGACTACGAGGTGGGTCAGGAGCTGACCGCCGATCTCCTCCAGCCGGGGGAGCTCGTCGACGCCATCGCCGTGTCCAAGGGGAAGGGCTTCGCCGGCGCCATGAAGCGCCACAACTTCAAGGGACAGGGTGCATCGCACGGTAACCACAAGAAGCACCGCTCGCCGGGCTCGATCGGCGCCTGCGCCACACCGTCCCGGGTGTTCAAGGGGACCCGCATGGCCGGAAGGATGGGTGGCCAGCAGGTCACGACCCTCAACCTGGAGATCGTCCAGGCCGACTCGGAGCGCCAATTGATCCTGGTCAAAGGGGCGGTTCCCGGTCCCCGGGGCGGGATCGTGGTACTTCGGGATGCCATCAAGGCGCCGTTGGTGAAGGGTGGGAAGGCGTCGTGAGCCCGGCCACCGAGACCATCGATCTCGAAACCGCCAGTCCGGCCCAGATCCGCCGGTTCCTCCGGCCCGCGCCCCAGCGGAGGACAGTGACCCGGCGCTCGACCGCAGGAGCCGACCTGGGTGAGGTGGAGCTCGAGCCGTCGCTCTTCGGCATCGAACCCAATCTGGCCGTGCTCCACCAGGTCGTCACGGCCCAGTTGGCCGCGGCCCGGGCGGGGACCCAGTCGACCAAGACCCGGGCCGAGGTTCGGGGCGGAGGCGCCAAGCCGTTCCGGCAGAAGGGCACCGGCCGGGCCCGGCAGGGCTCGACCCGCTCCCCCCAGTGGGTCGGCGGCGGTGTGGCGCTCGGACCCAAACCGCGTTCGTATGCCCAGCACACCCCCAAGAAGATGGTCCAGCTGGCTCTTCGCTCCGCGCTCTCTGACCGGGCCTCCCAGGGCCGGGTGGCCCTCGTCGACTCCTGGCCGTTCGAGGTTCCGAGCACCAAGGCCGCCCTCGCCGCCCTCAGCGCCCTCGATCTCTCCGGTCGGGTGCTGCTGGTGCTGGGTGACGAGGACGGCTACGCCGACCGCTCGTTCGGGAACCTGGGCCAGGTCCAGACCATCGTGACCGGCGAGCTCAACGCCTACGACATCCTGGTGAACGACTGGGTGGTGTTCACCGACGAGACCCTCCCGGGCGGCGCCGGGGCCATGGCGACGGAGGCCACCGCCGCCGAGGCTGAGCCCGAGGCTGAGCCCGAGGCCACGGTGGAGCCCGAGCCCCAAACCGGGCCGGCCGATGCTGCCGACACACCCCAGACCGACGACGGAGAGGGAAGCGGGTCATGAGAGATCCCCACAACGTGCTGCTCAAGCCGGTGGTGTCGGAGAAGTCCTACGCCCTCATGGACAACAACGTGTACGTGTTCGTGGTGGACCCGTCGGCCACGAAGATCGACGTCCGGCACGCCGTGGAGCAGGCCTTCAACGTGCGGGTGGACAGCGTCAACACTCTCAACCGCAAGGGCAAGACCAAGCGGAACCGCAAGAACAACTCGCTCGGCCACCGTCCGGACACCAAGCGGGCCATCGTCACCCTGCACGAGGGTGACTCGATCGACCTGTTCGAGAACTGAGAGACCGCGACCAGACCATGCCACTCCGTTCACGCAAGCCCACCAGCGCCGGCCGGCGCTTCCAGACCGTCTCGGACTTCTCCGAGATCACCCGTGACCGGCCGGAGAAGTCCCTCCTGGCTCCCAAGCCGTCCACGGGCGGGCGCAACAACCACGGTCGCAAGACCTCCCGTCACCGCGGTGGGGGACACAAGCAGCAGTACCGGATCATCGACTTCAAGCGCGACAAGGACGGGGTTCCGGCCAAGGTGGCGGCCATCGAGTACGACCCCAACCGGAATGCCCGCATCGCCCTGCTCCACTACCTCGACGGCGAGAAGCGCTACATCCTCGCTCCGGCCCAGGTGTCGGTGGGGGACCGCGTGCAGTCGGGACAGGGAGCGGAGATCCGTCCCGGCAACGCCCTGCCCCTCCGGTACATCCCCGTCGGATCGGTCATCCACAACGTGGAGTTGCGGCCCGGTGGTGGAGGGAAGATGGCCCGTGGTGCCGGCATGAGCGTGCAGCTGGTGGCCAAGGAGGGGGCCTTCGCCACACTTCGCCTCCCGTCCACCGAGATGCGCCGGGTGTCCATCGACTGCCGGGCCACCCTGGGCACGGTGGGGAACTCCGAGGCCGAGCTGATCAAGATCGGCAAGGCCGGCCGCAACCGTTGGAAGGGCAAGCGACCGCAGACCCGCGGCGTGGCCATGAACCCGGTCGACCACCCTCTGGGTGGGGGGGAGGGCAAGACGTCCGGTGGGCGTCACCCCGTATCCCCGTGGGGCCAGCCCGAGGGCCGCACCCGCTCACGCAACAAGGACTCCGACCAGATGATCGTTCGCAGGCGCCGCACCCGCGGTGCCCGGCGATAGGGAAGACAGAGGGAACGCCACGCCATGCCCCGAAGCCTCAAAAAAGGTCCGTTCGTCGACGACCACCTGCTCAAGAAGGTGGACGCCCTCAACGCGGCCGGGGACAAGAAGGTCATCAAGACCTGGTCCCGCCGCTCCACCATCATCCCGGACATGGTCGGCCACACCATCGCCGTCCACGACGGCCGCAAGCACATCCCGGTCTACGTGACCGAGTCGATGGTCGGTCACAAGCTGGGCGAGTTCGCCCCCACCCGAACCTTCAAGTTCCACGCCGGCCAAGAGCGCGCCGGGAGGCGATGACGTGACCGGGCTGAAGACCAACGAGCGTCCGGGGACGCGCGCCGTACTCCGCCACAGTCGGATGTCGGCGTCCAAGGTGCGCCAGGTGCTCGACCTGATCCGGGGCGAGGACGTGGACAGGGCGGCCGAGATCCTCTCCCTCGGCGACCGCGAAGCGGCGGTGACGGTGGGCAAGGTCCTGGCTTCGGCCGTGGCCAATGCCGCCCACAACGACGGGCTCGACCCCGAGGAGCTGTACGTGTCGGCCTGCTTCGCCGACGAGGGCAGCACCCTCAAGCGGTGGCGGCCCCGGGCCCGCGGTCGGGCTACCCGTATCCGCAAACGGACCTCGCACATCACCATCATCGTGAGTCGGCTCCCCGACGACCGGATCGCCCGACGTCGGGCCCGTCAGGCCGCCAATACCTCCCAGCGGTCGCGCCGGGTGGCCGGATCCCGGCGACGCCAGCGGGCCGAGTCGGCGGAGACGAACGCCCCCGAGGTGGTCGAACACGACACCGGAGCCGAAGCCTGGCCCGAAGAGGCCGTCCAGGCCGACGACGTGGTCACCGAGACCGAGGCCGGCCCGCTCGAGGAGTCGGATCTCGAGGCGGATGACGACGGGGCGGATGACGACGCGGCCGGTGACGACGACACGAACGACACCGGTGATGACGGCGACGCGGTCGACGCCGCTGACGCTGCTGCTGATGACGACACGAACGACACCGGTGATGACGGCGACACCGACGGCGACACAGACGGCGATCCCGCCGAAGAGAAGGGCAAGTAGATGGGCCAGAAGGTAAACCCGTACGGGTTTCGACTCGGCGTCACCACCGACTGGAAGTCGCGTTGGTTCGAGGAGCGCAACTACCAGAACTGTGTGATCGAGGACTGGGAGATCCGCGACTACCTCATGTCGCAGCTCGAATCGGCCGCGGTCAGCCGGATCGAGATCGAGCGGACCCGGGACCGGCTGCGGGTGGACATCCACACGGCCCGACCCGGCATCGTGATCGGCCGGCGGGGGGCCGAGGCCGACCGCCTGAAGAAGAGGATCGAGGAGATCACCGGCCTCAACAACCGGATCCAGCTCAACATCCAGGAGATCAAGCAGCCCGAGTTGGACGCCGCCCTCATCGCCCAGGGTATCTGCGACCAGCTGGCCCGCCGGGTGGCGTTCCGCCGGGCCATGAAGCGCTCCATCCAGACGGTGCAGAAGGCCGGCGCGCTCGGCGTCCGGGTGCAGTGCTCGGGTCGCCTGGGCGGTTCGGAGATGTCCCGCAAGGAGTCCTACCGCGAGGGCCGGGTCCCGCTGCACACCCTGCGGGCCGACATCGACTACGGCTTCCGTGAGGCCAAGACCACCTTCGGCCGTATCGGGGTGAAGGTCTGGATCTACAAGGGCGACATCCTCCCGTACAAGATCTCCACCGAGGACAAGATCACCCGCGAGGCGGCGATGGCCGTGGGCGAGACGTCGGGCCAGGGCGGGGACGCGCCCAGGCGCCTCATCACCGCCGGCGGTGGCCGTCGCCGTGCCGAGCAGGGCGCGCCGGGCAGTGTGGTGACCGTCGACTCCGACTCCGACGGCGAGACCGAGGTTCCCGAGGGACTGGTCGACCGCTCGACGGCCGACATCGCGGCACCTCCGGCCGTTCCCGACGAACTCGAGCGCATCCTCACCGAGGACGAGGAGATCGAGCGGCGGACCCGCGAGCACCACGAGACGCCGCACTTCCGCAAGGAGGTCGACTGACGTGTTGATGCCCCGCAAGGTCAAGTACCGCAAGCAGCAGCGCGGCCGGATGGGCGGCAAGGCCAAGGGCGGCAGCGACGTCACCTTCGGCGACTTCGGCATCCAGGCCCTCGAGCCGGCCTGGTTGACGGCCCGCCAGATCGAGGCGGCCCGGATCGCCATGACCCGCCATGTGAAGCGTGGCGGCAAGGTGTGGATCCGGGTGTTCCCGGACCGGCCGGTGACCCAGAAACCGGCGGAGACCCGGATGGGCTCGGGCAAGGGCAATCCCGAGCACTGGGTGGCCGTGGTCAAGCCGGGCCGGATCCTGTTCGAGCTGGCCGGCGTCGAGCCCGAGCTGGCCAGGGAGGCCATGGACCGGGCCATCCAGAAGCTGCCGTTCAAGGCCCGCTTCGTGATCCGACCGGGCACCCACGGGACCCCGGAGGTGCAGGTCTGATGGCCACGGCCGCCGAGATCTCCGAGTACGACACCGAGGAGCTGGAGCGCCAGCTGGGCGAGACCCGGCGTGAGCTCTTCAACCTGCGGTTCCAGCTGGCCACCGGTCAGTTGGAC
The DNA here is from genome assembly GCA_963756515.1 of uncultured Acidimicrobiaceae bacterium. Lineage (GTDB taxonomy): Bacteria > Actinomycetota > Acidimicrobiia > Acidimicrobiales > RAAP-2 > Bog-756. The sequence continues at coordinate 198,879 of CAVWNV010000007.1, forward strand.
AACTTCTCGCGTATCAACCACGTCCGCAAGGACGTGGCCCGCATGATGACCGAGCTCCGGATCCGCGAGATCGGCGAGGCCGAGGGCCTCGAGCTGGCTGAGCTGCCGGGCCACAAGGCCGCGGCCCGTCGGCGCTCGGAGGACGAGGCTCTCGGTCGGAGCAAGACGACGGCGTCGGAGCGCCGCGCCGCGGCCCGGGCCGAGGCGGAGGCGGCGGCGGGGCCGGACGACGCCGCCACCGATGATGCCCTGGTGCACGACGAGATCGCCGGCGTGGACGAGGACGAGTGGGCTGAAGAGGTGGCCGACGACGACGGCATGGCCCTCCCCGACGACAAGGTCGACGAGGTCGATGCCGTCGAGGCCGTCGATGCCGTCGATGCCGTCGATGCCGTCGATGGTGCAGACGATGCCGAGGAGGAGAGCTGATGGCTGACGAGCAGATCGTCAACGGGTCCGACAGGGCCAACCGCCGCAAGGTCCGCGAGGGCCTGGTGGTGTCCGACGCCATGGACGCCACCGTGGTGGTGGCGGTGATCGAGCGGGTGCGCCACCCGCGGTACGGCAAGACGGTGCAGCGGACCAAACGGCTCTACGTCCACGACGGCGACAACTCGGCCAAGGTGGGGGACCGGGTCCGGGTGGTGGAGACGCGGCCGCTGTCCAAGCTCAAGCGCTGGCGCCTGTCCGAGGTTCTGGAGCGGGCCCGATGATCCAACAGGAATCCCGACTCCGGGTAGCCGACAACTCCGGTGCCAAGGAGGTCCTCTGCATCAAGGTGCTCGGTGGTTCGCGCCGCCGGTACGCATCGATCGGGGACATCTTCGTGGCCACGGTGAAAGACGCCATCCCGGGCGCAGCGGTGAAGAAGGGTGACGTCGTGAAGTGCGTCGTCGTCCGCACGAAGAAGGAGAAGCGCCGGCCCGACGGGAGCTACATCCGCTTCGACGAGAACGCCGCCGTGCTCATCAACGATCAGCAGCAACCTCGCGGGACCCGCATCTTCGGGCCCGTGGGGCGTGAGTTGCGGGACAAGCGCTTCATGCGCATCGTCTCGCTGGCACCGGAGGTGTTGTAGATGCGAATTCGCAAGGGCGACAAGGTCCAGGTCATCTCGGGCAAGGACAGCGGCAAGCAGGCCAGCGTGGTGCGGGCCATCCCCTCCCAGGGACGGGTGATCGTCGAGGGTGTCCACGTGGCCAAGCGACACGCCAAGCCCACCCGGGCCACCATGCAGGGGGGCGTCATCGACAAGTTCATGCCGGTGTCGGTGTCCTCGGTGGCCATCGTGTGCGGAAACTGCGGTCCCACCCGCATCGGGATGCGCATCGACGAGCAGGGCCGCAAGCTGCGGGTGTGCAAGAAGTGCGGAGCCGAACTGTGATGGCGGCCGCGGCTGTGGCCACGGCCACCCGTCCCCGCCTGAAGGAGCGCTACGACAGCCGGGTTCGGGCCGAGCTCAAGGACTCCCTGGGCCTCGGGAACATCATGCAGGTCCCCCGGCTCAGCAAGATCGTGATCAACATGGGCGTGGGCCGGGCCACCCAGCAGAAGTCCCTGATCGAAGGGGCCATGCGCGACCTCGAGATCATCGCCGGCCAGAAGCCGGTGGTGACCCGGGCCAAGAAGTCCATCGCCTCGTTCAAGTTGCGCGAGGGCCAAGAGATCGGCGCCAAGGTGACCCTGCGCGGCGATCGGGCCTGGGAGTTCCTCGATCGGCTCCTGGCCATGGCCATCCCCCGCATCCGTGACTTCCGCGGTCTCTCGCCCCGGTCGTTCGACGGCCACGGGAACTACACCTTCGGGGTCACCGAGCAGCTGATCTTCCCCGAGATCGACTACGACCGCATCGACACCACACGGGGCATGGACATCACCATCGCCACCACCGCACGTACCGACGACGAGGGCCGGGCACTGCTGGCCGCGTTCGGCTTCCCCTTCCGACAGGAGACCCAGTAACCCCATGGCAAAGAAGGCACTCATCGAAAAGCAGCAGCGCACTCCGAAGTTCAAGGTGCGCGGGTACACGCGATGCCGCCGGTGTGGCCGGCCCAAGTCGGTGTACCGCAAGTTCGGCCTGTGCCGGATCTGCCTGCGCGTGATGGTCCACGCCGGAGAGATCCCCGGCGTGACGAAGGCCAGTTGGTGAGAGGAGGCGACGAACGATGACGATGACCGACCCAATTGCTGACATGCTGACCCGGATCCGCAACGCCAACACCGCCCACTTCGACACGGTGAAGATGCCCGGGTCCAAGCTCAAGGAGTCGTTGGCCGCCATCCTGGCCAGCGAGGGGTACATCACGGGCTACGAGGTGAACGAGGATCCGGGCAAGCCGGGCAAGACCCTCGAGATCACGATGAAGTACTCGCCCGATCGCGAGCGGACCATCTCCGGCATCAAGCGGGTGTCCAAGCCCGGCCTGCGCATCTACGCCCGGGCCGACAAGATGCCCCGCGTGCTCGGCGGCCTCGGAGTAGCCGTGGTCTCCACGTCCAAGGGACTGATGACCGACCGCGAGGCCCGGAAGCGCCGCATGGGCGGCGAGGTGCTCTGCTATGTCTGGTAGCCGCACCCTCGCGTCCCGGTCGCGCCAGGGAGGTATCCGCTGATGTCGCGCATCGGACGTTCGCCCATTGCCGTCCCCTCCGGGGTGTCGGTGGCCCTGGGCGACGATCACACCGTGACGGTCAAGGGCCCCCAGGGCGAACTGGCCCGGTCGGTCCCCTCCGCCATCACCGTCCGCCAGGACGGTGATGTCCTGATCGTCGAACGACCCGACGACCAGCGTCAGAACCGAGCCCTGCACGGACTGACCCGGTCCCTGGTGGCCAACATGGTGGCCGGGGTGACCGACGGGTTCTCGAAGGAGCTGGAGATCGTCGGCGTGGGCTACCGGGCCATACCCAAGGGTCCGTCCGCGCTGGAGCTGGCTCTCGGCTTCTCCCATCCGGTCCAGGTGAGCGCCCCGGACGGGGTGACCTTCGAGGTCCCCTCGGCCACCCGGATCATCGTCAAGGGGATCGACAAGGAGAAGGTCGGTCAAGTGGCCGCGGACATCCGCAAGTTGCGCAAGCCGGAGCCCTACAAGGGCAAGGGCGTGCGCTACCTGGGCGAGCGGGTCGTGCGCAAGGCCGGAAAGGCAGCCAAGTAATGGCCCGCACCGATCACAAGCTGGAGCTCCGCCGCCGACGCCATGCCCGGGTGCGGCGTCGGGTCCACGGTTCGGCCGAACGCCCCCGCCTGGCCGTGTTCCGCTCCAACAAGCACATCGCGGCACAGCTGATCGACGACGACGCCGGCCGGACCCTGGCTGCCGCCTCGTCCACCGAGGCCGCACTGAAGGGTGCTTCCGGGGGCAACATCGAGGCGGCCGGCAGCGTGGGCACCCTGGTCGCCTCGCGGGCCAAGGCCGCCGGTATCACCACCGTGGTCTTCGACCGTGGCGGTTTCGCCTACCACGGGCGGGTGGCCGCCTTGGCCGACGCCGCCCGTGCCGAAGGACTGGAGTTCTAGGACGATGGCTGTGAACGATCTGCAATTCGAAGAGCGCACCATCCGGGTCAACCGGGTGTCCAAGGTGGTCAAGGGCGGTCGCCGGTTCTCCTTCGCCGCCCTCATGGTGGTGGGCGACGGGAACGGCAAGGTGGGCCTGGGCTACGGCAAGGCCAAAGAGGCCGGGCTGGCCGTGCAGAAGGGGATCGAGGAGGCCCGTAAGAACATGTTCGACGTGCCGCTCGCCGGCAGCACGATCACCCATCCCATCGTGGGGGAGAGCGGGGCCGGAAGGGTCATGCTGAAGCCGGCCGCCCCCGGTACCGGGGTCATCGCCGGTGGGGCCGCCCGGGCCATCCTCGAGATGGCCGGCATCCGCGACATCCTGGCCAAGTCGCTCGGATCATCCAACGGCATCAATGTGGCCCACGCCACCATCGCCGGACTGAAGGGACTCAAGCGCCCCGACGAGATCGCCGCCCTCCGGGGCAAGTCGGCCGACGAGGTGGCTCCGGCTGCCATGCTCCGGGCCTACCGCGAGCGCCGACGGGAGAACGACCTGTTCACGGAGGTGCGCTGAGATGACCGCCCCCCCGCCCGCCGGCAAGGCCTCTCCATCCGGCACCGCCTCTTCCGCCGGCACCGCCTCTTCCGGCACCGCCTCTTCCGGCGACAAGGCCTCCGGAGCCGACTGGCTCCGGGTCACCCAGGTGAAGTCGGCCATCGGCACCAAGCCCAAGCACCGCGGCACCCTGCGGGCGCTCGGACTCCGGGGTATCGGGCGCACGAACGTGCTGCCCGACCGTCCGGAGATCCGTGGAATGCTGGCCCGCGTCCCCCATCTGGTGGACGTCACGCCGGCCGAGCACGACGAGAAAGGCTGACCATGAAGGTCCATGAGCTCCGACCTCCCGCCGGATCGACCCGCGCCCGCCGCCGGGTCGGACGCGGCATCGCCGGCAAGGGTGGCAAGACCGCCGGTCGCGGTACCAAGGGCCAGGGTGCCCGCGACACCATCCCGATGGGGTTCGAGGGCGGTCAGCTTCCGCTGATGCAACGGATCCCCAAGCTGCGCGGGTTCACCAACCCGTTCCGGATCGAGTACACGCCGGTCAACGTGGGTGTGCTCGAGAGCATCGAGGGCGACTCCATCGACCTGGCCGGGTTCGTGGAGCGAGGCCTGGTCCACAAGGGAGACCTGGTCAAGGTGTTGGGTGGGGGTGGGCTCACCCGCGCCATCAGGGTCGAGGCCCATGCCTTCTCGGCGTCGGCCGAGGCCGCCATCACCGGCGCCGGGGGGTCCGTCACCATCGTCCCCCTGCCGTTCGGACACGGCCGTCCTCCGGCACAGGGCAACGCCCTCACCAACCGGTAGCATCGGCCCACCGCGGCGTCGAGGAGCCCCATGCTCGCCAGTCTGGCCAACATCTTCCGGATTCCCGACCTTCGCAAGAAGGTCCTCTTCACGCTGACGATCATCGCCCTGTACCAGTTCGGGGCCAACGTTCCGGTCCCCTTCGTCAACTTCTCCAAGGTGGCCCAGCTGACGGCGGCCTCGAAGTCGTCGGGCGTACTGGGCTTCCTCAACCTGTTCTCCGGCGGCGCCCTCACCCGCATGGCCGTCTTCGGCCTGGGGATCATGCCCTACATCACCTCCAGCATCATCATCCAGCTCCTGGCCACGGTGATCCCCAAGCTCGAGCAGTGGCGTGACCAGGGCGCGGTGGGTCAGAAGAAGCTGACCCAGACCACCCGGTACCTCACCGTGGCCCTGGCCCTCATGCAGTCCACCGGCCTGGTCTATCTGTTCCACAAGGGCGGGGGAGGACTGTTCGGAAGCAACCAGAGCGTGGACCTCATCCTCAACTACTCCATCTGGCGGGCCGGGTTCATCGTCCTCACCCTCACCGCCGGCACGGCCTTCGTGATGTGGCTGGCCGAGCTGATCACCCAGCGGGGGATCGGCCAGGGCATGTCCATCCTGATCTTCGCCAATGTGGTGGCGGGCATCCCGTCCGGCCTGAACACCGTCCTGCAGGAGGGCGGCCGAATCAAGTTCTCGGTGATCCTGCTGGTGTCCCTGGCCCTGTTGGTACTGATCGTCTTCGTCGACCAGGGTCAGCGCCGGATCCCGGTGACCTTCGCCAAACGGGTGGTGGGACGCAAGATGTACGGCGGCTCGAGCACCTACATCCCGCTGAAGGTCAACCAGGCCGGGGTCATCCCCATCATCTTCGCCAGCTCGGTGCTGTACATCCCGGTGCTGCTCTCGAACATCATCCCCTCGGCCGCCTTCCGGAGCTGGGTCAACCACAACGTCACGCCGACCAGCGTCTTCTACATCCTCACCTACTTCATCTTCATCCTGCTGTTCACGTTCTTCTACGTCTACGTGGCCTTCGACCCCCACCAACAGGCCGACATCATCCGCAAGCAGGGCGGTTACATCCCCGGCATCCGGCCCGGCCACCCCACCGAGCGATACCTGGCCCACATCCTCAACCGGATCACCTGGCCCGGCGCCCTCTTTCTCGGGGCGGTGGCCGTGACCCCATCACTCCTGATGGCGGCCTGGAACATCACCAGCTATCCGTTCTACGGGACGACCCTCCTCATCGCAACTGGTGTGGCTCTCGAGACGATGAAGCAGATCGACAGCCAGCTCATGATGCGAAACTACGAGGGCTTCCTCAAGTAAGTGGTACCCGGAGCCAGGCTCATTGTCCTCGGCAAACAGGGGGCAGGCAAGGGGACACAGTGCGTGCGCCTCTCGCACCACTACGTGGTGCCGCACGTCTCGACCGGGGACATGCTGCGCGCCGCCGTCAAGCAGGGCACGGCCATCGGGCTCAAGGCCAAGGACCAGATGGACCGGGGGGAACTGCTCGGGGACGACCTGATCATGGAGATGGTGGCCGAGCGGCTGGGGGAGAGCGACGTGCGGGCCCGGGGATTCATCCTCGACGGATGCCCGCGGACGGTGGCCCAGGCCGAACAGCTGGCCTCGGTGCTGGCGCCCTACGACCTCGACCTGGCCATCGACATCGAGATCCACACGAGCCAGGTCCTGCGCCGCCTGGCCGCCCGCCGGGTGTGCGTGGACTGCGGGGCCAACTACTCGCTCTCGTCCCCCCCGCTGATCAACTGGACGTGTGACGTGTGCGGGGGCGAGGTGGTCCAGCGGGAGGACGACACCGAGGAGGCCATCGAACGCCGGCTGGAGCTGTATGAACGCCAGACCGCTCCGCTCATCGAGTGGTACCGGTCCCGGAACCAGCTGGAGACGGTGCCGGGCACGGGATCGCCGGACGCGGTGACCCGACGGATGGTGAAGGTGATCGAGCAACGACGAGGCAAGAAGGTTGGTTGGCCGGCATGAGACGCAACGCGGAGGAGTTGGCCAAGATGCGCAGGGCCGGCCGGGTGGTGGCGGAGATCCACGAGGCCACCAGGGCGGCCATCCGCCCCGGTGTGACCACCGCCGACATCGACCGGGTGGCCCGCCAGGTTCTCGAGAGCCGCGGCGCCGCCTCGAACTTCCTCAACTATCACGGGTTTCCCGCCGTGGTGTGCACGTCACCCAACTCGATGATCGTCCACGGGATCCCCTCGGAGACGGTGGTCCTCGAGGAGGGGGACATCATCTCGGTGGACTGCGGGGCCATCATCGAGGGTTACCACGGGGATGCGGCCTACACGGCCGGGGTCGGGGAGGTGACCGCGGAGGCCACCCGCCTGATGGAGGTCACCGAGGCCAGCCTGTTCGCAGGGATCGACCAGCTTCGCCCCGGCAACCGACTCCACGAGGTGGGGCGGGCCGTCCAGGAGGTGGCCGAGCGGGCCGGGTTCTCGGTGGTCCGCGAGTACGTGGGCCACGCCATCGGCACGGCCATGCACGAAGAGCCCCAGGTCCCGAACTACTGGCCCGGGTCCGGGGGCCCCATGCTCAAGTCGGGCATGGTCTTCGCGGTGGAGCCGATGGTGAACGCCGGGGCGGCGGGTACGGTCCAGCTGGACGACGGGTGGAGCGTGGTCACCGCCGACGGCCGCCTCTCGGCCCATTTCGAGCACACCATCGCCGTGACCGACGACGGCCCGGAGGTGTTCACCGTCCTGTGAAGCCCGGGCCAGCCGCCGGGCCAGCCAGGACCTCGGGCCACTCCGGGCCAGCCCCGGGTCGGGCCGGCCGGCTCCGGACTGGCAATTTGCCGCCAACGGGCTAGACTGGTCGTTCGGCTGGCCACGGGTAGGTTGTGGCATGCCGATCCCGCTCCTGGTGGCGCTCCTGAGGCGTGCCCCCGATTGCGGTGCGGACGAACGGCCGACACGTCGTTGGTGACGCACGTTCGGCCCGGGCCGAGCGGACGAGAACGAGAGACTATTTAGGAGATTCACCTGCCCAAGCCCAAGGAAGATGCCATCGTGCTGGAAGGGACGGTCGTGGAGCCGCTCCCGAACGCCATGTTCCGTGTGGAGCTCGAGAACGGTCACAAGGTACTGGCCCACAGCTCCGGAAAGATGCGGATGCACCGCATCCGCATCCTCCCCGGTGACAAGGTGCAGGTGGAGATCACCCCCTACGACTTGGCCCGGGGCCGGATCACCTACCGGTACAAGTAGCCGGGGGGCGGTCCGGTTCGGCCCGCAACGGGCTGCGGACGGTGCCGGCCACACGAGCAGGACGAGACCGGTCGGTCGGGGACAGGAAGCACGGAGCGGTCGAGGACAGGAAGCAAGGAAGATCAGCGTGAAGGTACGACCCAGCGTCAAGCCGATGTGTGAGAAGTGCAAAGTGATCCGCCGGCACCGGCGGGTCATCGTCATCTGCGAAAACCCGCGCCACAAGCAGCGCCAGGGCTGATGCACGCGGATCAGGCGTAAGAGAGAAGGAAGACCACGTGGCCCGTATATCCGGCGTCGACATCCCCCGCGAGAAGCGGTTGGAGATCTCGCTCACCTACATCTTCGGCATCGGCCGGACCACGGCCCGCCAGGTCTGCGCGGCCACCGATACCAGCCCCGACACCCGGGTGCGGGACCTCACCGACGAGGAGGTGACCCGCCTCCGCAACTACATCGACGCCTCGCTGCAGGTGGAGGGCGATCTTCGCCGCGACGTGTCCCAGGACATCAAGCGGAAGATGGAGATCGGCTGCTACCAGGGCATCCGCCACCGCAAGGGCCTGCCCGTCCACGGCCAACGCACCCACACCAATGCCCGCACCCGCAAGGGACCGAAGAAGACGGTCGCCGGAAAGAAGAAGGTTCGCAAGTAGATGGCCAAGACCACCAAGCCGACCGCGTCGGCCCGTCGCCCCCGCAAGCGGGAGCGCAAGAACATCACCTTCGGCGTGGCCCATATCAAGAGCTCGTTCAACAACACCATCGTGTCCATCGCCGACCCCGAGGGCAACGTGCTGGCCTGGGCGTCGGCCGGAAACGTCGGGTTCAAGGGCTCGCGCAAGTCCACGCCGTTCGCGGCCCAGCTGGCGGCCGAGCAGTGCGCCAAGAAGGCCATGGAGCACGGCGTGCGCCGGGTCGACGTCCTGGTGCGGGGACCGGGCTCGGGTCGGGAGACGGCCATCCGGTCGTTGGCCGCGGCCGGCATCGAGGTGGCCGGCATCAAGGACGTGACTCCCATTCCCCACAATGGCTGCCGCCCCAAGAAGCGGCGCCGGGTCTAGGGCCGGGGAACGAAGGGAATTCGAGATGGCTCGTTACACCGGACCCGTCTGCCGGCTCTGCCGGCGGGAGCGCACCAAGCTCTTCTTGAAGGGCGAGCGCTGCTATTCGATGAAGTGCCCGGTCTCCGAGGCGGTGACCGACCGGCACAGCCGCGCCTACCCGCCGGGCGAGCACGGCCGGGACCGCATGCGTCAGGGCTCGGAGTACCTGGGCCAGCTGCGCGAGAAGCAGAAGGCCCGACGCATCTACGGTCTGTCTGGAGCGGCAGTTCCACAACCTCTACGTGGAGGCCAGCCGGGCCCCCGGCATCACAGGTGAGAACCTCCTGCGCATGCTGGAGCAGCGGCTCGACAACGTCGCCTTCCGGGCCGGCTGGGGCGCCAGCCGCTCCCAGGCGCGCCAGTTCGTCCGCCACGGCCACGTGCTGGTCAACGGCAAGCGGGTGACCATCCCCAGCTACCGGGTCCGACAGGGTGACGTGGTGGCCCTCAAGCCCTCGTCCCGGGAACTGTTCCACGTCCGCCGCAACATGGACACCCTCGACCGGCAGCTCCCGCCCTGGCTGGAGACGGTAGGCGACCGATTCGAGGTCCGGGTGTTCTCACTTCCCCAGCGGGAGCACATCGACGAGCCGGTGCAGGAACAACTCATCGTCGAGCTCTACTCCAAGTAACCGAAGCCGCCACCGGCCGACCCGATCGACCGCCGGCTGCTCGCACCACCGACCAACGACCACGACCCGACCACCGACCGCACCAGTACCGACCGAAACCGCACGACCACTACCGACTCTGTTCTGCAGACTGCCGAGGAGCCCTGATCAGCATGCTCATCATCCAACGACCCACCGTCGAGTCCATCGGTGAAGAAGAGGACAACCGCCAGCGGTTCGCGGTCGGCCCGCTCGATCCGGGCTTCGGGCACACGCTGGGGAACTCGCTCCGTCGCACCCTGCTGTCGTCCATCCCGGGCGCATCGATCACCCAGGTCCGCTTCGACGAGGCCCTCCACGAGTTCACCACCCTGCCGGGGGTGAAAGAGGACGTCACCGACCTCATCTTGAACCTGAAGGACCTCCTGTTCCGGGTGCACAGCGACGAGCCGGTCACCATCCGCCTCGACAAGCGGGGCCCCGGCGACGCCACGGCCGGGGACCTGCAGGTCACCGCCGACGTCGAGGTGCTGAGCCCGTCCCAGCACATCGCCTCGCTGAACGGCAAGGGTCGACTGGCCGTGGACCTGACCGTCGAGCGCGGACGTGGCTACGTGTCGGCGGACAAGAACAAGCGCTCGCCCACCATCGGCGTGATCCCGGTGGACGCCATCTTCTCGCCCGTCCGCCGGGTGGCCTTCACCGTCGAGCCGGTCCGGGTCGAGCAGTCCACCGACTTCGACCGATTGGTACTCGATATCGAGACGGACGGCTCCATCACGCCGCGCGAGGCCCTGGCCTCGGCCGGGGACACCCTGCGGACACTGGTGGGGCTGGTGGCCGACCTCGAGGACGAGCCCATGGGTCTCGAGTTGGGCGAGGTGGGCACGGTCGGCACCGGATCCCCCGACCTCGACCTGCGCATCGAGGACCTCGACCTCACCGAGCGTCCCCGGAACTGCCTCAAGCGGGCCCAGATCAACACCATCGGCGAACTGGTCGACCGGACCCTCGACGATCTGCTGAACATCACCAACTTCGGGCAGAAGTCCCTCGACGAGGTGCTGCAGAAGCTCGACGAGCGGGGCCTGTCCCTGCGGGTCAAGGACTGAGGTCGCGGCATGCTCGGCACTCCGAAGAAGGGCCGGCGCTTCGGCGGGAGCTCGGCCCACCAGAAGGCCATGATGGGGAACCTGGTGGCGTCGTTGATCGCGGCCGAATACCTGGTCACCACCGAGGCCAAGGCCAAGGCGGTACGCCCGGTGGCGGAGAAGGTCATCACCGCCGCGGCCAAGGGCGGTGTGGCTCGTCAGCGGAACGTGGTGGCCTTCATCCGCGACAAGGACATGGCCCACAAGCTGTTCGAGGAGATCGGGCCCCGTTATGCCGAGCGGCCGGGCGGGTACACCCGGATCCTCAAACTGGGCAACCGCTTGGGCGACAACGCGCCGATGGCCCGCATCGAACTGGTGTGAGCCTGCCCCCCCGATCCGGGGGGTCGGGCGGCGAGCCGGTCCGGTGGCGGCTGACCGTGGCCTACGACGGCACGGGCTTCCACGGCTTCGCGGCCCAGCAGGACCAGCCGACCGTGGCCGGTGCCCTGGCCGAGGCCCTGGGCCGGGTCACGCGGACCCCGATCTCGTTGACGTGCGCCGGCAGGACCGACTCCGGCGTCCACGCCGTCGGTCAGGTGGTGCACTTCGACATCCCGGCCGAGCGATCGGCCAAGGTCGATCCGGCCGCCCTGGTGGCGTCGTGCAACAGCCAGCTGGCCCCGGCCATCGTGGTGCGGGAGGCCGGTGTGGCGCCGGCCGGGTTCGATGCCCGCCGGTCGGCCACGGGCCGCCGCTACCGCTATCTGGTCGTCAACTCCTCGGTGGCGGACCCCCTCCTGGCCGGCCTGGCCTGGCACGTGGCCGATCCCCTCGACCTCCGGTCCATGGCCGCCGCCGCCGACGCCCTGTTGGGTGAGCACGATTTCCGCGCCTTCTGCCGGCGGGTCCCGGGCACGACGGCCGACGATCCGATCCCCCGACGGGTCTACCAGGCGGGCTGGACCGAGCTGAGCACCTCGGAGAAGGCAGTGGACGATCCCCGTTCGCCGAGGCACCGCGCCCCGGCGGCCGGCTCCACCCCGGCCCTGGTGCCGGCGACCGGGCGGCTCCTGGCCTTCGAGATCGAGGCCAACGCCTTCTGCCACCAGATGGTCCGATCCCTGGTGGGAACGCTGGTCGACGTGGGCCGGGGCCGGAAACGACCTTCGGACATCCTGTGGATCCTGCGCTCCGCCGACCGGCAACAGGCCGCGCAACCGGCCCCTCCCCACGGGCTGACCCTCATGGCGGTGCGCTACGGCGGGTGACCGGCTTGCCTGTGGGGCCCATTTGGCCGTATCCTGGGCAGTCGCCGGGTTGGCCAGGTCATCCGAAGGACGGGCTTGATCACCTCAACGAGGTGGTCCGGATCGGCGGCAACCGCAGGCCCCGCACCGATCGGTGCCTCAGTATCCGGCACCACTGGACAAGGAAATCTCGTGCGCACGTTCTCCCCCAAGCCCGCTGACATCACCCGCGCCTGGTTCATCGTCGACGCCGACGGACTGGTGCTCGGGCGCCTGGCCACCGAGGTGGCCAGCGCGGCTGCGTGGAAAGCACAAGCCGACCTTCTCGCCGAACACGGACATGGGCGACCACGTGATCGTGGTCAACGCCGACAAGGTGGTGCTGACGTCGGGCAAGGCCGACGCCAAGATGTCCTACCGGCACAGCGGCTACCCGGGCGGCCTGACCGCCACCAGCTACTCCACGCTGATGGTCGACCGGTCCGACGAGGTCGTCCGCAATGCCATCGTCGGCATGCTGCCGAAGAACCGGCTGGGTCGCCAGATGGCCACCAAGCTGAAGGTCTACCGGGGCGCCGAGCATCCCCACGAGGCCCAGTCCCCCGAATCCCTGGAGCTCCCCGGTGCCCGTCGTACGGCATCGGCCCGGAGCGGTGCTTAGGCCCCTCCGGACCCACGACAACAACGAACGCGAGGAACACCCAGTGGCCAACACCGCCCCCATCTGCCAGACCACCGGACGCCGCAAGCGGGCCGTGGCACGCGTCCGGATCCGTCCGGGTCAGGGCGCCATCACCGTCAACGGCCACACCTTCGAGGAGTACTTCACCTCGGCCACCCACCGGATGATCGTCACCGAGCCGCTCCGGCTCACCGAGACCACCGAGTCGTGGGACATCGACGTCACCATCGACGGGGGAGGGGTGTCCGGTCAGGCCGGCGCCTTCCGGCTCGGCATCGCCCGGGCCCTGTGCGAACTGGACCCCGAGCTCCGGGCCACCCTGAAGAAGGCCGGATTCCTCACCCGCGACGCCCGTGAGAAGGAGTCGAAGAAGTACGGCCTGAAGAAGGCCCGCAAGGCTCCGCAGTACTCCAAGCGGTAGGCGGATGGCCACGACGCGGTTCGGCACCGACGGTGTCCGGGGTGTCGCCAACGTCGAGCTGACGCCGGAGCTGGTCCTGGCCCTGGGCCGGGCGGTGGCCCGCACCATCACGGCCGCCACCTTCCTGATCGGACGGGACACCCGACGGTCCGGACCGCTGCTCCAGGCCGCCCTGTCCGCCGGTCTGGCCAGCGAGGGCGCCGACGTGGTCGACGTGGGCGTCCTGCCCACGCCGGCCCTGGCCTGGCTGTCAGCCGTTCGTGACGTGCCCGCCATCGTGATCTCGGCTTCGCACAACCCGTTCACCGACAACGGCATCAAACTGTTCGCCGCCGGCGGGGCCAAACTCAGCGTCGAGCTGGAGGCGTCCATCGAACAGGAGCTCGACCGCGTCCTCGACCCGTCGATCAAGGGTCCCCGCCGGCTCGAGGGGCACGGTGTGGGTCGGCTCATGGCCGAGCCCGGGCTGGGACCGGCCTATGTCGAGAAGCTGACCACCCTGCTGGAGGGCCGACGTCTCGGAGGACTCCGGGTGGTGGTGGACTGTGCCAACGGATCGGCGTCGGAGCTGGCCGCTTCGGTCTACGAGGGCCTCGGGGCCGAGGTGGTGGCCATCGGCTGCGAGGCCGACGGCACCAACATCAACCTGGGCTGTGGCTCGACGGCCACGGACACCCTGGCCCGGGCGGTGGTGGAGCACCAGGCCGACCTGGGCCTGGCCCTCGACGGCGATGCCGATCGGCTCCTGGCCGTCGGACCGGACGGGAAGCTGGTGGATGGGGACGAGCTCATCGCCCTGTTCGCTCTGGACCTGGCCGGCCGCGGCCAGCTGGCCGGCAACACCGTCGTAGTCACGGTGATGACGAACCTCGGCTTCCGCCTGGCCATGGAGGAACGGGGCGTCGTCGTGAAGGAGACCCCGGTGGGCGACCGCCACGTGCTGGCCGCCCTGGACAAGGACGGTCTGTCCCTGGGAGGGGAGCAGTCGGGTCACATCATCTTCCGGCGTCTGGCCACCACCGGTGACGGACTGCTGACCGGGCTGATCCTGGCCGACCTCGTGGTCAGGTCGGGCCGGCCCCTGACCGATCTGCTCGACGGTCTGGTGAACCGGGTGCCACAGGTCCTGCTCAACGTCCCGGTGCCGAACACCGAGTTGCTGGACGGGGCCGAGGCGGTGTGGTCGGCGGTGGCCGAGGAGACGGCCCGCCTGGGGGACACCGGTCGCGTCCTCCTGCGCCCGAGCGGCACCGAGCCCCTGGTGCGGGTGATGGTCGAGGCCAACGGGGACGGAGTGGCCCAGGCCATCGCCGAGCGACTCGGGAAGCTGGTCCAGTTCGAGCTCACCGCGGCCGCCGACAACCACGGCTGACATCGACCGCGGTCGAACGGCCGCCCTCTGTGGCCGAGTCCGGCCGATGAACGTGGGAACGGGCTGGACGGGGCACTAGCCTCGACCCTCATGTGCGGCATCATCGGCATCACCCGGACCGCCGGTCACATCGGGCCGTCAGGGGCACCTTCGGCCGACCACGAGCAAACCGACCCGGTGCTCGACATCCTGCTGGAGGGGCTCGGAAGACTCGAGTACCGGGGCTACGACTCGGCCGGCGTGGCCCTGATCGGGCCGTCGGCTGCCGAAGGCCTGTGGCGGGGGCGGGCGGCCAACGGCACCAGCTCACTGGAGGACCTGATCAAACTGACCCAGCGGGCTCCTGCCGGGGCCACCGCCGGCATCGGTCACACCCGGTGGGCCACGCACGGGCGACCGAACGAGGAGAACGCCCACCCCCACCTCGACTGTTCGGGCCGACTGGCGGTCATCCACAACGGCATCATCGAGAACCACGTCGAGCTGAGCGACGAGCTCGTGGTGGCCGGGCACCGCCTCGAGTCGGAGACCGACACCGAAGTGCTGGCCCACCTCATCGAGGACGAGCTGGGCGCCCACGGCGGGGCCGGACTGACCGGTGCCGTCCGCGCCGCACTGGCGCGGGTGCGGGGCGCGTTCTCGCTGGCCGTGGTGTGGGCCGACCAACCGGATCTGATCGTGGCGGCCCGCCGGGTCTCCCCTCTCCTGCTGGGGGTCACCGACGACGCCGCCTTTCTGGCCTCGGACATCCCGGCCATCCTGGGTCTGACCCGCGAGTTCTTCGTGCTGGACGACGACCAGGTGGCCGAGCTCCGACCCGGATCGGTGCGGGTGACGACGCTCCAGGGGGACGAGGTCGAACCCCAGAGGCTGACGGTCGCCTGGGACCTGGAGGCAGCCCGCAAGGACGGCTACGACGACTACATGAGCAAGGAGATGCACGAGCAGCCGCGGGCGGTGGCCGACACCCTGCTCGACCGGCTGCTACCGGACGGCACGCTCTCCCTGGACGAGGTCCACATCACCAACGAGGAACTCCGAAGGGTCAACAAGGTGTTCATCGTGGCCTGCGGGAGCAGCTTCCACGCCGGCCTGATGGCCAAGTACGCCATCGAGCACTGGGCCCGCATCCCGGTCGAGATCGACATCGCCAGCGAGTTCATCTACCGCGACCCGGTGCTCGACCCCACCACCCTGGTCATCGGCGTCAGTCAGTCCGGCGAGACGGCCGACACCCGGATCGCCATGGAGGAGGCCCGCCGTCAGGGGGCCAAGGTGCTGGTCATCTGCAACGTGGTCGACTCATCGCTGGCCCGCAACGCCGATGCCGTCCTGTACACCCGGGCCGGTCCGGAGATCGGGGTGGCGGCCACCAAGACCCACCTGGCCCAGATCACCGCGCTCGAGATCCTGGCCCTGTATCTGGCCCAGGCCCGTGGGACGCTCTCGCCTGATGACGCCCGGGCCCTGTTCGAGGCCATGGGCGTGCTGCCGGACAAGGTGGCTCTCGCCCTCGAGCGCTCCGCCGACGTCGAGGCCGTGGCCAACCGCTACCGCGACTCCCCCTCCTTCATGTTCCTCGGTCGTCAGGTCGGCTATCCGGTGGCCCTCGAGGGTGCACTCAAGCTGAAGGAGCTCTCGTACCTCCGGGCCGAGGGATTCCCGGCCGGCGAGCTCAAGCACGGACCGATCGCCCTGGTCGAGCCGGGGACGGTGGTGATCGGCGTCGCCACCCGCACGCCGACGTGGGAGAAGATGATGAGCAACGTCACCGAGGTCAAGAGCCGCGGTGCCACCGTGGTCCTGGTGGCCAACGACGGTGACGACGAGACGGCCCGGCAGGCCGACGCCGTTCTGTGGGTGCCGAGTACCGAGTACCTCTTCGCCCCGGTCATCGACGTGGTGCCCATGCAGTTGTTCGCGTACCACCTGGCCCGTCTGCACGGTCTCGACGTCGACCGACCCCGCAACCTGGCCAAGGTGGTCACCGTCGAGTGACCGCCCCCGGTTCCGCCGCATCCCTGTCCGAGCAGGGCCACCAGGCCGGCATCGGGCTCGTCGGCCGGGAAGCGCTGGGCGGATCGGTGGTGGGGGTCGGCGTGGACGCCGTCGACGTGGAACGGTTCCGCCGGGTGCTCGGACGACGTCCCCATCTGGGCCAGAGGCTGTTCACCGAAGCCGAGCGGGCCTACGCCGGATCGGCCGTCGACCCGGTGCCCAGGCTGTCCACCCGGTTCGCGGCCAAAGAGGCGGTCATGAAGGCTCTGGGGGTCGGACTGGGAGCCTTTCCGTTCCGCGACGTCGACGTGGTCCGGATCGGGCTCGATCCTCCGTCGATCACCCTGCACGGCGGGGCCGACGCCCTGGCCCGCCGGGCCGGCGTGGTCCGGTGGCACCTCTCCCTCACCCACACCGACCAGGTGGCCATGGCCCTGGTCGTGGCCGAGGGGGCCCGGCCCGAGGGGACCCGGCCGGGTGAGTCCGGAGGGGCCGGGCCGGTGGGGGTCGACGCGCCGACGACGACGAAGCCGTAGCGTCGACCGCGATGCAACCGGTGCTCACCATGTCCGAGATGAATGCCGTCGACGCGGCTGCGCAGGCCTCGATCCCCCTCGACGTGCTGGTGGGCCGGGCCGGCCTGGCCGTGGCCCTGGCCGCTCTGGACCTGCTCGGCGGCGCCTACGGGCGTCGGATCGAGATCGTGGCCGGCAAGGGGAACAACGGCGCCGACGGACGGGTGGCCGCTCGCCTGCTCTTCCACCGGGGCGCCAGGGTCCGCGTGGTCGACGCCGGCACGGTGACGGCGGTCGGTCCGGCCGATCTGGTGGTCGACGCCGCCTACGGGACCGGTTTCCGGGGCGAGTACCGGGCCCCGGCGTTGCCGCCGGGGACACCGGTGCTGGCCGTCGACATTCCCTCCGGGGTGGCGGGCGACACCGGCTCGGCGTCGGGCACTCCCTGGGCCGCCACCCGCACGGTGACCTTCGTGGCGCTCAAGCCCGGCCTGCTCCAGGGTGACGGGGTGTCCCTGGCCGGAGAGGTCTCGGTGGCCGACATCGGACTGGTCGCCGGGGACGCCCTGGTGTCGGTGATGGACGACGGCGATGTCGGGACGTTCCTCCCCGCCCGGCCGCGGGACGGCCACAAGTGGTCGGCCGCGGTCCTGGTGGTGGCCGGGTCACCCGGGATGACCGGAGCCGCCGCCCTCTGTGCGACCTCGGCCTACCGCTCCGGCGCCGGCATGGTGCGCCTGGGCGTCCCCGGAGGCGAACTGGCCGCCACCCCGGCCACGGAGGCCGTGGGTGTGAGGCTTCCCGCCGAGGGCTGGGCCACCGACGCCCTCGCCGCCGCGGCACGGTGCTCGGCGCTGGTGGTGGGCCCGGGGCTCGGACGGGATCCCGCCACCGTGGCGGAGGTCCGTCGACTGGTGGCCGAGTCGCCGGTGCCGGCGGTGGTCGACGCCGACGGGCTCTTCGCCCTGGGCCGGCTGGACGGGCCCGGTTCCGAGCCGCTCCGTGCCCTCGGCGCCCGTCCGGACCTGGTGCTCACCCCCCACGACGGTGAGTACGCCCGGTTGCTGTCGGGCCCGCCCGGGTCGGACCGTATCGCCGCGGCCCGGGCCCTGGCCTCGGCATCGGGTGCCGTGGCCCTGGTCAAAGGGCCCACCACTGCGGTGGCCGATCCGGGCGGCCGGGTACGGCTCGGGAGGACGGGCACAGCCGCGCTGGCCACGGCCGGAACCGGGGACGTGCTCTCGGGCGTCATCGGGGCGTTCCTCTCCCGCGGGGTGGAACCCCTGATCGGGGCGGCGCTGGCCGCCCATGTCCACGGGCGGGCCGGGGCCAGTGGGTTGGGGGAGGGCCTGACGGCCGGCGACCTCCCGGACCTGGTGGCCCAGGTGCTGATGGAGCTCGGTCCCAACGGGTCGGGCCGGTCCCGTCCGATGGACGGTGCGGGTCGGTCCCGGCCGGCCGACGGCGCAGCGCGTTCCCGTGGCTGAGCGTTGGCGACCGGCCTGGGCCGACATCGATCTCGACGCCGTGCGACACAACGCCGGGATCCTGGCCCGCGTGGCGGCGCCGGCGGCCCTCTGTGCCGTGGTCAAGGCGGACGGCTACGGGCACGGCGCCGTGGGGCCGGCCCGGGCCGCGCTGGCGGGAGGCGCCTCCTGGCTGGCGGTGGCCCTGGTCGAAGAAGGGGTGTCCCTGCGCGAAGCCGGGATCGGGGCACCCATCCTCCTGCTGTCCGAACCACCGGTGGAGGGGATGGCCGAGGCCGTGGCCCGCCGGCTGGTCCCGACCGTCTACACCGATGAAGGTCTGACCGCCTTGGGACGGGTGGCGCGTGGCCGTGGGGGACCGCCGGTGGCCGTCCATCTGAAAGTGGACACCGGGATGCACCGGGTGGGTGCGAACGCCTCCGAGGTCGGACGGCTGGCCGACCGGATCGCGACCGATCCTCACCTCGAACTGGACGCGCTCTGGACCCACCTGGCCGTCGCCGACGGCGAGGCTGCGGCCGACCGGGAGTTCACCGAGGCGCAACTCGGGCGGTTCGACGACTCGTTGGCCGACCTGGCCACCGCCGGTCACCACCCGACCATGACCCACGTGGCCAACACCGCCGGCACCATCGCCTTTCCCGCCGCGCGCCGGGACATGGTCCGGTGCGGCATCGGCGTCTACGGAGTGGCGCCGACCCCGGCCCTGGAGGGGCTGCTCGGGACGGCGAGCGGGAGTGACCACCTCCGTCCCGCGCTCTCGCTCCGAACGCGGGTGACCTACGTCCGTGATCTCGACCCGGGCGAGCGGCCCTCCTACGGGCGGCGGAGGCCGTTGGGCCAGCGGTCGACGGTGGCCACCGCCCCCATCGGGTATGCCGACGGCGTTCCCCGGCGTCTGTTCGACCAGGGTGGGGAGGTGCTCGTCGGAGGGGTGCGACGGCCGCTGGCCGGCGCGGTGACCATGGATCAGATCATGATCGACTGCGGGCCGTCCGGTTCCGCCTCGGTGGCCGTCGGGGACGAGGTGGTCCTCATCGGCCGGCAGGGGGACGAGGTGGTGACCGCCGGGGAGTGGGCCGACCTGTTCGGCACCATCCCGTACGAGGTGTTGTGCGACATCGGGCCCCGGGTACCCCGCATCATGAGGGGATCGGATCCGACGGTCTGAATCGGCCCGGGGAGGGACCCCGGCCCGGCGGGCGGTACCATGCGGCGGTGGCACCGGGTACCGATCTGGCCGAACTCGCCGGCCGGGCCGCCGGCTGCACCCGGTGCCCGCTGGCCGAGCACCGGACCCAGGTGGTCTTCGGGGTCGGGGATCCCGACGCCGACCTCCTGTTCGTGGGCGAGGCGCCCGGACGCGACGAGGACATCCAGGGTGAGCCGTTCGTGGGCCGTTCGGGCCAGCTGCTCGATCGGCTCGTCCTCGAGGAGATGGGTGTGGATCGGAGCCGGTTCTACATCGCCAACGTGGTCAAGTGCCGCCCACCCGACAACCGCGACCCCCGACCCGACGAGATCGCCGCGTGCCGACCGTTCCTCGACTCCCAGCTCGAGCTGATCGGGCCCCGGGTGGTGGTGACCCTGGGCAACTTCGCCACCAGACTGCTCCTCGAGACCGAACTCGGCATCACCAAGGTCCGGGGGCGTTCGTACCCCATGGGGGCGTTCCAACTGGTCCCCACCTACCACCCGGCTGCGGCCCTGCGTTCCGGGGGCGTGGTGGTGGCGGAGATGCGGGCCGATCTGGTCCGGGCCAAGCAGCTGTTGGGCTGGGACACGTGAGCGAGCGGCTGACCCTGGTCACCTCCGGTGCCGATCAGACCCGGGCGCTGGCCCGGTCCATGGCCCACCTGTGTGTGCCCGGGGACATCATGCTCCTGGCCGGCGACCTCGGCGCCGGCAAGACCACGTTCGCCCAGGGCTTCGGAGCCGGACTGGGCATTGACGAGGCCATCACCAGCCCTACCTTCACCCTGGTCCGCCAGTACCCGGTCCACCCGGCAACCGACAACCGGACCCGCCGTCCGCCGGACCGCCGGACGCCGACCGCCGCCGTGCCGGGCATCCGCTGCCTGCTGCACGCGGACGTCTACCGACTGGACCACCTGGCCGAGATCGCCGACCTCGGTCTCGGGGAGCTGGTCGAAGACGGAGGGGTGGCGCTGGTCGAGTGGGGGGACGCGGCCCGGCCCGTACTGGGTCGGGGATCGCTCGGCGTCCAACTGACGGCCTGTGACGACGACGAGGACCGCCGGCTGATCACGGTCGAGCGGCCGGACGATGTCTGGGCGGCCCGATGGCCGGCGTTGCGCGCCGCGGTCGAACCATGGTTGACGGCGGCATGACACTGCTGGCCATCGAGTCCGCCACCGACACCGTCGGGGTGGCGCTGCTCCGCACGACGGCGGGTCGGCGGAACGGGTGCACGATGGAGGGCGGGCCCACGCCGAGCTGCTCGCCCCGGCCATCGAGGAGGTGTGCGCCGTCTCGGGCTGCCGGGTCACGGACATCGATGCCATCGCCGTCGACGTCGGACCGGGCCTGTTCACCGGACTGAGGGTGGGGGTGGCAACGGCCAAGGCCCTGGGCCAGGCACTCGGGCTGGGTGTACTGGGCGTGTCCAGTCTCGACATCCTGGCGGCGGCGGCGGCGGCGGCGGCGGCGGCGGCGGCGGCGGCGGGGCCGGCCGCGGCGGCCGGGTCGGTGCCGGACCGCGGGACCACACCGGTCGGGGCGGTGGCCTCGGTGGTCGACGCCCGCCGGGGAGAGGTCTTCGCGGCCGTCTATCGCTTCGACCTCGACCCCGGGCCCTCCGGGTCGGGGGCCCCGGCGCCCGACGGAGAACCGGCCGACCCCATGGCCGTCCGCATCGACTCACCGGAGCCGATGGCTCCCGAGGCACTGATGGCGTGGCTGCTGGAGGTGGCCGCTGGCGACGCAGCGGCGATCGGGGAGTCCGGGGGAACCGGCGCCGGTGTGATCACGGTGGTGGGCGACGGTGCCGAGCGCTATCGGGACCTGTTCTCGACGCGCCCCGCCTTGGACCTCACTCTGACCCACGAGATCACGGCCCCACCCCCACTGGCCCTGGCCGGACTGGCCCGTCGGCGGTTGCGACGCGGGATCGAGGCGGTCTCCCCCCGATCGCTGGTACCGGACTACCGGAGGCGGGCCGATGCCCGGATCAATTGGGAGCAGCGCCCGGCTCGTCCGCCCGGACCGGCTGCCGGTAACGGTCGATGAAGCCGACCGACGATCCGTCCGTCGAGGCGGCCAGGGAACCGGACGGGTCGGTGCAGGTGATCATCGCCCCCATGCGGACCAAGGACCTGCGAGGGGTGCTGAGGATCGAGCAGGCCGTCTTCCCGCAACCGTGGTCGCATCGACTGTTCGTGGAGGAGCTCTCGCAGCGGAAGTCGCGGTCCTACCGGGCTGCCTGGGTGGGACGGAGCATCGTCGGCTTCGCCGGCCAGATGTTCATCGACGACGAGTCCCATGTGAACAACATCGCCGTGGACCCCGCCTGGCAGGGTCGGGGACTGGGAGCGGCGCTGCTCGTGGACCTGATCCAGACCGCCCTGGCCCGGGGGGCGCGCCATCTCACCCTCGAGGTCCGGGTGGGGAACGACCCGGCCCTGGCCCTGTACGCCCGTTTCGGCCTGGCCCCCGTCGGGGTCCGGCGCAACTACTACCCCGTCACCGGGGACGACGCCCTGGTCATGTGGGCCCGTGACATCGACGGCGACTCGTATGCGGACCGTCTGGCCGACATCGAATCGTCGCTGCCGACCGGGCTGCACGTGACCTCTCGGACCTGAGGGTCCGGTCTCCGGACCGCCCGGCACCGGCACCGACCGTCACGGCACACTGCCCCGGTTGCGGTCCCCACTAGTCTCCCGGTCGTGACCGACCATGTTGCGACACGGGTGCTCGGCATCGAGACCTCCTGCGACGAGACGGCCGCCTCGGTGGTCGACGACGGCTCGGACATCGTCTCGTCCGTCGTGAGCAGCCAGATCGACCTCCATGCCCGCTACGGCGGCGTGGTGCCCGAGCTGGCCGGACGGGCCCACGTCGAGCTGCTGACCCCTGTCCTGGCCGAAGCACTCGAGACGGCGGGCTCCGATACCTCCGGCACCGGTATCGATGCCGTGGCCGTCACCTACGGGCCGGGTCTGATCGGTTCGCTGTTGGTGGGTGTGGCCGAGGCCAAGGCGCTGTCGTTGGCGTGGGGCGTGCCGCTGGTCGGGGTCAACCATCTCGAGGCCCATCTCTTCGCCTCCCTGCTCGAGCAGCCCGACCTGGGCTGGCCGCTGGTGGTCCTGCTGGTCTCGGGGGGCCACACCCTGCTCGTCGAGGTGTCCGAGCCGGGGCGTTACCGGCTCATGGGGGGAACCATCGACGACGCCGCCGGCGAGGCCTTCGACAAGGTGGCCCGGTACCTCGGCCTCGGGTATCCGGGGGGCCCGGCCATCGACCGGATCGCCGGTCAGGGCGACCCCACCGCCTTCGCCTTCCCCCGCTCGTTTCCCGGAGACGGCTATGACTTCTCGTTCAGCGGTCTGAAGACCTCGGTGGTCAGGGCGGTCCGCAAACAGCCCGCTGCCGACACCGCCGACGTGGCCGCGTCGTTCCGGCAGGCCGTGGTGGACGTACTGGTCAGCCGGGCCCGGCGCGCCGCCGCCGACGTGGGTGCATCAGCCATCTGTCTGGCCGGGGGAGTGGCCGCCAACGAACTCCTGCGCTCGACGGTCGAGGAGTCCTGCGCGGCCGACGGCATCGGCGCGTTCCTGCCCTCCCGGGCCCTCTGCACGGACAACGCCGCCATGGTGGCGGCGGCCGGCTGGTGGCGCCTGCGGCACGGTGGGGCCAGCCCGCTCACCCTGGGTGCCGAGCCCAACCTGCGTCTGGTCGCCACGGCCTGACTCCGGTGGTCCGGTCCGACGTCGTTCCGACCCCGGCCGGACGGCCTGGGCCGGGGTATCCGTTGGCACTCGAGACTGCCGGTTGCCAAACCTCTCCGAGGTCGCTAGCATTAGCACTCTCAACCCTCGACTGCTAACGCGTGCCACAGGAGGCCCCAACCCATGAGTCTGCATCCCCTTGACGACCGAATCGTCGTCCGCCCCGGCGAGTCCGAGGAGACCACCGCGTCCGGTCTCGTCATCCCCGACACCGCCAAAGAGAAGCCCCAACAGGGTGAAGTCCTCGCCGTCGGCCCCGGCCGCAGGGCCGAGGCATCCGGTGACCTGATCCCTCTCGACATCGCCGTGGGCGACACGGTCGTCTACTCCAAGTACGGCGGAACCGAGATCACTTCCGACGGCGAGGATCTCCTCATCCTCTCGAGCCGCGACGTTCTGGCCAAGGTAGGTAAGTAATGCCCAAGATCCTGAAGTTCGACGAGGCCGCCCGCCGCGGCCTCGAGGCGGGGGTGAACAAACTGGCCGACACGGTCAAGGTCACCCTCGGCCCCAAAGGCCGCAACGTGGTCATCGAGAAGAAGTTCGGCGCTCCCACCATCACCAACGACGGTGTTTCCATCGCCCGCGAGGTGGAGCTCGAGGATGTCTTCGAGAACATGGGCGCGCAGCTGGTCAAGGAGGTTGCCACCAAGACCAACGACGTGGCCGGCGACGGCACGACGACCGCCACCGTCCTGGCCCAGGCACTGATCAAGGAAGGCCTCCGCAATGTGGCCGCCGGCGCCAACCCGCTGGGACTGCGCAAGGGGATCGACCAGGCGGTGGCCGCCGCGGTCGGTTCCATCAAGGAGCAGTCCAAAGAGATCGACTCGAAGACGGAGATCGCCCAGGTGGCCTCCATCTCCGCAGCCGACTCGGCCATCGGCGAGGTCCTGGCTGATGCCATCGACCGCGTGGGCAAGGACGGGACCGTCACCGTCGAAGAGTCGAACACCTTCGGCATCGACCTCGAGTTCACCGAGGGTATGCAGTTCGACAAGGGCTACCTCTCGCCGTACTTCGTGACCGACGCCGAGCGTCAAGAGGCCGTCCTCGACGACCCGTTGATCCTCTTCGTGAACCAGAAGGTCAGCGCCGTTCACGACCTCGTCCCGGTGCTCGAGAAGGTCATGCAGACCGGCAAGCCGCTGCTGATCATCGCCGAGGACGTGGAGGGCGAGGCCCTGGCCACGCTGGTGGTCAACAAGATCCGCGGAACGTTCACGTCGGTGGCCGTCAAGGCCCCCGGCTTCGGCGAGCGTCGCAAGTCGATGCTCCAGGACATGGCCATCCTCACCGGCGCCGAGGTGATCTCCGAGGAGATCGGACTCAAGCTGGAAACCACCACGGTGGATCTGCTGGGCAAGGCCCGGCGGGTCATCGTCACCAAGGACGAGACCACCATCGTGGAGGGCGGCGGCTCCGAAGAGGAAGTCAAGGGCCGGATCGCGCAGATCAAACGCGAGATCGACGACACCGACTCGGACTGGGACCGCGAGAAGCTGCAGGAACGGCTGGCCAAGCTGGCCGGCGGCGTGGCCGTGGTCAAGGTCGGCGCAGCCACCGAAGTGGAGTTGAAGGAGAAGAAGCACCGCATCGAGGATGCACTCTCCGCCACTCGTGCCGCCGTCGAGGAGGGCATCGTCGCCGGAGGGGGTACCGCACTGGTCCGCTCCCGTGCCGCCGTGCTCAAGGTGGTGAAGTCCCTCAGTGGGGACGAGGCCACCGGCGCATCCATTGTGGCCAAGGCGCTCACCGCGCCCCTTCACGCCATCGCCAGCAACGCCGGGCTCGAAGGCTCGGTCTACGTCCGCCAGGTGGAGTCGGAGACCGGATCCATCGGCCTCGATGCCTCCACCGGTGAGTTGGTCGACCTGGTGAAGGCCGGGGTCATCGACCCGGCCAAGGTCACCCGCTCCGCGCTCCAGAACGCCGCTTCCATCGCCGGTCTCCTGTTGACCACAGAGGCGTTGGTGGCCGACAAGCCGGAGAAGGCCGATCCCGCCGCCGCCGCAGCTGCCGCCGCAGCCATGGGCGGAGGCATGGGCGGTATGGGCGGAATGGGCGGAATGATGTAGTCACACGCCGGCTCTCCTCGAGTCGGAATTGCCAACGCGGCCAACGCCGTGTCATTGGTCGGCCGGTCCTTCGGGGCCGGCCGATCGGCGTCTCCGTGCAGCCGGGTCGGGTCGGGGTGGCGGAGCCGGGTCGGATCGGGGTGGCGGAGCCGGCAGGTCGGGGAGGCGGAGCCGGGCAAGGCGGGGAGGAGTCAGGGAGCCAGCCAGGCGGCCGGGTGCAATCTCCGGAATAGCCATACAGCATATATTTATCTCATAGAGCTATTCCGAATTGTGGACACCCGGCGGTGCCGAGGGGTCAGCCCCAGCTCTCCGCCGGCGACGGTGACCGGGTTCCGGCCCCTAACCTGAGAGTCTCCATGGACCCGCCAACCGTTCCCACGACCTCCGAACGGTCGATCCCGCGCCCGCCCGCCCACCGGGACGGGTCGCCGCCCCCGTGGGCGGGGCTGTCGGCACGGTTCAGGGGAGGGCTGACCCTCGATCGGGTCCGGAAGGCCCTGGACGACGACCGGCGGGACCAGTCAGGCCGTCGGACCCACGAGCCGTGGAGGACTCTGGCCGGACGGGTGACGGGAGGAAGCCCGGCCGCGGTGCTGGTCGCCCTGTTCGAGGAGGAAGGGCTGGCCCGGGTGGTCCTCACCGTCCGGTCCGATCGTCTCCGGTCCCATCGGGGCGAGGTGGCGTTCCCGGGGGGACGGATCGACGGCCACGAGACCGTCGTGGACGCAGCTCTGCGTGAGGCGGCCGAGGAGGTGGCACTGGACCCGTCGCTGGCCACGGTGATCGGCGAGCTCACCCCCATGCCCACCGTGGCGTCCAACACGGTGATGACGCCGGTGGTGGCCGCCCTCGATCGCCGCCCGGAGCTGACCGCCAATCCGGCCGAGGTGGGGCGTATCTTCGACGTGGCCCTGAGCGACCTGGTGGCCGACGGGGTCTTCCACGAGGAGTGGTGGTCGGTACCGGGACGGTTGACGGGGCTGGGGCTTCCCGAGGCCGAGTTTCCGGTGTGGTTCTTCGAGGTGGCCGGGGAGACGGTGTGGGGCGCGACGGCTCGGACCCTGATGGAGCTGGTCTGCCTGTCCCTCGGCGTGCCGTTCCCGCTTTCGTGGCCCGCACCGGACGGGGGCGACTGACGGGGCCGGGTGGTTCGGATCTCGCCACACCGGCCCATCCGGGTCCGTCCGGGACGGGGACCAGCACCGACGGTCCAGGCGGTATCGTGGGGTGCAGTCGGTCGGCGAACTGTCGGAGTCGCCGCCGATGGGAGGTGTGGAGAACTGCGAACGGGGTCCGGAGGAGAGTTACGTGGCTGAGCTAGAGATCGGCATCTTCAAATCGGGTCGGAGGGCTTACGGGTTCGACGACATCGCCATCGTCCCGAGCCGGCGGACACGTGACCCCGAGGATGTCGACATCAGTTGGGAGATCGACGCCTACCAGTTCGAACTCCCGTTGATGGCATCGGCCATGGACGGCGTGGTCAGCCCGGCCACCGCCATCGAGATCGGACGGCTCGGCGGACTCGGCGTGCTCAACCTCGAGGGTCTGTGGACCCGTTACGAGGATCCCACCCCCTTGTTCGACGAGATTCGCGAGCTTCCGGCGGAGAAGGCCACGGCCCGTATGCAGCAGATGTATGCCGAGCCGGTGCAGCTGGAGCTGGTGACCGAGCGCATCAAGGAACTGAAGGCCGCCGGCATCACCACATCGGCCTCGGTCACCCCGCAGAAGACCGAACTGTTCGCTCCGGCACTGCTGGCAGCCGAGCTCGATCTCCTGGTCATCCAAGGCACCGTGGTGTCGGCCGAGCACGTGTCGAAGACGTCGGAGCCCCTCAACCTCAAACGGTTCATCCGTGAGTTCGAGATCCCGGTCATCGTCGGCGGTTGCGCCTCCTACCAGGCCGGCCTCCACCTGATGCGCACCGGTGCCGTCGGCGTGCTGGTCGGCGTCGGGCCCGGCAACGCCTGCACCACCCGGGGGGTGCTCGGGATCGGTGTGCCCCAGGCCACCGCCATCGCCGACGTGGCCGGAGCCCGTATGCGCCACCTCGACGAGACCGGGGTGTACTGCCATGTGATCGCCGACGGCGGCATGTCCAAGGGCGGAGACATCGCCAAGGCGGTGGCGTGCGGAGCCGACGCCGTCATGCTGGGCTCGCCGCTGTCCTCGGCGGTCGAGGCTCCGGCCCGGGGTTACCACTGGGGCATGGCCACGTTCCACCCCACCCTGCCCCGCGGGGCGCGGGTCAAGACGACCACCCGGGGAACCCTGCAGGAGATCCTGCTCGGCCCGGCCCACGAGAACGACGGCCGGATGAACCTGTTCGGCGCACTTCGGACCGCCATGGCCACCTGCGGGTACCAGACGGTGAAGGAGTTCCAAAAGGCCGAGGTGATGGTGGCTCCCGCCCTGCAGACCGAGGGCAAGGACCTGCAGCGCTCGCAGGGTGTCGGCATGGGCCATTGAGCCCACCGCCCGCCGGGCCCCCCGGCGCCACCGGAGCCGACGGCACCCCCCAGCCCGGTGACGGTCCTGTCCTGGTCGTCGACTTCGGCGCCCAGTACGCCCAACTGATTGCCCGTCGGGTGCGGGAGGCCCACGTCTATTCGGAGATCGTGCCCCACCGGTCGACGGCGGTCGAACTGGTGGCCCGCCGGCCCGCCGGAATCATTCTCTCGGGTGGACCGAAATCGGTCAACGAGTCGCCGGCGCCGAGCATCGACCCCGCCATCTACGAGACCGGGATCCCGATCCTCGGGATCTGTTACGGGGCCCAACTGCTCACGCAGCAACTGGGAGGTGACGTCACGCGTACCGGACGGGGAGAGTACGGGCGGACGCCCCTGACCGTGACCGGGACGTCGCCCCTCTTCGTCGACTGGCCCGGCGATGGCGAAGTGTGGATGAGCCACGGCGACGCCATCACCCGGGTCCCGGACGGGTTCGTGGCCACCGCCAGCAGCCCCGACGCCCCGGTGGCGGCGCTCCACGACGCCGAGCGGGCCATCTACGGGGTGCAGTTCCATCCCGAGGTGGTGCACACCGAGCGGGGACGGGACCTGTTGGAGCGGTTCCTCTACGACATCTGCCGCTGCCCGCCGTCGTGGACCCACACTTCGATCATCGAGTCCCAGGTGCAGGCGGTCCGCTCCCAGGTCGGAACGTCCCCGGTCCTGTGCGCACTCTCCGGTGGGGTCGACTCGGCCGTGGCCGCCGCCCTGGTGCACAAGGCCATCGGGGACCAGCTCACGTGCGTCTACGTGGACACGGGCCTCATGCGGGCCCAGGAGAGCGAGCAGGTGGAGGAGACATTCCGCCGCCAGTTCCACATCGACCTGGTCCACGTGAAGGCGGCCGACCGGTTCTTCGAGGCGCTGTCCGGAGTGACCGATCCCGAGGGCAAGCGCAAGATCATCGGGGAGTTGTTCATCCGGATCTTCGAAGAGGTGGCCCGCGACCTGGTCGGAGAGCAGCCGGGGCCGGCGCCCGGTGCCGCCGGGGTGGCCGCACCCGGGCCGACCGATCAACCGGCCGGCTACCTGGTCCAGGGAACCCTCTACCCCGACGTCATCGAGTCGGGCTCAGACTCCGCGGCCACCATCAAATCGCACCACAACGTCGGGGGGTTGCCCGAGGATCTCGCCTTCGACCTGGTGGAGCCTCTCCGGCTGCTGTTCAAGGACGAGGTGCGGGCGGTGGGCGAGGAGTTGGGCCTTCCCCACGAGATCGTCTGGCGCCAGCCTTTTCCCGGGCCCGGCCTGGCCGTTCGCATCGTGGGTGAGGTCACTCCGGAGAGGGCCGACATCCTCCGCGCCGCCGACTCCATTGTGGTGGAGGAGGTCCGCCGGGCCGGCCTGTACCGCGATCTGTGGCAGAGCTTCGCCGTCCTCCCCGCCGTTCGCACCGTCGGTGTCATGGGTGACGGCAGGACGTATGCCTATCCCATCGTCATCCGCGCCGTGACCAGCGACGACGCCATGACCGCCGACTGGGCCCGCCTGCCCTACGACCTGCTGGAGCGTCTCTCCTCCCGCATCATCAACGAGGTGGAGGGCGTGAACCGGGTGGCACTCGACATCACCTCCAAGCCACCCGGAACCATCGAGTGGGAATGAGCACCGCGGAGGAGAGGGCCGCACCGCCCGCTGGAGGTGACAGCCCGCGTGCCGCCGCTCCGCACCACCGGAGAGACAGTTTCGTGTCCGTGGACGCCGACACCCTGTTGGAGGGTCTGACCCCTCCCCAACGCCAGGCCGTGACCCACCGGGGTGGGCCGCTCCTCATCGTGGCTGGGGCGGGATCGGGCAAGACCCGGGTGCTGACCAGGCGGATCGCCCACCTCATCGCCACCGGGGACGCCGCCCCGTGGCAGATCCTGGCCATCACCTTCACCAACAAGGCGGCCGAGGAGATGCGCAAGCGGGTAGCCGAGCTGGTCGGGCCCCGGGGGCGGCGGATGTGGGTATCCACCTTCCACTCGGCGTGCGTGCGGATCCTGCGGGCGCATGGTGACCGTCTCGGTTACAAGGGCTCGTTCACCATCTACGACGACGCCGACTCACGCCGACTGGTCGAGATTGTCTGTCGCGAGCTCGATATCGACACCAAACGGCTCTCTCCCCGCTCGATCCTGGGCCAGATCAGTCAGGCCAAGTCGCGCCAGCAGGGGCCCGAGGAGTACCGGGCTGCGGCCGTGACCATCTACGACCGTCGTATCGCCGACGTCTTCGACCGCTACCAACTGCGGATGGTGGACGCCAACGCCATGGACTTCGACGACCTGCTGCTCAACACGGTCCGCCTGTTCCGCCAGCACGCCGACGTACTCGAGATGTACCGGACCCGATTCACGCACCTGCTCATCGACGAGTACCAGGACACCAACGCGGTGCAGAATGCGCTGGCCGTCCTGTTGGCCGGGGAGCACCGGAACATCGTGGTGGTGGGGGACAGCGACCAGTCGGTGTACCGCTTCCGGGGGGCGGACATATCCAACATCCTCGACTTCGAGCAGGCCTTCCCCGACGCCACCACCATCACCCTGGACCAGAACTTCCGGTCCACCCAGACCATCCTCGACGCGGCCAACGCCGTGATCACGAACAACGTGTCCCGCAAGCCGAAGACGCTGTGGACCGAAGACGGCGAGGGGGACAAGGTCGTCCGCTACCGGGCCGAGGACGAGCACGACGAGGCCGAGTGGGTGGCGCACGAGATCGTCCGGCTGCGCAGCGAACAGGGGCTCCGTTGGGGGGACGTGGCCGTCTTCTACCGGACCAACGCCCAGAGCGCCGCCCTCGAGGGTGCCATGGTCCACGCCGAGGTTCCCTACAAGGTGGTCGGCGGGACCAAGTTCTACGACCGGCGCGAGATCAAAGACGTCATGGCCTATCTGAAGGTGCTGGTCAACCCCGACGACGAGATCAGTTGGCGCCGTATCGTCAACGTGCCCAAACGCGGTGTGGGCGAGACGTCGGTGGCCAAGCTGTCCGGATGGGCCGGGACGCGCGGCCGGTCCTTCGGCGATGCGGTGGCCGCCGCGGCCGACGTCGGGGTTGGAGGCAAGGCGGCCTCCTCCCTCATCGATCTGTCGGCACTGCTGGACCGCCTCCGGGCCCGCATGGCCGTGCCCTCGCTCACCGACGAGAACGGTCAGGCCGTGGATGTGGGAGATCCGGGGGACCCGACCGATCCGGGGGACCCGGGCGCCGATGCCGATGCCGATGCCGGATCCGGATCCGGTGGGGAGGGGTCGGCCGACGCCCTCGGGCCCGGAGAGTTGGTCACGGCGGTGATCGAGGACACCGGCTATCGAAGTGAGTTGCTGTCCGAGGGCACCATCGAGGCGCTCGGGCGAGTGGAGAACGTCGACACCCTGGTGGGGATGGCCGCCGAGTACCGGACCTTGGCCGAGTTCCTCGAGGCGGCCTCCCTGGTGGCCGACTCCGATCAGCTGGAGGGCGATGGGACCAAGGTGTCGCTGATGACGATGCACATCGCCAAGGGACTCGAGTTCCCCGCCGTCTTTCTGGTCGGCATGGAGGACGGCATCTTTCCCCACCTGCGCTCTTTGGGGGACCCCGTCGAACTCGAGGAGGAGCGACGTCTGTGCTACGTCGGCATCACCCGGGCCGAACGTCATCTCTACGTCTCCCACGCCTGGAGCCGGATGCTCTACGGGCGGGGCACCAGCAGCATCCCGAGCCGGTTCCTCAACGAGATCCCCGACGAACTGCTGCGAGACGTGGGCGGCGATCCCGGTCGGTTCGGCGGCGGCTTCGGCCGGGCCCGATGGGGAGGGGACCGGTCCTCCGCTGGCGAGGACGGAGCGGGAACACCGGGGAAGAGCGTCTTCGGCCGCGGCGTAGCCGAGGGACCGGGCGAGTTCGACGCCAACGGACGCCGGCGCCGAGCCCCGGCCTCGAGCGGGGCCGAGCAGTTAGGCCTCGAACCGGGTGACAGGGTGGTGCACGGGAAGTGGGGCGAAGGCCGCGTGGTGGAGGCATCCGGCCCCGGGGAGGACGCCGAGGCGGTGGTCCAGTTCGGATCGGTGGGACGAAAGAAGCTGCTGCTGCGCATGGCCCCGCTCAAGCGGGCCTGACCGGCGGCCCCGGTGGGTCGCCTCTGGTTGGCGGTGGTCAGGGGGTCAGCCTGGCATCCGCCGCCAGACGGCCCGGGGCAGGTGTCGCATGACGACGAAGACCCAGCGGAGGACGGGCGGGGTGTAGACGACCGTCGCCCCGGACTCGATCCCGTGCACGACGGCTTCGGCTACGGCGTCCGGGGTCGTCGAAAACGGCGCCGGGTCCATCCCCTCGGTCATCCGGTCCACCACGAAGCCCGGGCGCACGATCATGACGTCGGCGCCGGTGCCCACCATGGCGTCGGCCAGGCCTTCCGAGAAGGCGTCGAGCCCCGACTTGGAAGACCCGTAGATGAAGTTGGCCCGGCGGGCGCGCTGGCCGGCGACCGACGAGAGCACGACCATGCGGCCGTGACCCTGGTGACGGAGGCGGCCCGCCACCGCCAGCATGGCCGAGGCCAGCCCGGTGAAGTTGGTGGTGATCACCGCCGCCGCCGCCGCCGGGTCGAGCTCGTCCGCCTCTTGATTGCCCAGCACCCCGGCCGCGGCGATGACCAGGTCGAAATCCCCGAACCGGTCGAAGACCTCGTCGGCGAAGGCCGCGTGACGCTCGGACTCGTCGGCATCGAAGACCACCGTCTCGACCACGTCGGCACCGGCGACCTTGGCCCGGTCGGCCGCCTCGTCGAGCCGGGGACCCGGTCGACCGGCCAGCACCACGGTCCGGCACCGGGCCGGGACCAGCCGGGCCACGATGGCCTGGGCGATCTCGGAGGAGCCGCCGAGTACGAGCACTGACTGGGGTCGGCCGACTGCGTCGATCATGGTCCTGTCCGTTCTGGAGTGGAGCTGCTGGCGGCGGTGGTGGAGCGGGTCCCCTTGGCCCGGTTCGTGCGGCTGGGCCGCGCCGTCGGGGCCCGGCTGGCACCGCCCGGTCCACCGGCGCCCTTCGGAGACGGCGGTCGGTCGTTGCACAGGCCGAGGCGGCGCCCGAGATCGGACCGTAACACCCCGTCGGGGTCGACACGTCCCCGGGTGGCCAGCCACTCGTCCAGGCGCGGGTACATCACCCGGAACGCCTCGGCCGAGACCCGCGAGTCCTTGGCCAGGTAGACCCGGCCGCCGGCTGCCATGACATGCCGGTCCAGATCGTCGAGGAGGGCGTCGAGGGCGTGGTGACCGACGGGAAGGTCGAGGGCCAGGGTCCACCCCGGCATGGGGAACGAGAGCGGACCCGGGTCCGCCGGGCCGAACCGTTTCAGAACGGCGAGGAAGCTGGCCAGCCTCAGCTGGGTCAGGCGCTCGATGACGGTTCGGACCGTCTCCCCGTGCTGGTCGGGCACCACGAACTGGTATTGGAGGAAGCCCCTGGTCCCGTAGAGGCGGTTCCACTGGCCGACCCCGTCGAGGGGGTGGAAGAAGCCGGTCATGTGGTGGGGCTTGGCCAGCTGGCGGACAGGGGCCTTGCGGAACCAGAACTCGTTGAAGGCGCCGACCGTCAGCGGATTGAGCAGACCGCTGGGCGGGGTGAACGGGACGCGGGCCAAGGTGCGGGGGACGAAGGCCCTGGCCCGGTCGGGGGTTCGCCGGAGCCGCTCGGGCAGGTCCTCGAGTCGGGCGTGGTCGCCCCGGGTCAACACCGAGCGTCCCAGGCGGCTCCCGGTCGACTGACAGTCGATCCAGGCCACCGAGTAGCGGTAGGCGTCGTCACCGGTGAGCATCTTGTCCATCACCGCGTCGAGATCGGGGGCGCGCTCGGTGTCCACCAGCATGTAGCTGGTCTCGACCGGGATGAGCTGGAGGGTGGCTTCGGTGATCACCCCGGTGAGACCCATGCCCCCGGCCGTGGCCCAGAAGAGCTCCGGCTCGGTGTCGGGCGCCACCGTCACCGTCCCCGTCGGGTTGACCAGGGTGAACGACAGAACGTGGGAGCAGAAGCTGCCGTCGATGTGATGGTTCTTCCCGTGGATGTCGGCGGCGATCGCTCCACCCACGGTGACCAGGCGCGTGCCGGGTGTGACCGGAACGAACCAGCCCAGTGGCACGAACCGCTCCATCAGGGTCTGCAGGCTGACGCCGGCGCCGACGCTCACGACGCCGGCGTCGAGATCGGCCCGATGGACGGCGTCCAGCCAGGTGGCATCGAGCACCGTCCCGCCGGCGTTCTGGGCCGCGTCCCCGTAACTCCGACCCAGCCCCCGGGCGATGAGGCCGCGACCGTCGGCGGCCATGACCGTGGTCGGGTCTGTGGTCGGTGCGGCGGCGGCGGACATGGCCTGGTCGACGACGTCGGGGTGCACGGCGTGGACCACGTCGGCGGAGGTGGGGGCGGTGCGGCCCCACCCGGTGAGCAGGGTCCGCCGTCCCGACAGCGCCCTCATGTGGCGTAGACGCCGGCGGCGAACAGGGCCACCCAGCAGAGCCCGTAGACCTGGAGACGGTGGTCGTGGACGGCCAACTCCTCGGGTGCGGCCCCCTCCCCCGAGTCGAGAAGCAGCATGACGTGGAGGAGGGCGATGGTGAAGGGGATGACGGTCAGCTGGAACCAGATGGGGTCGGCCCCGCGGTGGAGTTGACCGGCCCGGTCGAAGGCCCACAGGCAGTAGGCGGTGACGGTCACGGCGGCGGACACGGTCCTGACCGAGCGGAGGAACGACGGGGTATAGAGGCCGAGGGTCGGCCGGATGGGACCGTCGTCGGCCCGGTGGTCGGACAGCAGTTTCTTCTCACCCGACCGCTTGCCGGTCACGATGAGCAGGGACCCGAAGGACGCCACGATCAGGAACCAGTTGGTCAGGGCCACGCCGGTGGCCACGCCGCCGGCCACGGCGCGCAACACGAAGCCGGCGCTGACCGCGGCCAGGTCGAGGATCGGCTCGTTCTTGAGTCCGAGGGAGTAGGCCACGTTGACCAGGGCGTAGACAGCCATGACCAAGGCCAGGTGCCATCCGGCCACCACCTGGCCCAGTCCGATCGAGATCCCCAGTAAGGCGATGCCCACGACGACGGCGAGCGGGACCGACACCACACCGGCCGCCACGGGGCGGTGGCACTTGGTGGGGTGGGCCCGGTCGCCCGGGGCGTCGACGGCGTCGTTCAGGCAGTAGGTCCCCGAGGCGGCCACGCAGAAGATCCCGAAGGCCGCCGCGGCGTGCCAGAACACCGAATGGTGGAAGAGTGACCCGGCCGCCGCGGGGGCCACGAAGACCAGAAGGTTCTTGATCCACTGGCGGGGTCGGACCAACTGGACCAGTCCCACGACGAGGGACACATCCGGGGTCGGCTCTGCAGCGTGCTCGTCTGGTCGGTCCACAGCTTCAGCCGAAGTGGTCAAGGCGTCCTCTCGAGGCTCGGGTCGTGCCGTGGGCGCCGGAGCGAAGGTACCACGGACCCCCACCAGGCTAGGGCCTGAACCCCTCCGGCCCGGGTCTCCGGCCGGGGACCTCGCACCGTCGACCGGGCCCGGATGGGCCTCAGTGGCGGTCAGCGCTTAGTATCTGCGTCCGTGAAGCGCCCGTATCGAGTCGTGGTGGCCAAGCCCGGGCTGGACGGGCACGACCGGGGCGCCAAGGTCATCGCCCGTGCCCTCCGGGATGCCGGCTTCGAGGTCATCTACACCGGTCTGCACCAGACAGCCGAACAGGTGGTCCAGGCGGTCATTCAGGAGGATGCCGACGCCGTCGGGTTGTCCCTCCTCTCCGGTGCCCACCTGACGCTGGTTCCACGCGTGATCGACGGCCTGGCCGAGCAGGGCAGGGGTGACGTGTTGGTACTGGTGGGCGGCATCATCCCGGCAGCCGACATACCGGTCCTCAAAGGGCTCGGGGTGGCCGAGGTATTCACGCCTGGGGCCCCGCTCCCGGCCATCGGGGCGTGGTTGGGTGAGGCGCTCGACGAACGGGAGAGCAAAGAGGCCGGCTGACATCGACGCGTGGCCCCCGTCGGGGACAGGACACAGGGCACGGCCATCGGCACGACGGTCCGCATCAGTCCGGGTCGGGGTCGGGCCCACCGGCAGCCGCACGGGGCGGCCCGGGCGGCCGGAGCCCGTCCTCGGCCGGTCGGCGTGCCGCTCGGGACCGTCGCACGACCGATCAATCAGTCGCAGCATGCAGGGCAGTCGCAGTATCCAGCCAGTCGCAACGATGAGAAGAGAGAGGAACGGATCCAGTGGATCTTTTCGAGTATCAGGGTAAGCAGTACTTCGCCCGCTACGGCATTCCCATCTCCAAGGGGGGCGTGGCCGACACGGTCGAGGAGGCCGTCGCCCAGGCGGAGGCCTCGGGGTACCCGGTCGTGGTCAAAGCCCAGGTGAAGGTCGGGGGCCGGGGCAAGGCCGGAGGAGTCAAGCTGGCCGACGACGTGGACGAGGTCCGGTTGCATGCCGGGAACATCCTCGGCCTCGACATCAAAGGCCACGTGGTCAAGCGGCTGTGGATCGAGCATGCCTCGGACATTGCCCGCGAGTACTACGCCAGTTTCACGCTCGACCGGAGTGCCAAGAAGCACTTGGGCATGCTCTCGGCCGAGGGTGGTGTCGAGATCGAGGAAGTGGCGGTCACCAATCCCGATGCCATCGCCATCATCCACGTCGACCCCGTCGACGGGCTCAGTCTCGATGCGGCGCGGAGTTGGGTCGACCGGGCCAACCTCGACGAGGTGGCCCGCGACCAGGCGGCCGAGCTGTTGGTCAAGCTCTACACCTGCTACACCGAGGGCGACTGCGATCTGGCCGAGATCAACCCCTTGATCCTGACGCCCGAGGACAAGGTCCACGCCCTTGACGCCAAGGTCACGCTCGACGCCAACGCCGCCTTCCGGCATCCGGAGTGGGAGGAGTTCGAAGGGAGCGACGTGGAGGACGAGCGCGAGTCCCGGGCCAAGGAACGTGGACTGAACTACATCGGACTGGATGGCTCCGTCGGGATCATCGCCAACGGTGCCGGCCTGGCCATGAGCACACTCGACGTGGTCAACCAGTGCGGCGGTTCGGCCGCCAACTTCCTCGACATCGGGGGCGGGGCCAACGCCGACGTGATGGCGGCCGCTCTCGAGGTCATCAACTCCGACCCGGCCGTCCGCTCCATCTTCGTGAACATCTTCGGTGGGATCACACGGGTGGACGAGGTGGCCAAGGGCGTGCTCGAGGCACTGGACCGGGTCGAGATCAGCTCGCCCATCGTGCTACGTCTCGACGGCACCAATGCCGTCGCCGGCCGGGAGATCCTGGCCGAGCACCTTTCCGATCGCCTGGTCGCCGAGCCGACCATGCTCGACGCCGCACGTCGCGCCGTCGCTCTGGCAGGAGGCCACTCATGAGCATCTTCGTCGACGAGAACACCAAAGTCCTGATCCAGGGCATCAGCCCGACCAGCCAGGGCCTGTACCACGGGCTCCGCAACCGGGCCTACGGCACCAAAGTGGTGGCCGGCACCAATCCGAAGCGGGGAGGGGAGGAGATCGAGGGGATACCGGTCTTCGCCACCGTGGCCGAGGCGGTCGAGGCCACCGGCGCCGACGCGTCCTTCATCTCGGTACCGCCCAAGTTCGCCGCCGATGCCATCGTCGAGGCGGCCGGGGCCGGCGTGCCCTTCGTGGTGTGCATCACCGAGGGCATTCCCGCCAGCGACGAGGCTCTGGCCTACAACCGGCTGGTACGGGACCACCCTGGTACCCGACTACTGGGTCCCAACTGCCCGGGGATCATCTCGCCCGGCAAGTGCAATATCGGGATCACCTCGGGCGACATCGCACTGCCCGGGGGCCCTGTCGGCATCGTCAGCCGCTCGGGCACCTTGACCTACCAGGCCCTCCACGAGCTCTCCCAACAGGGGGTGGGTCAGACCACGTGCGTGGGGATCGGAGGCGACCCGGTGCCCGGTACCAGCTTCATCGACTGCCTCCGAGCCTTCGAGGCGGACCCCGAGACCAGGGCCATCATGATGATCGGGGAGATCGGGGGCTCGGCCGAGGAAGAGGCAGCCGAGTTCATCGCCTCGTCGGTGACCAAGCCGGTGGTCTCCTATGTGGCCGGCGTCACCGCGCCGGCGGGCCGGAAGATGGGTCACGCCGGCGCCATCATCTCCGGTTCCAAAGGGACGGCCCAGGCCAAGATGGAGGCACTGTCAGGGGCCGGCGTCACCGTGGCCCTCAATCCGACCGAAGCCGGGGAGGCCATGGTCGACGTCGTTCGGAAGCTGCCCTGAGCTGCGGCTCCGATCGGGGTCGGGGATCTCGACAGGGTGGCCACGGTGCTCCGGGGAAGATCGGTGTGAGAACGGGGAAACGCTCCCTTCCGAAATTTTCCTTCGGAATTGCCCCGGCAATGCCGATATCACACACGCGAGGGGCACTCCCTGGGCAGGGGGGGACCGAGCGACGTGGGCCCAGAGCCGGAGGCAGGCCGGCCGGGCCACGTCGCCCCGGTCCCTTCGGGCGGAACGGTAGCACCGGCCTCCGACCCGCCATCGGGAGCGCCTCTGGCCGCGCGAGCGTCGACACTCTGCGGCGCTGATATCGTGCGCCGGTGGGCCCCGGCGAATCACGAGACTCCTCGCCGTCCGTCTCCGAAGACGTGCGGATCGGCGTGCTGGCCTCGGGGAGTGGCACCATTCTGGAGGCCATCGTGGCCGCCGGGCTGCCGGTGCGCATGGTGCTCGTCGACCGGCCGTGCCGGGCCCGCGACGTCGCCGACCGGTCCTCCATACCCTGCGTGCTGATCGACCGTGCCGACTACGGCGGGTTCGGCCCGGGCTTCGATCGTGACGGCTTCACCAAGGCGGTGTCGGTCGCGCTCGAGCAGGGCTCCGTCGACGTGGTGGTCATGGCCGGATTCGGCACGGTGCTGACCGAGCCGGTCCACCGGGCCTTTCCCGCCCGCATCCTCAACACCCACCCGGCCCTGTTGCCCGCCTTCCCCGGGTGGAATGCGGTGGCCGACGCCCTGGCCGCGGGTGTGACCGTGACGGGCACCACCGTCCACATCGCCACTGTCGAGATGGACGCCGGACCGATCCTGGCCCGGGCCGAGGTCCCGGTGCTACCCGGCGACACCGAGGACACGCTGCACGAGCGCATCAAGTCGGTCGAACGCACCTTGTACCCCGAAACCATCCGCCGGTTCGTCGACGGGTTGGCGGCGCCGGTGGAGGATGGGTCAGGATCACCCACGGAGGTCGCGCCATGAGGGCACTGCTGTCCGTGTACGACAAGACCGGGGTCGCCGAACTGGCCCAGGGGCTGGTCGACCTGGGCTGGGAACTGATCTCGAGCGGGGGGACGTCGGCGGTGCTCGCCGACGCCGGTATCGCCCATGTCGAGGTGGCCGATCTCACCGGCGCGCCCGAGATGCTCGGTGGTCGCGTGAAGACCCTCCACCCGACGGTCCACGGTGGCATCTTGGCCGACCGTTCGAAACCCGAGCATCTGGCCGATCTCGAGCGTCAGGGCATCGATCCCATCGAGTTGGTCGTCTGCAACCTCTATCCCTTCTCTTCGGATCCATCCATCGAACTCATCGACGTCGGCGGGCCGACCATGGTGCGGGCCGCGGCGAAGAACCACGCCCATGTGGGGATCGTGGTCTCACCGAGCGAGTACGGCACGGTGCTGGACGAGCTGCGTCGACACGGTTTGCTGACCGCCGCCACCCGGCTCCGTTTGGCCCGCGACGCCTTCGCCCACACCGCCGCCTACGACGCCGCCATCGTGGGCTGGTTCGACGGACTGGATGGGCCAGAGGGCACCCAAGGACCTGACGACGAAGCCAGCGTCCTGCCTCCCTCCATCCACCTGACGCTCGAGCGGGCCGGCTCCCTCCGTTACGGCGAGAACCCCCACCAGCACGGGGCCCGCTACCGGATCGCCGGTCAGCACTCGTGGTGGGACGACGTCGTCCAACACGGTGGCAAGGAGCTCTCCTACCTCAACATCTTCGATGCGGATGCGGCATGGAGGCTGGTCCACGAGTTGGCCGCGCCGGATGCCGACCAGTTGGCCGCGCCGGATGCCGGCCAGTTGGCCGCGCCGGATACCGGCCAGTTGGCCGTGGCCATCATCAAGCACGCCAACCCCTGCGGGGCCGCACTCCATGCCGACCTTGTGACCGCCTACCAACGGGCGCTCGAGTGTGACCCCCAATCGGCATTCGGGGGCATCGTGGCCATTGGTGGGCCGGTGACCCCGGCAGTTGCGGAGGCCATTGCCGCCGGGCCCCAGGCCGACGTGATCATCGCCCCCTCCTACGACGACGACGCTCTGGTCCAGCTGACCTCGAAGCGCAAGGCCACCCGCCTGCTGTCGGCGCCGACCCCGGAGCCGCTGGTCCGTCAGTTCCGTGGGCTCGGGGCCAGCATGCTGGTGCAGGACGCCGACCGTTTCCTGGTCCCGCCGGCTTCGTGGAAGGTGGCCACCAAAAGGCAGCCCAGTGAGGCCCAGTGGCACGACCTGGCCCTGGCCTGGAAGGTCTGCGCCCGAACGACGTCCAACGCCATCGCCATCGTCTCCGACGGCCAGGCCATGGGGGTGGGAGCCGGTCAGCAGTCACGGGTGGTGGCGGCCGAGATCGCCGTGAGCAAGGCCGGTGCCCGGGCCGCGGGCGCCGCCGCCGCCAGCGACGCCTTCTTCCCGTTCCCCGACGGCCTGTTGGTACTGGCCGACGCGGGCGTGGCCGCGGTGGTGCAGCCGGGCGGCTCGATCCGGGACGACGAGGTGGTGGCGGCCGCCGACGAGGCGGGTATCGCGGTGGTCACGGCTGGTGGCGAGCGCCACTTCCGCCACTGAGCCGATGACCGCGACGCTGCTCGACGGCGAGCTGTTGGCGGCCAGGATCCGTTCCGAGGTATCCGATCGGGTGGCTCGGCTGCGCCGCGAGGGCGTGGTGGTGGGGCTCGGGACCATCCTGGTCGGTGACGACGGTCCCAGCGCCCGCTACGTGGCCATGAAGCACGACGACTGCGCCGAGGTCGGTATCCATTCGGCCCACGAGCACCTTCCCGCCGATGTCTCGCAGGCCGATCTCGAGGCGGTGGTGGCCCGCTTCAACGCCGATCCCCAGATTCACGCCTATCTGGTGCAACTTCCTCTCCCGACCGGCCTCGACGAGGAGCGGGTGCTGTTGGCTGTCGACCCCGACAAGGATGTCGACGGGCTGCACCCCGTCAACCTGGGGCGGCTGGTGATGGGGGCCAATGGTCCACTTCCCTGCACCCCGGCCGGGATCGTCGAGCTGCTGCGTGCCAACGAGGTGCCCGTCGAGGGCAGGCACGTCGTGGTCATCGGGCGCGGACTCACCATCGGGCGCCCCCTGGCGCTCCTCTTGGCCATGAAGCGCCCGGGATGCAATGCCGCCGTGACGGTCGTCCACACCGGGGTCGACGATCTGGCAGGCTTGGTCCGACAGGGCGACGTGGTAGTGGCGGCGGCCGGAAGGGCCGGACTGGTGACCTCGGAGATGATCAAGCCAGGCGCCGCCGTGGTCGGCGCCGGCACCTCGTGGGAAGGGAAGAAGCTGTTGTCCGATGTCGACTCGTCCGTGGCCGACGTGGCCGGATGGATCACCCCCCGGATCGGAGGGGTGGGGCCCATGACCCGGGCCATGCTGTTGACCAATGCCGTGCGGGCGGCGGAGCGGGCATCGTGAGCACGGTGCCCGGGCTCGAGACCGACCACCGTCCCTGGGGGATGTACACCGTGCTGGACGACGACGGAACCCACAAGGTCAAGCGCATCGTGGTCCACCCGGGCAAGCGGCTGAGCTACCAGCGGCACGCGCGCCGGTCGGAACACTGGTTCATCGTCCGGGGCCGGGCCAAGGTGACCCTCGACGGTCGGGTGGTCGATGTGGCGGCCGGCGACTCGGTGGACATCCCGGTCGGTACCGACCACCGGATCGCCAACAGCGGCGAGACGGATGTGGTGTTCGTCGAAGTTCAGCACGGCGAGTACTTCGGGGAGGACGATATCGTGAGGCTCGAGGACGACTACGGAAGGACCGACCGGTGACGGGGAGGGTCCGCACCACACGGGGGCCGCGTCCCGGACCGGCGCCGGTGTGGAGGTGCCTGGCCTCCGGCGTGGCGGCGGTAGCCCTGGTCCTGGGGGGAGCCGCCCTGGTCGGGTCGGGTGTAGCCGGGGCCGGGGCCGCGAACCGGAGCGAGCCGACGCTCCTGGCCGATGCCACCACCACCACCCTCGAGCCGACCACCACCACGACCACGCCGCCGACCACCACCACGACCACGCCGCCGACCACCACCACCACGACCACCGAGCCCCGTACCACCACGACATCGTCCAGCACCACGTCGACCACCACCCCGCTGCTCCAGACCACCTCGTCGAAGACCCCGTGGGGGTTGATCATCCTGATCGTCGTGCTGGTCCTCGCCATCATCGGCATCATCCTGCTGCTGGCGGCCAGGCGGCGGCGGGGCGTGGAGGCGGCGTGGCGAAAGGCCGTGGTGCCGGCGCTCTCCGATGCCCAGCTGGCCCGGGAGTCGCTCCTGTCCGGCAACGCGGTGTCCGACGACCCG
Organism: uncultured Acidimicrobiaceae bacterium; assembly: GCA_963756515.1. Lineage (GTDB taxonomy): Bacteria > Actinomycetota > Acidimicrobiia > Acidimicrobiales > RAAP-2 > Bog-756. The sequence continues at coordinate 241,703 of CAVWNV010000007.1, forward strand.
GAGGTCCGCGGGGCCGTGGCCGTCCAGGTGGAACGGGCCTCGGTGGCCCTCGAGCACGCCGTGCCGGGTGCTCCGGATCCCCAGGCCGGAAATCTGGCCACGTCGGCGGCGGGAGCGCTCCGTGGTCTGGCCTTCGCCATCGAGGCCGATCGGCTCCTGCGACACGGGACGGCGGCGCCGTCCGGGATGCAGTTGGCCCAGGCCGACGAGGCCCGCCGGGCCCGGGCCGCCGAACTGAACTCGGCCCTGGTCCGGCTGTCCACCCGGATCGGATCGGCGCCGGGGTGACGACGACCGCCACGACCGGCTCCGGTGCGTTCGCCGACCGGGCGGGCCGAGCGGCCGGCCACCGCCCGTGACATTCCCCGTTGTCGGGATTCCGCCCGGCGGTAGGCTTGTCTGACCATGACCCGCATCGCCGACCTCCTGGGCAAGGGGAGGACCTACTCGTTCGAGTTCTTCCCGCCGAAGTCCGATGCCGAGCAGGCCACGTTGGTCAGGACCCTTCGGGACCTCGAGCCGCTCGGGCCGTCGTTCGTGTCGGTCACCTACCGGGGTGGGGCCGAGTCGCGCCAGCGCACCTTCGACCTGGTCACCGGCATGCTCCGCACCACCACCTTGGTACCGATGGCGCACCTGATCTGTGTGGCCCACTCGCGACTGGAGCTGGCCGAGATCCTGGTGGCCTACCGCTCTGCGGGTGTGGAGAACCTGATGGCTCTGGGCGGTGATCCGCCCGCAGACCCCGACGAGGGTCCTGGTGAGTTGATCCACGCCTCCGAGTTGGTGGAGCTGGCCCACGCCATCGGGGGGTTCTCGGTGGGTGTGGCCGCCCAGCCCGGCTACCACCCGAATTCGCCGGATGCGGCCACAGACCGCGACTTCCTGGCCGCCAAGTTGGCGCGGGCCGACTTCGCCATCTCGCAGTTCTTCTTCGAAGCCGCGGCCTTCACCGGCCTGGTGGCCGATCTGGCTGCCCGGGGAGTCGACAAACCGGTGCTGCCGGGCATCATGCCCGTCACCAGCCTCAGCTCGATCCCCCGAATGGCCACCATGGGCGCGGCGGTGCCGGAGTGGATGGTGGGGAGGTTGGAGGAGGCCGATCGACGAGGTGGGCGCGAAGCCGTCCGCCACGAGGGTGTGGTGATCGCCACCGAACTGTGTGAGCAGCTGCTGGACGCCGGGGTGCCGGGGCTGCACTTCTATACGCTCAACCGGTCGAGTGCCACCCGTGACATCTACTCCGCCCTCGGCCTGGCGGAGCCCTGAGCCCCACCCACTGAGGCAATCGTGGGAACCGCCTCGGGTTGGCGGTGGTGCAGGGGGGTGCCGATAGGCTGCCGGGCATGGCCGATCTCATCACCCAAGGACCCGACGGAGCGCTGCACGTCTCGGACAACCCGATCATTCCCTTCATCGAGGGCGACGGTACCGGCGTGGACATCTGGCCGGCGGCCAAGCTGGTCCTCGACGCCGCCGCGGCCAAGTACGGCCGGACCGTGGCTTGGAAGGAGGTGCTGGCCGGACAGAAGGCTTTCGACGAGACCGGTGACTGGCTGCCTGACGAGACGGTCGAGACGTTCCGCTCCCATCTCATCGGGATCAAGGGGCCCCTCACCACACCGATCGGAGGTGGGATCCGGTCCCTCAACGTGGCGCTCCGCCAGATCCTCGACCTCTACGTCTGCCTGCGTCCGGTGCGCTGGTTCACCGGCGTGCCCTCCCCGGTGCTCCATCCCGAGAAGGTCGACATGGTCATCTTCCGCGAGAACACCGAGGACATCTACGCCGGGCTGGAGGCCGAGGCGTTCACCCCCGAGGCGGCCAAGCTGTCGACGTTCCTACGTGACGAGATGGGCTGGTCGGTCAGGGAGGGATCCGGAATCGGGATCAAGCCCATCTCCGAGTTCGGCTCGAAGCGGCTGATCCGGGCCTCCATCCACTACGCCCTCTCCCATGGTCGTTCCAGCGTGAACATGGTGCACAAAGGAAACATCCAGAAGTTCACCGAAGGTGCCTTCCGGAACTGGGGCTATGAGCTCGTCCGGGAGGAGTTCGCCGACGTGGCCGTGGGGTGGGACGACTGTGACGGCAAGCCCGGTGACAAGTTGCTGGTCAAGGACAGCATCGCCGACATCACCCTCCAGCAGGTCCTGACCCGGCCCGAGGAGTTCGACGTGATCGCCACCACCAATCTGAACGGCGACTACCTGTCCGACGCACTGGCCGCCCAGGTCGGGGGCATCGGGATCGCCCCGGGGGGCAACATCAACTACACCACCGGCCACGGCATCTTCGAGGCCACCCACGGAACGGCCCCCAAGTACGCCGGGCTGGACAAGGTCAATCCGGGCTCCGTGCTGCTGTCGGGGGTCATGATGTACGAGCATCTGGGCTGGACCGATGCCGCCGCCGACATCGTGAACGCCCTCGAGGCCACCATCGCCGACAAGGTGGTCACCTACGACTTCGCCCGGCTGATGGAGGGGGCCACCGAGGTCAAGTGCTCGGAGTTCGCCTCCGCCATCGTCGACCGCCTGTAGGCCTCAGGCCCACACCGCCGGGGCCAGGTTCGACCGGCCCGAAGCGCTCCGATTAGCCTCGGCACCATGGCAGCCAAACCTCCCGTTCACGTCACCGTCACCGGGGCCGCAGGCCAGATCGGTTACGCCCTCCTGTTCCGAATCGCCTCGGGCCAGCTACTCGGTTCCGACCAGCCGGTGGTACTCCGCCTCCTCGAGATCGAGCCGGGTATGAAGGCCCTCGAGGGGGTGGTCATGGAGATCGACGACTGTGCCTTCCCCCTCGTCGACGACGTCGTGACCACCACCGACCTCACGAAGGCCTTCGACGGCACCTCGTGGGCCCTGCTGGTCGGATCGATCCCCCGCAAGGCCGGGATGGAGCGGGGGGACCTGTTGACGGTCAATGGCGGGATCTTCGGCCCTCAGGGCCGGGCCATCGCCGCCAGCGCCGCCGACGACGTGCGGGTCCTGGTCGTGGGCAACCCCTGCAACACCAACTGCCTCATCGCCCGGTCGAACGCCCCCGAGGTACCCGATGACCGCTGGTTCGCCATGACCCGGCTCGACGAGAACCGGGCCAAGGCCCAGCTGGCCCACAAGGCGGGGGTACCGGTGGCCTCGGTGAGCAATGTGGCCATCTGGGGGAATCATTCGGCCACCCAGTTCCCCGACTTCGCCCATGCCCTGATCGGCGGGAAGCCCGCCGCCGAGGTCATCGACGACCAGGCCTGGCTGCAGGGCGAGTTCCTCACCACCGTGCAGAAGCGTGGCGCGGCCGTCATCGACGCCCGCGGGCTGTCCTCGGCGGCGTCGGCGGCCAACGCCGTGGTCGATTCGGTGAACAGTATTCGACTGGCCACCCCGGGCGACGACGTCACCTCGCTGGCCGTGGTGTCGAAGGGTGAGTACGGCGTGCCCGAGGGACTGCAGTTCGGCTTTCCGGTCCGGACCAACGGCTCGGGGGGTTGGACCGTGGTCGAGGGCCTGGACCATGACGAGTTCGCCGCCGACCGGATCCGCATCACCACCGAGGAGCTCGAGGCCGAGCGGGCCGACGTCGCCGGCCTCCTGCCCTGATCCGCAGGCGGGAGGCGGTCCGGGTCCGTCCGGCCTAACCTGATCGCATGTGCCGCAACATCACCACGCTCCGCGGGCTCGAGCCGCCGCCGACGGCGGAGGAGATCGAGGCCGCCGCCCGCCAGTACGTGCGCAAGGTCAGCGGGGTCCAGTCGACCTCCGCCCACACCGGGCCGGCCTTCGAGGAGGCGGTCCGACGGGTCACCGAGGCCACCACCGACCTCCTCGACGACCTGCCCGCCCGTCGTCAGCCCCCGCCGACCCTCCCGCCGCTGCGACGCCGGGCCAACGCTACGAGCTGACGGGGACGGCACGGGGAGAGGGGCCTCGGAGCGAACCGGACCCGGTCGGCCACCGGACCCTGGTGGCCCAGCCGAGCTGTTCGAACCGACGGATGAGCCAGGCCGAGGGATCCACCATGCCCCGTCGTGCGCCGTGCCGGGCCCAGGACGGATGGGCATGGTGGATGTTGTGCCAGTTGTCGCCGAGGGACACCACCGCCAGGAGCCACAGATTGGTGCTCTGGTCCGCCGTCCCCTCCGGCCGGCGGCCGAACGTGTGGCACAGCGAATTGACCGACCACGTGACGTGGTGGAGGAGTGCCATCCGAACGAGACCGGCCCACAACAGCGCGGTCAGGCCCCCGGCCAGTGTGCCCGACAGGGCGTAGCCGATCCCGAGCGGGATGGCCAGGGATGCCGCCGCGATCACCGGGAAGAGCCGGCTGATCCGCTGCAGGTCTGGGTCGCTCAGCGTGTCGGGAGCGAAGCGGGTGGCGCACGAGGCGTCCGAGACGAACAGCCAACCCACATGCGAGAAGGCCAGGCCGCGCAGGAGCGCGGTCCCGTGGTCGCCGTAGCGGTGGGGCGAATGGGGGTCTCCCGAGCGGTCGGAGAACATGTGGTGACGGCGATGGGTGGCGACCCAACTGGTCAACGAACCCTCGACCGCCATCGAGCCCATGACGGCCAGGGCGATCTTCAGGACCCGGCGCGGACCGAAGGCGCGATGGGTGAACAGGCGGTGGAAGCCCACGGTGATCCCGAATCCGGTGATCAGGTAGAACACCGCGGCCATGACCAGATCCGAGACGTTCACCGCATGTCCCCACAGGAGCGGGACCAGTACCGCCAGGGTGACGGCCGGTCCGGCGACGATTGCTACGGTGACCACCTTTTGGGCCGGTCGGACCACCGGCACTGTCCCCTGTTCGAGGGCGCGTGTCGGGTCCCGAGCCGTCAGGGGCTCGGACAGGGCAGAAGGCGATCCCACTGGACCTCCGGAGGCAATGTGGCTGGGCACAAACGCACTGCCTTGCCCGACGTCCTCAGGGGGCCCTGCGATCAGCCAACCATACTCCGTCCGCATGGGTTCGTCGGAGCGGGGCCGGGTGCGTCGTCCGGACTCCGCTGTCTTCGGGCGGTGCGGTGTGGCAGGGTCGGTCCGTGCCCGATTACGAGCATTTCGCCCGCTTCTACGACAGTGCCATGGACGACCCGGCTCCGAGGGCGGCCCGGGTCCTCGGAGCGATCGAACGGCACCGTCCGGGTGCGACGTCGGTCCTCGAGTTGGGCTGCGGCACGGGATCGATCCTCGACCATCTGACCTCGTTGCCGACGTCGCCCTCCTTGACCGGCATGGACCGCTCGCCGGAGATGCTGGCGGTGGCGAGCACCAAGGTTCCCGGGGCCCGATTGTTGCTGGGGGACATCGCGGCATTCCAGTTGGGCCAACGGTTCGATGTGGTCATCTGCGTGTTCGACACCCTCAACCACCTGCCCACCTTCGAGGCCTGGCAGTCGGTGTTCGATGCCGTCCATGGACATCTGGCCGATGGCGGTCTCTTCATCTTCGACGTGAACACCATCGGGGAGTTGCGCCGCCTGGGTGAAGAGCCACCTTGGGTGTACGACTTCGACGACCATGTGCTGATCATGGACGTGGACCTGGCCGAGGACGGGCTGTCGGACTGGGACATCAGGATCTTCGAGCATGTGCGGGGCGACCGGTTCACCCTCCACCACGAGCGCATCGCCGAGTTGGGTGTGAGCCTCAGACGGATCAAGGCCGCTCTTTCGCCCCTCTTCGAGCTGGTGGAGGAGACCAGTGAGAGCGGCGAGACACCGACCGACAGTTCGGTGAAGGCGTACTTCACCTACCGAAGCCGCCCGGACGCGTCCTGATCCGAGACGCGGCCCGACCCCGATACCGACCCCGACCCCGATCCCGACGCACGCCGATTCCGGTCCCACCTGACCCCTGACCGGCCCGCTACCGTAGGCCGGAGGTTCCGAACCATGCCGCTCGTCACTACGACCGGCCCAGCCAGGAGGCGGCCCAATGGGAGAGACGGCTGTGGACCGGGCCGGAGCCGTGGGGACGAGGCCGGGGCGGCGGGATCCCGGGCAAGCCGGACGGCCAGGTCGGTCCCTGGCGTGGGCACTACCGGCCGTTTTGACCCTCACGCTCTCGGCCTGCAGCCTGCACGTCTCCTCGCACGGTGTGAGCGGCAACGTGTTCGGCCACAGCTTCTCGGCCGCCAAGGGAGCTCTGCCGTCCGGGTTTCCGAGCAGTGTGCCGGTGCCCGACGACTCGAGGGTCCTCGGGGGCGGCGGCACCGAAAACAACTGGGATGCGGCCTTCGCCGTGACCGGGTCGATCACGGCCGGCACGGCGGCGTACCAGGCCAAGTTCGAGTCGGCCGGCTACACCATCAGCAACGTACGCTCCGGGACGGCGCCGGTCACCGGCGCCGCGTCGAGTGCCACGTCGACCACGGTGACCCTGACCGGATCGGTCTTCACCGCCAAGAACGCCCAATGGGCGGTGGAGGCGGCATCCGGCACCTCCTCCACCATCAAGGGCAGTCCACTGAGGTCCGGTGAGTTCGCCGTGAACATCACGGTGGTGCCCATCTCGGAGACCACCACCTCATCCTCCTGATCGCTCCGCTCCGGGGGTGCGGGGCGGCGGTCCATGGGTGGAGCCACGCTGTCGGGGGACCGGTCCGGCTGACATGCTGGAGCCATGGCCGCGCTGCCCGAGCTGATCCCGGCCGGACCCGTCGAGCTCCGGCGGTGGCGCGTGGCGCATCTCGACCGGGTCCTGGCCGCCGTCGCCGTCAGCCTCCCGGAGTTGCAGCAATGGTTGCCGTGGGCCCGGGTCATGCCCACCGCCGACGAAGAGTTGGCCGTCCTCGAGGCCGGGGAGGCCGACTTCGACGCCGACCTCGAGTGGGCCTACCTCCTGTTCGAGAAGAGCTCCGGTGAGATCGTCGGAGGGGCCGGCCTCCATCGGCGTGGCGGTCCGGGAACCGTCGAGATCGGGTACTGGGTCCGTAGCGACCGCACCGGGCGGGGCTACGCCACGGCGGCGGCCCGCGGTCTGACCGAGGCCGCCTTCATCCACCTGGCCGGGGTGGACCAGGTCGAGATCCACATGGACGCAGGCAATCTGGCCAGCGCCGCCGTTCCACCCAAACTGGGCTACGTCATGGTCGGGGGCCAGGATCCCACCGCCACCGTGCCGGGACACACCGGACGTGGGCTGGTCTGGGTCCGACGGCGCGTCCCGTGATCCCGGGAGGGTGACCGACCGAACCCGGTTTCACCGGGTGGAGAAGAATTCGATCAGCGCCCTCCCCACCTCCGGCCCGTGCGTGAAGATGCCCAGATGGCTGGCTCCCGCGATCTCGACGTACTGGGCGCCGGGAATGCGGCTGGCCGCCTGTCGGGCCCGCGCCGGCGGCGAGTCGACGTCGTGTTCGAACGCCAGGACCAGGCACGGGACCGAGATGGTCGACCACGCTTCGGTACGGACGTGATCGGCGGACCAGGCCAGGCAGGCCTCGTACTGGCCGAGGCGGCCCGGGTTGGGCCAGGCCGGCTGGCCCTCGAGCACGCTGGCCCAGGCCTCGACCACGGCATCGTCCTGCAGCTCGTGGTTGGGCAGGTACCGGAGCGTTTCGGCCGCGTAGTAGAGCGGCGGCATGGTGTAGTCGAGGCGGGCCAGGTCGCGCTCCACTGTGGTGATGGTCATCTCCCAGGCCGTCCCCTCGTTGCAGCTCCCCATGAGGACGGCGGCCCGCACCCGGTCGGGGTGGCGGATGGCCAAGGTCTCGGTGATCCAGCCTCCCATGGAGTGCCCGGCGATCCGGACGGTTCCCAGTCCCAGGTGATCGAGTAGGCCGACCGTGTCGTCGACCATGGCATCGATCGAGTACGGGGCCGGCGGCGAGGAGGACGGGGACACCCCGCGGTTGTCGAAGGTCACGACCTGATAGCCGGCCTGCGTGAGGATGGGCACCGCACTGAGCTGCCAGGCGACGGCGGGTTGGCCGCAGCCGGCCACGAGGACCACCGGGTCCCCGGCGCCGAAGACGTCGTAGGCGATGGTGGCCTCGCCGGTGTCCACTTCAGGCATTCCCGCCATAGTGTCGCCTCCGCCCGCTCCGGCACAACCGCCTCGGTGGCAACCGACCCCCGGTCGGCCGGTCGGGTACCGTGCAGCATGATCCCCGATCACTACGCGCTGGGCGACTCCGGGGTCACCGTGCCCCCGCTCGGGGTGGGCACGTGGGCCTGGGGCGACCGGGCCACGTGGGGTATGGGTGGCTACGACATCGAGCTCACCGGTGAGTCCATCCGCGAGGCGTGGGACGCTTCCATCGACGCCGGAGTGACCCTGTTCGACACGGCCGAGGTCTACGGGGGCGGTGAGAGCGAGCGGATCATCGGCCGGTTGCTGGCCGGTGACCCCGGACGGGCCGCCTCGGCCGTCGTAGCCACCAAGTTCATGCCCTCGCCCTGGAAACTACAGGTCGAGCGGGCGCTCCTGGCGTCGCTGCGTGCCTCGTTGGATCGGCTCGGTCTCCCTGCCGTCGACCTCTACCAGATCCACGGCCCCATCAGCCTCCGTTCCCACGCGGCCCTGGCCGAGGCCCTGGCCGCGGCCCATCAGGCCGGATTGGTACGGGCGGTCGGTGTCTCCAACTACTCGGTGAAGGAGACCGGCGCCATGGTTGGCGCCCTCGAGGCCAGGGGCATGCGGTTGGCCACCAATCAGATCGAGTTCTCGTTGTTGCGCCGGTCGCCGGAGACCAGCGGCCTACTGTCGGCGTGTGCCGAGCTGGGGGTCGTCCCCCTGGCCTACTCGCCGCTCGGTCAGGGCCGCCTCACCGGCAAGTACTCGGCGGCCAATCCGCCCCGTGGCAATCGACAGTTCTCCAATCACCCCATGGAGGTCGTCGACCGGGTCGTGGCGGAACTACGGGCCATCGGCGAGAAGCACGGGGGGAAGCTGCCCGGCCAGGTGGCCCTCAACTGGGTCACGGCCAAGGGCGCCGTCCCCATTCCGGGAGCCAAGACCCGCCACCAGGCCGAGGAGAACGCCGGGGCCTTGGGCTGGAGCATCGACGACGAGGACCTGGCTCGGCTCGACGGTATCGCCCTGGCCGGTATCCGAAATCTGCGCAGCCGGTTCTGGCAGCACGGCTGACCTCCGCGTGGGCACGAGTCCGACCGGACCGCGTCAGCGTTCGTGGATGATCTGCAGTCCGACGTGCATGGAGCCGAGAACCCAGAGCCCCTGGCGTACGCCGTTGGCCGTCCACTCCATCAGGACGATGCCGTGCCCAGACCTGGTCCCCGACGGCGCCATGGCGGCGGCAATGGTGGTTGGTACGTAGCCGACGCGCTCACGTCCGCTGACGACCGACAGCGGGGCCCGGTCGTGGGCATTGGCCGGCTCGGGCCTGATGTCGACGCTGTTGCCGGCGGAGAACAGGGGTAGTTGGAGGACGTCGTCGTGGAACGAGACGCCGGCGACGTTGGCATAGAACACGCCCGGGAGCACCGGTGCCCCGTGATCCTCATGGATCTCCTCGTTGTGGTCCGGATCGAGGAACGGCGTGAAGCCCATGCCGACGAGCTCCCCGTCGCCCACCTCGACGTTCCGACGGCAGTCCGCCAGGTAGATAGGCAGGACCACTCCGTCGTGAGTGCGCCGCTCCGCGCCACTGCTCACCTTTCTTACCTCCTGCCGTGCGCTCCTGCGTCAGGCGATCGATTCGGTGGACCGGAGGGGTCCGCCGGCCGGTCGGGAACGAACTCGATTCGGTTGCCGAAGGGGTCGTCAACGTACCACTGCGGTCGACCGGGTACGTCCTCGGTGCGTCGGGTGGGATACCCCGAACGGTCGAGGTGGCGGCAGAGGTCCTCGAGTCCCGCCACGACCAGGGCGGGGTGGGCCTTGCGGGCCGGCCGGAAGTCGTCCTCCACCCCCAGGTGGACCTTGGCCCGACCCTGCTCGAACCAGCAACCGCCGCGGAGGGCCAACTCGGGAGGCTTCGCGACCCGGGGGAGGCCGAGCAGCTCGGCGTAGAATTCCTCGGCCCTGGCCTCGGCCTCGGGCCCGGGCGGCATGGCCAGCTGTACGTGGTCGATACCGACGATCTGGTGTCGGCCGGTGGTCACCGCTGATCCGGCCCGGACTCCGGCGTGCGCACGTCGCGGCGCAGGGGGTGGTCGGCCGGCACCTCGACCAGATGGATGCGCACACCGTCGGGGTCGTGGATCCAGGCTTCGATCAGGCCCCACGGTTCGAGGACGGCCGGGCGGGAGACGCTCACGCCCCGCTCGACCAGCTCGGTCAGGGTCTCGTCGACGCTCCGCACCTGCAGCCACAGTGTCACCGGACCGATCCCGGCCGGAGTCGCACCAGTGCCCACCACCTCGATCAGGCCGCCACCGGCGAAGAACACCACGCCCCGCTGTTCACCGGCGCCGAACTCCCGGGCCACGGCCAGTCGGAGGGCGTCACCGTAGAAGGCCAACGATCGGTCGAGGTCGCTCGGCCGGATGATGGTCCTGCTGGTGAGCACTTCCATGTCTGCTCCCTGGCTTCGAGTTCGACCTCGACGTCGGCATCGCCGGCCGTAGCTCCGGTGCCCTGACGCCACCGGCGTCGTTCCGGGGCACCGTACACCGCTCGGGCGGGTGGCCGATCGGTATCAGTAGGTGGTCGGTGGCAACGAGGCCGCCGCCGCCGTTCGGGTCGCGGTGAGCAGGTTCTGGGTCGCCACCAGCACGGAAAGATCCCCCCGGACCCGGATGCGTCCGGCGTTGAGGGCGTCCGCGGGGGAGAGCTCGCCCTTGGACAGGGAGGCGGCATCCCCGTAGGAGAGGATGATGGTCACATCGGGCCTCGACGGCGGCGGGCGTCCGGAACCCACGCCTTCCCCACCGTCCAGGTCGTCCCGACCGTCCAGGTCGTCCCGACCGTCCAGGTCGTCCCCGCCGTCCAGACTGAGCCGGATGGCGCCCGCATCCACCGTCATGACCAGGCGGACGTCGCCTTCAGGCCCCCCGGCCACCTCCTCGACCACGGTGACGGGCCCCTGGGCGAGCGCCGGCTCCCCCTCGGCCCCCGGGTGGGCGGGAGCAGCGTCAGCCAGGGCGGCATTCTGCTCGGCCACCCACGAGGGGCTCAGGAACCGGGCCATGCCACGGTGCCTGGTCCATGATCGAGGGTCCAGTGCCTTGGACCGGCCGTCGGACCGTGGACGCCGCTCACCCTTCCGGCGTGTCGTCGGCTCCCGAGGTCACCGGTACCGCTCCATCGGGGGATGGATCCGGCCGTTCCGGGTCAGTCGGTTCGACCGTGGGCCCGGGACCGGGAACACCGTGGGCCTCGGGAACCGATTGGATGGCGGCGGGCCCCCCGGCCGGCGCGCCGGCGGATGCCTCGGTCGGCGACCGCTTCTTCCGGTTCAGGATCTTGCGTCCCAGCCAGGCCACCGGGTCGTACTGGGCGTCGACCACCCGCTCCTTCAGCGGAATGATGGCGTTGTCGGTGATTTTGATGTGCTCGGGGCACACCTCGGTGCAGCACTTGGTGATGTTGCACTTGCCCAGTCCCTGCTCCTGTTGGAGCAGCTCCCGGCGGTCGTTCACATCGAGCGGATGCATCTCCAACTCGGCGGACCGGGCGAAGAAGCGGGGACCGGCGAACGCCGTCTTGTTCTCCTCGTGATCGCGGATCACGTGGCAGACGTCCTGGCACAGGAAACACTCGATGCACTTACGGAACTCCTGGCTCCGCTCGACGTCGATCTGCTGCATCCGGTAGCCGCCGGCCGACACCTCGTCATCGGTCTTGGGCCTGGGAGCGAAGGCCGGGATGCGCTTGGCCACCTCGTAGTTGTACGAGACATCGGTGACCAGGTCCCGCAGGATGGGGAAGGTCCGCATGGGGGCCACGGTGACGGTCTCGCCCGGGGGGAGGGTGTCCATTCGGGTCATGCACATCAGCGATGGTCGGCCGTTGATCTCCGCCGAGCAGGAGCCGCACTTGCCGGCCTTGCAGTTCCACCGGCAGGCCAGGTCGGGGGCGCTGGTGGCCTGGACCCGGTGGATGACATCGAGGACCACCTCCCCCTCGACCGCGGGCATCACGTAGTCGACGAACTCGCCCCCGCCGTCGTCCCCGCGCCACAGGCGCATGGTGACCTTCTCGGCCGGGTCGGACGGCACAGGTTCGTCGGCCATCAGGTCGCCTCCTCGAACAGTTCCTTCAGATCATCGGGCATCACCGGAATGGGCTCCGGAGTGGCGCTGATGGTCCGGATGGATGGTGTTCCGCCGACACCGCCCGTGTCGTCGCCCTTGATCCGTTGGACGAAGTTGACGGTGCCCATCTCGGCCACCGGCTTGGGGTAGTCGTCGCGGGTGTGACCGCCGCGGCTCTCCTTGCGGTTGATGGCTCCCAGCGTGGTGGTCCGCGACACGCTGAGCATGGAAGGCAGGTCCGTGGTCAGGTTCCAACCCGGGTTGTACTTTCGCCCGCCGCCCAGCGACACCCGGTTGGCCCGGTCTTCGAGCTCGTCGAGCTTCCCGATGGCCTCGTCCAGCTCCGTTCCGGTCCGGATGATGCCGACCAGGCTCTGCATGGTGGCCTGCAGATCGTGTTGGATGTCGTAGGGGTTCTCCCCGTCCTCCCGCTCGAACGGTGCCACCGCGGCCGCCACCGTCGACTCGATCTCACCTTCGTCCACGGTCACCGGACCGGACCGCTCGGTGGCGAACTCGGCGGCACCGATCCCAGCCCGGCGTCCGAACACCAACAGGTCGGAGAGCGAGTTCCCACCCAGGCGGTTGGCCCCGTGCATGCCACCGGCGACCTCACCGGCCGCGAACAGTCCGGGCACGGTGGTGGCGGCGGAGTCGGCCTCGACCCGCACGCCCCCCATGATGTAATGGCAGGTCGGCCCGACCTCCATGGCCTCGGCCGTGATGTCCACGCCGGCCAGCTCCTTGAACTGGTGGTACATCGAGGGCAGTCGCCGGCGGATGTCCTCGGCCGAGCGCCGGGTGGCGATGTCGAGGAAAACCCCACCGTGAGGGCTGCCCCGACCGGCCTTCACCTCGCTGTTGATCGACCTTGCCACCTCGTCCCGGGGCAGGAGTTCCGGCGGTCGACGCCCGGCCGAGTGATCGTCGTACCACTTGTCGCCCTCGTCCTCGGAGTCGGCGGTCTCGGCCGCGAACATCGGGGGGATGTAGTCGAACATGAATCGTCGGCCGTCCGAATTGCGCAGCACACCACCGTCGCCTCGCACTCCTTCGGTGACCAGGATGCCGCGTACGGACAGGGGCCACACCATCCCGGTCGGGTGGAACTGCACGCACTCCATGTCGATCAGATCGGCGCCGGCCCACAGGGACATGGCGTGGCCGTCGCCGGTCGACTCCCAGGAGTTGGAGGTGTAGGTCCAGCTCTTGCCCACGCCACCCGTGGCCATCACCACCGCTTTGGCCGTGAACACCACGAACTCCCCGGACGGCCGCCAGTACCCGACCAGTCCGGAGACCGTCCCGTCGGAGTCGTGGAGTAGACGAAGCACCTTGAGCTCCATGAACACCTCGATGCCGTCGGCCACTGCCTTCTGCTGGAGGGTACGGATGAGCTCCAGGCCGGTGCGGTCGCCGATGTGGGCCAGGCGGGCGTAGCGGTGGCCGCCGAAGTCACGCTGCAGGATCAATCCGTCCTTGGTCCGGTCGAACAGGGCGCCCCAGTCCTCGAGTTCACGGACACGGTCGGGGGACTCCTGGGCGTGGAGCTGGGCCATGCGCCAATTGTTGAGCATCTTCCCGCCCCGCATGGTGTCGCGGAAGTGCACCTGCCAGCTGTCCTCGTCGTAGACATTGCGGAGGGCCGCGGCCACACCACCTTCCGCCATGACGGTGTGGGCCTTGCCCAGCAAGGACTTGCACACCAACGCGGTGCGCAGTCCTCGCGAGCGGGCTTCGATGGCGGCTCGGAGGCCGGCTCCGCCGGCGCCGACGATGATCACGTCGAAGTCGTGGGTCTCGTACTCGGTCATGGGTCGATACCCCTTAGAAGTGGAATCCGTAGTCGTGGATGGTCCCGCTGGCCACCAGCCGCACATAGAAGTCGGTGAAGGCCACGAAGATCAGGCTCATCCACGCGAACACCATGTGCCTGGCGTTGAGCGGTGTGACCGCCTTCCAGATCCGGTGCCGGATCGGCGATGCCGAGAACTGCTTGACCCCGCCTCCGCACAGGTGCCGGCAGGCATGACAGCTCAGCGTGTACAGCCAGAGCAGGGTGGCGTTGATGACGAGCACCGCCGTACCCACGCTGAAGCCGATGCCGATGCCCGGCTGCCTGAACGCCATGATGGCATCGATGGTGAGGATGACGTTGAAGACCAAGCCGGCGTAGAAGAAGTAGCGGTGGATGTTCTGGAGCAGGAGGGGAAACCGAGACTCACCCGTGTAGCTCCCATGGCCGTCGGAGACCGCGCACGCCGGCGGTGCCTGCCAGAACGACCGGTAGTAGGCCTTTCGGTAGTAGTAACAGGTCAGGCGGAATCCCAGGGGGAAGATCAGGATCAACAGCGCGGGAGAGATGGTCCACCAGGTGATCACGGTGCCGGGGTGGCTTCCGGGCACGCAACTGCCGGTGAGACAAGGTGAGTAGAACGGCGAGATGAGGTCGCGGTGCAGGCCCGCACCGGCGTAGTAGTCCTTGTTCACGAACGCCGCCCACGAGGCGTAGGCGACGAAGGCGGTGAGCACGGTCACGGTGACCAGCGGCTGCACCCAGTAGCGGTCCTGCCGGAGGGTCGGGACGTCGGGCCCGCCCCGGGCCCCTCCCAGAACGACCGGGGTGACGGTGGCGTCCGGGGTGACTGGAGCGTCCTCTACCGTGGTCACGTCGTCTCCCTCGTCCTTCTCTCGTCGGTGGCCCGCCGCCAGCCTGTGGTGACAACGATTGTGTGTCGCGCGGCGGGACGCGGCCGATCTACCTGCACAGGGTAGCGAGTCGTCCGGCAGAAGTCGAAGACATGTTTGGTCTTACTGCCATAGGATTTGCCTATGCTCCCGGCCGTCCACCAACTCCGGTACTTTCTCGCCGTGGCCGAGGACGGCCAGTTCACCAGGGCGGCCGAGCGCCTGGAGGTGGCCCAGCCTTCGGTGAGCGCTCAGATCCGTCGGCTCGAGAAGCTGCTCGGCACGCCGCTCTTCCATCGTGGCCCGGGCCCGGTCACGTTGACCGACGCCGGCGCCACCCTGCTGCCGATCGCCCGGCGCGTGGTGGCCGACCTGGTGTCGATCGAGGACGAGATCTCCGGGCTCGAGAGACTGCTCCGGGGGCACGTGGCGGTGGGTGCCACCCCGAGCCTGAGTACAACGGTGCTCCCGAGTGTGCTGGGGCGCTTCCACCGCCTCCATCCGGGCGTGGCCATCAGAGTGTCTGAACAGGGATCCCCCCAGCTCATGGACGAGCTGAAGGCGGGAACGCTCGATCTGGCCCTGGCCATCGCGCCGGTTCAGCTGCGTGGACTGGTCAGTGTCGCCCTGGCCGAGGAGGAGTTGGTCGTGGTGACCACCCCCGACCATCCGCTGGCCCGGAGCCGATCCGTGACGGTTCCTCAACTGGCCGAGCATCCGATGGTGATGTTCCGACCCGGCTACGACCTCCGCACGTCCACGCTGGCATCGTTCGCCGAGCACGGCGTCGAGCCGACCGTCGCCGTCGAGGGCGGTGAGATGGGAAGCGTCCTCGCCCTCGTTGCGGCGGGGCTCGGGGCGGCCGTGGTGCCGGGCATCGTGACCACGGGCGAAGACCGGCTCCGGGTCACCCGTTTCCGCAAGCCGCCGCCCACCCGCACCATCGCCCTGGTGCGAGGGGACGACCGCGTCCCGTCGCGGGCGGCCGAGGCACTGGCCACTGCGTTCGCCGAAGGGGTCACCGCCTCCGTGTGGCCGGGATCGATGCCGCAGGGTATGCGGCTCCTCCGGTGAGTCCCGGTGTCACCCGGGCCGGAGTCACCGGCAACGCCACCTGACCACTGCCGGAAGGCCGGCGGGGGGTCGCCGCACCGCAGGTGGATTGTGCCGCGTAGGCTCACCCTATGACCTCGCCGGAGCCCACAGAACCCTCGGATGCATCCCCACCCACCCTCGACCTGGCCGCCAGACTGACGCCTCCGCCGGACATCACCACGCTCGGTCGGCTGCGTGAGGCCGGCTGGAGGTCGATCCCCGTGGCCGAGGAGATCAGGCGAAACGCATCGGCGCGCATCGCCGCTGGTCAGCCCCTGGTCACCGGGGTCCTCGGCTTCGACGACACCGTCCTGCCCCAGCTGGAGAACGCCGTGCTGGCCGGACACGACGTGATCCTGCTCGGGGAGCGGGGCCAGGCGAAGACCCGGATCATCCGGTCCATGGTGGGTCTGCTCGACGAATGGCTCCCGGTCGTGGCCCACTCGGAGATCAACGACGACCCGTTCCATCCGGTGTCCAGGTTCGCCAAGGACCTGGCGGCCGAGGCCGGGGACGACCTGCCCGTCTCGTGGGTGCACCGGAGTGACCGCTACGGGGAGAAGCTGGCCACGCCGGACACCTCCATCGCCGACCTCATCGGCGAGGTCGACCCGATCCGGGTGGCCGAGGGTCGCTACCTGTCGGATGAGCTCACCCTCCACTACGGGCTGGTGCCCCGGCTCAACCGCGGCATCTTCGCCGTCAACGAGCTTCCCGACCTGGCCGAGCGGATCCAGGTGGGGCTGTTGAACGTCCTCGAGGAACGGGACGTACAGATCCGGGGCCACCGGGTCCGTCTGCCCCTCGACATCGTGCTGGTGGCCACAGCCAACCCCGAGGACTACACGAATCGCGGCCGCATCATCACCCCTCTGAAGGACCGGTTCGGTGCCCAGATCCGCACGCACTACCCGCCCGACGCCGCCACCGAGTTGGCCATCGCCGAGCTGGAGGCCGATCTTCCGGGCCGGGACGCCGGCACCGCCGGTGACGGTCAGGGTGACGGTCAGGGTCAGGGTCCCCGGGTCGAGGTGCCGGCATTCATGGCCGAGGTGGTGGCCGAGCTGAGCCAGCTGGCCCGCGAGAGTCCCCACCTCAACCAGCGCTCCGGGGTGTCGGTGCGCCTGACCATCGCCAACTACGAGACGCTGGTGGCCAACGCCACCCGCCGTGCCCTGCGCAACGGGGAGGACGAGGCGGTGCCCCGAGTGTCGGACCTCCAGGCGCTGGTCTCCTCCACCCAGGGCAAGGTCGAGATCGAGTCCCTCGACGAGGGGCGCGAGGAGATCCTCCTCTCCCAGCTGCTGTCGGCCGCGGTCCTGTTGGTGTTCCGCCGTAGGGTCGTCCTCGACGATCCGCACGCGGTGGTCGGGGCCTTCAGCGTGGACACGGTGGTCCACGCCGGCGACGACCTCCCGGCCTCGGCCTATGCCAGCACCCTGAGCCAGCTGCCGGCACTCTCCGCCCCGGTGCTGAGCCTCACCGGCGGGTCCGAGGACCCCGGCGTGGTGGCCAGTGCCCTCGAGTTCCTGCTGGAGGGCCTGCACCTCACCAAGCGCCTCAACAAGGAGGCCGCCGGCGCTCGGGCGACCTATCGTGGTCGGGGATGACCTGGCGTTTCGACTACCGGAAGTGGGACGGCTCCCAGGACTCGCTGGTCGACGACGCCGACTCGGTCCTGGCCCAGCTCACCGACGACATCCTGGCCAACGGTGACCTCCACGAGGCGCTTCAACGCATCCTGAACCGGGGGTGGGAGACCCCGGACGGGCAGCGGGTTCAGGGACTCCGCGAGCTGCTCGACGAGCTCCGACTCGAACGGGAGGAGCAGCTCGACCGGGGTGACCTCGGTGGGGCCTACCGAGAGGTCGCCGAGGAGCTCCAGCAGGTGCTGGCCGAGGAACGGACCGGCATCGAGCAGCTCCAGGCCGACGCCCACGCTTCGGGCGACCAGCGCCGTCAGGAGGTCACCGACGAGGTGGCCGCCGAGCGTCGCATGCAGCTCGACCTGCTGCCCAGCGACCTGGCCGGCACGGTGCAGGGACTGCAGAGCTACGAGTTCGTGTCCTCCGAGGCCCGCCAACACTTCGAGGAGTTGATGGAGCGCCTCCGCCAGGAGGTGGCCAAGACCTACTTCGACCAGATGTCGGAGGCCTTGTCCAACCCCGATCCCGAACAACTGGCCCGCATGCGCGACGCGTTCGATGCGCTCAATCGCATGATCGAGCAGCGCGAGGACGGCGAACCGATCGATCCGTCGTTCGAGTCGTTCATGGAGCAGTACGGGGATCTCTTCCCGGGCGACCCGGCCGACCTCGACGAACTGCTGGAGCAGCTGGCGGCACGGATGGCCGCGGCCCAGGCCATGTGGAACTCCATGTCGCCCGAACAGAGGAGCCAGCTGCAGGGCCTGGCCGAGTCGTTGCTGGAGGATATGGACCTGCGGTGGCAGGTCGACCGGTTGGCCGGCAACCTCCAGCGGGCGTTCCCCGGTGCCGGCTGGGACCAACGCTTCCGTTTCAGCGGCGACCAGCCGATGGGCATGGGGGAGGGGACCGATGCCGCCGGGCGACTGCGCGACCTCGACGAGCTCGAGAGCTTCCTGCGCTCAGCCACCTCGCCGGCGTCGCTGTCCGAGGTCGACCTGGACAAGGTCCGTCGGCACCTGGGCGAGGACGCGGCCCGTTCCCTGGACCGACTGTCCAAGCTGGCCAAGCAGCTGCAGGACGCCGGGCTCATCGATCAGCGCGAGGGGCGGTTCGAGCTCACCCCCCAGGGCATCCGGCGGATCGGGCAGCAGGCCCTCTCCGACCTCTTCAGCCAGCTGTCCAAGGACCGGGTCGGGAACCACCACACCACCTGGAACGGAACCGGGCACGACCGCGAGGAGACGACCAAGCCGTACGAGTTCGGCGACCCGTTCAACCTGGACCTGTCCCGCACCGTGCACAACGCGGTGCGCCGCGCCGGCAGCGGCGTGCCGGTCCGCCTCGCCCCTGACGACTTCGAGGTCATCGAGACCGAGGCCCTGACCCGCTCGGCGACGGTGCTCCTCCTCGACCTGTCCCTGTCCATGCCCATGCGGGACAACTTCGTCCCGGCCAAGAAGATGGCCATGGCCCTCCACACCCTGATCTCGACGAGATTCCCACGGGACTACCTCGGACTGGTCGGGTTCTCGGAGGTGGCCAGGGTCATCGAACCGGAGGATCTTCCTACCGTGAGCTGGGACTACGTCTACGGGACGAACCTCCAGCACGGGCTCATCCTGGCCCGCAAGATGCTGGCCCACCAACAGGGGACCAAGCAGATCATCCTGGTGACCGACGGCGAGCCCACGGCCCACGTCATCCCCTACGAGGGCGGGGTGGGCTACGACGTCTACTTCAACTACCCGCCGGTTCCCCAGACCCTCGAGGTCACCCTGGCCGAGGTCATGCGATGCACCCGGGCCGGCATCACCATCAACACCTTCCTGCTCGACCCCGACCGCGGCCTGCAGGGGTTCATCGAGCAGCTGGCCCGCATCAATCGCGGCCGGACCTTCGCCACCTCGCCCGACGAGTTGGGCGACTACGTCCTGGTCGACTTCCTGGCCCACAAGACGACGCTCCGGGCCCGGGGCCGCCGGGCCGGCTGAGGCCCCGCAACGATCGGCCGGGGCCGACTTCCCGGCCTCTGACGCTCCACCGTCGGCGACTCCCGCCGGATGGCTACCTCCCACGTCAGCGGGGGTGTGCCGCCACTCGAATCAACCTCCGCGGTCGAGAACTCCTGTTCACGAACGGAATTCCCTTGCGTTTCCCGCTCGGATGGGGAAAGATGACATATCTGTAGTTACATCCGTGCTATGCGGTTGCGTCCGGGACCGTGTGGATGAGTGGGAGGGAGGCCTTTCAATGGACATGGTGTCATTGATGTACGGGCCCCAAGAGCGCAGCTGGCAAACCAGGGCCAACTGCATGGGGGTCGACCCCGATCTGTTTTTCCCCGAGCGGGGTGCGTCCACCCGCGAGGCGAAGGAGGTGTGCCGGGGTTGTGTGGTCCGTGAGGACTGCCTCGAGTACGCCCTGGCCAACGGTGAGAAGTTCGGGATCTGGGGTGGTTTGTCCGAGCGCGAACGTCGTCGGCTGCGCCGTCAGCGGGCCATGCAGCGCCGGGCCACAGCCAGCGCTTCCTGATTCGGACCCGACCACCCGGTCATCCCGGTGCCGGCCGGGTCGACGCCACCGGGAACCCGTGGTCGGCCATCCGCGCCTCGATGGTCCGCTCCTCGCCCAGGTCGAGCTCTTCCCACCGGGACGGTGGGACGGCCCGCAGGGCGGCGTCGGGCAACAGACCGACCAGCTCGGTCCGGACCACCGAACATCCGTGGCGGCGTGCTCCTTCGACGACGGCGTCGTGGCAGTCGACGATGGGGGCACGGGCCGGGTCGATCAGGTTGAGGCTGACCTGGGCCCCTCCCGCCACGGGCAGGCCCAGGCTCCGAACGACCGGCCCCCGGAGCGCGGTGGCCAGCGACCGGGCCACCGCCACTGCGACGGAGCCGTCGTCGTCCTCACGGCTCGAGATCCACACGTTGTAGGCGATCAGGGGTGGCCGGGCCCCCACGGCCGATGCGCCTGCCGTCACATGAGGTTCGGAAGGTCCGGTATCCGGTCGCAACGATCCGAACGCGTTCCGACGGACGTCGGGGAGCGAACGCTCGGGACCGTACACGAAGCAGGGAAGATCGAGCGCGGTGCCGGCCCATCGGGCGAAGCGGTCGCGGGCGGCCACCGCGCCGGCCATGTCGGCTCGAGCCGGGTCCGACGGCAGGGGAACGAACGGGACCACGTCGAGTGCGCCGAGTCGCGGGTGTATGCCACGATGCGAGCGCAGATCGATGGCGGCCACCGTGGCCACGGCCACGTCTCTGGCCGCGGCTTCGACCGCGGCCAGTGGGCCTCCGAGGGTGAGGACGGAACGATTGTGCTCAGGATCCGAGTGCACGTCCAACAGGTGCGACCCGGCGACGCCACCGATGGTGCTGACGATGTGCGGATCTCGACCCTCGCTGATGTTGACGACGCACTCCGCCGGCGTCCCCTGCCCCGTCACGTCAGGGGCGTCCGGCCACGAGTCAGACGGCTACGGCGCGGCCGACCCGGCGCCGGCGCAGGATGCGACGCCGCTCGCGCTCGGACTTGCCACCCCAGACACCGTGATCGACGCGCTCTTCGAGCGCATACTGGAGGCAGACTTCGGACACCGGACAGTCGGCACAGATCCGTTGCGCAGCCTGCACACCTACTCCGTCGCTGGGAAAGAAAATGGCGGGGGAAAGGTCGTTGCACTTACCCCTGCTCATCCAGTCGGTGTCCATGGTCCCTCCATCGATTTCGAGGCGGTTGCAGTGGGTGCCGGGCACGTTGCCCGAACCCTGTGCTGCCGCCATCCGTGACACCACTAGTGTCGCATTTCGGGGTCTCGGGTAGTGGGAAATGAGCCGGTATTGACGGAATCCTCACAATATTCTTATGAGACACCAGGGCCTTCTTATGATGACCCTGACCAGGTGCCACCGGCCGCGGGTTCCGACCCGCGGACCGGTCCATCGCCGATCCCGCAGAACGTGCCTTCGATGTCGCTCCCGATGGCCGGCGAACCGGTGAACGGCGCGCTCCCATCTCTGCCCCCGCCCCCTCTACTACCACCGCCCCCCGACCCGGGCCCGGACCTGGGGTTGGCCCCTCCGGCCGGCGTAGCCCTCGGCGCGCCACCGGCTGAGGCACAGACAGGTGATCCGGCCGCCGGGCCCCATCCGACCTACGGCGCCTTTCCGACCTACCCCGGCTACCCGGGTGGGTTCGACCCTCCGGGCCGGACTCCCGGACTGCCCTACGCCTATCCCTCGATGCCCCTGGGGTCGCCGCGGGTGGTCCGACACACGCTGACTCCGAGAACCTGGATGTGGGTCGTGCTGGTGACGGCGGTGTTGGCGGCCGTGGTGGGAGGTCTGGTGGGTGCCGTGGTCGGGGCCGGAAGCCAGCAGACCATCGTCCAGAGCTTCTTCCCGAACCGGAGCGTGCTGGTCCACCCCCAGGACGTGCAGGCGGTGTTGGCCAAGGTGGAGCCGGCGGTGGTGTCCATCGACAGCGACTCGAATGGCACGGGCAGTTCGGGAGGGGACTTCGTGGAAGCGGCGGGTACCGGCATGATCCTCACCGCCGAGGGCGAGGTGCTGACCAACAACCATGTGGTCTCGGGCGCCTCGTCGGTCACGGTAACGCTGTTCGGACAGACCAAGGCGCTCCCGGCCCATGTGGTCGGTACCGACCCGAGCGTGGACGTGGCGCTGGTGCAGATCGACCATGTCGCCGGCCTGCCCACGGTGACACTGGGTGATTCGTCCCGGACCCGGGTGGGCGACTCGGTCCTGGCCATCGGCAACGCGCTGGCGTTGTCCGGCGGGCCGTCGGTCACCGAGGGCATCGTCTCCGCGGAGAACCGGACCCTGTCGGCCCAGAACGACAGCGGGCAGACCGAGAACCTCACCGGTCTGCTGCAGACCGACGCGGCCATCAACCCCGGCAACTCGGGGGGCCCGTTGGTCAACTCGCAGGCCGAAGTGGTGGGTATGAACACGGCGGTCGCCTCGAGCACATCGGGAAACGCTCCGACCCAGAACATCGGATTTGCCATCACCGTCAACTCGGTCAAGCCCTTGCTGGCCCAGCTCCGCCGGGGCGGTACCGGAGGAGCAGGTGGACCCTCCTCCCCGGCCGTCCCCGTCAACTCGGCCTACATCGGTGTCACGGTGGGATCGGTCACCCCGGCTCTGCAGGAGCAGGACCACCTCACGCCGTCCTCGGGTGCGCTCATCCTGTCGATCGAGCCCGGCAGCCCGGCCGAGACGGCCGCACTGCAGGTCGACGACGTGATCGTCTCGCTGAACGGCACGCCCATCACCAGCCCCACCGACCTCCATGCGGCCATCCATCCGCTCAAGCCGGGTGACCAGGTGGCGCTGGGCATCTACCGGGGCAGCCGGAAGATCACCGTCGAGGTGACGCTCGGGGTGCTACCGACCGGCGGCTAGGATGGCTTGTTCCGCAATCCCAGGAGGACCCCCGACATGACCCCGGTCACCGACGACCCGACGCTCCCCGAGGAGCCGGAGGAGCCTCAGCCGCCGGTCGGCCACGTTCGGGTGGTGTACCTCGGGCCGGTGGCTCCGCACTGGGAGGTCCGCTCTGACTTCGGCGAGCCCGCCCTCATCGAGGAATTCCGTCGCCGGACCATGGCTCGACTGGTCCTGCTGCCGCCGCACGACCCGCAGTACCGGCGCAACCGCGAGCGGGTGGTGCGCGACGCCGAACGGGAGAACATCCTGCTCGACTGGGACCTGGGTGTCCCCGAAGAGGAGACGGTGGCTGCCCCTGCGACCGATGAGGTCTCCGATCCGCCACCGGAGGAGGCCGCACCCGTCGACGGCTGAGTCCTGTCGGAGATACGAACCGGGGGAAGGCGCTCAGCCCGGCGGGGGCTCGTCCAGCTCGGGGAGGCTGATCCGTTCCAGCCACAGGCCCGGTGCATCCACCTCGGACGGTGTGGGGAGGTTTCGGGCCGAGGTCCACAGTCGGGCCAGGCCCTCATCGCCGGCCCGCTCCAGAACCCCGCCGACGAACGAGCGTCCCCGGTCGACCTGGGTCTGGTCGAGGTCCAGCCCGAACAGGGCGCCGGCTGCCTCCTCGCCCTTCCCCCGCTCGATGCGGCGCCGGTACCAGGCCTCGGCCAACTGGGTGTGGGATCCGACCAGTTTCTGTCCCACCACCGTGGCCACATGGTCGGCATAGGCGTCCACCACCACGGCCAGGGACGTGAGCTGATCTGAGGACCGTCGCGACTCGGGCGTGAGGAGCTCGCCCAGTAGTGCCTCGGGATCGCCGAACATGCCCTGCAGCGATTCGAGGTCCATGCCGGTGCCGTCGAGACCCCCGGGGCTCCCCAGGGCCCCGAGTCGTCCGGTCAGGTCCTGGGTGGCCGCGGCGGACGACTCGGCCAGGTCCGTCAGCAGCTCCTCCAATCGGGCGCGGACGCCCGGGCGGGTCAGGACCGAGTTGGAGGCCAGCTCGCGGGCGCACACCCACAGCAGCGCCTCCTCCTCGGGCAGGCTCCAGTCGGCTGCGAACGAGGCGATGTTCTCGGTGACGAGCACCAACTCCTCCGACGGCGCCCACGGGACGGCCAGCGGGTACTGGCCCAGCGCCCGGTGCGAGAGGTGGCCCACCACCGAACCGACCTGCAGGCCGAAGAACATGGGTCCGATAGCCGTGGCCCACTGGCCCAGCAGGCCTCCGAGGCCTCCCATCGGATCGTCACCGGCGAAAGGATCACCGGGCGTGGGGGACTCTGAAGGCGGTGCGGAGGGCATCGGGCCCGGTGCCGGTGCCATCGATGTCAGGAGGGTCCGCCACGATTCGAGTGCCCGCAAGGTCCAGTCACCCCGCCCCACCGGCACGCACGTCAGCCGGCGGCCGTCGGGAGACACCGGCATGCCGGTGGCGTCGATGACGTTGAGTTCGGCTACCCGGGCCAGCTGTTCGAGGCGGATCCGCTGGGTCGGATCGACATTGGCCTCGGCGCTGCCACCCGTGGCCACGTTGAGAGCGAAGGAACGGGTCATCTCCCACTGGTTCGGCGCATTGGTGCCGAGCATGTTCATCAGGTCGCCGAGCAGGGATTGGAACGGGTTCCCGGCGTCCCCGGGTTCGGGAGGTGCCATGCCGTCATGCTACGGCGACGAGACGCTCCCCGGTGCATCGGCCTCGGGGTCCACCACCTGCAGAGCCCGCACGATCGACTGGCCCCTGCGGTCGAAGGTCACGTTCAGGGTGGAGCCGGGTGGATCGGCGTAGAGCCAGTTCTGCAGCTCGGCGGCGGACCGCACCGGGCCATCGTCGACCGAGGTGATCACGTCCCCCGCCTGCATACCTTCGGCCGCGGCCGGCCCGGTGGGATCGACCGTGACGAGTTCGGCCCCGGCCGGCGATTCGGTCGTTTCGGGCCCGGTCTCGAAGCTGGCGCCGATCGAACCCCGGTCCACGCCGCCCAGATTGACCAGCTCCTCGGCCACACCGGCGACCAGTGCGGCCGGCAGGAAGATGGACAACGACGACGAGCCGCTCGTGGCCACCTCGTCGAGCATCCCGACCACCTGACCCCCCTTGCCGATGAGCGGACACCCCACGTCGTCGGAGGAGAGGGGAGCGGCGATGGCGGTGACAGCGAAGTCGGAGGTGAGCGGGTCCAGTCCCAGGGTCACCCCGGTTGACTGGACGGTGCCGGCATAGACCACCGGCGTGGGGTCCGCAGCCTGTCGACGGGCCGGCGAGACGGCCATGGCCACGGCCGTCGAACCGGTGGGGGGATCGGAGTCGTTGAACGTGGCCACGGGTAGATCGTCGGAGACGTGCAGAACGGACAGGTTCGACGACGGGTCGGTGTCGACCCATTCGGCGGTCTGACGGGTGCCGTCGGCCTCGGTCACGGTGATCGATCTGGCTCCCTGGACGCCCTTGGCCGTGGTGACCACGATACCGCCGGACTCGACCACCAGCCCGGTGGCGAACGTGGTCCCACCGGCCGAGGAGATGGTCAGGGCCACCGTCGACTGGCGCACCGAGGCCACCATGGCCGCGATGGCGGTGACCGAGGCCATCCGGGCCACGCCGGCCTCCGTCGTCGGCACACTGGTGAGCGAGGCCACGTCGGGCACGGTGGTGGAGGCATCCTGCTCGGGTCCGTTGGTGGTGGTGACCATCAGACCGGCCGCCACCAGAGCCACGATGACACAGGCGGCCGCCCCTCCTACCAACCAGGGACCGGTGCGGTCGCGACCCTCGACCGGGGGGACGGCGGGGGGCGTGGCGACCGTGCCCGACGACGCCGACTCCGACGGGTGACGCCACAATCGGTCGTCAGGGGGTATCCATCCCCGCAGCTCGCCTCCGTCGACGTCCTCCCCCCACTCGTCATCGGAGTCCCGTCCCGATGCACCCAGGTCCTTTCCGTCCACGGGCCAGAAGGTTAGTGACGGCGGGCCGAGTTGGTGCGTCGCCCCGGCCGTCCCAGCCGGCTCAGCAGTCGGGACAGGACCGGGCAGACCGCGACGCCACGGCCTGGCCCTACGATGACCGGGTGGCTCGGGACCTGGCGATCGACCTAGGGACGGCGAACACCCTTGTCTACGCCAAGGGTCGGGGCATCGTCCTCAACCAGCCCACGGTCATCGCCCTCAACACCAGGACCCACGACGTGCTGGCCGTCGGGAACGAAGCCTGGCAGATGATCGGCAGGACACCGGGGTACATCGTGGCCGTGCGACCCCTCCGCGACGGCGCCATCACCGACTTCGACATCACCGAGCGCATGATCCGCCTGCTGCTCCGGCGAGCCGGGGTGACCAGGATGAACCGACCCCGTGTCCTGATCTGTGTGCCGTCGGCCATCACGTCGGTGGAGAGGCGGGCGGTGAAGGAGGCGGCCCGACGGGCCGGGGCGTCGGCGGCCCACCTGATCGAGCAGCCCATGGCCGCGGCCATCGGGGCCGGACTGGACATCCACGAGCCGGTCGGGAACATGGTCGTCGACGTGGGGGGCGGCACCACCGAGACGGCGGTCATCTCCCTGGGGGGCGTGGTGGCATCACACGGCATCCGGTGCGGTGGCTTCGACATGGATGCCGCCATTCAGCAGTACGTCCGCCAGACGTACGGGATCGCCATCGGTGAACGCACCGGTGAGGAGCTCAAGCTGGCCGTCGGCTCCGCCCGACCCTACGCCGACGAGGTCAAGGCGGAGGTGCGCGGGCGCGAGATCGTGAGCGGCATGCCGAAGATGGTGGTGCTGTCGCCCGAGGAGATCCGCCACGCCCTCCGCGAGCAGGTCGATCTCATCGTGGCCACCGTGGTGGAGTGTCTGGGGGAGTCACCGCCCGAGCTGGCCCAGGACATCATCTACGAAGGTATCCACCTGGTCGGCGGGGGGGCCCTCCTCCGTGGTCTGGCCAACCGGTTGGCCGACGAGACCGCCGTGCCGGTGCACCTGGTGGCCACGCCACTCGAGTGCGTGGTCGTCGGGGCCGGCATGTGCCTCGACTCCTTCGACAGCCTGCGGCCGATCTTCGCCGCCGCCGAGGCCTGACGACGCCATCAACCCGGGGCCAACAGGTCCTCGGCCACCTGGCGCACCTGCCAGTCCCGATCATCGAGGCAGCGTCGGAGCGCCCCGTCGACGGCAGGCCCTTCGAACGCGGCCAGCGCCACCGCGGCCCGTCGGCGGATGGCCGGCTTGTCCTCGAGGGCGGCCAGGACCGCGGCCAGCCCGGCCGGGTCACCGATGGCCCCGAGGGCGGCCACGGCGGCTTCCCGGCACAGTGGGTCGGTATGGCCGGACGACACCGAGGCCATGGTCGAGAGGGCCGGTACCGACGATCGCTCCTCCCGTTCCCCCAGCGACCAAGCCGTCATCTCCGCCACGGACGGGTCGGCGTCGTCGAGGCCGCCGACGACGGCCACGCCGGGTCGGGTGGCGGCCAACTCGACGGCCCGTCGGCGCACCGCCGGGGCCGGATCGGTCAGCGCCAGCCGTAGGTCGTCGTCGACCAGCGCCCCCAGCCTGTCCAGGCCGCCGAGAGCCGTGGCCCGCACCGACGGAGCGGCATCGGAGAGGGCCGAACGCACCGTTGTCCCATCCCCCGTATGCCCAGCCACGGCTATGGCCCGACGCCGGTCCATGACGTTGCCCCGGGCAGGTTCCGTGGCAGGCTTCGGGGCGTCCTCGTCGGCCGGGCCACGAGACACAGGCGGGCCCGACGAGTCAGGAGCAACCACCCCACCACTATGACCGAGGATCAGGAGTACAGGCGTCCGGAGCCGGACGTGAGCGGCGTCGAGGGCAATGTCCCGCCCCGCCCCGTGGCGCCGATGACGGCGCCGGGGCTGTCCCCGGATGATGCACAGCCCTCGTCTCGGAACCGACGGAACCGACGGAGTCGGTTGTTCTGGTCGGTCTTCATCGTCCTGGTGCTGGCCGTGCTGGTGGCCTCTCGGTGGAACCTCAACTACTACGCCCTGCTGCCGGGTACCGCTCAGCCCGTCCAGCCGTTCATCACCGTGCCGCCCGACAAGGGTCATCCCGTCACGCATCCCGTGCTGCTCACCGACGTGGAGATCGGCCGGGTCACCGCCTTGACCTACCTGTACTACCGGCTGCAGGGCAACTCGGCCCTCGAGCAGGTCGACGCGGTTACCGGTGGTACGCCCCCATCGCAATTGAATGCGCAGGGGGCCCTCGAGATGTCCCAGGCCGAGAACGATGCCAAGGCCGCCGCGCTCACCCGCCTCGGGTACTCGGTGCCGGCCACGCCGGCGGGCGCGGTCATCTTCGGCACCTACCCCGGCACGCCGGCCTATCAGGCCCTGTCCGTGGGCGACGTGGTCACCGCCGTGAACGGCGTGGCCACCCCGACGGCCAAGGCATTGGTCACCAACCTGTCCCGGTACCACTCGGGTGACACCGTCCGGCTCACGGTGCGCAAGGGTGGGACGGCCCCGCCGGCGCCGATCGCGATCACCCTCAAGACCACCGAGGTCGACGTGGGCGGGGGCCAGATGGTGAAGTTGGACCTGGGCATCCAGCCGGAGGACCAGGTGGACTTCACCTATCCGTTCAACGTCGACATCGACGTGACCAACATCGGCGGTCCGTCAGCCGGACTGGCCATGACCCTCGGCGTCATCGACGCCCTCACCAGCGGCTCGGTCACGGGTAGCCGTACGGTGGCGGCCACCGGGACCATCGACAGCCAGGGGGACGTCGGCGACGTCGGCGGGGTGGCCCAGAAGACCGTGGCCGTCGAGAACGCCGGAGCGTCGATCTTCCTGGTCCCGCCCCAGGAGTACAAGGCCGCCATGTCCAAGGACCGGCCCGGCCTCAAGGTCTACGCCGTCTCGACCCTGGATCAGGCCCTGGGTGTCCTGGCCGCGCACGGTGGAACGGTACCTCCGGCGCCCCCGGCGACAACCGTGTCCCCGGCCGCGGCGGGATGACCGTCTCCGGGTACCGGCGGTCGTAGGCTTTCGGCCATGTCAGAGGAACGGTTGCTGTCCATCTCTTCCTCGTCCCACCTGACCCCTGACGACGTGGCCCGGCACTCGTTCGGTACGGTGCGCCGAGGCTTCGATCCAGGTGAGGTGCGGGCCTACCTCGAGTCCCTCGCCGCCGGACTGCGGGGACTGGCCGAACGGGAGCGCCAGTTGCTCGACCAGCTGGATGCGGCCGAGGACCGAGCCCGAAACCCCGAATTCGACGAGTCCATGCTGACCTCGGCGCTGGGCCACGAGACCGCCCGCGTGCTGCAGAGCGCCCATGAGGTGGCGGCCGAAATGGTGGCCAAGGCCGAGGCCGAGGCCGGTCGGCTCCTCACCGAGGCGGGTGACGAGATCGAGCAGAACCGGACGCGTACCGAGGCGCGGCTGGCCGAGCAGTCGGCGGCGACAGAGGCTGCGGCCCTGGCGCTGACCGAGGCCACCCGCCAGGAGGCCAACGCCACCATGGCCACGGCCCGGAACGAGGCCGATGCCCTCCTCGACCAGGCCCGCGAGGAGTGCCGGGGAATGGTGGACGAGGCCCAGGCCCTCCGGACCCGGGTCCTGGGCGACCTGTCCAAGCGCCGGAAGGTACTGCACGCCCAGATCGAGCAGCTGCGAGCGGGGCGGGAGCGTCTGGCCCAGACGGTCCTCGATGCCCGCCGGTCCGTGGACGCCATCGCCGGAGAGCTCTTCAACGCCGAGGACAACGCCCGTCTGGCCGCGGAGTCGGCCGGTCGGGAGGCACTGGAACGGAGCGACGAGGACGCCACCCCGGAGGAGCTCGCGGCCCAGCTGCTGGCCGACGAGCACGAGACGGCAGACGGGTCCGGCCCCGGGTCCCCGGGCACCGGTACCGGGTCGGCCACGGTGTCGGCGGTCGTCGGCCATGAGCCCGGTACCGGGGACGAGTACGTCGAGGGGTCGGATGCCGACCCGGCCGACGCTCCGGTGGTGGCAGAGGTCGAAGAGCTCTTCGCCAAGATACGGGCGGCCCGGCTCGAGGACGACGAGCCCGACGAGACGCCGGCTCCCGAGCTCGACGGCGACGAGGTCGCCGCGGCAGTCAGTGCCAGCCCCCGGGCGACGGCCAAGACCTCACCCCGGGTCGCGTCCACTGCGCCCGGTCCGGTGGCGTCCGAGGCGCCGTCCGAGGACACGGCCGGAGCGCCGTCCGAGGAGACGGCCGGAGACGGACCGCCCGACGAGCAGCATCCGCTCGCCCTCCGACGCGACGAGCTCATCGAGCCCATCGTGACCACCCTGTCCCGCCGCCTGAAGCGGACGCTGCAGGACAGTCAGAACGATCTCCTCGACCGTCTGCGCTCGAACGGGTCCCGGTGGACCACCGACCTCCTGCCCGACGAGACCGAACATCTGGACACCTACTCCACCGCCTCCCTGCCCGCCCTGGAGCAGGCGGCCGCGGCCGGCGTCTCGTTCGCGGCGTCTCCGGGAGCCACCGGACCCAAGACCGACGTGCTGGTGGGGGTGGCCCACCAGCTGGCCGAAGCGGTGGTCGGCCCCTTGCGCCGACGCCTGGCCGACGGGGAGGGCCTCGACGAGGCCGAGGAGTCCGTGGTGAACGAGCATGTCGGCGCAGCCTTCCGGGAGTGGAAGGGCGAGAGGATCGAGCGCCTGGCCGCCGATCACGTGGTGGCGGCGTTCTCGACCGGAACCTTGGCCGCGGCGGAGGGGACCGATGCGGCCCAGCTGGAGTGGGTGGCGGTGTCGGGCTCGGAGGATCCTCCCTGCCCCGATTGCGAGGACAACGGATTGAGCGGTTCGCAGGCACCTGGTGAGGAGTTCCCCACCGGACACCGGCATCCACCGGCTCACCCGGGCTGTCGATGCCTCCTCGCGCTCTCTGCCACGTAGGCTGCTGCCGTGCGTCCCCCCACTGACATGCCTCAGGCTCCGCGCCCCGCCTCGCATCGGCGCCGGCGCTGGATCGTCGTGGCCATCGTCGTCGCCGTCATCCTCATCGCGTCACTGCGCACATTCGCCGTCTTCTACACCGACGCCCTGTGGTTCTCGTCGGTGTCCCTGCACTCGGTGTGGGTGAAGCTGTTCGAGATCAAGTTCGGACTGATGGTGGTCTTCGCCCTGATCTTCGCGGCCATGCTGATGGCCAGCCTGCTGGTGGCGGAACGCCTGGCCCCCAAGGGCCCATCGCTCGACGCCGAAGACGAATTCGTGAAGCGGTATCAGGAGGTGATCGGGCCCTACGCCCGCTGGCTGCGGCTCGGGGTGGTCGTGATCCTGTCCCTCATCATCGGATCGCAGGCCATCGGGCAGTGGAACAACTGGATCCTCTTCCGCCACAGCACACCGTTTCCCGCCACCGACCCCCAGTTCCACCGGAACGTGGCGTACTTCGTCTTCACGCTCCCCTTCGAACAGTTCCTGGTCCACTGGACCCTGGTCGCCCTGGTCATGGTGTTGCTGGTGACGCTGCTCACCCACTATCTCAACGGCGGCATCCGGATGCAGGGTCCCCGCCCCCGGGTGCGACCCGCGGTCAAGGCCCACATCTCGGTCATCCTGGGGCTGCTGGCCCTGGTCAAGGCGGTCGGCTACTACCTGGCCCGGTTCAGCCTCGACCTCTCGAGCAACGGATACAACCAGGGTGCCGACTACACGGACGTCCACGCCCGGCTTCCCGCCCTCGAACTGCTCATCCTGGTCTCGCTGGCCGCGGCGGTGCTGCTGATCTACAACATCCGGCGCCAGGGTTGGGCCCTGCCCATCCTCGGTGTCGGCCTGTGGTTCCTGGTGGCGCTCACCGCCGGCGCCATCTACCCGGCCGCCGTCCAGGCACTCAAGGTGAACCCGTCGCAGAACACCCTGGAGCGGCCCTACATCCAGCGCAACATCGACGCCACCCGTGCCGCCATAGGTCTGAACCACGTCCAGAACATCCCGTACCCGGCGTCCTCGACCCTGACGGCGGCCCAACTGTCGGCCAACAGCGACACCCTCAGCAACGTCCGGTTGTGGGACCCGACCCAGACCCAACCCACCTACGACAAGAAGCAGGACATCCGCACCTACTACCAGTTCAACACCCTGGCCGTGGACCGCTACAAGGTCAACAACATCGAGACACCGACGGTGGTCGGGGTGCGGGAGATCAATGACGCCGACCTGCCGTCGACGTCATGGGTCAACACCACGCTCCAGTACACCCACGGATACGGCATGATCGTGTCCCCGGCCAACACCGCCTCCGGTGCCGGCGACCCCCAGTTCGCGGTGGGCGACGTGCCGCCCGTGTCCAACAGCGGGCTTCCCACCATCAAGCAACCAGCGGTGTACTTCGGGCTCAGCGACTCGGGCTACGTGGTGGCGAACACGAAGCAGCCCGAGATCGACTACCAGCTGGCCAACCAGACCAACGTGGAGACCCACTACGCGGGCAGTGGGGGAGTGCAGCTGTCGAACTTCTTCGACCGGGCCATGTTCGCCATCCGCTTCAGCGACCTGAACCTGATCATCTCCAGCCAGATCACCGACAAATCCCGCCTCATGTTCGACCGGGGCGTGCAGGCCAGGGTGTCGAAGGCCGCACCGTTCCTGAGCCTGGACGCCGATCCGTACCCGGTGCTGGTCAACGGGCGCATCGACTGGGTGCAGGATGCCTACACCACCACCGACAACTACCCCTACTCGCAGAATGCCGACACCAGCGCCCTCCCCGACGGGAGCGGGCTGAATCAGAATCTCAACTACGTCCGCAACTCGGTGAAGGTGCTGATCGACGCGTACACGGGCAAGATGACCTTCTACGTCATGGATCCCGGTGATCCCATCATCCGGACGTACGAGAAGGCGTTCCCGGGGATGTTCACGTCGGCGTCGAAGATGAGCGCCAGCCTCCGGGACCATCTCCGGTACCCCGAGGACATCTTCACGCTTCAGGCCACCATGTACGGGAAGTACCACATCACCAATGCCCAGAGCTTCTACAGCGCCGCGGCGGCCTGGACCCTCTCCCCGTCTCCGGGCTCGGGGTCGCCGGCGCAGGCTCTGCAGACCACACTGACCACCAACGCCCAGGGCGAGGAGGTATCGACGGGCCAGTTGGTTCGGATGTCCCCCATCTACCAGGAGCTTCGGGTACCGGGCCAGTCGCAACAGTCGTTCAACCTGTTGGACGCCTTCGTGCCAGTGTCGGGGCAGAGCCAGATCCAAACCCTGTCCGGCTTCATGATCGCGGGGTGCGACCCCGGCCATTACGGCCAGCTGCAGATGTTCGTGACTCCGCAGGACAACCCGGTCGACGGGCCCTCGATCGTAGCGGCGAGGATCGATGCCAACCCGACCGTGTCCCAGCAGATAACGCTTCTCAACTCGGAGGGATCCTCGGCACTCTTGGGCAATGTGCTCATGATCCCCG
Organism: uncultured Acidimicrobiaceae bacterium; assembly: GCA_963756515.1. GTDB lineage: Bacteria > Actinomycetota > Acidimicrobiia > Acidimicrobiales > RAAP-2 > Bog-756. The sequence continues at coordinate 275,187 of CAVWNV010000007.1, forward strand.
TGGCCAATGCGTTGCTCTACATCCAGCCGCTGTACGTGGAGTCGGCCCGCAACGCCTTCCCCGAGCTGCAGCGGGTCATCGCGGTCTACGGAAATCAGGTCCAGATCGCGCCGTCGCTGTCGGCCGTCCTGTCTCTGGTGTTTGCGGCCCCGGTGTCCACGTCTCCGAACGACACCAACTCGACCGGCGGACTCACGCCCCAGGTCCGGACACTCCTGAACGCGGCGCAACAGGCGTACGAGCAGTCGCAGACCGACCTCAAGGCCGGGAATTTCGCGGCGTACGGGACCGACATCCAGACCCTGGAGTCGAATCTCCAAGAGGTCCAGCAGCTCACCGGCGGCACGGTCGGAGGCACCCCCACCCCGTCGTCGAGCACCACCACAACCGCGCCCTAGGTCGGATCGGCCGACGTCTGCCGGCCACCGCGGGCGGATGCGGGGGTGGCGGCGGCGGACCGGAACCATGTCGGCGCGAGACGACACCCGTCAGCCAAGTGGTAAGTTCTCTCTTCGCGACGCGGGGTGGAGCAGTCTGGTAGCTCGTCGGGCTCATAACCCGAAGGTCGTAGGTTCAAATCCTACCCCCGCCACTAAAGAAGTACCAGGTCAGAGCCCTCCCAGCCGGGAGGGTTCTCCTGTTCGTCGGGCGTCATCCCACGTCCCATCCCGCTGATCCCACGTGACAGGGATACGCGGCGCTTCGGGTAGCAGCGGGGTGTGGCGGTCCAAACTGACCACCACGCTGTTCGCTCCAGTCCCCTGGCCCAGTATGTGGGCGTGTGGACAGTCACGATCAGGAGACAATGCGGTATCGGATGTGTGTGGCCTCGGGGGTGTCGATCACTCCAACGATCTCCAACTCGACCCTCCCCGCCGACACGTCAAATAATCGGCGGCCTCCACCGAACAGCACCGGCACCTGGTGAATCTGCACCTCGTCGAGGACGCCTGCCGCCAGCGCCGCCTGGGCCGTATAAGCACCATGGACCAGGACGTTGCGGTCACCTGCGGCGGCCTTTGCCTGTGCCATCGCGCTGGAGATCCCATCCGCCACATAGGTGACCAATGGATACTGGGCCACCGATGGTCCCGGCGGCCGGTGGCTGGGCACAAATATCGGGACGCCGTCGTGGTGGTCACCGCCCCAGTGATCGACCTGTTCCGCGGTATTGCGACCGCAGAGAACAGAGCCCGTCCTTTTGATTTCATCCAGAAATTGACGGCCGGCTCCCGACGCATCGACGGTCTCCGCCGTTGGTGCAGCATCCGAGGCAAACCCATACCACTCGTGGAGGCGCATGAAGTTGTCGCCGCCGGGGTTGCCCGGTTTGTCATTGGGGCCAGCGATGTAACCGTCAAGTGACATCGACATGTAGAGGACGGAACGAGGCACGACGGCTCTCTCGGTCAGTCCGTGAGAAGCCGTCCGAGCTTGTCGAGCTGCTCCGACCAGCCCTGCTCGGCGCCGGCCATCGCCTCGGCCGGCGGCATGGGCTCGAAGTAGGACTGTCGCACGGTGAGCGCGGTGCCCCCGTCGCGAGCCTCCAACGTCACCTCAATGAGTGTTGCGAAGAGTTCGCCCTGCTCGTCGTTGACAGCCCGGCCGCTCATGACCAGACGACGGGGACGATCGATCTCGTAGTACTCACCCCCCATGTAATGGGAGAACTGGGCCGCGGCAGGGAACGAGCCCGGCCATTCCATCGCCAGCCGGTACTTTCCTCCCACCCGCAGGTCCACCTCGGCGGCGGGGCAGGAGAAACCGGCGGGCCACCACCATTTCGTGAGCTGGTCGGGGTCGGTGAAGGCATCGAAGACGCGCTCCGGCGAGAACGTGAGAGTGCGCTCGATGACGAGCTGCTTGACCACAGTCGCCGATCGGACGTCCACGGTGGCACGGGTATCAGGCATCGGGGATCTCCTCCTTGGTAATTGATTCGGTGTGGGCGGCAAGATGGGCTTCGAGCCGGTCGAGGCGGTCGGACCACTCCGCATGCGCACTACGGAGCCAGTTGTCCACCGGGGCCAATCCGTCGAGCTGAAGTCGGGCCGGGCGGCGCTGGCCGTCACGAGCCCGGCCGATCAGACCAGCTCGCTCCAGCACCTTGAGGTGCTTGGTGATAGCGGGCTGCGTCAGCGTGGACGCCTCTGCGAGTTCGACGACGCCAGCATCGCCGGCCGCGAGGCGCTCGAGGATGGCCCGGCGGGTGGGGTCGGCAAGGGCCGCGAAGGAGCGGCTCAGTTGATCGTTGGCAACCATTACCTATAAGTTATATAACCAGATGGTAAAAGTCAACCGGCACACTGACCTTATGGGATGGCATCTCCTGACCGCAGTGACTGATTCAGCCGGGATCTTCCGCGTTCTGGGGCCGGTTTTCGAGATCGGGGCCAGAATGGGGCCCGTTGAGGGCATCTGGCCCGCTGGCCTCGAGCAGATCGGCAAGGATTCGCCGATCAGCGGTTCCGGGTGTGGCTCAACGAACACCCCACGGCGGTGCTGGTGCCGCTCAATGGGAACAGCGCCATCATGGCGATGATCGATGCGGTCGAGAAGTAGGTGAGTGACCCGTCAACGCTGATGGGTTGGGGCCATCGAGCTCCTCGGAACCAAGGTCGCCCCCCAGGTTCGCTCGGAAACACCCGGGGCATGAGAGGAGCCGCACCGGCCGGCGTGAACGGGGTGAGATCGCGGCATCGGGTCACTACATGCGTCCAGGCGACCGCGATCCGTACACGATGATCGATGATCCGCACAGCGGGATGGGGGCGGGCCCCGGCCGGCGCTGGCAGGTGACATCCTCGCCGGGTACGGTTCCGGGATGGAGCGGGGAGGGTCAGCACAGGTGAACCGGGCGCGGCGGGGATGGTTCGCCGCGCCGCGCTGCCTCGTGTCCGTGGTCGTGGGACTGCTGGCCCTGGTCGTTCCGATCACCTTCTTGCCGTCGACCGCATCGGCAGCGTCAACCGATTCGTCCGGATCGGGGACCACCGCCTCGAGAGCGACTTCGGTGCGTGCGCCGGCGACGTTGGATGCGAAAACGGCCAAGACGGCGAAGACGATGTTCCCGGCCACCGGCTACTTCACCACCGGCCAGGACAAGAAGGGCCGATGGTACCTGGTGACACCCCAGGGGAATCCGTTTTACGCCTCCGGTGTCGACTCGGTGGACATAGACGGTTCGGGCACCGATCGGGTTACCGGTCAGGACCCGTATTACAACTGGGAGCAAACCGCCTACCCGAATACTGCCGCCTGGGCCACAGCCACGGTGGCCCAACTCCGCTCGTGGGGATTCAACACCCTCGGGGCCTACTCGGACGACACCGACCTGAGATCGCAGATGCCCTACGAGGTTCAGCTGTCCATGGCCGGAAACTCTGACGACTGGTTCGACCCGTCGTTCGTGACCAACGCTGACCAAGTGGCGGCGACCCAGGTGGCCCCGTTGGCCGACGACCCCAACGTCATCGGTTACTTCACCGACAGCGAACTCGACTGGGGACCGCTGCTCGGCAGCGGTAGCTGCACCTACTCGACGGCTCTGGCGTGTTATCTGAATCTGCCCGCAGGTTCGCCGGGCCAGATTGAAGCCGAACAATACGACAACCCGCCCAACCCGAGTGGGTTCCTCCTGGCCTTGGCCGATCACTACTTCCAAGTCACGACGGCCGCCGTCCGGATGTACGACACGCACCATCTCATCCTGGGCGTGAAGGCCGAAGGGCAGGAGATCGAGCCCAATCTGTTGGAGGCGGCCGCGGCCAACGGGGTCAATGTGTTCAGTATCGAGGACTACGTGCTGTGGCCCGGCTTCGATCAGGCCGCACAGAAGTTCGGTACCAACGAGGGTGATCCCTACCTTGCCGTCGCTCCGAACCTGGCCGATTTCGCAGCGGATTTCAACGGCCCGTTCATGATCGGCGAGTACTCGTTCATGGCCTACCAACCGCAGACACCGGACACGTTGCCGGGCATCTACGAGGTGGCGCCGAACCAAACGGCCCGAACATCCGAGTACGAGAACTTCGCCGCCCCGCTGTATGAGGACGCCCCGTGGCTGATCGGCGACGACTGGTTCCAGTACGTCGACGAGCCGGCCAACGGACGCACCGGTGACGGCGAGAACGACAATTTCGGTCTGGTCGACGTCAACGGCAATCCGTACACGGATCTGGTATCCGGCGTGCAGCTCCTGCACAACACGGTCGCCGACCAGAAACTCGACTCCGGACCGATCTGCGACTCGTGGGCCACCTCCGGCTCCGGGGTGACCTGCACCGCCTACATGCCGACCTCGACAAGCGAACCGCTGACCATGGTCACCTCGTCGCTGCCGGGTGGCACCGTCGGGACGAGCTACTTCTTCGGAGGTGTCTACGCGGCTGGTGGGACCCCGGACTACACGTACACCGTCACCCAGGGGAAGCTTCCCAAGGGCCTGAAGCTGGCCCGAACCACCGGCCTCATCACCGGCACGCCGACTGTGGCCGGTACCGGCTCGTTCACCGTCCAGGCCGAGGATTCAGCGAGATCCACCCCGGTCTCACAGGCGCTCTCCATCACTGTCGCTCCCGACGTGAAGCTCTCCGTGACGACGACCACGCTCAAGGCGGGCAGGGAGAACAGTTCGTACTCGGCGAAGTTGGCGGCCACCGGCGGCACCATGCCGTACACCTGGTCGGTCACGGCCGGAGCCCTACCTGACGGGCTCGCGCTCAGCTCCGCAGGTGTGATCTCCGGCGCGGCGACGGCGTCGGGGACGTTCGATTTCACCGTCCAGGCCGTCGACTCGACGAGTCCGACCCAGACGGCCACGGCCAATCTGGCCCTGACCGTCAACGCCGCCCGCTGACGACCGTCCCAACCGCTGGTCAGTCGGCCGTCCGCGGTCCGGCATCGCCGAGACGGCGGGCGAACCCCGGGGGTACGACCAGATCCGCGGGTGAGAGGGCGCCCACCGAGGAGTGGCCCAGACCGAGGACGGCGGAGTCGATGCCCGCACGCAACAGATCGAGGACGTTCTCCACGCCGGCCTGACCGTTGGCGGCCAGGCCCCACAGGTAGGCGCGTCCGATCATCACCGCCCGGGCTCCGAGGGCCAGCGCCTTGGCCACGTCGCTGCCGCGTCGGACGCCCCCGTCGAGGAGGACCTCCACCTGGTCACCCACCGCCTCGGCGATGACCGGCAGCATCCGGATGGTGGCCGGCGTGCCGTCGAGGTTGTTGCCGCCGTGGTTCGACACCGAGATGGCGGTCACCCCGGCGTCCACGGCCCGCTTGGCGTCGTCGACCCGAACCACACCCTTGAGCATGAAGGGTCCCTTCCACTGGTCGCGCAGCCAGGCCACGTCATCCCAGCTCGGCGGCGGTGTCTGCATCCAGTTCCCGTAGGCCCCGAAGAACGTCGGCGGGGCCTCACCGGCCCGGGCCAGGTTGGGGACGGTCAGGTCAGGGAGGGACGAGGAGCGGGCGAAGTCGCGCAGCCATCGTGGTCGTCGGAGCACCTCGGGGGCGAAACGCAGCGCCGTCTTCAGGTCGATCTGTTCAGGTATCACCGGGCTGCCCCAGTCGCGCCCGTTGGCGAACGACCAGTCGAAGGTGGCGATCAGACCGACGGCACCGGCCGTGCGGGCCCGTTCGATGCGCTCGGACATCTCGTCCCGGTCGCCGACCCAGTAGGTCTGGAAGAACGTCTGCGGGTTGGCCGCCACCACTTCCTCGATCGACTTGCTGGCGAAGCAGCTGAGTCCCATCACCGTGCCTCGCGCCGCCGCCGCCCTGGCCACGGCCACCTCACCGTCGGGATGCACGGCCTGGACCCCGGTGGGGGAGATGATGACCGGAAAGGAGACGGGTTGGCCCATGACCGTGGTGGTCAGGTCCCGTTCCGCACACAGGCCGGCCACGTGGGGGGCCAGGCCGAGCTCTCCGAAGGCGGCCACGTTGTCGTCGACGGTGAGTCCCCGCTCGGACCCGGCCACGAGGGCCATGTAGACCGAGGGTGGAAGCCGCCGCTTGGCCCGCCGCTGGGCCTCGGCCACCGTCTCGAACCAGGGATTGCTCATGGCGTGATCACCGGATGGTGGCCCCGGCATCGATGGTGAACTCGAGACCGGTGACGTAGCGGGAGTCATCCGAGGCCAGGAACAGCACGGCCTCACTGACGTCGCGGGCGGGGATGGCCGTGACCGGAAGGGAGTTGTCGAATATCCCGCCGAGATCGGGATCGACGTCGATCAGGGGTTGCAGGCCACCCAGTCCGGCCAGCATGGGTGTGATCACGCCGGTCGGGTGGACGATGTTGACCCGGATGTGGTGCCGGGCCAGCTCGTGGGCCAGGGACCGGGCGATGCCCACCACGCCGTGTTTGGAGGCCACATAGGGGGCCAGAAACGGGAGTCCCTTGATCCCGGCCACCGAACTGGTGGCGATGATCGACCCCCCGCCGTTGGCGATCAGGTGAGGCACCGCGGCGACCATCGTGTTCCACACACCGGTCAGGTTGGTGTCGAGGGTGTCCTTCCAGATCTCCGGGCTCACGTCGTCCCAGGCCTGAACGGTGCAGATTCCGGCGTTGGCACTCACGATGTCGAGGCGGTCCAGGCGGGCCACGCCCTCGTCGACGGCGGCTCCGATTGATTCGGCGTCGCGGACATCGACCCGGCTGGCCACGATACGTCGGCCCAGGGCCTCGACCAGTGCCACCGTCTCGGCCAGGTCCTCGGAGCCGGCCATCGGGTACGGGACCGACGGGTAGTCCACCAGCGCGTCCACGGCGATGATGTCGGCGCCCTCTTCGGCCAGCCGGACGGCATGACTGCGGCCCTGGCCCCGGGCGGCACCGGTGATGAACGCCACCTTCCCCTCCACCCGTCCGCTCAAGACCTCTGGACCTCTCCGTCCCCGGCACGATGCTCCACTCGGCGGATAGTAATGGCACTGAGTGCCAATTACAAGCGGCCGGTGACGTCAGGCCCTACGCCGGCTGGTGCCGGCCGAATACGTGACCACCAGGACTTAAGGTGCCAACCCCACCGGCCGATGGGACCCCATGGCTCTGCGTGACGAGTACTCCGGCGTGGAGCTGGACACACCCTTCGCGGTGCGCCGCGCCATCCAGCTCCTGTGCGAGCCCGGGGTGGTGGAATCCCTGGCCCAGCCGGTGGTCCGGCCGGCCGACCAACTCATCGTGGGTTACGAAGCCCTGGCCCGCATGCCGCTCGACCCGGTGCGGTCACCCGACTGGTGGCTGGCCAAGGCGGAGGAGGTCGGGCTGCGGCAGCACCTCGAGATCGCCTGCCTGGCCGCGGCCACCCGCCTCGGTCCCACTCCCGAGGACCGGTTGCTGTTCGTCAACCTGAGCCCGTCCTTGTTGGCTGTGCCCGGCGCACTCGACCTGCTCGACCGGCTGCCCCAACGCCTGGTGGTCGAGCTCACCGAGCAGGAGGCCGTGGAGGACTACGACGGACTGCGTCACGACCTCGAGCCGTGGCTGGCCCGCGGTGTCCGGATCGCCATCGACGATGCCGGCGCCGGCTATTCGAGCCTCCGCCACGTGATCGAGCTCACCCCCGACTTCTTGAAGCTCGACCGTGAGCTGGTGCGTGATCTCGACCGCGACAGGAACCGCCGTGCCCTGGTCGGAGCCATGGCCGCCTTCGCGGCCGAGGTGGGCACCAGCGTGATCGCCGAAGGCGTCGAGACCGAGGCCGAGCTCGACGTCCTCCGGGACGCCGAGGTGGACCTGGTCCAGGGGTACCTGCTGGCCCGACCGGGACCCCGGTGGCCGGTCGTGGTCGACCGCGATCAGCCGGTGACACCGGTGGCCCGCGCTTCCGGAGCGGGCCAGGCGGCGGCCCAGGCCCGGCTGGAGGAAGCCCTCGATCGGGCCACCGACTCGCGACAGGCCTGCTCCGCCGTGGTCGAACATCTCTTCCGGCAGGGTCAGATCATGCCCAGTGCCTACCTCGAGCGACACGAGGAGCTGCGGTGTGTGGCCCAGCGCGGCCTGTGGCAGATCCTCGACGGCATGTCCGGCTCGGCCGGTATCACCGGACGCACCTGGAAGACGGGCCAGCCCATCGTGGTCCCCGATGTGGCCAAGAACCCGGCCTATCTCGAGGCCATCCCCGGGGTGGTCTCCGAGATCTGCGTGCCCATCGCTATCGGCGACAAGACCGTCGGCGCTCTGAACGTCGAGTCGCTGACCCCGCTGCCGAGCGGCATGCTCGACCAGATGCAGCACTGTGCGGAACAGCTGGCCAACCGGCTGCATGTGATCGGTGACCATCTCGAGGAGTCGTCGTGGGACCGGACGGCGCGGGCTTCGGTGGCCATCTCGGGTATCCCCGATTCGCCCCAGATGCCCGACCGGCTGCTCCGCTGCCTGCGGGGGGCGTCCTCCATGGACTCGGGCACCCTCATCGTGGACGGCCCCGACGGTCCATCGGTGGAGGCGGTGGTGGGCCCGCTCGGCGAGGCGCTCATCGAGCTCAGCCCGGCCGAGCTCCACTCGCTGTCGTCCTTGGTGAACGACATCCGCTCCTGTTACACCGGCGGTGACGCCCTGGGTCGCGGCTTCGTGGGGACCGACTCCCTGCGCCGAGCCGGAGCCAGGGTGGTGGTGGTCCTGCCCCTGTGGGCCCAGCGGACCCGGCTCGGGAGCGTGGTCCTGGCCCACTCCCGGCCCCTGCAGCTGAACGGCGAGGAGGTCCGTCCGCTCGAGACCCTGGCCGACCACGTCGCCTCGGCCCTGGCCTCGAGACGTCGGGCGGAGCTGCCCCAGCCCCCGCCCTCCTCGTGGGACCGACGGGTCGCCCGCCGCCGCGGTGGCCCTTTGCCCAGCCGCTGGGAGCGCCGGGCCGGGCCGTCGCCGAGACCGTCCGCGGATCCGCCCACGGCCGCGTCCCGGCCGGACTGACCCGGTCGGCGACAAGCAGGGACCGACCGGTACCATCGGTCGACACCGATACCAATCGATCGCCGATGCTCGGTCCCAGGAGACGCCATGACGGACGCCGAGGAGTTCTGCCACCATCTCGACCAGGTGCAGGAGGTCGACCCCTCCTCGGTAGGCTGCGAGGACTGTCTCCGCGTCGGCGGTCACTGGGTCCATCTCCGGATGTGCCGGATCTGCGGCCACGTGGGCTGCTGCGACAACTCGCCCGGACGGCACGCCACCGCCCACTTCGACGAGACCGGCCATCCCCTGATCGAGTCCTACGAGCCCGGCGAGGAGTGGTGGTGGTGCTACGTGGACGAGTTCGCCTTCGCGGTCGAGGGCGCACCGAGTTTCCAGCACCCCTGAGAGCGCACCGACCGGGGCTGACGCCGATGGGCCCGGACCCACATCCTGAGGTGGCCGAGTCCTCGGGTGACCGCGTCGGCCTCGCTAGGGTCAGAGCCCGTATGGCCTTCCTCCGAGCACCTACCCCGGCCGGGCCGGCGCGCCACCATCGTCGGTCCCTGCTGGCGGTGGTGCCGACGGTGGCGGTGATGCTCACCGGATGCGCGGTCTTCTCCACCCCTGTCCCGACCCCGGTGCGCGACTCGTCGCTGGCCCCGTCCGGATCGGTGGGGTACGTGGTGTGCTCCAACGCGGTGACGCCCGTGGAGCTGGCCACCCGCACGGCCGAAGCGGCCATCCCCCTGCCCATCTCGGGATCCCCGGTCTTCGGCAACTTCGCCATCGCCACCTCGACCGACGGTCGGTGGGCCTATGTCGTGACGACGGACGGTGTGGCGCCCGGCACCACCGCCCCCACCACGGGCGCGCCGACCGGCGCCACCCCGGGGTCCACCCCGGCCACCACGGCCACCACGGCCACCACGGCCACCACGGCCACGGCCGAGCCCGGATCCGAAGCCCAGAACGTGGTCATCCCCATCGACCTGGTCACCCAGCAGGCCGAACCACCCATCAGCATCCCGGGGCCGGTGGGTACCCACGCCATCGTGGTGCTCCCGGGCGGGAGGACGGTACTGGCCGCCAGCGGGAACACCATCGTCCCCATCGACGTGGCCGACGACCAGGTGGGCACCCCGCTCGACCTCGGGTCGGGACAGACCATCTTCGGGATGGCCCTCGATCCGCACAGCACCACCCTCTACGTCCTGGTGCCCGGAGGGGTGATCCCCGTCGACACCGCCCACTCCACGGTCGGGGCCGAGATCCCCACCAGCTTGTCGGTCTCCTCGGTGTACTCGCCGCACGGGATCGTGGTGACAGACGACGGCGCCACGGTGTACGTCGTGGGCCAGGGGGCGCCGGACTACGGGGGACGCGTGCTCCCCATCGCCACCGCCACCGGCGCGGTGGGGGCCCCGACCAGCTTCGACTACTACGGGATCTCCGATCCGGCGGCCCTGGCCGACGAGCCCGACGGCAGCCTGCTGCTGGTGGTGGACTCGGCCAACAACTGGGTCAATCCGGTGCCCCTGTCCACATTCTTCACCCCCCCGACCCCGGTCCACCTGCCTTCGGCCGGCACCGCCGGAGCCACCTCGGGGTCAGGGCACCCCACGGACATCGTGCTCGGACCGGGCAACACCGGTGCGTTCATCGTCGAGGGGTTCGACGCCGTGCTCCCCTACGAGCCGGCCTCGGAGACCTTCGGCCGGGCCATTCCGGTGTGTTCGGGCGCCTCGTCGATGGCCGTGGCTCCGGCACCCTGAGCGGCGCTCCTTCCCCCCACGTCGATCCCCGAGGCCCGCAGGGCCTGCACCGCGTCCTCGGACCGGAAGGCGGCGGCGGGCTCCCCGGCCGCAGCCAGCAGCTCGTCCAGAGCCAGGGGAATGCCGGCGGTGAGGTTCCAGATCCTGGGGATGTTGTCCGGGCTGGCCATGATGCCCCAGTAGAGGACACCCTGGTAGCTCATGATGGTGATGTTCACCCCCATGCCGTCCATGACCGGGCCCAACGGGAAGACCTCCTCGAGTACCGCGCCTCCCAGGTACATGGGGAAGTCGGGCCCCGGCACGTTGGAGATGACCAGGTTGGCGATGGGCCGGTGGCGGTCGGCCAGCCGCATCCGTGAGTAGAGCCGAGACGCGTTGGCGAAGAAGTTCGGCGTGGCGTGCTCGGCCCAGGTGATCAGGGTGTCCCCGCCGAGTGCCTCGTGCTCCTCCTTGGCCCCCAGGGTGCCCTCGTGGATGGCGTCGAGTCGGGCGATGGGTTCGTGCAGCTCGACGGGCAGCTGTACGAACATCGTGGACACCTGGTTGGACCCCCGCGGGTCGTCGAGGTCGGACCGGACCGACACCGGGACCACCGCCACCAGCGGCTTGTCGGGCAGCTCGTCGCCGTCCAGGAGGAAGGAGCGAAGGGCCCCGGTGCACACGGCCAGGACCACATCGTTCACCGTGGTGCCGGTGGCCTTCTTCAGGCGCTTGACGTCGTCGAGTCCGATCGCCGTCAGGGCCACGCTCCTCCGCCAGGTCAAGGACCCGTTGAACGAGGTCCGGGGGGCCGAGAGGGGCAGCGCCGCCTTGGCCTGGGGGGCGCGGTTCTTCGGTTCCTGGCGGACCCGCCGCACGTCGAGCACCCGTTGCCCGGTGCGGATGAGGTCACGGGTGATGTCGATGGGACGGTGGGCCCGACCCACCAGGGCCTGGGCCATCAGCTCCAGTCCCGACGGCACTCGAGGATCCACGTCCTGCTCCGGCGGGATGGCGTCGGGATCGGGTTCCGGTTCGAGGTCGAAGAGCACCGACAGGAGAGCGGCGCCGGAGACCCCGTCGACGGTCGAGTGGTGCATCTTGGCGACGTAGCCGATCCGCCCTCCGGCCAGACCCTCCACGATCCACATCTCCCACAGCGGCCTCGACCGGTCCAATGGCCGACCGGCGATGTCCCCGGCCAGATCGGCCAGCTGTCGGAGTCCGCCCGGCCGGGGTACGGCGGCCAACCGGACGTGGTAGTCGATGTCGAAGTCGGGATCGTCCACCCAGACCGGATGACCGAGGCCGAAAGGCACCTCGACCAGCCTGCGGCGGAATACCGGCGCACTGGGAATCCGGGCGGCGATGGACCCTTTCATCTTCTCGAAGGTGTATCCCCCCGGAACGGTCGACGGATCGAAGACCAGGGTCAGGGCCACGTGCATGTGGAGGCTCGGTGTCTCGAGGTAGAGGAAGCTGGCATCGAGTCCGCTCAGTCGTTCCATGATCGCTTCTTACTTCCTCCTGTCCGCCTCGTGCACCCCGTTCCGGCCCCTCCCGTTCCCGCCCGAGTCCCGATGGGCTTCACGGGAGGGGCCGGAACGTGTTGTATGGAGGGGTGGCCTGGGTGTTCCTCGCAGTCAGCATGGTCTTCGCGGCCCTCGTGGTCAACGCATTCTTTCCTGTCCGGCGGGAGCCGTTCACCGTGGCCAGCTTCGCCATGGGTTGGATCCCCGGGGAGCTGCCCCTGCAGACGGGTGCCCTGGAAGTGGCCGGAATGGTGGCCTTCGCCCACTACGGCGCCCTCGGCAGTTGGCCGGGCTGGGTGGCGCTGGTCCTCGGTATCGGGACCTGTGGTGGCTTCGTGCGGCTGGCCGTGGTGGCCGGCCGGACCGGGGCCCTGGTGGACGAGGCCCTTGAGGAGGCCACCGGTGGACCGTTGGCGCCGACCGGTCTGGACATCCGGCCGGTCTGGAACCACTGGTGGCGCCTGGTCATCGCCGTGCCGTTCCGCTTCCGGGGCATTCGGCGGGCCCGGAACATCGACTACTGGGGCGACGGCAACTACCGGCACAAACTCGACATCCTGAGCCGGCGATCGGTGGTGCCGGACCGGGCACCGGTGCTGATCTACATCCACGGGGGAGCGTGGACGATCGGAGACAAGCGTCAACAGGGCATCCCGATGATGCACGAGCTGGTGCAACGGGGCTGGGTGTGCGTGGCCATCAACTATCGGCTGAGCCCCCGCGGGACGTGGCCGGCCCACATCGTCGACTGCAAGCGGGCCGTGGCCTGGGTCCGCCAGCACATCGCCGAGTACGGGGGCGACCCCGACTTCATCGCCGTCTCCGGCGGGTCGGCCGGGGGCCATCTCTGTGCCCTGCTGGCCCTGACTCCGGACGAGCCCGAATGGCAGCCCGGCTTCGAGGAGCTCGACGCCTCCGTGGACGCCTGTCTGCCCTTCTACGGCGTCTACGACCTGACGGGCGCACCGGACCGCTCGGGGGCCTACGGCGATGGGACCCTCGATCTCCTCGAACGCCTGGTGATGAAGACCACCATCGCCGACAACCCCCATCTGTTCGAAGAGGCCTCTCCCGACCACCGGGTGACGCCGGCAGCCCCTCCGATGATGGTCTTCCACGGGACGAACGACACCCTGGTGCCGCTCAACGTGGCCCGGCACTTCGTGGCGCAGCTCCAGGTGGGCTCGGAGGCCCCGGTGGCCTATGTCGAGCTGCCCGGGGCCCAGCATGCCTTCGACGTCCTGGCATCGATCCGGTGCCGGCACACCACGATGGGGGCGGTCCGCTTCCTCGAGGCGGTAAGGACGTGGCCGGGCCGCCAGTCGGGGCCGGGCCGGCGGACCGAGGAGGGGGTGCGCCAGACGGAATAACCCCCTCGGACCTGGGCTGTAAACACAAAGGCGAGTTTCTGACATAGAGTCACATATTCGTACTGGCAGGGTCGGATCAGGCCGAACCTGCGCTAAAGTCAAGGGGGAGCCTTGGGGACTGCGCTGTGGAAGACGCGGATGGCCGCGCTGATCGTGGTGGCCCTGGTGGCGACCACGTCGGTGGCCTGCAGCTCCACCAACTCCTCGTCCACCTCCACCACGGGCGGGTCGGGCGGATCGAAGATCCCGTCCAGCGCCTTCAGCGACCACACCGGCATCACCTCGAAGGCGGTGCAGGTGGCCAACGTGTCCACGCTGGCCGTCGGCGGGCTGTTCAAGGGCGCCACGGTGGGAACCGAGGCCTACGCCAACTATGTCAACTCCATCGGGGGGATCAACGGCCGCAGGATCATCGTCAACTCGGCCGATGACGGCTTCAGCGGCGCCGGCAACAAGCAGGCCACCCAGAACGCCCTGAACAACGACTTCTCCCTGGTCGGAGGGTTCTCGCTCCAGGACAACTTCGGAGGCCTGGTGTTAAAGGCCAACCCCGGTATGCCCGATGTATCGGTAGTGCTCGATAAGGCCACCAACAAGCTGCCCAACGTCTTCAGCGCCGTTCCGCTCAACGGCGGATGGGAGGAGGGGCCGCTCCAGTACTTCAAGAAGAAGTTCCCCAAGGACATCGATGCCGTGGGGACGGTCGTGTCCAACCAGGCCTCGGCCCAGACGGACTGGGCCGGCGAGAAGTACGCCCTCGAGCAGGTGGGCTACAAGGTCATCTACGACCCCAGCGTCCCCGTGACCCAGACCGACTACACCCAGAACGTCATCGCCATGAAGAACGCCGGGGTGAAGATCCTCTTCCTCGACCAGCTGCCCCAGAATTACGCCTCGGCCATGCTCAAGAACCTGGCCCAGCAGAACTTCCATCCCCAGGTCATCCTCGGCGCGGCCAGCTACAGCAACGACCTGGTGTCGGCAGCCGGCGGCAACGCCAATGTGGATGGGGCCCAGGTCGACCAGAACACGTCGCTCTACCTGGGCCAGGACGAGGCCGGAATCCCGGCGGTGGGGCTCTTCAACAAGTGGGTCCAGAAGACCTCCCCGAATTTCAAGATCGACCTGTTCACCCTGTACGGGTGGCTCTCCGCCGAGCTGTTCACCCAGGCCCTCAAGAATTCCGGGTCCGATCCCAGCCGGGGATCGCTGCTCCAGGCGCTCTCGAAGATCACCAGCTTCAGCGGCAACAACATCGTGGCCCCGAACAATCCGGCGGCGAAGACCGTCGGGAACTGCTATCTGATCGCCCACATCGTCAACGGTGGCTACGAGCGGCTCGACGACCCGCCCTTCTCCAGCAGCACGAACGGCTACCGTTGCGACTACCAGTACATCACGCCGCCAGGGAGCTGAGAGCCTTGGCTGCATCTCGGAGGGTGTGACGTGATGACGGGGGGGACGAGGTTGATCCGTTGAGCGACTTTCTGCAGTACACCGTCTTCGGGATCATGCTGGGTGCCGGGTACGCCATCGCGGCCACGGGTCTGGTGGTGACCTACACCACCTCGGGCGTCTTCAACTTCGCCCAGGGGGCGGTGGGGATGGTGGCGGCCTTCTGCTACTGGGAGCTGGTATCGGCCCACAACGTGCCGGTGCTGTTGGCCCTGGTGATCATCCTGGTCGTGGGGGCGTCGATCGCCGGGGCACTGGTGGAGCGGGTGCTCATGCGTCGCCTGCACGGAGCCTCGGCCGAGCGGCCGGTCATGGTCACGCTAGGCCTCATGGTCATCCTCACCGGCGTGGCCACCCTGGTCTGGAGCCCGACGACCGAACGCCAGGTGAACAACATGGTGTCCGGCCAGTTCCGCCTGGTGGGGATCAACATCCAGTACCAAGAGGTCCTGATCATCGGGGTGGCCCTGGCCGTGGCCATCGCCCTTCGGGCCCTGTTCTACTCCACCCGCACCGGTTACGCCCTACGCGCCGTGGTCGACGATCCGGAGCTGTTGGCCATGTCCGGTGTCTCGCCCAACCGCATGAGCCAGTACGGCTGGATCCTCGGATTCATGATGGCCGCCCTGGCCGGCGTGCTTCTGGCTCCGACCCAGACCACCGGTATCAGCATCGAGGCAATGACCCTGCTGGTGGTCAACGGCTATGCCGCGGCCATCGTCGGGCGCCTCAAGAACATCCCGGTGACGTTCGCGGCCGCCCTCGCCATCGGGCTGGCCGAGAACTACGTCATCAACTACGTCCTCCCGCACGTCCCCCAGAACCTGGTCCCCGACATCACCTACGCACTCCCCATGGTGTTCCTGTTCATCGCCCTGGTCACGCTGCCGTCGGTGCGGCTGCGGGCGGTGGGCCGCCTGACCACCATGCGGGCGCCCCGGGTGGCCGGAGGCAAGGAGTCGCTGGTGGCCGGGGCGGCCTTCTTCGTCGTGGCCATCGTCGCCGCGCTGGCCTTCGACAACACCTCGGTCAAGGGCACCACCCTGCTGACGCTGGGCGCCATGGTGATGAGCCTCGGCATCGTCGGCCTGTCCCTGGTCCTGTTGACCGGCTACTCGGGCCAGGTGTCACTGTGCCAATTCTCCTTCATGGGCATCGGTGCGTTCATCATGGGGAAGATCGCCGGCGGCGGCTCACTGCTCGGCCTGCTGGCCGCGGCGCTGGTCTGCGCCGGGGTCGGCGCGCTCATCGCCCTCCCGACCATCCGACTACGCGACCTGTACCTGGCCCTCGCCACCTTCGCCTTCGCCGACGCCGTGGCCCAGGGCTTCTTCCCCGACAGCCACATCTACGGCAGCGGTGGGATCCCCATCGGCCGCATCATCATCCCGGGGGTGAGCTTCGGCAGCGACAGCGCCGAGTTCCTGTTGGTTACGGTGTTCTTCGTGCTGGCCGCGCTGCTGGTGCTGGCCATCCGGCGGAGCCTCTTCGGCCGCCGCCTGGTGGCCCTCAACGACTCACCCGCCGCCTACGCCACCGTGGGCCTCAACATCGGCTTCACCAAGGTGGCGGTGTTCACCATCGCGGCCGGCATGGCCGGGTTAGCCGGAGCGCTGTACGGGACGGCGCAGGGCGTGGTCGGTACCACCGACTTCGACATCTTCCCCGGCATCATCTTCGTGCTCTTCGTGACCATCTGGAGTATCCGAACGGTGACGGGCGCCTTCCTGGCCGCCGTCACCTATGTCACCTTGAACCTGCTCTGGCCCAACGGCATCGGGCTCTTCGCCGGGGTGGGCATCATCCTCATCGGCCGGGCCGCCGGTGGCGTGCTCGGTATCGAGGCCCTCCAGTTCCGCCTGCCATGGGTCGGCCGCTCGGGTGACGCCCGCGTTGCCGCCGATGGTGCCGTGGGAGCGGCCACCGTGATGACAAGGGATGCCCGTGCCGCCGGTTGAGGGGAGCGAAGGGGGAAGGGCCGCCCTCACCGTCACCGAGGTGGCGGTCCGTTTCGGCGGTGTGTCCGCTCTCAGCGACGTCAGCCTGACCGTCCAGCCCGGCACGGTGACCGGCCTGATCGGCCCGAACGGAGCCGGCAAGACAACCTTGTTCAACGTGATCAGCGGGCTCCAGGTCCCCGACCGGGGGACGGTGCACCTGTTCGACGCCAACGTCACCCACATGAAGCCCCACCGTCGGGCCCGGCTGGGACTGGCCCGGACCTTCCAGCGGCTCGAGATCTTCGGCACGCTCACCGCCAGTGAGAACGTCCAGGTCGGACTGGAGTCCACTGTCAAATGGTGGGAGTGGCGCCATCTGCGACGGGCCATGTCGTTGAAGCGGCGTCGCAAGGCGAACGGCACCGGCCAGCCCTCCCGCCCCGGTTCCCTGGCCACCACCACCTGCGACCGGCTGCTCGACGGCGTGGGCCTGCGCGGTTTGGGCGGCGCGCAGTCGTCCAACATGTCCACCGGACTGGCCCGCATGGTGGAGCTGGCCCGTGCCCTGGCCATCGGACCGAAGCTCCTCCTCCTCGACGAGCCCGGATCGGGTCTGGACGAGGCGGAGTCGAAGGCGTTGGGCCAGCTGCTCGCCCGCCTGGCCGCCGGAGGCATGGCGGTCCTGCTGGTGGAGCACGACATGGAGCTGGTCATGCGGATCTGCGATCACATCTATGTCCTCGACTTCGGGGACATCATCGCCTCGGGTCCCCCCGACGCCATCCGCAAGGATCCCATGGTCCAGGCCGCCTACCTGGGCGAGGCGCCAACCGAGGATGGGCACGACGGCCCCCCGGCCCCGAACCTGACCAGCGATGCGGGGGTGGACCGGTGAGTGACGTCATGTCCGCCGTCTTCGGCGGCGAGGAGCCCGAGAAGCCGAAGGGCCCGCAGGGACCGGAACCACAGGCACCGCAAAATCAGACCCAGCCGACTCAGCCGACCCAGCCGACACAGCCGACACCGCCGACACAGGAGGCGCAGGAGACGCAGGGTCCAGGTGACGAGCTCCACGTGCTGCCTCCGAGCATCGTGATCAGCGACATCCGGGCTGCCTACGGGAGGATCGAGGTTCTCCACGGCGTCAACCTGGTGGTGCCACCGGGAAGTGTGTTCGCTCTGCTCGGGCCCAACGGAGCCGGAAAGTCGACCCTGTTGAAGGTCATCAGCGGCCGGATGCGGCCGAGCTCCGGCCAGGTGCTGATCGGGGACACGCCGGTGGGCAAGAGCCCGAGCGAGAAGCTGGTCAAACGGGGTGTGTGCGCCGTGCCCGAGGGGCGTGGGATCTTTCCGAACCTGACCGTGCGCGAGAACCTGCGCATCTGGACCTACCGGGGCGGGATCAGCATGAGGGACGTCGAGGAGAAGACCTTCGCCGCCTTCCCGCGTCTGAAGGAGCGGCGCAAGCAGATGGCCGGCACGCTCTCCGGGGGCGAGCAGCAGATGCTGGCCATCTCGCGGGCCCTGGTCACCGGGCCCAAGGTCCTGTTGCTCGACGAGCTGTCCATGGGCCTGGCGCCGCTGATCGTCAACGAGCTCTACGAACTGGTCGGCGCCCTGGCCGCCCAGGGGATGACCATCCTCCTGGTCGAGCAGTTCGTGACCACGGCCCTGTCCGTGTCCACCCGCGCCGCCATCATGGTGCACGGTCGGATCGAACAGGAGGGGACGCCCAACGAGATGGCCGATGCCGCACTGAGCGTGTACCTGGCCTGAGTCCGAGGGCCGGGCTCACTCCTCGTCGGCCAACTCGACCTCCACGCTCGGCTCGTCTCCCTCGGCGGTGACCAGTTCGGCCACGCCACCGGCGTCGCGGAGGTCCTCCTCGGCCGACCGGAGGGCGGCGACCCGGGCCGCGGTGTCGACCACGGTCAGGGTGGCCACCGGCCAGCGCATCGAGCGCTTGGCCTCGGTCTTGGCCTTGCGGACCTGGCCCAGGACGTCGCTCGCCACTTCGAGGACCAGCCCGGCGGTGTCATCCCCGCCATTGTCGGACACCGAGCCGCCGAGTTCGGCCGGCGACGGCCACGGCGCCATGTGGATGGAGCCGACCTTCCACCACGACCACACCTCCTCGGTGACGAACGGGAGGACCGGGGCCAGCAGCCGTAGCAGGGCGGAGAGGGCCAGGCCCAGGGCGGCCTGGGCCGAGGCCGGGCCGGGTTGGTCGGAGTCGCCGTAGGCCCGGGTCTTGACCAGCTCCAGGTAGTCGTCGCAGAAGAACCAGAAGAACGACTCGGTCCGTTCGACCGCCCGGGCGTAGTCGTAGGCCACGAAGGCCAGCGTGGCCTCGTCGATCACGCCGGCCAGCCGACCCAGCATGGCCCGGTCCACCGGCGCCGTCACCGACCGGGGACCGGGCATGGCCACCATGCCGTCGTCGTCGGCCATGCGTCCGAGGGCGAACCGCGAGGCGTTGAGGATCTTGATGGCCAGGCGCCGCCCCACCTTCATCTGACCTTCGTCGAAGGCGGTGTCGGTGCCGGGCCTCCCACCGGCGGCCCAGTAGCGGACGGCGTCGGCACCGTGCTTCTCCACCAGGGGCAGAGGAGTCACCACGTCGCCCTTGGACTTGGACATCTTCTTGCGGTCGGGGTCGAGCACCCACCCCGAGATGGCTGCGTCGGTCCAGGGGAGCACACCGTGCTCCAACTCGGAGCGGACCACCGTCGAGAACAGCCAGGTGCGGATGATCTCGTGGGCCTGCGGCCGCACGTCCATGGGAAACACCCGGGCGAAGAGATCGGGGTCGTCCTCCCAGCCGCCGGCGATCTGGGGGGTCAGCGACGAGGTGGCCCATGTGTCCATGACGTCGGGGTCCCCGACGAACCCCCCGGGCCGGCCGCGTTGAGCCTCGGTGAATCCTTCGGGCGCGTCGGTGGACGGATCGACGGGCAGGCGGTCCTCCCCGGCGAAGAGCGGCCGGTCGAAGTCGGTCTCACCGCTGTCGTCGACCGGGTACCAGACCGGGAACGGGACCCCGAAGAACCGCTGCCGGCTGATGTTCCAGTCGGCGTTGAGGCCCTCCACCCAGGCCCGGTAGCGGTGGGCCATGTAGGGGGGGTGCCAGCGGAGCTCCTCCCCCCGGGCCAGCAGCCGGTCGCGGAGCCCGAGGGTCAGGACGAACCACTGCCGGGACGAGACGATCTCGAGGGGGCGCTCGCCCTTCTCGTAGAACTTGACCGGGTGGGTGATGGGCGTGGGCTCCCCGATCAGGTCTCCCGACTCGGCCAGCAGTTCGACGATGCGGGTCTGGGCCTGTCTCACCGTCCGTCCGGCCAGCTCCCCGTAGGCCGCCTCCGCCCTGTCCGGCGTGGCCGACTCCCACCCCTCCGCTCCCCACGACACCGGTAGCAGGCGACCGTCACGACCGACGACCGTCCGGGTGGGGAGGGACAGCTCGCGCCACCACACCACGTCGGTGGTGTCGCCGAAGGTGCAGACCATGGCGATTCCCGACCCCTTCTCGGGGTCGGCCAGCGGATGGGCCACCACCGGCACCGACACGCCGAACAGGGGGGTGGCGACCTCGGTGCCGAAGAGCGGCTGGTAGCGATCGTCGTCGGGGTGTGCTACCAGCGCCACGCAGGCCGGCAACAGCTCCGGTCTGGTGGTCTCGATCTCGACGCCACCGTCGTGGCCGACCCGGGGGAATCGGATCCGGTGGTAGGCGCCGGGCCGCTCACGGTCTTCCAGCTCGGCCTGGGACACCGCGGTACGGAAGTCGACGTCCCACAGGGTGGGCGCGGTGCGCTGGACCGCCTGACCCCGTTCGGCCAGCCGCAGGAATCCCCGCTGGGACACCCGCTGGGCCCGTTCCGAGACGGTGGCATAGGTGTGGGACCAGTCCACCGAGAGGCCGAGCATGCGCCACAGGTGTTCGAAGGCCTGCTCGTCCTCGGCCGTCAGCCGGTTGCAGAGCGCCACGAAGTTGGGACGGGAGATCGAGACCGGGTCCTTGCCCGGCCGGGCCGGCGGCTCGAACCCGGGGTCGAAGGGGAGGCTGGGGTCGCACCGGACCCCGAAATAGTTCTGCACCCGGCGCTCGGTGGGCAGACCGTTGTCGTCCCAACCCATCGGGTAGAAGACGGCCCGACCCCGCATGCGTTGGAAACGGGCCACGGCATCGGTGTGGGTATAGGAGAAGACGTGGCCGATGTGGAGGGATCCGGACACCGTGGGCGGCGGGGTGTCGATGGAGAAGACACGGTCGCGGGTGGCGGAACGGTCGAACCTGTAGGTGCCCGCCTCGTCCCAACGCGCCGACCAGGCGGTCTCGAGGCCCTCGAGGCCCGGTTTCTCCGGGATCCCGGTCGGGCCCCCCGCCGGGCTGGCCGATCCGGTCGCGTCAGCATTCATGATCGGGTTACCGTACCCTGCGTGCTCCAGCTCCACGACACTGCCACCGGTGAGGCGGCGCCACTCCGGTTGCGGGAGCCCGGCCGGGTCTCCATGTACGTGTGCGGGCCCACGGTCTACGACGCGCCCCACCTGGGCCACGGCCGGTTCACCCTGGTGTTCGACGTGCTCCGCCGGTACCTGCTCTTTTCGGGCTTGGACGTGACCTACGTCTCGAACATCACCGACATCGAGGACAACATCATCGAACGGGCCGCCGAACAGGGCATCTCCGAGTCCGAGCTGACGGCTACCTACGAGGCCGTCTGGTGGGAGGCCATGGACGCCCTGGGCGTGCTGCGGCCCGACATGATCCCGCACGCCACCGACTATGTGAGCCGGATGGTCGACCTGGTCGTCGACCTGGTGGACCGCGGCGTCGCCTACGAGACCGACGACGGCGTCTACCTGTCGGTGCAGGACGTGCCCGGCTACGGGCTACTGGCCCACCAGTCCCTCGACTCCCTGCGGGCCGGGGCTCGGGTGGAGGCTGACGTGCACAAGCGCTCTCCCGTCGATTTCGCCCTGTGGAAGAAGGCCAAACCGGGGGAGCCGACGTGGGATTCGCCCTGGGGGAAGGGCCGGCCGGGGTGGCACACGGAGTGCGTGGTGATGTCCCTCGATCTGCTGGGCGACGGCTTCGAGCTCCACGGGGGCGGACAGGACCTCATGTTCCCCCATCACGAGAACGAGCGGGCCCAGGCCGTGGCCGTGGACCGCGAGTTCGCCCGGCACTGGATGCACAACGGGTGGGTGACCGTCGGTGGCGAGAAGATGTCCAAGTCCCTGGGGAACTTCACCTCGCTCTCCGACCTCCTGGAGCGGAGCGACGCCCGGGCGTACCGTCTGCTGGTGCTGCGGTCCCACTATCGGTCACCCATCGAGGTGACCAGGGAGACCATTGCCGATGCCGAGTCCGGCCTGGCCCGTCTGGACGAGATGGCCCGTCGCTTCGGTATCGGGGACCTACTGGTCGACGGTCCGGTCGTCGACCCGGCGGTGGCCCCGGGACAGGACCGGGACGACATCGACGCCACCGCGGTGGCCCGTTTCCGGGTCCGGATGGACGACGATCTCGACACCCCGGGAGCGCTGGCCATTCTGTTCGAGCTCGTCCGGACGGCCAACAGCGCCGCCGATGCGGGCGACCTCGACGCGGCCGGCCGGGCCGCGGCCACTGCGGCTCTGCTCGGGGCATCCTTCGGGCTGGCCTTCGGATCGGCTGGGTCGGTCGAGCTCGACCCGGCCACCGCCGAGTTGGTCCGACGCAGGGACGAAGCCAGGTCGGCACGGCAGTGGGACGAGGCCGACACTCTCCGTGGCCAGTTGGAAGCGTCGGGATGGGTGGTGGAGGACGGGCCTGAAGGAACGCGGGTCCGTCGTCAATGAACGCCGCGTGAACACCCGTCCAGAAGGGCCCTCCCCAGTTGATTCTCGGGGTGAGACTGGTAGCGTTTTCCTCCTCAGGGGATCTCCCGGACCGGTGGTCATGGGCTCGCCCGCAAGCGGGAGGGTTTGGGCCGGCGGACCTGTCGGGACCCGCTGTTCACGCAGCGTGTGGAGGAAAGGGGAATGCCGCCGTGGCTTCCGGAACAGTCAAGTGGTTCAACGCTGAGAAGGGCTTCGGCTTCATCTCACAACCGGATGGCGGGGCCGATGTATTCGTGCACCACACCGCAATCCAAATGAACGGATTCCGCTCTCTCGAAGAGGGCCAGGCTGTGGAGTTCGATCTTCAGGAGGGACCGAAGGGGCTCCAGGCTGTAGACGTGCGCCTGGCCCAGCCGGCCTAGTCCCCACCCCAACCGACCCGGCCCAGGGCCTCCGGCCCGGAGCCCGTTCGCCTCTCTGGAGGGTAGGACGCAGTCCCGGCGCGACTCGGCTCCGCCGATGCCGTGGCGCCGTGGCCCGTTCCGCCGGCCTCGGGCGCAGCCTCCACCGCTCCTGACGCTCCACCGCTCCTGACGCTGTCCGGAATCAAGGGCTGGCGTAGAAGTGCCGATATGGTTACCATTGGGTAACTAAGAAGGATCCGCCGGTTCGTGCAGACCAAGGGACGGTGGATGGCACCCCCAGGGGTGTCCGGCGTTCGTCAGCGAGCGCCAGCCGAGCGTGACAGGCCTTCCGGGGCCGGATCGGAGCAGGGCACGATGGGCGACTTCTCTCTCGAACTGAACGAGGACCAGATCCAGATCCAGAAGTGGGTCCACGACTTCGCTGAGAACGTGATCCGGCCCGCCGGTCACGAGTGGGACGAGCGGGAGGAGACCCCGTGGCCGATCATCGAGGAGGCCTCTCGGATCGGCCTGTACTCCTTCGACTTCATCTCCCAGGCGTTCTTCGACGAGAGCGGACTCCTCATGCCCGTCGCCAACGAGGAGCTCTTCTGGGGCGATGCCGGTATCGGGCTGTCCATCTTCGGCACCTCGCTCGGACTGGCCGGGATTGCCGGCAACGGGACGACCGAGCAACTGATGGAGTGGGGGCCCCAGTGCTTCGGTACTCCCGACAAGATCCAGATGGCGGCATTCGCCGTCTCCGAGCCCGACGCCGGATCGGATGTGTCCTCGCTCCGGACCAGAGCCGTCTACGACCAGGCCAAGGACGAGTGGGTCCTGAACGGGACGAAGACCTGGATCACCAACGGCGGCATCGCCGACATCCACGTGGTGGTGGCCTCGGTCGATCCGGAGCTCGGATCGAGGGGCCAGGCCAGTTTCATCGTGCCCCCGAAGACCCCCGGTCTCTCCCAGGGCCAGAAGTTCAAGAAGATGGGCATCCGGGCCTCCCACACCGCGGAAGTGATCCTCGAGGACTGCCGGGTACCGGGCCACTGCCTGCTCGGGGGCAAGGACAAGCTGGACGAGAGGCTGGCCCGGGCCCGCGAGGGGAAGCGCTCGTCCAGCCAGGCGGCCATGAAGACGTTCGAGGCGTCACGTCCGACCGTCGGCTCCCAGGCCCTGGGGATTGCCCGTGCTGCCTACGAGTACTCGCTCGACTACGCCAAGGAGCGCAAGGCCTTCGGTCGGGCCATCATCGAGAACCAGGCCATCGCCTTCAAGCTGGCCGACATGAAGACCCGAATCGATGCCTCGAGACTGCTGATCTGGCGGGCCTCGTGGATGGGTCGCACCGGCAAGGACTTCACCGCCGGTGAGGGTTCGATGTCCAAGCTCTACGCGGGCGAGACCGCGGTCTATGTGACCGAAGAGGCCATACAGATCATGGGGGGCTACGGCTACATCCGCGAGCACCCGGTGGAGCGCTGGCACCGTGACTCGAAGATCTACACCATCTTCGAGGGCACGTCGGAGATCCAAAGATTGATCATCGCAAGGGCCATCTCCGGGGTGCACATCAAGTAGCGGAGCGGGGCCGGTAGGCGGTTTCCGCACCCGGAGGACTCCGGGCGCGATCCCAGTCTCTGGCCGACGCAGTGTGATCCAGAGCCGCATGTCGACGTTCGGCGCAACCTTTCGACCGGCTTGGTAGCGGTCGGTTCCATGGTCGGAACAGGCCGTCTGGATCCGGGCGGCACCGGTCGTGGCCAAGCGTTGCCGGTTCCGAGGTCCCTCGTGTCCAGACCAGCGGAGGGTGTTCCCCCCCAAGACGTAGGTCCTGCTCCACTCCAAGGCGCGGTTCATCTGTCGATAGGTGTCTAGGGCTCTTCGACCGACGAACTCGAAAGGTGCAGACCGATGGGACTCCGGCCGCGACTGCTGATGAAGTCAGGGGCCACCGCATGAAAGATCGGTCCAACGTCCTCACGTCATCGGCGATGCTCGGGAAGATTCCTCAAGCCAGCGTGTTGGTGGTGGACGACAACGCCAACAAGCGCCTGGCACTCACGTCGGTGATCGCACCGCTCGGTCTCAAGGTGGTCGAGGCCGAATCAGGGGAGGATGCCCTGCGTTGTGTGATGGCCGACGACTTCGCCGTCATCCTGTTGGACGTCCACATGCCGGTGATGGACGGGCTACAGACGGCCACGCTGATTCGACGTCGGCTCCAGTCGGCCATGACCCCCATCATCTTCATCACCGCCTACCAAGGGGACGAGATTGAGGGGATCGATCGGTACGCCCAGGGCGCAGTGGACTTCATCTTCACCCCGGTCGTTCCTTACGAACTTCGGGCCAAGGTATCGGTATTCGCCAATCTGTTCGCCAACACTGCGGCTCTTGCTGAACGGACCCGGGAAGTCCAGGCCTACGCCGACCAGTTCAAACTACTCGCCGACGCCGCTCCGATCGGCATCTTTCGGACAGACTCCGACAACAGATATGAGTACACCAATCCCCGCTGGTCCGAGATCACCGGCATTCCGGCCGATATGGCACGCGGAAAGACCTGGGACAGCATCATCGGTACAGATCAGCGGTCCGGCCTGCTACCCGACATCATCGACGACACCGAATCCCAGGCCGAGCTGTCCTACCGATTCCAACTTGATCCTGGTGAGGCGGATCCTCGCGTCGTTGTTCTCACTTCGAAATCGACTCTGGCCGGCAACGGAACGACCGAAGGCTGGGTCGGAACACTGGCCGACGTCACGATTGAGGCCCGGGCAGAGGCGGCCATGTCCGACGCCCGGGACCGAGCGGACGCGGCCACGAAGCTCAAGTCGGAGTTTCTGGCCAACATGAGCCATGAGATTCGAACCCCGATGAACGGGGTCATCGGCATGACCGAGCTCCTCATGGAGACGCACCTCGACTCCCGTCAGCGTGCCTATGCGGATACGGTCCGCAAATCAGGAGATTCCCTTCTCGTCATCATCAACGACATCCTCGACTTCTCGAAGATCGAGACCGGGAAGTTCGAGATCGAGAACATCGAGTTCGCAGTCCGACGTGAGCTCGACGATGTCACGGACCTGTTGGGCGGATTGGCCGACGCCAAGGGATTGGCATTGCACACGGTCGTCGAGAGTTCGGTACCCGGAATGGTGAGAGGGGATCCAGTCCGCGTACGTCAGGTCTTGACCAATTTCATCCAAAATGCCGTCAAGTTCACTCAAGTCGGCGAGATAGACATTGCGGTCACGGCGGAGGCGGAGGTCACAGCGGAGGGATCGGAGGTGTTTCTGCGCTACGAGGTCTCCGACACGGGGCTAGGGATCGAAGCCAGCAAGATCGCGCTGATCTTCGAACCGTTTGTGCAGGCCGACTCGTCAACGTCCCGCCGGTTCGGTGGCACCGGACTGGGTTTGGCCATCTGTGGCCGACTCGTGACACTCATGGGGGGCGAATGCGGTGTGACCAGCGCACCGGGTGAAGGAAGCACCTTCTGGTTCACCGTCCGGACGACGTCGGCCGGGGCGGCCGAGGGCGTACAGGACGATCCGCCGGGTGCGGACACCGCCTCCTCCACCACCCAGATGGTCGGCGCCTTCGCCTCGATCCGGCTGCTGTTGGCCGAGGACAACGCCATCAGTCAGAGCGTTGCACTGGCCATGCTGTCCGGCACCGGATGTCAGATCGATGTCGTCGACACCGGGGTGGAAGCCGTCCGTGCCGCCGGCGCCCAGGACTACGACGCCATCCTCATGGACTGTCAGATGCCTGAGCTCAACGGCTTCGAAGCCACGGCCTCGATCCGAGCCCGTGAGGAGGGTTCGGATCGAAGGACGTCGATCATCGCCGTCACGGCGGGGGCCCGCCATGAGGACGGCGAGC
This sequence comes from uncultured Acidimicrobiaceae bacterium, assembly GCA_963756515.1. GTDB lineage: Bacteria > Actinomycetota > Acidimicrobiia > Acidimicrobiales > RAAP-2 > Bog-756. The sequence goes on from CAVWNV010000007.1 coordinate 302,282, forward strand.
GCTGCCTGGCTGCAGGGATGGATGACTATCTGTCCAAACCGTTGCGAAAGGACGCACTGCTGGCCGCGGTGGGCCGAGCGATTGCAACCGGGGATCGGTGCGGGACCGTGGACTCCGACGACCGGGGAGGGTGCTTCCGGGTGGAAGGATCCGCGTATCGGCCCTGGCCTGGAGGGTTGGCTGCGAATCGGCTGTCACCGATGGCCGCGGAGACAACCGGAGCAGTCCGGGCCGATGGTGTCGTTCCTATCCTCCCGGTGGGCGTAACGTCGGATCCTCCGATCGGACGGACCCGTCCCAGTCGATGGGCCCGCCACGGATCGCCACGGCCCGCTGCCGCGGGTACTGGTTGTCGACGATGACGAGGTGAGCCAGGACGTCACCGTGCTCATGCTGGAGCATCTGGGCGTACGAGCTGATGCGGCTGGAAGTGGAGTCGAAGCACTGGAGGCACTTGACCGCGCCGCTTATGACGTCGTGTTGATGGACATCCAGATGCCGGAGATGGACGGACTGGAGGCAAGCCGCCGCATCCGTAGTGATGCCAAGGTCGATCCTCAGCCTCTGATCATCGCCGTGACCGCCAGCGGGACGGCCGAGGAACAGAGGAAGTTCGTGCAGGCCGGCGTGGACCAGTATCTGGCCAAACCCATCCGGTTGGAACTTCTGGCTGCGGCACTGACCAGGGCCGGATAGCGAGCGGAACGACCGCGAATCGGGGGGAGCACCCCGGGATCAGCCATTCTTCCGATACCGGAGTTGTGGTCGGGCCGCTCAGCCCCCGACGGCCGAGGCCGTCGTCCGGGACTCCTTCAGGGTCGCAGCCGGAACTGATCGTTCCCCCTCGGCGATGGGTCCGAATGGATCTGTCTGGGTGCGCAGGAACGCCAGTGCTGCGGAGACCCGGCGATCGGCAGCGGCAGAATTGAAGGGCCCCAGCTTGAGGAAGATCGCCGTGACCCCCTTTTCTATGGATTTCACGGAGATGTGAAGCTTGTCGGCGATAGCCCGGTTCGAAAGGCCGTGGGCCATCTGCTCCAACACGTCGACCTCTCTGGGCGTCAAGTCTTCGATGCCCGCGGCATCGCCTCGCCGTATGAGCGTGTCGACGATGCTCGGGTCCAGGATCGTATGGCCGGTGTTCAGTTGCCGGAGCGAGCTGAGCACCTCCTCGATCCCGGGCAGCTGGTCGTCCAACAGAAACGCAATCCCTGAGGAGCCGCCGCGTAGAACCTCAAGGGCGAATTCGTTGGTGCGGTCGGAGATGACCATGATGCACAGCGTGGGGTAGGCGTCCCTCAGGTGCCGGGCGGCGGAAACGGAGGCGGCGGTAGTCACCACCTGGGACCGGATGCTGATGATCACCGTGCGGGGAGCCAACTCGTCGACCAACATCGGCAGGGCGTTGATGTCACGGGTCCGTCCAACCACCTCGACGTCGGGGACATCGGACAGGAGTGATGCGAGGCCGTCGCCGATGAGAAAGCTGTCGGAACAGAGCGCCACGCTGATCGGATCTGGTTCTGAGGACATCTGCGGGCTCCTTCGTGAGAGGGAAGCAGATCTCAGAGATGACCGATTGCAACGAGGGCCACGGGAGCCAGGGCAACCGCCGGACAAGTCAAAGGTCTGATCTACAGCGTAAGCGAAGAACCGTGTCATCGGGTGCCGGATGAGGATGTCGCTCTCCGCCCAGTCGCATTGGGGATGCCGACCCCCAGGGCGAATAGGTTCCACCCCCGGTCCGGTTCGAAGCAGGATCGGGGCTGGCGACCTCAGGAACCCCGTGTCCACTCCGGATCTCCGCTCCTTCTGGAGAACACCCCCGGCTTCTCTATGGCCAGCCCCATCCAGTTCCTCTGCCGATCTACCCGATACCGGTGTTGCATCCCTGTCGACTCAGCCACGAGAGGTGTATCGGTGCTCGTTCCCGAATTCGCATTGCCTGACCGGTCGGTGACGCACCGGAGGCGTGTCGAGGAGGAGCGTTGACCGAGCATGTCGGCCACCGCACCGTGACGGCTTCACTCGCCATCGCTGTCGCCCTCAATCTCGTGGTGGCCATGCTCACCGCGATGTCGGCCGGGGCGGTCAGCCCCCCCACGGTGACGGCTGTGACTCCGACTACCGGTTCTCCGACCGGGGGAACCGTTGTGAGCATCAGCGGCACCGGGTTCGTGCCGGGGTCGACCACGGTCAGCTTCGGAAGCACGCCGGGGACCTCTGTCAGCTGCTCGACCGTCACCATCTGTTCGGCCACCTCGCCGGCCGGCTCGATCGGCCTGGTCGACATCTCGGTGACCACCGCGGGAGGCACGTCGGCCACCGTTGCCGCCGATCACTTCACCTATGCCGTGTTCGCCTACGTGGCCAACTTCGGCTCGGCCACCGTGAGCGTCATCAATACCGCCACCAACACCCTCGCTGCCACTGTCCCGGTCGGATCCAGCCCTGGCTACGTGGCTGTCACCCCCAGCGGGGCGTACGTCTATGTGGCTAACCAAGCGTCCAACACTGTCAGCGTGATCAGTACGGCGACCAACACCGTTGCCACCACTGTCTCCGTGGGTACGAACCCCTTCGGTGTGGCCGTCACCCCCGACGGCCGCTCGGTCTACGTGACCAACAATGGCTCGAGAAACGGTCAGCGTCATCAGCACCGCATCCAATACCGTCACCGCCACGGTCGGTGTCGGCACGGCTCCCAAAGGTGTGGCCGTCACCCCCAACGGCAACGATGCCTACGTGACCAACGGCGGCTCGGGCAACGTCAGCGTCATCAGCACCGCCAGCAACGCAGTGACAGCCACGGTCCCGGTGGGCGCGACTCCCTACGGCGTGGCCGTCACCCCCGACGGCACGTGACGTCTACGTGGCCAACAGCGGCTCGAACACGGTCAGCAAGATCAGCACGGCGGCCAACACCGTCGTCGCCTCGGTCCCGGTGGGTGCGACTCCCTACGGCGTGGCCGTCACCCCCGACGGCAGCTGACGTCTACGTGGCCAACAGCGGTTCGACCACGGTCAGCGCCATCAGCACCGCGGCCAATACCGTCGCCGCCACGGTCACCGTGGGGACGAGTCCCTACGGCGTGGCCGTCACCCCCGACGGACGTGACGTCTACGTGGCCAACAGCGGCTCGAACACGGTGAGCGTGGTCAGTACCTCCACCAACACCGTCGCGGCTGCTGTCGCGGTGGGAACGGCGCCGAGAGGCGTAGCTGTGACGCCCATACCGGTACTCCCGTCGGTGACCTCGATCACTCCCGTGTCGGGATCGCTGGCCGGGGGCACCGTCGTGGCGGTCGTCGGCACTGGCCTCGTGGTCGGGTCGACCACCGCCCTCTTCGGGACCACGGCCGGAACCTCGGTCTCCTGTTCTTCGACCACCAGCTGCTCGGCCACCTCGCCCTCGGAATCGGCGGGGACGGTCGACCTCACCGTCACCACCCCGGACGGCACCAGCCCCACCGGGACGTCCGACCGCTTCACCTTCGGCCCGCCGCCGGCCATCGCCACCGTCAACCCGGCCACCGGCCTCGAGGCCGGGGGCACCGACGTGACCATCACCGGCTCGGGCTTCACCAACGCCACCGGGGTCACCTTCGGGGGTACGGCCGCCATCAGCTACACCGTCGCCGACGACAGCACCATCGCGGCCACCACCCCGGTCGGGACCGGCGAGGTCGAGGTGGTCGTGACCACCCCGTTTGGTGACTCGGGTCACTCCGGCGCCCGTGACTTCACCTACGGGACGGCCCCGGTCATCGCCACCGTCGACCCGGCCACCGGCCTCGAGGCCGGGGGCACCGACGTGACCATCACCGGCTCGGGCTTCACCGACGCCACCGGGGTCACCTTCGGGGGTACTGCCGCCACCGGTTACACCGTCACTGATGACGGCACCATCGCCGCCACCACCTCGAGCGGGACCGGCGAGGTCGACGTGGTCGTAACCACCCCCTTCGGCGACTCGGGTGGTTCCGGCGCCGGTGACTTCACCTACGGCCCACCGCCGGTCGTCGCCACCGTCGACCCGGCCACCGGCCCCGAAACCGGAGGCACCGACGTGACCATCACCGGTTCGGGCTTCACCGACGCCACCGGGGTCACCTTCGGGGGCGATGCCGCCACCAGCTACACCGTCACCGACGACGGCACCATCGCCGCCACCGCCCCGAGCGGATCCGGCGAGGTCGACGTGGTCGTGACCACCTCCTTCGGCGACTCGGGTCACTCCGGCGCCGGTGACTTCACCTTCGGCCCACCGCCGGTCGTCGCCACCGTCGACCCGGCCACCGGCCTCGAGGCCGGAGGCACCGACGTGACCATCACCGGCTCGGGCTTCGCCGACGCCACCGGGGTCACCTTCGGGGGTACCGCCGCCACCGGCTACACCGTCACTGACGACGGCACCATCGCGGCCACCACCCCGGTCGGCACCGGCGTGGTCGACGTGGTCGTGACCACCCCCTTCGGCGACTCGGGTGGTTCCGGCGCCGGTGACTTCACCTACGGGACGGCCCCGGTCGTCGCCACCGTCGACCCGATGGAGGGTCCCCTGACTGGAGGCACCGACGTGACCATCACCGGTTCGGGCTTCACCAACGTCACCGGCGTCACCTTCGGGGGCGATGCCGCCACGTCCTACTCGGAGATCAACCCATCGACCCTGGTAGCCACCTCGCCTTCGGGCCCGTCCGGTTCGGTCGATGTGGTCGTCACCGCCGCCGTCGGCTCTTCGACCGCAGGAGCATCCGACCACTTCACCTATGACCCGGTCCCGAGCGTGACCTCGATCACCCCGACCGAGGGTCCCGCGGCAGGTGGCACCGCGGTCACCGTCACCGGGACCGGCTTCACCTCGAGGTCGACGGTCACGTTCGGTGCCGGTTCGGCCACCTCGGTCTCGGTGGCCAACGACACCTCGCTGGTTGCCACCAGTCCGGTCGGCCCGGTCGGATCGGTCACCGTCTCGGTGACCACCCCCGGCGGGACGAGCGTTAGCTCGGGTGCAGGAGGGTTCACCTACGAGGCCGACGTACCGGGTGGAACGACTGGCTACCGTCAGGTGGCCGGCGACGGGGGCATCTTCAGTTTCGGCGACGCCGGCTTCTATGGATCGACCGGAGGGACCCAGCTCAACCGGCCCGTCGTGGGCATGGCCTCGACTCCGACCGGCCACGGGTACTGGCTGGTGGCCAGCGACGGGGGCATCTTCAGCTTCGGTGACGCCGGTTTCTATGGATCGACCGGAGGGACCCAGCTCAACCGCCCCGTCGTGGGCATGGCCTCGACTCCGACCGGCCACGGGTACTGGCTGGTGGCCAGCGACGGGGGCATCTTCAGTTTCGGCGACGCCGGCTTCTATGGATCGACCGGAGGGACCCAGCTCAACCGGCCAATCGTGGGCATGGCCTCGACTCCGACCGGCCACGGGTACTGGCTGGTGGCCAGCGACGGGGGCATCTTCAGCTTCGGCGACGCCGGCTTCTATGGATCGACCGGAGGGACCCAGCTCAACCGGCCAATCGTGGGCATGGCCTCGACTCCGACCGGCCACGGGTACTGGCTGGTGGCCAGCGACGGGGGCATCTTCAGCTTCGGTGACGCCGGCTTCTATGGATCGACCGGAGGGACCCAGCTCAACCGCCCCGTCGTGGGCATGGCCTCGACTCCGACCGGCCACGGGTACTGGCTGGTGGCCAGCGACGGGGGCATCTTCAGTTTCGGCGACGCCGGCTTCTATGGATCGACCGGAGGGACCCAGCTCAACCGGCCCGTCGTGGGCATGAGCTGAGATGCCGGTGGAGGCGCTTCCGCGCCCCGGCGCCAAGGCGGCCGACTGGTGGCCGGGGCCGTGGATCCAGTGGCATCCGATCGTGCCGGCCCGTTCGATCCGCGGTGGAAAATCACCCCTGACCTGGCCCGACCCAGGCGCGATCAGCTACCCCGACCGCGGTGGTCACCCGGAGGTGGTTCGCCCGGTGGATCTGCTCGCCCGGCTCGGTGAAGTGGGATACCATGCCCCCAGCCTTTTGCAGTAAGGGTTAGGCAAAACGAGGGGCGGAGCGGTTTGTGACCGAGCCTCTTTTCCGTCGACCTGCAAGAGCCTTGGCACCGGGTGCGGCGATGACGCAGTCGGATCAGCAACTCTCCGACGTGCTGAGCGAATTCGCCCGCACCATGCTGACTGAATTCCCCATCCAGGGCATTCTCGAGCACCTGGTAAGGCGTATCGTCGATGTGCTGCCCATTAGTGGTGCCGGGGTCACCCTGATCTCATTCACGGAGGCTCCCCACTATGTAGCCACCTCAGACGCCTCGGCGCTCCGGTTCGAGGAACTGCAGACGGAGCTGAGCGAGGGTCCGTGCCTCGGTGCCTACACCTCGAACGAGCCGGTCATCGTTCCCGATCTCGTCCTGGACCACCGGTTCAAGAAGTTCTCGCCGAAGGCCGTGGAGATGGGACTTGCCGCGGTGTTCACCTTCCCCCTGCGGCAGGGGTACAAGCGGCTCGGAGCCCTCGATCTGTATCGAGACACGCCGGGGTCACTCAGCGAGTTCAACATCACCACGGCCCAGACCCTCGCCGACGTGACATCGGCCTACCTGGTGAATGCCCAGGGCCGTGCCGACCTCGTGGTCGCGTCAGCCCGTTCACACGAACGATCAGTGCACGATGCTCTGACCGGTCTGCCGAACAGGATCCTGCTCCTCGAGCGAATCGAACATGCCATTGTGCGAAGTGGCCGCTCGAAGAAGGTGGTGGCGATCTTCTACGTCGACTTGGATGATTTCAAGAAGGTCAACGATGTTCATGGTCACCAGATCGGCGACGAGCTGCTGATCTCTGTCGGCGAGCGAATCGCCGTCGTGCTGCGTCCGGCCGACACCCTGGCCCGCCTGTCAGGGGACGAGTTCGTGGTCCTGTGCGAGGAGCTGGACAACCTGTCTCAGGTTGAGATCGTGGCAGCACGGATCACCGATGCACTGGCCATGCCGTGCACACTGTCCGGAGTGCAGATCTCCGTTTCGGCCAGTATCGGAATCGCGTTCGCGGGACAGGCCAATCACGACCCCGACCAGCTGCTGCACGCCGCCGATTTGGCCATGTACCAGGCCAAGCGCAAGGGGGGCGGCGCCCACCAGGTGATCGATCTACGTTCCGACTATCTGGATGAACATCACGGCGGCCTTGTGAGCGCCCTGAGCAACGCCGTGGAGCGAGAGGAACTCCATGTCCTCTATCAACCCATCGTCCGGACCGCTGACGGAGATGTCGATTGCGTCGAGGCTCTTCTCCGGTGGGATCATCGCTCCCGCGGCCCGATCATGCCGACCACGATCATCCCATTGGCCGAGAAGGCGGGACTGGCCGGTGAGATCGCCGAGTGGGTCCTCAAGCGCGCCTGTAACGACCGGAAGCTCTGGAGTGAGGTTCGGGATGGCACGGTGCGCATGGCCGTCAACATGTCAGCCCATCAGATCATGGGGCCCGATTTCCTATCCATGGTCAAAGGAATCCTGGCCGAGACAGACACCGATTCCAATTTGATCACGATCGAGATTACCGAGGGAGCGCTGATCCACGACACCAATCGCGCTCTCGTGGTGCTTCTCGAATTGAAAGATCTCGGTTTCCGACTGGCATTGGATGACTTCGGTATCGGCTACTCGTCGCTCAGCTATCTGAAGCGCTTCCCCATCGACGTAGTCAAGATCGACCACAGCTTCGTCACCGACATTGATCAAGACCGTTCCAGTCATGCCATCGTGTCGAAGACCATCGAACTGGCTCATCTTCTCGACCTGACCGTTGTCAGCGAAGGCGTGGAGACTGCCGCCCAACGACAGATCCTGGTGGAGCTGGGATGCGATTTCTGCCAGGGTTTCCATTTCGGACGGCCGATGGGAGCCGACGTGGTCGGAACGATGTTGGCGGGGTCGGTGCCAGATCATTGGCGGGCGGGAATCCCTGTCCCATGAGTCGGGGGGTCCGGGTCGATCCGGGGGTGGGCCATCGCATCCCCGGGCCGGTTCGATCGATGGTCCGGGCGCACAAATAGGACCAATACGGGTCTGATGTAGGGCGTGCTCCCTCCAGAGCCCCTTCTACCGTGTCGATCCCAGGGAACCGGTGTCTTTGACGGCGCGACTCCACGGGAGATCCCATGTGTTCCACCGAGGCTCACCACCTTCACCGCAATTCGTGCACGCGGGGTCCCTAGTGGCTGGCGTCGTTCCAGTTGGAGTCGAGCCAGGCCCCGGTGCACGGGTACTTCCGCGGTCCAGTGCCTCCCCACCGGCCACGGTGCCGCCAGTCTCCGAGGCGCAACCGGGTGGCCGGTCACTCCGGACCTGGTTGATCGTGGGCGTGCCTTTGCTCCTGGCCGTAGGGATCCTGGGTTCGGTGCTGGGGGCTCGAGCCATAGCGCGGAACCAAACCCAGAAATCCCACCAGGCGTTCGTCAACTCGTCTGAACAGGTTGCCGCCACCCTCAAGCTGGCGATCGAGCGCGAACAGGATCTCGGAGTCAATGCAGGCGCCTTTATCATCGGCAATCCATCGGCATCTGAAGTCCAGTTCCAGGAGTGGGTCGCCAACGCCCAACTGTTCCGACGGTATCCGGAGTTGCTGGGTATCGGCGAGGTGGTATTTGTTCCGGCGTCAGGACTGAAGGCGTTCGTGGCCGACCACGAAAGCGCCGGATTTCAGGTCAGTCCGGCCGGGCTCCGGGCCGCCTACTGCTTCTCGACGCTCACGCAGGGTCGCTCTGGACAGTCGCTCGTTCCAGCGGGAGCCGACGTGTGCGCTTCGAATCTTGGACCGGCCCTCCTCGCCGCCCGGGACTCCGGTCAATTGGCCTACGTACCCTATGGAAGCGGGAAGAACGCCGCGCTGGCGGTGGGGACCGCCATCTATCAGAGCGGCATCGAACCGAGTACCGTCGCGGCCCGTCGTACCTCGTTCCTCGGTTGGGTCGGGATTCAGATCCTTCCGAGGGTCCTTCTCACCACCGCCCTGCGCGGGCACCCGAACACCGCTGTGGTGTTCCACTACCGGAACGGGTCCGAGACGGCAACGTTCTCATCGGGGAGCATCCCGACTGGCGCAGAGACGTCGATAGACCTGCACAATGGATGGAGCGTCGAGGTGTTCTCGCCCATCGGTGACAGCGGCGTGACCAGTGACAAGGGTGCGTTGGCCCTGTTGCTCGCCGGCATCCTGGCCAGCCTGTTGCTGGCCGCCCTCATCTACACCCTCGGGACCGGTAGATCCCGAGCGCTGGATCTGGTGCGGACGCGTACTGAGCAGTTGCACCATCAGGCCCTCCACGACCCTCTGACCGGTCTTCCCAACCGGGCACTGATACTTGACAGGATCAACCGGCTGCTCGTGCGCGGTCGTCGTGAGCACGTGCTGGTCGGGGTGCTCTTTCTTGATCTGGACAACTTCAAATCCATCAATGACACCCTGGGCCACAGGGCCGGGGACCAACTGCTCGTGGCTGTGGGAGAGAGGCTCACGGGTACGTTGCGAGGAAGAGACACCGTCGGTCGGTTGGGTGGCGATGAATTCGTCATCGTGACTGATGGAGCTTCGGCGACGGCACTCGTTGACGTCGTCGCCGATCGCATCATTTCGGCGCTGGCCGCTCCATTCGAGATCGAAGCCGTCGATGTGCCGTTGTCCGTAACCGGCAGTATCGGGGTAGCCGTCGGCGACCGGTCGACGCCGGAAGAACTCCTGCAGGACGCCGACATTGCTCTGTACGAAGCCAAAGCGGCCGGCAAGAAACGCTCCGTGACCTTCTCGCCATCGATGAAGGAAACATTGGACGAGCAGCACCAACTCGAGCTGGACCTGCACGATGCGCTCGAAGCCAACCAGTTCTATCTGGCCTACCAACCGACCGTAGACCTCGTCTCCGGCGACATCATCGGTGTCGAGGCCTTGATCCGCTGGGCGCACCCGAGGCGAGGGGTCGTGATGCCCGATGTGTTCATTCCGACTCTCGAAACGAGCGGTCTCATCGTCCCGGTCGGAACGTGGGTGCTCGAAGAAGCCTGCCGCCAGGGTGCGGCCTGGCATCGAGGCGGCCATCATCTGTCTATCTCCGTGAACGTATCGGCGCGACAGATCGAGCAGGATCAGTTCGTGGGCGAGGTCCTCGGCGCTGTGTCGAAGAGTGGACTCGAGCCGGGAACGTTGATCTTGGAGCTCACCGAGACAACTCTCATGATCAACGCGGATGCGACGATCGGCCGACTGCAACACCTGAAGACGTTAGGTGTGCGCATTGCCATCGACGACTTCGGAACCGGCTACTCCTCGCTCGCCTATCTGCGTCGATTCCCGCTCGACATCCTGAAGATAGATCGGTCCTTCGTTTCGGGCATGGTGAAATCGCCGGATGCGGCTGCGATCGTCCATGCACTGGTCCAATTGGGTAAGGCGTTGGGTCTCGAAACCATTGCCGAGGGTGTCGAAACAGACGACCAGCGAGTTCGACTCCTCGCAGAACACATAGACCATGGTCAGGGCTATCTGTTCGCCCGCCCCATGGCAGTGGGCGCGATCGACAGTCGGCTGGATGCGGCTCGAGGTGGGACTCACGAACCCGGCGCATCCGTCTTGCCACAGAGGGCTGCCGGCTGACATCGGCGGCAGCCCCGATTCGGCGTCCGACCCCGGTGATCGCGGCCGTTATTCCGTCCCCGGCATGCGGTACACACTTGCGATTCAATGGTGGGCGTGGGTACCCGCCGCTGGAACTGGAACGAGCACTCGGCCGGGAGCCCGGAACAGTGACGGGCTTCTTGGAGCGCCTCGTCGGTGAGCCCGTCGATGCCCATCGCCGGCATCAGAAACTCGCCCCTGCCGGCGCATCGTCAGTACTGCAGGTGTCCGAAGGTCAACTGCAGCTCCATCGGACGGCGGTGCTGCAGGGTAGGGCATCGGGCCGGTCTTACGTCTACGCCGAAAGCATCCTCGTGCCCAGCCGTCTCTCGGACCGGTTCCGTCTGCGACTGGATTCCACGTCGGATCCCATCGGTCGCATCCTCGACGACGAGGCGTTGGTCGTGACGCGGTCGCCCCTGTGCGGACCGGACCGGCCCGACGTCAGTGTCCCGGCGGCAACCCGACCGCCGACCGGCGACGTCCTCCTCTCCCGTTCCTATCGAATCGATGCCGGGGCGGTGCCGGTGATGGCGATCTCCGAGTGGTTCCTAAGGTCTCTGTCGAGCTACCTCCCGGACGGGGAGCAGTGAGGCTCAGACGGGCGGGAGCAGACCCCGGACGTAAGCGGCCTGGCCCACGTGCTGCAGGTCGTCGACGATCACGCTGACCAGTCGGACGCTCATCGTCACCGGTGGGTCCCATTGCTCGTCGATGACCCGGGTGAGGTCCGACTCGGCCAGCGATCCCACGAAATCCAGCGTCTTCTGGTGGGTATCCTCGTAGTACCCGAGCAGCGAGGCGGCATCGGCCCTGACTTTGGCCACGGCCTCGGCGTCGTGGCCGTAGCCGGTGTCGGTCGGCTCGAGGGGCAACGCGAACCGCTCCGCCCATCCGTTGGCCGTCCACACCTGTGGTCTCCCGTCGAGCCCGGCCACATGATCATCCTGGATCCGGGTGAGGTGCCACACCAGCCAGGCGATGGAGTTGGATTCTGCGTCCGGTCGGTAGGCGAGTTCGTCGGCCGTGAGGCCGTTCACGGCTGGATGCACGGAGTCGCGGATCCGCTCGAAGGCGTCCAACAGTACGTCGATGCTCGTCATCAGTGACCTCCTTGGCCCGGCGTGCCCAGCACGCTCTCACGCCGGACCATCCGGGGCAAGGAGAATGTTCGGTGGACACCCGTCAGCGTGCGGGACCGCATGACCTGGGGTCCCGGCCGGTTGGACCACACTGGTGGCATGGATGGCCAACGTTCGGCGGAGGTTTCGCCCCCACTGCTGCTCACCCTCTGTACCGGCAACGCCGCCCGGTCGGTCATGGCCGGAGCCATGCTGCAGGCAGCACCGGTGCGAATCGTGACGGCGGGGACCCACGTGGTCGAGGGGCAGCCCATGAGTCGGCGGACCCGGGACGCCCTGGCCTCGGTGGGGTTCACGGCCGACGGACACCGGAGCCACCAGCTCAGCGACGAGGACATGGCTGCCGCCGATGTGGTCGTGGCCATGGCCGGCGAGCATGTGGCCTACGTGCGTCGCCGGTATCCCGACGCCGCGGCCAAGACGGCCTCGATCAAGCGACTGTGCCGCGATCTGGCTCCCGGCCCCCGCCCGCTGGCCCAGCGGATCGCCGCGTTGGACCTGGCCAACACGCCGATCGAAGAGTGGGAGGACGTCGAGGACCCGGCCGGCGGCGAAGACCAGGTCTACGTGGCCTGCGCCAAGGAGCTGGTAGCACTCACGTCCGATCTACTGCCCCGACTGTCCTGAGCGCCGGACGGACGACCGATCCGATCCGAGGGGATCAGGAGAGCTGGGGGTGGCGCAAGGCGATGTTCGAGCAGGCCTCGCACACGTCCTCGGGAATCACGCCGGCGCGCATCAGATACCCGAAGGCGATGCACCCGAGGCAGATCCCGAACACCGATTCGAGAGTGGCGGCCGCGGCCAGCAGCGCCACGACCACCCACGTGGCCGTGGCGAGGCCGAAGCCGAACCAGAGGACGAGGGCGGTGGTGGAGAACACCACGCCGATGGCTTGGGCGAACCGTTTCGGCGGGCCGGCCACCGGCTTGGGTCCCCAGGGCAGACGGGGGGCCACCACCCGGGTGGCCACCTGGCCGAGCGGGCTCAGTGTGGGGCCCCGTCAGCACACGGGCCCAGAAGCCGTAGGCCAGGGGGATGAGGATCCAGGTGGCTTGGAACGCTATGGATGCCACCGCCATGACCAGAACCCCGGCCGCCACCGTCCTGGCCGCATACTCGTTGACGGGGTTCGGGAAGCTGAACACCCACTTAGTTTATCGGTTCGATCGGCTTTTTGCTCCCGGCCCCCGGTCAGGCCGCGGCTGACACGGCTCCCTCGAGCAGATGCAGTCCGTCTAGACCGGGGAGTCGATCCACGCGGCGGTCGATCCTCTCGGCCAAGGCCTGGCCGTCGTGGTCTCCGAACAGGTAGCCGCGGAGGAAATCGACCTCCCGGTCGGGAACCACGCCGGTGCCGACGGGTGCCCAGAATCGGCGGAGAGCCCAGCGGGTGAGTCTCTGTGCCGCCCGGCTGTCGGCCAGTCGAGACCGTGCCTGAGTGCTGTAGAAGTCGATGTGGCGGCCTTCCTGTTTCATGATGCGGCGGAGGAGCTCGGACAGGGTCGGGTGATCGGCCAGCTTGGCCAGTCGGGCGTAGGCGGCCTGGGTGGTCCACTCGTTCACTGCCCCCCACGTCATATGGACCGCGGTGAGGTGGGGAGTGATGGCGGAGGCCAACTGGAAGCTCAACGGCTTCCACTTCTCACTCGAGGGCAGTTTGCGCCGGAGTGCGGCGATCCGTCCGGGCCCGGCCAACTCGTCGTGGGCCTCGAGGATTCTGGCGATGGCCTCGCCATGCCAGAACTCCTCGTAGTTCCAAAGGGTCAGGAACGTGGTGAGCTCGGGGTCACGGTGGGCCCTGGTCACCAACACGTCACGTAGGTAACACACAGTGTGGCTCTCCACGTCGTGCATGTAGCGAAGGCACCGGAGCGCCTCGGCGTCCAAGGGATCGGTCCGGAACGAGTCGAAATCGATGTCGTCGACATCGACTTTTCGCGACAGGGAACGGTAGGTGGCGATGTCGAAGCTCATGCACTGTCTTCGTTGCCGTTCGCCACTCAGATGAGCATTTGCCCCACGTACGCGCTGCCATGTTCTGCGGTCGTCGACACCATGTTCTGCGGTCATCGACACCATGGCACCGGGCATGCGTTCCGCCGGGCCCCGGTCGCTTTCGCCGCCCATGCGCCGGACGATCGACGCGACAGTCACCGGCTCGGGGAAGCCGGTGACTGTCGCGTCCGTAGGCCGCAGAAGTGTCGGTGCGGCCCGTTCAGCTCGTCGTGTAGTCCGTCAACGGACGGGCATCCTTGGTCGGACTGAAGGCGTTCGGTACCGGATACTGCCCCAGCACGAAGTTGAGGATGGCGGCGTGCTGCATCTCCACGGGTTGGATACTGGCCGCCACCTTCACCGACGAGGTGGCCTTCACCGCGCTGATGGCCGTCTGGTAGGTGGCGGCGGCGACGTCCTCGAGGGTCAGGGCCAGCTTCGCCGCCCCGGTCACGTCGGTGACCTTGGCGAAGTCCTTGGTCACCGTGGGGACCAGCACGGCGTCCGGCGTGGTCACCGCCGGGTGCCCGGCCGCCACGATGGCCGAGTTCCAGGCGGCCGCGTGCTGGGTGTGCTGTCCCATGACCGTGGTCACGAAGGTGGACACGGCCGGAGGCACGGTCCCCAACTTGCCGGCCCCGGCCGCAGTCAGCACGTCGCCGTAGGCCGCCACGGCCAGGTTCTCGAGGCTGGCAGCCAGGGCGGCCACAGCCAGATCGCCGGTCAGCTTTCCGACCGTGGACGAGCCCGAGCCGGCCGCCTTGGTGGTGGTGGTCGAGCTGGACGAGCCCGACGAGCAGGCGGCCAGGACGGCTCCACCGGCCAGGGCACCGGCGCCGATGAGGAAGCCTCGCCGGCTGGTGCGGGACCGATCGGTCCACTCGCTCAGGGCCCGGTGCATGGCCGGCATACCCACATCGTGGTGCATCTGTTCCAGGTCATTGGTCATCACGGTGAGTTCGTGCTCCGAGATGGCCATCACGTCGGTGTTGCGGTTGCGACGCCTCATGAGAGTGCTCCTTCACTGGCCGGGCGGGCCTGATCGGTGGGGAAGAACGCGTCGGGAAATCCGACGGATCCGGCTGCGGCCGGGAGATTGGCCACGTTGCCGGGGGTCAGGGTGATCAACTGGGCCGCGTTGGCGTTCAACAGGGCCTGGACGGCCAGCAGCACCGAGGCGTGCTGGGCTTCGACGCCCATGATGGAGGCGGTGACCTTCTTGGCGCCGGCATCGGAGAGCGCGGCCACATCGGCCACGTAGGTCTCCGCTGCCCCCTGCTCCAGCTCGAGCGCCAGAGCCACCACTGGCCCCGGTGAGGTGAGCCCGGGCACTGCCGCCGCCACGACCTTCTGCAAGGCGGGGTCCGGATTGGTCTGGGCCTTGCCGCCCAGTCCGGTGATAGCGGCATTGAAGGCGTCGAGGTGCTGCATGTGCTGCTGCATGGTGGTGGTGGCGAACGCCTTGACCACGGGATTCGCCGACGCACCGCCGATGAAGGGCAGGGTCAGTGCCGTCTTGTAGGTGGACACCGCCAGTACCTCGATGGACGACGCCGTCTGCAGGATCTGGATGTCGGTGGCCGAGGCGGCGAAGGCCGGTGTGGAGAACACCGACTCCAGGGCGGTGGCGATTCCGGCCGCGGCGAGGATGCCGCCACCGAAGGCCGCACCGGTCAGGAGTGACGAGCGCTTCGCGGCCACGGCCCGAGACTCGTCGGGGTCCACGCCACCGTGGGCCCGGGCCTCGTGGCCCGTCTCGACCAGTTCGTCGAGGGCCGCAGCCGTGGTGACGGTGGCATCGCGATGAAGATCTTCGGACTCCTCGATCAGCGATCCCATCATGCGGGGATCGACGTCGACGACTTCCGTCGCCGGTGCCGATCGGCCCTGCTCCGGTCTTCCTCTCATCTGTCTCCTCCTTGTGGTTTGTCTGCTTGGAACGGTTGTTGTGGTGAAATTCGGGCGCGACGATCCAGGCCCGGGTGTGACGACGACGGTTTGGGACGGATCGGGTAACCGGAGCGCTCCGGCAACCCGGGCCATTCAGCTCGAGACCACGAGAGTCCCACTCATGTACTGGTGGATCGAGCAGATGTAGGGGTAGGTGCCCGGGTTGTTCGGAGCCGTGAACGACTTGGATTGCCCGGCCGCGATGTCACCGGTGTCGAAGCCACCTTTGGCGGCGGTGAGGGTGTGGGTCACCTGGTCCTTGTTGGTGACGGTGACAGTGGCCCCGGGCGCCACCGTCAGGCGAGCGGGGGCGAAGGCGAAGTTCTGGATAGTGATGGCGTCCGACCCTCCGGACGTTCCCGACCCGCTGCCGGATGTGCTCCCCGGCGACGCCGCAGTCGTGGCCGTGGTCGAGGTGGCGCTGCCCGATGACGAGCACGCCGCCGCGGCCAGGGCCATGCCGGCGAGTGCCACGATGGCGAGCCGTCGCATCCGCAGTGAGCGTGACGTGGCGGTATGTGAGCCACGACGTATGGGGGTAGAGGTGTCGGTCATCACTATGGGTTCGGAGCCGTCGGGGATCTGGATGGACAGGGCGGTACTCCGCCGCACGACAGGTCCACATCCGGTTGGGGCCCCGGTTCCGAATACAGTTCCGTGATGGTCGACGTGGAGCAGGCCAGCGATGCCAATCTGGTGGTTGCGGTAGGCCGTTGGCACGAACAGGCCTTGGCCGAGGTGTACCGGCGCCATGGCGGGGCCGTCCACGCCTTGGCCCGGCGCATCATCCGCAACGATGCGCCGGCCGAGGAGATCACCCAGGAAGTCTTTTTGGATCTGTGGAACCGCCCCGAGAAGTTCGACCCTCAACGTGGCACGCTGCGGTCGTTCCTGTTGGCGAGGACGCATGGCAAGTCGGTCGATTACGTGCGCTCGGAGACGTCCCGTCGAAATCGGGAGGAGCGAACGTCCCGCGAGACGGCGACGGCCGGGTACGACATCGACCACGAGGTGTGGGACATGGCTGTGGCCGAACAGGTCCACGAAGCGCTGGAAGCACTCCCCGATGAGTTGCGTCAGCCCATCGAGTTGGCCTACTTCGGTGGCCACACGTATCGGGAGGTGGCGGAGATGTTGCGGCAACCCGAGGGCACGGTGAAGAGCCGGATCAGGTCCGGGTTGGGCCACCTCCGTGTCAATCTGGCCGAGCGTGGCGTGCAACCGGCAGGAGCGGAACAGTGAGTACGCGGATCCCCGAACCCGGTCACCGCGAGATCCAGAGTCTCCTCGGCGTGTATGCACTCGATGCGGTGGACTCCGAAACTGCGGCCATGGTCGAGGAACATCTGCGCCACTGCGTGAAGTGCTCGACGGAGGTGGCCCAGCACCATGAGGTAGCCGGTCTCCTGGCCAACTCGGGCGGCGCGTCGCCGGCCGGGCTGTGGGACGGGATCGCCAGCCAGCTGGATGGCTCGGTCCCACCCTCGTGGGACCGACTGGCCGCCAGGCTGACCTCGGGTGAAGGCCGGGAGGACCGTTTGGTGGAGCGGCAGGATGGGGGCGCCGACGTGGTGCCCATCACGTCGGCGCGCCGGAACCGCTGGGTGGTGCGGGTCGCCTCGGCCGTGGCTGCGGCGGCCGCGGTGGTGGCGGTGCTGTTGGGTGTGCAGGTCAACCATCTGCACTCCCAGGTGAATGCCATGCAGGCCCACCCGCTCCTGTCCGCCGCCGAGCAGGCCGCGCTGCAGCAGCCGTCGACCAAACAGGTCACGCTCACTTCACTTCCCGGCGCGAAATCTCCGAGTGCCGTCACCGTGGTGCTCACCCATGCCGGCACCGGTTTCGTGGAGGCGGACCGCCTGGACACGTTGCCGACGGACCGGACGTATCAGCTCTGGGGAGTCATCGGGGGCAAGACCATCTCACTCGGGCTGTTGGGCCCGGACCCGTCCGTGGTGCCCTTCAGCGTGGCCGGTGACGGCTCGGTCCAGGCGTTCGCAATCACCGCCGAGCACGCCGGTGGAGTGGTCCAGAGCCACAACCAGCCCGTGGTGTCGGGTGAGGTCACGGCCTGAGCCACCGTGGTCCGCTCTCCCTAGGCCCGAGCCCACCGCGGTGCGATCGGATCAGATGCGGTGGACCTGGCGCAGGCCGGCCCAGGCGAAGTCGGCCAACTGGGCGGCCAGTCGGGCTGACTCGCCGTTCGTAGGACTCGGGGTTCCGGTCGCGACCCCGGCCCGGCGGGCATCGAGCCAGTGCCGGCTGGCTCCCTCGGCCATGCCCACCACGGCGTGGGCCAGGAGAAGGCGGTGCTCGGGGTCGAGCCCGGCATCGATCAACGAGTCGATGGCCTCGGACAGCGTCTCTTCCACCCGTCGAAGCGCCGCACCCAGCTCCGTATCGTCGGGAGCGTCCCGGCCGTACAGGAGGCGGAAGGCCGGCTCGTTGGCGACCATCATCTCGAAGTAGGCGGCGAAGCCCAACTCGACCTGTTGGCGCGGTCCCTCGGCGTTGGCGGTGGCCTTGACGATCCCGGTCACCAGCTCGCGTGAGACCACGTCCATCAACTCGAGGTAGAGCGCCCGCTTGGACTCGAAGTGCTGGTACACCAGAGGTTTGGTCACGCCGGCAGCCTCGGCGATGTCGTCCATGGTGGTGGCGGCATACCCGTGTTCGGAGAACAGCGAGAGGGCTACGTCGAAGAGCTGCCGGCGGCGGGCGTCGGCGGTCAGGCGGCGACCCGATGGAGACGACGCGGCCGAACGGTCGGGTTCGACCGCGTCAGCGAGCGGGCCGAGCGCACTGGACATGGCCGTCATCGTAGCCCGGGGTCGGCTTTCCGCCTCGAGACCGGCCCCCATCGACAGCCGAGCTCTCCCTCGAGTTCCGGTGCGGCCGTCGGTGTCACCAGCTCGGTAGCACGGCGGCGATCTTCCCGGGCAGATCGTGCAGCGCGAAGTGAGCGGTGGCCACAGCCAGGTTTCGGTCCAGCAGCTCCGGATCGGGATCCGACAGCCACGCATCCAGACGGTCCATCTCGTCGAGGCCGAACCACTCGAACCCGAATGCGGCCAGTTCACGGGCGACGGGGTAGTCCCCGATGGCCAGGGGACGCCGGTGGACGACCGACTCGATGGTCGGGTTGCCGAACCCCTCCCAGGTCGAAGGCAGCGCCACCACGTCGCAGGCCCGATAGGCGTCACCGACCCCGATCGGAGCCCGTGGGTCGGGCGAGCCCAGGATGACCGGGCACTCGGCCGCGGCCACCAGGCCGGCCAACTCGTCCCCGTAGCCGTCCTCGATGGCCCCGAGCAGCCAGTAGACCGCGTCGAGCCGGGTGGCGACCTCGATACCGCCGGCGATGTTCTTGCGGGGAATGGCTCGGGTCGGCTGCATCACCAGACGCCGACCGGCGCCGAGACCCAGGGCCTCACGAACCTGGCCCGGCCCGGCCGGGGCACCTCGGGTCCGTCCGGACGCGCCCGACGGTGCGTTCCGGACCTCGAAGGAGTTGTACACGGTGAAGGCGGCGATGCCACGTGCGGCCAGCTGGTGCCGGCTCAGCTCGTTGATGGTGACCTGACTCCATCGGGGGTCGACCGGAGGCGGCGGAAAGCTCTCGAACTCGGCGCGCTGCCAGGGCAGGTCGTGGTGGTGGAGTACGGCCGGGCGACCGGCCAGGCAGTCGGCCACGACTGCGGCGGCGGGCGGGTTCAACGGGAGTGAGCAGAGGTTCTCGACCACGACGACGTCGGCGCCGGCGAGCACCGAGTCCAGCTCCGATCGGGTCGGAGGCTCATCGGCCCCGATGGCCAGTCCGGGGAGCAGGTGGTCGACCGGGCCGTCCCCGGCCACCGTGACCACCGAGAACCCCAGGCTGGCCAGCGCCCCCTGCCATTTGGCGGCTTCGATGGCGACCCCGTCGGCGCCACCCAGCCGAAACGAGAGAAGGGCTGCGGTCGGAATGGCGTCACCGTAGTGGGCGGGTCAGGAACCCCGGTTCACCGGCCCGGGGCCCGATCGTTCAGGCGGAGCCGAACGCCGCCGTCGCGGGCGCAGTTCGCCGGTCCGAAGTCGCGGGCGCAGTTCGCTGGCCTACCGCTTTCTGAATTAGATATACACTGTAGATCTATTTGGGAAAGCGAACACGGGGAGTTCCCGGGCCGGCCGCCGGGCCGATGGGCCCGGACCGGACAGCGGTACGGCACTCGGGTTAGCGTCATCCAGTGCCCGCACCTGCCCCTTCCGGCCCACCCGGCCAGCCGTCCCCCGAGTTGCTGGTCGAGCAACGAGGCGGTGTGCTAACCCTGACCATCAACCGCCCTGAGCGTCGCAACGCCATGACCTGGGACGTGATCAGCTCCTTGCGGACGGAGGTGGCCCGGGCCAAGGTCGATCCGGCCGTTCGGGTGGTGGTGGTGGCCGGCCGGGGCGAGGAGGCCTTCTGTGCCGGCGCCGACCTGTCGGGGATGGTCCCTCGTCAAACCGGAGGACCGGCCGACGAGTACGCCGACCACCATCGGGCCAGGGGCTGGCTGGCGGAGCTGTTCCAGGAGCTCTGGTCGCTGGGCAAACCCACCATCGCCCGCGTCCAGGGCTGGGCCATGGCCGGAGGATTCGGATTGGCTCTGGCCTGCGACCTGGTCATCGCCTCGGATGCGGCCCGATTCGGTGCGCCGGAGTTGAACGTGGGGCTCTGGCCCTACATGGTGACCGTGCCCATGCTCCGCTCCATGCCTCCGAAGAAGGCCCTCGAGCTGATGCTGACCAGCCGGGTGGTCGGCGCCGAGGAGGCCGAGCGGATCGGCTTCGTGAACCAGGTGGTGTCGCCCGACCGGCTCGACGCAGCTGTGGCCGACATGGCCGCGGTCCTCGTCTCGAAACCGCCCGGGGTGATGAGGATGGGCCGCGATTCGTTCTACGCTGTACTCGACTCGACGGCGAACGAGGCACTGCCCTATCTGCACGCCATGCTGACGGTGACCAGCCAGACGGCCGAGGCGGCCGAGGGGATCGCGGCGTTCACGGCCAAGCGGGCACCAGCGTGGCAGACCGCCGACGAGACCATCCAGCCCTGAACCCGAGGAGCCCATGACATGGCGAAACGAGCACTGATCACCGGCATCACGGGCCAGGACGGCTCGTACCTGGCCGAGTTCCTGCTCGACCAGGGCTACGAGGTGTGCGGCATGGTCAGGCGGTCGAGCACCCTCAACTTCGAGCGGATCGCCCACATCCAGGACCGGCTCACACTGGTGGCCGGCGACCTGCTCGACGAGGTGTCGATGATCAACATCCTCCGGGACAATCATCCCACCGAGGTGTACAACCTGGCCGCCCAGTCGTTCGTGCAGACGTCGTGGAACCAACCGGTCCTGACCGGGGAGACCACCGCTCTCGGGGTCACCCGGGTGCTCGACGCCATCCGGATCGTGGATCCGGAGATCCGCTTCTATCAGGCCAGTTCCTCCGAGATGTTCGGCAAGGTGCTCGAGGTCCCGCAGAAGGAGTCGACGCCCTTCTACCCCCGGAGCCCCTATGGCGTGGCCAAGGTCTATGGCCATTGGATCACCGTCAACTACCGGGAGAGCTACGACCTGCACGCCTCGTCGGGCATCCTGTTCAACCACGAGTCGCCCCGTCGGGGTCTCGAGTTCGTAACCCGCAAGGTGACCCACGGTGTGGCCCGGATCAAGCTCGGCATCGACGAGAAGCTGGCGCTGGGCAATCTCGATGCCCAGCGGGACTGGGGATTCGCGGCCGACTACGTGCGGGCCATGTGGCTGATGCTGCAGCAGGACCGACCCGACGACTTCGTGGTGGCGAGCGGGGAGACCCACTCGGTCAAGGAGCTGGTGGAGCTGTCCTTTGCCGCTGTCGACCTCGATTGGGAGCAGCACGTGATGATCGACGAGCGGTTCCTCCGTCCGGCCGAGGTCGATCTCTTGGTCGGGGACCCGGTCAAGGCCGAGACGACGCTGGGGTGGAGCCGCCAGGTCGACTTCCCCGGTCTGGTCCAGATGATGGTGGAGGCCGACCTGGCGCTGGTCAAGAGTCAACTGACCTGACCGGAAGATGCTCGAAACCGCCGCCATCCACGCCGATCCGCTTGGCCTCCTGGTGGCGTTCGGCGCCGGCATGCTGTCGTTCCTGTCGCCCTGCGTCCTACCGCTGGTGCCCGCCTACCTGTCGATGGTGTCGGGCCTTTCGGCGGCCGAGTTGAGCGCTCTGGGCTCCAACGCACACGCGGCGCCGGCGCCGGCCCTCGTGCCGGTGCCGATGGCGGTCGGCCCTGCCGGGTTGTCGCAGGAATGGGCTCCGCCGTCCGAGGGGGGAGTGGCTGACGCCACGGGTCCCGGTGGAGAGGACCTGGCCCGGGAGAGGAGCCGCCTCCTCCGGGGGATCCTGGCCTTCATCGCCGGGTTCACGGTGGTGTTCACGATCCTCGGTGCCTCGGCCTCGGCCCTCGGCCGCCTCTTCCTCACCCACCAGCGCTCCCTGGAGACCGTCTCGGGCATTCTCATCGTGGTGTTCGGGGCGCTGCTGGTGGCCATGGCGGCCGGCGCCGTGCCGGTGGCCCTGTCCGGTGAGCGCCGGTTCGTGGTGCGACCTTCCGTCCTCGGTGCCTGGGCGCCGCCGATCATGGGGATGGCGTTCGCCTTCGCCTGGACCCCGTGCATCGGTCCGGTGCTGGCCAGCGTGCTGGCGCTGGCCGCGGGGACCGGCGGTTCGGCGGCCGGGGGTGTCGCCCTGCTGCTGGCCTACTCGCTCGGTCTCGGGGTCCCGTTCCTCCTCAGCGGGCTGGCTTTCGGCCGGATGACCGACATGGTGGCCCGGGTACGGGGCCGTCTGCGGCTGATCGACCTGGTCGGGGGCGCCATCCTCATCGTCTTCGGGGTCCTGTTGCTGACCGGCAACGTCGACGTGATCTCGGCCCACATCTCGAATTGGCTGCACGACTTGCACCTGGACCGGTTGTCGGTGAGCTGATCCCACCCCGACGGCGCCGGTACCCGGCCTGAACCACGGTCGGGTGACCCCGGACCCCGCTTGGCCACGGAACCCGTGCCCCCGTACCATGGAGGCGCCCATGGCCCCTGCTGCCCCTCCCCACCCGGCACTCCTCCTCCACGACGCCGTCGCGTTGTCGGGGCGGTTCCCCCTGCTCGCCGGCGTCGACTTGGAGGTGGCGTCGGGCCAGACGGTGCTGGTCGAAGGGCCCAACGGTGCCGGCAAGACCAGCCTGCTCCGGGTCTGTGCCGGTCTGGTGCCACTGGCCTCGGGCCGGGTGACCGTGCTCGGGCTCGACCCGCTCCGTCACCGGAACGACGTGCGCCGGCGGGTGGGCCTGCTGTCGCACGCGTCCCATCTCTACGAGGACCTGACGGTGCGTGAGAATGTTCGGTTCGCGGTGCGGGCCGCAGGGGGGGACACCGGTCGGATCCAGCCCGCCTGCGAGCGGTGGGGCCTCACCGGTCGCCTACTCAAGACCAGTGCCTCGAAGCTGTCGGCCGGCCAGCGTCGCCGGGTGGCTCTGGCCGTGCTGGTGGCGCGGTGGCCAGAACTCTGGCTCCTCGACGAGCCCCACGCCGGGCTGGATGCCGGGGCCCGGGACGTCCTCAATCAGCTCATCGCCGAGGCCGCCGGGGCCGGCGTCACCGTAGTGATCGCCTCCCACGAGCCCGAGATGGTGGAGTCCCTCGTCAACCGGGCCGTGACCGTCAGCGGCGGTCGGGTGACGGCCGAACGGGCGGTGGGTGCACCCGCTGTTCCGACGGCACCGTTGCCGGTCCGACCGGCCACGGGACCCGGAGCCGGTGCCGGAGCCGGGACGGTGGCCCATGTGGCGTGACTCCCTGCTGGTGGCGGGCAAGGATCTCCGCATCGAGGCTCGGTCGCGGGTGGCCCTGTCCCAGGTGGCGCCGTTCGGGGTCGTGGCCCTGGTCATGTTCGCCTTCGCCCTGGGCCCCGACCGCTCCCTGATGGCCCGCGGGGCGCCCGGGCTCTTCTGGGTGGCAGTCCTGTTCTGCACGGTGCTGGCTGTCCAACGAAGTGTGTCGGTGGAGTCGGTGGACGGGGCCCGTGACGGGCTCCGGCTCTACGGTCTGGACCCGGCCGGGGTGTTCCTGGGCAAGTCGGCCGCCGTCGCCGCGCAGCTGGTGGTCCTGGAAGCGGTGCTCGGTGTGGGGGTGGTGTTCCTGTACGGAGCCCACATCGAGGTGCCGTGGCTGATCGTGACGTCGGCCGTGCTCGGCACCCTCGGGCTGGCTACCACCGGGACCCTCTACGGTGCCCTGTCGGCCGGTCTCCGGGTCAGGGAGACGCTGCTGCCGTTCCTCTTCCTGCCCATCGCCGCGCCGGTGCTGCTGGCCGGCACCCGCATCTGGCAGGCGGCCATGATCGGCGGGACCCCGGCCGACGGGACCCAGTGGCTGCGGCTGCTGCTGGTCTTCGATGCCGTGTACCTGGCCCTGGGCGTCGTGGTCTACGGGCCCATCCAGGAGGCAGTGTGAGTCCGAACCAGGGTGTGTCCCCTCCGCCCACGCTGTCCCCGCGGGCCAGGTGGACGGTACGGGTGATCGGCATCACCGCCGCGGTGGCCACCGCCTTCACCGTCTGGCTCGGCCTGTGGGTGACGCCACCGGACGAGACGCAGGGCGATCTGGTCCGGCTGGTCTACATCCACCCCGGCGTGGCCTGGGTGGCGCTCTACCTGGCCTTCGGGCTGGCCGCGGTGGCCAGCCTCTTGTACCTCTGGCCCCGAACCCGGTCGCTGTTCTGGGACCGGCTGGCCGCGGCGGCGGTGGAGGTCGGTGTGGTCTTCAACGTGTGCACGCTGATCTCCGGTTCGATCTGGGGTAGGCCCACCTGGGGAGTGTGGTGGGCCTGGGACGCCCGACTCACCAGTACGGCGGTGCTGCTGGTGCTGTTCCTCGGCTACCTGGCCCTGCGCCGGGTCCCGGCCGAACCGGACGTGCGGGCCAAGCGCAGCGCCTTCGTGGCCCTGTTCGCGGCCGTGGACATCCCCATCGTCCATTTCTCGGTGCTGTGGTGGAAGACCCTCCACCAGGGGGCCACCGTGCTGAACCCCGACCTGTCGCCGACCATCCACGGGTCGATGGCCTGGACCCTGCTGCTCGGGTTCGTGGCGCTCACGCTGGTCTTCGTGTGGATGCTCCTGGTCCGGTACAGGATCGGGGTACTCGAGGACTGGCTCGGAACCGGGGAGCTCGATGTGGCCCTCCGCGAGCGCCAGGCCGAGGGAGTGTCGGTCGACGAGGACGAGGCGGCCTGATGAGCTACGTCATCGCCGGGTACGTCATCGTCCTCGGCCTCCTCTTCCTCTATGGGGCCCAGCTGGCCTGGAGGCGCCGGCGCCTCACCCGGGCGGTGGCCCGGGTGGTCAGTTCCACCAGCACCAGCACCGGCACCGCTGCAGCCACCGCCACCGCCACCGCCGTAGCCGGCGAACGAACCGGTGATGCCCGATGACCACCGCCCCACCGGCTCCACCGCCCACGGGTGGCGGAGCGGCCCCCCTCGCACCCCCCGACCCGTCACCGGTGGTGCGCTCCAGCCATCGGATCCGTTACGCGGTGGTGGGCCTGGTGTTGGTGGGCGCCCTGGTGTTTCTGGTGGCCAAGGGCATCGGAACGGCACTCAACTTCTACCTGCCCGCCGACCAGGCGGTGGCCCAGGAGGCCAGTCTTGGCGACAAGACCTTCAATCTCGAGGGCGTGGTCGAACCGGACTCGGTGCACCAGACGGCCGGCGGCGTCGACTTCGTGGTCACCTCGGGGGCGGCCAAGGTGACCGTGGACAACACCGGCACCCCACCCGAGCTCTTCCAGCCCAACATCCCGGTGATCGCCGTCGGCCACTTCGCCGGCCCGGTGTTCGTGTCGGACCAGATCCTGGTGAAGCACTCGTCCGACTACATCGCCAAGTACCCGGGCCGGGTTACCGCCCCGAACGGCACCAAGCGATGAGGGCCGGACGGGTCGCCCTCCGGCAGCACGCGGCCGGCCCCCACCCGTGAACGGCATCCTCGGACACACCGGTGTCCTGCTCGGCTTCGTCGCCGCGGTGGTCGGGGTCGTCGTCATCGCCGTGGGCCTGGCCCGGGGCCGGGTGACGACCATGCGAAGCGGCCGGGTCTACGCCCCCATCGTGTTGGCGGGGGGCCTGATCGCCGTGGTGGCCATGGAGCACGCCCTCATCACCCACGACTTCTCGCTCAGCTATGTGGCCGCCAACAACAGCAGGCAGACCCCGTGGCTCTACTCCATCACCGGCCTGTGGTCGGCCCTGGCCGGGTCGATCCTGCTGTGGGGGCTGGTGCTGGGTGGCTACGCCACCGCCATGGTGTGGCGCTTCCGACAGCGGTCGGGTGATGAACTGGTGGCGTGGGCCACGCTGGTCGTCTACGTGGTGGCGGCGTTCTTCTTCGGCCTCATGCTGGGACCGGCCGACCCGTTCACGCACGTGGCCGGCGCCGTCCCCGTCAACGGTCCGGGGCCGAACTCCCTGCTGCAGGACAACCCGTTGGTCCTCATCCACCCGCCCATGCTCTACCTCGGCCTGGTCGGCTTCACCCTTCCCTTCGCCTTTGCCATCGCCTCGCTGATCACCGGCCGCCTCGACGAGGACTGGCAGGGCGAGACCCGCCGGTGGACCCTGTTCGCCTGGGCCTTCCTCTCGATGGGCATCCTGCTCGGGGCCTGGTGGTCGTACCAGGTCCTCGGCTGGGGAGGTTTCTGGGGGTGGGACCCGGTGGAGAACGCGGCACTGTTGCCGTGGCTGGTGGGCACGGCCTACCTCCACTCGGTGATGGTCCAGCAGCGCCGCGGCCTGTTGCGGATCTGGAACCTCTCGTTGGTGGTGGCGGCATTCAGCCTGACCATCCTCGGGACCTTCCTGACCCGGTCAGGCGTCATCGAGTCGGTGCACTCGTTCTCGGAGTCCACCATCGGGCCGCTACTGCTGGGTTTCTTCGGTGTGGTCCTGTTCACGGGGGTGGGACTGATCGCGTGGCGGGGTGATCGCCTCCATTCGTCCGGGGGGATCGACTCGCCCATCAGCCGGGAGGGCGCCTTCTTGGCCAACAACCTCCTCTTCATCGGGTTCGCCTTCGTCGTCCTGCTGGGAACGGTCTTTCCCCTCCTCTACGAAGCTCTCAACCACGGCACGCAGGTCGGCGTGGGCGCCCCGTACTTCAACCGGTTCTTCGTGCCGGTCGGCCTGGCTCTGCTGTTCTTGATGGCGGTGGCCCCGGCCCTCCCGTGGCGGAAGACCAACGTCGAGGTGATGCGGGGCCGACTGGCCGTACCCGCCGCCCTCGGGGTGCTGGTGGTGGTGATCTGCGTGGCGGCCGGGGTGCGGGGGATCGAGCCGTTGCTGGCCTTCGGGCTCGGCGCCTTCGCCGCCTCCTCGGCCGGCCGGGCCCTGGTGCTCTCGGTCCGGGGTGCCTACCGGGGGGCCCGCGGCGCAGGTGCTTCGCCCGGTCGGGCCGCCCTCACCGGGTGGCGCGGCTTCGTGGGCCGGGCCAACGGGGGCATGGTGGTCCATATCGGCGTGGTGGTGGTGGCCATCGGACTGGCCGCGGCCACGTCGTACCTCCACCGGGGCCAGCTGCACCTGGCCAAGGGACATACCGGCTCCTTCGCCGGTCACACCGTCGAGTTCGTGCGCACCCGCGTGGTGACCTCGCCGTCGCACTCGTCGTACGAGGCCGTCCTGCGGATCGACGGCGGCGGTCTGTTCTATCCGGCCGTCAGCCAGTTCGGAGCGGGAACAGCCACGGTGGGGACCCCGGCCATCGACTCCAGTTGGACCAATGACCTCTACCTCAGCATCGCCACCAATCCGAACGGGGCGGTCTGGTCGTTCGGGGTGGTGGAGCAACCTCTGGTCATGTGGCTGTGGGTCGGTGCCGGCATCATCGGATTCGGCTCGCTCCTCTCGGCCATTCCGGGCCGGCGGCGGCGGCCGACCGATCCGGTCTCGGCCCCGGTGATCGAGGCGGCACCACCCGTTCCGACGGGAGGAACGCCTCCGGTGGCCGGACCCGAGGACCGCCCGGAGGTGGAGACGGACCCCCTGCCGGTCGGGGCCGGTGACCCGTCGTGACGATGGACGTCGGGACGGAGACGGGCGTGCCGTCGGCCCGGACCGGCTCAGCCGGCCCGCCACCGGCGGCCTGGGGCGGGCACACGGCGCGATGGGTCGCTGTCGCCGTACTGGTCATCGCGGCCGGGCTCATCGCCGTGCTGGCCACCCGGCCGTCGGCCACCACGGTCGAGGCCCGGAGCCCCCTGGTCGGGAGGCCGGCCCCGCCTGTCGCCGGCACCACCCTCGCCGGCTCGCACTACGAGCTGCCTCGGAGTCCCGGCCGTTACGTGGTGCTGAACTTCTTCGCCAGCTGGTGTGGGCCGTGCCAGCTGGAGGGTCCCGAGCTGGTGGCGTTCCAGTTCCAGCACCAGCAGAGCGACACGGCCTCCGTGCTCAGCGTGGTCTTCAACGACACCACGAGCGGCGCACACGCCTACCAACGAAAGATCGGAGTCACCTGGCCCACGATGGTCGATCCTGACGATTCCATCGCCCTGGCCTACGGCGTCCGAGAGGACCCGACCTCGTTCCTCATCGCCCCCGACGGCCGGGTGGTGGCCTCGATCTCGGGCGGGGTGACGGCCAAGGGATTGAACGCGCTGGTGGCCAAGGCCGAGGCCAGCGGCTACGGCCCGTGACCGGCCGCCGCTTCCCGCTGTGGACGACCCTGGGCGTCGTACTCATCGTGGCCCTCGTCCTCGGTGGCGTCCTCAACTCCTCCCCACCCGGTCCGGCCCAGCGGGCGGCAGCCATCGAATCGGTGGTGCGCTGCCCGAGCTGCGAGGACCTCTCGGTGGCCCAGTCGACCGCACCCACGGCGGTGGCCGTGCGGGCGGCGGTGACCCAGCTCATCGCCGAGGGTCGCACCGACCAGCAGATCCGTGACTACCTGGTCGACCGGTACGGCGCGTCCATCGAGCTGGACCCGCCCGCCACCGGGTGGTCGTCGTTGGTCTGGCTCCTGCCGCTGCTGGCCGGGCTCATGGGTGCCACCACTCTGGCCGTGGTGTTCGTCCGCCGACGACGTCTCACCGGCGACGATCCCGATACCCGGCCCCGCCACCCAGCCACGCCGCTGACCCCGGAGGCGGCCGAGGAGCGCCGCCAGTTCCTCACCCGGTCACTGGCCGACGCCGACGCCGAGTATCTGGCCGGCGACCTCTCGGACCAGGACTATCTGGCTCTCCGTCAGCGGGATCTGGTCAGGCTGACGGCACTGGGCCCGCCCGCCGTCGGGGGCTCTTCGGCTGGTGGCGAACCGGGGGCCGAGCCGGCGGTGGCCGACCGGGTCGGTGTCGAGCCGGGCGCGTCCCGTTCCTCGCTGGCGGTCGACGAGCGTACGACCGCCACCGAGGAGCCCGAGCCGGGCATCCCCACCGACCAGGACGACCAGGGTCGGCCGCGACGCCAGCGCCGGTCCCGGTCCGGGCGGAGTTCGTGGTTCCTGGCCGGAGCGGTGCTGTCGTTCGCAGCCGCCCTGGTGGTGGCCGTCAGCCTGTTCGCATCGGACCGGCAGCCGGGACAGTCGGCCACCGGCAGCTTCGCCCAGACCCAGACCCAGCAGATCGAGGAGACCCTGGACCAGGCGGCCAGCGACGAGAACCAGGGCCAGGTGGGGGCGGCGGCCCAGCTCTACCAGTCGGTTCTCTCCAAGCACCCCGACAACGAGATCGCCCTGGCCCAGCTGGGGTGGCTCGAGTACCAGACCGGCGTGCAGGGGAGCAGCACCTCGTTGATCGACGACGCCCGGACCAAGCTCACGGCCGCGGTCGGGCTCGACCCGGGTGACTATGCCGCCCGCCTGTACCTCGGGACCCTCCTGTTCCAGCGGGACGGCGATGCCGCCGGAGCCGTGTCCCAGTACCGCCGGTTCCTGGCCGACCATCCACCCGAGGCGCTGGTGGTGCAGGCCGCACCGGAGCTCCGGGCCGCCTATCAGAAGGCCGGAGTGGTAATCCCACCGCAGGCGGCCGCGGGCTGAACATCAGCTCCGGCCGGGCCGGCCCCACCGGGGCCCCGTCGCCGAGCCGTCAGGGGACCAGCACGGCCTTGCCACCGATGCTGCGGTCGATCAGGCCACCCATCACGGCGGCGGCCCGTTCGAGGGGAAACCGGGCCGGCTCGACGGGATGGAGCCGGCCCTCACCCACCATGCCCATGAGCTGGGTGATCAGGTCACGATTGCCGAACGGGTCCTTGAACGTCCAGCCACCCCAGTCCACCCCCACCACCGTGCGGTTGTTGAGCAGGACCTGGTTGAGCGGGACCGACGGAATGGGGCCGGAGGCGAACCCGATGACGCAGAACCGGCCGAGGTGGCGGGTGGCCCGTAGGGCCGGCTCGCTGTGGCGACCACCCACCGGGTCCACCACGACGTCGACGCCGCCGCCCGACAACTGGCGGGCCCGGACCTTCAGGTCCTCGGTCTCGTAGTCGATGGTGGCCTCGGCACCCATGGACCGGGCTGCATCGAGCTTGTCCGGGTTCGAGGCGGCGGCGATGACCCTGCCCCCGAGGGCGGTGGCGATGTCGACAGCGGCCAGGCCCACGCCGCCACCGGCCCCGAGCACCAGTACCCACTCGCCCGGCGACAGGACGGTCCGGCGGGTCAGGGTGAACAGCATGGTCGAGTAGCTCTGGATGAGCGCGGCGCCCCGGGCGAAGTCGAGGCCGTCCGGCATGGGCACCAGGGAGAGGGCGGGCACCACGGCCCGGTCGGCGAAGCCACCGAATCCGACGAAGGCGATGACCCGGTCACCGATCGAGATCCCGGTCACCCCGGGGCCGACGGCCGAGACCTCGCCGGCGATCTCACTGCCGGGCACGATCGGTGTGGCCGGCTTGATCTGGTAGCGGCCCTGGCAGATGAGACCGTCGACGAAGTTGACCCCGGCCGCCCGGATGTCCACCACCACCTGGCCCTCACCGGCCGAAGGAGGCGACTGCTCCTCGACGACCAGCGTCTCCAACGGTCCCAGCTCGTGGCAGACAACGGCGCGCATGGCCAGAACCTACCGGGTCCCGCTCCGGCTCCCGGCCGCCCCCGGCGGTGCCGACCCGGGTCCCCGGCGTCAGCTGCGCAGGGCCCGCAGGCCGCCCACCACGCCGGCGAAGCAACGCTCGAACGCCTCGATGTCGGGCTCCGTGGTCGACCAGCCCACCGACAGGCGGAGCGATCGCTCGGCGTCGACGCCCATGGCCCCGAGGACCGGTGACGGCTCGAGAGTCTCGGAGGAACACGACGACCCCGAGTGGGCGGCCACCCCGGCCTGGTCGAGTCCGAGGAGCACCGGCTCGGCCTCGACCCCCTCGACGCCCAGGCACACGAGGTGGGGGAGTCGAGCGACCGGGTCACCGAACTGGTCGACACCGTCCACCCCGACGGCGGCCCGGGCCAGCCGGTCCGTCCCGGCCCGGGCCACCGCCGCTTCGTCCGCCAGCACGCCCGGCCGGGCCAGCAACGACGCCACGGCACCGAATCCGATGGCACCGCTCACGTTCTCGAGACCGGCCCGGCGGGCCCGCTCCTGTTCGCCGCCGACCAGGAACGGCTCGATCCGCAGGCCCCGGCGCACGATGAGCGCCCCGATGCCGGCCGGACCGCCCAGCTTGTGGGCCGTCACCGACACCAGGTCGGCGCCGAGCGCACCGAGGTCGCAGCCCACGTGCCCGGCCGCGGCCACGGCGTCGACGTGGACGGGCACACCCCGGTGACGGCACAGCTCCACCACCTCGGACACCGGCTGGACCGTGCCCACCTCGTGGTTGGCCCACTGGCAGTGCACCAACGCCGCCTCTTGCCCGTGTACCGGCCGGCACCGGCCGAGGGACTCCGCCACCGCGCCGGTCTCGATCCGGCCGTAGCCGTCGACCGAGACCGGTTCGACCGGCGCCGAACGGGCCGAGGCGTCGCGGACGGCCGAGTGCTCGACGCCGGCCAGGACCACCGGTCCGGGGCGGGTCCGGAGCACACCCCAGACCGCAGCATTGATCGACTCGGTCCCGCCCGATGTGAACACCACCTGGCGGGGGCGGACACCGAACAGCTCGGCCACCTGGCTGCGGGCGTCCTCCAGCGCGGCCCGGACCATCCGTCCTTCGGTGTGGACCCGGCCCGGATCGGCGGTGACGCCGAGCTCGTCCCACGCCGACATGGCCGCCCGGGCCTCGGGGCGGAGCGGGGTGGTGGAGGCGTGATCGAGGTAGTGGCGGGCCAACGGCCGGCTCGCCGTTCAGACCACCGCAGCGCAGGCGTCGTCGCCTCGGGCCCGTGACGACGAGAGCACCACCGGCACGGTCCCGTCGGCATGCTCACCGCACAGTCCGGCCAGTAGCCCCTTGACCATGCCGCGGTCGACGGCGCAGAGCACCGGGTACTGGGAGGCGGCGTTGCCGAAGGGGCAGTTGTCCGCCACCACCGCGGTGGTGGCGCCCTGGTCCTCGGCGTGGGCCGCGAACCCGTGGGCGGTCAGGGTGTCGGCGATGGCGTGCATGGCGGTCCGCAGCGACCGTTGCCCCTCACCGGGTGACATCTGGCTGGCCAGGGTGCGCCCGTACTCCTCGCCGACCCGCTCAGCCATGGCCTCGGCCGCGATGGGACCGAGCAGCTGCAGGGCCTCCTGCAGGAGTAGGACCAACAGATCGTCCCGACGGGTCAGGAGGTCGAGGGTCGGATCGTTGCCGATGGCCCGGAACCGCTTGGACGGGCGACCGGCGCCGTGGCCCGCGGCCCGCTCCATGGTCACCTCGACGTAACCACCGGTGGCCAGACGGTCGAGGTGGTGGCGGGCCACATTCGGATGGAGGGAGAAACGGGCTGCCACCTCGGACGCGTTGGCCCCGGGGTTGGAGCGGACGAAGAGATAGATCTCCCGGCGGGTCGGATCGCCGAAGGCCGAGGTCACCGCGGTCACGGCGGCGGAGAAGTTGCTGTCCGACTCGGCCGAGCCGGCCGCCACGCCGTGCGGGCCCAGGCGTGGCGCCGCACCGTCGTCGGTGGTGGACGAGCTGTCCGGATCCGGTGGCACGTCCCCTAGTCTACCGGTGACGGCGATTTTCACTGAGGAGCTGCTGGATGTCCATCGACGAGTCCCAGGTCACGGCGGCCCTGGCCGCGGTGACCGATCCCGAACTGCGCCGTCCGCTGGGGGAGTTGGGCATGGTCGGCCGGGTGCAGGTCAAGCGGAAGCGGGTGGCCGTCGAGGTGGCCCTGCCGGTGGCCCACTATCCCCAGGTCGACGAGCTGGTGGACCGGGTGCGTCGGGCCGTGGGGGCGGTCGGCGGGGTCGACGAGGTGGCGGTGGAGCCGGTGGTGATGGAAGAGGAGCCCCGGGCCCGACTCCGGATGCTGTTGCGCGGTGAGCCCGTCGAGGGCGGCACCCAGCACGCCCAGGACGACCACGACCACGGCCACCCCCACGGGGACCAGCTCGGGCACGAGGACGGACGCCCGAACCGGTTCATGCTGCCGCGCTCGAAGACCCGGATCCTCGGCATCTCGTCGGGGAAGGGTGGCGTCGGCAAGTCGTCGGTCACCGTCAACCTGGCCGTGACCCTGGCCCGCCGTGGTTTCGACGTCGGCATCCTCGACGCCGACGTGTACGGCTTCTCCGTCCCGAAGATGCTCGGGGTGACGACCGATCCCCTGATCATCGGGGACCTGGTGGTGCCGCCCACGGCCAACGGGGTCCGGTGCCTGTCGATGGGGTACTTCGTCCCTGACGACACCCCGGTGATCTGGCGCGGGCCCATGCTCCACAAGGCCCTCGAACAGTTCCTGGTCGACGCCTACTGGGGTGAGCCGGACTACCTCCTGATCGACATGCCCCCCGGCACCGGGGACGTCACCCTCTCGCTCGGCCAGTACCTGACGAAGACCGAGGTCTACGTGGTCACGACACCACAGCCGGCCGCCGAGCGGGTGGCCCAGCGCTCGGCGTACGCGGCCCGCAAGCTCAAGTTGGCGGTGCGTGGGGTGATCGAGAACATGAGCTGGTTCACCGGCGACGACGGGAAGCGGTACGAGCTGTTCGGGGCGGGCGGGGGGAGACAGCTGGCCGGCGAGCTCGGGGTGCCGCTCCTGGCCCAGGTGCCGCTGGTCCCGGAGCTCCGCCAGGGTGGCGACGACGGGGTCCCGACGGCGGCGGTGTCCCCGGACACCGAGGTGGGCCGGGTCTTCGACGCCCTGGCCACCTCCATCGTCGAGCTCGGGCCGGCCCGCGTCTACCGCAAGGAGCTCAGCGTCCGGTAGTTGCCGGGCAGCCGCAGGGCGGGACGCCCGGCGGACCCGAGCCCCGGAGCGGGGTTCAGCCCCATCCGGAGCGGGTGGGGGGCATGCCGCTGCCGCCTTCGGGCCCGGGTACCACTCCGAGTACCTGGTGGATGGCCAGTCCGCCGTCGTCGAACCCGTTGGCCGAGGCAGCCATGTACAGCCTCCAGATGTTGGCCCGGGGGAGGCCGACCAGAGCCACCGCCTCGTCCCAGTGCTCCTCCAGATTGGACACCCAGTGGTGCAGGGTCCGCGAGTAGTGCTCCCGCAACGACTCCACGTCGCGTACCTCGAACCCGCTGCGCTGCATGGCCCGGATCACCTCGGCCACGTCGAGCAGCTCCCCGTCGGGGAAGACGTAGCGACCGATGAAGGACCGCCGTCCCAGCACCGAGCCGCCCGGCTTGGAGATGGCGTGGTTCAGGAGTCTGCCGGTGGGAGTGAGGAGTCCATACAGGATCTCGAAGTACTGGGTCATCCGCTGGGTGCCGACATGTTCGAACATGCCGATGGACGAGATGGCGTCGAACTGCTCGCCCCGGAGGTCCCGGTAGTCCTGGAGGCGAACCTCCACCTGTCCGTCCAGCCCGGCCTGGGTCACCCGGTGACGGGCCTCGTCCACCTGCTCCCGGCTCAGGGCCACGGCCACCACCCGGGCCCGGTGGTGGCGTGCGGCATGGATGGCCATGGAGCCCCAGCCGCAGCCCACGTCGAGGAGGCGGGCCCCCGGCGTGGCGTCGAGGCCGAGCTTGCGGCAGATCAGTTCGTGCTTGGCCGCCTGGGCCTCCTCCAGCGTGGTCCCGGTGTCCACGAAGCGGGCGCACGAGTAGGTCATGCTCGGCCCGAGGACCAGGCGGTAGAACTGGTTGCCCACGTCGTAGTGGTGGCTGATGGCCACGGCATCGCGGGCCGGAGAGTGGATCCGGCCGGCCGGCTTGCACTCCTCGGGCGGAGCCGGAGGCGGGGGGCCGAACGCTCCCAACCGGCCGGCCGCGCCGACCATGGCCGGTAGCGCCCGCAGCCCGATCTGGCGCAGATCGTGCCCGCCACCCGCTCCGTGCAGCACCCGCAACAGCTCGTAGATGTCACCGTCGGTGGTCAGGTCGCCGGCCACGAAGGCCCGGGCCACGCCCAGCTCCCCCGGGGCCCACAGGATCCGCCGTACGGCGTCGACCGAGCGGATGTGCACGGTGCCGATCCCGTCGACGGGTCCGATGCCCGTGCCGTCCCAGAACTCGAATCGAACCGGCACGCCGGTGCCGACCACCAGCCGAAGGAAGGGTGCCAACACCTCGGCGGCGCTGTCGCCCCGGGGCGGGCCGCCGCCGTCCGGGCCCGGCTGGTCGGGCGCCGCGTCCGCGCCTGGACGGGGCGTGCCCTCCGTGTACGACGTCCTCGAGAGCTCAGTGACCATGGTCGACCTCCTCGATCGGGCCCGGGTTCCGGTCGGCCCCGATCCTACGGCGGTCCCGGACCCGACCGACCGGTGGATCGGGTGCCTACAGCCCGGTTCGGGCCGAGATCCTTCCGGTCCTCACCGCCCGGGCCAGTGCCTCGTAGTCCTGCTCGTTCTGATCGGCATAGGCGCTCGAGAAATCGGCGACGGCGCGGTCGAAGGCGTCGCTCTTGCCCAGGTAGGCGGCGATGGCGATCCAGTCGCCCGATCGGGCGTGGGCCCGGGCCAGGGTGGCTCCGCACATGCGGGCGTAGGTGAGTGCTCCCGGCACCTGCAGGGTGTCCACGTGGGCCGAGCCCTTCCAGTCGTGGAGTTGCCGGATGTAGTAGTCGCGACGTTGGCCGTCGATGTCCCTGACCCGCTGCCATCCGAGGAAGATGTCGCTGGCCGTCTGCAGCAGCCGCTGGCCCACCACCACCCGTTGGCCCTCGTGTTCGTAGGCGCTGCGGCCGGCGAACTGCTCGAGCACCGACGGCTGGGCCTCTTTGGCCTGGAGGATGAGCGGGTCCTTGTCGTCCACCCCCATCATCAGGATCACCCAGGCCCGGGTGCCCACCGAACCGACGCCGACCACCTTGCGGGCCGTGTGGAGATACCGGTACTCCTCGAGGGGATGGTGCTCGTCGGCCAGCGTCCTGCGGTACTTCTTGATCAGCTTGTGCACCGATCGCTCGGTCTGGTGCCGGGCCTCGTCCGACAGGACCAGGTCCTCCAGTGGCACCAGCAGGGGTGGGTCGCTCACGAAGCGGAGATCGCCGTCGACCCGTTCGGTGAGCTTCCGGAACGCCCGGAGGCTGTCACGGGTCCTGGCCTTGGCCACGTCCAGGACCTGGCCGCCCTTCTTCCCCAGGCGCCGGTCGCTGTCCTCGGTGCGGATCCAGTCGAGCATCTCCCCGATCTCCATGTGGGAGTACCACACGTCGAGCGTGTTCCTCTGCGCCGCCTGCCGCATGCCTTGCCGGTACTCCCTCACAGCGGCCATCACCACCCGCCGCCGATCCGACGCCGTGTAGCCGCGGTCGCGACCGGCGATCTCGAAGCTGGCGGCCAGGCGCTTGACGTCCCACTCCCACGGGCCGGGCAGGGTCTCGTCGAAGTCGTTGATGTCGAACACCAGCCGGCGCTCGGGTGACCCGAACACCCCGAAGTTCGAGAGATGGGCGTCGCCGCAGCACTGCACGGTGATACCCGAGTCGGGCGTGGCCGAGAGATCGGAGGCCATGATCAGCGCCGCCCCCCGGAAGAACGCGAACGGCGAGACCAGCATGCGCCCATGGCGGATGGGCACCAGTTCGGGAACCCGGGAGGCGGCCTGCCCCTCGAGAAGTGCCACCGGATCGGGCCGGTCCCACCGCGGCTGCCACTTCCCGTGGGACGAACGGGGGGCGGTGCGCCGGGCGGCCCGGCCCCGCTCGACGCGCTCGGGCCGACTCGGCCGCCGGGTCTTCCTCACCGTCCTCGACGATGGCACCGCCGTCTGCCCATGGTCGCCCCGATCCACCCGAACGACTCTACCCGTCGGCGTGAAGCGCTCCTCCCGTCGGCGTGAAGCGCTCCTCCCGTCGGCGTGAAGCGCTCCGCCGTGACAGTGAAGTGCTCCGCCGTGACGGAGTGAAGTGCTCCGCCGTGACCGGACAGCCGTGAAGACCGGCCACCCGTTGCGGCCTCAGTGCCCGGTGGTCACCCCGATGCCGACCGGAAGCTTGTCCGGGTCCCATCCGAGGACGGCCACGGCCTGGCTGAAGGCGAACCGGTCGGTCATCCCGGCCACATAGGCCACGGCCGCCCGCACCGCGGCAGCTTCGCCCCCCCGGAGGGCGGTCGATGCGTCCCCGGTGGTGGGGATCAGGTTGGGTCGGTCCCCGAAGTGCTCGACCAGAGCCTGGAGCACGGCCACCACCGACCGACCCTGGGCCACCGAGCTCGGGCGAAGGTAGATGTGCTCGTAGTTGCTGGCACGGAAGGCGGCCAGGGCCTCGGCCACATCATCGGCCATCCCGATGGTGCCGGTCGAGAGGCTGGCGGAGACCAGAGCGTCGATGAAGGTGCCCAGCTGCTGGCTCCTCTGGTCGCCGCAGCGCCGGCGCACCAGGACGGGGAGGTCGGCCGGCGTGACGATCCCGCTCTTGACGGCGTCCTCGAAGTCGTGGCAGACGTAGGCGATCCGGTCGGCCCAGCTCACGACCTCGCCCTCGGGCGTGGCCGGCGCCGGACGGGACCACGAGTGGTTACGGATGCCGTCCAGGGTCTCATGACAGAGGTTGAGGGGTGCCAGCGACACGTCCGCCCCCCAGGGGGCGTGGTCGAAGCCCCCGTCGAGGTAGGGGGAGAGTGCATCCTCGCTGGCGTGGCCCCCGGGACCGTGCCCGCAGTCGTGACCGAGGGCGATGGCCTCGGTCAGGGCCACGTTCAACCGGCAGGCCCGGGCCACGCTGGTGGCCACCTGGGCCACCTCGAGCGCGTGGGTGAGGCGGGTCCGCTGGTGGTCGTCGGGAAAGACGAAGACCTGGGTCTTGCCGGCCAGACGGCGGAACGCCGTGGCGTGGAGGATGCGGTCGCGGTCGCGCTCGAAGCAGGTTCGCCAGGGGTCGGGCTCCTCGGGTCTCAACCGGCGCCCTGCCCCCAGCCCGCGGGAGGCCCCGGGGGCCAACTCGGCCGCTTCGGCCGCCTCCCGGGCCGAGCGGTCGAGCCCGTGGGGGCCCCCGTAGCCCGGAGGGCCGGCGGAGGCGTGGCTGTCGACGTGGGCCAGGGTGATCCCCGGCCCGCCGTGGCCGGCCATGGTCGAGGCCCACCGGCGGTTCCTCTCGTTCTCGCCGGTGCCGACCGTGCCGTCCGGGTCGGCCGGTTCCTCGCGCGTCATGGTGCCAGTGTGCACCACGGCTGTGACACCCGGGACGGCGGTGGCCGCGGACCTTGTAACGTCGGGGGCGGCCGGTAGCCCCGCCGGTACCCAGCGGAGAGGAGCGTGCCAGGTGGACGTGCGTATCGGAATCGTGCAGTCGATGAAGGAGCTCGACATCGAGTTGCCCGTGGATGCGGACCGTCAGAAGGTCCTGGCCGAGATCGAGGCCGCGCTGGCCGGGGACGGGACGATCCTGTGGTTGACCGATCGTAAGGGCCGCCAGGTGGGCGTCCCGGTGGGCAAGGTGGCCTACGTCGAGGTGGACCCGCCGGCCTCGGACCGTCAGGTCGGGTTCGGGGTCTCCTGAGGCGACGCCACCGGGCCGGCGGTGGCCGGCCCCGGTGACCCGCCGGCCGCCGCCATGACCACACTCCTCGATCTGAAGCTGGTCTTCGTCACCGGCAAAGGGGGGGTGGGCAAGACCACGGTGGCCTCGGCCCTGGCCCTGCTGGCCTCCCTCCAGGGGAAGCGGGTGCTGATCTGCGAGGTCGACGCCAAAGGGGACGTGGCCGGCTTCTACGAAGCCCCGCCCACCGGTTTCAACGAGAAGGAGATCCTCCCCGGTCTCTTCGCCATGACCATGGACACCGAGGCATCCCTCCGCGAGTACCTCAAGCTCCAGCTCCGGATCCCGATCGTGGGTCGAATCGGCCCCCTGGCCAAGGCGTTCGACTTCGTGGCCACGGCGGCGCCGGGGGTCCGCGAGATCCTCACGGTGGGCAAGCTCTGCTACGAGGTCCGGGAGCGCAACTACGACCTGGTGGTGGTGGACGCACCGGCCTCGGGTCACATCGTCGGGCAGCTGTCGGCGCCCCAGGCCATCAACAATCTGGTCAAGGTCGGTCTGATCCGGTCCCAGACCGACTGGATGCTCGACATCCTGTCCGATCACCGGTCCACCGGCCTGGTGGCCGTCTGCACCCCCGAGGAGATGCCGGTCAACGAGACCATCGAGCTGGCGGATCGGGTGAGGGAGGAGACCACGGTCCGGCTGTCGGCGGTGATCGTCAACCGGGTCCTGCCCGAACTCTTCGGCCGGCAGGAGGAAGTGGTGTTCGAGGCCCTGGCCGGTCCGGACCCGCTCCACCGGCTGGACGAACTGGTGGGCGGCGACGCCGGCCCGGTGCTGGATGCGGCCCGTCTGGCCGTGACCATGCGCCGGACCCGGGCTACGCATCTCGACCGGCTCCGCCAGGGCATCGACGTGGCCGTGCCCATGCTCTACCTGCCCTACCTCTTCACCCGTTCGCACGGGCTGCGGACCACCCGTCAGGTGGCGGCGTCCCTGGGCGAGGAGCTGGGGTACTGATGGCCACCGCCCGATCCGGCCGGAGCGGTCGGGCCGCCGGCCCGGACACCGGGGCCCCCCGCTCCCGGGGACGTGACGAGTCGAGGTCGTCGGCCGGGAGCGGATCCATGGACGGCCTGCTGGCCACCAAGGAGATCGTGGTGGCGTGCGGACCCGGGGGCGTGGGCAAGACCACCACCGCGGCGGCCGCCGCCGTGATGGCCTCGGTCCGCCATGGCAGCAAGGTGTTGGTCCTCACCGTCGATCCGGCCCGGCGACTGGCCGACGCGCTGGGTCTCGACGGCATCGGCAACATCGAGCACCGCGTTCCCGACGAGGCGTTCCGGGCCGCCGGGATCAAGCCCCGCGGACAGCTGTGGGCGGCCATGCTCGACACCAAGCAGTCGTGGGACGCGCTCATCCGCCGCCATGCCCCCGATGCCCAGACCCGGGACGAGATACTGGCCAACCCGCTGTACCAGAACATCTCGGGGAAGTTCGTCCAGAGCCACGACTACATCGCCATGGAGCGGCTGTACGAGATCCACTCCGAGAGCGACTACGACCTGATCGTGGTGGACACCCCGCCCACCCGAAACGCCCTCGACTTCCTCGACGCACCCCAGCGGATGGGCGACTTCTTCTCCTCCCGCCTCCTCAAATGGCTGATCGTCCCCTACCGGTCGCGCCTGGTCAACGCGGCCACCAAACCCTTCTACCAGGTGGCCGACCGCATCCTCGGCACCGAGTTCCTGGCCGACATCTCCGAGTTCTTCATCCTCTTCCAGTCGATGTACGACGGTTTCGTGGAGCGGTCCGAATCGGTGGGCCGGCTCCTGGCCGATCGACGGACCACCTTCGTCGTGGTGTCCACGCTGGAAGCGGTCCCACTGAGGGAGGCCGAGTTCTTCGCCGAGCAGCTCACCTCCCGCCACCTCCACCTCGGCGCCATCGTGTTGAACAAGGTGCTTCCCGACTACCTCCGAGGCTCGGTGGGGGCCGAGGTGGCCGAGTCGATGCGGGACCGGGCCGACGAGCTGGCCGGTCAGCTGGCTCCGGCCCTGACCGGAGTGGACCCGGGGCTCGGCGATGTCGACCAGGTGGCCCGGGTCCTGACCGAGGTGGCGGACAGCTATCTCAATTTCCAGGTGGTGGCGCTCCGCGAGATGGAGGAGCGCTCGTTGCTCTCGGTGGTGCCCGACGTCCTGGCCACCGTTCCCTTCTTCGAAACCGACATCTTCGACCTGGCCGGACTGGTCCGTCTGGGCGAGCAGATCTGGGAGTAGCCGGCGGGGCGGTTCCGCCCGCTGCCTTACGATGCAGCCATGACCGACATCGTCGACCCTGCGCTCGATGCCTACGCCGCCGATCACTCCACGGCGCCGCCGGCCCACCTCGTGGAGCTGGCCACGGACCTGCGAGCCACCCTGGACTACCCCGGGATGATGGTCGGGCCGTTGGAAGGACGCTTCCTCGAACTGCTGACCTTCGCCCTGGGGGCGAGCTCGGTCCTCGAGATCGGGACGTTCGGTGGCTACTCGGCCCTGTCCATGGCCGCCGGTCTGGCCCCGGGTGGTCGCATCGTCACCTGCGAGATCTCACCGCTCCACGCCGAGTTCGCCCGCCGACACATCGCCGCCAGCCCCTATGCCGGCGTCATCGAGGTGGTGGTCGGGCCGGCCATCGACTCCATCGCCGGCCTGGCCGGGCCGTTCGACCTCGTCTTCATCGACGCCGACAAGGCCGGCTATCCGGCCTACTTCGAGGCGGTGCTGCCCAAACTGGCGCCCCGTGGCGTGATCGCCGTCGACAACACCCTGTGGAGCGGCAGGGTGCTCGATCCTTCCGACGACAGCGAGGACACCGTGGCCCTCCGCCGTTTCAACGACTCGCTGGCCGTGGACCGGCGTGTGGTCGTGGTGCAGACCACGATCCGCGACGGCGTCACGCTCGTCCGGCGGGCCGGGTAGGGGAGGGACACCACGTGCTGGACTACCACCTCCATCTGTGGCCCCACTCGCAACGGGACGCAGAGACCACCACCGAGCAGGTGACCGACTACTGCCGGCGGGCGGTGGAGGCCGGTGTCACCGAGATCGCCTTGACCGAGCACCTGTTCCGCTTCACCCAGGCCAAGGACCTGCTCGGTGGCTTCTGGGACGACCTTCCCGGCGAGGCCCTGCGGCCGGGCATGGCCGCCTACTGGGACCACCACGCCCGGGTGGACCTCGACCACTACGTCGAGGTGGTCCAGGCGGTCAAGGCCGAGGGTCTGCCGGTGGTCCTGGGCCTCGAGGTCGACTACTACCAGGACCGCATGGACGACGTGGCCGGACTGCTGGCCGGCTACCCCTTCGATGTGCTGCTGGGCTCGGTGCACTGGCTCGGAGCGTGGCGCTTCGATGTTCTGAACGATCCGGTGGTGATGGCGGAGTGGGACGTCCGGGCCATCGACGCGGTGTGGGACGAGTACGCCCGGGCCATGGAGGAGCTCGGGGAGTCCGGGGTGTGCGACGTCTTCGCCCATCCCGATCTGGTCAAGGTGGCGG
Organism: uncultured Acidimicrobiaceae bacterium; assembly: GCA_963756515.1. Lineage (GTDB taxonomy): Bacteria > Actinomycetota > Acidimicrobiia > Acidimicrobiales > RAAP-2 > Bog-756. Next base: position 344,631 of record CAVWNV010000007.1, read on the forward strand.
GCCGGGTCCCGACCGTGACCGACGAGTACTACGACCGGATCGCCGAGGCCGCGGTGCGCTCCGGCATGGCGGCCGAGGTCTCGTCGGCGGGGTGGCGGAAGCCGGTGGGCGAGGAGTACCCGGCGCCGGCCCTGCTCCAGCGCTTCGTCAGCCGCGGCGTCCCGCTGACCACGGCGTCGGACGCCCACTCGCTCCCCGACGTGGCCGACCGGGCCGCCGACTTGGCCCACCTGCTGGCGAAGGCCGGCGTGGCCCGTCTGCAGGGGTATCACCAGCGACAGGCCTACGCGGTCGATGTCGCCGGGCCAGAGGGGAGCTGAGCGTGGCCACTCCGGCGGAGCTGGCCTTCGAGCGCACCAACCTGGACGAGGTGCAGCTGGGTCACCTCCAGCGCCTGCTCGGGACGTGGGGGATCCTGGCCGACCTGTCCTTCTCCGACCTGGTGCTGCTGGCGCCGATCGACCCGTCGTCGGCCGAGCCCGGATTCCGACCTTCCGACGACCGCGCCGAGCTGGTCATCTTGGGGCAGATGCGACCCTCCAACAGTGCCACCGTCGTCGAGCACGACCTGGTGGGCCAGACGGTGGCGGCGGCGGACTGGCCGCTGGCGGTGCACACGGTCGAGTCGGGGGAGGTGACCCGGGGCGAGGTGCTTCTCGAGGCCGGCGACGAGCCGGTGCGGCTCCACTGCATCCCCGTGCGGAGTGACGGAACCACCGTGGCGGTGCTGGCCCGGCTGGCCGCCGGGGCCGGACGTCGACCCGGACACCTCGAGCGCACCTACCGCGATCTGTTCGAGCGCTTCGCGGTGATGATCTCCGAGTCGACGTTCCCGTTCCCGAGTGAGGAGGTGGCCACGGAGGAGGCGCCCCGGGTCGGGGACGGCGTCGTGGTCGTGGACGAGGAGGGACGGGTGCGGTACGCGTCACCCAACGCCACCAACGCACTCCACCGCATGGGTATGTACTCCCAGACCGAGGGACGTCGCCTCACCGATCTCGGCATCGAGGAGTCCGCCATCGAATGGGCCCTGGCCTCGGCGCTCCCGGTGGTCGAAGAGGTGGAGCGGCGACCCGATGTGACCGTGCTGCTCCACTGCATCCCTCTCATGGCGGGGGACGTGGTCACCGGTTGTCTGGTGCTGATGCGCGACGTGACCGACGTCCGCCGGCTCGACCGCCTGCTCCTTTCCAAGGACGCCGCCATCCGTGAGGTGCACCACCGGGTCAAGAACAACCTGCAGACCATCTCCGCCCTCCTGCGGCTGCAGGCCCGCCGCCTACCCCGCGGCGAGGGCCGGGTGGCCCTGTTCGAGGCGGAGCGGCGGGTCCGCTCCATCGCCATCGTGCACGAGATCCTGTCCCGCGAGCCGAGCGACCAGGTCCCCTTCGATGAGATCGTCACCTCCCTCATCCGCATGGCCGAGGACTCGGTGGTGCAGGGACGCGCCCTGACCTTCGAGGTGACCGGCGAGCTGGGGGAGGTTCCGGCCGACGTGGCCACCCCGCTGGCGGTGGTGCTGGCCGAGCTGCTGCAGAACGCGGTCGAGCACGCGTTCAGCGACGTCGGAGGTGACGAGGAACCCGGTGGTGCCGACCATGTCGGCGGACCCGACGCCGACAGGGTGTCGGGTCAGCCCCCGGGCCACATCCGGGTGCACCTGGTCAACGACGTCACCGCCCTCACCCTCGAGGTGATCGACAACGGCTTCGGGCTACCCGACGGGTTCGACATCGACGCCACCCAGAGCCTGGGACTGTCGATCGTCCGGGACCTGGTCCGGAGCCAGCTGGACGGCACCATCACCATGCGCAACCGCAGTGAGGCCCAGCCGGGGACCCGAGGGGCGATCGTTGCCATCGTGCTGCCGGCCGAGGGGGGCGACGGGGCCGAACTCTGAGTCGGCGGTGGGCGGGCCTCCGGGTCAGGAGACGAGTGGGTCAGGAGGCCCGACGGCGGGCGGCCAGCCAGGCCTTGCGCAGCTTGCGGCGCTCCTCCTCGGAGGTCCCGCCCCACACCCCGGACTCCTGGTTGGTGGCCAGGGCGAAATCGAGACAGGGCTCCTGGGCGTCACATCCGCGGCAGACCCGTTTGGCCGCCTCGATCTGGTCGACGGCCGGCCCGGTCGTCCCGATGGGGAAGAAGAGGTCCGGCTCGGTGCTCCGGCAGGCGGCCAGGTATCGCCAGTCACCGTCGTCCCATTCGACCGTACGGTTCCACATAAGCGCCACGATGCTTCCCTCCGCTCCCGTTTGCCGAGATGTCCTGTTTGTGATCAGTTTCACATAGCTCGGCGCACGCTGTCACCGGCCGTTCAGGTTTCGGTCACTAGAGTAATCACCGGCACTCTCCGGTGCAACAGGTTCCTGTGGCGACGGGGGCCCTGGTTCCCCACGCGATGCGCGGCCGGAGACCACCGGTCCGAGGAGGTCCCGGAGCGATGACGGTCATGGCGGTCCACGCCCACCGGGGCAGCCCCGATGCGGCCAGCGGGATCCGCGGGAACACCCTCGACGCCTTCCTCCGGGCCCGCCGGCTCGGTGCCGACGGGGTCGAGCTGGACGTCAGGCTGACCTCAGACGGGGCCCTGGCCGTCCACCACGACGCCTCCCTCTCCGGGCTCGGAGCCATCGGCGAGCTGACCGCCGACCGGCTCCCGTCCTCGGTGGCGCTCCTGCCTGCCGCGCTCGACGCCTGTGCCGGCCTGGTCGTCAACATCGAGATCAAGAACCTCCCCGGCGAGCCCGAATTCGACCCCGGTGAGCGGGCCGCCCTCGTCGTGGCCGACGTGGTGGCGGCCCGCGGGTGGTCCGACGCCGTGGTGGTCTCCTCGTTCTGGCCCGGGGCCCTGGACGCGGTGCACGGAGCCAGGCCCGAGATCCCCACCGGCCTGTTGGTGGCCAGCTGGTTCGACCCGTCCGGGTGCGTCCCGACCGCTCTCGACCACGGCTGCACCGCCGTCCATCCCCACGTGTCCCTGATCACGGAGGCCCTGGTGGCCGAGGCCCACGCCGCCGGACTGGCCGTGGCGGCCTGGACGGTCAACGAGCGACCGCAGGTGGAGGACATGGCGGCCCTCGGGGTCGACACGGTGATCACCGACGACGTGACCCTGGCCCTGGCGGCCCGGGACCGAGAGCCGGGCGGCCGGCCCGGGGACGCCCGGAACCGCCTGGGGTCCTGACCTGGGATCGCGGCCCGATTGGTCGAAGTGTCCTTTTTCAACAACAATGCACGGCCATGAACGTCGTTGTCTGTGTGAAGCAGATCCCCGATCCGGCGGCACCGCCGGCATTGGATCCGGGGACAAAGAACCTTGTCCGAGCAGGAAAACTCATTCTTGACGACTCCGACTCCTATGGGGTGGAGATGGCCCTCCAGCTGGCCGATGCGGCCGGTGGGGGCGAAGTGACCCTGGTGTCCATGGCTCCGAACGGCGAGACCTCGGGGCTGCGGACGGCGTTGGCCATGGGGGCGGCCAAGGCCATCCTGATCAGTGACGAGTCCCTGGCCGGCACCGATGCCCTCGGAACGGCCAAGGTGCTGGCCGCGGCCGTCAAGCGGGCCGAGCCCGACCTGGTGCTGGCCGCCACCGAGTCCACCGACGGCTACACCGGCACCACGCCGGTGCAGGTGGCGGAGCTGCTCGGCCTGCCCTCGGTCACCTTCGCCAAGAAGGTGGAGATCACCGGAGACTCGGTCAAGGTGGAGCGCCAGACCGAGGCCGGCTACGACGAGGTCGAGAGCCCCCTGCCCGCCGTGGTCACCGTCACCGCCGGGGTCGTCGAGCCGCGCTACCCGTCGTTCAAGGGGATCATGGCGGCCAAGTCGAAGCCGGTCGAGACCCTCACCGTGGCCGACCTCGGCATAGACGCCGGTCAGGTCGGGGCCGCCGGAGCCGGCCAGGAGATCACCGACGTCGCCGACGCCGAGGCCCGGTCGGCCGGCGAGATCGTCGTCGACGAGGGTGACGGCTACCAGCGCGTCATCTCATTCCTCGAGCAGCTGAAGGTCCTCTAGGACCGGTAGGAGAGCAACCACACATGTCTGTCGACAAGATCTGGGTCCTGGCCGAAGTGGCCGAAGGGGCGCCCATCACCACCTCCCTCGAACTCATCACCCGGGCACGGGAACTGGGCTCCACCGTCGAGGCCGTGGCCTACGGGGACGCCACGTCCTCGGTGGCCGGCACGCTCGGCGAGTACGGCGTGAGCACCGTCCACGACGTCGGTGACCTGGCCGGGGCCCTGCCCGGTCCGCCCGTGGCCGCCAGCATCGCCGCCGCGGTGGCGGCGGGCACCGGACCGGACGCCATCCTGTTCCCGGCCACCTACGACGGTCGGGACATCGCCGGCCGCCTGTCGGTGAAGCTCGACCGGCCGGTCCTCACCAACGTGGTGGACCTCGAGGCGGCCGACGGGGGCCTGGTGTCTGAACACGCCGTCTTCGGAGGGAGCCAGATCCTGTCGGCCCGGTTCACCGGGGCGGGTCCGCAGATCTTCGTGGTGAGGGCCAAGTCGTTCCCGGCCGAGCCGTCGGGCGGCGCCCCCGCCGCGGTGGAGTCGGCCCCGCCGCCGGACACCGGTGCCACCGGTGCGGCCAGGATCGTCTCCCGTCACGTGGAGGAACGGTCCGGGCCCAAGCTGGACGAGGCCGACGTGGTGGTATCGGGCGGCCGTGGCCTGGGGGAGAAGGACCAGTACTCGCTCATCGAGGAGTTGGCCACCCTGCTCCACGGCGCGGCCGGGGCCAGCCGGGCCATCGTCGATGCCGGGTGGGTCCCCTACTCCCACCAGGTCGGCCAGACCGGAAAGACCGTGAAGCCCACGGTCTACGTGGCCTGCGGGATCTCCGGCGCCACCCAGCACCTGGTGGGCATGAAGAACTCCAAGAACATCGTGGCCATCAACAAGGACCAGGACGCTCCGATCTTCTCCGTGGCCGATCTCGGCATCGTGGGCGACGTGCACAAGGTCTTGCCCCAACTGATCGAGGCCCTGAAGGCACGCGGCTGAACCGTCCGTTCCGGAGCGGCGATGACCAGGGGCGGGTCCGTCCCCGCCGGACCGGCTGATTCGCAGGGGCACCGCGCCCCGACCGGGGGGTAACGCTGACGGGGGAGGGGAAGACCCCTGTGGCGGGCATGGGGCGTGCCATACTGTGGCCTCAGCGTCCCCTCGTGCACAGATCCTCCGGGTGTGAACTCCACCTCCTTCCGTCGCCGCAGCCGTCCGTCCCCTGACGAGAGGCTCGACGACGCTTCGGACCGGACCCACCACCCGACGGGCCAGATGCGTGCCTAGGCCGGTGGCCGATGCCTAGGCCGGTCGAGGGAACCAGTCCGTACCTGCCGGGCCTGGACGGCATCCGGGCGGTGGCGGTCCTGTCGGTGATCGCCTTCCACCTCAACTTCGGATGGGCCCCGGGCGGCCTGCTCGGGGTGCAGGTGTTCTTCGTCCTCTCCGGGTACCTGATCACCGACCTGTTGGTGGCCGAGTACCGGCGCCACCACGGGATCGGGCTCAAGCAGTTCTGGATCCGCCGCGCCCGCCGCCTCCTGCCCGCGCTGTTCGTGATGCTCTTCGTCACCGTCGGATGGGCGACGCTCTTCGACCGGTCGCAGCTGGCCGCGCTGCGCAGCGACCTCCCGTCGGGCATCTTCTACTACAGCAACTGGTGGTTCATCTTCCAGCACATCTCCTACTTCGCCCGGTTCGGACCACCATCGCCGCTCGGGCACCTGTGGTCCCTCTCCATCGAGGAGCAGTTCTACCTGATCTGGCCGCTGCTGTTGCTGGTCGGCCTGCGGTACATCCACACCCGGCGGACGGTGATCGCCCTCACCCTGGCCGTGGCGGCGGCCTCCGCCGTCGAGATGGGTGTCCTGTTCGTCCCCGGCGGGGACCCGACCCGGGTGTACGACGGCACCGACACCCGGGTCTTCGCCCTGCTCATCGGCGCGGCCCTGGCCTTCGCCCTGCCCCGCAGGCAGAACTTCGCCCCGGTCACACCCAGTGCGCGGCGCCTGCTCAACGGGGTGGGCGCGGCATCGCTGCTCGGGATCATCGTGATGGTGTGGCACACCAACCAGTACGAGTCGTTCCTCTACGAGGGCGGCATGCTGTTGCTGGCCCTGCTCACCGCCCTGCTCATCAGCGTGACCATCCATCCGGGCTCCGACATGGGCACGATCCTCGGCTGGGAACCCCTCCGTTGGGTGGGCGAGCGGTCGTACGGCATCTATCTGTGGCACTACCCGGTCATCGTGCTGACCACGCCCATCGACGCCCCACCGAGCGTGGTCCGGGCCACGCTCCAGATCGCCGCCACCCTGGTGCTGGCCGCCCTGTCCTGGCGCTACGTCGAGCAACCGGTCCGGCACGGTTCCCTGGGTCGGGTGTGGGAGGCCGTCCGCCACCACGAGTGGTCGCGGCCCCAGCTCAACCCCACCGGCTGGCTCATCGTCGGCGGCGTGTCCTTCAACGCCATCCTCTGCACCCTGGGGCTGGTGGGGCTGGTCTCGGCCACCGCCGCCGATCCAAACACCCGGGTCACCAGCATCGCCCCCGTCGTGCACCGGCGCCTCCCACCGTCGGTCACGAGCACCACCATTCCGCCGGCGGGCCAGGGGGTGACGGCGATCGGCGACTCACTGATGGTCGATGCTGCGCCGTATCTCCAACAGTCGCTTCCGGGTATCGACATCGACGCCGACGTCGGCCTCCAACTGATCCAGGTCCAGGCCGAGGCGTCCCAACTGCGATCCGAGGGGGTGGTGGGGAACCGGCTCATCCTCGAGCTCGGCACCAACGGGCCGTACTCCGCGGCCCAGCTGGTGACGCTGCTCAACTCCCTCGGACCCTTGCACCGGATCGTCCTGGTCAACACCCATGTGCCCCGTCCGTGGCAGCAGCAGGTCAACGACACGATCGCCAGCGTGGCCACGACCTACCCGAACACCGTGGTGGTGGACTGGAACACGGCCAGCACGTCGTACCCGCAGTACTTCTATCCCGATGGGGTGCACCTCAACCCGGCCGGGGCCAAGTACTACGCGTCCCTCATGGTCCAGGCCCTCAACGAACCGAAGCCACGGCCCAAGCGCTGAGACGCGAGCGCCGGTCCACCCCGGCTCCGGTCAGCGGCTCACACCAGCGGCCACGGGTACGGCGGGCGGTCACCGGTCGGTTCGGGGAAGGTGCCGGTGGCGGCCAGTCGGTCGATGCGTTCGACGACGGCGTCCTGTTCGGCTTGGTCCAGCCACCGGGTCAGCTCGTCAGGCAGCGCCGAGGCCAGGCGCCCGAGGTCGTCCAGGAGATCGGCGGGGACCTCCTCGCCGGCGAAGTCCCAGATGACCGTGCGCAGCTTGTGCTGGTGGTGGAAGCAGAGCCCGTGGTCGATGCCCCACAGGACGCCACCTTCCCCGAGCAGCACGTGGCCGCTCTTGCGGTCGGCGTTGTTGGCCACGACGTCGAAGGTGCACATGGCCCGGAGGGTCTCCTCGTAGTGGCCTTCGTCGAACAGCGTGAAGTAGTGCTGCTCGTAGTCGGCGGCCACGAACAGTTGGAGGGATCCGGGGCCGAACGGGCCGTCGGTCCGCTCGACGGTGGGGGGGACGAGCCCCCAGCCGAGCGACCCCGAGAGTGCGTAGGCCGCCACCTCGCGTCGGTAGAGACCGCCGGGGAAGTCCCACAGGGACTGCTCACCGCTGCCGGGCTTGTAGACGGCCTGGAGCTTCGCCGGCCGAGGACCGCCGCCGTCCGCGCCGTCCGGGTCGTCCCGGTCGTCCCGGTCGTCCGGGCCTCCGTGGGCAGGACCGTCCGCCTCCCCGGGGTCGTTCAGGTCGACCAGGAAGGTCAGGTTGGAGCTCCACGGAAGGCGCCCGACGACGGAGATCGGCGATGTGGCCAGCAGGTCGACCGTGGCCTCGAGTCGGGGGCCGACCTCGGGGCTCCAGCCGTTCACACCGCCGGCGGACGGTGGCCGTTGGTCCGTGGACACTCGTGTCCCGAAGGGTCGAGCGGCGACCCGCACAGCGGGCAGGGGGGTCGACCCGACTCGACCAGCCGTGTGGCCTGGATGGCAAAGCCCGCCGCCTGCTCCCTCGTGATGGACAGCCGGGCGATGGCGCCCGACTCGTCCTCCCCGACCAGCTCTTCGATGACCAGCACGACCCGGTCCTCGGCCTCGTCGAAGGACACACCGATGGTTCCCACCGCCCAGGCCGGGTCGGCCGGCTGCTCCAGTTCGAGCTCGTCGGGCAGGTGGCCCGGCCTCGACCGGTCCCGCACGATCCGGGCCAGGTAGTCGGCCACCACCGCCACCTGCTGCTTCTCGATCTTGAGGGTCAGGAGCGTCGGTCCCTGTCGGCACTGGAGGAGGAACAGCCGATCACCCACCGGGCCCACGGTCCCCACCGTGATCCGATCGGGCGCCGACAGGTCGTAGCCCTCGCTCACGAGGCTCTGCCGGTGAGGTGGAGCGCGTCACGGGTGGCCCTCACGACAGGCCCAGCTGGTCGAGGGTGGCGGTGGAATTGACGGTGAGCACGTGGGGCCCTCCCTGGCTGTAGGCCAGCGCCGACACCGAACAGGGAGCCACCGTCAGCCGCTGGAACAGGTCGAGGGGGGTACCGGCCGCCGACGACACCGCGGCCTTGATGGGATCGGCGTGGGACACCGCCACGACGGTCTGACCCGGGTGGAGCCGCGTCAGCCGGGCCAGGGCCTCGGTCATCCGCGACTGCATCTCGACGAAGGACTCGCCGCCGGGGAACCGGAACCCGCTCGGCCATCTCTGGACGTGGGACCACTCGGGCTTTTTGGCCAGGACGCTGAGCTTGGCCCCCGTCCACGCCCCGAAGTCGCACTCGATGAGACCGCGTTCCACCCTGACCCGCAGTCCGAGCCGTCGGGCGATCGGCTTGGCCGTCTCGGCCGTCCGCTCCAGCGGCGAGGCGTACACCGCCACCGGCCCCGCCTGCTTGTCGCCGACGAGGGAGGCGATCCGTCCGGCCACCGCTTCGGCCTGGGCCCGTCCCTCGTCGGAGAGGTGGAGGCCGGGGGCCCGGCCGGGTAGCACCTTGCCCGTCGTCGGCGTCGTCCCGTGGCGGACCAGAAGGACCACAGAGGGTCGGTGGGGGGTCGTCTGTCGGCTGGCCACGCCCGTTCACCGTACTCTGTCCCCCAACCCGCCCAACCGGCCGGTGGCCCTGGGCCGACCGCCACCGGAGCCGGACCACCACCGGAGCCCGAGGAGCCGGATCCGACGGTGATCAGTCGGGCGTGTGCTGCGCGGCGCCCACCAACGGCCGTTCCGGCTCGACCGCCGCGTCGGCGGGATCCGTGCCCCGGGGCCGGGGCCCCTGGTCGGGGAGGACGGGATCGTGGCTGTGGTCCTCGAAGGCCAGTTTCGAGGGCCACCAGTTCCAGCGGCCCAGCAGGACCACGACGGAGGGGACCAGCAGGGTCCGGACGAAGAAGGTGTCGAGGAGGATGCCGGCCGCCAGTCCGAGGCCGATCTCTTGCACCTGGGTGTCGCCGGTGGCGGTGAGCACGCCGAAGGTGCCGGCCAGGATCAGCCCGGCCGATGTCACCGTGGTGCCGGTGGCCTCGACGGCACGCCGGACCGCCACCCGAATGGGGGCATGGTGGGCCTCCTCGCGGATTCGGGTCATGACCAGGATGTTGTAGTCCTGACCCAACGCCATGATGAAGATGAACATGAAGAAGGGAAGGACGAAGTTGATCCCGTCCTGTCCCCCGATGAGCGTGAACACCAGGACGGCCAGGCCCAGCGAGGCCAGATACGAGAGCCCTACGCTAATCACCAGGTAGATCGGCGCCACCAGGCTGCGGAGCACGATGGCCAACAGCAGCGCCAACACGATCATCACGATGGGGATGATGCTGACGAGGTCGCCACCGGAGATGCTGCCGACGTCGGCCGCCTGGGCCGCGTACCCGTTGACCCCGTTGGCACCGGCCCCGATCGAACGGGCCACGCCGGCGACGGACCCACGGACAGCCGGGATGGCGTCGTCGGCCGCGGTGGATGTGGCCGGTCCGGCCCGCAGGCCCACCTCGTAGAGGATGGTGCGGCCGTCGGCGCTGATGAATTGGGCCGATCCCTGGTAGGCGCGGTAGGCGGCCGGACTCACGTCGATGCCGGCCGGGGGGGACACCGGTAGCTCGGCCGCCGGTCCGAGGCCGTCGAGCCGGGCGTGCGCCTGGGCCAGCGCGGCCGCGGTCACCGTGGTCCCGTTCGGATCGAGGGCCCCGGTCACGTCAGACATCAGACCGGACCGGATCAGGCCCTTGTACGCCTGGTTCAGGACCTGCGGCTCGTCCCACACCGACGTGGGCAACCGGAAGAGCACCGTGGTCGGGTTGTCCTGGTCGGACGGGAAGTCGGCGGCCAGTACCGCCTGGCCCCTCCCCGAGTCGGAGGCGGCCGGGGCCGGCTGGTCACCGAACCCGGTCGGGGCGTAGGCCAGCATGGAGAGGGCCAGGCCGCCGAAGATGATCAGGCCGACCATCAGGGTCAGCACCGGCCGGCTCACCACCTTGCCGGCGATGCGTCCCCAGGCCCCACCCTTGTGCTCGCCCACCCGGGGGATGCGGGGCCAGAACACGGCCCCGCCCAGCACGGCCAGCAAGGCCGGCAACAGGGTCAGATTGGCCAGCAACGCCACGGCGATACCGATGGCCAGGGCGGGTCCGAGGCCTTGGTAGAGACCGAAGGTGGCGATCACCACGGTGGACAGCGCGCCGATGACGGTGAGACCCGAGAACGTGATCGACTCGCCCACCTTGCACAGCGAGAAGGAGACCGCTTCGTCACCGCTGCGCCCTCGCCGCAGCTCCTCGCGCACGCGGAAGATGAGGAAGAGGCCGTAGTCGGTGCCGGCACCCAGGAGCACCACGGTCAGGAGGATGGGGGTCAGGTCGGAGACCTGCACCCCGAGGTGGGCGGATTCGGCGATGATCGGGCCGGAGGCGATGAGCGCGATCGCAGAGGGGAGGAGCGCGACCAGGGGGGCGAGCAGGGCCCGGAAGGTGAAAAAGAGCAGGGCCACGATGAACAGGACGGAGAGGAGCTCGATGAGGGTCTGGGTGCTTCCGCTCGAGTTCTGCTCGTCGACCGACTCGGCCAGTCCGCCAGTGAGGTGCATGGCCAGGTCAGGCGGTGCGCCGGACGTGGCGAACGTCGATCGGAGCCCGGATACCACCGGGGCGGCCTCCTTGTTCTTCGACGAGGTGGGGAGGGCCAGCTCGACGAGGGCCATCTGGGCCCGTCCGTTGGTCGACGTGCCCTGATCGACCACCGCGGTCACGTTCGGGATGGCGCGCATGGCCTGCTCGGCGCGTGCGATGGCGGCGTGGTCGGCCGACGTCAGCGGGCCCCGGGCCGAGGCCACGTAGGTCACCTCGGAGCGGGTGGAGGACGAGAACGGTGAGGCCAGCTCGCCCGCCTTCACACTGGCGGCGCTCGACGGCAGGAACTGGGAGTTACTGCTCTTCTCCACGGTGGACAGTCCCGGGAGGCACATGACCAGCACCACGGTGGCCGCGATCCACGAGGCGATGATCAACCAGCGGAACCGTACGGTGAATCGTCCTAGTGCGGCGAACAAGCCGTGATCCTCCCTGGTCCGTCGGCTGCACCCCACAGTCCGGATCACCGACGGCGGTCGGGGATTCTTGCCCTGCCAGGCTTTCGCCAGGGCCTCCGGTCATCGGTACGTGCCAGGCCCTCGTGAGCACACTAGGCCGACGATCGGGGCCATTTCAGGGCCAACCGATCCTCACGGGGGGATTATTACGAGATTCTCATGTGGCTTGGGGCAGCCGGCGGGGCATGGGGACAGCGGTCTCCGGCCAGCGTCTCCGGCTGACCCGGGCCAACCGGTGGAGCAGGGCGATGGCCCCGGGGTCGTCATCGCCGGGCCTGGTCTCGATGGCGCCGTCGGCCAGCATCCCGTCGAGGAGCTCCCGACCCTGATCGGTCCGCACCATGGTGAGGGTCCAGTCGTTGAAGGCGCCGATGCCACCGGTCGAGATGTCGGCGTGTTCGGCGGCGAAGTCGGGACAGGAGGTGCAGCCCTCGCGGGTCCAGGCGTGCGCCTCCTTCAGGGGGATCTCGTGGTAGCCCCCGTCCCGGGTCCACACCTGGAACACGCCCTTGATGTTCATCTTGGCGATGTCCCCCCGGGCGATCCCGTACTTGGCCTCGAACAGCTCGGGGAAGATGGCGTCGTCGAAGGTCTTCGAGCACATGAGGCCGATGGTCAGCGACAGCCGTCGGGCGATCTTGCCGGCCTTACGGGCCTTCATGACCGGGGCCGCCGATGCCTGGCACCCCATGCCCACCAGGGCGATGCGCTCGGCGCCGGCCTCGATGGCCTGCGGATAGGCCAGGGGGTTGGCCGAGTAGGTGTACCGGGAGCCCGCCGCGGCCAGCACCTCGGCCCGGTTGGTGGCGACACCGGGGATGGCCTTCCATGTGGAGCCGTCGCCTTCGAGCACCGACACCAGCGCGGCGTCGATGACGTCGTGCTCCAGCGCCCACACCAACAGGGCGGAGACCAGGCCGCCGTCCTGGCCCAGCTCGAGGACCTCGGGATCGGTGGCCCGGACCAGCAGGATGTCCGAGGACACCCCGGCCACCTCCTCGGTGGTGCGCTCGCGGGCGAACAGGTGGTTGTCGATCTCGGGCTCCCACAGTCGGAACCGGGGGCAGGCCCTCGTGCACATGGTGCAGCCCTTGACCCCGTGCGTGCAGCTCTCCGGGCCGCCGTCGGCGTCGATGTGGAAGGGCTTGTAGCGCCCGCCGGTGTCGTCGTAGGACAGGACGTCGTAGGGGCAGGCCACGATGCAGCCGGCACACCCGGTGCAGAGCCCGGATGTCACGACTTCAGTGAAGAGCTCGGCCCAGTGCGGCTTTTCGGGGGGCATGGCCCAACCCTAGCGAGGCCCACCCGTTGGGTGGCGCGGTCCGGGTGGCTACCCTCGGGCTGTGCCCGAACTGCTCGAGGTCGAGACCTACCGACAACTGGCCGAGTCGGCCCTGGGCCGCACCGTCGCCACCGTGGCCAGCCCGGACACCTGGTTCCTGAAGGACGGGGTCTCCGGTCCGACCCTCAGCGGGGCCCTGGTCGGTGGGCGGTTCGTGACGGCTCGACGGATCGGGAAGCTCCTCTTGTTGGATGTGGACTCCGGCCCGACGATCGGGATCCGGTTCGGGATGACCGGCAGCCTGGCCGTCGACGACCGGGCCGGCGTGGACCAGATGTACTACGCCCCGCGTCGTCGCGACCCGGCGTGGGACCGGTGGTCGGTCCGCTTCGAGGACGGGGGCACCCTCGTGGTCCACGACCCGAGGCGCCTCGGCGGCGTCTCCCTCGACCCCGATGTCTCGGGCCTCGGCCCCGACGCCGCCACCATCGGCCCGAAGCAGCTGACCGCGGCATTGGCCGGCTCACAGGTCGCCGTCAAGGCCCGACTCCTCGACCAGTCGCAGGTGGCCGGCGTCGGCAACCTCATCGCCGACGAGGTGCTCTGGCGGGCGTCACTCTCTCCACTCCGGCCGTCGGGGTCGCTGACCCCGAACGAGGTCCGGCGACTGCACCGGCACCTGGGTCGCACCATCGAGGTGCTGACCCGGCGGGGAGGTTCCCACACCGGGGACCTGATGGACGAGCGCCACCCCGGGGGTCGTTGTCCCCGCGACGGAACCGAGCTGATCAGGTCCACCGTGGGTGGGCGCACCTCGTGGTGGTGCCCGGGGCACCAGGTCTGAGGCCCTCCCGATCAGCCTTCGATCTCGGCCAGCACCTTGGCCGCGTGGCCGTCGGCCTTCACGTGGTACCAGGGCCGGGCGATGGTGCCATCGGCGGCGATGAGGAAGGTGGAGCGGATCACCCCGATCGACTTCTTGCCGTAGAGGGTCTTCTCCCCCCACGACCCGTACGCCTCACCGACAGCGTGGTCGGCGTCGGTGAGGAGGGGGAAGGTGAGGCCGTACTTGGCCCGGAACTTCTGGTGCTTCTCGGCCGTGTCGCCCGACACCCCGAGGACGGCCACCTTGGCCCGGGCGAAGGCCTGGAGGTTGTCGTTGAACTGGCAGGCCTCCTTGGTGCAGCCCGGTGTGTCGTCCCTCGGGTAGAAGTACAGGACGAGTTGGCGCCCGGCGAAGTCCTTGAGGGAGACCTTCTTGCCGTCCTGGTCGGGCAGGGTGAAGGCGGGCGCCCTGTCGCCGGCAGCGAGTTTTCCCATGGTCGGCTTCCTTTCGTGGGGATGAACCGGGCCGGAACGGTCCGGTTCTGGACACAGGGTAGGTGCTGGGGCGAGGTGGTCGAGGCAGCCGGTCACGGCGGCGGGAGGGCCCGGGCCGGGAGCATGAAGTACCTGTTCAGCGCACTCAACGCCGACCTGACGGGCGCCACCGACATTCCGGCCGGGACGCGTGGCGTGGCTCCCCCCGGGGAGACGTCGACCGGGTCGGATCCCGGCCCACTCCCTCGCTGACCTGGTGTAACGGGCAAAACCGGGTAGAGTGGGATGCGTGGACGGCACCGTGCCTTCCACCGGGGTCTTCCTCATCCTGTTCTCCGGCCTGCCGACGCAGACCGGACGATGGCCCGAGGCGGGCCCGCAGGCAGACGTGAGTCGCACGCCTGTCGACGGTCGGCCTCCGGCCGTCAACGAACAGACGAGAGAGAGCTTCCATCCCCATGACCACCATCGCCGATCCGTCGGATCGCGTCCTCGATTCCTCCGATCTGCTGTCGGTCGACGCCGACAGTCCGCCGACCTTCGCCTCCCTCGGCGTCGAGCCCTCCCTGGTGAAAGCCCTGGCCGCCCAAGGGATCACCACCACCTTCGCCATCCAGGCCATGACCGTGGCCGACGCGTTGGCGGGTCGGGACGTGTGCGGCAAGGCCAAGACCGGTTCCGGCAAGACGCTGGCCTTCGGGATCCCGCTCCTCCAGCGCACCATGGCGGCCCGGTCGACCGAGCCCGGGCGGCCCCGGGCCCTGGTCCTCGTCCCCACCCGCGAGCTGGCCGTGCAGGTGAGCGAGGTGCTCGAACCACTGGCCAAGGAGGCCGGGCTCCGGATCGCCGCCGTCTACGGCGGCGCCGACATCGAGCGCCAGGTGAAGAAGCTGCGGCGGGGCGTCGACGTGATCATCGCAACGCCGGGCCGGCTGATCGACCTCGGTGACCGGGGCGAGCTCTCGGTGGCCGACATCGAGACCCTCGTGCTGGACGAGGCCGACCGCATGGCCGACATGGGCTTCATGCCCCAGGTCGAGTGGGTGCTCCGTCGCCTCGAGCGGGAACACCAGACCCTGTTGTTCTCCGCCACCCTGGACGGTGCGGTGGACCGGCTGGTCAGCCGGTATCTCACCGATCCGGTCCTGCACGAGGTGGCCTCCCCGAACACGACCGTCGACGCCATGGAGCACCGCTTCCTCGAGGTGCACCAGATGGACCGGGTCAAGGTGTGTGCCGCCATCTGCCGGAACTCGGAGAAGACGCTGGTCTTCGTGCGCACCAAGCGCGGGGCCGACCGGTTGGTCGAGCAGCTCCGCAAGGAAGGGGTGAAGGCGGACGCCATCCACGGAGACCTCCGCCAGTCCAACCGGGAGCGGACCCTGAAGGACTTCAGCGAGGGGAAGCTTCCCGCCCTGGTGGCCACCGACGTCGCGGCCCGGGGCCTGGACATCGACATGGTGGACGTGGTCGTCCACTTCGATCCGCCCGAGGACCACAAGGCGTACCTCCACCGGTCGGGCCGGACGGCCCGGGCCGGCGAGGCCGGTCTGGTGGTGACCCTGGTCCAGTGGAACCAGGTACTCGAGATCGAGCGCATCCAGACCCGTATCGGGCTGCGTTCACCGATCGTGGAGATCTTCTCCAACGACCCGCGCCTGGCCGACCTGGCCGGGTGGAACCCCGCCGAGGACTGAGCACCGCGCCGACCCGGGCACCCGCCCGGGTCGGACCCCTGGTCCCAGCTCTCCCGCCCGCACACGCCAGGATCGTGCGAGTCGCCGCCGACGGCGCGGGTCGGGCTCGGACCGCATCCCGATCCAGGAGGTCGTCGTGCCAGAGAACCATTTCGTGCCACTCATGACGGTGGGGGCCGGCGCCGAGGGAGTCGAGCGGATACTGGTGGTCACCGCCCACCCCGACGACGTCGACTTCGGCGTGGCCGGCTCGGTGGCGGTGTGGACCCACGCCGGGGTGGAGGTGGCCTACTGCATCGCCACGGACGGCGATGCCGGGGGTTCCGACCGTTCGGTCCCCCGGGCCGACATGGCCGTCATCCGCCGGCAGGAACAGGTCGAGGCGGCCCGGACGGTGGGCGTCGACAACGTCACCTTCCTCGGCTTCTCCGACGGTCGGCTCACGCCCGACCTCGACTTGCGCCGGGCCATCTCCCGGACCATCCGAACGTTCCGGCCCGACCGGGTGGTGGCCCAGTCGCCCGAGCGGAACTGGGCCCGGATCTACGCCAGCCATCCGGACCACCTCGCCGCCGGGGAGGCGGCGGCCTGCGCCGTCTATCCGGACGCCCGCAACCCGTTCGCCTTTCCCGAGCTCCTCGACGAGGGGCTGGAGCCCCACACCGTGCCCGAACTCTGGATCATGGCCACCGACCGGGCCGACCGGGCCGTGGACACCACCGAGTTCTTCGAGCTGAAACTGGCCGCGCTCCGTTCCCACCGGAGCCAGGTCGGTGACGGCGACCACCTCGAGGAGCTCCTCCGGGGATGGATGTCCGGCACCGCTCTGGCCGCCGGCCTGCCCGACGGCCGGTTGGCCGAGGCGTTCCACGTGGTGGCGACGGGGTGACAGCCGAATCGGGAGTCGCCGCTGTGGGTGAGCCGGTGGCCGGCACCTCGGCGGCTCCGGCCCCGTGGGCCATCCTCCAACACGTGGGACACGAGGGACCCGGCCTGATGGCCGGGGCCCTACGGTCGAGCGGGCATCCCTTCGACGTCTTCCGGCTCGACCTCGATGCGACCCTCCCGGCGGCAGACTCGATCGGCGGCCTGGTCGTGCTGGGTGGGCCGATGGGGGTCCACGACGGCGATGCCCATCCCTGGCTCGTTCCCGAGCGGGACCTGCTGGCCGCGGTGGCCGACGCCGGGAAGCCCGTGCTCGGCGTGTGCCTCGGCGCTCAGCAGCTGGCTTTCGCCCTCGGGGCGTCGGTGACCACCGGGCCGACCCCGGAAGTCGGACTGGGCCGGGTGGAGCTGACCGGCCCGGGCCGGCTCGATCCGGTCACGGGCCCGGAGTACGGCGGTCTCGCGTCCACGACCGTCCCCTGTGTGCACTGGCACCAGGACACGTTCGATCTTCCGGACGGCGCCGTCCACCTGGCCGCCACGCCCCTCTTCCTGCACCAGGCCTTCCGGTGGGGAGACCGCGCCTACGGCCTCCAATTCCACGTCGAGGTCGACCGCCCGCTGGCCGAGGGCTGGACGTCGTTCCTGCCGCCGGGCACCACGCTGGACCCTGACGGGCTGGCCGAGGTCACGACGGTGGGGCGTCGTCTCCTCGGACGGTTCGTGGCCCGATCCACGGCCACGACGTCCGAGGTCCGAAGCCGGTGACCGACCGTCTCGGGAGCCGATGACGGCGTCCCCGGCCAGCGCCCTGGCCCCAGGTTCCGAGGACGGGAGCGCGGCGGAGCCGGAAAAGCCCGTCCTTCGCGGTGTCTTCCACGAGGTGGCCTTCTTCATCTCGCTCGTGTCGGGCGCCGCGCTCATCTGGGCCGCGCCGACGGCGGGCTCGACGCTGGCCGTGACGATCTACGCCGTTTCCGTCTCCCTGCTGTTCGGGGTCGAGCGCGCTGTTCCACCGACACACCTGGGGGCCGGTCGGGCGCCGCCGCATGCGCCGCGCCGACCACTCGACCATCTTCATCGCCATCGCCGGCTCCTACACCGCGGTGGCCGGCATCGCCCTCTCCGGCTGGGCCCGCATCACGGTCCTGTGCATCGTCTGGATCGGTGCGCTCATCGGCATCACCCTCCGCCAGCTGTGGCTGGACGCTCCGAAGTGGGTCATCGCCCTTCCCTACGTGGTGGTGGGATGGGCGGCGGTCGCCGTACTGCCCCAGCTGTTGGCGGCCCTGGGCGGGACCGGGTTCGCCCTGCTCCTGGCGGGCGGCCTGGCCTACTCGGCCGGGGCGGTGGTCTACGCCCTCAAGCGGCCCAATCCCGTTCCCGGGGTACTCGGCTACCACGAGGTCTTCCACGCCTGCACCATCGTCGGTGCCGTCCTGCACTTCGTGGTGATCGCCTGGTTCGTGCTTCCTCTGGCCACCTAGTGCGAAGCCCGCCGGCCGGGCCTTGAGTCGGCCTCCCACCGGTCGGGGCGTGAGCTCTGCCGCCAGCCGCCAGCCGCCAGGTGGGCTCAGCCCGCCAGCCGCCAGTGGGCTCAGCCCGCCATCTGGCGGAGCATGTAGGGGAGGATCCCACCGTTGCGGTAGTACTCGGCCTCCATGGGGGTGTCGATGCGCAGCCGGGCTTCGAACTCCACCGTCCGTTCGCCGTCCACTGCCGAGACACTCACGGTCTTGGGGGTGGACCCGTCGTTGAGGCCCTCCAGACCGGTGATGGAGAAGACCTCGTGTCCGGTGAGCCCGAGGCTGGCGGCGTTCTCGCCCTCGGCGTACTGCAGCGGCAGCACGCCCATCCCGATCAGGTTGGACCGGTGGATCCGCTCGTAGCTCTCGGCGATCACTGCCCGGATGCCGAGCAACGACGTGCCCTTGGCCGCCCAGTCGCGTGACGAACCCGAGCCGTACTCCTTGCCGGCCAGCACCACCAGGGGCACGCCCTCGACCTCGTAGCGCTGGGCCGCGTCGTAGATGGTGGTCTGCTCACCGTCGGGCAGGTGGAGGGTGAAGCCGCCCTCGGTACCCGGCGCCAGTTGGTTGCGGAGTCGGAGATTGGCGAAGGTGCCCCGCACCATGACCTCGTGGTTGCCGCGTCTGGCCCCGTACGAGTTGAAGTCGCCCCGCTCGACGCCCTTGTCGGCCAGGTAGTGGCCGGCCGGCGTGGTGGGCCCGATGTTGCCGGCCGGTGAGATGTGGTCGGTGGTCACACTGTCGCCCAGTTTGGCCAACACGCGGGCACCGACGACTTCGGTGACCGGGGCCGGGGTCATGGTCAGGCCCTCGAGGAACGTGGGCCTGAGCACGTAGGTGGAGTCCTGTTCCCAGCTGAAGGTGGCACCGGTGGCGGTCTCGACCGCCTGCCACCGGTCGTCGCCGTCGAAGACGGCGCCGTACCGCTGGCGGAACATGTCGGACGTCAACGACGTGCGGATGGCCTCGGTCACCTCGTCGGCCGATGGCCACAGGTCGGCCAGCATGACCGGCTCGCCGTTCGAATCCGGGCCCAGCGGGTCCGTGGTCAGGTCGATGTCCATGGTGCCGGCCAGGGCGTAGGCCACGACCAACGGGGGAGAGGCCAGGTAGTTCATCCGGACGTCGGGATGGATGCGACCTTCGAAGTTGCGGTTGCCCGACAGGACCGCGGCCACCGACAGGTCGTGCTCGTGGACGGCTTCGGAGACCCCGGGCAACAGGGGCCCCGAATTCCCGATGCAGGTGGTGCAGCCGTACCCGACCAGGTCGAACCCGATCTGGGCCAGTGGCTCGGTCAGTCCGGCCCGGTCGAGGTAGTCCATGACCACCCGCGACCCCGGAGCCAGTGTGGTCTTCACCCACGGCTTGGGGGACAGCCCGCGCTCGACGGCGCGTTGGGCCACGAGGCCGGCCGCCACCATCACCTGAGGGTTCGAGGTGTTCGTACAGCTGGTGATGGCCGCCACCACCACGGCACCGTCGGCGACGTCGGTCGACGACACGTCCGACAGCGAGGCAGCACCCGTGCGGCCCTCCCGGCCGAGGGCCGACCGGTACGAGGCCCCGGCTCCGGCCAGGGTGACCAGGTCTTGCGGACGGGCAGGGCCGGCGATGCTCGGGACCACCGTGGACAGATCGAGCTCGATGGTCTCGGAGAAGACCGGCTCCACTCCTCCGGCCACGTGGAACATGCCCTGCTCCTTGGCGTAGGCCTCGACCAGGTCCACCTGGTGGCTGTCGCGACCGGTGAAGCGGAGGTAGTCGAGGGTCACGTCGTCGATGGGGAACATGGCGCAGGTCGCCCCGTACTCGGGGGACATGTTGCCGATGGTGGCCCGATTGGCCAGCGGCACGGCGGCCACGCCGGGACCGTAGAACTCCACGAACTTCCCCACCACGCCGTGCTGGCGGAGGAGATGGGTGATGGTGAGGACCAGATCGGTGGCGGTGGTTCCGGCCGGCTGCTGGCCGGTCAGCCGGAACCCGACCACGGGCGGGAGGAGCAGCGACAACGGCTGGCCCAGCATGGCCGCCTCGGCCTCGATCCCGCCGACGCCCCAGCCCAGGACCCCGAGCCCGTTGACCATGGTGGTGTGGGAGTCCGTACCCACCAGCGTGTCGCAGAACGCCCTGCCGTCGTCGGTGGCGAACACCACCCGTGACAGGTACTCCAGATTCACCTGATGGCAGATTCCGGTGCCCGGAGGAACGACCCGGAATCCGTCGAAGGCCTGTTGGGCCCAGCGCAGGAGCTGGTAGCGCTCGATGTTGCGCTGGTACTCGATGTCCACGTTCTCGTCGAAGGCCTGAGGGCGGCCCGAAGCCTCGGCGATCACCGAGTGGTCGATCACCAACTCCACCGGGACCAGCGGGTTGACCTGTGCGGCATCCCCGCCGAGGGTCTCCAGCGCATCGCGCATGGCGGCCAGGTCGACGACTCCGGGCACACCGGTGAAGTCCTGCATCAGGACCCGTTCGGGGGTGAGGGCGATCTCAGCCGCGTCCTCGCTCCCGAAGCCGTGCCGCTCGGGATGGGCCCCCCATCCGGCCACGGCCTCGATGTCGGCCGGTCGGACCGCCAGTCCGTCCTCGTGGCGGAGCAGGTTCTCGAGCACGACCTTGATCGAATAGGGCAGCCGGTCCACGTCGAACCGGTCGGCCAGGGCGTGGATCCGGTAGATCTCGTAGTTGGCATCGCCGACGGTGAGGGTGGCCCGGGCGCCGAAGGTGTCCGGGGCGGAGGTGGGGGGTGACTGTGCCATGGCACCATTCTGCTCCCCCCGGGACGACACGGCGAGCCGGGGGGTCCGGCTCAGGTACGGGTGCGGTAGCGCCGGACGGCCAGCGGGATCAGGACGATGAGGAACCCGATGGTCCAGGCCAGAGACTGGATGACCCAGGTGGCGGTGGGCCCGCCCAGCATGAGGGCCCGGCAGGCGCTGACGGTCACGCTGACCGGTTGGTAGGTGGCGAACCCCTGCAGCCAGCTGGGCATATTGGCGACCGGTACGAAGGCGGACGAGATGAAGGTGAGGGGGAAGAGGATGGGGAAGGACATCACCTGGGCCGTCTCGGCATTCGACGCCGAGAGCCCGATGACGGCGAAACCCCACGACAGGGAGTAGGCGAACAACAAGATGAGCAGGATACCGGCCAGGTAGGGCAGAACGCCGGTGGTGGGGCGGAACCCGACGGCGAACCCGACGGCGGTGATGATGATCACGGTGAAGACGTTGCGCACCATGTCGGCCGAGGTGCGGCCGGTCAGTACCGCCGACCGGGCCATGGGCAGGGCCCGGAACCGCTCGATCAGGCCCTTCTGGAGGTCCTCGGCCAGCCCGATGCTGGTGCTCACGGCCCCGAACGCCACGGTCTGCACGAAGATGCCGGGCATCAGGTAGTTGACGTAGTTGGTCCCCGGGACCTTGATGGACCCGCCGAACACGTACGTGAAGAGCAGCACGAACATGATCGGCTGCACCGTGGAGAAGAACAGCTGCTCCGGAATCCGTGTCAGCGCCAACAGGTTGCGCTTGGTGATGGTGAGGGTGTCCGACACCGCCCAGCGCAGCGTGGTCACGGCCGAGTCCGAGTGCGGCGCCCCCGACACCGTCGGTGCCGTGATGGTGGTGGTCACAGTCGCTCTCCCGTCACGACCGGCATGGCCTCGGTGGCGGCCCGCCGGCGTCTCCGCCGCCGGCCCGACTGCTCCTCGTCCCCAGGGGACTCGGTCTCGTCCTCGGTCCGGCGACCGGTGAGGGCCAGGAACACGTCGTCCAGACTGGGCTCGCGCAGGGTGAAGGCGGTGGGCGTGATCCCGGCCTGGTCGAGCGACCGCAGACCGGTCATGGCCGACGTCGGCCCGTCGTCCACCGTGACCTCGACCACGGTGCCGTTGAGCATCGGGGTGTGGGGCCCGAGCGACCGGAACAGCTCGGCGGCCCGGTGGGCCTGGTCGATGGTCTCCAGTCCCACCTCGAGGACGGTGGCCCCGAGCTCGCCCTTCAGCTCGGTCGGCGTGCCCTCGGCGATGACCCGGCCGTGGTCCAGCACGGCCAGCGTGTGGGCCAGCCGGTCGGCTTCCTCGAGGTACTGCGTGGTCAACAGGACGGTGGTCCCCCCGGCGACCAGCTGCTCGATGACCTCCCACAGGTCGTTGCGGCTCTGGGGGTCGAGCCCGGTGGTGGGCTCGTCCAGGAACAGCACGGTCGGCCGGGCCACGAGGGCCGCGGCCAGGTCCAGGCGCCGCCGCATCCCGCCCGAGTACGTCTTGAGCGGCCGGTCGCCGGCATCGGCCAGGTTGAACTGATCGAGCAGCTCGACCACCCGACCGGCGACGTAGGGCGTCTCCAGGTGGTTGAGCTTGCCCACCATCTGGAGGTTCTCCTTGCCGGTCAGGTTCTCGTCGACGGCGGCGTACTGGCCGGCCAGGCCGATGAGGCTGCGGACGAGCCCGGCCTTCTTTGCCACGTCGTGGCCCAGCACACGGGCCTCGCCGCTGTCCGGCTTGAGGATGGTGGTCAGGACGCGCACCGCGGTGGTCTTGCCCGAGCCGTTGGGGCCGAGGAGCCCGAACACCGTGCCCTCCTCCACGCGGAAGCTCACGCCGTCGAGGGCGTGGACCTCGTGCTTTCCGGTGAACGTCTTCTGGAGGCTGTCGGCTTCGATGGCGAACGGCATGGACGGCTGGTCCTGACTGTGTCGAGGGGTCGAACGACTCGTGGCGGCGTGGGTCGGCGCCGTGGCGCCCGGCCACGTGATGCCGTCCGCGAGTCCGTCGGCCCATCTTACGGGGGTCTCCGGTGGGTCCGAAGCATCGCCGACTGTGGGCCGGTACCCTCGGGCCATGGAAAAGGGAGACCAGGCGCCGGACTTCGAACTCCTGGACGAGGACGGCAGGCCGAGGAAGCTGAGTGAGCTGGCCGCTTCCGGGCCGGTGGTGCTGTTCTTCTACCCGGCGGCCATGACCTACGGCTGCACCCACGAGAGTTGCCACTTCCGGGATATGAAGGCCGAGTTCGAGGCGGTGGGCGCCCAGCGGGTCGGCATCAGCGCCGACCAGGTGGAGAAGCAGAAGCAATTCTCCGACAAACACTCCTTCGACTATCCCCTGCTCTCCGACCCCGACGGGGTGGTGGCCACGCAGTTCGGGGTGCGGCGCAAGTTCACCAAGCTGTCACCGACCAAGCGGGCCACCTTCGTGATCGGTCCCGACCTCCGGGTGATCGAGGTCATCCAGAGCGAGGTGCGCATGAACGTCCACGCCGACCGGGCCCTCGAAGCACTGAAGGCCGACGCCACGGCCTGACCCCTCGGGGATCGAGTGTCCCCGTGCGGCCCGGGCTCCGATGGGAAGCTGTTCCCATGGATCCCTGCTCGTCCTCCGGGCCCCGATGACCCCGGTCCCGGGTTCCGGCCGCATGGAGCAGTTGGCCCAGGCGGTGGCCGAGCGGGTGGTGAGCATCGTGATGGATGCCATCGACATCGATGCCCTCCTGGAGCGGATCGACGTCGACGCCCTGGTGTCGCGGGTGGATGTGGACGGGGTGGTCAACCGGGTCGACGTGGACAAGCTGATCGATCGGGTTGATGTCGAGAAGATCATCGAGCGGGTCGACGTCGAGAAGATCATCGAGCGGGTGGACATCGACAAACTGATGGAGCAGACCGAGTTGGGCAGCATCATCGCCCGCTCGACCACCGGAGTGGCCTCCGAGGTCCTCGACGTCATCCGGGCCCAGGCCGTCGGGCTCGACGACTTCTTCGCCCGGTGGGTGAACCGCCTCCTCCGTCGGTCGCCCGAGCAGCTTCCCCTCGGCCCGCCCTCCCTGGTGACGCCGGCCCCGGCCCAGCTGACCGTCGGGGAGGCCTGATGGCATTGTCGTCGGTGGTCGAACCGGTCGAGGGCCGGCAGGGTCACTACGCCGGTGCGGTGAGCCGCCTGGTGGCGTTCGGCGCCGATGTGGGTGCGTCGTGGGGACTGTTCACCCTGGGAGCGGCGGCGCTGGCCTTCACCGTGCAGCTGGTGTCGGGACACAGCTTCTCCCTCAGCAGCCACCAGATCGCCTCGCTCATCGCCGCAGTGATCTGGGAGTTCGTCTACTTCGCGTACCAGTGGTCCCTCAGTGGGAAGACCATCGGCATGGCCGTCCTGGGCATCCGTGTCGTCAAGGCGGACGGAACGCCGATCGGAATGCGCCAGGCCGCGGTCCGGACCATCGCCCTGCCCTTGAGCATCATCGCCTTCGGACTGGGGTTCCTCGGCATCCTCACCAACCGCAACCGCTACGCCTGGCACGATCGGCTGGCCCGGACCGCGGTGGTCTACTCGTGGGATGCCCGGGCCGCCCGGCTGCGTTGGTTGGCCAAGAAGCAGGATCTCGGCGCCACCAACTGAGTCCTGACGTGCCAAGGTGTCGGTCGTGCGGAACCGAACCCGGCCCGGACAACCGATCGACGCGTGGCCCGGCCGAAGGGTGACCAGGTGACCCGGCTGATTCCCCGGGAGCCCCAGGTCCTGGCGGCCGGGGCGGTGCTGCTGCCGGGGTGGCTCGATCCCGCGGCCCGGCGATCCCTGGTGGCATCGTGCCGGACCTGGGGCGAGGAGGCCGGCGGCTTCCGGTCGCCCCGCGTACGGAGCGGAATCATGTCGGTGCAGATCACCTGTCTCGGTTGGCACTGGTACCCCTACCGCTACTCGCTGACGGTGGACGATGGAGACGGCCGGCCGGTGCCGCCGTTCCCCGAATGGCTGGGCGACCTGAGCCGACGGGCGGTCCGGGAGGCCCGGTCCGTGGACGGGAGGACCGTGGAGGTCGGACCCGGCGGACCCGGCACCCGGGCGGAGTACCGACCCGACGTGGCCTTCGTCAACTGGTACGGGCCCGGGGCCCGCATGGGGATGCACGCCGACCGCGACGAGAGGAGTCTGGCCCCGGTGGTCTCGTTCAGCCTGGGCCAGACCTGCATATTCCGCTTCGGGTCACCGGCCGGTCGGGGACGACCGTGGACGGACGTGACCCTGGAGTCAGGCGATCTCTTCGTCTTCGGGGGTCCGTCCCGCCTGGCGTACCACGGTGTGCCGGGCCTGGTCCCCGGCACCGTCGATCCCGAGTTGGACCTGGACGAAGGCCGCTTCAACATCACGGTCCGCCAGTCCGGCCTGACCGACCCGATCTGACGGGCCACAGGACGGAGTCAGCCCGGTGGGCCGTCCTCCGCGGTCCAGCCGGACCCGGACGGAGCGCTGACCCTGCCAGCTCGCTCTTTCGGGGGGAAGCGGGACGGGTCGGTCTCGAACCGTTGGCGGCAGTGGTCCGAACAGAAGTGGACGACGGAGCCGTCGTGGACGGTCGACGCCGGCGCCTGGCCCGTCTGGACCTGCATGCCGCACACCGGATCGAGGGCGTAGCCCCGGCCGCCGCCAAGCTGCCGGCGGTTCCGGTAGGCCCAGTACAGCACGGCGAACAGGGCCAGGAAGATGAGGTTGAGATACGTGGTGTAGTCCCAGGAGAAATGGGCCGGTGCGATGTCGGTGGTGCGACGGGCCGGCACCAACCCGGCCGCGGTGAAGAGGGCCCCGGTGATCAGGCCGGCGGTCGACATGACGGCCCAGAAGACGGCCAGCATGCGGAGGGTCAGACGACCCCCGTAGTACCGCCGGTAGATGAGGAGCAGGGGGAAGGTGATCAGGTCGGCGAAGATGAACGAGATCACTCCGCCGAAGGAGATGCCGCCGGCCCACAACGATGCGGCCAGTGGGACGTTTCCGATCGAGCAGACGAAGCTGACGATGGCGATGAGCGGCCCGACCACAACGTTTTCGAGGCTGGTCCAGAACCCGTGGCCATGGAGGAACACGACGTTCCAGACGTGGCTCGGCACGGCCACGGCCAGAAACCCGGCGACGGTGTAGCCGATCACGAGCTCCCTCCGGAGCATGGTCAAGTCGGCCATGGTGTACGTGGCCGCGTCGGCCCAGCCGGCCCTCGAGCGGAGCTTGGTCGACCACGGTTGGCGTTGGAGATCGACGTCCTCGGCCGGACCGTGGTCATGGCCGTCGGTGGTCTCCGCCGTCAGCCGCTCGCGTGCCCTGACCACCAGCCGGCCCCGGAGCCAGAGGCTCCCGACCGCAGTGAGCAGGACGATCATGACGATCCCGCCGACGAACTCGCTGACGGCGAACTGCCATCCCATCAGCACCACCAGCACGATGCCGAGCTCGACGACCAGATTGGTCGACGCGAACATGAACACGCAGACGGCCACGAAGTCAGCGCCTTTGACGAAGATGGACTTGGCCATGGCCGTGGCCGCGTAGGAGCATGACGACGAGACCATCCCGAAGAAGGAGGCCCGGGCGACCGAGGCCGGCCGGTGATCGCCCATGGCCGACTGCAGCGACTCTCGGCTCACGAACGCCTGCACCGCGCCGGACAGCCCGAAGCCCAGGATCAAGGGCCAGAGGGTCTCCCAGAACATGAAGAAGCCCTGGCGAAGGCTTCGCGCCGTGGTGTCGATCCAGCCGGCGCTGGCCAGCAGCGTCATCGGGCCGTCGGACCTGGCTCTGGGCGCGGGGGTTCGTGGTCAGGCGGGACAGGGGGAGTCACGACCGAATCAACCTGGCGATGGCGGCCGAGGCCTCGTCGAGTTTGGCCGTGGCGTCTTCTCCGCCGGCAGCCACCGCGTCGGCCACGCAGTGGGCCAGGTGGTCGTCGAGCAGTTCGAGAGCCACCGACTGGAGGGCCCGTGTCGCCGCCGACACCTGTTCGAGGACGTCGATGCAGTAGCGGTCGTCCTCGACCATGCGCTGCAGGCCGCGCACCTGCCCCTCGATGCGTCGCAGCCGTTTCTGAATCGCCACCTTGTCCTCGCGGTAGCCCTGCTCCACGTCGACCTCCTCTGCCTCTTATACCCTCTGGGGGTATAGGATACGGGCTCCAGGTCCCGGCCCGATCATGCGGAGCCGACCGATCCGACCGAAGCCTTGCGGCGGGTCGTGGAGGATGTCGGAAAGGGTCGACCTGGCCCACGCCAGACCGCTGGGCACGGGTACTGGCACCGGCACCGGCACCGGCACCGGCACCGGCACCGGCACCGGCACCGGCACCGGCACCGGCACCGGCACCGGCACCGGCACCGGCACCGGCACCGGGTCTCCTTTCAGGCCCCCAGCGGCGGCCCGGTATGGCCCGGCCTCGGGACTCCCCGTGGGCAGATTCTGAAATAGCTATACAACGTAAACTGATATACGGGATAGACCTATTCTGGAAAGCGACTACGGACGGAGTTCACGGCGTCAGTGGCCCGGGCGAACGCCATGGTCCGGGTGGCCGGTCGCTCGCCGCCGCGGCCCGCTTCTCCCTCTCTGCCAGGGCACGGAATGTTGGTGCCCCCGGCAGGACTCGAACCTGCGCCACCGGCTCCGGAGGCCGGTGCTCTATCCGCTGAGCTACGGGGGCGTCGCACGAGCCCACGGCCCGGCCACCTGGCCCGGCCGTACCGGCGCCGGGGGCCAACTGTACTGCGGCGGCCGGGGATCGCACCCCCGAGCCACGCGGCGGTCCGGTTGAGAGGACGTATCCTCGCACCAGCATGTCCACCCGAGACCAGCTGGCCCAGGCCGTCAGTCGTGCCGTTGCCACCGTCGCCGAGCGCGACGGGTTGGACCTGTCCGCCGACGCGGACTCGGTGCATCTCGAGCGACCGCCGAGGCGGGAGATGGGGGACTGGTCCACCAACATCGCCATGGTCAGCGCCAAGCGGGCCGGGACGAAACCCCGCGACCTGGCCGTCTCCCTGGTGGCGGCCCTCGAGGCCGATCCACCCGCGCACACCTCCGCCATCGAGGTCGCCGCGGGCGGCTTCATCAACTTCCGGCTCGACGACGGGTGGCTGTACGACGCCCTGGGCGAGCTGTTGGACCAGGGAGAGGAGCGCTACGCCCGTCCTGACGTGGGTCACGGTGAGCGGGTCCAGGTCGAGTTCATCTCGGCCAACCCCACCGGGCCGATACACGTCGGGAACGGTTGGTGGGGGAGCTACGGCGACGCCCTGGCCCGGGTACTGGACCGAGCGGGCTACCAGGTCAGTCGCGAGTACTACGTCAACGACACCGGAGGTCAGATTCGGACCCTGGGCATGAGCGTGCTGGCCCGACGGGCCGGTCTCGAGGTGCCCGAGGGCGGCTACGCCGGGGAGTACGTGACCGAGCTGGCCGGGTCCTATGAAGGTCCTGAAGACGTGACCACGGCCGGGCGGTGGGCCGCGGACCGGATCCTCCAGCACATCCGGGCCACACTGGCCTCGGTCGGGATCGTCTTCGACGAGTGGTACAGCCAGGCCTCGGTGGAGGAGAGCGGGGCCGTCGACGAGACCATCGAGCTGCTGGCGCAACAGGGCCTGGTGTTCGAGCAGGACGGCGCCACATGGTTCCGGGCCACCGAGCTCGGCGATTCCCGCGACCGTGTCCTGCGCAAGTCCGACGGGGACGCCACCTATCTGGCCGGGGACCTGGCCTACCACCGCGACAAGTTCCTGGTCAGGGGGTTCGACCGGGTGATCGACGTATTCGGCGCCGACCACCACGGCCAGGTGGCCAGTCTGATGGCCGGTGTCGAGGCCCTCGGGATCGATCCTGGCCGGCTCGAGGTCAAGTTGGGGCAGATGGTCTCCCTCATGGACGGTGACGAGGCGGTCAAGATGGGGAAGAGGGCCGGCAACGCCATCTCCCTCGACTCCGTGGTGGCCGACATCGGCCCCGACGCCACCCGCATCCTCAGCCTCATGTCGTCGTTGGACCAGGCCACCACGTTCGACCTCGCCACCGTGCGCGAGCAGTCGGTGGAGAACCCGGTGTTCTACGTGCAGATGGCCAGCGCCCGCATCGGCGGGGTGGTCCGGAAGGCGGCCGAGCGCGACGTGGTGCGGGTGCCCGTGGAGGAGGCCGATCTCACACGCCTGACGCACCAGCGCGAGTTGGAGCTGATCCGCTGTCTCGAGGAACTGCCCGAAGTGGTGGCCGATGCCGCCGCCGACCGCGCCCCGACCAAGGTGACCACCTGGGTGCGCCGTCTGGCCGGCTGTTTCCACGGCTTCTATCACGACTGCCCGATCCTGGCCGAGGACGTGGACCCGGCGCTGACCCAGGCCCGTCTGTGGCTGGTGGAGGCGTCCCGCATCGGATTGGCCATCGGGCTCGGTCTCCTCGGTGTGTCGGCACCGGAGGCCATGTGACCCCTTCCGGAGGAAGCGGCACCGAACCCGTGGTGCCCGGCGGGAGCGATCCGACCGCGGCGGTGGCACCCGGACTGCTCCCCATGACCGCGGAGATCGGCACCGACGGGCGGCTCCGGGTGGGTGGCTGCGACCTCATCGAGTTGGCCCAGGAGTTCGGCACGCCACTCTTCGTCTACGACGAGGCCCACCTGCGGGCCCGGTGCCGCGACGCCGTGGAGGCGTGGGGCGACGGTGTGGCCTATGCCACCAAGGCATTCCTCTGCATGGCCATGGCCCGGCTGGCCCACGAGGAGGGCATGTGCCTCGACGTCTCCACCGGAGGCGAGCTCCACGTCGCGCTGGAGGCCGGGGTCCCGGCTGAACGGCTGGTCCTCCACGGGAACAACAAGTCCGACGCCGAACTGGCCGCGGCCCTGGCGGTGGGCGTGGGTCGGATCGTGGTCGACTCCTTCGACGAGATCGATCGCCTCGAACGGATCATTCCCCCAGCCCGTTCCGAGGGAGATCAGGCCGGTGGCGGTTCGCCCCGGCCCCGGCCCCGGGTGCTGGCCCGCATCACCCCGGGGGTGGAGGTGCACACCCACGAGTTCGTCCGCACCGGGCAGGACGACTCCAAGTTCGGGTTCGGCCTGGCTTCGGGGGCGGCCGGCCGCGCCATCGAACGGCTCACCGACCTGCACCGTCAGGAGGTGGTCGAGTTCGTCGGGATCCACGCCCATCTGGGCAGCCAGGTCTTCGCGCTGGCCCCGTTCGTGCAGGCCATCGAGGTACTGGCCGGGTTCTTCGCCCCGTTGGGGCTGCCGGAGCTGGTGGTGGGTGGCGGACTGGGCGTGGCCTATGTCAACGGCGAGGAGGCACCCCCCATGGCCCAGTGGGCGGCCTCGGTCCGAAGGGCTTGTCGCCGGGCCGGCATACCCGAGTCGGTCCGGGTGACGGCGGAACCGGGGCGTTCGATCGTGGCTGCCGCCGGGATCACCCTGTACCGGGTGGGCACGGTGAAAGACGTCGTCGGGCATCGGACCTACGTCTCCGTCGACGGCGGGATGAGCGACAACCCCCGTCCGGTGCTCTACGGGAGCGGCTATGAGGCGTTCCTGCCCCGACGGGCCGACGCGGTCCGTCCGCTCGCGGTCCGCGTGGTGGGCAAGCACTGCGAGTCCGGTGACGTGGTGGTGTCCGAGGGGTACGTGCCCGACGATCTGGCTGTCGACGACATCCTGGCCACCCCGGTGACCGGGGCCTATGGCCACTCGATGGCGTCCAACTACAACAAGGTGCCCCGGCCGGCCGTGGTCTTCGTGTCCGGAGGAGAGGCCCGGACCGTGGTCCGTCGGGAGACCTTCGACGACCTGGTACGGCTGGACGTCTGAACGTCTGAACGTCGGGTTCACCACCGGCCAGGCGGTAGCGTGACCTGGTGACCTTGGCGCCCCCGTCCCAACGCGTTGTGCGCGTCGCCGTGCTCGGATGTGGGAACGTGGGCTCCGCCCTGGTCGGGATCCTCACGGACCGATCCGACGCCCTCGCCGTCCAGAGCGGCTCCCGTCTGGAGCTCGGTGGAATCGCCGTCCACGACCTGGAGCGCGGCCGGGCCCCGCACATCCCCCGTGACCTGCTTACCGGCGACGCCACTGCGCTGGTCTCGGATCCGTCCATCGACGTGGTGGTCGAGCTCATCGGCGGCATGGTGCCGGCCGGGGACCTGGTGAGGCGGGCCCTCGAGGCCGGTAAGCCGGTGGTCACCGCCAACAAGGCCCTTCTGGCCTCCCCGGAGGGCGTGGCGCTGCGATCCCTGGCCCAGGCGAAAGGTGTCGATCTGCTGTACGAGGCGGCCGTGGCCGGCGCCATCCCGCTGGTGCGGGCGTTGCGCGAGTCCCTGACCGGGGAACGGATCAACCGGGTGATGGGCATCGTCAACGGCACCACCAACTTCATCCTGACCAAGATGAGCGAACAGGGTGCCGACTATGCCGACGTGGTGGCCGAGGCCCAGGCGCTGGGACTGGCCGAGCGGGACCCCACCGCCGACGTCGAGGGTTACGACGCCGCGGCCAAGGCCGCCATCCTGGCCGGCGTGGCCTTCGGGTACGACGTGGCCGCCGCCGACGTGATGCGCGAGGGGATCACGTCGGTCCGGGCGGTGGACGTCGAGTTCGCCGAGCGGCTGGGCTACTCGGTGAAGCTGCTGGCCATCGTGGAGCGGACCGGCGATGACGCCCTGTCGGTCCGGGTACATCCCGCCCTGGTGCCGAAGTCGCACCCGTTGGCCGGGGTGCGCGACGCCTTCAACGCCGTGTTCATCGAGGGGGAGTCAGCTGGCGAGTTGATGCTCTACGGTCAGGGTGCCGGCGGGCTCCCGACGGCCAGTGCGGTAGTCGGTGATCTGATCGATGCCGTCCGCAACCGCTCGGCCGGGACCACGGCCCCGGCACCGGATCGCCAGCCGGCCCGGCTGCTGCCCGAGTCCGAGCTCCGGACCCAGTACTACGTCAGCCTCGACGTGACCGATCGTCCCGGCGTGCTGGCCTCGGTGACAACGGTCTTCGGCGACCACAACGTGTCCATCCGCTCGATGGAGCAGGAGGGGTTCGCCGGGGAGGCCCGGCTGCTTTTCGTGACCCACCTAGCCCGAGAGGGTGACGTGCGGGCCACGCTGGCGGCGTTGGCCGAGCTGGACACGGTGGAGGAGATCGGCGGGTTCATGCGGATCGTCGGGGACACCGACGCATGAGCCCGACGCGGGGACCGGCCTGGCGCGGGGTCATCGAGGAGTACCGCGAGTTCCTTCCGGTGTCGGACGACACGCCGGTGGTGACCCTGCTGGAGGGTGGCACCCCACTCCTGCCGGCACCCCGCCTGTCCGAGCGGGTCGGATCCCGGGTCCTGCTGAAAGTCGAGGGGGCCAATCCCACCGGTTCGTTCAAGGACCGGGGCATGACGGTGGCCATCTCCAAGGCGGCCGAGGAAGGAGCCAAGGCGGTGGTGTGCGCGTCGACCGGGAACACGTCGGCTTCGGCGGCGGCCTTCGCCGCCCGGGCCGGACTCACGTGCGCCGTGCTGATCCCGGAGGGTCACATCGCACTGGGGAAGTTGGCCCAGGCGTTGATCCACGGCGCCCGCGTCCTGCAGGTGCGGGGCAACTTCGACCAGGCGCTGGCCATCGTCCGCCAACTCGGGGAGCGGGCCCCGGTCACCGTGGTCAACTCGGTCAATCCCTACCGGATCGAGGGACAGAAGTCCGGGGCGTTCGAGATCGTCGACGAGCTGGGCGACGCCCCTGACGTGCACTGCATACCGGTGGGCAATGCCGGCAACATCACGGCCTACTGGAAGGGATATCTCGAATTCAAAGAGGCCGGTCGGTCCACGCGGTTGCCGCGCATGCTCGGCTTCCAGGCGGCCGGCGCCGCGCCCATCGTCGAAGGTCACCCGATCGAACACCCCGAGACGGTGGCCACGGCCATACGGATCGGCAATCCGGCCAGTTGGTACGGGGCCAACTCGGCGGCCTCCGAGTCCGGGGGAGGGATCGCCGCGGTGACCGACGAGGAGATCCTCGACGCGTACCGGTTCCTGGCCACTCAGGAGTCCGTGTTCTGC
Source organism: uncultured Acidimicrobiaceae bacterium (assembly GCA_963756515.1). GTDB lineage: Bacteria > Actinomycetota > Acidimicrobiia > Acidimicrobiales > RAAP-2 > Bog-756. Next base: position 377,859 of record CAVWNV010000007.1, read on the forward strand.
GAGCCGGCGTCGGCTGCGTCGGTGGCCGGTCTGTTGAAGGTCGGCGTGCCCGAAGATGTCGGTCCCGGTGGCACGGTGGTCTGTGTACTGACCGGTCACGGTCTGAAGGATCCCGACATCGCCATCAGCCAGATCTCCGTGCCGACGGTGGTGGATGCCGACCTGGGCGCGGTGCTCGACGAGCTGTCACTCTGAGCGCGGCGTCGACGTCGGCGATGTCGGACCCTCGGCTACGGGCCGGGCGTGAGGCGGGCATCCGGCCCAGCGGAGACTCCGGTGGTGCCGGCTCCGGCAAGCCCACCTCTCCGGCCTCGATCGGCATGGTTGTTGCTGGGAGTGTCCGAGCCCTGTACAATGGTCACACCTTCGCTTCCACAACGTGCCCGACCGGGCTTGTGGGCGGGACTCCCTGAATCGCTTCTGATGATGCGACCAGCCCGTACTCGGCGTCGGGGGGAGTAGCTGGCGAGAGTCGATCTCGATCCCCGCAATTCCCCACCCCTGATTCCCTGGCAGCTGGAATCACTCCACCTGCCAACGAGGACATTTGAAACGAGGAAGCCGATGACTGCCGAACAGCAGCTCGAGCGCTCGGTATTGGAGGGCAAGGAGCGAGATGAACTCCACGCCATCGCACAGGCACTCTCTGTGAAGACCAATACCAGAACGAAAAAAGCAGACATGATCGATGGCATTCTGAAAGCCACCGGGGTGTCCGTCGACGACAACACATCCGGGACCGGCGGCGGACCGGCAGCTCCCGAGGCGTCCAGCCGGGGCGAAGGCTCCAATGGGTCCGCGGCGGGGAGCCGGCGCAGCAGCCGCTCGACCCGGTCGGGAGGTGCGGCCACCGACTCCACCGAAGGCGACACCGACTCCACCGACTCCGCCGGGGGCGAGACGGCAACGAGCGGCCGGCGGGGATCCGCCCGCCAACCGGCAGTGCACTCCTTCGGGCCCGGCGACGACGCCGAGGCGACGGGCGGTTCGGTCGACATCGACGAGGACTTCGGCGACACCGGTTCGGGAGGGAACGGTGCCGATCGGGGCACCGCCACCGATCAGGCCGGCGGCGCATCAGCCGGCCACGCCGGTGGATCCAACGGCCAGCAGGGTGGGGACGGTGGCCGGACGGCAACCCAGGCCGGCGGTGGCAATCAGAACAACCGCAACAACAACCGCAACAACAATCAGAACAACAACAACAACAACAACAACAATCGCAACAATCGGAACAACCAGGGCAACCGCAACAACCAGGGCGGTGGCGGCAACGACGACATGGGTAACCGGCGGAGCAATCGCCGCCGCCGGGGACGCGAGCGCCAAGGGGGCGGGGGCGAAGGCGACCTGCAGGGCAGCGGAGGCCAGGATCAGCAGTACCAGGGTGAGTTGATCCCGGTCCGGGGTCTGCTCGACCTGCGTGACGAGGGTTACGGATTCCTCCGGTGCGAGGGATATCTCCCCTCGAACAAGGACGTCTATGTCTCGATCAGCCAGGCTCGCCGATTCGCCCTGCGCAAGGGCGACAGCATCGAGGGATCGTGCCGACCGGCCGGCAGCACGGAGAAGTTCCCGGCCCTCCTGCAGATCGACACGGTGTCCTCACTCGATCCCGAGGTGGCCCGGAGCCGTCCCCGGTTCGAGGACCTGACCCCACTCTTCCCCGACGAGCGGTTGAACCTCGAGATGCCGGGCGAGAAGGAGAACATGACGACGCGGATCGTCGATCTTCTCTCTCCGATCGGCAAGGGGCAACGAGGGCTGATCGTGTCGCCGCCGAAGGCCGGTAAGACCACGGTGATGAAGCACATCGCCCACTCGATCGAGGCCAACAATCCTGACGTGCACCTCATGGTGCTGTTGGTGGACGAGCGACCCGAAGAGGTCACCGACATGCGTCGATCGGTCAAGGGCGAGGTGGTCGCCTCGACGTTCGACCGGCCGGCCGAAGAGCACACCGCCGTGGCCGAGCTGGCCATCGAACGGGCCAAGCGCCTGGTGGAGTCGGGTCGGGACGTGGTCATCATCCTCGACGGGATCACCCGGTTGGCCCGCGCTTACAACCTGGCCCAGCCGGCCACCGGTCGGATCATGTCCGGCGGTGTCGACTCGGGTGCGCTGTATCCGCCGAAGAAGTTCTTCGGTGCGGCGCGCAACATCGAGGAGGGTGGCTCGCTGACGATTCTGGCCACCGCCCTGGTGGAGACGGGATCGAAGATGGACGAGGTGATCTTCGAGGAGTTCAAGGGGACCGGCAACATGGAGCTCCGTCTCGACCGTCGACTGGCCGAGCGCCGTCTCTACCCGTCGATCGACGTCAACGCCAGCTCCACCCGCCACGAGGAGCTGCTGTTCGACCGCTCCGAGCTCCAGCAGGTGTGGAAGCTCCGTCGGGTGCTCAATGCCCTGGCCAACGAGGGGAGTGCGGCGGCCGGTCTCGAGCTGCTCATGGACAAGATCCGCACCACCAAGAGCAACGACGAGTTCCTGGCCGAGATCGCCAAGGGTCCGGCCACCTGACCTTCCGGCATGCCCCGCTCCGTCGGAGATAAGTCGAGTCCCGGTTCCGTTACACTCGGTGCGCTGAGGACGGGTCGTCGTCAGGAACCCGGGACCGGCACCACTAGGAGAATCCCATGAAGACCGACATCCACCCTTCCTACGTCGAATCCTCGGTTCGCTGCTCGTGCGGCAACACGTTCACCACCCGGTCGACCAAGCCCGAGATCCATCTGGAACTGTGCAACGAGTGCCATCCCTTCTTCACCGGCAAGCAGAAGCTGGTTGACTCCGGTGGCCGGGTGGAGCGGTTCCAGCGCCGGTACGCCAAAACCGGCTCTCGGAAGAAGAAGGCCCCTCCGGCATCCTGAGGCCACCCACGTCGGCGGCGTGGCGTTGTCGGACACCCTGAGCTCCGACCAGAGGCGCCCGCTCCGGCCGGCGCTACCCTGGGCTGGTGTTCAACGAGCGGATGGGCGACCGCATGAAAGAGCTCGAGCGCGAGTACGAGTCCGTGCTCGCCCAGCTCAACGATCCGACGCTCTCCTCGGATCCGCAACGGCTGCGGGAGGTGTCGCGGCGCCACCGTGAGCTCGACGAAGTGGTCGGGTGCTGGCGCCGCCTGGAGTCGGCTGCGTCGGACGTCGGGGCCGCTCGTGAGATGGTGGCCGACTCGACGGGCGCCGAACGGGAGCTGGCCCAGGCCGAAGTGGCGCAGGCCGAAGAGGACGTGACGCGTCTGGAGGAGGAGTTGCGTCTCCTGCTGGTGCCGCGGGACCCCAATGCCGGTCGCAACGTGATCATGGAGATCCGGGGCGCCGAGGGCGGCGAGGAGGCGAACCTGTTCGCCAAGGACCTCTACGAGATGTACACCCGGTATGCGGCTCAGCGGGGGTGGAAGGTCGAGGTCCTGTCCTCCAGCCCGTCGGAGCGGGACGGCCTCAATGAGATCACCTTCGTGGTGAAGGGCGAGGACGCGTGGCAGCGCCTCGAACACGAGGGAGGCCCCCACCGGGTCCAGCGGGTACCGGTGACCGAATCCCAGGGCCGGATCCACACGTCGTCGGCCGCGGTGGCCGTCCTGCCCGAGGCCGAGGAGGTCGATGTGGCCATCGACCCGGGCGATCTGAAGGTCGACGTCTACCGGTCCACCGGACCCGGGGGCCAGTCGGTCAACACCACGGATTCGGCGGTGCGGATCACCCACCTGCCCACCGGCATCGTGGTGGCCATGCAGGACGAGAAGAGTCAGATCCAGAACCGGGCCAAGGCCATGATCGTGCTGCGGTCGAGACTGCTCAAGGCGGAGCAGGACCGGCTGTCCGCCGAGCTGTCGCAGCAACGACGGAGCCAGGTGGGTGGCGGGGGACGTTCGGAGAAGATCCGGACCTACAACTACAAGGACAACCGGGTCACGGACCACCGCATCAAGCTGACCCTCCACAAGCTGGACCGGATCCTGATGGGCGACCTCGACGAACTGACCGACGCGCTGATGGCTGACAAGCGGTATCGACAGCTGGACGACGAGTGAGGCCGTGACGGCGCCGGGGCCTCTGGCCGACGAGACGTCCATCGAGCGATCCATCGCGGTCGAGTTGGGCTCGGTCCGCGAGGCCCGTTGGATCGTCGAGCACGCGGGCGGGGACGACGACCTGGCCCTGGATCTGGCCGCCCGGCGGGCCGGTGGCGAGCCCCTGCAGTACGTGCTCGGACGGTGGCCGTTCCGGACACTCGAACTGACGGTGGACCGACGGGTCCTCATCCCGCGTCCGGAGACGGAGCACGTGGTGGAGGTGGCGTTGGCCGGGCTGATGGCCCCGGGCTTCGGCCCGACCCCGGGGGCGGCCCCGGGACGAACGGGCTCCGGACCCGTCTGCGTCGATCTGGGCACCGGGTCGGGGGCCATCGCCCTGTCCCTGGCCGTGGAGGGGGGGTGCCGTTTCCCGGGGCTCGAGGTGTGGGCCACCGATGTCTCGCCCCAGGCGCTGGCCGTGGCGCGGGGAAATGTGACCGAGCTGGGTGGCCGCGACCCGGATGCGGCCTCCCGGTTGCATCTGTCCGAGGGCCCGTGGTTCGAAGCGCTTCCCGCCGGGCTGATCGGCCGGGTGGACCTGATGGTGTCCAATCCCCCCTACGTCGCCGAGGACGACTACCCCGACCTCGACCCCGAGGTGCGTGACTGGGAGCCCCACGGCGCGCTGGTTGCCGCCCGCGGGTCGGATGGTGTGGGGGGCATGGCGGCGGTCGAGTGGATCGTCGCCGGCGCCCGAAGGTGGTTGCGACCCTCCGGCCTCCTGGTGGTCGAGATCGATCCGAGGCAGGCCGCGGCGGCCACCCGAGCCGGCCGACGGGCCGGCTTCGACGACGTCCGGGTGGAGCGGGACCTGGCCGGTCGGCTCCGCGTGCTCGTGGCCAGGTGACCGAGCCGCCGGGGCCGATCGTTCCCCTCGTCCCCGACGCCGGGGCCATGGCCCTGGCCGTCTCGGCCCTCGAGTCCGGGAGGGTGGTGGCGGTCCCGACCGACACCGTGTATGGGTTGGCCGTGGATCCGACCAACCCCGAGGCGGTGGAACAGCTCTTCTCCCTCAAGCAACGACCTGCCCACGTGGCCTTGCCCGTGCTGGTCGGCAGGGCCGAGCACGTCTCGCAGGTGGCCGGCACCCTGGACAGTGCCGCCCGACACCTGGCCGAACGGTACTGGCCCGGGCCCCTGACCCTGGTGGTGCCGAGGCGACGGGGCTTCACGGTCGACCTGGGCGGCCCGGGCTCGTCCAGGTCGACGGTCGGCGTGCGCTGGCCGGACCACGAGCTCGTACAGAGGCTCTGTGAGTCCCTCGGCCCGTTGGCCGTGACCAGTGCCAACCTCCATGGATTCCGGCCGGCCGCCTCGGCGCAGCAGGTGGCCGACACCTTCGCCGGGTCGGACATGTTGGCCGTCGTCCTCGACGGAGGACGGTGCGATGGGATCCCCTCGACGGTCGTCGAGTGCCGGGGTCCGGCCTTCCGGTGCCTCCGGGAGGGGGCCATCCCTTGGGCCGACCTGCACGGCCGCGACGGGCGGGGCCCGCCAACCCGGCCCGACCACTGACCCGATCCGGCCGCCCCGGGGAACAGCTCCCTCCATCCGCTACCATCGTCCGTCGAAGGCCTGCTATCGCTGGAGGAGAGAGCTGTGTTCTCAAACATCGTGGTCGGAACCGACGGTTCGGACACGGCCAGTGCCGCCGTGCAGTTGGCCGTCCAGTTGGCCAAGGAGCAGGGAGCCAAGCTCCACCTGGTGATCGGGGTGCATACCCCGGCCGCGGTGGCGGTGCCCTCGGGAGGCGCCCACGTCTCCGACCCCGGCGGCCCGGGCCCGCTGCGGGGCGTGGCCCAGCGCATGCTGGAGAACGTGGCCGGAGGGGTGGATGGCCTCGAGACCGAGATCCACACCGAGGTCGGAGATCCGGCCGACGTGATCATCCGGTGCGCCGACGCGGTCGGGGCCGACCTCATCGTGGTGGGTAGCAAGGGGCTGCGGGGGACGAGGCGGATCCTGGGCTCGGTTCCCAACTCGGTGGCCCACAAGGCCGGGTGTCACGTCCTGATCGCCCGGACCACCTGAGAAGAGGAACCACGTCGACCGGGGCGGTGAGGTCCGTCCCCACCCCGGGGTTGACGGTTCCCTCCCGACGGGAGACACTGGAGCGATGGAGAATGCTGCAGCTGCCGCCCCGAACCGCGTATTCATTATCGACTAGGCACATACCGACCGGTGTGTGCCCCTCGACCGTCCACCTGGTGGACGGTTTTTCAATTGCAGGCCAGGAGCGGTCCGTGGGGCCGAGGTCCGCGGGGAAGGACGGCCTTTGGGATAGACCTCGCAGGAGCAGAAGGTCACAGAGCCGGTGGGCAGCCGTCGGTGGGCACGGCCAGATGAACGACAGAAGCGACAAGAACGAGAGTACGAGGAACGAGTTCAGTGGGTAACTACCGGGTTGGAGTGATCGGGGGGGACGGCATCGGTCCCGAGGTGGTGGCCGAGGCGCTCAAGGTGGTCGACGCGGCCGGTGTCCCGCTCGAGACCACCGAGTACGACCTCGGGGCCGACCGATACGTCCGTACCGGTGAGGTTCTCTCCGACGAGGTGTTGGAGGAGTTGCGGGGCCAGGACGCCATCCTGCTCGGCGCGGTGGGTCCGCCCGTCGGCTCGGACGCGGTACCTCCGGGCGCACTCGAGCGAGGTCTCCTACTCCGCCTTCGCTTCGAGTTGGATCTCTATATCAACATGCGGCCGTTCACCGGCGTCCCGGGATCGCTGGCGCCCGATTGCGACTTCGTGGTCATCCGGGAGAACACCGAGGGAACGTACGCCGGTGAGGGCGGTTTCCTGCGGAAGGGCACTCCGTTCGAGGTGGCCACACAAGGGTCGGTCAACACCAGGCACGGAGCGGAGCGGTGTGCCCGGTTCGCCTTCGATCTAGCCGCATCGCGGCCCCGCCACCAGCTCACGCTGGTGCACAAGACCAACGTGCTGACCTTTGCCGGTGATCTCTGGCAGCGCACCGTCGCCGAGGTGTCCACCGACTTCCCGTCGGTGAGCCGCGACTACAACCACGTCGACGCGGCCTGCATCTACCTGGTCGAGAACCCGGGCCGCTACGACGTGATCGTGACCGACAATCTGTTCGGTGACATCCTCACCGATCTGGCCGGCGCCGTCGCCGGGGGAATCGGCTACGCAGCATCGGCCAACCTCAATCCCGACCGCACCGGTCCGTCGCTGTTCGAGCCGGTCCACGGGGCAGCCCACGACATCGCCGGGACCGGGCGGGCCAACCCCGCCGCCGCCATACGATCGGCCGCACTGATGCTCGACTTCCTGGGCGAGTCGTCAGCAGCCGACAACGTCACGCAGGCCGTCACCGACTTCATCACCTCACAACCGAATCCGTCCCTCTCGACCGCCGCTATCGGCGACGCCATCGCAGAAAGGCTCTGAGCCATGCCCCTGACCCCGACCGACAAGATCTGGATGGATGGTGAGCTGGTCGACTGGGCCGACGCCACCGTGCATGTGCTCACCCACACCATGCACTACGGCTCCGGCGTCTTCGAGGGCATCCGCGCCTATCCCACCGAGCGCGGCGTGGCCGTGTTCCGGCTGCGCGACCACATCGACCGGCTGCTCTCCTCGGCCAAGGTGTTTCTCATCGACGTCCCCTTCACCGCGGACCAGCTGGTCGACGCCACCCGCGACGTCGTCCGGGTCAACGGGCTCGAGGACGGTTGCTACATCCGGCCCCTGGTCTACCTGGGCTACGGGGAGATGGGCCTGAATCCGATGCCGTGCCCGGTGAACGTGTCCATTGCGGCGTGGCCGTGGGGCACGTACCTCGGCGATGACGGGGTGGCCAACGGGGTGTCGGTGAAGATCAGCTCCTGGCGGCGCCACGATCCGAACGCGGTGCCCACCGCGGCCAAGGGGACCGGCATGTACGTCAACTCGTCCCTGGCCAAGGTGGAGGCCCTCAAGGCCGGCTACGACGAGGCCATACTCCTGGCCCCGGACGGCAACGTCAGCGAGTGCACGGGCGAGAACATCTTCATCGTCCGCAAGGGTCGCCTGATCACGCCACCCACCTCGGACTCGGGTGCGCTGGAGGGGATCACCCAGCAGTCGGTGGAGACCTTCGCACGAGACCTCGGGTACGCGGTCTCCTACGAACAGATCATCCGGACCGACCTCTACACCGCCGACGAGGCGTTCCTGACCGGCACGGCCGCCGAGGTGGTGCCCATCCGGGCCGTGGACGACCGACCGGTGGGCACCGGCAAGCCCGGGCCCATCACCCAGAAGCTCCAGCAGACCTACTTCGCCACCGTGCGCGGCCAGGTCGACCAGTACAAGGACTGGTTGGACTATGTCGACTGACGGCCCCACCCTCAACGACGACTCGCCCGAGAGCGGACCGGCCCACACCGGCCATACCCATACCCATAGCCACGGCGGCGGTGTGCACCACTCCCATCCCCTGACCGCAGGGCAGCAGGCCCACCTCCACGGCAAGAGCGGAGAGGAGGGGTCGGCGGGCGGTGGGGGTCACGACTTCGACCTGCCCGCGCTCCCGGCCGCTGTCGACGTCTTCGACACCACCCTGCGAGACGGCTCCCAGCAGGAAGGCTTGTCCTTGACCGTGGACGACAAGCTCCGTGTGGCCGAACAGCTCGACCGGCTCGGTGTGACCTTCGTCGAGGGCGGCTGGCCGGGTGCCAATCCCAAGGACGCGGAGTTCTTCGCCCGCGCCCCGCACGAACTGACCCTGTCCAGCGCCACCCTGGTCGCCTTTGGGTCCACCCGACGCGCCGGCGTGCGGGCCGAGGACGACGAGACCTTGCGCCATCTGGTCAATGCCGGGACCGAGGCTGTCTGCATCGTGGCCAAGTCCTCCGAGATGCATGTGGTCGATGCCCTCCGCACCACTCTCGACGAGGCTGTGGCCATGGTGGCCGATTCGGTGGAGTTCCTCCGGGCCAACGATCTGCGGGTCTTCCTCGACGCCGAGCACTTCTTCGACGGCTACAAGGCCAACGCCGAGTTCTCCAAGCGCATCCTGCAGGCGGCCGAGGAAGCCGGTGCCGAGACATTGGTGCTGTGTGACACCAACGGTGGCACGCTTCCCTACGAGGTCGAGCGCATCGTCGCCGACGTGCTCGGGACCTTCGAGACCCAGCTCGGCGTACATTTCCACAACGACAGCGGTTGTGCGGTGGCCAACTCGCTGGCCGCCGTGGCCCGGGGTGCCACGCACGTCCAGGGCTGTGTCAACGGGTACGGGGAGCGGGCCGGGAACACCGATCTCTCCGCCGCCATCCCCGACCTGACCCTCAAGCTGCGGGTCGACACCATCCCGAGTGAGCGCCTGCAGCTGCTCACCCCGGTGGCCCACCACATCGCCGAGGTCGTCAACATCGCTCCCAACCCCCAGCAACCGTTCGTGGGGGCGTCGGTCTTCGCTCACAAGGCCGGGCTGCACACGTCGGCCATCGCCCGGCGCTCCGATGCCTACGAGCACATCACCCCGGAGCTTGTGGGGAACGGGACCCGGTTCGTCGTGTCAGAGATGGCGGGCCGGTCCGCGCTGGCCATGAAGGCTGACGAGCTGGGTCTCGAGCTCGATTCGCAGGCCATGTCCTCGGTGCTGGACTCACTCAAACGACTGGAGCACGAGGGGTACCACTTCGAGGTGGCCGACGGATCCCTCGAGCTGCTGTTGCGTAGCTCGACCGGCTGGGTGCAGTCGTTCTTCGAACTGGAGTCGTACCGGGTCATCGCCGACCAGGGTGCCAGCCAGTCCACTGAAGCCACGGTCAAGGTGCTGGTGGGATCGGAGCGCATCGTCGCCACGGCCGAGGGCAATGGCCCTGTCAACGCGCTGGACGGCGCCTTGCGGAGGGCGATCGGCCCACAGTTCCCGGCCCTCGAAGAGGTCCATCTGGTGGACTACCGCGTGCGGGTCCTCGACTCGGCCCGGGGGACCGGCTCGGTCACACGGGTGCTGATCGACTCCACCGACGGTGACCGGACGTGGACCACCATCGGTGTGAGCGAGAACATCATCGCCGCCTCCTGGCAGGCCCTCTCCGACTCCATCGTCTACGGTCTCCTCCATACTGGTGTGACCCCGACGGCGTGATGGCGCCCGTCGGCGGTCCCGTAGGACCGATCCCGAGGAGCCATTCGTGACCCAACCCAGCTTCGTCCCCATCATCGAGGCCGACCAGGTGCGTCCTGCTTACCGCCTCGACGTGCCGAATATCTGGACCCAGTCCCGACCGTCCGAGGTGCGGGGCACCTCGCAGCCGGCCGGCCGATCACTCGGTAAGCCCGGGCCCGATCAGGGATTCGCCCTGAAGCTGGCTCGCCGGTTCGAGGCTCGACTGGTGCTCGCCCCGGGGGACGGACTCGAGGATGCCATCTCGGGGTGTACCGCGGTGGCCATGCGCCGTTGCGCCCGGTTCGGACGGGCCCCGGCCGTGTACGACCTGGCCTTCGCCTTCACGCTCTGGGGCTTTCTGGGTGGGGCACCGGGCGATCTGGTCGAGGCCCGCGGACCGCTGTTCGGGTCGGCGGCCCATCACTATCAGGCCCAACGGGCCATCGCCGACAGTGTCAGGGAAGAAGCACTCCGTCTGACGCCGGAGGCCGTGGCCGAACGGATCGGGGAGTGGCGGGAGCTGCTGGTGCTCCCGGATCACCACTGAACCGGCCGCGGTCGGACCGGATCTGAGCGGGGGACCGTGCAGGCCTCGATGGACGACGTAGCCGCCAACGGATGGACGTTCGCCGTGCAATCGGCGGGCCCGGCTGACGGTCGACCGGTGATCCTGCTCCACGGGTTCCCGCAGAGCTCGCGGTGTTTCGCCCGAGCGGTGGGCGCGCTCGGGCAGGCCGGCTGCCGGGCCATCGCTCCCGATCAGCGCGGCTACTCGCCCTTGGCCCGGCCGACGGACGTGGACGAGTACCGGATCGCCGACCTGGTCTCCGACGTCACGGCCCTGGCCGACTCCCTGGGTGTGGGCTCGTTCGACCTCGTCGGCCACGACTGGGGTGCCCTGGTGGCCTGGTACGTCGCCGGATTCCACCCCGACCGGGTCCGCTCGCTGACCTCGGTGTCGACACCCCATCCGTCGGCCCTGGCCGCTTCCCTCATCGGTGGCGATCCCGATCAGGTGCAACGATCGGGATACATCGATCTGCTCCGCCAGCCCGAGGTCCCCGAGCAGATCCTGCTCGGAACGGACGGCTCAGGTGAGGGCCTCCGGCGGGTGTTCGCCGACTCCGGTGTGGAGGATGACGCCGTCGACTCCTACGTCGAGATCCTGTCCCAACCCGGCGCCCTCACCGCCGCACTCAACTGGTACCGGGCCAACGAGATCGGACACCTGGCCGAAACCGGTCCGATCACCGCGCCCACGCTGTACGTGTGGTCGACCGACGATGCGGCCCTCGGACGGGTGGCCGCCGAGTCCACGGCCGACTACGTCAAGGGCCCGTACCGATTCGAGGTGCTCGAGGGAGTGAACCACTGGATCCCCGACGTGGCCCACCGTCAGCTCGACGGTCTCCTGGCCGATCACCTGGCCAGCACCTGACGGGCGGACCGTCGACGCCGAACCGGCCTAAGGTCGGACCGCGCCCGATCCGCGCCCCGAGTCAGCGACCCTTGCGCCTCTTCTTCTTGGATGACGGGGCGCCGATGGTGGTGCCGCCCACGCCAGGGGCGCCAGTGGTGCTCGAGTTGGCCCGGGCGCCGGCCATGGTGGCGCTCCCGCTTCCCGCACCGCTGTTCCGCCGCTCTTCGCCGTCGTATTTCACCGAGATGTTGTCAGCCAGATGGGAGCCCTGGAGCGCCTTTTGGAACAGGTCGGGGAACTGGGGTCCCACATGGGCCGATTTGGCGGCCGGATCGTCGTCCCAGCGGCGCTTGGGCACGCCGTCGAGCCCCTGCATGGAGGCGACGTCAGGCACGGAATCGGGGACGGTGGCTACCGCCGGGGGGGTGGCGTTGACCGCGGGGGTGACGGCGGGAGCCTGCTCGCGGACAGACGGGTGGAGTTCGGGCGGATACCACTTGCCGTCACTGGCTATCCACCAGCCTGGACCCTCGGGTTTGTCACTCATTCGGTTTCCTCCACCGCTATACGTGATTAATTGATAGAACGAATTCTAGCCCTCGACCATGAATATGTCAGTGGAGATAATTGTCGACCTGTTTGGGGTCCGACTTGAGAAGCTCCTGCTCACCGGGCCTGAACTGGGGTGAAGCCCCGGTGATTCCGGCCGAACACCACTCGTTCCGAGGAGTATTCGACCAGGTGAGGGCCCTGAGTTCGAAGACCCACCAATGGATGAGTAATTTGGCATGATGGATCTCCCCTCCTTCACCCTGACCGAGACCCACCGCCAATTCCGGGACACGCTGCGACGATTCGCCGAGGACCGGATCGCTCCCAACGCGGCCGAGGCGGACCGCGATGCCACCTTTCCGCAGAAGTCCTTCGATGCCTGCGTGGAGTTGGAGCTGCCGGCCCTGGGCATACCGGTCGAGTACGGAGGGGCCGGTGCCGACATGGTGACCCAGGCCATCATGGCCGAGGAGCTGGCCCGGGTGTGTGCCTCCACCTCCCTCACCATGTTGATCTCCAAACTGGGCATGATCCCGGTGATGAACTGGGGCACCGAGGAGCTCAAGCGCACCTATCTGCCCCACGTGGCCTCGGGTGAGCGGCAGGTCAGCTACTGCCTGTCCGAAGCAGACGCCGGTAGCGACGTGGCCGCCATGCGGGCCCGGGCCGTGCGTGACGGGGATCACTACGTCCTGACCGGAACCAAGTACTGGATCACCAACGCCGGGGTGTCGGACATCTATACCGTCTTCGCCGTCACCGACCCGGATGCCGGCCGCGGCAAGGGCATCAGCTGCTTCGTGGTCGAATCGGACTGGGGCGCCGAGGTTGCACCCCACGAGGACAAGATGGGTCTGCGGGGGAGTCCGACCGCGGCGGTATCCTTCGACGAGGTGCGGGTGCCGGCCACCAACCTGGTCGGCGAGGAGGGGATGGGATTCACCATCGCCATGCACACCCTCGATCGCAGCCGGCCCGGCATCGGGGCCCAGGCCGTGGGCATCAGCCAGGGCGCCATCGACGTCGCCGCCGGGTACATGCAGGAACGCAAGGCCTTCGGCAAGGCCATCGGAGACCTGCAGGGTCTCCGCTTCATGCTGGCCGACATGGCCATACGCACCGAGGCGGCACGCACCCTCATCTACCGGGCCTGCTCGCTGATCGACAACGGCGATCCCACCGGCGAGCTCACCATGATCGGGGCCATGGCCAAGTGCTTCGCATCCGATACCGCCATGGCCGTCACCACCGATGCCGTCCAACTGCTGGGTGGGTACGGGTTCACCAAGGACTTCCCGGTGGAGCGGTTCATGCGGGATGCCAAGATCACCCAGATCTACGAGGGCACCAATCAGATCCAGCGGGTGGTGATCGCCAAGAAGCTGCTGGGATAGGGCGTTCGGCGCCATCGGCGGGGGCCGATTGCTCGACGAGGAGCTCGCCGACTCCTTCGAGGTCGAGCCGGCGGCAGCCAGCGCCTTCCACCGAGGTCGCCGTCACCGGATCCCTCAAAACGAGAATCTGTACAGGGATTCCCCAGCGAATACGGATGGAGGAGTATCGGCGATCCCGAAGTCGATACCCTGCAGAGTGTGCCGATCGATCGCGGATGTGAGCCAGCTACCGGTCGGGGTGGGCGCGCCTGGGGCAACACTGCATGCTCCGCATGTGAAGTGCCCGTGGAGCACGACCTGATAGACGGGCTGGTTGGAGTTCACAACATCTGGGGCCGCGGCTTGCTCCCGTGAAATGAGCGCCACGTAGCCATGATGGAGCGCCGGGTCACCATTCTGCCCAGCCAGGTCGCGTGCATACCGCTGCAACAACGTGAGATCAGGAACCGATGCCGTCTCCGCCTTCGGCGGGTCCAAGAACGCGGTGCGATTCGGAAGGGTGACTTTGTGGTTCAACACCCTCTGCTTCGTGTTCGAACTCGGTCGCAACGGCCCAGCCAGGACCAGGGTCATAACGAGAATGGCGACCGCCGCCATGGCGACCACGAACTTCGTGTCTATTCGTCGAGGCCAACGCCATCTTGCCCTCATTCTGATTTCGCCTGGGTCCGTGACGGCTTCACTGACAGGCTCCACGGCCAGCATCTCTCTGATCACGAGGCGCACCTGGTCACCGTCAGAAGAATCGGACACGGCTACTCACCTCCGATCGAGTGGTCGGGCTGTTCCAGCTGGGTAGCTACGATCCTGCGTGACCTCGTGAGCCATGACGTGACGGTCCCCTCCGGCACCCCAAGGTCACTGGCTGTCTCGGCGACGCTCATCCCCAGGCCGTCATGGAGCAGTAGTGCCCTGGCCTGTCCGCCGGGAAGCGTTCGCATGGCTTCGGCCAGCTGTAGGTGGTGGGTCGGAATCTCGACCGGTGCGGGCGAAGGGTCGAGAGCCCGGGTGGGCGACGGACGGGACTTGCGCCACGAGTCGATGCAAAGGTTATGGAGCACTCGACGGGTCCAGGCTTCGGGGCTGTCGTAATCGGCGATTCGTTGCCAGTGCTTCCAGGCCCGCAGGAACGCTTCGTGGGTCAGGTCCTGTGCCATCTCTCGGCTCCCGGTCAGCACGTACGCCTGGCCATACAGCCGTCGGGACGAGTCCCGATAGAACGCGTCGAACGCAGCTGCATCACCTACATCCGCCATCTCGACATACCGCTCCCTTTAGGTGTACTCAGCCGTGCCGCACTTGTGTCCACGTCGTATGAACACGTTGATCATCGCCGATCCACTGCACGAATCTGGAATTTCCCAGTGCCGAGACGGTCCTCGACCGCCGGGAGCAGGGCGCATCAGGTGGTGCTTGACTGTCCCCGTGATGGTCCGCATCCGGAAGACGGCGGTCATTCTGACCTGTCTCACTCTGCTGACCGCCTGCGGCCAAGCACAATCGACTGATCGACCGACGGTTCGTTCCACGACCACCACTGCGCCCCGGCTCCCAGGTGGCTATGGGCTGATACCCGCCGACCCGAGTCTCACCGATCGAATCGTTCTGAAGTCATCCTCTGTCACGGCAGGTCACCCCATTGACGCCACTCTCCTGGTCGTCAATCACAGCGCCACGGCCATCAACCTCACCAAGACGTGCCGTCCCAGTTTCGTGGTGGCGTTGACCAACCGCACATACATACCCCGGGTGGCCTTCACGACGGACTGTTCCAGCCAGCCATTTGCCATCGTCCCTGGAACGACCCGGCTCCCGATCAAGGTCATCACCACCTATCTCGGATGTCAGCAGGGTGGCTCAACCGTTTCGGGCCAACCGGCATGTGTCGGCGACGAAGCACCTCCGCTACCGGCCGGCAGGTACGACGCCGTGATGGTTGGAAATGGTGGTCTGGCGTTACCCGAACCTCTGCCCGTCCCCGTCACCCTGACAAGAGGACCGAACTAGCGCGCCATTGTCCCGGATCACCGCCACGGAGCGATTCCTTGCAACCTTCTGGTCACGGCGTTCGTCTGGTACGTGTCAGGTTCATCGTCGTCGGAATGCGTTCCTGATCCGAACGGAGTCGTGATGCCCAGGATGGTTCAGCGTCGGTCGGGGTCCAGATTGGCCAGGCGATCATTCCTGAGCTTGACGACCGTCCTGGTAGGTGCGATTGCAGCCGGTTGCGGTGGGGCATCTCAAGCTGGCCATGCAGATCGAGCTCGGCTCACGGCGGCGGGTCGAAACCGAACAGCCTGTGAGTATGTGCTGGTCACATGGTCTGGGTTGGGTGAGAGGTATCCCAAGGGGTACAGGCGTTCGGATTTCGATCACGTGGTTGCAGGTGCGTCGAGTCCGGCTCTCCGACACGAGCTTGTATCGATGGAGACCGCCGTTGCTTCGAAGGACCTCTCGGAAGTCCCACAAGCAGGTGGCGAGATGGTGAAGACGTGCTTTCAGCTTGGCCTCAGCGAGGTGGACCGTGTGGGTGGCACCATCGCTGGCATCGTCCGCGAGCAGGCGGGTGGTGTTGAGGAAACCACGTTCTACCCACCCGCCAAGGTATTGGTTTCTCATCAAGCACTGTTGGTTCAATCAAAAGCGGTCAATTCGAATGCACCGTCGCGTTCCTTCCTTCGTCCAACCGGTTTCCGTTTCTCTCTTCCTCCTGGCGATTACCAAGTCTCTGCTCAGATAGCGCATGCAACCTGTCAACCGGTCTCGGTAACGGTCCGGTCGTCGACTACCGCACCTCCGCTGGTAGTCACCTGTGGAAGCGACTTCCCCATTGGATAGCGGCTGAGGCCAGCTGCCCGTGACTGGAACTGTGGTTACCAAGGCCCGGTGGTGACTTACTTTTCGCTCCATCAAGCGGTGAGCATTCAGATTGGGACGAGTACCGTCAGGCCATGGTTGACCAGGGCAAGGTACTGATCCGAATCGAGTCGGCGTCTACCCGTGCGATACCTTTCCCAGCAGCGCATCTCCGCCAATCGGGCGGATGTGCAACCCATCAGGTTTGGAGGCTTCTATGGGAGAGAAGACGGTCCTTGCTCATCTTGGGTCGATGAGTGCGCCAGAGAAGCGAGACCTCTATCTCAAGTTCGCCGAGAGCGAACTCCAGGCGTCGATGCGGCGATCCTGGTCGGTCAGCCAGACGGCTCACGCCGCAAGGGCAGCTGCTGCTGCCACGTTGGCCCTGGCGTTCGCCCAGGAGGTGCAGGAGCCGAGCCCATGAACCGCCGCTCGCCTCGGGGAGCACCCGCCTTTATCCGGCCGCGAGGGCAGTCGACGAGCAGGATTCAGCCCCCCGCCGGTCATGCCGATGATCCACTGCATGAACGGGGTACTGCGCTCGGCCCTGGCAGTGGTCGCATGTGGTGCTCTCGCAACCCTGTATGGCTGTGGAGCTGGAACCTCGCCACAGGTAGTACCGACGCTCCGGGAGTTGGTTCACGCAGCCAAGGACTCGACGGGGGCTAGCTACACGGCGGTCTACGGAGTTTATGCAATGGACTCAAACAGATCTGCGGTTGATACAACCGCCTGCTCCCGGCGTCAGGGACACCCTCTGGGAACCCGACGTATCCTTGAGGGATGGTGAAGCAGAAGTTCGAGATCATCTGCGAAGTGGAGCCTGCCACCCGCCCGGACCTGACACATGTCCGCCATCAGATCGGCGTACTGAGTGAGGCCGCCAACGCTTTCCTGATCCCCGACAACCACATTGGCCGTGCAACGGTATCCAGCATCGCTGTAGCTCACGAAGTAACGCTCATGGGTGGCCGCTCGATCGCATGCATCAATGCCCGTGACCGGAATGTACTGGGCTTCCAGAGGGACCTGCTCACCGCAGCCGCCTATGGAGTGAATGAGTTCCTGTTTGTATACGGCGACAGACCGGAGACAGGTGCCCGTTCTGACGACCTCACGGTCAAGACGATGATCTCCGAAGCCCGGAAGTTCGCCGAGCGAACAGAAATGATCCATGCACTCCGGCTCGGCGCAGCGACGGGCCTCCGACCTGTTCCGGCCTGGAAGCAGGGTGCTGACTTTCTCCTCACTCAGGTGTCCTACTCAATCGATGACTTGCTTCGGTGGCGCGCGTCGGTCGAGTTCGACGGTCCGATCTATGCAGGAGTGATGGTGCTTCCCAGTCCTTCGATGGCTCGCAAACTGTCAGTTGATGTACCTCAGTTGGCCGTCCCGGAGGCCATCGTCGCTGCACTGGATCGGGATGGTGGATCGGGCGTGGACATCGCCTGCGATCACATCAAGGCGATCTACGAGTCCGGGGCGTTCGATGGCGTACATCTGATCCCCGTGAACCGCTACCGAGAGCTAGCAGCCAGGCTGGAATCGCTGCTGTAACGCCCTCTCATCCGATCAGTGCCACATCACCATCGCTGCCGACCCGAAAGGCGGGAGGGCGCACGGTGCCGCTGACCGGGCCATTCGCCTGTGTTCTAATATACGGGCAAGCAGCGAGAGGATTGGCAGTGATTGGGATTGTTCTCGGGGCACTGATTGTGGTTGGAGTAGCGGCACTCATTGCTGTGATCATGCAACCGCGGGCCACCTTCGAAGCTGCTGGCAAGAACAAGACGACGTGGCTCATTCTGCTGGTCGTGGGCCTTGTTCTTTTTGGCCCGGTCGGCGGGCTGCTGGGAATCTTCTATCTGGCTGCGGTGCGACCAAAAATTAGGGCGGCAGGCCACTCGGCACTCATCGGGTAGCTGCTGATCCCCTACCCGCCGGACTGGGGCCACTCTCCGTTTCAGCTGGGGGAGAGGACACCCGCTGCTCCGACGAGTGACGTCAGCCAGCGGGCCGGCAAGCTCCTCCTGTACGGAGCCGGTGCCATGGACACCTCGCAGGGCGATGGTTAGCGTGCCGACTATGGAGCGACCAAACATTCTGTTGATCATGACGGACGAGGAGCGGTACCCACCTCCCTACGAGCCCGACTCGGTCCAGTCGTTCCGGGCTTCCCAGCTCACTGCTCGTGAGTCGATCCGGCGCCGGGGCCTCGAGTTCCACCGGCACTACGCCGGTTCGACAGCGTGCGTACCCAGCCGGGCGACGCTCTTCACCGGCCAGTATCCATCGCTGCACGGAGTCACCTCCACCGACGGCGTGGCCAAGCAGAACACCGACCCCGGCATGCACTGGCTCGATCCGAATAGCGTCCCGACCCTGGGAGACTGGTTCCGGGCGGGTGGCTACCAGACCCACTACCGGGGCAAGTGGCATGTCTCGTTTGCGGACCTCACGACACCGGGCTCACACGAAGGGCTCAAGGCGTCCGACGACGAAGGGAATCCCCTGCCTGAGGCGATCGAGGCCTATCGTAAGGCTGACCGCCTCGACCCCTTCGGATTCTCCGGGTGGATCGGGCGGGAGCCCCACGGGGCCGACAAGTCCGACTGCGGGACAGTGCGCGACGGGGTGTTCGCCGAGCAGGTGGTGGAGCTGTTCGGCCATTTGGCGGCGGCCCGGGACGATGGTCCGTGGCTCACCGTCGCTTCATTCGTCAACCCGCACGACATCGCATTTTCAGGCTTCGGTTGGGAGCAGATGCTGAAGTTCGGACCGCCTGATGACACCGTGCCCGATGTTCCCGAACCGCCATCGCAGTCGGACCCGTTCGCCGGACGCCCCCGGTGCCAGGAGGCGTTCAAGGCAGTGTGGCCCCAGATGATCTTCGAGACCGCTACCGATCTCGGCTACCGGAGGCTCTACTACTACCTCTTGAAGTTGGTGGACAAGGCGATCGGTCGAATTCTCGAGGCGCTCGAGCAGTCGGGCATGGCCGACGACACCATCGTCGTCTTCACCTCGGACCACGGAGACCTACTCGGAGCCCACGGTGGGCTGATCCAGAAGTGGTGCAATGCATTCGATGAGGCCACCCGGGTTCCGTTGCTCATCGCCGGCCCGGGAATTGAGCCAGGCGGCGAGGGCATCGACATGCCAACCAGTCATGTCGACCTGATCCCGACCCTCCTCGGTCTGGCCGGGATAGATCGGGAAGAAGCAACCGTTGGCGTCTCCGCCCATCACGACGAGGTCCAAGCGCTGCCAGGGCGCGACCTGAGCCCGCTCGTCCGAGGCCGAGCGGACCCGGCCGCGCGATTCGGTACCGATCTACTTCATGACCGAAGACGATGTCACCCGGGGTCTGACGGAGGTCAACATCCTGACGGGCGCGGCATTTGAGCCAGTCTCCCCACCCATCAATATCGAGTCGGTCCTGGCCATGCTGCCGACTGGCACCGGAGGTGCCCAGGAGTTGTGGAAGCTGAATCACTACTACGAACGCCTTGACGACTGGTATGCCGCTCGGGGTGTGGCTCCGAATCCGTTCCTGGGTCCGGCCGCCGAGCCCGATTGGGAACTCCACAATCTGACCTCTGATCCCGAAGAGCGTCGCAATCGGATCTCCGACGATCCGGTAGCGGCATCAAGCATGAAGTCAGTGCTCGAGTCAGAGCGTGAGAACAAGCGTCGAATACCGAAACTGCGGAACGCCCCGTAGGAATCCATCGAGCCCGGCTAGAGGTAGGGCAGAAGACGTGTTGCACGGGTGGACCCGAACGATCGGACTGGATGTCGAGAGCGCTGCGACGTCTTGACGGAGAGCCGGGGTGCAGCAGCGTGGGTATCCGATCATTCCGGTCGGCGTGCATCGATGTTCAGTCGGACGTAGTCGACGGTGATGGGCTTGTCGAGGCGCTTGATCACTTCGGCGAGATAGGCACTGCGCATTCGCTCGGGAAGGCGCTGGACCTGGGCGCCGAACGTGACAGTGGCGATGTACTCGGAAGGGTCATCCGGTACGACGGGCCAAGGCTCCAGCCAGGCATCTATTTCGGTGAAGCCTGCCTTCACGAGTCGCTCTGCCGTCTCCTCGGGCCCCGCGTAGTACCACGGCGGACTCCAGCTCTCGAAGTACGCCGCATACGGGCGCTCGGCTGCGAGCTCATCCCCGATCGATCGAAGCACGGCGATGTTCCCACGGCCTCCGCACTGGGCCACCAGGCGTCCGCCGGGCCTCAGTACCGATAAGAGCTGGGAGAAGAGTCGATCATGGTCGAGGACCCAGTGAAAGGTGGCGGTGGAGAAGACCGCGTCGACCTGCTCGTAGGAGGAGAGCTCCACGAGATCGCACTGCCTGATGTCGGCTCGTTGAACCAGATTCTCATGGGCGATCCGGATCATTTCGGGGTCGGCGTCGATGGCGACGACGCGACCTCGTGGCAACCGCTCCAATAGCAGCTGGGTGACTCGACCCGTGCCGCACCCGGCATCCATCACTGTTTCGTCCCCGACCAGCGGCAGCCTGTCCAGCACGGCCGATGCCATCTTCGTCATCGGTCCACTGACTCGGTCGTAGCTCTCTGCATTCCAGCGCCTACCGGTCATGACCACCACGCTACGGCCCGACCTCGCCCGTTGGTGGAGGACCTCACTCAGGCGGGCGCGCCGGCGAGAACAGCAACCAGACCGATGATCCCCGCCCCGACCAGCGCAAGAACGAGCCCGCGACGCAGGGCGAGCAGCCACACGGCGGCGATGGCGAGGACCCCGAGTTGCCACAGGTGCGCCAGTTCCAGCCCGAGGGGGATCGCCGATCCGGCGATGGCACCAATGACCGCCGATCCCGCCCCGACAAAGAAGGCTTGAATCCGAGGATCGGTGCGGAGCCGGTCGAAGTGTCTTGCTCCCACCATGATGAAGACGAACGAGGGAGCGAACGCAACGGCGGCGGCGAGCACCCCGCCCCACAGTCCGCTGGCGGCGTACCCGACGACGGCAACAGTCTGGACCACCGGACCGGGGGTCACCTGGCCCAGGGCCACGGCGTTGAGGAACTGGGCACCCGTCATCCAGTGGTAGGTCACTACGGCGTCGTGCTGCATCAGAGGGATGATGACGAAGCCCCCACCGTAGGAAAGTGCCCCGACCTTGAAGGCCACCCAACAAAGTGAGGCGATGCCACCGGTGAGAACGGGCAGCGCGGTCGAGGGGAACAGGGAGGACACCCTCCGACGCGGTCGGCCGTCTCCGGTGGTACGAATGGCGATCTCGATGGCACCACAGGCGACGAGCACCACCACCAGGTAGGCGCCGACGGTGGCGGCGGAGACTCCTCCCGCTACCAAGTAGGCGATCCAGCGCACCTTGACGGCTCGTTCGGACCCGGCCCTCTTCCAGCTGGCGGGAAGGAGGCCGACGGCGGCACTGAGGGCCACGGCGGGCACGGCGGCACCAGCCCCGGCGGCCAGACCAAGAACCCACCGCGGCGGATGGGCGGACAGGAAGAGCGCCGACAGGGCCAAGATAATGGTCAGACCGGGAAGGATGAAGCAGATACCGCCGATGATCGCTCCGAGGCGGCCCCGGAGACGCCACGCGCAGTAGATCGCCAATTGGGTGGAGGCCGGTCCGGGCAGGAGATTGGTGGCGGCGATGCCGTCTTCGAATTCGTGGGCGGTGAGCCATCCCCGCTCCTCCACGCACAACGTGCGGAACAGCGCGATGTGGGCCGGGGGGCCGCCGAACCCGATGACCCCAATACGTCCCCACTCGCGGATGACCGTCCTCAGCGGAACGGCCGGGTGGAGGGAGTCGGACATGACCTCGGCCATCGTATGGTCCGTGCCGGGTCCGTCACGGAGTGGTGTATCACCGAGCCGGCCGTGACGTCCTGAACAGCGGTGCGGACGCGTCGGGGGCCGTGATCCACGGCGCCAATCGGCCGACCGACCGGGGCCAAGGTATATAAAATTGACCTGGTTAGTCATGTATTGCTACGATGCCACCGAGGCCAGCAGCCATTCCCTCCGGTCCCAACCCCCCCCGGACCGGAGGGTGGCTGCGGCTCATCGAAGGGCAGCTCCGACGCCCTGTCGACGATGGCTGGTACTGCCGGTCGTGTCCACGGTGGCCGGCAGTACGGCCATCGGCTTGCCGGGCGGTGCGGCCCGGCATCTCCGGGCCGCGGGCTTCGTTCGGCGCCGGTCTCGGTGAGATCACGGCATCCGGACGGGACGATGGCGACAGCTGTTCGCACCTGTTCGAGGTCGATGCGGCCGGCGCCGAGGCTCCGTCGGAACGGGCCGGCGGCGCATCCGGGGTGGCGGTAGTCCGATCGGTAGTGTGGCGCCAGTGGTCGCCGACAATTACAGGGATCTGTTCGTGGTCATCGGGACCTGTGCGGCCACCCTCATCGGGCTTCTGTTCGTGGCCATATCCATCACCCAGGAAGGGACCAGGGCCCGGCCGCAGGCAATCCGCGAGTTTCGTGCCGCCGCCGCCCTCCTGGCCTTCACCAATGCGTTCACGGTCTCGCTCTTCGGGTTGGTCCCCGGCACCAACATCGGCTATCCCGCCGCGGTGGTCGGAGCCGTAGGGATCCTGTTCACGGCGGGAGGGGTGCGTACGATCTTCTCGCTCGACCTTCCCGGACGACAGCGTCGATCTCAGATCTCGCTCCTGGTCGTTCTGCTCGTCGTCTTCGGACTGCAACTCGACCGCGGAGTCCAACTCCTGGTCGATCGACGCAGTGCTGGCGCCGTGGCATCCCTGGGCGACATCCTGATCGTGTCGCTCCTGGTCGGGATCGGCCGATCGTGGGAGTTCGTCGGCCAGTGGGACACCGGGGTCATCGCCTCCATCGGCCGGCTCATCCGTCATCCCGATCAGGTGCAGGACGACGACAGCGGCGACCTGAAGCCTCCGTCCGGAGCTGACCACCCGTGACATCCCTTCGAGAAGGCTGGTCCTGACAAGGACCAGGGAGATCCTTCGGGGGACGAGCGCACCGGAACCGGCTACGCCTCCTCTTCGGCCCCCGCCGTGTCCATCCGGTCCGAGATGGCGTTGACCACCGTGGGGTCCAACAGTGTGGTCACGTCACCGAGGGAGCGGTGCTCGGCGACGTCCCGCAGGAGCCGGCGCATGATCTTGCCGCTCCGCGTCTTCGGGAGCTCCGGCGTCAGGATGATCTGCCGGGGTTTGGCGATCGGGCCGATGGCGACAGAGACCGTCTCCCGCAGTTCGGACACCACGTCGGCCGACTCCTGGTCTGTCTTGACCACCTCGCCCTTGAGCGTCACGAAGGCCACGATGGCCTGGCCCGTGGTGTCGTCGCTGGCCCCGACCACCGCGGCCTCGGCCACGGCCGGGTTGCCGACCAGGGCGTGTTCGACCTCGGTGGTGGAGATGCGATGGCCCGAGATGTTCATCACGTCGTCCACCCGGCCGAGCAGCCACAGGTCGCCGTCCTCGTCCTTCTTGGCGCCGTCCCCGGCGAAGTAGACACCGGGGAAGCGGGACCAGTAGGTCTCCCGGTAACGCTCCGGGTCCCCCCAGATTCCCCGCAGCATGCCGGGCCAAGGTCGGGTGATGACCAGATAGCCCCCCTCGCTGGCCCCGACGGCCCGGCCCTCGTTGTCGACCACCTCCACGGCGATGCCGGGGAACGGGGTCATGGCCGCACCGGGCTTGGTGGTGGTGATGCCGGGCAGGGGACTGATGAGTATCCCCCCGGTCTCGGTCTGCCACCACGTGTCCACGATCGGGCATCGCTCCCGTCCGATGTGGTTCCGATACCACATCCACGCCTCCGGGTTGATGGGCTCGCCCACCGAGCCCAGCAGGCGGAGGCTCGAGAGGTCATGGGCCCTGGGCACCTCCTCGCCCCACTTCATGAAGGTCCGGATGGTGGTGGGGGCGGTGTAGAGGATGCTGACCTTGTACTTCTCGACGATCTCCCACCACCGACCCCGGTTCGGTGTGTCCGGTGTGCCTTCGTACATCACGGATGTCACGCCGTTGGCCAGGGGGCCGTACACGATGTAGCTGTGTCCGGTCACCCAGCCGATATCGGCTGCGGTCCAGCACACGTCGGTCTCCGGCTTGACATCGAAGATCAACCGGTGAGTGGCCGACACATGGGTCAGATAGCCGCCCGAGGTGTGCAGGATGCCCTTGGGCTTGGCCGTGGTGCCGCTGGTGTACATGATGTAGAGCGGTTGCTCGGCATCGAAGAACTCTGGTGTGTGCCCGTCCGACTGGGGTGCGACGGTCTCGTGCCACCAGTGGTCGCGTCCCTCCTGCCAGTCGACGGGCTGGCCGGTGCGCCGGACCACCACCACGGAGTGGACGTCGGGGCAGTCGGTCAGCGCCTCGTCCACCGCCGGCTTGAGGGCACTGGCTGCGCCGCGCCGGTAGCCGCCGTCGGCAGTGATGACCGTCCGGGCGTCGCAGTCGAGAATCCGATCTCGAAGGGCATCGGCTGAAAAGCCCCCGAAGACCACGGTGTGAGGCGCCCCCAGCCGGGCGCAGGCCAGCATGGCCACCACAGCCTCGGGGATCATGGGCAGATAGATGGCCACCTTGTCCCCGGCCGCCACTCCCAACTCGCTGAGGGCATTGGCCGCCCGGCACACCTCGGCTCGGAGGTCGGAGTAGGTGATGGTGCGGGTGTCACCCGGCTCCCCTTCCCAGTGGAAGGCCACCCGGTCGCCCAGGCCTGCTTCGACGTGTCGGTCCACACAGTTCACCGACACATTGAGCCGACCCCCGACGAACCATTTGGCGAAGGGCGGATCCCACTCGAGCGGTCGGCTCCACGGAGTCTCCCAACTCAACCGTTCGGCCTGGTGCTCCCAGAAGGCGATGGGGTCGGCGGCGGCCTCCTCGTAGATGCCCGGCTGGGCGTTGGCCTCCGTGGCCAGGGCCGGTGGCGGCGCGAAGTGGCGCTGCTCGTGATGGAGGGCGGAAAGGGCCTCCTCGGCATCCTCGCTCATCGTGCAGCTCCCTCCCTGGCGACGCTCGTGGGCAGCCCGAGGCTGAAGGCTTGAACGTCAACGCTTGCCTACGAACAGGAACGGTCGACCGGCCATGCCGTTGACCACTCCGGTCGCTGAGGTATACCACGCCACCGCCGCAGTGACCACGCCGGCGGTCCCTCCCGCCTTGACCATGGAGGAGTTCGACGAGCAGTGCCTAATGACCAGGAGGATTTGGTGACCTCCAGGGTCAGAAATGCGCCCAACACCGCCTCGATGACGAACAGGCTTCGCGTCCGGTGCCCGATGTCGTCACCCCATCTGTCCTGTTCGACATGTCATCCGGGCCCGGTCAGGTCCCCGCGCCACCCCTTCGTCGGGAGGATGGGGCCACCACCACGTCGGGACGGTGCTCGGCCAACAACGGGGAGCGCTGGGGCGGTCGTCGCGGCGCCACCGGCCCCGAGCGCAGGTGCCGACGGTTCCCCGTCCAGGGCGCGGGCGGGGCGGTCAGACGGTCAGCCAGGCGGTAGGCCACCGTCTCGTAGTTGACCCGCCAACCGCGGAAGTCCGGCCAGGCCTCTTCGGCCGACCGCTCCATGGGGAACCCCACCTGCTCCAACATGGCCACGGCCTCGGCGAACTCCTCGAAGGTGAGGTCGATGGGCCCCTCGGGGTTGGGGTCGGGATCGATCTCCCAGCCGAGGACCTTGCCCATCCGGTTGAGGGCGGTGAACCCCATGCGCAGACACAGGCGTGACTGGGACGAGGCGGTGTTCGGTGCGGTGGCCAGATGCATGGCCGCCCCGTCCAGGACGGCGATGAGGCCCACCAGCCACGAGAACCACGGGTCGGGGGAGCGGAACAGCAACATGACCGGATAGGTGGTGTGGCTCTCGGCCAGGTCGGCCGACCACTCCTCCCACGACGAGTAGAAGTCGGGCAGGGTGTCGATGATCCCGACCAGCTGGTGACGGGCCAGCAGTTCGGGCCCCCACGCCGGGACACCGGCCCGACTCTCCAGCATGGCCACCAGGGACTCGCGACGGTTGAAGGCACCGTACAGCGCAGGCAGGTAGGCGATCTGCAGGGCCACGATGACCACCCAGGTGGCGCCGGCGGCGATGTCGACGGCCTGGTTGGCCCGACCGCTCAGGTCGATGGTCCCCACGGTGAACACCGCCCCGGCCGCCTGGGCCAGTGAGGAGGCCAACGAGTGGGTGGTGCCTTCGAGCATGAGTCCGTACCCGACGATGAACCATGCGGCCCAGAACATCAGCTGGGCGATGAGGGCCACGGGCGCGGTCGGCGCGAGCAGGGCGTCCTTCCCCTCGTAGGTGCGGGCCACGCGGGAGATGCCGAGGAAGATGATCTGGACCGCCCGGTTCACCGAGGAGGACAGGCGTTCGAACCCGCGGGGCTCGCGGGGGAGCACGATCGTGAACAGCACGCTCGCCGACGTGACGAGGACGATCACGAGCCCGACGGCGAAGAGGAGGTCGTTCACGGTGCCGTCCGGATCCGGACATACACCGTGACATCGGGAAGCGCACCCCCGCCGTCCCCACCCGCCGGCTCGGGCTCGACGATGTCCGACATCTGCGCCATGGTACGACCATGGCGTGCCCCTCGCCTGATGGGGGATCGGCCCCGGCCGCGGACCGACAGCGCCGGCTCCGTACGAAGCCGGTCATCCCCGGCCGGTTGGTCCGGTCGCCCCAGTCGGGTCAGGCTGGTGCATCCGCCCCACGAATCGAGGTGCCGTGCCCGACGTGATCGATCTACCCGAGCAGGGTCGTTTCGAGCTGGATGCCGATGGCCAGGTGGCCGATCTCGCCTACCGGGTCGTGGGGGACCGCCTGATCCTGATCCACACCAAGGTGCCCGCGGCGCTCGGCGGGAGGGGCATCGGCGGGCGCCTGGTGCAGGCGGCGGTCGAGCGGGCCGCCGCCGACGGCCTGACCATCGTGCCGCGCTGCCCGTTCGCCCGACGTTGGCTGGAGCGTCACCCCGACCAGGCGGGCACCGTTCCCGTCGACTGGGAGCCCGGTCGGTAGCCGAACCGGCAGCCTTGGTTCGAGTGGCACCGTCAGCCCGGTCGGAGCCCGTTGGCATCAGCGGGAACGGGCCGTGGGGCCGGCCGGCACCCCCCGCCGGCGGGGCCCAGTAGAACCGGTTCTATACTTGGGACGCCGCCATCCGGGTGCTGTGCCGATCCGATGGCCGTCCAGCCGTACCCAGCGTGTTCGCAGCACGAGACCGAGTCCTCAAGGGGGATCCGCCATGGCCCAACCAGTGATCGTCGAAGCAGTACGCACCCCGATCGGGAAGCGCAACGGATGGATGTCCGGATTCCACGCCGCCGAACTGCTGGGCAACGCCCAGGTCGAGCTGGTCAAGAGGGCCGGAGTCGACCCCGGTGACGTGCAGCAGGTCGTGGGCGGTTGCGTCACCCAGGCCGGCGAACAGGCCTCCAACGTGACCCGCACGGCCTGGCTGAGCCAGGGTCTCCCCTACGAGGTGGCCGCCACGACGGTCGACTGTCAGTGCGGCTCGGCCCAGCAGGCCAATCACTTCGTGGCCAATCTCATCAGCGCCGATGCCATCGACACCGGCATCGCCTGCGGCGTCGAGTCCATGAGCCGAGTGGGCCTCGGGGCCAACGCCTTCAACGGACCGGGCCGGTCGAGGCCGGAGGAGTTCCCCTGGGACATGCCCGACCAGTTCGGGGCGGCCGAGCGGATCGCGCAGAAGTACGGGATCACCCGTGACGACGTGGACTGGCTGGGCTTCGAGTCCCAGCGGAAGGCGGCCGTGGCGGTGGCCGAGGGCCGCTTCGAACGGGAGATCGTGCCGCTCGAGGCGCCGGTGGTGGGCGCCGACGGTCCGACCGGCGAGCGGGTGCTCATCTCCAAGGACCAGGGCCCTCGTGATACCACCCGGGAGGGCCTGGCCGGCCTCAAGCCGGTCCTGCCCGACGGGATGCACACGGCCGGGAACAGCTCGCAGATCTCCGACGGTGCTGCCGCCGTGCTGTGGATGTCGCAGGTCAGGGCGGAGGAGGTCGGTCTGCGACCCCGGGCCCGGATCGTGGCACAGACCCTCGTCGGCTCGGATCCCTACTATCACCTCGACGGACCCATCGCCGCCACCGCCGACGTGCTCCGCAAAGCCGGGATGACCATGGCCGACATCGACATCTTCGAGGTCAACGAGGCCTTTGCCTCCGTGGTCATGTCGTGGGGCAAGGTCCACGAGGTCGACTGGGACAAGGTCAACGTCAATGGGGGCGCCATCGCCCTCGGGCACCCGGTCGGCTCGACCGGTGCCCGTCTGATCACGACGGCCCTCCACGAGCTGGAGCGGAGGGACAAGAACCTGGCCCTGATTAGCATGTGCTGTGGTGGCGCCCTGGCCACCGGGACCATCATCGAGCGGATCTGACCGACCCGACCGCAGCGACGGCTCGGGCCCACCGGTCCGGCCGGGGCCACGGTGGGGTGGCGACCGACGGGAAAACGGGGGTGCGACGGGCGCCCGCTTGGGGTAAGAGTGGGGTATGCGCCCATTTCCGACCGGCCGGGTTCGCCTGCTGGCGACGGTCGCAGCCGTCGTCGCCGTCTCGGTGGGCGGCCTGGTGTCCGCCGAGGCCGTCGTGGCGTCCGGCCCGGCCCGGCCCCACGTCGTAGCTTCCGACTGGACCACCTTCGACCAAAATCCGGGTCGGACCGGTGTCGACGCTTCGGGCAGTTCGTTCTCGCCGGCCACGGCGGCGTGGTCGTCGCCCACGTTCGACGGTCAGCTCTACGGCCAGCCCCTGGTCCTCGGCGGCCGGGTGTTCGCCGCCACGGAGAACGACACCGTCTACGCCCTGGCCGCCGACAGCGGGGCGGTCCTCTGGTCCACGCACGTGGGCACCCCGGTGGAGGCGGCAAACCTCCCGTGTGGTGACATCACCCCCACGCTCGGGATCACCGGGACCCCGGTCATCGACACGGCCCGCTCGGAGATCTTCGTGGTGGCTGACGAGGCGGCCACACCGATCGCCGCCCACCACCTGATCGGGTTGAACCTGTACACCGGGGCCGTCCTGTTGGACGAGGACATCGACCCTCCGGGCACCGATCCGGCCGCCGAGCTCCAGCGGGTCTCGTTGGCCCTGGACGAGGGGAGCGTGATCGCCGGTTTCGGGGGGAACGACGGTGACTGTAGCGACTACCACGGACTGGTGGTCTCGGCCCCCGAGAACGGTTCTGCACCGACCACCTACGTGGTGGCCAACCAGCCCGGCGACAGCCAGGGCGCGGTGTGGATGGGTGGTGCGGCTCCCACCATCGACGCCCAGGGCAACGTGTGGGTGGCAACGGGGAACAGCGAGCACCATCTGTCGACCGATGCCTATGACCAGAGCGACAGCGTCCTCGAGCTGACCCCGGGCATGCAGCTGGCCAATTCCTTCGCTCCATCGGATTGGTATGCGGACAACAACTCCGATCTTGATCTGGGATCGGGCGCCCCGGCTCTTCTTCCCAACGGCCTGGTCTTCGAGGTGGGTAAGTCCCAGACGGCCTACGTGCTGAACCAGTCCGACCTGGGTGGAGTCGGCCACCAGGTGGCGTCGGCGGCCAACTTCTGCTTCTCCGACGGCGGATCAGCCGATCTCAGCGGCACCCTGTTCGTCCCCTGCAGCAACGGGGTCCACGCCGTGACGGTGACGTCGAACCCGCCCACCGCCACCTGGACGGCCTCGGCGTCCGCGGCCAAGGGCTCGCCCATCGTGGCCGGGGGCATGGTGTGGTCGATCGGCGGCGGCAACCTCTACGGCCTCGACGCCGCCACCGGCACGGTGGTCCAGCAGTTCTCCGTCGGATCCTCCTCGTCGTCGTTCCCGTCCCCATCGGCTGCCGACGGGTTGATTCTGGCGCCTTCCTCCACCCAGATCCACGCCTTCGACGGTCCGGGTGGTCTACCGGGGCCTCCGACATCCGCACCGACATCCTCCGGCCCGGGCTACTGGTTGGTGGCGTCCGATGGTGGGGTGTTCTCATTCGGCCGCGCCCCGTTCCTCGGCTCGATGGGCGGCCAGCACCTCAACCAGCCCATCGTGGCCTCGGTCTCGACCCCTGACCACGACGGGTACTGGCTGGTGGCCTCCGACGGCGGTGTCTTCACCTTCGGTGACGCCAACTTCTACGGTTCGACCGGCAACATCCACCTCAACAGGCCGATCGTGGGTATGGCCGCCACCCCGTCCGGTCACGGCTACTGGCTGGTGGCCTCCGACGGCGGTGTCTTCTCCTTCGGCGATGCGGCCTTCCACGGCTCGACCGGTGACATCCGTCTGAACCAGCCCGTCGTCGGCATGGCGGCCACGGCGTCGGGCAGCGGCTACTGGCTGGTGGCCTCCGACGGCGGCGTCTTCTCCTTCGGCCAGGCCACCTTCGAAGGTGGCACCGGCGGTCAGCACCTCAACCGTCCCATCGTCGGCATGGCCGCCGATCCCACCGGCAGCGGCTACTGGCTGGTGGCCTCCGACGGCGGCGTCTTCTCCTTCGGCCAGGCCACCTTCGAAGGTGGCACCGGCGGTCAGCACCTCAACCGCCCCATCGTCGGCATGGCCGCCGATCCCACCGGCAGCGGCTACTGGCTGGTGGCCTCCGACGGCGGCGTCTTCGCTTTCGGCGATGCCGCCTTCGAGGGGTCGACGGGCGGTTCGGCCCTGAACCGGCCGGTGGTCGCCATGGCCGACGCCAGCGCGGTGCCGTAGGGGGCCCTCCGGACTACTCCGCACCGCGGGTTCGGAGTACAAAGTAGAGTGCGTTCTCGCCGGCACCGAGGACGGCGCCGACGCCTCAGGCGACGCCCGAACCCATCGGTGCCCGACCTGGTGGTGCTGGCCTGGGAACCGGCACCGGGGGCTCTCGACCCCGAGGCACCATCCAGAAGAGCCCGACCCAGACCCGAGACCGAACGAACGAGGAGTACCGCGTGACCGGCACCGAACACCTGACCTACGAGCGCGTGGGTGCCACCGCCGTGGTCACCATGAACCGACCCGAGGCCAAGAACGCCCTCTCCGGTCCCATGCTGGTGGGCATGGTCGACGCGTGGATGGAGATCGACGGCAACGACGACATCCGTTGTGCCATCCTCACCGGGGCCGGCGGGACGTTCTGCGCCGGCATGGACCTGAAGTCGATGTCCGGGCCCGGGACGGAGTCCGTCCAGCAACGCATGGCCGACGATCCCGATCTCCACTGGAAGGCCCTGCTCCGCCACTACTCGTTGAAGAAGCCGCTGATCGCGGCGGTGGAGGGCTGGGCCGTCGCCGGGGGCACCGAGATCCTGCAGGCCACCGACATCCGCGTGGCCGGGGAGAGCGCCAAGTTCGGGGTATTCGAGGCCCGACGGGGGCTCTTCCCGCTCGGGGGCTCGACGGTGCGACTCCGCCGGCAGATCCCCTTCACCGTGGCCATGGATCTGCTGCTGACGGCTCGTGAGGTGTCGGCCCAGGAGGCCAAGGAGATCGGCCTGATCGGCCGGGTGGTGCCCGACGGGACAGCCCTCGAGAACGCCCTCGGGATCGCCGAGGTGATCGCCGCCAACGGCCCGCTCGCCGTCGAGGCCATCAAGGCCTCCGTCAAGGCGACCGAGGGTATTCCAGAGGAGAAGGCGCTGGCCATCGAGCTCGAGCTGGGATGGCCCATCTTCGCCACCGAGGACGCCAAGGAGGGTCAGAAGGCCTTCGCCGAGAAGCGGCCCGCCAACTTCCGACGCCGGTGAGCAACCTGTTCGAGGACGACGCTCCTCCCGGGGACCTGCGGCGTCGACTGGCCGCGGCCATCCGGCCCATCATCACCATGAACGTGGCCGCCGAGCTGGACGATGTGGCGCTGACCGAGGCGGCCGAGGCCATGGAGGCCATCGCCGAGCGCCTGACGGCCCAGGCCGGGCCCAAGCGGACCCGCAACCAACCCGATCTGGCCCGTGCCGCCCAGGACTTCTTCCCCACCAGTCCGGTCATCGGCCTGGCCAACCCGGTGGCCCCGCCGGTGCGGGTGGCGGTGGTCGAGGGCGACGACGGCCGCCCGGAGATCCGCGGCCTGGCCAACTTCGGGTTCGCCTATGAGGGACCACCCACCTGCGTGCACGGCGGGGTCATCGCCGAGCTGCTCGACGAGGTGCTCGGTGCGGCCAACATCGTGGCCCAGCACGCCGCCATGACCGGCACCCTCACCGTGCGCTATCGCAGCCCGACCCCGTTGAACACCGACCTCCGGGTCGAGGCCCGGTTCGTGAGGCAGGACGGTCGCAAGATCCACGCCTGGGGCGGTGTGTACAACGGGGACGTGCTCACGGCCGAGGCCGACGGGCTCTTCATCGAGGTCCGTCCCAAGCAGATGCTGACCATCGCCGAGGCCAATGTCGACAGCGTCGACCCGGGCATGCTCGACGCCATCCGGGCGGAGGCACTACGCGAAGGGGCGGCCTCCGACGTGCAGCCCGTCGGTGGGACTCCGGTACCCGGGGAGCCGCGGGAGCCGGAGTAACCCCGGGCCGGTGGCCATGCCCGGGGACCAGATCCTCCCCCGGCCCCCTCAGATCTTCTCGCGGCCCTCCCAGTAGGGGTCCCGGAGCTTGCGCTTGTACAGCTTGCCGTTCGGGTCACGGGGGAGGGCGTCGGTGAAATCGATCGACTTGGGTGTCTTGAACTTGGCCAGCCGGGTGGAGCAGTAGGCCAGGATCTCCTCGGCCAGCTCAGGCGAAGGCTCGATCCCCTCGGCCGGCTCCACCACCGCCTTGATCTCCTCGCCCCAGTCGTCGTGGGGGATGCCGAACACGGCCACGTCGCCGACCTTGGGGAAGCCCAGCAGCACGTTCTCGATCTCGGCCGGGTAGATGTTGGCACCGCCCGAGATGATCATGTCGATCTTGCGGTCGCGCAGGAACAGGTAGCCGTCCTCGTCGATCAGGCCCACGTCACCAACGGTGAAGAACTTGCCGATGCGATTGCTCTTGGTCTTCTTCTCGTCCTTGTGGTACTCGAAGTCGCCGGTCTGCATGGACATGTAGACGGTGCCGATGACGTTGGGCTCCTCGATCCGGTTCCCCTCGTCGTCGAAGATGGCGATCTCCGAGATGGGCCAGGCCTTGCCCACCGTGCCCGGCTTCTCCAGCCACTCCTCCGCGGTGACCAGCGTGCCGCCGCCCTCGGAGGCGGCGTAGTACTCGTCGATGGAGTTGCCCCACCACTCGATCATCTTGTACTTGACGTCGACGGGACAGGGAGCGGCGGCGTGGATCATGTGCTCGAGGGACGAGAGGTCGTACTTGTGCCTGGTCTCCTCGGGTAGCGCCAGCAGGCGGTGGAACTGGGTGGGCACCATGTGCGAACTGGTCACGTGGTACTTCTCGATCAGTCGGAGCATGTCCTCGGGCACCCACTTGTCCATGAGCACCACGGTGTGGAGCAGGTGGATGGAAGCGCCCGAATAGCGGAGGACCGCCGTGTGGTAGAGCGGTGAGCCCACGATGTGGACGTTGGCGTCGTCGGGCTGGATGCCGAACAGGAAGAGGATCCCCGACAGGCCCAGTGCCGCCTCTTCGGGGGTGGCCCCGCTCAGCTTGCGGAACACCCCCTTGGGATTACCGGTGGTGCCCGAGGTGTAGTTCATGACGTCGCCGATGGTCCGGTCGGACGGGTCGGTGGTCGGCTGGTTGTTCCGCATCATGGAATAGGAGCTGAACCCGACGATCTCCCCCACGGCGAAGCACCGCGACGACGGCAGTTCGGCCTCGTCGGCGGCGTCGAGCGCCACCTCGGCGAACCGTTCGTGGGCGATGAACGCCTTGGCGTCGGCGTCCTTCAGGATGTAGGCCACCTCGGGGGCGATCAGGTGGTGGTTGATGGGCACCAGGTACCAGCCGGCCTGCAGCGCAGCCAGGTACAGCTCGAATACCTCCACGCCGTTGGGCAGGAGGGTGGCCACCACGTCCCCCGGCTTGAGATTGAGCCCGCGCAACCCGTGCACGACCTGGTTGGTCCGGCCCAGCAGCTGCTCCGCGCTGTACTCGGTGCCGTCGGGATCGACCAGGGCCAGCTTGCCCGGGTTCTCGTGGGCCAACGCCCAAAAACCGAAGTCGCCCATGGTGTTCTCAACCCCCTGCGCCGCGCCGCGGCGAATTCGTGCCCGATGGGCCGATGCCTACCGGCTGTGATGGTGGCACCCCCCGTGTGGCGCCGACCCGGTGGGGACGCTAGAACAGGTTCTCGTGCACGGTCAACCTCCCCGTCGGGCCGTGTCACGGAGGTCACGTGCCCCCGGGGGCCCGGAACAGGCCTCCGGCGACGGGGGCGAGACGGAGCGGGACAGAACCGGAGTAGGAGAGACAGCAGGCAATGAGTGAGTTCCTGAAGGGAAGAGTGGTGGCCATCACCGGTGCCGGTGGTGGGATCGGCCGGGCCGTGGCCCTGGCTGCCGCCGCGGAGGGGGCGAGGGTGGTGGTGGCCGACATCGGCGTCGGCCTGGCCGGTGAGGATCCGAAGAGCGAGGTGGCCGAGGCACTGGTGGCCGACATCGTGGCCGCCGGCGGCGAGGCGGTGGCCGTGGGGGAGAGCGTGACCACGCTCGCCGGCGGGGAGAAGATCATTGCCGCCGGAGTCGGGCAGTGGGGCCGGATCGACGGCGTGGTGGCCATCGCCGGCATCCTCCGGGAGCGAATGCTCTTCAACATGGCCGAAGACGAGTGGGACGCCGTCATCGAGACCCATCTGAAGGGGCACTTCACCGTGTTCCGGGCGGCGTCGGCCGTCATGCGCAAGCAGGAGGGCGGCGGCTCCCTGGTGGCCTTCACCTCCGGGGCCTTCGCCGGCAGTGTGGCCCAGGCCAACTACGCCGCGGCCAAGGGAGGGATCGTGTCGCTGGTGCGGTCGGCCGCGGCCGGGCTCAACCGGTACGGCATCACCGCCAACGCCGTGGCCCCGGTGGCCCGGACCCGCATGTCGGCCAATGTGCCGATGGACCTGGCCGAGATGGGGGATCCCGAGGACGTGGCCCCCCTGGTCGTGTACCTGCTGTCGGACAGGGCCAAGCACGTGACGGGGCAGGTCTACACCTCCGTCGGTCCGAAGATCGCCGTGTGGAACCAGCCGCAGGAGGTGCGGGCCGTCTACGCCGACGGGCGCTGGACGCCGGAGGACATCGCGGCCCGGCTGGACTCGACCGTCGGCCAGGAGCGCATGCCCCTCCTCGACCAGCTCGAGGCGTACCGCAAGGCCGCCGAGGCCAAGGCCGCCGCCGAGGCCAAGGCCGAAGCGGAGACCGACGTCGGTTCGTAGGTCGTTGTGTCCGGACCGGACCGTCAGGTGGCGCTGAGCACGCAGAACTCGTTCCCTTCGGGGTCGGCCATGACCACCCAGTCCTCCAGCCCGCTCTGTCCCACGGCGACGCGGGCGGCGCCCATCTCCTCCAGGCGCGCCACCTCGTAGGCCTGATCTTCGGGGCGCAGGTCGAGGTGGAGCCGGTTCTTGACGGTCTTCGGCTCGGGTACGCCGGCGAGGAGCAGCGGACTGACCTGACCGTGGTCGGGGTGCCGGTTCCCCGGCTCCACCCAGACATCACCGTCGTCGTCGGTCGAGTACTCCCATCCGAGGGCCTCCGACCAGAAGCGCCCCAGGGCCAACGGATCGGTGGCGTCGATGGTGATGGTCTCGATTCGCAGTGCCATGGATGCCTCCTCGGGCCCGCTGGGCGAGGCCGCGGTCGACGGGAACAAGGGCCAGTGTGCCCCATCCGGGGGCGCACCGTACCGTCCACCGACC
Organism: uncultured Acidimicrobiaceae bacterium; assembly: GCA_963756515.1. GTDB lineage: Bacteria > Actinomycetota > Acidimicrobiia > Acidimicrobiales > RAAP-2 > Bog-756. Next base: position 414,089 of record CAVWNV010000007.1, read on the forward strand.
GGGACGGAACACCGGCCGTACCGGCCGACCCGGGTGCGTCAGACCATGGCCACGCCGCCGTTGGGTCGCAGTACCTGACCGGTCATGAAGCGGGAGACATCGGAGGCCAGAAAGAGGACGGCGGCGGCGATGTCTTCCGGTTCGCCCACCGAACGCAGTGGCGCACCCTTCTGCATGGCGCTGACCAGAGCATGCTGCATGGCCTCGTCGGTACCTCCGTCGGGAAGGGCGAAGTAGCCCGTCGTCATGCCGGTGATGACGAAGCCCGGGGCCACGGCATTGACGCGCACGTGCTTCCTGCCGATCTCGAACGCCAGTGACTTGGTCATCTGGACGACCGCGGCCTTGCAGATGGCGTAACTCACGATGTTCGGACTGGGGGTGTCCGCCGCCGCCGACGACGTGTTGATGATGCTGCCACCCTCGGGCTGGTCGACCATGATGCGCCCGGCCGCTTGGCATCCGAAGAACGTCCCCTTCAGGTTGACCGCCATGATGCGGTCGAGGTGCTCCTCCGGCTCGTCGAGGAACGGCCCGCCCAACATGATGCCGGCGATGTTGCACCACACGTGGAGGCCGCCGTGTTCCGCCGCCACCTGCCGGGCCAGGGCATCGACGTCGGTCCGAACCGACACATCGAGCGGGACCCCGTGTCCGTTCCCCCCGGCGGCGACGATCTCGTCCGCCGTGGCCTGAGCCGTCGCTTCATGGATGTCGGCGCAGATCACGGTGGCTCCGGCTCCGGCCAGCGCCAGCGCACTGGCCCTACCGATCCCACTCCCGGCCCCGGTCACGACGGCTACCTTGCCGTCGACGCGGAACGATTCGATCAGTGTGGTGGCTTCCATGGCGTGTCAGTGACCTCTTCGTACGTGGGCGCGGCTGCACCCTTCAGCGGGAGGTTTCCCGTGCATGGGAACAGTAGGTGCTCGATACCGACCGCGACAGCTCGGGCCGTTCGCCGTCGGACCCTCCTCAGCCCGCCGAAGAGGCCGCCGCCACTTCCGAGTCCTCCACGTCGTCGGCCCTGGCGTCGCCGGCCATGGCATCGTCGGCCATGGCGTCGTCGGCGGGCCCGATGCCCCCGTCGCCGGACGCGTCGGTGTCGTCCCCACCGTCGGTGTGACCGCCGGTGTCGGAGTCGTCCCGGTCGACGAAGTCCCACGTGTCGTCGACCTCGACCGGAGGAGGCAGCTCCCGGGCCGATTTCATGGCGGTGGTCAGCGCCTTGGCTACGGCGGAGGCGATCCGCTTGTGCCCTTCGTCGCCGGGGTGGATCCCGTCACCCAAGTGCTCTTCGCTGATGGTGGACTTGCCGGCCACCAGGGACAGCGTCGGGTCGCCCGAAGCCATCCGGTCACGGGTCACCGATTCGATGGCGTTGCGGATGTTGGCCAGTGTGGCGCCCAACCGGTTGGGCTCCTTCTCGGCGTCAGGCCGCACGAAGGGGCTGACCACGACGATCGGGGTCAGGGGATGGCCCTGACGGATCACGTCGAGGAAACCCCTGAACCCTTCGGCGACCATGCCCACACTGTGGGGTACCCGACTCCAGCAGCTGGCTCCGTAGGCGATGGAGATGATGTCGGCCGGCAGCGCCGCGATGTGCTCGGCGGAGACGATCTCACCCCTTCCGGCCGCGGCGAAGCCCAGATTCACGACGTCGAGACCGGCCTTGCGGGCCGCGATGGCCGCCCAACCCTGGGCGGGGCCGGAGGCGATCCATCCCTGGGTGACCGCATCGCCGTAGGCGATCCACCGCGGCAGGTTCGGGGCCGGGCTGATCCCGCCTTTCACGGCGGTGAGGGACTGCACCAGCGGTTGCATCCCTTCGGGCAGATAGATGATGGCGGGCTTGTCGGGCGCGTTGGCACCGAGCGACAGGCGGACCATCCCGTCCCCGAGGACCGCCTCTTCCTCGCACACCTTGCGGCTGCCCCGCCACACCGAGAAGGTGATGCCGGCCCCGTCGCCCCGGTAGCCGAGGTTTCCCGACGTGGTCCGGTAGGCCACGTCGACGGCCTCGGCGTCGCCGACCAGCTCGAGCCGGACGCCGACCGGGACGGTGGCGGCGTGCCAGATATCGGCGGGCAATCGGGCCGTGTCGCTCGGGTTGGCCCGGGGATAGGGCACGTCTCCGGCCGAGGGATACGCGGCGCCTCGGACGAACGGCTCGGGCTGGGCTGGGCGCGGCGTCACCGGTTGCAGACTTCCATCGACAAACTCCCCTCGTTCACCTGCGTACTCCCGTACTGCCGATTGCAATTACCACTCTAAGTAGTGACATGACCACATTACCACTGAGCATGACATTCTTCCCAGGGAATCCGACCGGTGGGAGGGCCCGGCGTGCCGCCCCGCTGGACCCACGAACCGGGGGTGGACAGGGGGTGGCCGGAGGGCCGGACAGTTTCTCCGCCGGCCACGTTTCGAAGGAAAATCCAGTCCAGGGGCCATAGGGAGCGTATTTCGGGTCCACGGGAGGTACCGCCCCGGTTCCCACCAGCGGGTGGGTTGCGTAGCATGGGCGCGTGTCCACGGGATCGAACGCCAACGGAGTGAAAAATTGCGACGCAACGTGACCGGGCCGGTCTGTCGACCGGTCGAACTCGGCCTACCCGTCTCGTGATCAGCGCGGTGCGAAGGCGATCGATCGGAGCGGTCCTGGTCGTGACCGTGGTCATGGGCGGCGTGGCCTGGCTCGGCTCGTCCGCCACCGCGGAGGCGGCCTCGCCGGTGCCGCAGATCGCGCCACACGTCTACGCCGGCGGCGGGGTCATCGCCTTCGGGGATGCCTCCCCGTCCATCAACGCTCCCATCGGCTCGGCCCTCAGCTCGGTCATGGTGGGTATGGCCGTCGACCCGGCCTCGACGGCGGCCCAGCCGGGCTACTGGCTCGTTGCCGCCGACGGCGGGGTGTTCGCCCAGGGCAGCGCCAGCTTCTACGGCTCGCTCGGGGCCATGCGGATCAACGGGCCCATCGTGGGCATGGCCGCCACGCCGAGCGGCAAGGGCTACTGGTTGGTGGCGCTGGACGGCGGGGTGTTCTCCTTCGGCGACGCCAATTTCTACGGGTCGATGGGCAGCATCAGGCTGAACAAGCCGGTGGTCGGTATGGCGTCCACCACAGACGGCAAGGGCTACTGGCTGGTGGCCGCCGACGGCGGCATCTTCTCCTTCGGTGACGCCAAATTCTTCGGATCCATGGGCGGGTCCCACCTCAACGCGCCCATCACCGGCATGGCCGCATCAGCCACCGGCAACGGCTACTGGATGGTGGGGTCGGACGGGGGAGTGTTCAACTTCGGTGACGCCAAATTCTTCGGATCCATGGGCGGGACCACCCTCAACGATCCGGTGGTGGGGATGGCGGCTTCGCCGGGCGGACTGGGCTACGTGATGGTGGCGACCGACGGCGGGGTGTTCGCCTTCGGCAACGCCGGCTTCTACGGCTCCCTGGGCGGTGGTTACGGGGGGAACCCGTCCGTGGTGCCCCCCATCGCCGGCATCGCCCTGTCCCCGGACGCGGCCGGCTACTGGCTGCTCGAGCCGGACGGCTGGTCCTACGGGTTCACCAATCCCCCCAGCGCGGCGCCGAGCTCGACCGCGTCGGCCATCGTGACCATCGCCAACAGCCAGGTCAACAGCGATCCCGACCGGGGCCAGTACTGCAACCCGTACGGGCCGTGCGAGGAGTGGTGCTCCCTGTTCGCCACCTGGGTGTGGCAGCACGCCGGTGTCCCCATCCCCTCCTATCCGTTCACCGGGAGCATCTACAACTGGGCCGCGGCCAACACGGCGGTCCTGCCACCCACGTCCATCCCCCTGCCCGGTGACGCCGTCCTCTACGGCACTTCGCCCTACTCCACCGCCACCTCGGTGCACGTGGGTCTGGTCATGCAGGTGTGGCCGGACGGAGCCGTGGTGACCATCGAGGGCGACGCCGGACCGGCCCCGTCGGGCTCGTTGGCCGTCGTCATCAACGGCCCCTATCTGCCGTCGCAGTCGAGCTGGTACAACGGGTTCCCCGTCTACGCCTTCGCCGCCCCCTGAGCGGTCCTCCGGACCGCTCAGACCCGTGTGACCAGGGACTCGAGCACCCGGGCCCGGTGATCGGCGGCAGAGCCCCAGGCGCTGGCCAGTGCCCACGCCCGCTTGAGGAAGAGCTGGAGGTCGCACTCCCACGTGTAGCCGATGGCCCCGTGCACCTGGAGCGACACCCGGGCGGCCTCGTTGGCGGCGTCGGAGGCGTAGGCCTTGGCCACCGAGGCGGCCCGTGACGCGTCGGGCTGCGCTTCGTCGAGCGCCCAGGCGGCGGCATAGACCACCGGCCGGGCGAACTCGAGCTGGACCCGGGCCCCGGCCAGCAGGTGCTTGACCGCCTGGAAGCTGCCGATCGGCTTCCCGAACTGGTGGCGCTCCTTGGCGTAGCCGGCGGCCATGGCGATCATGCGATCGGCCAGTCCGAGGAGCTCGGCGGCCGTGGCCACCGCGGCCCGGTCGGCGGTGCGGGCCATGGCGGCCCGGGCCTCCGGGCCTGCCGCCAACCGGGTGGCGTCGTCGGGTACCCACCGGGGTAGACCCAGGCGTCGGGTGGGGTCGAGCGAGGACACCGGCCGCACGTCGGCGGCGTCGCCGCCCACGACATGGATCTCCGGGCCGTGGCCGTCGCCCGCGGTCGTGAGCACCAACAGGTCGGCCCCGACCGCCCCGGCCACCACCCGCTCCGGCTCCGGTGGCCGCCCCGACCCCGACCCCGGTGCCGATCCTGACGTGGCCTCGACGGCGGCCGCGGCCCGGCCGGTGGCGATGGCCTCGAGCCACGGCGTGGTCAGATCGGCCCGGCCCGGCCCCCCGATCTCGGCCAACAGCGGCGCGGCCAGCGCGGTGGTCTCGAGCAGGGGCTCGGGGAGAGCCACCCGTCCGGCCTCCTCGAGCAGGGGGACCAGGTCCACCAGGCCCAGACCCAGGCCGCCGCGGTCCTCGGGCACGGTCAGGCCGACCACGCCGAGCTCGGTGAGTATGTCCCACCGGGGCGTCCTGGCGGCCGGATGGTCGAACGAGACCCGGAGGTCCTCGGGGGTGCACTCCTTGGCCAGGATGTGCCGCACCGCCTCTTGGAACTCGGTCTGTTGCTCGGTGAAGGCGAAGTGCACGGGGATCCGGCCTCCGTTCCCGATCAGCCCCGGGGCAGCCCGAGCATGCGCTCGGCCACCACGTTTCGTTGGATCTCGTTGGTACCGGCATAGATCGGCCCGGCCAGGGCGAAGAGATAGCCGTCGAGCCAGGGGGCGTCCACGCCGTCGCCGTGGAACTCGGCCTCGGGGCCGAGCAGGTCCAGGGCGGCCCGGTGGATGGACAGGTCCGTCTCCGACCAGTGGATCTTGTTGGCGCTGGCCTCGGGGCCGACGGATCCGCCGTCCAGCACCCTCGTGGCCGTCCACAGCGTGTTGAGCCGGTAGGCCTCGGCATCCATCCAGGCCTGAGCCACGGCGTCGGCGCTCCGGCCCGCCCGCACCGGGTCCTCGGCCAGGCGATCGGTGTACAGCCCGACCAGGCGGCGGGCGGCCTGGCTGTAGCGGGCCGGACTGCGGAGGCTGAGACCCCGCTCCGAGCCGGCGGTGGCCATGGCCACGTTCCATCCCGAACCCACCTGGCCCAGGACCTGGTGGTCGGGGACGAAGACATCCTCGAAGAACAGCTCGGCGAAGCCGGTCTCACCGTCGATCTGGGGGATGGGTCGGACGGTCACACCGGGAGTGGCCAGGTCGATGAGGAAGTAGGTGAGCCCGCGGTGGCGTTCGGCGGCGGGATCGGTCCGGAACAGACCGAAGCACCACTGGGCGAATGCACCACGGGAGGCCCAGGTCTTCTGACCGTTGAGCACCCAGCCGTCGTCGCCCGCCGATCGGACCGCCTGGCTGCGGATGCCGGCCAGGTCGCTGCCGGCGTCGGGCTCGGACCAGCCCTGGCACCAGATCTCGTCCCCTGAGGCCATGGCCGGGAGGTACCGCTCCTGTTGGGCCCCGGTGCCGAACTCGAACAGGGTCGGGGCCAGCAGGAAGACCCCGTTCTGGCTGACCCGCAGCGGTGCCTGGGCCCGCCAGTACTCCTCTTCGAACACCAGCCACTCGACGATGCCCACCCCGCGACCCCGAACTTCTCGGGCCAGGAGACCACCGACCACCGGTCGGCGAACATGGTCTGCTCCCAGGCCCGATGGGCCTCGAACCCCTCGGCGGTGTCGAGGGAGGGGAGTGAACCGGGGGCGGGAGCGTGTTCGGCCAGCCACGACCGGGCCTCGGCCCGGAAGGCCTCCTGGTCGGCCGTGAATCGCAGGTCCATCGGTCTGTCCATGATCGGTTCCGTCGTTCGTGGTCGGGTGGAGGGGCGGGCGCCGGGCCGGCAAGGGAAATCTGACACACCGCCAGATTTCCGGCAACCACGGCGGATCGGCCACAATGGTGTGATGCCGAACGCCGTGATCGTCGATGTGGTCCGTACCCCGGTCGGGAAGAGGAACGGCCGGCTGTCGGGATGGCACGCCACCGATCTGGCCGCCCAACCCCTCCGGGCCCTGGTCGAGCGCAACGATCTCGATCCGGCCCAGATCGAGGACGTGATCTACGGGTGCACCATGACCGTCGGCGAACAGGCCATGAACATCGGGCGCAACGCGGCCCTGGCGGCCGGCTTCCCCGATACCGTGCCCGGCACGACGGTCGACCGGCAGTGCGGCTCGGCCCAGCAGGCCATCCACTTCGCGGCCCAGGCCGTCATGTCGGGAGCCATGGACATCGTCATCGGCGGCGGGGTCGAGTCGATGAGCCGCGTACCCATCGGTTCGACCACCGAGCACGGACCGGGGGAGGCCTACGGCCCCACCGTCCACGATCGCTTCGACTTCATCCATCAGGGGCTCAGCGCCGAGGAGATCGCACGCCGATGGGGGATCAGCCGCGAGGCCATGGATCGCTTCTCCCTCCGTTCCCACGATCGGGCCGCCCGGGCCATCGCCGAGGGCCGCTTCGAGAACGAGATCGTGCCGCTGGCCACCCGGCGGGCCCGGGTCGAGGACAAGGTGGCCGTGGCCGGCACCGACCAGGGTGATCCGGCCGGCGAAGGACCCCTGACCTTCGACGAGGGGGTGAGGGCCGGATCGACCTACGAGAAGCTGGCCAGTCTGCCCCCGGCCTTCGCCGAGGACGGGCTGATCACCGCGGCCAGTTCGTCCCAGATCTCGGACGGCGCCGCCGCCGTACTGGTGATGTCCGAGGAGCGGGTCGGCCAGCTCGGACTGCGTCCCCGGGCCCGGTTCCACACCTTCGCGGTGGCCGCCAACGACCCGGTGATCATGCTCACCGCGCCCATACCGGCCACCACCCTCGTGCTCGAAAAGTCCAAGCTCTCCCTCGACGACATCGACCTGATCGAGATCAACGAGGCCTTTGCGTCAGTGGTGTTGGCCTGGGAGCAGGAGCACCACGCCGACATGGACAAGGTCAACGTCAACGGTGGGGCCATCGCCATCGGTCATCCGACCGGAGGGTCCGGGGCCCGGCTGATGGCCACCCTGCTCAACGAGATGGAGCGCACCGGAGCCCGCTTCGGTCTGCAGACCATGTGCGAGGGCGGGGGACAGGCCAACGCCACCATCATCGAGCGGCTCGGGTAGGCCCTCGGCGTCGCGGGCCGCCGAAGCCGACGAAGCTGTGTTCTACTCGGACGCCGCCGTCTCGGGCGCGGTCGACCCGGTCGGCTCGGACGTCTCGGGCGCGACTCCGTCGGTGGCCACCGGCTCGGACCCGCCCGCTTCGAGTTCCTCGGGCTCCGTGTACGAGACCTGCTTGTTGAAGTCGACGTTGTCGGCCTGGGTCGGGCGGGACATGAGGTACCCCTGGTAGAGATCGCAGCCCAGTTCGGCCACCCTCTGCAGCTGGACGGGCCGCTCGACTCCCTCGGCCAGGACCACCAGGCCCAGTGCCTTGCTGAGTTGGACGATGGCGGCCACGATGGCCTCGTCGTTCTCGAAGGCACCCAGACCGTCGACGAACGACTTGTCGATCTTCAGGATCTTGACCGGGAACCGCTTGAGCTGGGCCAGCGAGGAGTAGCCCGTTCCGAAGTCGTCGATGGCCAGTCCGACGCCCATCTCGTGGATGCCGCCGAGCATGGCGATCGATGCTGACGTGTCACTCATCAGCATGCTCTCGGTGACCTCCATGACCAGTGCCTCGGGTGGGAGGCCCGAGTCGGTCAGGGCCGATTCGATGGTCTCGAGCAGCTCAGGGTCGCTCAGCTGATGGGCCGAGAGGTTGACGGTGATGTAGGCGTTCTCGGCGCCGGGGAGCTCGCGACGCCACGTGGACATGGTCTGGCATGCCTCCCGCAGGACCCAGCGCCCGAGCGAGAAGATCAGGTCGGTCTCCTCTGCGAACGGGATGAACTCCATCGGGCCCAGGAGTCCCCGCGACGGGTGGTGCCACCGCACGAGTGCCTCCATGGCCACGATCCGGTCATCCTTGACCGAGGCGATGGGCTGGTAGTGGACGGCCAACTCGTTGTGATCGATCGAATGGCGCAGATCGTCGTAGATCTCGAGTCGGGCCACGGACTTGGCCCGGAGGGACTCGTCGAACACCTCGACCCGGGACCGACCCTTGTTCTTGGCCTGGAACATGGCCACGTCGGCCTGCTGGAGGATGTCCTGGGCCGTTTGGCGGCCCCGCATCACGAAGGAGATCCCGACGCTGGAAGTGACCACCACATTGCGGCCGGTCGACAGCTGCACGGGCTCGGACAGAAGCCTCGAGTACTCGGTGGCCAGGCTGACGGCCACCTCGACGTCGCGCACGTTCCGGCACAGCACGACGAACTCGTCCCCGGAGAACCGGCTCACGACGTCGCCACCGCGCACGGCCGACTTGAACCGCTGGGCCAGGGCCAACAGCACCTCGTCCCCGCTGGCGTGGCCGAACGAGTCGTTGACCAGTTTGAACCGGTCCAGATCGATGAAGAGCACGGCCAGGTTGGTGCCGCGCTGCATGGACACCAGCAGCTCCCGCTCGAGCTCGTCGTTGAAGAGCGACCGGTTGCCGAGGCCGGTCAGGGAGTCGTGGTAGGCGAGCCAGTGGAGCTGGGCTTCGGCCGCTTTGCGGTCGGTGACATCGGTGAACGAGCACACCACCACGGGTGACTCGTTCTGGCCGGCGCCGGACAGGAGTCGCGAGCTGAGCGCCAGCCACTGGCGTCGCCCGCTCCCGTCGGTGACACCGATGACGACGTCGTCCTGGGAGGTGCCGGTGGCCAGGGTGATGGTGTGGGGGAAGGCCTCGGCCGACATGGGATGGCCGTTGGCCTCGATGGCGATCGACGTCCCGGTGAAGATCTGATGTCCGTGGCCGCCGCCCAGCCGGTCACCCAGGATCCGTCCGGCCGCCTCGTTGTGGGCCGAGACGTTGCCGTGCTCGTCAAAGAGCACAATGCCCTCGCTGAGTGAGGCCACCACCGCCTCATACCGTTCCTCTGCCGCCCGTCGGCCTGCTTCGGCCTGTCGGGCATCGGTGAGCTCGGTGCACACCACGACCCACCCGGAGGGTTGGGTGTCGTCGTCGATCAGGGGGTCGATCGACACCAGCACGTCGACTTCGGACCCGTCCTTGCGCCGATGGCAGCGCTGACCCCGCTCGAGGACGGCGGCACTGTCCGTGCGGTTGGACGTGACCACCGCGGCGATGGAGAGGCCTGCCACCTCGGCCTCGGTCCATCCGTAGATGGCCCGGGCCGCCTCGTTCCAACTCTCGATCTTGCCTTCGGCGTCGATTCCGATGATGGCGTCGGAGACGTGCGCCACCAGGCTGGCCCGGTATCGGTTGGCCGCCTCCGCCGCCCGCCGTTCGGAGATGTCCCGCATGATGACCTGGTAGGCCGGCTCGCCGGCCCAACTGGTCCGGACGCTGGTCACCTCCATCACGTTGACGGCCCCGTCGGTGGCGATGATGCGGGCCTCGCCATGCTCGACGAACTGACCGTCTTCTTTGAGCGCGGCGATGCGCTCGATGGTGTCGACGATATCGTTGGGATGCACAAAGTCGGTGATTGGCCGACCGATATGGTCGGTGATTGAACCGCCACCGGCCAGCGCGATCGCGGCGCGGTTGCCGTAGACCATTTTTCCGTTTTGGTGCACCACGACAGCGTCCGGGGAGACCTCGGTCAGGAGGCGGTAGCGATCGACCATGCCGCCCACCTCGCGCTGGAACTTCTCCTGGGCCGTCACGTCGATGACTACGCCCGTGTAGAACATCGGCGCGTCTTCCGAATGATCCTTCGGTCGCCCCGGGGCGATGACCGGGGAGGCCCGGACGACCACGCTGTGGTCCACTCCGTCTGGGCAGGTGAGTGTGAGGTGAAGGTCGAAGTCGGCCAAGGAGGTGCCCTGCCGAATGGGGGTGAGGACCGAGGCCAGAATGGCCTCTCCGAGATCGCCACCATCCGTGCCGGCCGGGGTGACCGCCATCCGTCCGGGATCGCCGGCCGCGGTTCGCTCCGGTGGGTCGCCGATATGGACGGAGAACCCTGCGGCGCCGGGTGCGAACCCGAAGAGCCCCTCGACGGGCGAGGACCAGACCACTACGTCATCGGTACAGCTGTAGATCCAGGTGACCGTGGGCAGTCCGTTGCCGGAAAGATCGACGTCGTGAGACAGCTCGAACGTCCGATCGGCGAAGATCGTCTCGTCACGTTCGATGCGATCGAAGGAAAGTGTGCGGTTCCGGTCCCCGAAGCTATTTGCCGTGACCATAGGCCCTCATCATCGGCTGAAGGGCTGGTGACCTTAAGCCTGGATCAACGGCCCGCCAGTTCGCAGATCGTGGTTGGACGGCCTCTAATCCGGCTCGGCGATGACCAGCGCCGAGTTGAATCCTCCCAGGCCAATGGACGATTTGACCATCGGTCCCGGTCGGCGGGCGGTGTGTCCGTCGACGAGCCGGGGATGCCCCGGGGCCACCTGGCGTGGTGCGGGGATGAAGCCTGTCTGGAATGCGTACAACGTGGCCAGGATCTCTACCCCGGAGGCGGCCGCCTGGCAGTGGCCGGTGAGTGGTTTCACCGAGAAGATCCCGTGCGCCTGTGGGAACAGTTCGTCGAGCACTTTGGCTTCGGCGCTGTCGCACTGGGCCGTGCCCGGCCCGTGGGCGTTGAAGTACGCCACCTCCGAGGGGTCGACGCCCGAACTCTCCATGGTGTCGCGGAAGCAGCGGAACACCTCGGCCAGGTCGGGGTTGATGCTGACGGCGTTGAATCCGTCCATGGTCATACTTCCGCCGAGGATCGAGCCGTACGAACCGCGATCCTGAGTCGAGAGCACCATGCCCACGGCGGCCTCCCCGCCGGGGAACCCACGGCTCCCCTCCTGGAAGGGCCGGCAGGCCTCCAGCGCCGGGGTGTCGGCCACGGCCACACCGAGGTCACAGAAACTCTTGACGGTCTGACTGAGCAGAGAGAGATCGCAATTCAGGAAGATGACATCGGAGGCGATTCCCGAGTCGAGCCACGACTTGGCGGTGATGACGCCGGCGTTTCCCGACGAGCACATGGCCGACACCGACATGGACGGACCGTGGAAGTCGTACTCCTTCATCAACATGGCGATGACGGTGGATGGCATCATGTTGACCCACTGGCGCGGCTCGGCCGACACGCCGCTGCGGTAGAAGTCTCTCCACAGTTCGGCGTCGCCGAGCACCAGGCTGTGGACCACTCCGACCACAGGGCCCGGCTTCCATCCCCGCTCCAGCGCATCGGTGATGGCCTCACGGGCCGCGAAACGGACGGCCTGCATGAACCGGCTGGGACCGTCGCGGCGGTCTCCTTCGGCGGTGACCTTGGCCACGTAGGCGGTCGCCTCCTCGCGGTAGGCGGGAAAGCCCTTGGTGAGCTTCACTGCGCTCTCGCCCAGGAGGAATCCGTCCCAGACGTGTTTGCGTCCCCAGCCGTATCCGGTCACGGCGCCGACTCCGGCGATATGGGACGGAGTGTCCCGTCCGAACCGGCGGGGGGTGCCGCCTGGGGACAGCACGGCCTCACTGGGGAGAGCGGGGCGGGACATGGACTGGACAGCTTCCGACATTGACGACTCCTCGAAGTCAAATTGTCCAGCAGGTCTATGAGGACGACGAGCTCGACCCATAGGTCCTGGGCAACTTCTAGGCAGGTTGTAGGCAGGTCATAAAAAGGGCGGGTGCTTCGGCCATCGATTATGGCTCATGCGGATGGCACGCACAATGGGGTAGTTCACTGATCTGTGTCGAACAGGGGCCTCGGACCGGGGAGAATGCCGGAATAAGGACGTTGCTAAAACTATTCGTCCGTAGCGTGCCTCCCGGTCAATTCCACTCTATGGGGCTTGTCCTCCGACGCTATGAAGGCCGGCCCAGGGCCTCTCCGGAGGAGCCAAAATGCTCCAGCACGGCGGTGGCCTCGACGACGATTCGCCCGATCAGTTCGGCCACGGTGGGCAGCTCGGCGATCTCACCCACCACCTGTCCCGTGGGCAGGATGCCGACGTCGGTCCGCCCGTCCACCAGCGCGGCCTTGGTCATCATGGGGGCGTTGGCCGCCATGACCACCTGGGGCCAGGAGAGCTCGTTCCCCTGCTTCATGGCCCGTCCCTCCCGGAACAGTTCCAGCAGCGACGTGTCGGTCTCCTTCCGGAACGAATGGGCGTTGGAGAGGGCCCGCGGCAGGTTCTGCAGCCATGCGGACCGTTCGAGGTGGTCGACCAACGCCGTGCGGATGACCCGTTGCGGGGCACCGTCGACGGCGGTGGAGACGACGGTGCCGGTCACCGGTGTCCCGAGGTAGAGCTGCTTGACCTGATCGGGTACACGGCTCTCCCGCGTGAGGAGGAAGCGCGTGCCCATGGCGATGCCCGACGCGCCGTAAGCCAGTGCGGCCACCAGACCACGTCCGTCGAAGAACCCCCCGGCCGCGATGACCGCCACGCGGTCGCCCACCGCATCCACCACCGACGGGATGAGGAGGGAGGTGGGGATCGAACCGGTGTGTCCGCCACCTTCCCCGCCCTGCGCGATCACGGCGTCGACACCCCAGTCGGCGACCTTCTCGGCGTGACGACGTGCGCCGATGGTCGGCATGACGACCAGGCCGGCGTGCCGGCACCGGGCCACCAGCTCGGGGTTCGGGGCCTGCGCGAAGCTGGCCACGCGCACGCCGTGTTCGATCATCAGTGCCACCCGGTCGGCCACGTCGGCGACGTCGGTGCGCATGTTCACCCCGAAGGGACGATCGGTCCGGGACCGAACGTCGCCGATGGCGGCGGCCAGCTCCGGAAAGGTCATGGTGGCCGAGGCCAGGATGCCCAGACCGCCGGCCTCGGCGGTGGCCGCAACCAGCCGGGGCCCCGCCACCCAACCCATGCCGGTCTGGACGATCGGGTACCGCACTCCCACCAGGTCGCAGAACGGTGTGTGCAGGGCCGGATGGGGCCGTCCCGGCGTCCCGTCCCCCCGGGGTGGCTCGGGCTCCGCCGGTCCGGTGGCCGGGCCGGTCATGAGCGGATCTCCCGGTCCCGCAGGCCCCGCGGGTCGAGCACGGTACGGAGCAGGTCGAGCTCCTCGGGGGTCGGGAGCCGGGTTTCGGGGACGTCCGGCGGCACCACCAGCTCGAAACCGGTGGCGTCGACGACCTCGGGGACGGTCACGCCGGGATGCAGGGAGCGCACCCGCATGACGTGGCCGGGAGTGTCGAAATCGAACACGCCGAGATTGGAGACGACGAAGCGGATCTCGTGGTAGCGGGTGGCCGACGGCCCCGCCTCGGCGGCTCGGGCATAGCCCACCCCGGACACCACGTCGACCTGCTCGACGAAGGACCGGGTGGAGTGCTGGGGTACCCAGTAGCTCGTCGAGTGGTTCACGGTGTTCCCGGGGGCACCGCGGACCCCGACCAGCTGCGCCTTGGGTCGGACCCATTCGCCGATGGCGCTGATGTTCTGGTTGCCGGTGCGGTCGATCTGGGAGGCCATCATGATCAGGTTCCTCCGCCCCGACCAGACGGTGTCGAAGACCTTCCGGTAGGGCATGTGCGACTCGAGCACCAACGTCGACGGGTCGGCCCCGAGGGCCGGCACGCCGGACACCAGGGCGGCGTCTCCGTCGGTGAGGACCAGGTCGGGGGCGAAGGTCATCCGGGCCAAACGGGCGCCGAGGGCGGGTGCCGTGCCGAAGGCACTGGCCATCACCTCACCGTCGCCGCGGAACACCTCGGCACAGGCCACCGCGCAGTACTCGGCCCTGGTGACGCCGGAACCCTCGGACCGGCCAGGTTCTGGTCGTGCTGCGCTCATGATCGACCTCCCCGGCCGGACGCGGCCTTTCCGTCGGCAGCCTTCGCCGCCCGCTCGACTCTGGCCGACTCGACCGCGCTCCGATAGTCGGACTCGTCGACCTCGAGGTACCGACGGGCGAAGGCCGACCACGCATCCGGATCGCCGGCGGCGGCCACGTACTCCTTCTGGAACGCCTCGTCCCGCGAGTAGTCGGGCACGCAGGCGGTGAAGTGGGCCCCGCCCGGTGTCTCGACCACGCCATCGGTCAGGAGCCGGCTGATGCACAGAGTCTGGAGCGGTCCCTCCGCCCCCAACCGGTCGGTGTCGACGATGCGCTCCGTGGTCACGAACCGACGATCGGCGGCGCCGAGGAACAGCTCGTCGAAGAACGGATCCGGTCCGAGGATCTGGCCGGACCCCTTGAGGTCGGCCCGATTGACGTGGACGATCGAGGCGTCGAGACGGAGCGCCGGCATGGCCACGAGTTCCTCGGCGTCCTCATACGGAGAGGTGACGGTCCGCAACGTGGGATTGATGCGCATGACGTCGGAACCCAGGCCGGCCCGAGTGGGGAGGAAGGGAAGGCGTTGCGACGCCGCCAGAAGCCCGAGGTAGAACATGCCCTCGTCGATCTCCATGCTCTCGATGGCGCCGGTCTGGCGCGCCACCTTGAAGTGCGGGTCGGTGGGGATGGAGTCGAGCGTGACGAATCCGAACACGACCTTGGCCACCTTGCCGGCAGAACAGAGCAGTCCCACGTCGGGACCGCCGTACGACACCACGGTGAGGTCGCGGAGATCCGAGCGGAGGATGGCCCGGACGGCGGCCATGGGCTTACGTCGCGATCCCCACCCCCCGATGCCGATGGTCATTCCGCTGCGCAGCTCGCCGATGAGCTCGTCCAGCGAGAGTCGCTTGTCTGCCATGCCCGAATCCCCTATCTGGTGGTGTCGGCGTCGCGCTTCTCCACGAAGGCGGCCCGCTGCTCGTCGGCTACCCCGGCGACGTGCAGTTCGTAGGTGAACCCCTGCTCCAGCCGGTAGCTGGTCTTGACGTCGACCGGATCGATGCCGTTGAGAGACTCCTTGGCCCGACGGAGGATGGTGGGGCTCTTGGTTGCGATGGAGGCCGCCACCTCGCGGGCCGCGTCCACGAGCTCGTGGCGGGGGACGACGCGGAGGATCGATCCGTACCGTTGGAGTTCGGCCGCCCCGGCCGGCTCGGCGGTATACACCATCGACCGCATGCGGTGCTGGGGGACCAGGCGCGACAGGTGGGTGGCGGCACCGAGGGCGCCTCGGTCCACCTCGGGAAGCCCGAAGGTGGCGTCGTCGGAGGCCACCACGATGTCGGCGTTGCCGGCGATGCCCACCCCACCCCCGAGGCAGAAGCCCTGCACGGCGGCGATCACGGGGACCTCGCACTCGTAGACGGCGGCGAAGGCGGCGAAGCAACCACGGTTGGCGCCGATCAGCGCCTCGTCCCCCCGGGCCTGGATCTCCTTGATGTCCACGCCGGCACAGAAACCCCGCCCCTCGGCCCTCACGATGACGACGCGGTTGTCCGGAACCCGTCCGGCCGCCACCACCTGCTCGGCCAAACTGAACCAGGCGGCCACGTCGAGGGCGTTCACCGGTGGATGGTCGATGATCACCTCGGCGATGCCGGGGCCGGCGTCATGGGTCGTGATGGGCATGCACTGCTCCCGGCGGTTCGGAGGCGTGATCCCCGCACCGGTCCCGGACCCGGGTCACCGGGCGTCGTGGACTGCGGAGCGGGCACGCACTCGGCGTGATCTGATACAGCGTCAGGACAGTACCAGTCGGAGACCGGGAGGCAGCTGTGGCCACATTCGATTCTGCTCGCACATCGGGGGACCCCGACTCTGCTCCTGCTCCCACATCGGGGGACCCCGACTCTGCTCCCACATCGGGGGACCCCGACTCTGCTCCCACATCGGGGGACCTCGATTTCAGCGGCCGGGTGGCCGTGGTGACCGGGGGGTCCAAGGGGATCGGCCGAGGGATCGCCACCGCATTTCTCGCCGCCGGCGCCGACGTGGTGGTGTGCGGTCGGAACGAGGTGGAAGAGGACGACCTCCCCAGCGCCCCGGACCGCACGGGAACCGTGAGGCGGGCGGTGTTCGTGGCCGGCGACGTTCGCCAGGCCGAGCAGGCGTCGGCGGTGGTGGAGGCGGCGGTCGAGCGGTTCGGGAGGCTGGACACGTTGGTCAACAACGCCGGGGGCTCACCCCAGGTGGAGGCGGCCGTCGCCTCCCCCCGCTTTCTGGCGTCGATCGTGGCGCTGAACCTGCTGGCCCCCATGTACTGTGCCCAGGCCGCCAACGCGGTGATGCAGGGACAGGACGACGGCGGATCCATCGTCAACATCTCGTCGGTGAGCGGTATCCGCCCGTCCCCGGGTACGGCGGCATACGGAGCGGCCAAAGCCGGCCTGATCCACCTGACCCAGACCCTGGCCGTCGAGTGGGCGCCGAAGGTCCGGGTCAACTGCGTGAGCGGGGGGTTGGTGGCCACGGAAGCCGCGGACGCTCACTACGGGGGACCCGCCGGCATGGCCGAGGTGGCCGCCACGGTACCGCTGGGAAGGTTCGGGACCCCTGCTGACATAGCCGGTCTGTGCCTGTTCCTGGCCTCGTCCCTGGCCTCCTACGTGAGCGGAGCCAACCTGGTGGCGCACGGCGGCGGGGAGTGGCCGGCCTTTTTCACCGCGGTGCAGCGGGCCACCGGGGGAGGGTCCCGGTAGGCGGGTCCGCCGACCCCGGGAACCCCTACCCGGGACGGCCCCGACCTCCTAGTTCTCCCTGGCCACGGGGGTGGGAAACCGCTCAAGTGGGCCTCGGGACGGTCGATAATAAAATGGTGAAACCAGAGCGGGCGGCCCGGATGGCCGTCGACCACTACGGGATCGTCCCATCGGGTCGGAAGCCGGCAGGATCATGCTGACCCAGACCGAACCCACCTTCACGCTGGCCGGCTCACCCTTCCTCGAGTACCTGCCGGTGGTCGACCTCTCCTCGGGACGCCTGTTGGGGATGGAGGCACTGGTCCGTTGGCAGCACCCCACCGAGGGGCTCATCCCGCCCAACCGCCTGATCCCGTTCGTGGAGTCGAACGGTGACATCGGCCCGCTGACCCGTTGGATCCTCATGGAGGCCTGCGAGCAGGCGTGCAGCTGGTCGCCCAGTATCCAGCTCGGCGTGAACTGCACCATCGACCAGCTCCGTCGGGGCGAGGTGTCGAACGCGGTCGAAACCGCCCTCGAGCAGAGCGGCTTCCGCAGCGGGCAGCTGACGCTCGAGGTGACCGAGGACGCCATCGTGGATCCTGCCGCCTCGGCCGACCTCAAGACCCTCTCGCAGATGGGCGTCCAGCTCTCCGTCGACGACGCCGGCACCAACTGGTCGTCGTTCGAGCCGTTCAAGCGGCACTCGATCGGCACGGTCAAGATCGACGGGTCGTTCATCGCCGGCCTCGAGCCCACCCAGGGCATCAACCGGCTCGTGGTGGAGACGGTCATCCACATGGCCCACTCCCTCGGGATGTCGGCCATCGTCGAGGCCGTGGAAACGGTGTCCCAGGTGGAGATCGTCCGGTCCTTCAACGCCGACGCCGCTCAGGGATTCTTCTTCGCCCGACCCATGTCCAGCGAGAACGCCGCCGAACTGGCCGGCAGCATCGAGGTGCCGCAGTTCTCCCGCACCCAGATCCGCACCCTGGTCCATCCCGGAGACCCGGAAAGCGGCTCGGGGTCCGGATCGGAGCCGGCTCCGGTCGCCGACGGAGTGGACGCGGCCGAGGATCCCGGCGACCCCTTCGAGACCGACTGACAGCGTCCGGCCGCCGCATTCCGTGCCTGGACAGGCGTCCGGAAGCTGGGAGCCGGGGACCACGCACGGTGGCGGGGAGGGGCTTCACTAGGAGGAACGCCCGAATTGTTGTATACCTCTGGCCGTGAAACTCGCTGTTGTCAGAGAGTCGCAACCCGGCGAGGACCGAGTTGCGGTCGTCCCCGAGGTGGCCGCCAAGCTGGCCCGGACCGGCATCGAGGTGGTGGTGGAGGCGGGAGCGGGCGAAGCGGCCCGGTTCCCCGACGATGCCTACCGTGAGGCCGGTGCCACCGTCCTCGACTCCGCCGCCGCCACCCTGGCCGGCGCCTCTGTCGTGGCCCGGGTCCAGCCTCCGACGCTCGGGGAGGTGGCTGCTCTTCCCGACGGGATCTCGCTGATCAGCTTCCTCCAGCCGGTGGCCTCGGCCGAGACGGTCAAGGCTCTGGCGGCCAAGGGCGCCACCGTCTACAGCCTCGACCTGCTTCCCCGCATCAGCCGGGCCCAGTCCATGGACGCGCTCTCGTCCCAGGCCACCGTGGCCGGCTACCGGGCCGGTCTCTCGGCCGCTGAACACCTGGCCAAGTTCTTCCCCATGTTCATGACGGCGGCGGGCACCGTCCCACCGGCCAAGGTCCTGGTGATGGGAGCCGGTGTGGCCGGACTCCAGGCCATCGCCACGGCCCGGCGGCTGGGCGCGGTGGTGCGCGCCTACGACGTGAGGGCCGCAGCCAAGGAAGAGGTGCAGAGTCTCGGGGCCAAGTTCGTCGAGCTCGACATCGCCGCCCAGGAGGGCTCCGGTGGGTACGCCAAGGAGCAGACGGCGGAGGAGTTGGCCAGGCAGCAGGAACAGCTGGCGGCCGAGGTGGCCGCGTCCGATGTCGTCATCACCACGGCGCAGATTCCCGGCCGCAGGGCCCCGGTCCTGGTGACCACGGCCATGGTCGAGGGCATGTCGGAGGGAGCGGTGATCGTGGACATGGCGGCGGACTCGGGCGGCAACTGTGAGGTTTCGGTAGCCGGCGAGGACGTGGTCCACCACGGGGTGACCGTGGTGGGTCTCAGCAACCCGCCGGCCTCGATGCCGACCCACGCCAGCTTCCTGTACGCCCGCAACATCGCCAACTTCTTGGGCCTCCTGGTCACGGACGGAGCACTGGCACCCGACTTCGGGGACGAGATCGTGGCCGGCACCTGCGTGGTCCGGGACGGCGCCATCGTGCACGGACCGACGGCGGAGGCCCTGGGGGTGCCGGTGCAATCGTTGGATTCGGAATCGAAGGGGACGAGCTCATGAGCACCGGAATTCTCGAGTTCCTGACGGTCTTCGTGTTGGCCGCATTCGTGGGTATCGAGGTCATCAACGCCGTACCCAGCATCCTCCACACCCCGCTGATGTCGGGCAGCAACGCCATCCACGGCATCGTGCTGGTGGGAACCATCCTGATCATGGGCAGCGCCCATGGGACCGTGCAGATCACCCTGGCGTTCTTCGCCGTGCTGTTGGCCACGCTCAACATCGTCGGCGGGTTCGTCGTCACCGACCGCATGCTGGAGATGTTCAAGGCCAAGCCGGCCGAGCGCGCCCCCAAGCGGGGGGAGGGACCGGCTGACGGCTCCGACCGCGGTGCCGGTGGTGATGCAACATGACCCTCAACACCTGGATCGACCTGGTCTATCTGCTGGCCGCCATCGGGTTCATCCTGGCCCTCAAGGGACTCAGCTCACCCAAGCAGGCCCGTAACGGAAATCTGCTGGCGGCCGTGGCCGCGGCGGTGGCGGTGGGCATGACCTTCGCCTATCCCCAGGTGCGGGCCCACAGCCTCAACCTGGTGCTGACGCTGGTGGCCATGGCCATCGGTGCGGCCGTGGCCGTGCCGGCGGCACGGCGGGTCAAGATGACGGCGATGCCACAGATGGTGGCCATCTTCAACGGGGTGGGCGGCGGCGCGGCGGCGCTGGTGTCCATCGTGGTGTTCCTCATCGAGGCTCCGGCCAAGCCGGCCACCTACCGCATCGCCGAGGTCCTCTTCGGCGTGCTGGTCGGGTGCGTGTCGTTCGCCGGCAGCGCCATCGCCTTCGCCAAACTGCAGGAGCTGATGACCGGTCGCCCGGTCACCTATCCGGCCCAACAGGTGATCAACGCCGTCGTGGCCGTGGCCATCGTGGGGCTGGCCGTCGGCACCCTGGTCACCGGCAGCGTTCCCCTGCTCGTGGCCACAGCCCTGCTCTCACTGGTGCTGGGTGTGATCTTCGTGCTTCCGATCGGCGGTGCGGACGTACCCGTGCTCATCTCCCTCCTCAACTCCTTCACCGGGTTGGCCGTGGCGGCGTCGGGGTTCACCCTCAACAACAATCTGCTCATCATCGCCGGCACGCTGGTGGGTGCGTCCGGGATCCTCCTGACCCGGATGATGTCCAAGGCCATGGGCCGGTCGTTGGCCAACGTGCTCTTCAGCGCCTTCGGCTCGGTGGTGACGGCCACCGGCGGCGCCGACGGCTCGGGCGAGACCCGGACGGTGAGGTCGGGCACGCCCGAGGACATCGGGGTGCTGTTGGCCTACGCCCGCAAAGTGGTCATCATCCCCGGTTACGGGTTGGCTGTGGCCCAGGCCCAGCACACGGCCCGGGAGCTCGCCGACCTGTTGATGGAGCGAGGCGTCGAGGTCTTCTACGCCATCCACCCCGTGGCCGGGCGGATGCCGGGCCACATGAACGTGCTCCTGGCCGAGGCCAACGTCCCCTACGACGAGCTCAAGGAGATGGACGAGGCCAACCCGGAGATGGCCACCGCCGATGTGGCCCTGGTGGTCGGGGCCAATGACACGGTCAACCCGGCAGCCAAGAACACACCCGGAAGCCCGATCTACGGGATGCCGATCATCAACGCCGACGAGGCGGAGAACATCGTGTTCCTCAAGCGGTCCATGCGCCCGGGCTTCGCCGGCATCGACAACGACCTGCTCTTCGACGACAAGACCACGTTGTTGTTCGGGGACGCCAAGGACACCCTGACCAAGCTGGTGGCCGCGGTCAAGGACGCGTAGGCGGACTCAGGCCGGATCGCTGAGCTCTTCCGCCTCGGTGACGGTCGCGGCGCCGGTGGCCACCTTGGCGAAGACCATGACCCCCTGGCTGGTGGGTCGGGTCGAGAGGACCGTCACCCCCACGGTGCCCTGGTCCACCAGGTGGGTGGCATCGTTGACCACGACCATGTCCCCATTGGGCAGATAGCCGATGGCTTGGCGGGGCTGACGTCCCTCCCGGATCAGCTCCACCTCGAGCCGCTCCCCGGGCAGATGGTCGGGGCTCAATCCGTGGGCCACCTCGCGGAAGTCGACGACCGAGACATCCCAGCGCGACGCCTCGTCGACGACGGCGCTCGAGCAGGTGCCGATGCGGAGGCCTACCCGCCGGGCCACGGTGAGCAGCTTGATGACCAGATCGTCCACCTCGGGGACCTCGTCCCTGGCCACGTGCACGGGGACGTTCATTTCCCGGAGGGCTTCGATCGACTCCAGGCCCTTGCGGGCCCGACGTGAGCTGACCGGGTCGGGAGCTTCGGCCACCGATCGGATGTGATCGATGACGAATTGGGGGATGACCAGACCGCCGGGCAACAGCCCGCTGCGACCCAGCACCATCAGGTACCGGTCCATGATGGCCGAGCCGTCCACGAGCAGACGCGTGGCCCTGGGGTGGGGTGGGCTGCGGTGCGAGGATGCGAGTCAGGCCCGCGGCGGCGACGATCTGGCGACCCTTGACGGAACCCAGCCTCCACCCCAGCGTGGCCAGGACCCACGACACCACCGACATCAGGAGGAGGGCGAAGCCCGAGCGGGCCAGCAGGAGGATGGGCAGCCCCACCACCAGGCCGAGCAGCATCCCGGTGGTGGAGATGATCGAGGCGGCGAAGATCTCCCCGGGGGGCGTGTTGCGGAACATGAAGACGCCACGGGTGAGGCCCCGATCGATCAGACGTCCGACCCCACCCCCCACCACGTAGCTGATGGCGGCACCCAGGAGCAGACCGACCACGGGGGCATGGGGTCCACCGACGGCGTGCCGGCCGATCTCGAATCCGGCCGCCGAGCCGGCCAGAACGAAGAGGAGGCGGAAGACCTCGACGAAGAGCACGAGCTACCGAACCGGTGGTGCGCTGTGGGAGGAGAACGGGTTCATGGTGACATCACGGGGTTTCGCCACGGAGCGATGCCCGCCCCCCAAATTGTCGGAATCGGCGGGTAATTCTTTAGTGACGCGCCCTTGGATGTGCGTCCCTCATCGTCTAGGTTGTGATGGTCGGTTGTGAATATCTCCTTGTGCATGGCGTAATAATGCGGAGAGTGTTAATCTAACCACTGACAGTGCGGTCATGCACGATGCCGGCAGAGTCGGCGTTCGCCTCTTCTCCCCCCGAGAACCCCATGAGACCACTCCGCCGTCCTCCGATCCCCGATGCGCGCGAAGACGGTCCTGTCATCGTCGGCGCCGTGGCCCTTCGCCCCACCGACGGTGGGAGCCGGCCCGGCGCCGCCGGTGCACCGGGCGGTGGTCCGCCGTCCGACCGGGTGGATCTCCACGTCACTGACCTCGGACTGATCGTCGCCCCTGCCCCGGGTGCCTCCCTGGCCGTGCCGTCGTTGGTGCCGTGGTCGTCCGTGGTCTCGGTGGACGCGGTCGGGATGGCCCAGATGTCCGACGGGTCGTCGGGCCGGGTACTCGAGGTCGAGTCGGGCGATGGGCAGTGGTTGGGCGACAACCACCGGGCCCATTTCGCGCTGGCGTACGACGACGTCGCACTCTTCCTCAGCGCCGTCTCGGCCAGGACGGAGGGACCGCCGACGGGCCCGTCCGAGACACGTGGACCCCCTCGGTCCACGTGGGCGCCACTGGGCGCGGCGACAGCCCTGGTGGGAGGAGCATGGGCGGCCACGGCCGGTCGGGTGGCCCACCGGGGGAGCGGTGAGTCCCGCGACGGTGCGAGAAGGCGTTTCGGTCCGATCCTGGTGGGGCTCATGGCCCTGGTGCTGTTGGCCGGGAGCGCCCGCACCTTCGACCACTCCGCCAGCGGCGCGGCCGGCGATCCTCAAGCAGGACAGGGTCAGGACTCGGGCAACGGGGCCCAGGCGGCCCGGGTCCACACGACCACGAACCTTCCGGCCGCCACTTCGGTCCCGGAGCCGGCTCCCCCGTCGCTGGCCAGCTCGGCGCCCCTCCAGTCCCACGAGATCTTCGGCTACGCCCCGTACTGGACGTTGCCGCAGTCGTCGGGTTTCGACGTCAAAGACCTCACCACGCTGGCGTACTTCAGCGTGGACGCCAACGCCGACGGCACGCTGGACGAGAGCGGATCGGGATGGAACGGCTACGAGAGTCAGGACCTGGTCAACCTGGTGAACCGGTCCCATGCCGCCGGCGACCGGGTGGTGCTGACGGTCACCTGCTTCAGTCAGAGTTCGCTCAACGCCATCACCTCGGACCCGAACGCCGCCGCCCGGCTGTCGTCGGCGCTCATCGCCGCGGTGTCGGCCAAGAATCTCGACGGTGTGAACTTCGATTTCGAGGGCGAGGGGAGCGCTGACCGCAATGGGCTGACGGCGCTGCTCACCAGCGTGTCCAACTCCCTCCACGCCGCCAATCCCCACTGGCAGGTGACCATGGCCACCTACGCCAGTGCCGCCGCCGACAGCAGTGGCTTCTACGACGTGGCCGCGCTGGCCCCGGCGCTCGACGGCTTCTTCGTCATGGCCTACGACATGAACAGTCAGTCGACGCCTAGCCCCACCGCGCCGCTCTCGGGTGGGAGCTTCAACGACACCGAGGCGCTCCAGCAGTTCACCGCCGTCGTTCCGGCGTCGAAGGTCATCCTCGGTGTGCCGTACTACGGCTACGACTGGCCCACCACCGACGGAACCAGTACCGCCCAGGCCACGGGAGGCGAGTCGCCACTGAGCTACAGCGTGATCGCGGCTTCGGGACACCCCACCTACTGGGACCCGACCACACAGACCCCGTGGACCGCGTACCAGGTGGGCACCCAGTGGCACGAGACCTACTTCGACAACCCGACGTCCTTGGCCCTGAAGGCCCAGCTGGCCAACTCGTTCCACATCGCCGGCCTGGGCATCTGGGCCCTGGGCATGGACGGGAACGATGCCGCAGACATGGCGGCGCTGCTCGGCAACGCCCCGCCGGCCAAGGACTACCAGACCGGACCCACGGTGACCATCCCGCCGGGCACCGGGTTCACCACGACAGGCGTCTGGAACGGCGTCACCGTCGGCCTGTCGCCGGTGACGCCGCCGCCTTCCGACGGCACGGCCCAGTTCGTCGGCACGATCAGCGGCATCACCACCAACGCGCCGGCCCTGGCCTGTCTCCAGACCGGCCCGGCCATCAATGTCTGGACCTTCTCCACCTGGCCGGGCCTCGACGTGGCCGTAGCCGTGCAGCCGGCCGACTGTGCCCAGGCCATGTTCACCTTCATTCCACCGGCACCCGCGGCGACCACCACCACGACGACCCCCACCACGACCACGACCACCACGACCACCATGCCCCCCACGACGACGACCACCACCGACTCGACACCGACGTCCTCCACCACGTCCACCACCGGTTAAGACGGGGCCGTCTCGGCCTGGACTCCCCGGATCCCGTCGGGACGGCCGGCGTACCAGCCGGTCGGGGCTAATCTCATGGTCTCTCGGGGGTGTAGCTCAGCTGGTAGAGCGCTACGTTCGCAATGTAGAGGCCGAGGGTTCGAGTCCCTTCACCTCCACCGATGTTGTAGGAAATACAACGGTCTCTCGGGAACGTTGTTCCTAGTCAAGTCCGGTAATTCATCGGCACTTCCCAACCGCGGAGGATCCGGGCGCTCGAATCCTCCCGTCGCGGTGCAAGGAAGCATGAGGCACCTCTCGCGCCGGAAGCGGATGTCCACATTCCTCGCCGGACAGTGACCCGCGTCTCATTGGGTCGCCCAAGCTGTTGGCCTGATGGCCTACTTCCTAGGTGCCAAGAGGGGGAAGAACATGGCCAGGGCACTCCGCAACACCGTCAGGATCTGCTCCGGTGGTATGTCAGCCTTGGGGTCGTCTGGAATCCCTTCAAGCTTGATCTTGTTCAGCGCTGCGTAGCCTCGAAGTCCATCGAGCAAGTCCTTCCCCAAAGGAGCGACAACCTCTCCGAGCGCCAGGGCATCCAATGTGAACTTGGGCACCGGACGTGCTTTGGGAACTGGCCACGATTTCGGGTCTCGGGGCGTATCGAGTGTGAAGGCGTGAGAGAACGTCCGAGCAGAGGCGTCCCGTGCGGTGAACGCCTCTCCGAGGTCCCACTGCTCTCGAAGGGTTGCGATGAGCGATGTGTGTCGATGCTCCTCGTTGAATATGTCGCCCTCGGCCACCCACGGGGAGATGATCACGGCCGGGACCCGATAGCCCGAGCGGTCGAATGTGAAGCCATTCTCCCCGGCAGGTGCCTTCGGGTCGGGAGGCGGGACCGGGCCAGGCGGTACGTGGTCATAGGTGCCGCCTGGTTCGTCCCAGCCGACGAGCAGGGTCGTGTTCCAGACGTTGGAACCCGTCGAGGACTGCATCCCTCGGTAAGCGTCGTAGATGCGGCCAAGGAAAGCCTCGCCACCCAGGATCGATGATGGCGGGTCCACACTCGGGATCTCCATGCCATGCCCCAGTGCCCGCCCGGCGGCGGGGTGGTAGTCGCTGTGCCCGATGATCAAACAGGGCTCGATGAAGGAGAAGTCAGCCAGGTCACCGTTGGCTGCGTCCTCCTCGAACTGGGCGAATGGGACGAAGTGCGTGCCGAGCCGGTCCTTCAGGCGCTGGTAGTGGATGACGGCCGTTGCCGAGAACTGCATCGGCTCGGCGACGTAGACCTTCCAGGTCTTGCCGTGGTCCTCCAGACGATTGAATATTGTCTCGGCGTCATTGTCGGTCAACCACTTCTTCGCTGGACTGTTCACCGTCAGCCCTGACGAGGTGGCAGCCGTCCAGAAGGAACGGTTCATGAACGTCTGCGAGGGGACTTCGCAGAACCAGTGGTCGAAGACGCCGAATCCCCGGGCCAGTCCGTTCAATACCGGCACCTGCTCCGGGGTGAACCCGGTCATGATGTGGGCGTACTCTTCATAGGTGGGCTGGCGACCCATCTCGGCGGTGAACGTGCTGACGTAGTCGGTCACGAATCCGTCCATAGTCGGTGTCTGACCAGGCTCGGGAGCATTCCATGGAGCCGTTATGTCGTCGCCCAGCTTGAAACGATTCGCCTCGCTCAGGATGTTGTAGAGCTGGGTGTTGGTATGCGGGTACTCCTCACCCGAGTCAGGATTTGGGCTGTCCATGTCGGTGGCCACTGTGTAGGGGACCACCTTGCGGTCAGCGCCGTCCTCGGCCCACTCGGGGATGGGGTTCGAGAGGTCCTTGCCGATCACGCCGTCAAAGGTCTTGCCGTCGTCAGGTCCGTAGAGGTGGCCCAGCACATTGTCGAGCGACCGGTTCTCAAAGAGGACCACCACGATGTGATCCATGGCATGGCTGCGATCTGTGGGCATCTGGGCCGTCCTTCGAGAGGGAATCCGAGTGCCCACTATCCCACCGGTGGGATCGCCCTGTTCCGATGGACCAGAGGCGGACACTTACCTGCAAGAACGTCCCACGTCGTGCGTCACCGGCGGATGGCTCAGCGCCCTCGCGAGCACTCACGGGGCTGAGCCTTCAGGTCTTGCCGAATCCTGCTATCTCGACCGCCGCTTCTGCCTCGGGTAGTCGCCGACACGCTCGACACCAGCGATACTCCGACAGGGGTTCGAACATAGTCCCATCACTTTCCTGGCGACCCCATGGCGAGTCAATCGCAGCCCGAAATCCGCCGCTCGCCCAGCCCCAATCGCCACATAACCCCTGGTCAGAAGACCAAGCAGGGGTTCGAACATGGCCCCATAACCTCCAGCAAAAGTGCGACTGTCGAACCATCGACAGTCGCAATGACGGGTCCGGTTCTTAGCCGGCCTCGTCTGGTGGCTCCCGATGTAGGCAGTTGGCCAGGCGGAGAGGCCGTCTGGATTGATTCCAAGATTGCTGTCCGATGTGCGGAGGAGAATCGAATGGCTGACGATGCCAATTTCGTTGATGGCGTCACGATTCCAGTCGACGGGGGCCGAGTCGCACACCGATGACATATGGCTGAGGCATTGGTGCCGTTGACAGACAGTTGATAAACGCCCCGCTCCCAGCAATCGGGGGCATTACGTCTGACAATCCGGTATCTGGCTCAGTCCGAACCCCTGCTGACGCCTCCAGCGACGGGGAGGTGCGGTGCGGACGCTCGTTGGCGGGTCTGATCGAGTTGGGTTTGTAGTTCTTGGTTGACGGCCTGGAGAGCCAAGACGGCAGCGATGCCAGCCAGATTGAGGCCGTCGTCAAGAAGCCGGCCGATCTGTCGGAGCCGGACGAGGTCATCGTCGCTGTAGCGACGAGTGCCACCTTGGCTGCGGGCGGGATTGATCAGGCCCCGGGTCTCGTAGAGCCGGAGGTTCTGTGGAGCGCTCCCCACCAGCTCGGCTGCGACGGAAATTCCGTACAGACCCCGGGTCGGGTCGGGACGCTCATCCTGCCCTGGTGATCGGCTCTTGGGAATTTCGTCAAAACCCCTTGCACCAGACATGGTTATCAGGATATAACAAATCTGTAGTAGCTACCATAGATCCGGAGGCGCAGAAAGGACGCCTCTGGCCGAAACAAGGAGGGTGCATCATGCTTGTTCGTTCCGATCCATTCCGCCAGTTCGACCGGTTGGCCGAGCAAGTCTTCGGAACCGCTGCCCGTCCGGCGGCCATGCCCATGGATGCCTGGCGTGACGGTAACGAATTCGTGGTCGAGTTCGACCTGCCGGGAATCGACCCGGCCAGCATCGATCTCGATGTGGAGCGAAATGTGCTGACCGTCCGGGCCGAGCGTCGGACCGCAACCGGGCCTGAGGTCGAGTTGGTGGCCTCGGAGCGTCCGAGAGGCGTGTTCAGCCGACAGGTCATTCTTGGAGACGCACTCGACACCGGAGGGATCACCGCTGGGTACAACAGCGGTGTGCTCCGACTCACGATCCCGGTGGCGGAGCAAGCTAAGCCTCGCAAGATCATCGTGTCCAGCGATGAACAGGCCGCCGTGTCTCCCACCGGAGACTCCCAGGTCATCTCCGCCACCGCTGAGGACCGCCAGTCCGTCCCTGTGTGACCTGTCATGGTGACGACGAGAGCGGATGCCACAGCAAGGCTGGAGTTCCTTGCCGTGGTACTGGCCGATCCGGAGCTGCTCGATTTGGCCTTCGCCGAGGTGATCGCCTCATGGGAGGCTGAGCCGCCGCGGCCACCGGATGGCACACTGGCGGCCACTTCGGAGCGGCGTGACCCACGGTCGAAGGCGTGGCGGGCGGACCGTAACCGCCAGTGTTGGCACGTCTGGGTACGGGCCATTCCCCGACCCAGAGTGGCCCGGTCGCCTCCGGAGTGGTCGTTAGCAGGAGCTCTGAAGGGCAAGACGGCGCCGGTGACAGGTACGACGAGCGGTACCGGCTGGGTCACAGCAGTGGCGTTGGCAGTCTCAGGCGTCCAGCCGAGCGGGTCAGACTCCGTTCGACTTGGGTAGGAAGAGAATCGTCAGGATCATGCCGACCAGGGCGATGGCAGCAGAGACCAGGAGGGCCAGGTCCATCCCGTGCACGAAGGCTCGTTGCACCGATGCGAGCAAGGCCGGCGAATGCAACTCGTGGGCGACGGCTACGCCGCCGAAGACGCTCTGGCGCGCCGCCGCCGCAGCAGTGGTGGGGAGGCCGGCGAGGTCGACTCGGGCGAGATAGCCGGCACTCAGCACGCTGCCCAGGATGGCGATGCCGAGGGGGGCACCGGTTTTGTTGACCGCCTGCATGACGCCCGAGCCGACTCCGCTCTTCTCCTCGTCCAATTCGACCAGGGCAGCAGACATGGCGGTGGCCATGGCCAGACCCGTCCCCAGTCCGGCCACCGACATCCAGCCCGCCACAAAGAGGGGGCTCGAACCGACGCTCATCATGGAACCCAGGACGAGGCCGACGGCGAGCACGGCGAAACCGGTCGCAACGGCCACCTTGGCGCCGACCAGCTGTACGACCCGTGCCGCGGGGATGGCTCCGATCATGAGCCCCGCGACCAGGGGTAACAGCCTCAGACCCGACCCCATGGCGTCGGTCCCGAGCACGCCCTGGAAGTACTGCGGCATGGTGAACAGAATGCCCAGCATGGCCACGATCGGGAGCATGGCGAGGATGACGCCCCAGGTGAACGAGGCCGAGGTGAACAAGGACAGGTCGAGCAAGGGTTGGCCACCCGGACGGTCGCTCAGCCGGCGCTCCCAGACGAAGAACCCGATCAGAAGGACCAAGCCCCCGACCATCATGGCCAGGGCGTAGACGTCGCTCCAACCGTCCTGGCCCGCCTTGATCAGGCCGTAGGTCAGGATCACCAATCCAGCCGCGGAGGATGCCACCCCGACCAAGTCGAGTCCGGGCCGCTCGGGGGCACGCGACTCTGGCACCAGGCCGACCACGGCGGCCAAGGCGATCACGACGACCGGCACGTTGATCAGGAACACCCAACCCCACCAGAAGTTGCTGAGCAGCCACCCACCGAGGATGGGGCCGATCGGAAACGCCACGAAGGTGGCCCCCGCCATCACCCCCACCGCCTTCGGACGTTCCTTCTTGTCGAACAGGACCGTGAGCACAGCGAAGGCCATGACGATCAAGCCGGCCCCGGCGAGTCCGATGACCACCCGTGCCACCATGAACTCACCCACCGAGGTCGAGTAGGCGCATCCGGCGGATCCGATCCCGAAGAGCACCAATGAGGCGACGAGCACCTTCTTGCGACCGTAGCGATCGCCGAGGAGACCTGCCGGGAGCATGGCGGCGGCCAGGACGAGGAAGTACCCCGATGAAAACCACTGGAGGTCGGACTCGGACGCCCGCAGCACATTGGAAAGCGTGGGCAGGGCCACGCTCAGAACCGTGCCGTCCACACCGACGGCGACCACGGCGAAGGCCAGGGCGCCGAGCGCCCACCACCGTCGGCCTCCGTCCACCGGGCTGGCCGTCAGGGGTTTGTCGAGCAACGTCGTCACGGCCAGGCTCCTCTCAACGAAGAGGTGTCGAACGCGTGCGGGGCGACAAAGCCGTGACGAGCGGGGGCCCCGACGAAGAGGCACCGCCCCGCACGTGGTGCGGGGCGGTGCCGTCGTGCTGGCCCGAGTGTGTCAATGGGCCGGAACGGCGACCTTCGGTGGTAGGACGACCGCCGCCTCCTTGGCGTGGGTGCCATGGTGGAAGAGGTCCCTGACGGCGGGGAGAGCGAACCGGTCCAGTCCGAAGTAGCCGGCATTGCGCCAGGCCAGGATCAAGAACAGGGACACGATGGCGAAGGCCGGGTTCACCCCGGCGGAGCCGGAGAACATGTAGATGAGGTTGAAGGCGATGCCGGCGAAGGCGGCTGCCCCGGTGAACAGGCCCAGGATCAGGAGTACGCCGATGGCCAACTCGCTCAGGGTCACCAGCTTGGCGATCCACGAGGAGTTGGGGATGACGAAGTTGTGGAGGAAGGCGGCCCACCACCCGTAGGACGCGCCGCTCCTGCCACCGGCAGATCCGGCCACACCGGCTGTGGCAAAGCCCTTCACGCCGGCACCGCCCCCGTACCAGAATGCGGCCTTCTCGCTGCCCCACAGCTTCTGGTAGCCGGCGTTCAGCCATTCGTAGCCCAGCCATAGCCGGGCCACCAGCCAGAGCACGCCGGCCGCCTTCGATCGGAACAGCCAGTCGGCGAAGCGGAGATTGCCCGATGGCCCCTCGAGGATCCCACCGTCTCCTCCGGGGGTACCGACGCCCGAAGCGACGTCACCCTTCAAGAAATCCAGTGTCGCAGTCATGGCATCCTCCTGTTCCCCCGTCTCGTGACGGGAGGTCTCTACGTACCACTGTGCTGGATGCCAGATCGATGCGACAGGGCCGAAAGACCTTGATGGAGGGGTTGACCGTCTGTCCTGTGGTTGCTGGCGAGGGTCGGGAGCAACCCGCGCTACGGGTTGATGAGTACCGCCGCGCCGTTGACCCGGTCGTGGGCCAGGTCGCTCAGAGCCTGGTTGGCCTGATCCATCGGATAGGGAACGGTCGAGACCTGAATTCCGATCCGTGCCGCGGCCTCCAGGAATTCGGTGCCGTCCATGCGGGTGTTGGCCGTCACGCTGAGGACGGCACGCTCCTCGAACAGATGACGCTGGTAGTTGAGGACCGGGATGTCGGTGAGGTGGATCCCGGCGATGGCCAG
Source organism: uncultured Acidimicrobiaceae bacterium (assembly GCA_963756515.1). Lineage (GTDB taxonomy): Bacteria > Actinomycetota > Acidimicrobiia > Acidimicrobiales > RAAP-2 > Bog-756. The sequence goes on from CAVWNV010000007.1 coordinate 445,661, forward strand.
GGTCCCCCCTCGATCCAGGGCCTCGAGGGCCGGGGGCACCAGTGTGCCCACCGGGGCAAAGAGGATGGCCGAATCCAGCGGCTCCGGTGGCGGGTCGGCGGCATCACCGGCACTGGTGGCCCCGAGTTGCAACGCCAGCTCTCGGGCCTCGGGCGCCCGGGTCATCACGTGGACCCTGGCCCCCTCGGCCATGGCGATCTGGGCGGTGAGGTGGGCCGACCCCCCGAAACCGTAGATGCCCAGTCGGCCACCGTGGGGCAGACGTGACCGACGCAGCGCCCGATAGCCGATGATCCCCGCGCAGAGGAGAGGTGCCGCCTGCTCATCGCTGAACACCTCGGGGATGGCGTAGGCGAATCCCTCTTCGACGATGACGAAGTCGGCGTATCCTCCGTCGACGTCCCAGCCGGTGAACCGGGGGGCGAGACAGAGATTCTCATGACCGGCGAGGCAGAACCGACAGACTCCGCAGGTGTGGGCCAACCACGGGACGCCCACCCTGTCGCCGAGCCCGAACCGGTGGCACCCGGCTCCGGGCTTATCCACCAGGCCCACCACCTCGTGTCCCGGAGTGATCAGCGGGTGGATGGGGTCGAGATCCCCTTCGGCCAGGTGGAGATCGGTCCGACAGACTCCACAGGCCAGAACACGGACTCGCAGCTGCCCCGGTCCGGGGTCGGGGATGGCGCGGGTCACCCGGCGAAGAGGACTCGAGTCGATGGGGCCGGGTGCCTCCACGGCCCACGCCGTCATGGTCTCAGGTGGCGTCATCGGGCACCTCCGCGTCCCGAACGACCAGAACGGGACTGTGGGCGTGCGTGACACAGTGCTCACTGACCGACCCCAGCAGAGCGCTGACGAACTCACCGTGACCGCGACTGCCGACAACCAGGAGGTCGGCGCCACGCGATGCATCGACCAGTGCCATTCCGGCCGGCCCACCCACGGTCTTCGATTCGATGGACACATGATCGTGGCCGGGCTCCGCCGACGCCATCGCATCGTTGAGGACCTTCACGGCATCTGCTTTCGGGTCGAATCCCGACGGCGTGGCCATGCCCATCCCTCCGCCCGTTGGCCACTCCCACGCCATGATGACCTCGAGCGTGGACCCGGTCAGGTCGGCCTGTCGCAACGCCCAATTCAGGGCCGCCTCCGAGGAGAGTGAGCCGTCTACCCCTACGACGATCCGGTGTGCTGATGTTGCAGTGGTACTGGTCATGCCGGGCTCCTCGGTCGGGACGCTGCGATGTCGGTGCGGACGGTCGTCGTCATGTCGTCATGTCGTCGTCGTCATGTCGTCATGTCGTCATGACCAGTCTGGTCGGGAGGTGTCGGGCCATGAGCGGGTTCGACGACGGTCCCCGACTTCCCGGCGATCACGCCGACGGCATCGTCCAGCCGACCGATGAAAGCCCGATTGCCGGTGGCTTCGACGAATCGGCAGGCTGCGTCGACCTTGGGTCCCATCGAGCCCTCGGGGAACTGCTCGGCCCTCAGGATGTCGGGAGTGGTGTGGAAGATGGGTCGAGCGGATTCGGTACCGAAATCGGTCTCGACGTTGGCCACATCGGTCAGCAGGAGCAGCGCGTCCGCACCGAGCTCCCGAGCCAGCAGCACGGCGGTCAGATCCTTGTCGATGACCGCCTCCACGCCGTGGATGAGACCGTCCGCCCCGCGGCACACCGGTATCCCGCCGCCGCCCGAACAGATGACGATGGCACCATTCCCCACCAGCATCCGTATGGTCGGCATCTCGATCAGGGCCAGTGGCTCGGGCGACGGCACCACTCGTCTCCATCTCTTGCCATCGGGTCGAACGTCCCAGCCACGGAGCTGGGCGATGTGGCGACCTTCAGCCTTGGTGTAGACGGGACCGACGAACTTGGTCGGATGGGCAAAGGCCGGATCGGCGGTATCCACGAGGGTCTGGCAGACCAGGCTGACCACCTCCTGTCCCGGCAGGGCATTCTCGAACGCCTGGAGCAGAAAGTAACCGATCATCCCCTGGGTCTGTGCGCCCAGCACATCGAAGGGGTAGGGGTGGGGGAGGGCCGGGTCGCGGGAACTTTCGAGAGCCAGCAGTCCGACCTGCGGTCCGTTGCCATGGGTGATCAGCAGGTCGTGGTCGTGGGCCAGGGGAACCAGCGCTTCGACCGCCGCCGCCACGTGCTTCTCCTGGATCTCCGCCTCGGGGACCTCGCCCCGTTGGAGCAGGGCATTGCCGCCCAAGGCCACGACCAGGCGCATCTCAGTGGCCGAGGCTGGCCACCATGGCCGCTTTGATGGTGTGCAACCGGTTCTCGGCCTGGTCGAATACGACGGAGGCGGGTGACTCGAAGACCTCGTCGGTGACCTCCAGGGCGCTCAGATTCCACTTGTCGGCAATCTGTCGACCGAGATCGGTGTCGGCATCGTGAAGGGCCGGGAGGCAGTGCATGAACTTGACGTCAGGATTGCCGGTGGCCTGCATGGTGGCTTCGTTCACCTGGTACGGGAGCAGCTGCTTGATGCGCTTCTCCCAGTCCGACACCGGCTCTCCCATGGACACCCAGACGTCGGTGTAGAGGAAGTCGGCCCCCTCCACACCGGCGTGCACCTCGTCGCCGATGTGGATCCGGGCTCCCGAGTTGACGGCCAGCTCCTTGGCCATGGTCTGGACGTCAGAGGTGGGCCAGAGATCACGCGGGGCGGCGATCCGGACATCCATGCCCAGCAGTGCTCCCGTGACGAGAAGGGAATTGGCCGTGTTGTTCCGGGCATCGCCCAGGTAGCAGTAGCCCACCCGGTCGAGAGGCTTGAGCGCATGGTCCCTCATAGTCAGGATGTCGGCCAGCATCTGGGTGGGGTGCCACTGATCGGTCAGACCGTTCCACACCGGAACCCCCGAGAAACGGGCCAGCGTCTCCACCGACTCCTGGGCGAAGCCCCGGAATTCGATACCGTCGAACATCCGGCCCAGTACCCGGGCCGTGTCCTTCATCGACTCGCCCACGCCGATGTGCGACCCTTCCGGGCCGAGGTAGGTGGTGTGCGCTCCTTGGTCGTGGGCTCCGACCTCAAAAGCACATCGGGTGCGGGTGGACGCCTTCTCGAAGATGAGGGCGATGTTACGGCCCACCAGGCGCTGGCGCTCCGAACCCGAGCGCTTTTCGGTGCGCAGCCGTTCCGCCAGGTCGATGAGGGACAGAAACTCCTGTTTGGTCAAGTCGACCACCTTCAGGAGGCTCTTCCCCCGCATCTGGATGTCATCTCTGCCGCCCGGATCGGTCACGGCTCAGGCGCCATCCCGCCGGATGGGGCAGGTCATGCACCGGGGGCCGCCCCGGCCCCGGCCGAGCTCGCTGCCGGCGATGGTCACCACTTCGATGCCCTGTTTCTCCAGCATGGTGTTGGTGGCCACGTTCCGTTCGTAGCCCATGACCACGCCGGGGGCCACCGCCAGGTAGTTGGTCCCGTCGTCCCACTGCTCCCTCTCGGCGGCACGGATGTCCTCGTCGGTGGTGAGGACGTTGATCTGGTCCACCTCGAAGATCCCGGCCAGGGTGTCCCACAGGCTGGTATTGGTCGAGATGGACAGTTGGTCCGGACGTTCTCCCTGGGTGATGGTCCAGCTGCGCAGGTGGCGGTCGAAGTACGGGTAGAGGACGAAGGTGGCGGTATCGACCATCGACATCACCGTGTCCAGGTGCATGAAGGCGTGGCTGTGGGGGAGTTCGATGGCTACGACCGTGGTGGCCTGGCCATTGGCGAACAGGGCCTGAGCCACCGACTCGACGGCCATCGGCGTGGTGCGTTCGCCCATGCCGATGAGCACGGCTCCGTGGCCGATCACGTGGACGTCACCGCCCTCGATGGTGGCCGGCTGGTAGGTCCGGTCGTCGTCGCCGTAGTAGTTGACGAAGTCGGCATCGGCGAAGAGGGGATGGAAGCCGTAGATGGCCCGGGTGTGGAGGGACTCACGCTGCCGGGCCGGCATGGCCATCGGGTTGACAGTCACCCCTCCATAGATCCAACACGAGTTGTCGCGTTGGAAGAGATGGTTGGGGAGGGGCGTGAGGACGAAGTCGTCGGCCCTGAGCATGTCCCACTTCAGACTGTGGGCATGCTGGGGGTGGAGGTCGGCCTTGATGATCCCTCCGATCAGGAACTCGGCCAGCGACCTGCCATCGAGGTCCTCGAAGAGTCGCCGGACCGGCTCGACCAGGGAGGGACCGAGTATCTCCGGTGTGCACACCCGATCGAGGACGAAGGCTCTCCCTCCAGTGAGTTCCAAGGTCTCGGCCAGGAGGATCCCGTAATGGTGGACAAGCACTCCCTTGTCCGTGAGCGACTGGGTGAAGGCATCGTGCTCCTCCTGGGCCTTGGCTGCCCACATGACGTCGTCGAACAGCAGGCCCTCGATGTTGTCCGGTGTCAGCCTCGACAACTCGAGTCCCGGTCGGTGGACGATGGCCTCACGGAGTTGGCCGATCTCGGAATCCACATGGAACGTCATACCTTCACCTCGGTGGTCGTCGTCTGTGGGCCGGGGGTCGTGCCGGCTGCGAGGCCGTTCCCGTTGCCGTTGGCCGGCGCGCCGTCCAGAGCGACGGCATCTTCAGACAGGTCTTCAGGCAGGTCCTCAGGCTCGGTCGATTCACCGAGACGCTGCCGGCGGGCGTTCAGGAAGGCGTAGAGGATGAGGCCGGCGAGGATCACCACCAGGGCCTGGTAGACGACCTGGTACCCCGAGGCGAAGGTCACCCACATGGAGAACAGCACGCTGGCTCCGGCGATGGACAGGTCCCGGGCCAACAGCCATCCGTTGACCTTCCGTCGACGAGACACCAGGTAGGTCAACTGGGCGATGGCCGACATGAAGTAGGGGATGGCCACCGTCACCACGGTCAGGTCGACCAGGTAGGTGAAGACGGTGAGTCCGGACGAGGTCGTGTAGCGCCACAGCATGAGCAGCGACGGCAGGGCGGTACCGACGAGAATGCCGAACCAGGCCGTTCCCTTCCTGTCGGTCCAGGCGAAGGGCCGGGGGAACATGTCGTCCTGGGCCATGGCCCGTGACGTCTCGGTGACGATCAGGGTCCAGCCGTTCAGAGCTCCGATACCGGAGATGACGGCGATGGCGGCGATGAACTTTCCGGCCCAGGCCTGGTGGGGGAAGATGGACTGGAAGGCGTTGACGAACGGCGACCCGGTGCCCACCAGGGTGTGGTGGGCCACCAGTCCCATCACCACCGCGGTGACCAGTACGTAGAGCACGGCACTGAGGGCGGTGCCGATGAGTGAGGCTCGACTCACGTTGACCCGGGGGTTCTTGACCCGCTTGGCCGTCATGGCCGCCGCCTCCACCCCGATGAAGGAGAAGAGGGCCACGCCGGCGGCGATGCCGATGGCGCTGTACAGGCTCCCACCCGAGGCGTTGAATGCCCCGAAGTGGCCGCTCTGGATGAAGAACCATCCGATGACGCCCACGAACAGGAGAGGCAGGAACTTGAGCACGACGGTCACGTTCTGGAACCAGGCCATCTGACGGATGCCCACCAGGTTGATGATGGCAGGCACCCACAGGCCCACCATGGCAATGCCCCAGTTCTCGATCCCGCTGATGTGGGCCCAGCCGAACAGGGCGTCGACGTAGAAGACCCAGGACGAGACGATGGCGGCGTTGCCGGCCCAGGACTGGATCCAGTAGCACCAACCGACCAGATAGCCGGCGAAGTCGCCGAACTCGTGGCGGGAGTAGGCGTAGAGGCCGCCGTCGCTGTTGGGTACCCGCCTGGTCAACTGACCGAACAGGGTGGCCAGCAGCATGGCCCCGACGGCGATGACACCCAGGACGATGATGCCCATGGTGCCGGCACCGGCGATGACGGCGGGCATGGTGAACACCCCGGTGCCGACGATGCTGCCGATGACAAGGCCCGTGGCTGAGGTCAGGCCGAGGGCGTGGGCCTTGTCCCGGTTCCGGGGAGACAGTGGCTGATCCGGGGGGAGGGGCCCGGAGGTCGGCGTGGAGGGAGGACCGCCGTTCCTGTCCGGTGTACCTGTCGTCGACGGGGGGGTGGCGACCGCCGGAGGCGATGCGTCGATCATCGGGGTCTCATTTCTGTCGGACGAACCTTCGGTTCGCCAGTTGGCCCGGCAAGCCGGTCTGGGTCAAGGCTGGTTTACGGGGCCTACGCCCCGCGACTGCGCTTCACCACTGCCTCGGCGTCGTCGTAGGCGCGACGAAGGTCGAGCAGCAGCTGATCGACTGACTGACGAAGGTTGACCACGTTCTTCCCGGTGTCGTGCCGGACATCGGAGAGGCGTGATCGCACCGCCAGGTAGACGTTCTCCGTGACCTCGAGCCGCTTGGTCAGATCCTCACGCACATCCAGAGTGGCCAGATCCACCTGGACTTTGAGCTCGTCGATCCGCGCCCGCCATTGGTCGAGGGTGCGATCCATCTTCTCCGCCATACTCCTGACGTCCGCCGTGCTGGTTCCGTCGTCAGTGTGTGATGCGGCGTTGGTGGCCATGATGGACTCCTCTGTGGGGCTGCGTAGTTCCACCATGTCGGTTGGCCGTCGGTCCGAACAGGGTCAAAGGACCCATTGGCACAGCAGGGAGCAGGTGCTCAGAACCCCGAGTCGACGTCGTTGCCGCCCGAGCAAGCCAGCGAGCCGGCCACGGTCCCTGGATGAGTGACTTTTGACCCTGTTCCCTGGTGATCCTCTGGTGTCCAATGGGAGGAACGGCAGGGTTGACGGAGAAAGCGGTGTGTTCCCGATGAACAGGGGAAGCCATGGCAGCGATGGTGATCGATGACTGCATCCAGTCCCGGGGATTCGATCCTCGGCGGACGACGAACTGTCATCGTCGGAATCGACGGTTCTGAGCAGTCGCGTCTGGCCGTGATGTGGGCAGCCGATGAGGCTGAACGGAGGGATGCCGTCCTGCGGATCGTGTACGCAGGCACCGACGACCCGGCTGCCGTGCCGGCCTGGTATTCGAGCGCCCCGGCCATCATGTCGGCAGGCCAGGCCATCGTGGATGATGCCTTTGCCCTGGTGACCACCGGCCACCCCTCGGTGATCCTGGAGACCGACATGCCCGACTCCCCACCGGCGCGGGCGCTCATCCGGTCCAGTGGCACCGCCGACCTCATGGTCGTAGGGGCCCGCGGCCAAGGAGGTTTCAAGGAGCTTCTTCTTGGTTCGGTCACTCAGAGGACGGTCCATGGTGCGATCTGTCCGGTGGTGGTCGTGCGCCCCGTCCCGGACGCGAACAACGACCCCGCCAGCAAGCAGCGGATCGTGGTCGGAATCGACGGCTCCACCGGGTCCGACCGGGCCCTTCGTTGGGCACTGGGGGAAGCCGAGTTGCGCTCGGCGTCGGTGGAAGCGGTCTTCGCGTGTGTGATCTCGCCGATGACCGGATTCATGAACTCGGCTTCAGCCGGGTATGAGGAAGCAGGCCGTCCCATCATCGAGGCCGCAGTTGCCCATGCGGCGGAGTGGCAGCCGCACGTCCCTTTCGGCACGGTCAGCGTCTTCGATTCCACGGTTTCAGCACTGCTTACATCATGCGATGGTGCTGAACTTCTGGTCGTCGGATCGAGCGGGCACGGAAGTCATCGCCACATCGTGCTCGGGTCTGTTGCCGACCAGTGCACACGTCATGCCCCGTGCACGGTGGCCGTCGTCCGCTAGCCAGCCGACCACGGTTACTGGCTCACCGGCACCGCCCACTCGAGCACTGTCCCGCCGGATTGCAGACTGGCGATCTCCATGGTCCCGTGCATCTTTTCCGCTCTCCGCATCAGGTTGACGAGGCCCAGTCCGGGCTCGTGACCCCGGTCGACGTCGATCCCTATGCCGTTGTCGACGACCCGGAGGCGACAGAGGCCGTGGTCGGCGCTGACCGACACCGACGCTTCGGTGGCACTGGCATGGCGTCCGATGTTGGTGACCGCTTCGCGAATAGTGGCCAGGAGCTGTTCGGTCACCGACTGGGAGATCACCGAATCGATGGGACCGTCAAACGAAACCCTGACGTTGAAGCCGAGCATGGGGGAGAGCGAGCGGACCAGGGTGAGAACACCAGCACGTACTCCGGGGTCCTCTTCGTCCAGTCCGAGCTCGTAGATGCTGGAGCGAACCTGACGGATGGCATCACCCACGTCGGAGACCAGGACGGCCAACCGGTCAGCCAAGGTCGCCGCATCGGTCTCCTTGGCCATTGTCTCCAGCGAGATCCCCACGGCGTAGAGGTGTTGCACCACTGTGTCGTGAAGATCTCTGGCCATGCGATCACGATCCTCGACGACCGCCAACTCCTGGACGCGCTGGTGGAGCCGGGCGTTCTCGATCGCCATCCCGGCGGCGACGGAAAGCGCTTCGACCAGGGCCTGGTCCTGGCCGGTGAACTCGGACGCGCCGATCTTGTCGGTGAGGTAGACGCTTCCGTAGACCTCGTTCCGCACCTCGATCGGGATTCCGAGGAACGACTGCATCGGGGGGTGATGCTTCGGGAACCCCGAGCTTCTCGGGTGTTCTCCCAAGCGGGTCAGCCGCAGGGGCCGTGGGTCGGAAAGGAGTAGCCCCAGGACCCCCTTCCCGGTAGGGCGAGGGCCGATCCGCTCCTCTTCCTCCGGCGTCATTCCGACGGTCAGAAACTCGGCGATCGAGGTTCCCTCGCCGTTGAGGATTCCGAGGGCACCGTAACGAGCCCCGGTGAGAGACCGGGCTTCCTCGATGACGTGGCCGAGCAGGACGGGAAGCTCGAGGTCGGCCCGGAGCAGCATGGTGGCCTCGATGACCCGAGTGAGCTTGACGGGATCGTCGATCGAAGGAAACGGCATCGACATGCAGCGTACCGAGGCCGATGTCGTTCCCGTCTACCATGGCCGGACAGAGGCCGGACCAGGGCATTTCATCGAATGTTGGCCCAGCTCAAGTTGCCCCTGTCCGGCCGTGCTGGGATCATGGCCCTATGACGCTCGGCGTGTTTCTCCTCGATGACCACGAGGTGGTGAGGACCGGGCTCCGGACCATGTTCGCGGCCACGGACGATGTTGTCGTGGTCGGGGAGGCCTCCACCTCCGAAGAGGCGCTGATCCGGATCCCCCTGACGCACCCTCAGGTGGCCATTCTCGATGTCCGGCTTCCCGACGGGAGCGGCGTGGAGGTGTGCCGCGAGATCCGCTCTCAGTGGCCGGAGATCGTATGCGTGATGCTCACGTCCTACAACGACGATGAGGCCCTGTATGCCGCCATCCTGGCTGGGGCGTCCGGGTATGTGTTGAAGCAGGTCGGCGTGGGCGATCTGGTGGACGACATTCGACGGGCCGGCGCCGGACAGTCGTTGCTCGACCCGGCCGTAACCGAACGTGTGCTCGAACGCCTGCAGGCGGGGCCGCGGGAGGATCCTCGTCTCGCCAGTCTCACGACCCAGGAGCGCAAGGTGCTCGATCTCATCGCCGAGGGGAAGACCAATCGTCAGATCGCCGAGGATCTCTTCCTGGCCGAAAAGACCGTGAAGAACTACGTATCCAATCTCTTGGCCAAACTGGGCATGCAACGACGGACACAGGCCGCCACCTATGCGGCACGTCTCGAGGAGCGTTCGATGAGAGCGGACGAGGAGGAGATCACCGGAACGTAGTCGGCCGGCCTGAGCGTGGTGCGACCCGGCTATCTACGCTGGTCGAACTGGTCCAAGGGGAGTCCCCGGTCGACCAGGACCTGCTCCAGTAGATGTCGCTCTCCATTGTCGAACCGTTCCAGTACGAACGCGATTCCGAGACCCCTGACCAGACTGATGAGCGAGACGTCGTACTCCAACTGGCCGGTCACGTCCCCCAGCGTCTTGGCCTGCTTCGGTGAAGTGATGCCGCTGTCCGCCAGTCGGTTCCGGCATCTCAGCAAACGGGCGAAGAGGTCTCCGATAGTGGGCGAACTATCGGATCGATCGCGCTGGTCGAGGGCGGAGCCGAGGAGTGTCGTGTACATGGACATGGTGTCTCAACGTTCGAGGCTCCTCACTTCCCTACGAGTCATGGGCTGAACCGGGGCGATCAGTTCGCTCATCAGGGGTCTGAGTCGGGCCAGATGATGGTCCCGATCCCCACTGGCAGCGATGACGGGACGAAGAGGCCGTGCTGTCTGACCGCCGTCCGGGAATCCTGCACTCATCTGTTCATGGTGACACCGACGACCCACGGAGGTAAGGGCCAAAGGTCACGACCTGGCATCCGATCCGAAGGAGCACACCACGACGGCAACGACGGCGGGCGATGTTGATGCGGGACCTTTGGCTCTACCGGGCCCGCCGCCGGGCCATCAGGCTGGTCTCACGCAACCAAGGAGTCGGACATGAAGGCACTCGTCTATCAGGGACCGGGAACCAAGGCATGGGAAGAGGTACCGACGCCTGGCCTTCAGGCTGACACGGATGTCATCGTACGTGTGGATACGACCACGATCTGCGGATCCGACCTCCATATCCTGAAGGGGGACACGCCGGAGGTCACCGAAGGGCGAATTCTCGGTCACGAGGCCGTCGGCACCGTCGCAACAGTTGGCTCCGGAGTGAAGACAGTGGCGGTGGGCGACAGGGTCCTCGTCTCGTGCATCAGCGCCTGTGGCACCTGCCGGTTCTGTCGCGAGAGTCGTTACGGTCAGTGCCTGGGCGGAGGAGGCTGGATCCTCGGACACCTGATCGACGGCACGCAGGCGGAGTACGTACGGGTACCGTTCGCCGACACCTCCACCTACCCCGTGCCAAAGGGCGCCGTCGACGAGGAGATCCTCATGCTCGCCGACATCCTCCCCACCGCCTACGAGGTAGGCGTGCTCAACGGTCACGTGCAGCCTGGTGACACGGTCGCCGTCGTCGGTGCCGGCCCGATCGGGCTCTCGGCCATCACCGGGTCGAAGCTGTACTCGCCGGGCATGGTGATCTCCGTCGACCTGGCCGATGCCCGCCTGGACATGGCCAAGCAGTTCGGTGCTGATCTGACCATCAACAACGAGCACCAGGACGCGGTGGCCCTGGTCCGCGAGGTCACCGGAGGGCTCGGTGTCGATGTGGCCATCGAAGCGGTCGGAGTACCGTCGACCTTCGAGCTCTGCACCGAATTGGTCCGGCCCGGTGGGCACGTGGCCAACATCGGAGTGCATGGCAAACCCGCCACCCTGCACCTCGAATCACTGTGGACCAGGGACGTGACCATCACCACCGGCCTGGTGGACACCTACTCGACGCCCACCCTGCTCCGCCTCCTCACCAGCCACCAGATCGATGCCGCCCGTTTCGTCACCCATCATTTCGGACTGCACGAGATGATGGACGCCTACGACGTGTTCGCCAGAGCATCCGACACCGGGGCGGTCAAGGTCGTACTGAGCCGCTGAGATCGTGGCCGGGATCCTGGACGATCGGACCCGGCGAAATCAGTCGGGACCGTTCGGACCAGAATCTGTCGGCCAGCATCGTCGGGGTCCCCAGGTCGACCGGTCGAGCCCGGGTTCGTCCCAGCCAGGTTCCGGGGACCGAGACAGCGAACGGGACGTTCGGCACTGTTCGACGCCCGATTGGAGGCAGAGACTGGATCCATGAAGATTCTCATCGTCGTGGTGGTGATCATCGTGGTGGTGGCTCTGCTGGCCATGGCCTCGGCGGCACGGATCGTGAAGCAGTACGAAGAGGGGGTGCTGTTCCGACTCGGCCGGGTGCTCGGCACCCGCCAACCCGGCTTCCGCTTGATCATTCCCATCGTCGACAACCTACGACGGGTGTCCCTTCGGATCGTCACCATGCCGATCCAGTCGCAGGGGATCATCACCAGGGACAACGTGAGTGTGGACGTCTCGGCGGTGGCCTACTTCCGGGTGGTCGACGCGGTGAAGTCGGTGGTGGCCATCGAGAACGTCGACTCGGCCATCGACCAGATCGCCCAGACCACGCTGCGGAAGGTCGTCGGCCAGCACACGCTGGACGAGACGCTGTCCGAGACCGACCGCATCAACCTGGACATCCGGGCCATCCTGGACACGACCACCACCGACTGGGGGATCGAAGTAACCCTGGTGGAGCTGAAGGACATCCAGCTTCCCGACAGTATGAAACGGGCCATGGCCCGACAGGCCGAGGCGGAGCGGGAGAAGCGAGCCAAGATCATCAATGCCGAGGGTGAGTCATTGGCCGCCGCCGCCTTGGGCGACGCCTCGGACGTGATGATGGCCCACCCACTGGCCCTCCAGCTCCGGAATCTTCAGAGCCTGGTCGAGATCGGTGCGGACAAGAACTCCACCGTCGTATTCCCTGCGCCGCTGATGTCCACCATCGCTGAGCTGGGATCCTTCCTGGCCCGTGAGGCAGCGGCCTCGACCAGGCCGGCCCCGTCCGTGGCTCCAGTGACGCCGATCCATCCGGCCGCGGCCAATGGCGTGCGCCCACCCAAGTAGATCGGGTGCCCGGACACGAGTCCTCGTCATGCACCCCAAGGCGTGAGACGGATGGATCCGGATCCCGAGCCACCTGACCAACACGGGTCCCCGGCCCGAGGACCCATGGTCGGCGCACTGTTTCGGAGACTCCCCACACGGGAGATTCCCCCCACCCGGACGAAGTCGGTGATGGTGATCGTCGCCGTGGTGATCGCCCTACTGGCGATCGGGCTGATCCTCATCTGAGGCCCGATGCAGGTTGGGTAGTCCGCCTCTACTGAGATGACATCGTCCTGGTCAGGATGGGGATCAAGGCACGCCTTTGGAGATGGGAGAACCTCATGTCACTGATACTCGTCCTCGGCCTATGGATGTTCTTCGGTGGATCCATCTATCGAGCACACAGGCGCGCCCGATCGGTGCCTGAGGATCGAGCCGCCGGCCTTGACGACGTTGTGCTCGGCCAACGGCACGTTCGTACCGAGGTCCCCGACACGGTCCCGTCCGACTGGATCGAGGCATACCGGGCGGAGCATGGTGATTGACGGACAACCCGGTGATCGGCACGACGAGATGCGGCGGCCGGTCAGAACCGTCCGGCCGCGGTGAGGAGCGGGCCGAATCGTCAACAGCCGCCCAACCTGGATGACAAGATCTCAACCTGAAGGAGTAATCATGAACATCGGAATCGTGGGCGCCGGCCATATCGGTGGCACACTCGCTCGACGGTTCGTCGCCCTTGGCCACCACGTGGCCCTGGCCAATTCACGCGACCCGGAGACCATTGAGCCTCTGGCTGGCGAATGTGGGGCCACCGCGGCGTGGGCCAGCGAGGCAGCCCATGGCGCCGACGTGGTGGTCGTCGCCATCCCGGAGAAGGACGTCCCCAATCTCCCTGACAACTTCCTCAAGGGAGTAGCCGACGATGTGGTGGTGATCGACACCGGCAACTACTACCCAAAGGAGCGCGACGGCCGCGTCGAAGAGATCGAGGCGGGCATGACCGAGAGCCGTTGGGTCGAGGAGCAGATCGGGGTGAGCGTCGTCAAGGCCTTCAACAACATCCAGGCGCAGCACCTCCTCGAGTCCGGCCAGGCTCACGGCACGACCGGGCGGATCGCCTTGCCGGTGGCCGGGGATGATGCCGAGGCCAAGACCGTGGTCATGGACCTCGTGGACGCGCTGGGATTCGACCCGGTCGACGGTGGTGGCCTGGACGACTCCTGGCGTCAGCAGCCGGGTAGTCCCGCCTACGGCACGGATCTCGACTCGGAGGGGCTCCGCCAGGCGCTCGCTGCCGCGACACCAGACCGGATCGCTCAATTTCGGGCCTGACGACGACGGGACCGATCAGAGCGGTTACGGCCGCGGCGACAGGTCCGGCTCGATGATGCCGGTGCTGGTCACATGAAAGCCTGACGCCGCAGCGGTTCCCGACCGAAAGGCTGGGTCGGCTGCGCAGATAGAGGCGCCTTGCCGGTCGGCCGGAGCAGCGGCATCTCGGTGGAGACACTGCCGGGCCACCCGTCGTGGATGATCGGGAGGGGCTCGCCTTCGATGAGCCGGTAGGTGGTGGTGTCCGGCGTGATCTCGATGCGCAGCCGGCGCCGGCACATCGAGAGGGCGATGACCAGCCGGGTCATTCCCGAGGGCAGGCGGGGAGCGAAGCCCAAGGTGCCCCCTTGCTCCCGCAGGCCGGCAAATCCCGCCACGAGGGCGATCCAGGTGCCGGCCAGGGCGGCGACGTGCAGGCCGTCGCGCGTGTTGTGCTCGAGGTCATCCAGGTCCATCAGGGCCGCTTCGGCCAGGTACTGGTATGCCAGGCCGAGGTGCCCCACTTCGGCGGCCATGACCGCCTGGGAACAGGCCGAAAGCGATGAGTCCCGCACGGTGAGGGCCTCGTAGTACGCGAAGTTGCGGACTTTCTCCTCGTCGGTGAAGGCGTCGCCTCGCAGATGCATGGCGAGCACGAGATCGGCCTGCTTGACCACCTGCTTGCGGTAGAGATCGAAGTAGGGGAAGTGGAGCAGGAGCGGGTACCGGTCGGCCGGGGTGGCGGCGAAGTCCCAGACCTCGTGGCTGGTGAACCCGTCTGCCTGGGGGTGGACGCCGAGCACGTCGTCGTAGGGGATGTACATCGTCTTGGCCGCGTCCCGCCAGGTGGCCATCTCCCCGTCGTCGACGCCAAGTTCACGTGCTTGGGCTGGATGTCGCTCGGTGGCCTCCGCCGCCGAGGTGAGATTGTGCTGGGCCATGAGGTTCGTATAGACATTGTTGTCGGCCACTGCGGAGTACTCGTCGGGACCGGTGACACCGTCGATGCGGAACCGACCCTGCGCGTCGTGGTGGCCGAGCGAGCGCCACAGCCGGGCGGTCTCGACGAGGAGCTCCAGCCCTACTTCCCGCTCGAAGCGCTCGTCCCCAGTGACGTCGACGTAGCGGACCACGGCGTCGGCGATGTCCGCGCCGATGTGAAAGGCGGCGGCCCCCGCCGGCCAGTACCCCGAGCACTCGGCCCCGCTGATCGTGCGCCAAGGGAAGGCGGCGCCCGCCAACCCGAGCTGGCCAGCTCGTTCTCTGGCCATGGGCAGCGTGCTCTGGCGCCACCGCAGGGCATCAGCGACGGCGTCGGGGGCGGTGTAGGTGAGCACCGGCAGGACGAAGGTCTCGGTGTCCCAGAAGGCGTGACCGTCGTAGCCCGGACCAGTCAGACCCTTGGCCGGAATGGCCCGCCCCCCGGCCCGGGCTCCGGCCTGGAGGACGTGGAAGAGGGAGAAGCGCACCGCCTGTTGGACCTCGGCGTCGCCGTCGACCTCGACGTCGGCGCCGTCCCAGAAGTCGTCCAGATAGGCCTGTTGCTCCTGGACCAGGGCGTCCCAGCCCATCTGGCTGGCACCGGCCAGCGCGGCGGCAACCTGATCCCGCAATGCTGACCCCGAACGATCCGCCGACCAGCCGAAGGCGACGAATTTGACGATGCGCAGCCTCTGGCCCGGCTGGAGGGCGGCGGTGATCGTCACCCGCCCGAGGTCGGGGAAGCTCTCGGCCGAGATGTGCGCCGACGGTGGGGCCTCGATGCGGTGATCCATGGCCACGGCAACCTGGAGACCGCTCCCGGCCGTGGAGTGCAGGAGGGCCGCGGTGGCATGGCCGGATTGGTGGGACTCCGAGCGCAGCGGAGCCTCGAGCGCGGCCGACACCCGCGGATCCCCACCAGCGGCCGGGACCACCTCGTTCGCCACCAGTTCGGACTGGACCACCACCCGTAGCGGCGTGGCGAGCGGCTCGACTTCGTAGGCGACGGCGGCAACGGAACGCTGGACCAGCGACACCATGCGCGCCGAGCGCACCCGGACGCCACCGCCGCCCGGCGACACCCATTCGACCCGGCGCTCCAACAGGCCGGAGTGGAAATCGAGTGATCGCTCGTGGGACCGGAGTTGGCCGGAGCGGACGTCGAAGGGCTGGTCGTCGACGAGCAGACGGATCAGCTTGGCATTGGTGACGTTGATCACGGTCTGGCCGGCCTCGGGGTAGCCGTAGCCGGCCTCGGCGTAGGGTAGGGGACGGGACTCGTAGACGCCGTTGAGGTACGAGCCGGGAAGGCCGTAGGGCTCGCCCTCGTCGAGGTTGCCCCGCCAGCCGATGTGTCCGTTGGACAGGGCGAACAGCGACTCACTCTGGGCCAACACGTCGAGGTCGAGCTGGGTTTCCCGCAGGCACCAGGGTTCGACCTGGTAGGCCGGATGCTGGATCACGGCCGGTCCAATAGCTCGGCCAGGTCGGTCACGACGGTGTCGGCGCCGTGGGCTCGCAGGGCCACGGCCTGTCCGACCCGGTCGACCCCGACCACGAAACCGAACCGGCCGGCCCGCCCCGCCTCCACGCCGGAGAGGGCGTCCTCGAACACGGCCGCTCGGTCGTGGTCCACTCCCAGTGCGCGGGCAGCGGCAAGATAGGCATCAGGCGCCGGCTTTCCCGCCAGATGGTCCGCGTCCATGGTCGTGCCGTCGATGCGGACTTCGAAGAGGTCGCCGATGTGGGCGGCCGCCAGCACCTCAGCGCAATTGGCGCTCGACGACACCACCGCCCGCCGCAGTCCGGCGGCGCGCACGGCCCGAACGTAGCGAACCGATCCCGCATAGGCCTCGACGCCGTCCTCCCGGATCTTGCGTCGGACGATCCCGTTCTTGGCCCGGCCGAGTCCGCAGATGGTCTCGGCCCCGGGCTGATCATCTGCATCACCCTCGGGCAGGTCGATGCGACGTGACTGGAGGAACGACCGTGTCCCGTCTGCCCTGAGCTTGCCATCGACATAGATGTCGTAGTCGGCCTCCTCGTCGAACGGGACGAACGGCTCGCCGTTCTTGTCGGCCCGGTCCTTCAGATAGGTGTCGAACATCTCCTTCCACGCCGCGGCGTGGACCTCGGCCGTCTCGGTGAGGACGCCGTCGACGTCGAACAGGCATGCCCGCACCCGTTCGGGTAGGCCGAAGTCGCTCACCTCCTACCTGGCTTCCGGGTCGAGGAGTCGGCGGCACTCAAGGGCGATCTGGAGGTCTTCGCGGGCGTGTACGACGAGCGTGCGGACCTTGGCGCCGGGGGCCGAGATCTCGGCGTCGGTGCCCCCGACGGCGTCGTTGGCCTCCGGATCGAGGGTGACACCCAGCCAGTCGAGGTCGGCACAGGCCTCGGCTCGGATCGCCCCCGAACCCTCTCCGACCCCGCCGGTGAAGACCAGGGCGTCGGTCCCCGCGGTCGCCGCCACCATCGCCGCGATCTTGGCCCGCAGCCGATGGAGATACACAGCGATGGCCAACTCCGCCGGCTCGTCGCCGGCCGCCCGGGCGGCGAGCAGTCGGCGCATGTCAGCGCTCGCCCCGCCCGAGATCCCGAGCAGACCGGCACGATGCTCGAGGTCGTCGGTGGCCTGGGCGGTGGCCAGCCCGCGGTCCAGCGCGAACAGCAGCGCACCGGGGTCGAGGTCACCGCTTCGAGTGGCCATGACCAGGCCTTCGAGTGGCGTGAACCCCATGGTGGTGTCGGCCGAGCGGCCGGCGCTGAGCGCGCTGGCCGAGGCCCCTGCACCCAGGTGGCAGATCACCAATCGCAGCCGATCGGTCGGGGCGCCCAGCAGGTCTGCCGACCGGCGGGCGGCCCAGGCACAGCTGATCCCGTGGAACCCGTAGCGGCGGATCCCCCAGCGAGTCACCCAATCCGCGGGCACGGCGTAGGTGGTCGCCGCCGGGGGCAGGCTGGCGTGGAACCCGGTGTCGAAGCAAGCCACCTGGGGCACCCCGACGAGCAGGCGACCCACGGCATCGATCCCGGCCAGGGCGGGTGGGTTGTGCAACGGAGCCAGTTCGTTGAGGCCATCGAGCGCCTGGCGCACACCGGCGTCGACCAGCACCGCACTGGTGAAGCGGGACCCGCCGTGGACCACCCGGTGGCCGACGACGTCGATCGCCGCCGCGTCGGAAAGGAAGTCGCCGAGCTGGTCGGCCAGGCGGTCATCAGGAGGCCCGAGGTCCCTGCTCGCCACCAGCTGGTCGGTCCCATCCACGATGCGCAACTTGACGCTGGACGATCCGGCGTTGACCACGAGCACTCTCATGTCGTCGACCACAGCCACGGGTCACTCAACAGGACCCACACCAGTGGACAGGCCCAGACGAAGAGCGCCAGTGCCAGGTGAGAGATGGCATGAGGATCCCGAACCGGGCCAGCATCGAGGCGATGGCTCCGGCAGGACTCATGGAGTCGCTCCCCACTTCCAGCTGAGGATCTCGGGCATGTCCTGGCCATGCGCTTCGACATAGCGCGTGTGCTCGACCAGTTTGTCCTGCATCGTCTGCTTCAGGTAGCTCCCGGTGGTGCCCAGCTGCGGGAGCCGGTCGATCACGTCTTGGACCAGGTGGAACCGGTCGAGGCCGTTCTGCACCCGCAGGTCGAAGGGCGTGGTGATCGTGCCCTCCTCCTTGTAACCCCGCACGTGGAGGTTGTGGTTCGTCCGGCGATAGACCAGTCGGTGGATCAACCAGGGGTAACCGTGGAAACCGAAGATGATGTGCTTGTCCCGGGTGAATATGGAGTCGTAGTCGGCGTCACTCAATCCGTGGGGGTGCTCAGTGCTCGGTTGGAGCTTCATGAGGTCGACGACGTTGACCACCCGGACCTTCAGGTCGGGTAGCTCCTCACGCAGGATCGACGTGGCGGCCAGGATCTCGAGGGTGGGCGTGTCGCCGCAGCAGGCCAGTACTACGTCGGGTTCGGCGCCCTGGTCGTTGCTGGCCCACTCCCAGATCCCGATCCCTTCGGTGCAGTGCACGACGGCCTGGTCCATGGTCAGCCATTGGGGCATGGACCGCTTCCCGGCCACCACGACGTTCACGTAGTTGCGACTGCGAAGGCAATGGTCGGCGACCGACAGGAGGCAGTTGGCGTCAGGGGGAAGGTAGACCCGGACGATATCGGCCTTCTTGTTGACGACGTGGTCGAGAAAGCCCGGGTCCTGGTGGGTGAAGCCGTTGTGATCCTGCTGCCAGACGTGGGAAGCGAGCAGATAGTTCAACGAGGCGATCTCCCGGCGCCATGGGAGCTGGGAGGTGACCTTCAACCACTTGGCGTGCTGGTTGAACATCGAGTCGACAATGTGGATGAAGGCCTCGTAGCAGTTGAAGAGCCCGTGGCGCCCGGTGAGCAGGTAGCCCTCCAGCCAGCCCTCGCTCTGGTGCTCGGAGAGCATCGAGTCGAGCACCCGACCGTCGGGTGCGAGAAACTCGTCGTACTCGTCCGTTCGGGCGTTCCACTGCCGGTTGGTGGTCTCGAATACCGCGCCCAAGAGGTTCGAGAGCGTCTCGTCGGGACCGAAGATCCGGAAGTGCCGGCGGTCGCGGTTGAGCGCGATCACGTCGCGGAGGAATTCGCCGAGCACGAGGGTGTCCTTGTCCTCGATGGCGCCGGGGGCAGGTACGTCGAGGGCATGGTCGCAGAAGTCCGGCATCCGTAGATCTCGCAGCAGCCCGCCGCCGTTGGTGTGTGGGTTGGCGCCCATCCGCCGATCGCCCGTCGGCGCCAGCTGGGCCAGTGCCGGCTTGAGCCGGCCGTCCTCGTCGAACAGCTCCTCGGGCCGGTAGCTCTTCATCCATCGCTCGAGCAGCTCGACGTGCTCCGGGTGCTCGGCGTCCACGAGGAGCGGCACCTGGTGGGACCGGAAGGTTCCCTCGATCTGCACACCGTCGACGACCTTGGGTCCCGTCCAGCCCTTGGGTGAGCGGAGCACGATCATCGGCCAGCGGGGCCGGGTGGTTTCACCACTGTTACGCGCGTCCGCCTGGAACTGCCGGATCTCCGTGACCGCCTGGTCCAAGGCATCCGCCATGAGGTGGTGCATCCGCTCGGGGTCGTCGCCTTCGACGAAGTGCGGCGTCCAGCCGCAGCCCCGGAGGAAGTGGTCCAGCTCCTCGGGCTCGATGCGGGCGAGGACGGTCGGGTTGCTGATCTTGTAGCCGTTCAGGTGCAGGATCGGCAGCACCGCCCCGTCGGTGGTCGGGCTGAGGAACTTGTTGGAATGCCAGGCGGTCGCCAGAGGGCCGGTCTCGGCTTCCCCGTCGCCGACGACACAGGCGACGATAAGATCGGGATTGTCGAACGCGGCACCGAAGGCATGACTCAGCGAGTACCCGAGCTCACCTCCTTCGTGGATCGATCCCGGCGTCGTCGGGGCGACGTGACTGGAGATCCCGCCGGGAAACGAGAACTGGGTGAATAGCCGCGTCAGTCCGGCCTCGTCCTGACTCACATCGGGATAGATCTCGCTGTAGGTGCCCTCCAGGTAGGTGTTGGCGACCAGTGCCGGGCCGCCGTGACCGGGGCCAGCGATGTAGAACATGTCGAGGTCGCGCTCCTTGATCACCCGGTTCAGATGCACGTAGATGAAGTTCTGGCCCGGCGTCGTGCCCCAGTGCCCGACGACGAGCGGCTTGACGTGGGCCAGTTCGAGTGGCTTTCTGAGCAGCGGATTGTCGTAGAGGTAGAGCTGGCCGACCGAGAGATAGTTGGCAGCCCGCCAGTAGGCGTCCATGTTCTGGAGCAGTTCGGGGGACAGGGGGTTCGTCGTCACGGATTGACCTTCAGATCCTTCGGGTGGTGCCGGATCGGGTGCCCGGTCTCCCAGCGTCGCGCTCGTGGCCAACTGCCCGGCAGGGCCGAAGGTCACATCGGCGGCTCGATGGGGACGAGGGCGGAGTGCGACCGTCCGGGCTGGGGTGTGTTGCGACCGAGCCCCGACCACCGGATGGTGCCCGCCGACCGTGTGGGTGCGGCCGGCGAATGGCGAGCGGGCCCGGGTGGGAACAGGGCGCTCCATCTTCGAGTGAAGGAACTGGGCTCGACACCAGGTCGGGGCCTCCGAGGTGGCGCCAGGCGCCTGACGACGCCCTCGCTGTCGAAGGGAACACAATCGTACCCCGAACTCGACCTTGGGTCACCCAGCTGGGCTTTTGGTCAAGCCCGGCGGCGGGGAGACGATCGGTGCTGTCGGTGTCGGTGTCGGTGTCGGTGTCGGTGTCGGGTCGGGTGGACCGACTGCCCGCCACATCACGAAATGTTCATCGCCGGATAAGCGTATGTTCGCCGAATGTCAATAGGCGGGTGGTACAACCGATAGTGGTCTGGGAATCCCTCCGTCCCACCAGACCGCTGAGGGTGTAGCGCCTCTGGCGTCGAGTTGACCTGATCGGATGATCGCAACTCGACGCCGGAGGCCCTCAAAGTACGTCATCGACCGAGGCAGGGTCAGGAGGTTGAACATTGATCGAGATTCCGTCGGACTGTGGATGCCCCAACTGCGCATCCACGGACGAGCCCGAACTTGTCGTCTACGGCTCGGGGCTGACCGGTCAGGGATGGGTGCTCCGATGCCGCGCCTGCAATCGAGATTGGTCAGACTGCGGGTCTGTACAGTCCTTCAGTTACTAGCGGTCCGTTCTCCTGCAATCAATGTCGGCATTGAGATAGGGTCGCCGGGCTCCGAAGAAGAAGCCGCGTCAGTGATTTCTGTACTGATCTCGTGGCAGGTCTGACATTTCGTCCATCCGGAGGAGCCGTACCTTCGGTGCTCAGGCTTCACGCTCTTCCCGACCAGACAGGCTGATTGATCGTGGTAGACGTTGGGTGCGCCATCGCTCTTCGGGAAAATCGAGTGGAACTCGGGGACCCTTGTCATCAGCTACCTCCGGCGTACACCGACCTGGTCTATTGCCAACTTCTCACGGCTCACCTGTGGAATGAAAGGCCAGCTTCCTGTGAGAAAGTGGTCGCAGGCTGTGGACAACTTTTCACCCTTTGAACTGGTGATTCGACGCCTTTGGCCGACAGAGGGGCAGTCAGCTGAGAGCGCTATCATTGAGTTGGGTCGTAGCTCTCGATGCGTACCAATCCTGAAGGTCGGAGGTCGGTGGAGTGAGCGAACATCCGGTGATTCAACACTGCCCGCGATGTGGATCGATGGATGTCCCGACCTTGGTTGTCAGGGGATCGGATCCGTCGGGCCAAGGTGTGACGCTGAGGTGCCGCGAATGCGGAGACGAGTGGTCGGTCCAGAGGGCTGAGCAACTGCGAGCGTCATAGCGTCGACTGGAACCCGATCGACCTCCCTCCCGTCGAGGAACAGGGCATCGGGGAATCGGATCGGCGGTGCGAACCGTTCTGGCGAGGGGTAGCCGAGGATCGGGTCGGCGGCATGGGGCTACTGGCCATGTTGCAATCCGATGTCAGCCCTGTTTGCTGCAGCCACATGCGTCTCCACGCGTGCGAGACTGGGAACGGACCGAAACCAAGCCACCCCGTCGGAGGTGAGCCGATGACCGAGCACAGTGAGTTCCACATCTGCCCGCACTGTGGATTTGGTGACATACCCATCTTGATCGTGAAGAGGGCGGAGCATGCGGATGCCGGATTTGGATGGCGCTGTCACGCATGCCACGGTGACTGGACGGACGCAGAACTCAGACACCTACGAGCGTCGTAATCCTTGAGGATCCTCAGGGGAGGGAATGCGACTCATCGAGAACACTGTCGGTCCAATCGGAACCGTCCCAGTAGCGAAGTCTCGATGGACTGGAAGGGTCGGGGTACCAGTTGGCCGGAGCGCTCTGGACGACGGGAGATGCCGTCGGAGCACGAGCAGGTGCCGGCGCGGGCGCAAGATCAGGCGCCGCACCCGAGGCCGGGGCAGGATCAACGCGGTTGAGTCCCAGTGTGTCCGTGGTTCTCGGGTCATCGGAGGAAACCCGACCGTTGTCATCGCTCACGAACAATGTGGGAACTCCGGCCACGAGCCATCGATATCTGTGCCGCTCGAATGGGTCAGCGTGCCAGGCTCCCGCCTCGATCGGTACCGTGGAGATCGGAGAGGGCGATTGGCGCTGCTGATCGGGATTCGGGTTGGACCCACCCGGAGGTTCAGGTTGGCGCTCCAGCCACGTTGCCCCGTCCCAGTATTTGGTCTCATTGGGATTGGCAGCGTTGCGGTACCACCCAACCGGCCTCTCGTGGGGTGCGGCGGCTGCGGTCATCTCCGGCGTCCGGACTTGATGTGCATTGTCCGCGCTCTCATAGTGTGACCGTGGCGGCACGTGGGCGATCTCGACCGGGTCCTCGAAGGCCTGACCTCCGTCACTTACCCATCCGGTTGGATTTCCGAGAGGGTCGAAGTATCTGACCTGGTGTCGTCCCGACGGGTCGCGGTTCCATCCCTCGCGTACTCCCGACCCAAGTGGAAGTGAGGCAGCGGAGGAACCGTATCCCCTGGACGTTTCGGGCGCGCTCGTGAGCGGGACCGGGTCATGAGATTCCCGCCCGGCGTCGCGGACCAGGGTTGTCGGTTGACCGCCAGAGAAATATCTCTCCTGGTGCCGTCCAGATGGGTCCGTATTCCACCCGTGCAGGTCTTCCACCGACTCCTCCTTCTCTTCCAGAATGAATCGCACCAAATGTAGCTGCCACGCGATTCTCGCTCGGATTCGAGCACCCTGTTTGTGACATCCAGGTGAACCGCGGACGACGGCAGAAGTTTCTGATGTCCGTCGCAGGGCCCGGACCTGAGTGGACTTCGCGGTGTGACGGACATACCGCTCTCGGCGGTTGCGGGTCGGCAGCCGTAATCGGTACGGTCCCTGTGTGCCCGAACGTCCCGCCGGAGTGGCAACGGTCCACGTTGAGTACGACGATCCGCCCTGGCGTTACGATCTCCTCTTCTTCGGGTCCGCGGAGTTTGCCGTACCAGGATGGTGGCTGGGCGTCTACGACAGCAGTGGAAGTTTGCGGCGCTCAGAGTTCCTGCCATCGAGCAGTGACCCCGTGCAGGTCTTCGCGTGGCTGAAGCCAGTTACGGGCACCAAGTCCGCCAACCAATTGGTCCGTATGGCGCAAGACGCCGTAGTTCGTTCCGCCTGAGTGGCGAGGAATCGGTGGATGCATCGGCGATGTGGTGTCCTCTCCCGGGGAGTCAACGCCCACTCCTGCTCGCCTGCACCTAAACCACATTGAGTTACAGCTCTGCATGGTCCTTGCCACCAAAGGTTCATCGATCGGTGACGTGGCAGTCATGCACGCACTGTTAGAACCTCAGCAGGTCGGTCGATACCTTCCGTTCGGCCGACCAGAGTGTCGTAGCTCCGTCGCTGGCCCGGATTTCAATTGACTCGGCGGTGGCGGGCGCTCCCGGGGGCCAACCCACAATGAAACGCTAATAATGAAGGACTACGGATGATCGACAATCCGACCGCTCAGACGTGCCCTCACTGTGACGTGATGCAGGAGCCGATCTTGGTGATCCGGAGTTCGAGCGTTCGGACACGGGGATGGCTACTTCGTTGCCGGTCTTGTGACTTCGAGTGGCCACACGAGTGGGCTGAGGAATCGTCGACCACCTGAATGGGCTCACCTCGTTGATCGCCACCTGGCCACCTGTCCGCCAAACCATGTGGCACTGCGGAGCGGTGCCCGCCCTAGCGAAAAGGGACGGCCCGAGATCGTTCGGAGGGCCGATGGCCGTGTCCACGCCACAGTGTCGATGAACGGCGCATGAGCGCATCTGCGGCCGATGTAGCCGAATCACGGTTCAGAACACGATCGGACCCGATTCAGCCGTCAGGGATTGCGGTGTAGGCCTGACCCACCGGAGTGAGAACACCAGTTGCGTCCAGTAGGCCGGTGTTCTGGTAGCCATTGGGATAGGGCCGGTTGGTGAACCAGGCGAACCGCTGGAGGTAGGGAAGGGCCTCGAGCTCCGGCGCCACCTGCTGGATGAAGTTGGCGTTGACGTCCGCCGAGTCGTTGATGCACGAGAACTCGGTGAGCCACTCCGGGAGCCCGTAGGAGGCTTCCATCCCAGCCAGGTAGTTGATCAGGTTCTGGGGATTGGAGCAGTCGCCATACCAGTGCAGAGCCAGGAAGTTGACCCGAAGTCCCAGCTGGTCGGCCTGCGACATGAACGAGGCCAACCATGCCGTCCCGGACGAGGCGCTGGTGACGGCGGGACTGCTCAACTGAAGTCCGGTGGCCTCCAGGTAGGGCCACAACTGCAGAGCCCGGGTCACGCTCATGTTGGACTGGCTGGCGTTATCCGGCTCATTGAATGTCAAGAGGTACTGGTTGCTGTTGGCGGCCAGGCTGGTGGGCAGGGCTGAGCAGGTGGAACTGCCACTGCACCAGTCGCCCCATTCCATGGGGACGAACGGGACCCCGGTGTTGGCGCAGCTCGTCGACGATTCCCAGTCGTAGTACCACGACAGGCCGAGCGTCTGCATGTCGTTGCAGTCGGTCGGGAGGTCGACCAGCCCGGCGCCCCGCATGGGCGCGAGCGTGACCGCGGCCGAGGGGGTGGAACTGGTAGTCGAGGTGCTGGTGCTGGGGGTGGTGCTGGTGGAGGCGGAGGTGCTGGTGGAGACGGGAGAGGGTTGAAGGGGTTGAAGAGGCCGGCGCCTCGCTGATCGGGTAGCTCTCTCCATTGTTTCCGATGAGGCTGTAGCTCTGTCCACCGACGTCGGGGATGATGCCGACGATGGTGTCACCGATGCCCTGTGCGGTAGCCGATCCGTAGAAGGGGGCGTCACCGAAGTTGAACACGTCTCCGTCGGCGGCGACCAGCCAGTAACCGCTGCCGTCGGTCGTTGCCGCCATACCCACCACCGGTGCCGCCAGCGTCTCGGCTCCCGTGCTCCCGTAGAAGGTCGCGTCACCGAAGCTGAACACCCCGCCGTTCGAGGCGACCAACCAGTACCCCTGCCCGTCCGGAGTGGTTTGGAGTCCGACGATAGGCGCGGAGTTCCCTCGGCCCATACCCCCGAAGTACCCGGCGTCACCGAACCGGAAGACGGCACCGCGCGCTCCACCAACCAGTACCCCTGCCCGTCCGGGGTGGCCTCGATGCCCACGATGGGCCTTCTCAGTGCCCGCGTGGCCATACCCCCGAAGTACCCGGCGTCGCCGAACGCGAAGACATTTCCGTCGGATCCGGCCAACCAGTACCCGTGAGCATCGGGAGTGCTGGCTATCCCGATGATCGGCGCATCGAGCGACGTGGTGATTGATCCGTAGGACGATGCCCCACCTGATGCGCTGACCGTGCCCGACGCCGTGGTTTGCCACTCGCCTCCGGTGGATCCGGCGGCCACCGCCGCAGTGGTGGTCGTCGAGGTCAGGGCGGTGGTGCCGGCACCATGTGATGACGGCACCACGATGAGCTGAACCAGCGCGATGACGAGGGCCACCACCAGCAGCACGGCAGCCGTTCCACGGAACTGCCACCCGGCCCGTCCCATTCCTCGCCCCGGGCGCCGGTGCACCGCATTCGGACGGTGACGTCGGAGGTCCTGTGGCCCGGGCGGGCTGCGGTGAAGGTGTCGACACTGGCTCATGATGCCTCCCATGACGCGATCGGATGGGTGGATGTGGTGCTGAGCGGTAAGTCGTCGCTACGCATAACGCCTGGCATCGGCCTCGGGTGTTGGGACACTCGGGTCGGTCAAAGGATCCACTGCGATGTCCAACGCCGTCGCTGGGATCACCAACGGGTGGCTCCAGTCCTTACGAAGCAGGACACTAGGCGCTCAAGGTTTTTTCTCCGCCGAACAGACGATGAACCTTTGGTTACGTGCCGCCCCCGCCAACGACCCACGCCGAATCATCAGGCATTTGAGTGCTGAACGTCGCAACCCGTGGTTCGATGGCCAGGAGGTGATTCCCGACCTTGGTCACGTCATGTGACTACTTGACCACGGAACGGCTGCATCCTCATGGGAGCGGGCGGCACCGTGACGTACAGCGGTGTTCCTGATCCCTCGGCCGGGTGCCGACCGGATCCGCACCATCTTGCATGACCGAACCCGGCGGACAGATCACCCGACCGTCTCGGTTAGGACTCCCGAATGGCGGTCGCACTCGGAAACTCGTCGGCGTCGGCCCCCTCTACGACAACTAGCGCTCGAGAGACCTTCGCAGCGATCCACTTTGTCCCTGAGTACCCGCCGGCGGTTGCGGCGCCCCCGCATGTGACACCGAACTCGCTCTACGGGTCGATGCCGCCATCAAGGCTGCATTGGCTGACCTTCAGCCTTTGAGATCTCTGGCCAGTTTGCCCAGATCGGGGACCCCGAGCCCAGTCGCCTCGTTGTACAGCGCCCCCGGTGCACCGGTGTAGAAGAGGTTGTCGTTCGTG
The DNA here is from genome assembly GCA_963756515.1 of uncultured Acidimicrobiaceae bacterium. Taxonomy (GTDB): domain Bacteria; phylum Actinomycetota; class Acidimicrobiia; order Acidimicrobiales; family RAAP-2; genus Bog-756. The sequence goes on from CAVWNV010000007.1 coordinate 472,817, forward strand.
GTTCCGCTCTGCTGCAGCGGGGTGAACGGGGAATGAGACGACGTTGCCAGCGAGTACATCGACGGGTTCCAGAATCCGACCCGGTGGCCGAGGTAGGACTCGATCACTGCGCTCGACCCGTTGAGCTGGGGAGCGACGAAACTGGTTCCTCCCCACCCGCCCGAGAGGGTCGGTTCACCAACTGCACTGGACGAGGGATCGTAGAGAAGATAGCCGGTCAGCGGATCAGCATCAGTGGACAGATCAGGTACAGCCCGACCGGAGCCTCTCCCGTTCGTCACGGTTGGATCGGCATCAAATCTCCAGTCCGTCGGGACAGTGACCCCGGCAATATCCATGTCTCTTGTCGGCGTCAGGTACTGGACAGCCTTGTAGGACTTCGTCCCCAGTACCGTCTGTTGATAGCTCGGGCCGGGCTCGTCAGTACTGAAGCCGCCGCCACCGCCGACTACGTCCGACTCGGCCACCAGCCGCTTGGGCACGCCATCCAACTTGGCCACTGCGGGCCACAGATAGTCCCAACCCCAGGCCCGCTGGGAGGGCACGCTGATGTTGGAGGAGCCGCTGAACGCGGTCAGGGCGCCACTCCACGGGAGCGTGGTTCCGCCGGCCGAAGTGATGAACGGGCTGTCACTGGGACTTATCACGGAGAGATTGGTGGTCCCGACATCACGGCTGGCACTGTAGGCCCCGGAGTCACCGGCGGCGGCGAAGGCGGACTGACCCTGTTCGGCCATCTCCAAGAAGGCCTCGTCGAAGGCGGCTTCATACGTCACCGGCTCCATGCCCAGCGCCGCTCCGAGCTTGAGGGCGGTCTCGGACGTGCCCCAACTGGTCGACACACTCCCGGCCACATTCTGGCTGGCCGCCTCGAAGAAGGCGTCCGCGAAGCCATTGGCCGAGTTCGGGGTCTGGTAGACGATCACGTTGGCACCGGGGGCCACGCCTCCCGACTGTTCGACATCGAGGTCCGTCTCGTCCGAACCGCTGAAGGAGCTCGGTGGCCCGGGGCCTCCGTCGACATTGTCGACCGTCACGGTGCGTCCGGTGGACGGGAGGTCGAGAACATTGGTCCAGAAATACTGGGGCGCACCCGGATCGAGAGCGGCCTCCGTGACGATGCCGATGGTCTGGCCGGCCCCGATCGAGCCGTTGTCGATCAAGGGCGTGAGTCCGTAATCGGCATCGAAGTCCGTTGGCAGGTTGCAGGCGTCTGGGAGCCCGCTCAGCTGTTCGCACTCATCGGTGGTGACGTCGCCGTTCCCGGAACCGGCCAGATTGGAGTGCACCGCCTGGCTCGTGAACGGCCCGTAGTCCGTGAGGCCGAGCACCGTGAGTACTTCTCTGGCCAGGATCGTCGGAAGCTGAGGAGCCTTCTCGGTCCCGTGTACGGTCTGGGCCGGAACACCGGCGGCGCCACCCCTCCCGGGATGGGCCGGGACGTGATACTCCAGCTGGTCCACGGCCAATGCCTGATCGAACTGTCCGGCCGTGCCCGTGGCGGTTACGTCGAGGCCGTCAGCGTCCGATTGAGTCTGGATCCCGAACAGGGCCAGATAGAACCGCAACTCCAGAATGTGAGTCGGGACTCTGACCGTAGGCCTGGGCGAACTGGCTGACCGACAGGAAGCTGTGCACCCCCTGTTCGACGTCTGCCTTCAGCGCAGACAGATTGTGGGCCTTCAGGATGAATGAGACCGACTCTGGGGTGTCGGCCGGCGTGGTGCCGAACACCGTTCCGCCGGGTGGTGCGGTGCCCGACGGAACAATCGTCATCGCTTCCGAATGACTGCGATGGGTTTTGGCCGCTTCCGGTCGTCGGGCGGACCGATCGACTGCGGTGGATCCGTGGCCGGCGGCACCGGCCTCCGAGGACAGAGGTACTGCGAGGACCAGCACACCGAGGGCTATCCCGATCGAAATCCGGAGAGAGGCCACACGGATTGAGGAAAGTACACTCCGCCGATCGCTCATCCGGAGATGGTAGCGGTCCGGCCATCGCTCTGCCCCGGAGCCCCGACCGGTACGAATCGTCTCCGCCACCGATGTCAGCCTTTGGGGGAACCGGCGAATCTGTCGGACAGCCAGGAGAAGACGACCTGCTGCCACACCAGCTGGCCCAGGCCTTCACAGTGCCCACCGGCACCTTCGGCCATGGAAAAGTGGTGGAGTTCCTTCTCGCAGGTGAGGGCGTCGAACAGTTTCCGGCTCTGGCTGGCGAAGTCTCCTTCGCCCTCGGTTACGAGCGTCGGGCACGAGATGTCCTCGGCGTGTCCCTCCAACGTGTAGGAGCTGAGCAGCCGGAGCCAGCCGCCGAAGGATTCGGCCCCCATGGCAGCCATGCGCGAACCGTAGAACTCCCGATTCCGATCACCGGTGAGGAACCCGTCCAGCTGGGAGTCCATCACGGGGTCGGCGGCCTGCACCCTCTCCCAGTCCTCCGCACTGAACATGTCGACGAAGCGCGATGTGAAGTCGTATTGACCGGGATCAGCGACCAGGGCGCTGATCCGGTGGTCCCGGCTGACACCGCGGGGTCCCAGATACCCGCCCAGGCTCCGACCCACGAGCGCGAGCGCATCGGTCGCCACGTACGGTTGGTCCAGTGCCCAGTCCACCACGGGGGTGAGCACTGATTCGAAGTCGGGCCGCATGACGACGCCTTCCTCGATCAGCACGCCACCCTGACCTGGCCCGTCCCACGTGATGGCATTCCATCCCTGGGCCAACGCATAATGCGCCCCGTACTTGAACATCTCCTCACAGGTACCGTCGAAACCGCCAGGGATCAGCACCGTGGGGCGGGGCTGATGGTCGTCACCGGCCGGACGGAACACATAGCCCGGTAGCCGGACCGTCTCGAACGGGATGGAGATGGGCTCGGCCGCGATGTTCAGCCATGGCAACGAGCGGAGGAAGAGCTCCCGCTGTCCCCGGTAAGCCTCCTGGACACGGGTATCGGTGAGATCGTGCCGGAGGAAGAAATACGACTGCCGGCGGTACTCCGATGCTCGCAGATAGGCCTGGCCCGCCAAGGTCGAGAGACCGTTGTCGGCGGCCCGATCAGCAGTGCCTCTCACCGTGGCAGCGGCCCGGTCCCACTCGACATACCAAGCGGCGTAGTCACCTGGGTGGACCCGTTGTGCGATCGCGATCGCTTCGCCCAGATCGGCTGCACCTACATAGGCCCCGATGAGCGTTCTGGACAGTTGCGCATCCATGTCCGCGTCCTCGTGCAATCCCACCGGAAAGCCTCCCTCTGTCTTCTGGCGTTCGGAATCTCCCTGCCACTCGACACGGTACATCTGGACCCACAGATACTGGAACGCCGGTCGGTCCGGTACCCGACGATTCAGGCGACTGCAAGGGCCGACGGGGCCGTGGCCGCGCCCTGGCGTCTCGGCGTCACCTATCGAGTAGGCCGATGAGCCATCCGGGACTTGACACCCCCGCGCCCACGGCCTCGGCTCGCTGCCGCAGCGCACGATCTGCCGACACAAGCGTCACCGGACTGTCGGCGCCGGTCGCCACCGCCATGAGTGCGTCGTCACCACTGCCCGATGCATGGATGACTGTGACACCGTCAGAGTCGCCTTCCTCGACACCGCTGCGAGCGGCACCCTCGAGGACGACGACAACGGGTTCGCCGAACCGATCCGCCTCGGCGGCAGCCCGAACCCGTTCCACGAAGGCCCGGGCCGCTCCTGGCCGATCGCGCCACCAACCGGTCGGCCGAGACCCGACCACATTGGCGGCATCGATGAGGAGCACCATGTCAGTCTCGCCCATCCGCACACGGTGGGGCGCCCCGGGACCGGAGGAATCGCCGATTGGAGCCTCGGGCCTCGGGCCTCGGGTCTCGGGCCTCGGTTGCGATGGTGCCGCTCGAGGCTGGGAATACGGCGCTACCCGGCATGGTTGACCCATGACATGACGATACGAGCCAGCTGGAACGGTGCGGTGATAGCCGAGAGCGATCGCACGATTCTCGTCGAGGGCAACCAGTACTTCCCCGCCGAGGACGTGGACATGCAGTTCTTCGATGCCAGCGAGTCGTCCACGCACTGTCCCTGGAAGGGCGACGCCAGCTACTTCAGCATCGCCGTCGATGGTGCACGCAATGCGGACGCCGCGTGGTACTACCCGCAGCCCTACGAGGCAGCCAAGGACATCAAGGGCTACGTGGCCTTCTGGAAGGGCGTCGAGGTGAGCGGGCAGAATGAGGGCACCCCGGAAATCCGGCCCTCGGCGCGCTGACTGTCCGCTGTTGACGGACCCGAGGCGCACCAGCCGGTGTTGATCGGACCAGCCGATCGGTGCCGTCAGTCCGACAGCTGCCCGACGAGGACCTCCAGGTCACTCAGTGAGCGCAGGGTGTCGTTGAGGTGGGTACAGGTGGAGGTTCCGTTGAATTCCCGTCGCACCCTGGCGCGGACTTCGGGGACGGCCATGCCGGACAACCGTTCGGCGCTGGCAACCGCCCCCGGGCACTCCATCCACGGCAACACCTGGGCCTCGGCCCTGATGTCGAGGACGCGACTACCGGCGACGTCGAGTGAGCCGGTTACCGAGTACTCGTGCACGACCCATTCGGCTGCATCCCCGTCCATGTGACTGTCGCGGAAGTGGGCGTCGAAGGGCCGCGTCTCCTCCGAGTCAGCGGGGCCCATCACGTCGAGACGACGACGACGGCGCATGGCGTGGGGAGGGAGGGGTGGCATCGTGTGCCAGGCCAGCAGGTCGTCCTCCCGTTCCAGCGTCGGGGCCGGTGGTCCTGTCGACACCGGGATCTGGCCGGTCGAGCGGATCGTCACCATCAGCGTGCCCTCGTGGGCCCAACCGGCGCAGAGGTCGTCCTGGGATGCCATCATCCGGGCCAGGCCCGACGTGCCCCCGACATCGCCGACCGGCTGCCGCCGAGGTGGATCGAGCGCCCCGGCCCGCTGCGCTGAGTAGCCCGAAACCAGGGCGGCACCGGGCAGGTCGTCCAGCAACAGGTGGAGCAGGGAGCCGGCCTCGCGTTCGCCGGGGCAGGCCTCGTTGACCCGCGACCGGAAGCCGGGGCCGACCGGGCACCCGATCAGCTGATCCAGGCCCGGATGGGCCGGGGACGCATCGATCGAGAGAATCTGGCGATTCGAGCCGTCGATTCGGAGCGAAAGGTCGACCTGGTCGATCACCACCGATGTTGCGTCGGAATCGGTGCGGAGGTCGCGCGCCCGGGCCATCATGACCAGATCACCTCGGAACCCGTCCGGTCGCCTCGTGTCGATCGTCGACGTCCTGCGGACCGACCCGGGCCGACGGTCGACGGTGACGGTGACCGGATTGCTGGGACCGCCGGCTTCGGGAAGGAACAGCATCAACCGGCGACGATAGCGGCGCGGCACGCTCCGGGAATCACGCAGGCTTCCCAACGTGCACATCCTGGTCGCGAGGGCGGTCGAGGTGCCCCGATCAGGTGTGCCGGTCCAGGGGATCCATGGCGATCACGCCTGTGCGATGCGGACGAGGTTGCCCGAAGGGTCACGGAACGCACAGTCCCGTGCCCCCCAGGGCTGCGACGCCGGCTCCTGGAGCACCTCGGCACCCGAGGCCCGGACCTTTTCGAACGTGGTGTCCAGGTCGTCGGAGCGGAAGATCGCAGCCTGCAGCGATCCCTGGGTCACGAGTGACAGCAGGGCGTCTCCCTCGGCTTGCGAACGACCACCGTGCGGTTGGAACAGGACGATGTCGACCGGCTGGCCCGGGGCGCCGACGGTAACCCACCGGAAACCGCCGGAAGCGACGTCTGTGCGGACTTCGAGGTCGAGGGCGTCACGGTAGAAGCCGAGGGCGGCGTCGGGGTCGTGAACGGGGATGAACATTGCGGAGAGGGTGACTGTCATGCGACAAGGCTAGAAGCACCGACCGGGCGGATGCTTCTCCGATCCTGCTCGGGGCAGGGTCGATGGCGCGCCCGGAGTGCCGACGGCACCGCGTTCTGAGCCGACCGGTCAGCCGGTCGTTGGCCTCAGGCCGTGACCGTGGTGCGCCGTGGCCGTGTAGCGAACATGCTCACGCATGAGGGAAGGACTTCGAGGTCGCGGTGGTCGCGTGCCCGGTACTGCGACGGCGTCATGCCGACGATCTCGGTGAAGCGGGAACTGAACGATCCGAGTGATGTGCAGCCGACGGCGATACACGTATCGGTGACCGAGTTCCCGTGACGAAGGAGCGCCTTGGCGCGCTCGATGCGCCGCGTCATGAGATACGAATAGGGGGATTCTCCGTAGGCGGCGCGGAACTTGCGTGAGAAGTGCGCCGGCGACATCAACGCGGTACGTGCCATGGCCGGAACATCGAGGGGCTGGTCGTAGTGGCGGTCAATGAGGTCACGCGCCCGACGCAGGTGGGCGAGATCGGCAATCTCATCCGGCGTCATTCCCTCGACCGTACCCGACAGGTCGCCGGCCCGGTACCTCCGAACCGGATATGCCGGTGCTGGAGGTCGGGAACGGCCTGGGCGACGGGACCACCCGAAGATCGGTACCAGGTCGGTACCCAGCCTGCTCCGCACGCCGGAAGCTACGACGGTTCAGGGCCCGGCTTCGGTGGCGAGGAACGTGACCGTCATGCCGTGCAACGGCTCCAACATGATCTCGTCGAGATGCATGCCGCCGTGATCCCGGTGTTGTTCGTAGCGAATCGGAGCTCCATAGCGGGCGGCGATGGCGGCAGGTCCGTCGACCTCGGAGACCGCCATGACGATGGAGTAGAAGCCTTCACCGTGGACTGCGAGAAATTCGGTGAAACTGGCCGCCTGCTGCCCGTCGCTGTTCGTGGGGGAGAGGATCTCGATCCCGGCCTCCCAATCGATGAGCACCCGTATTCCCAGGTCGTCGAGGTCGATCTCGTAGAAGTTCAGACCGAGTTCACGCCAGAGCCCGGCGGCATGGTCCTGGTTCTCGGGACGAACGCAGAAGACGACGTGATGAAGGCGCATCCGGCTCTCCCGCTACCGGGACGGAGGCTCGAAGCGCCCGGCGAAGGCGCGCAGCGGTAGGTCCGCACTGGTGATCATCCCGGCCGGTGCCGCACAGATCGTCCGGATGGCGTTCAATGCCGGCATGCCGGTGATGGTCATGCCGATGGACGCGAAGTAGGCCGGATCGTGGATGCTGGCCCCTTCGGCCGGAAAGATCATGTGCCGGTTGACGATGGTGGGGTCACCTTTGATGGTGGTGATGTAACAACCCTCGATCCTCCAGTTCGGCTCGGTGTCCGGAGTCATCTGCCACTGGAGGTGGACCTCGATCTTCGGCTCTCCTGCCACGATTCCCTTGAACTTGGCCATGCTGGCGCCGACGGATCCTTTGGCCAGGGTCCACCATCCGAGGTCGACGTCCTTGGTGCACGCACCCAGCTCGCACTCGAACACCACATCGTCCACCTCGACATCGAGGCAGTCCGCCATGAGGTGGATGGAGTCGGCAAAGACCGTGCAGCCCTTCTCGAGTAGACCGGGGACCTTCGGATCGTCAACCTGCAGTCCGTAGCCGGTGTTCATCCAGGTGTCCACGGAGTGGTGACACGAGACGTCCACCGACTCGAGGACGGTCAGATGGTCGATCCGACCCATGCCGGCCGAAGCCACGACGGAGAGGATCTGCGCCAATCCGGGGTTCATACCGGTGCCGTAGAAGGTGGCATTGCCCCGGAGACAGTATTCCTCGATCATCTCGGTCGGCTTCCTACCGGAAGGATCGGGAAAGTTGAGATCGCGGTGGTGGCCGGTGATCCAGTCGGCAGTGGAAACCACGTTGATACCTGCCTCGAGCACCGTACGGAACAGATCCATGTCGGGCCAGACACCGTTGAAGTTCAGGCAATCGGGTTGCAGGGCGAGGATGTCCTCGACGCGGTTGGTCCCCGTGACGCCGACAGGATCGATTCCGACGATCTCGCCCGCGTCCCGGCCCACCTTGTCCTCGGCGTAGCAGTAGAGACCCACGAGTTGCAGATCCGGGTGGCTCTGGAGCCGACGGACCATCTCGCTCCCGACGTTTCCCGTGCCGGCCTGCACCACCCTCAGCGGGACTTTCCTGTTCATTGCTCACAACTCCTTGTCGACGGCTGCGAACCCCTGGTCAAAGCAGGTCCTTGATGGTCTTCAGCCCGGATTCGTAGAGAACGCCCGGTAGCATCCCACCATCGATCTCGATGGTGGTCCCGTTGATGAAGTCGGCCTGGCCCGAGCACAGGAACACGCAGGCCCGACCCACTTCGTCCGGCTCACCGGCCCTTCCGAGCGGCACATCGGTGAAGTACCGCTCGCCGGCAGGATCGTCTTCGGGGAGTACGAAGGCCCGGAAATTGTCGGTCATGGTGGGCCCCAGGGCCAGGCAGTTGACCCGGGCGGTCGGTCCCCACTCCTCGGCCAGGGATCGGGTGAGGTGATTGAGGCCCGACTTTGCCGCGCCATAGGAGACCAGGGTGGGGGAGCCGGCCGGATGGCCGGCTCCGCTCGAGATGTTGATGATCGAGCCGGTCCCGTCCTGGGTCTTCATCTGGCGGAAGACGCGGATGGCGAACCACAGCGGGCTGATCAGGTTCATCTGGACGGCGAAGGCATGGAAGAGGGCCGTGCGTTCGAAGTCGTCGTCGCTCCGTGGTGCACCTTGGATCTTCTGGACCAGCTCGGGCACATCGTCGACCTCCGGGGTCGGGACGGTACCGCCGGCGTTGTTCACGAGGATATCGATACGCCCATAGACATCCGCCACCCGCTGGACGAACCGGTCGATGGCACCGTAGTCACCTTGATCGCAGACCCACTGGGCGGAACGATTCACGGCTCCGGGAACGTCGGCGGCCGCCGGCAACTCCGGAAGTGGGCGGCGCGAGCAGCCGATCACCGTTGCTCCCTCGACGAGGAGCTGGCGCGAGATTCCGATACCGACCCCCCGGCTCGTGCCGGTCACCACGGCAATCTTGCCTTCCAGCGCTCCCACCAGCCCAACCCCGATCACCCGGCCTCGATCAGCGAACTATAAGCATCTCCGTGATCGCATGCCCAGCCGCAGGGTGGCGGCGTCCGAACGGACCGGAACGGCATCGAGTCGACCTGAGGTCCGTGGGAATGGTTCGTCGGATCTCGCGGTTGACGTTCCCGGTGGTAACAGTCCGATCGACAGGGCCGGCCTCGGCGCCGAGGCCCCGGATTCAGCCGGAAGGGTTGGTACCGCCAGATTCGACGTCAACTACCCTGCCCCGACCCACCGACGCTGCTCCGCTCCTTGGTCCGGGCGTCTCGCAGATCCAGCCGATGACCACCAACTGAAGGAGCTTTCCATGGACCGCCGCCCCCCTCGCCTCGTGGCCGGATCGCCGGTGAAGGCATGACGCCGACACCGGACCCTTCCGTCGGCGACTGGTTCTCCGCCGCGTCGCACTCCCACCAACGACTGGTAGGACTCGTAGGTCCGATGGCGGTCGCAGAGTTGACCGGGCCGTCCTACGACTCCGAGTGGTCGGTGGCCCAGGTGCTCTCCCACCTCGGATCCGGCGCCGAGATCTTTACCTTGTTCGTCGAGGCCGGACGGCGGGGAGACGAGGCACCCGGCATGCCCGAGTTCCAGCCGGTCTGGGACCGGTGGAACGCCAAGTCCCCTGAGGAACAGGCCGCCGACTCCCTGGTGGCGGACCGGGCCCTGCTCGAGGTGATCGACCGGATGGACGAGGAGGAACGCCGCGGTTGGGAGCTCTCGATGTTCGGCTCCGACCAACGGCTCGCCGATGTCCTCCGACTCCGGCTGGGGGAGCACGCCCTGCACACGTGGGATGTGGCTGTCACCCAGGATCCGAACGCATCGCTGGCCGGAGACGCCGTCGAGTTGTTGATAGATGTTCTCGACCAACTGGTGGCCCGAACCGGAGGCACATCCGATCCGCCCGTGCGGCTGGCCGTATCGACCAGCGGTCCCGACCGTCGGTTCCTGCTGACCGCCGACGGCGAGGGCACGGCACTGCTCCCCGGGGATGACTCGACGACCTCTGCCGGTGACCGGGTACTCCAACTACCGGCCGAAGCGCTCATCCGCCTGGTGTACGGTCGACTCGATCCTCTGCACACACCAGCAATCGAGGCCGGGGCCGGCGAACTCGATGCCCTCCGCACCCTGTTCCCGGGCTTTTGAGCCCACTCTCCCGAGGAGTCTGCCATGCGAGCTCACCTGACCGCCCGTGACCTGCCCGGCCGTATCGCCAGCGGCGCCTTCATCCTTCACACCGGACTCGAGAAGTGGAACGGTCCCGCCGAACAGGCCGAGGCGGTACACGGCATGGCGGCCGGGGCGTATCCGTTCCTGCAGTCGATCCCGCCCACCCGGTTCCTCCGGCTGCTCGCCGCCGGTGAGATGGCCACCGGTGCGTTGCTGCTCTCTCCGTTCGTTTCGAATGCCGTAGCCGGATCGGCCTTGACCGGCTTCGCCGCCGGGCTGTTGGGGATGTACGCCCGCACCCCGGCCATGCACAAGCCGGGCAGTGTCTGGCCCACTCAGGCCGGTACCCCGGTGAGCAAGGATGTCTGGTTGCTCGGTATCGGCTTGGGCCTCGTCGTCGCCGGGCGTCGGAAGCCGGCGTGACCCGGGGGTGGTGACGCAGAGGGAGGATCAGTCCTCCCCCCGGGCCTCCTTGGCGAACCGCGAGGCCAGTTGCCGCGAGATCCCCCACGACCGACCGAGGTCGCCGATCGTCATTCCCTCGTCGAGCCCGGCCAGGATGGTGGCCAGGCGGAGCTCGCGGCGTGCCGCGGCCAGGGCGTCGAGCGCATCCTTCACGTTCTGACGCCCGAAGCCGGCGTCGACCTGTCCCATCGTCGCCGCCAGCGTCGTGCCCTTGGTCAGCTCCTTGATGGCATGGCGGATGAGGTCCTCGTTGTCGCGGATGGCCTGACGGACACTCCGACCCTCCTCCAGCAACGAGTCAAGGCTACGGATCACCCGTTCACGCTCACCACCGCCGTCCACGTGATCAGCCTATTCGCGTCGGTGCGCGGCCTGACAAATCGGTGGGATGGCGGCCTGACGGATCGGACAGAGCCGTCAGCTGTAGTGCCGCAGCCGGCTCCAGGTCTTTGCCCACGTCTGTTTCAGGTCGGTGCAGAGGTAGATGTGCCCGTCCCACTCCTGATTATGCAGGCCGGCCCGGTTGGACAGTGTGGCCACGACCCGGACGCTCCCGAAGAACTGCCGCAGGTAGGAGCCATAGCCGGTCACATCGACCGGGCCCGGGGCCACGGCCAGAACCGTCGTGGCACCAGGATTTCCGGGCCCCCAGAACCACTCGCTGTTCTGGTCGCTCACTGCGGTGGGCAGCCCGGTATCCCGCCCCAGCTCGTTGATGGCGCCGGCCTCGCCGTAGTCGGCCGTGAAGATCACCGCGTGTTCACGTCGGTGGGGCGGCAGTGATCGCCAGGCCGAGTCCACCGTGTGGACGAGTTCGGGCCAGCCCACCGTCTCGGCCAGCCCCTGGTTGGCCCGGTAGGTCCAGCCGATGTCGCGGGCCGGCAGGACCGGGAGCACGAGGGGAAGCTCGATGGCGGCGATCACCACGGCCAGGGCCACCAGACGCCCCAGGCGGCCGGGGCGTGCCGTCAGCCACCCTTCGACGCGGACCGAGCCGGCAGCCAGAAGAGCGGGGTAGGCGCCGGCCAGGTAGTAGACCTTGGCCCCGGTGGTGAGGGCGAACAGCACGAACAGCAGCCCGTAGGCCCACACCAGAGCTCGCCAGGCCGGACGATCCGATCGCCACAGCAACACCAGGCCCGCCATCCACACCCAGGCCAGCGCCAAATTCGTCTCGGACAGTTGGCCCACGATCCAGGTGGGGATGTTCCCGAGTCCGCCGTTCTCGTGGTTCAGGTTGTTGGTCATGGCGATGGTGGCCCAGTGGTGGTCGGCCTGCCACCACAGGTCGGGGACGGTGAACACCAAGGCGATGACGGCACCGGCCACGAACCATCGGTTCAAGAGGAGAGGCCAGCCTCGGCTGGCCACCAGACCGATGCACAGGGCTACGGCCAGGAAGCCGATGCTGTGCTTGTTGGCGAGTCCTGCCCCGAGGATGATCCCGGCCGGTATCCAGAGGCGGGGCTCGGCTGTCCGACCCAAGCGGGCCACGACGAGCGTGAGTGCTGTCCAGGCCAACAGATCGAATGCCGTCGGACCGAAGAGGTGGTCGGTTCCGATCAACACCGGCATGGTGGCGACGGCCACGGCCGCGAGGAGCTGGGCCGACCGTCGGCCGCCGAACTCGCGGGCCAGGAGACCGGCCAGGACGACAGTCCCTGCTGCCGCCAATGCCGGCCACAACCGGAGTCCGGGCAGTGACATCCCGAAGACCCAGAGCGAGAAACGGGCCAGGAGCGGACTGGCGACGGGCTGGTCGACGTAGCCGGCCGACAGGTGGCGGGCGCAGTCGAGGAAGTAGAGCTCGTCGCGGTGGAAGCCGTAACGTCCCGACGTCGCCATCAGGCCGGCGAACACCACCGCGGCGACGACGAGGCCCCGTCGGTCCACCGGGTCCAGCTCCCGGCCCGACGTGGCATGGACCGTACGTTCCGGGCCGTCGATCGTGGCCACACCGGTGGGTTGTCCGGCTGAGCCGCGGCCGGGCTCCACCCCGGGTCCGGGTACGGGTCCCGTCATGGTTCGGACGGCCCGGTTCGTTCGGTGGGCCCGGCGCGCCGGGGTTCCCCGTCGGGTACGAACGCCTCCCCCAGCAGGTGGAGGACGCTGGTACGCGCCTCGTCGTCGTCGATCAGCCCGCCGTCCCGATCGTCCCGGCGGTGCCAGGCGAACCAGGCCACGGTCTCGACGATGAACCGGGTGGCCAGTGCCGTGTCGGGGACGGCCCGCAGCTGACCTGACCGGATCCGGCTCTCGAGATAGCGCTGCAGCTGGTCCACCTGGCCGCGGCGGGCCCCGCCGAAGTAGAGGGCGTCGAGCACGGGGAGGTCGACGGCGGAGCTTTCGATCAGCGCCAGTAGGACATGGTGGTCCTCGATCACGGAGTAGAGCTCGTCGACCACCTCGGTGAACTCGCCGCGGATGTCGGCACACCGGTCCGTTGCCAGTGCCGCCCGGAGCACGGGGAACGTCGAGTTGCCGGCCGTCCACTGGGTCAGGGGTCGAAGCGCCTCCCCGGGCGCGGGCGTCGGGAGCGGCGTGGCCAGGTCCGAGACCGAGTCGGCGTTGACGGCGTACAGCAGGGCCAGCTGGAACAGGGCCTCTTTGCTGGCGACGTAGCGATACAGGATGCCGTGGCTGAATCCGAGCTCGCCGGCCACGTCGGTCATGAGCGTCCGGCGGTAGCCCTTGGCCGTGAAGACCTTGCAGGCGGCACGGGCGATGTCCGTCAACCGGTTGGCGGGGGCTCGCCGCGGCACACCATAAATATAAAACTGACTCAGTCAGTTATCAACTGGTGGGCGCTCCGGCGGGTCAGGCCGCCCGGGCACCGCCCGGGCGGGTGCCCCCACTGCGGTGTCGGATTCCCGCCAGATCGGTCTACCGAAGGGGCGTACTCTGCCCGTGTGTACGAGGACTTCGACCGGTGCTACCGGGCCGTGCAGTCGAAGGACGCCCGTTTCGACGGGTGGTTCGTGACCGCCGTCCTGACCACCCGGATCTACTGCCGGCCCAGTTGTCCCGTGCGTCCGCCCTTCGCCCGGAATCTGCGCTTCCTCCCCACCGCCGCGGCGGCGCAGCAGGCCGGCTTCCGGGCCTGCAAACGCTGCCGCCCCGACGCCTCACCGGGGTCTCCGGAGTGGAACGTGCGCCGTGACATGGTGGCCAGGGCCATGCGGCTCATCGCCGACGGGGTAGTCGACCGCGAAGGCGTCACCGGATTGTCCGACCAACTCGGGTACAGCACCCGCCAGGTGGAACGGCACCTCCGGGCCGAAGTCGGTGCCGGCCCGCTGGCCCTGGCCCGGGCCCAACGGGCCCAGACCGCCCGACTGCTCATCGAGACCACCGGGCTGGCCTTCGCCGAAGTGGCCTTCGCCGCCGGTTTCTCGAGTGTCCGACAGTTCAACGACACGGTCCGCCTGGTCTTCGCCACCACGCCGACCTCGTTACGATCCCGGGCCCAACGGGGTGCGCCTCCGGCATCGCCGGGCGCGCTCACCTTCCGGCTCCCGTTCCGCTCGCCCTTCTGCCCCGAGAGCCTCTTCGGTCATCTGGCCGCCACCGCCGTCCCGGGGTGCGAGGAGTACCACGACGGTGCCTATCGGCGCACGCTCCGTCTCCCGGCCGGCAGCAGCGTGGTGTCCCTCCGACCCACGCCCGAACACGTCCACTGCCAACTGGCCCTCGACGACATCCGCGACCTGCCCACCGCCATGGCCCGGTGTCGGCGACTACTCGACCTCGATGCCGACCCCGAGGCCGTCGTGGCCACGCTGTCGGAGGACCCTGCCCTACGGCCGCAGGTGGTCAAGGCGCCGGGCCGGCGCATTCCCGGCACCGTCGACGAGGTCGAGCTGGCGGTGCGCATGGTCCTCGGGCAACAGGTGTCGACGGCAGCAGCACGCACCCACACGGCACGACTGGTGGCCCGACACGGTACTCCCGTCAGCGATCCCGGCGGTGGGCTCACGCACCTGTTCCCCTCCGCCGGAGAGCTCGCGGCCGTCGATCCGGCCACGCTGGGACTCCCCGTGGCCCGTCAGCGGTGCTTCGCCGAGCTCGTCGACGCACTGGCGTCGGGCCGGGTACAGATCGGTGTCGGCGCCGACTGGGAGCGGGCCCGGCAGGGCCTCACGGACATCGCCGGCATCGGGTCATGGACCGTCGAGATGATCGCCATGCGGGCCCTCGGCGACCCTGATGCCTTTCCGGCTGGGGACGTGGGTGTCCGGCGGGGGGCCGAGTCGCTCGGTCTGCCCGCCTCGGCCGTCGGTCTCCTCGACCACGCGCCGCGATGGCGCCCGTGGCGCGCCTACGCGGTGCAGTACCTGTGGGGAGCCCTCGACCATCCGATCAACCAGTGGCCACCGAAAGGAACGACATGAACGAAGTCACATCCCGCACCATCGACAGCCCCGTCGGCCCCCTCACCCTGGCCGGCGACGGCAGGACGATCACCAACCTGCGCATGGTCGACCAGACGCACCCGCCGTCCGACCAGGTGGACTGGAGCCCCCAACCCTCGGCGTTCCCCGAGGCGGTCGAGCAGCTCCGCGCCTACTTCGACGGCGAGCTCACCGAGTTCGACCTCACCCTCGACATGCGGGGCACCCCGTTCCAACGGCGGGTCTGGAGGGCCCTCACGGAGATCCCCTACGGCGAGACCGAGTCCTACGGCGAGCTGGCCCGGCGGGTCGGGCAGCCGGGAGCGGCCCGGGCCGTGGGGATGGCCAACGGGCACAACCCCATCGCCATCATCGTTCCCTGTCACCGGGTGATCGGTGCCGACGGATCCCTCACCGGCTACGGAGGCGGGTTGGACCGCAAGCGGACACTGCTCCAACTCGAACAGGACCACGACACCCCGCGCCTGGCCCTCTCCTCCTGATCGTCGGGGGCGGACAGTGGCCCCGGTCAGCCCGGACGCTCCCCGGTTCGGAGCTGGCGGCGCCAGACGAGGCGGAGCGCGGTCCAGGTGGCGTCGACGGCGCACACCTTGTTGTCGACCAGGCCCCGGGGCAGAGCCAGTCGCCGGACGGCGTCGTCCGTCATGTCCGTTGCCATCCCCGAGGACCGCTTCGGCCAGGCGATCCACAGGCCACCGGACGGGAACACCATCGAGGCCAGCCGGTCGAGCCGGGGTTCCAACACCCGGGTCCGCGTGACGAAGACCACGACGACGTCGGCCCTGCCCCTGGCCTGCCTCCTGACCCGGACCTTCGGCGGCAGCTCCAGCCGAAGGCCGGCCGGGGCGTCCAGGAGCGCCACGGTCGATCCTTCGCTGATGCCGAGCTTCGTCGCCAACGGCGTACCCGAATAGCCGGCCACGGGGGTCAGTTGCCGGTCCGGGGGTCACGAACTCGCACGTCGGGATGATATTCCGCCGCCACCTCGGGCTCGGGGTCCGATCGACAACCCGAGCACATCATGCATGCGGTCGAACCGTCGAACCGTCGACCCGGTCGGTCGGTCGGTGGAGAGGACTAGAGAGTGACGGCTGAGAGTTGCATCAAGGCATGCTCGGCCATGTCCACGCCATAGCGAACCGCCCCCGACATATAGGTCGTGCATGGGTCGGTGCCGGTCGGGCAGAAGTGGAATCCGTCGGGAGCCCGCACCACGTTCTCTCCCACCACTGGATCGTTGAGGCATGGTTCCACCGACCAGCACGGCATTGACCACGTGAAGTGACCGTCAACCATCACTGCCCCACCTGCGTCATCGTACGTCACGTGGCGCGAGTCGGATGTGGCGATACCGGCGAGGATGCGGTTCAACCGATTCCAGTGGGTATCCCGATCCACGAACTGCTTGCGGGATTGTGGCGATCCGACCAGAACCACCTTGGTGCCGTTGTGGGCAAAGGCCGTGGCGGCAATGGTTACGTCATGGAGATACCTCTGGTAGTACCGGGTGCTGCCGAAGGGAGCACCCTTCATGCAGGGCGTCTCCGAGTCGCCCGAGAAGGCCAGTACGGCCACGGCGATGTCTCTCGAGTGGGCAGCCTTCAGCATGGCCGGGAGCCAATCGCAAGGAGCGGTGCCGTCCCAGGTACTCGCGGTCGGCGACCACGCCCGGTGACCTGTCGGCGGTGATGACGAAGGACCGGGCCGCTTGGACCGCGAGTGAGTCGCCGTAGAGCATGATGGTGCGCCCCCTCGGAGCCGACGACGTTGCCAACGTCAAGGTTCCCCTGTCCTGCGTCGGAGACGGGCCGGACAACGCACCGACGCCCCAGAACAGTCCGATGCCGATCGCCAGTCCGCCCGCCGCCAACTGTCTCCCGTGCCTTCTGATCAGAAGGGCGAGCCCAACGTGGGCTGTCTTGCCGGCCACGACCACACCGTCACCGTAGGCCAGGATGGCCGAAGGCAGTGGGCTCAGCTCGCTCGGGCTGAGATCCGACTCAGGGTGTTCCCACAACCGCTCAGTGTGGCCGTCGGGGAGGGGCAGTGCCCATGGCACGGATACCTGCCTGCCGGGGGCGCCGAACCGCCTCAACCGTGGTCGCGCACCCACTCGGCCAGATGGGGGGCCTCCGCCCCGATGGTGGTCTCCTCGCCGTGCCCGGTCAGGGCCCGGGTGGCGTCGGGCAGGACCAGGAGACGGTCGCGGATGGAGGCGATGATGGTGGGGAAGTCGGAGTAGCTGCGTCCCGTGGCCCCCGGGCCCGCCGCGGAACAGCGTGTCGCCCGAGAACAGCACGGCACCGGCCTCGTCGTACAGGCAGCACCCGCCGGGGGAGTGCCCCGGTGTGTGGATGACCCGGAGGGTCCTGGCTCCGGCGGTGATGGTGAGCCCCTCGGACAGGGCCCGGTCCGGGGAGCGGTCGGGGTAGACCTCGTGCCACAGCATGAGGTCGTCGGGATGGAGCCATACCGGGGCGTCCAACGCCTCGGCCAGTGCCCCCGCCGCGTTGATGTGGTCGTTGTGACCGTGGGTGGCGACGATGGCCACCGTGCGACGGGCCCCGACAGCTTCGACGATGGGACGATGGTCGTGGGCGGCGTCGATGACCATCACCTCGGCGTCGTCCCCGACGACCCAGATGTTGTTGTCGACCTCGAAGTCCTGTCCGTCCAGCGAGAAGATGCCCGACGTCACCACCCGCTCGATCATCGGAGCGGCCCGGACATCAGAGGAGCACGACCGAGCGGAGGACCTCGCCCCGCTCCATCCGGTGGAAGGCCTCCTCGACGTCACCGAGCCCGATGGTCTCGGTGACGAAGCGGTCGAGGTCCAGGCGACCCTGCAGGTACAGGTCCACGAGCACCGGGAAGTCCCGCGACGGGAGGCAGTCGCCGTACCAGCTGGGCTTGAGGCGACCGCCCCGGCCGAAGAACTCGATCATCGGGAGGTCGATGCGCATGTCCGGGGTCGGCACGCCCACCTGGACCAGCGTGCCGGCCAGGTCCCGGGCGTAGAAGGCCTGTTCCATCACGGCGGGGTTTCCCACGGCCTCGATGCACACGTCGGCGCCGTTGCCCCCGGTCAGGGCCCGGACCGCCTCGACCGGGTCCTCCTTCGACGCGTCGACCACGTCGGTGGCCCCGAACTCACGGGCCAACTCGAGCTTGCCCCGGTCGAGGTCGACGCCGATGATCGTGGCCGCCCCGGCCAGGCCGGACCCGGCGATGGCGGCACAACCGACTCCGCCGCAGCCGAAGACCGCCACCGAATCGCCGGTCCCGACCTCACCGGTGAGCATGGCCGACCCCAGCCCGGCCATCACCCCGCAGCCCAACAGACCCACCGCCTCGGGCCGTGCGGCCGGGTCCACCTTGGTGCACTGCCCGGCGGCCACCAAGGTCTTCTCGGCGAACGCCCCGATGCCGAGCGCGGGGGAGAGCGGGGTCCCGTCCGAGAGCGTCATCTTCTGGACCGCGTTGTGGGTGTCGAAGCAGTACCACGGGCGGCCCCGACGGCACGAGCGGCAGACGCCGCACACGGCCCGCCAGTTGAGGACGACGAAGTCCCCGGGCTCCACCGAGGTCACGTCGGGACCGACGGACTCCACCACGCCGGCCGCCTCGTGCCCGAGGAGGAACGGGAACTCGTCGTTGATGCCCCCCTCACGGTAATGGAGGTCGGTGTGGCACACTCCGCAGGCCTGTACCCGCACCACCGCCTCGCCCGGTCCCGGGTCGGGGACCACGATGGACACGATCGAGACCGGCTCCCCCTGGGCCAGGGCCACCACGGCTCGGACTTCAGATGCCATGCTGCACCGTTCCTCGACTCGAGTCGCCGGAGGAGCTGTGCACCCCGGTCGACGTCCAATGGCTGCTGCCCTGCTCGATGACGTTCACGTCGGGCACCGTAACCGCGCCGCCATGGGCCGTGCCGGCCCGCCGGACTCCGATCAGGTATCGATGGCGGCCCGCAGCTCGGCCAGCCGTTCGCGCTCCAGTGAGTACCACACGCACTTTCCCCGGCTATCGCCGCGCACCAGCCCGGCCTCGCTCAGGATCTTGAGGTGATGGGAGACGGTGGGCTGGCTCTTGCCCAGTGGGTCGACGAAGTCGCAGACGCAGACCTCACCGGTGGCCGAATCGGCCAGCATGCTGAGCACCCGCAGTCGACCGGGTCGGACAGAGCGGTGGGCCCCTGCGCCAGTGACGCGGCCACCGACGCGTCGAGAGGGGCGGCCAGTACGGAAGGGCAACATGGCGTGTCCGGCCCGGGCCGACCCTTCGATCGGTCGGTGTCGGTTCGGGTGATCACGAGCATCCTCGACAGCTTCCCATTGACAATCGTGAATGCATCGATCATAGTCGATCAATCGATTCCCGTGAATGCAATGGGAGGTTTCCACGTGGCCCGAGTCCAGCTCGCCCTCAACGTGACCGACCTCGAGGCGGCGGTGGAGTTCTACTCGTCGCTGTTCGGGACCGGCCCGGCCAAACGCCGTCCCGGCTATGCCAACTACGCCATCGCCGCCCCACCGCTCAAGCTCGTCCTCATCGAGGACCCGTCCGGGCGGGAGACGGGGTGGCCGGGGCCCTCAACCACCTGGGCATCGAAGTGGACACCGCCGCCGAGGTCCGGGACACCTCCCGTCGGTGGGACGAAGACGGTCTGGCGCCGACCGTCCAGGCGCCGTCACGTGCTGCTACGCCGTGCAGGACAAGGCCTGGGTCAGCGATCCCGACGGCGCCCCCTGGGAGGTCTACACGGTGTTGGCCGACGCCACCGACGCCACCGCCATGGGCTGCTCGACCGAGACATGTGGCCCATCCGTCCGGGGTCGCGGTGGGCACCGAGAGCGGTCCGGCTGTCCCTCAGGCCACGTGCTGTTGATGCGCCGGCTGCTCGGGTCGGACCCGGTGAGCGCGACCGGTGCGCCGGTGGTTCGTCGCCCCATCCGCCGGCCTGGGCCGCCGGGTGCTGGCCGAGGCGCTCGGGAGCGTGTTCCTCGCCGCCGTGGTGGTCGGGTCGGGCATCGCCGCGCAGAGGCTCTCCCCGGGCTGCGACCGGGCTCGCAGCTGCTCGAGAACGCCGCGGCCACCGCGGCCGGGCTCTACGCCATCATCTTGATGTTCGGGCCCGTGTCCGGCGGGCACTTCAACCCGGTGGTCTCGCTGGTCGACGCCTGGTTCGGTGGCATCGACTGGCGCACGGCCTGCGCCTATCTGCCGGCCCAGGTGGCCGGGTGCGTTGGTGGTGCGGTCGTGGCCAACCTCATGTTCTCCGAGGCCGCCGGTGAGCATCTCCACCCACGACCGAGCCTCGCCGGCCCACTTCCTGTCCGAGGCCGTGGCCACGCTCGGGCTCATCATGGTCATCTTTGCCCTGGCCCGCAGCGGGCGGGCCCGGTACACCCCGGCGGCGGTGGCCGCCTACATCGGGGCCGGCTACTTCTTCACCAGTTCGACCTGCTTCGCCAACCCGGCCATCACCGTGGGACGGGTCTTCTCCGACAGCTTCGCCGGCATAGCGCCGTCATCGGTGCCCAGCTTCGTCGCCGCGCAACTGCTGGGCGGACTGTCCGCCCTGGCCCTGATCATCCTGCTCTACGGCGGCATGACGACGGCCCAGGCTTCCGACATCGTCGTCCCCCATGACGGGGACGCCTCCGACATCGTCGTCCCCCATGACGGGGACGTCTCCGACATCGTCGTCCCCCATGACGGGGACGTCTCTGGCGCCGGATCCCCGGCGGAGCATCCACCCGGCCGCTCCGGAGCGATCTCGTGAGCGACCGTCCGACCGTTCTCTTCCTCTGCGTGAGGAACGCCGGCCGTAGTTTGGCGGCACGTGTCCTGCTCGACCGGTACGCGGCCGGACGGGTCGAGGTGCTGTCGGCCGGATCCGAGCCCGGTCACCACCTCGACCCGTCGGTGGTCGCCATCCTGAACGAGCGGGGCCTCGACACCTCCCGCGAGTTTCCCAAGTCCGTCACCGACGGCACCTCGCGGGCTATCACATGGGCTGCGGCGACGCCTGCCCGGTCTACCCGGGCCAGCGGCGGCTCGACTGGGAGCTGGCCGATCCGGCCGGACTGTCCGTGGACGAGGTCGGGCCCATCGTGGACGAGATCGATCGGCGGGTGCGGGCCATGGTGGACGAACTGGTACCACCGGACCCCGCGTAGCGGGGGCCAACCCGATCCTGCGTAGCGGGGGCCAACCCGACCCTGCGGCAGTGGAGCCCGCGGCCCGGGATGACTCCGGTCAGCCGCCGTCCCTTGCGTGCCGGGCGATGGCAGGCCGCCACCGCGGGGCGCGAAGCTACAGTCCCCTTGGCCCTCCGGCGATACGTCCCCCAGTTCGACGGCGTCCGTGCCGTCGCCATCTCCGCCGTGGTCGCGTACCACCTGGGCTACCTCCGTGGGGGATGGGTGGGTGTGGACGTCTTCTTCGTCCTGTCCGGCTACCTCATCACCAGCCTGCTGTTGGCCGAGGGCCGCCCCCCGGGGAACATCGTGTCCTTCTGGGGGCGTCGGGCCCGCCGGCTGCTCCCGGCGGTGCTGGTACTGCTGGTGGCGCTCTCGGTCTACGCCGCCGTCGGCGGCCCCGGCCTGGTGCCGGCCCAGCTCCGATCGCCGGCCCTGGCCACCTTGTTCTACGTGGCCAACTGGCAGCAGATCGCCGCCGGTCACAGCTACTTCGCCAGGTTCCTGTCGGTGAGCCCACTGCAGCAGACATGGTCCCTGGCCATCGAGGAGCAGTACTACCTGGTCTGGCCGCTTCTGGTCGCCACCATCGCCCTGTCCCTGCCGGCCGGCGGGGTACGGCACTGGCGGAGGATCCTGCTGGGAGTCACCGTCTTGCTGGGATTGGCGTCAGCGGTGTGGATGGGTGTGGCCGCCCATGTCTACGGGGCCAATCGCGCCTACCTGGGTACCGACACCCGGGCCTGGGAACTCCTGCTGGGAGGAGCTGCCGCCATGGTCTGGCCCCCGGACCGGGAGGCTCCGCGTCGCCGGATGTGGTCCGTCCTCACCGTGGTGGGACTGGCCGGTCTGGCCGTCGGGGCATCGGTGGCCGGGGGGCCACCCGGCTGGATCTGGGACGGAGGCCTGGTGGCCATCGCCTCGTGCGCCACCCTCCTCATGGTGGGAGCCCTGCGGGCACCGGACGGCGTGGTGGGACGGGTGCTGGCGCTGGGCCCGGTGCGCTGGATCGGCATCATCTCCTACAGCCTGTACCTGTGGCACTGGCCGGTCATCGTGCTGATGACCACCGACACCATCGGTTGGTCGGGAGCGGCCCTGTTGGTGGCCCGCCTGACCACCATGGTGACGCTCTCGTGCGCCAGCTACTACCTGGTCGAGCGACCGCTCCGGCGGACCGATTGGGGCGCCCTCCACCGCCGTCTCCACGTCCCGACGGTCGGATTCGCGGCGGCCGGTCTGGTGGTCACGGCGGCCGTCATCCTGGTGGGCACGGTCGGCCCGCCGTCGGCCACGACCGCTGAGGTGGCCGGCCCACCGTCACCGGCGGTCCCGACCACGGTGCCCCCGGGCGCTCCCCGTCTCCCGCCGGCCACGCCGGGTCACCCCTATCGGGCCTGGCTGTTGGGTGACAGCGTGATGGTGGACAGCTCCCTCGGCATCGCCGCCGCGCTCCAGGCCACCGGGTCGGTCTCGGTGGTCGTCAACGACACGGTGCCCGGGTTCGGGCTCAGTACCGTTCCGACCTGGCCCGCCGATGTCCAACAGACCTTGGCGCAGTCTCGGCCGCAGGTGGCCATCGGGACCTGGTCGTGGGACGACCAGCTGGCCCAGAGCGAACCGAGTGGGTACCGCGCCGAGCTGGAGCGGTTCCTGGCCACCCTGCTGGATCCGGCCGACGGTGTTCGTCTGGCCGTCCTCCTCCAGTTCCCCGTGGTCGGGCCGACCGACTCCATCAGCGATCCCGTGGCCCGCCGGCAGGCCTGGTCGAAGGAGACCGAGCTCACCGACGCCTGGGATGCGGCGGCCCGCCAGGCGGTGGCGGCCTTCCCGGGACGGGCCGTCTACCTGACCACCCAACAGCTGTTCGCCCCGGGCGGGTACTTCCTCACGTGGATGCGCACCCCGCAGGGAACCTGGGTCCGGGCCCGCAAACTCGACAACACCCACATGTGCCCCTATGGCGCGGCCCGGTTCGGCGCGCTGGTCACCGAGGAGCTCACCCCGATCCTCGGCCTGGCCCAGGAGAAGCCGGGGTGGGAGTTCGGATCGTGGACCCGGGACCCGCGCTACGACGACCCGCCGGGGGCCTGCCCCGATGACCAGCCACCGGCCGGCTATCGGGGCATCCGGGTCCCCGACGTCCCCAGCCGCTCAGCGGCGGGGATCCCCCCGTGACCCGCCGGTGGGGTCGATCGGGCTGTGAAGTGAGAGTCCACCGTCGCACTCGATGATCTGGCCGGTGACCCAGTGCATCCCGTGCACGGCCACCACGGCCTCGGCGATGTCCTCGGGTCGGCCGATTCGGCCGAGGGCGGTGCGGCCGGCCACCCCGGTGAGCCAGGCTCCATCCCGTGGCGCCGGGCCGAGCATCGGAGTGTCGGTCACCCCCGGAGCGACGGCGTTGACCCGGACGGCCGGGGCCCACTCGCTGGCGGCCACCCGCACCACCATGTCCAGTGCGGCCTTGGACGCGCAGTAGAGGCCCATGGTCCGGTCGACCAGTCGGGCGCTCACGCTCGAGACGGCCACGATGGATCCGCCGCCATCGCCGCCATCACCGCCGTGCATGGTGGCGGCCAGACCCCGCATGGCCAACCACACCCCTTTGGCATTGACCGCCATCACCCGGTCCCACTCCGTGGCGTCGACGTCAGCCAACCGGCCACTGTGGCCGATTCCGGCCGTCACCGTCACCTGGGCCGGCACGCCGATCCGATCCACCGTGGCCGCCACCGCCGCGGCGACCTGATCGGTGTCGGTGATGTCGCAGCGGATGTCGGCGTCACCGGCCCGGTCCCACACCACCACATCGATCCCGTCGGAGCGGTATCGGTCGGTCACCGCCGCGCCGATGCCCGACGCGCCGCCCACCACCACCGCCGGTCCGACCGCGGTCATGCCGTCGCCTGCGGCGTGGTCGACCTGATCGGGGACCAGCGGGACGACGCGGGGTGGCTCGGGGCGGTGGCACGGGGGACGGCTGGCACGGTCGAGGCTCCTGCCGGTGGTGGGTGTGGATGACGAGTAGAAACTAGATGATCGCGGCCGGGCCGCCCCGGGGACCGCACCCGGGCCGGTCCGATGTCGCCGCCGGCCCGACCGCGGGCCGGGCGTCGATCCGGGAGGTGCAGCGGTGACGGTGGTACATCACTCGGCCATCTGCGTGGCCGACGTGGACGAGAGCCTGCGATTCTGGCGCGACGGCCTGGGTTTCGTCGTGCTGATGGACGAGCGGTTCGACGGCGACTGGCCGTCGCTGCTGGAGGCCCCGTCCACCTCGCTCCGGGCTGTGTTCCTCGGCCGACCGGACCGGGCCGACGCCGGCATCGTGGAGCTGGTGGGCCTGGGCCCCGTGCCCGACGGACCACCGGCGACGCCGCCGGCCCACGGATTCCTCCTCCTGTCGGTGATCACCGACGTGGAGGCGGCCCTGGACCGACTGGCCCGATTGGGCCTGGGCGGCGCGCCGAGGCGGGTGACGGTGGCGGGGGTGGCGATGGCGGTGGTCCGCGATCCCGACGGGGTGCAGGTGGAGCTGGTCGACTCCGGGGCGTCGGCCAATCTCGAGCGCCTCGCCTCGACGTGAGGGTGAAGCCGACCGTCGCCGTCCTCGGCGCCGGCGCCGGCGGCATCGCCATGGGCATCCGACTCCAACGGGCCGGGTACCGGTACACCATCTACGAGCAGTCCGACGGTGTCGGGGGCACCTGGCGCGACAACACGTATCCCGGCGCGGCCTGTGACGTGCCCTCCCACCTCTACTCGTACTCCTTCGACCTCAACCCCTGGTGGAGTCGCACCTATGCCACCCAGCCCGAGATCCTGGCCTACCTGGAGCGGTGCACCGACCGTCACGGGGTCCGGCCCCACGTCCGGACGGACACCTCGATCACCGAGGCCCGGTGGGACGAGTCGGACCAGGAGTGGATGCTGACGGCGGCGACGGGGGAGCGCTTCCGGGCCCAGGTGGTGGTGAGTGCCCTCGGCATGCTCAACGTGCCGCATGTGCCCGCCATCCCGGGGGCCGAGCGGTTTCGCGGCCGGTCCTTCCACTCCGCCCGCTGGGACCACTCGGCCCCGCTGGCCGGCCAGCGGGTGGCCTCGATCGGAACCGGGGCCAGTGCCATCCAGTACGTGCCCGCCATCGCCCCCGACGTCGACCATCTCACGGTGTTCCAGCGCACCCCCATCTGGATCACACCCCGATTGGACGTCCCCTTCGGCCCCGAGGAGCAGCGCCGGTTCGCCCGCATCCCCCTGGCGGCGCGCCGGGAGCGTTGGAGGATCTGGCTGACGTACCAGCGATCGAACTTCCGGGCCGACTCCGAGCAGACCACCATGATGACGGAGCTGTCCCGTTCCTATCTGGCCCGCAAAGTCGGGGACCCGGCCCTCCGGGAGGCGCTCACCCCCGACTACCCGGTCGGGTGCAAGCGCCCGCTCATCTCGCGGCAGTGGTTCCCGGCCCTCAACCGGCCCAACGTCAGACTCGTCACCCAACCGGTCACCGAGATCACCGAGCACGGTCTGCGCACCGCCGACGGGGAGCACCACCGGGTGGACACCATCATCTACGGGACCGGGTTCGTGGCCAACGAGTTCCTGTCCACCATCGACGTCGTCGGCGTGGACGGCCGCCATCTCCGCCACGACTGGCGGGACGGGGCCGAGGCCTTCCTCGGGATCTCGGTGACGGGCTACCCGAACTTCTTCATGCTGTACGGCCCGAACACCAACGGCGTGAACTCGATCCTCTTCTTCCACGAGGCCCAGAGTCACTACGTCATGGGAGCGCTCCGGGCCATGGGCCACCTCGGGATCGGAGCCGTCGACGTCCGGCGCCGGGCCATGACCTCGTACAACCGCCGGATCCAGTCGGCTATGCAGGGGACGGTCTGGCTGTCGGGCTGCTCCAACTACTTCAGGGCGCCCTCGGGCAAGGTGGTCACCCAGCTTCCCTACAGCGGGGGGCGGTACTGGCTGCGGACGCGTCTGTTCCCCCTCTGGCGCTACCGGACGACCCGACGGCTCGCCCCGCCGTCCTGATCCCTAGGGCAGGATCCCGTCGATCTCGTCGAGCTCCTCGGACGAGAAGGCCAGGGAGTCGAGCGTGGCCACGTTCTGTTCCAGCTGGGCCAGGCTGCTGGCGCCGATCAGCGTCGAGGTGACCCGCTGGTCCCGGACCGTCCACGCCAGGGCCATCTGGGCCAGCGACTGGCCGCGTCGCCGGGCCACGGCGTCGAGGGACCGCACGCGGTCCAGGGTCTCCTCGGTCAGGAACCCCTTGTCGAGGGTTCCGGGCTGGCTGGCCCGCGAGCCCTCGGGGATGCCGTCGAGGTAGCGGTCGGTCAGGAGCCCCTGGGCCAGGGGCGAGAAGACGATGCAGCCGATGTCGAGCCGGCCGAAGGTCTCGAGCAGCCCGTGCTCGATCCAGCGGTTGAACATCGAGTAGGGCGGTTGATGGATGAGTAGGGGAGTGCCCAGGCGGTCCAGGATCTCGGCCGCCTCCACCGTCTGGTCCGGGGGATAGGAGGAGATCCCGACGTAGAGGGTCTTGCCCTGGCGCACGGCGGTGTCGAGCGCCCCCATGGTCTCCTCCAGCGGGGTGTCGGGGTCGAAGCGGTGGGAGTAGAAGATGTCGACGTACTCGACGCCCATGCGGCCGAGGCTGGCGTCGAGGCTGGCCAACATGTACTTCCGCGAGCCGCCGTCGCCGTAGGGACCGGGCCACATGTCGTAGCCGGCTTTGGTGGAGAGGATGAGCTCGTCCCGGTAGGGGGCGAGGGCGCCGTTCAGCACCTTTCCCACGTTGGCCTCGGCCGACCCGTACGGCGGCCCGTAGTTGTTGGCCAGGTCGAAGTGGGTGATGCCGAGGTCGAAGGCCCGGGTCAGCATGGCCTCGATCTCGTCTGCGGGTCGGGCGTCCCCGAAGTTCTGCCACACACCCAGCGAGACCAGGGGCAGCGTGATCCCGCTGCGTCCGCACCGCCGGTACTGCATCTGGTCGTAACGTTCCTCGGAGGGCAGGTAGGTCATGGCCCCACGGTAGATGACGCGTCCGCGGACCGTCCCGGGCGGTCCGTCCCCGCCCGGTTTCCCGTAGGGTGCCGTCCATGGCTCCATGGACCGTCGACGACATCCCCGACCTCACCGGACGCACCGCCGTCGTGACCGGGGCCAACAGCGGTATCGGCTTCGAGTCGGCCCTGGCCCTGGCCCGGGCCGGCGCCGAGGTGGTCCTGGCCTGCCGGGACCAGACCAAGGGTGCCGACGCGCTGGACCGCATCCTCCGGACGGTCCCCTCCGCCGACGTGGCCCTCGAACCGCTGGACCTGGCCGATCTGTCCTCCGTGGCGGCCTTCGCCCGTCGCTTCGGTGCCGGTCACGACGGACTCGACATCCTGCTCAACAACGCCGGGGTGATGGCCATCCCCCGTCGCCACACCGCCGACGGTTTCGAGATGCAGTTCGGCACCAACCACCTCGGTCACTTCGCCTTGACCGGCGGTGTGCTCGAACGTCTCCTGGCCCGTCCCGGGGCCCGGGTGGTCACCGTCACCAGTTCCGTGGCCCAGATGGGCCGCATGCACTTCGACGACCTCCAGGGCACCGGCCGGTACGGCAAATGGAGCGCCTACGCCCAGGCCAAGTTGGCCAACCAGCTCTTCACGCTGGAGCTCGACCGGCGGTCGGCCGGTTCCGGCTCCTCCCTCGTCAGCGTGGCGGCCCACCCGGGCTATGCCGCCACGAACCTGCAGGGGGTCGGCCCGAGGATGACCGGCTCAGGGCTCATGGAGCGGGCCACGGCGTTGGGGAACACGCTGATCGCCCAGTCGCCGGCCGACGGGGCCCTGCCCAGCCTCTTCGCGGCCACGGCCCCCGGGGTCGTCGGCGGCCGGTACTTCGGACCCGACCGACTGTTCGGCATGCGCGGCCACCCGAAGGAGGTGGCGTTCGTCCGCGCCGCCCGTGATCCCGCCGCCGCCCGGCGCCTGTGGGACGTGTCCGAGGAGCTGACCGCTGTCCGGTTCGGCGCCCTCGACACCGCGACCTGAACCTGTACCTGAGCTACTAGGCCGCCTTCTCCAGAATGTGGACGCCGCACGCCGAGCCCAGTCCGATGACGTGGGTGAGGCCCACCTTGGCTCCGGGGATCTGCCGGTCGCCGGCCTCGCCCCGCAGGTGGGTGGCCACCTCCCACACGTTGGCGATCCCGGTGGCGGCGATGGGATGGCCCTTGGACTCGAGGCCGCCGGACACGTTGACCGGGGTGGCCCCGTCCCGCCAGGTGGCGCCGGAGTTGAAGAAGTCGGCCGCGCCCCCCACCTCGCACAGTCCGAGGTTGTCGTAGTGGACCAGTTCGGCGGTGGCGAAGCAGTCGTGTAGCTCCACCAGATCGAGGTCGGCCGGACCGACGCCGGCCTGCTCGTAGGCCTGGGTGGCGGCGTTCCGGGTCAGGGTGTTGACGTCGGGAAGGATCTGGCACGCCTCTTCCCACGGGTCGGTGGTGAGGACGGAGGCGGAGATCTTGACCGCCCGCTTCTGCTGCTCGAGGGACAGGGTCTTCAGCTTGGCTCCGCTGACCACCACCGCCGCCGCCGCTCCGTCGCAGTTGGCCGAGCACATGGGCCGGGTGTTGGGGTAGGCGATCATGACATCACCCATGATCTCCTCGAGGCTCATCTTCTTGGTGTAGGCGGCCAGGGGGTTGAGGGTCGAGTGGGCATGGTTCTTCTCGGAGATCCGGGCGAAGAGCTCGAAGCTGGTGCCCCCGTAGCGGTGTCCGTACTCCATGCCGATCTGGGCGAAGACGCCGGGCATGATCTCCGTGCCGATGCGGCCGTCGACCGGGGCCACCGCCCCGTAGCGTCCGGACGGGGTCCACGTAGCCGAGTCCTCCTTGCGGTTCCCACCCGAGAGGAGCCCGGCGCCGGACAGCTTCTCCACCCCGAAGGCCAGGCCCATGTCGGCTTCGCCCGCCTTGACGGCCATGCAGGCCACCCGGAGCGCGGTGGCCCCGGTGGCGCAGGCGTTGGCCACGTTGAACACCGGGATGCCGGTCTGGCCCAGCTGCTTCTGCAGCTGTTGGCCGATGCCGGCGTTGGCCGCCATGAGGTTGCCGGCCCCGATCACCCCCATGTCGCCCATCTCGACGCCGCCGTCGGCCAGGGCCCCGAGCACGGCCTCCGAGGCCAGGTCGACCAGGTCGAGGTCGGGGTGCTTTCCGAATTTGGTCATGTGGATCCCCAGGATCCACAGGTCGTCCGATGCCATGTCGCTCAGCCTCTCTCTTCGTACTCTGCTAGCTGCCGACGGGTTCGAAGCCGAACCCGACCGCTTCGGTACCGCTTTCGTCCGTGCCGATGACCTCGGTGGCCAGCTGCACCTTCATGCCCAGGCTGACGTGGTCCGGATCGGGGGTCACGTTGATGAGGTTGGCCCGCACGCTGGTGCCCTCGCAGTCCACCAGGGCCGCCACGTAGGGGACCGGGACCCCGGGGGCGGCGAAGGCCACGATGGTGAAGGCGTGGACCTCTCCGGTGGTGGCCACGTCGGCCTTGGTGAATTCGGTCTTGCCACAGTGGGCACAGGCGTTCCGGCGATCGAAGAACCTGGCTCCACAGCTGGTGCACTCGTTGGCGACCAGATGCGGTCGATCCCCCAACACCAGGTAGTCGACCAGCGGAATCTGCTCGGCCATGTCCCCCACTCTCTCTTCCCTCACGTCGTACCGTCGTCGCCAGCACCCTAACCGTCGCCGGCACCCTACCGGTCGTGCGAATTCGGGCGCTAGTTGGGCGGTCCGTGCCCTGCTCGTGAATCACCCGGGATGGGTGACGAATTGCCGGCTCCCGGGTGGGAGGGTGTCGGCAGGGTCGGCTCCTGGTGCGTCCGGGACAGCGTCGAGACGGGGCGCCCGACCTTGGACCCGGTCGGACAGCAGTCCGCTCGGACCGTCCCCGGGTGGGGAGCCCCGGTACAGCCAGTCCGAACAGGAGAGCGCCATGGATGGGTCCGACAACGTCAACCGGTACGTGCTGCCCATCCACGACCGCCAGCACGTGGGCCTCACCACCTACGACGCCAAGGACCCGGACACGGCGTTCCCGCCCATCACCGAGGTCCACCCGCCCGAGGGCGCTCCCAACGTCCTGATCATCCTGCTCGACGACATCGGATTCGGCGCCGCCTCCACCTTCGGCGGAGCCATCAACACCCCGACGGCCGACCGTCTGGCCGCCCGGGGACTTAAGCTCACCCGGTTCCACACCACCGCCCTGTGTGCCCCGAGCCGCCAGGCCCTCCTGACCGGGCGCAACCACCACACCGCCGGCATGGGGGCCATCCCCGAGGTGGCCACGTCCGCACCGGGCTACAGCTCCATCCGGCCCCAGACCACCGCCCCGCTGGCCCAGATCCTCAAGCTCAACGGCTACTCGACGGCCCAGTTCGGGAAGTGCCACGAGGTTCCGGTGTGGAAGACGAGTCCGATGGGCCCGTTCGACCAGTGGCCCTCCCACAGCGGGTTCGACTACTTCTACGGCTTCATCGGGGGCGAGACCAACCAGTACTATCCGGCCCTCTTCGAAGGCACCGCACCCATCGAGCCGCCCAAGACCCCGGCCGAGGGCTACCACCTGTCCGAGGACCTGGCCGACCGGGCCGTCAACTGGATCCGCCAGCAGCGTTCGCTCATGACCGACCGACCCTTCTTCGCCTACTTCGCCCCCGGCGCCACCCATGCCCCCCACCACGTGCCGGCCGAATGGTCGGACCGCTACAAGGGCCGGTTCGACGCCGGGTGGGACGTACTGCGGGCCGAGGTGTTCGCCCGACAGCAGGAGCTCGGCGTCGTGCCGCCCGACGCCGAGCTCACCCCGCGTCCCGCCGACATCGACCCCTGGGAGGACGTCCCCGATGTCCTCAAGCCGGTCATGGCCCGCCAGATGGAGATCTATGCCGGCTACCTCGAGCACGTCGACCACCACGTCGGACGGGTCATCGACACCCTCGAGGAGCTCGGGGTCCTCGACGACACGTTGATCTACTACATGATCGGGGACAACGGGGCCAGCGCCGAGGGCACACCGAACGGGACCTACAACGAGATGCTCTCCCTCAACGGTGCCGCCGCCTTCGAGACACCGGAGTTCCTGGCCACCCACATCGACGAGTTCGGGACCCCGGAGGCGTACAACCACTACGCCGTGGGGTGGGCCCACGCCATGTGCACCCCCTACCAGTGGACCAAGCAGGTGGCGTCCCACTTCGGCGGCACGCGCAACGGCACCGTGGTCCACTGGCCCAACGGGTTCGCGGCCCGGGGCGAGGTGCGCAACCAGTTCCACCACGTGATCGACGTCGCCGCCACCGTGCTCGACGTCATCGGGATACCCGAGCCCACCTTCGTGAACGGAATCCAGCAGCTTCCCCTCCACGGTGTATCGATGGCCTACCTGTTCGATCACGCCGACGCACCGGACCGGCGGGAGACGCAGTACTTCGAGATGGTGTGCAACCGCGGCATCTACCACAAGGGTTGGACGGCCGTCACCCGCCACAGCGTCCCCTGGCTGTTCGGGGCCACCCTTCCCGCCCTCGACGACGATGTCTGGGAGCTCTACGACACCACCAGCGACTGGACCCAGGTCCACGACCTGTCCGGGGACCACCCCGACAAGCTGGCCGAGCTCCAGCGCCTGTTCCTCATCGAGGCCGTCAAGTACAACGTCCTCCCGCTCGACGACCGGAGGATCGAGCGGTTCAACTCCGAGATCGCCGGCCGGCCGGAGCTGGCCAAGGGACCGTCCCAGATCTTCTTCGGGGGTATGTCCCGGGTCACCGAGAACACCGTCTTGAACCTCAAGAACAAGTCGTACACCGTCACCGCCGAGGTGGACGTGACCGACGAGAGCGCCAGCGGGGTCATCGTGGCCCAGGGGGGAGCCTTCGGCGGATGGTCCCTCTACCTCCTCGACGGCAAGCCCACCCACTGCTACAACCTGTTGGGCCTGGCCCTGGTCAAGGCATCCGGTACCGAACCGCTGTCGGCCGGAACCCATCAGATCCGGGTGGAGTTCGTCTACGACGGTGGTGGTCTGGCCAAGGGCGGCGACACCACGCTGTACGTGGACGGCGCCCCCGTGGGGTCGGCCCGGCAGGAGGCCAGCGTGCCCATGCTGTTCTCCGGTGACGAGACCCTGGACCTGGGCGGTGACCATGCCACCTCGGTGAGCGACGACTACACCCCCGAGACCAGCACCTTCACCGGGACGGTGCACTGGGTCCAGCTCGACCAGGGCGCCGACGACCACTCCCATCTGCTGTCGGCGGACGAGCTCCTCAAGGTCGCCATGGTCCGCCAGTAGGTCCAGTAGGTACAGTCGGCCATCTTCGCCAACGTCATGCCAGACCCCCACTAGAGACGAGGTCACACCCCATGCCCCTCCACAAGCACGAGTCGATCCGGGACGAGATACTCGACTCGGTCTACGCCGGCAAGGATCTGCTCACCCGGCTGCCCTCCAGCCACTTCCCGATCGAGGAGATGCGCCCCGAGGATGCCTTCCAGTGCATCTCCGACGAGCTGCTGCTCGACGGCAACGCCCGCCAGAACCTGGCCACCTTCTGCCAGACCTGGGAGGAGGACGAGGTCCACAAGTTGATGGACCTGTCCATCAACAAGAACATGATCGACAAGGACGAGTACCCGCAGACGGCCGAGATCGAGCGTCGCTGCGTGCAGCTCCTCGGCGACCTCTGGAACGCCCCCGAGGGGGGGAGGCGGTGGGGTGCTCGGCCATCGGCTCCTCGGAGGCCTGCATGCTGGGCGGCATGGCGGCCAAGTGGCGGTGGCGGGCCAAGCGGGAGGCCGAGGGCAAGCCCACCGACAAGCCCAACATGGTGTGCGGGCCGGTCCAGGTGGTGTGGCACAAATTCGCCAAGTACTGGGATATCGAGATGCGCGAGATCCCCATGTCGGCCGGGAAGTACTGCATGGACGTGGAGCAGATGCTGGCCCAGGTGGACGAGAACACCATCATGGTGGTGCCGACCTTCGGCGTGACCTACACCGGCTCCTACGAGCCCGTCCTCGAGCTTTCCCAGGCCCTGGACAAGCTGGCCGAGGATACCGGGCTCGACATCGACATCCACGTGGACGGAGCCAGCGGAGCCTTCCTGGCCCCGTTCTGTGCCCCCGGCGTGGTGTGGGACTTCCGCATCCCGAGGGTCAAGTCCATCAGCACCTCGGGCCACAAGTTCGGCCTGGCCCCCCTCGGTGTGGGCTGGGTGTTGTGGCGGGACAAGGAGGACCTTCCCGACGACCTCATCTTCCACGTCACCTACCTCGGTGGCGACATGCCGGTCTTCCAGATCAACTTCTCCCGTCCGGCCGGACAGATCGTGGCCCAGTACTACAACTTCGTCAGGCTGGGGAAGAAGGGGTACCAGTACGTCCACGACGCCTGCTACGACACGGCCAAGTTCCTGGCCGAGCAGATCGTCAAGCTCGGGCCCTTCGAGCTGCTGTGCGACGGCAACCCCATCACCGGCATCCCCTCGGTGGCGTGGCGCATCAAGGAGGGACAGGACCCCGGCTACACCCTCTACGACGTGGCCGACCGCCTCCGCGTCCAGGGCTGGCAGGTGCCGGCGTACCCGCTGACCGGTTCGGTGTCCGACATCTCGGTCCAGCGCATCCTGGTCCGTCAGGGGGTCAGCCGCGACATGGCCTTCCTCCTGCTCGAGGACATCAGGGGCGCCATCGCCCACTTCGATCGGCACCCGGTGTCGGTGGCCATGACCAAGGAGGAGTCCGGCGGCTTCAGCCACCTGTAGTGGGTGACACGGTGACACCGGCTCCGCCTCCGGACCTCAGTGACTTCGATCGGTCCCACCTGGTCCAGACCGGGGCACGGGCCCTGGCCACCACGGCCGTCCTGTTGGCCGCGTACTACCTGCTGCCCGTCCAGCACCGCGCCCACCAGTGGCCGGCCCTCCGCCTGGGCGTGGCCATGGCCATCTTCGTGGCCGTCCTGGTCAACGAGATCCGGTTGATCTCCATCCACGAGCGGCCCCCGTTGCGGGCGGCCGTGGCCATGGCCACGGTGATCCCGCTGTTCCTGGTGCTGTTCGCATGGATCTACCTGACCCTGTCCCACGCCGACCCCACCGCCTTCGTCGGCGGGAGTCTCAGTCGGAGCTCCGCCCTCTACTTCACCGTCACCGTGTTCTCCACGGTGGGATTCGGGGACATCACCCCGAAGAGCGATCCGGCCCGACTGGTGGTCACCGTCCAGATGCTCGCCGATCTGGCCGTGCTGGCCTTGGTCATACGCCTGATCTTCGGGGCCGTGACCCGAGGGGTGGCCCGGCAGGGCCAGGCCGGTGGAGCCGATGAGCCGGGTGACGGGCCGCCGGTGACCGGGTAGGGCCCGGTCCGACCGTCCCGACCGGACTGCCCCCGGGGGAGCCCGGTCGGGCCTGCTACGAGACCAGCGTGTAGATGCTCTTCCCGACCAGCCAGAAGCCCAGCCCCAGGGAGACGATGATGATGACCTGGTCGGTGTGGGTGTCGATCCAGGTCCGGATGCCGTTCAGGATGGTCTGGGCCCGCTCCGGTCGGAAACCGGCATAGATCTCCATGACCAGGTAGACCGCCGTGGCCACCAGGCAGAACAGGAACAGGGCGATGTAGCTCTGCCACGAGCTCAGCTTGGCTTCCATGATGGTGGCCACCCCGGCCGCCACCAGGCCCCACGGCTGGGTCAGGGGGGCCAGACCGACGACCACCAACGGCGACATGTTGTCGATGCCGGTCTGCCACTTGGGCGGCTTCTTGGGTTTTTTGGGCTGACCCAACTTGGCCCGTCGGCGGAGGGCGATGACCACCAGTACCGCCCCGATGAGCATCTTGACGGCCAGGGCGGCCAGTGAAGGCGCGGTGCTGGGCTTGGGGGGCTTGTTGCCGGTGAACACCACGGTCAGGGCGACCACCGCGGCCAGGGACAACAGCCAACCGAAGATGAAGGCGGCCCCCTTCCGGACCCCGCCCTTGGCCATCAGGATGAGCAGGAACGCCGTCAGGGGGATGGGCTCCAGGGTGATGACCAGCGCGATGAGCAACAGGTCCAGGATCATGGCGGCGTCACCGCCGACTCAGTCATTCGACTGGCGGAACTTCTTGAGGAACACCACCACCACCAGGACGGCCAGAACGGCGAAGACGATGCCACCTACGTAGTACATGTGACTCCTTGGATCGGCGGGCCGCGGCTGCGTCCCGTGGAGCGGCCGCGGCCGCACCGAGTGGTTATGCGGCCAGGTCGGCCCCGGTCAGGCGGTCGGCCATCCGGCCGGCGAAGGTCCGGGCCTCGTCGAGGTGGTACTCCTGGAGGTTCGTGGGCGGGATCTTGACCCCCAGGAAACGCGGCTTGTACTCGCCCGAGCCCAGGTAGCTGATGAGGGACAGGAGCGATCGGGCTTGACCGCCCTGGTACCGGAAGTGGATGCCGTCGGCATACGAGCCACCCAGCTTGGTGCCCATCCTCTTCACCGTCTTGATGTTGTGCTTCCAGTACCGGCGGCAGCAGACGGCGGCGGAGAACTCCTTCCCCCGGAGGACCTCGGTGGCCGCGTCCGACTCCAAAAAGGACCGGATGGGGACGTTGGTCGACAGCCACCAGGTGGGGGAACCGATGAAGACGAAGTCGTACTCCCGCTCGGTGACCGCATCGGGGATCCCGATCGTGGCCGGACGGTGACGCAGCTCGGCGGGGATCATGGCCACGACCTCGAGGAACGGTCTCGGCATCGGAAACTGCTTGAACCGCTTCTCGTAGCGTGGATCGGTGAAGGAGATGGGAGCCAAGGTGACCTGACAGCCGCGGTCACGCAGGACACCCGCCATGGTCTCCATCACCGTCTCCGTCTGGTGGGTGTAGCTGAAGTAGACGAAGAGCACGGAGGGGGTGGACTTCGTGTCCATGGCGGTCCTTTCCTCGGGGCTGTCGGGGTCCTCGGGGCCGAACAGGCCGTGGACTAGGCGAGGATCTTGGCCTTCTGCGCCTCGAACTCGGCGTCGGTGAGGACGCCCTTGGCCTTGAGGTCGGCCAGCTTGGCCAGCTCGTCGCTCGAGCTGGTACCGGTGCCGGCGGCCTCCTTGACGTAGCTGTCGAAGGCCTTCTGCTGGGCCTGAGCGGCCTGCTCGGCCCGCTCGTGCATCTTGCCGCCCCGGGCGATCAGGTAGATGAGGATGCCGAGGAACGGGAAGACGATGACGAAGATGACCCAGAGGGCCTTGGCCCCGCCGCCCATGTCACGGCTGCGGAAGATGTCACCGAAGATCACGATGAGCAGCCAGAACCAGATGAAGAAGACGAAGAGCCCGAGCATGGTGCCGAACAGGTCCGCCAGTGGGTAGGTGTACGCAAGCATGGGTCGTTCTCCTTGGTCTGCAGGTCAAAATTTGGTGGCGCTCGTCGTTATAGCCCGCACCGCCGCCATGACGGGGGACTCATCCCGTCCCGATTCGATGCCACGGTGTGCAGCAGCATCGAATCATGGCCGGTGCGGCCGGTCATCACCCTCGGGGGATGACTTCGACCGGCGTGCCCGGCCCGCCGCCTCAGAGCAGCCCGAGTTGGCGGGCCCGGATGATGGCCTCGTTGCGATTGGCCACGTCCAGTTTGCGGTAGATGTGCGCCATATGGGTCTTGATGGTGTTGACCGACACGTAGCACCTCTCGGCCAGCTCGGTGTTGGTGAGTCGGCTGGGCAGGTAGGAGAGGATCTCGAGCTCGCGGTCGGTCAGCGGATCGGCCAGGTCGTCGCCGGCCAAGGGGGCGATGGCGTCTCGGGCTCGGGCCAGTACGGCGTCGCGGAAGTCCGGAGTCACATCGTCCCGATCGGCCACCAGCCTGACCACCGCCGGACCCGGCTCGGACGAAGACCTCGACCAGGTTGTGGGCCGACGCCGTCTCCATGGCCTCGAGGAGGGACCGCCTGGCGTCGTCGGGGAACCCCTCGGCTGTCGCCAGCCAGGCGGCCAGCACGTGTCGCTCCACGGTCGGCCGCGGTTCCGAGCCGGTCCTCGGCGTACCGACCAGAAGCTTCCGGGCGTGGTCGATCCGCTCCGTGGAGAGCGCGGCGGCCGCCGTTTCGAACAGAAGTTGGGGCGAGTCCACCTCGTCGCGTAGCAGGTGCCAGGCCTCGTGGGGGGCGCCGCCCAGTCGGAGCAGTCGACACCGGAGGGCGACCAGGGCGCCCTCGACCACGGGTGGGGGAGGCGCGCCGAGGTCGCGACGGGCGGCCCCGATGGTGGCAACGGCCTCGTCGGGGTGGCCTTCGGCGGCCTGCAGCTCGGCCGAGAGCAGGCGACCGATCCACACCATCGGGATGCGGCGGTTGGCCTCGGACCGCAGACACCCCTCCCGCAGGGCCAATGCCGCCCGCCGGGGCTGGCCCCGCTCCAGCGCCGCCAGGCTGGCGGCCAGGTAGGCATCGGCCGTGATCGGATGGGTGAGGATGCCGACCTCGCGGGCCACTCCCAGGGCCTCGTCGGCCAGCGCCTCGGCCCGTTCGAGCCGACCGCACCACGCCTCGACCAGGGCCAGCGAACCGAGGATGCCGA
Organism: uncultured Acidimicrobiaceae bacterium; assembly: GCA_963756515.1. Taxonomy (GTDB): domain Bacteria; phylum Actinomycetota; class Acidimicrobiia; order Acidimicrobiales; family RAAP-2; genus Bog-756. The sequence goes on from CAVWNV010000007.1 coordinate 510,741, forward strand.
TCCTCCAGGCCGAGTAGGCCGCCCCGGCCGAATCGAGTCCCCGTTGCATCCACTCCCGGGCCTGCTCGAGGCGACCGGCCAGAAAGTGGCCCCGGCCGCAGGACCCGAGGACCATGGTCTCGAGCGACTGGGGGTCGCTCAGGTTCATCACCATCGGGATCGGGCGGCCGTCCAGTCCGGCCAGCAGATCCAGGGCCGTATGGGCCATGGCCACGGTGATGTCGGGGTTCGAGCGGAACTGGGCCATGGTGGCCAGCAGCGCCTGTCCACAGGCCCGCTCGCCCGCGGTGGCGGCCGGGTCGGTGACCAGGGTCCGGAGGATGTCCTCGGAGCTGACCGCCTGGCCCTCGGCTCCCTTCAGCCAGGCCAACAGGAGGCTCACGTCCCTCCGTCCGGCCCGGGCCGTCTCCGGCACGTCGGTGATCCACCGGATGACGGTGGCCATCTGTCCCCGCTCGAAGATCTCCGCGCCCCGGCCCATGATCAGGTCGAGCGCCTCGTCCCAGCACTTGGCCCGGAGCAGACACTCGACGGCCAGGTTGACCTCACCCTGCTCGAGGTGCCAGGTCGCCGCCGCGGTCAGGAGCTCCGTCTCGACCCCGGGGTTCTCGGCCCGGAGGCGGAACCGCAGCAGATCGCGGAAGAGATGGTGGAACCGGTACCGCTCACGCCGGTCGTCGAGGGGCACCAGAAACATCGACTCCCGCTCCAGGTCCTCGAGCACCAGCTGGGCGCGGGCCTCGCCAGTCAACCGGATGGCCAGGTCGGCACACATCTCGTCCAATACCGAGATTCGCAGCAGGAAGGCCCGTCGCTCGGCCGACTGGGCCTCGAGGACCTCTTCACTGAGGTAGTCGGCGATGAGCCGGTCGTTCCCACTCAACTGGCTGATGAACCCGTCCGAGTCGTCGTGGACCCGGAGCATCATCCCGGCCAGCTGGAGACCGACCGCCCACCCCTCGGTGCGCTGCACCAGGGCATCGACCTGGTCGGGTCCGAGCGGCCTACCGGTGATCCTCTCCAGCATGCGGGAGGAGTCGGTGCCGTCGAAGGCCAGGTCGGCCTGGCGGATCTCGATCAGGCCGCGGCGAACGCGGTGGCGGCTCCAGGCGATAGGGCGGGTCCACCCGGCTGGCCAGGATCAGGTGCACGTTAGGAGGAAGCTGCTCGACCAGACGGCCGAGGTCGGCGATGAGCGTGGCGTTGGACAGCTGGTGGAGGTCGTCGAGCACGATGACCGTCTCCGGCAGGCCGGCCAGCGCAGTGCCGAGGGCCTCGAGCAGAGGGGTGCCCAGGCCCCCGCCGTGCATGGAGACCAGGGGGCCCAGTTCGGCGGCCTCGGGATCCAGCTCACTCAACCCGGACAGCAGCCGCTGCGAGAAGCGGACAGGGTCGTCGTCGGCGGCCGTCAGGGGCATCCACACCACGTGCAACTCGGGGTGGTCGGCGGCCCACTGGGCCAGGAGCACCGACTTGCCGGCGCCGGCCGGGGCCACGAGCAGCGTCAAGGGCCGCCCCAGGGCCTCGTCGACGCGGCGGCACAACGCCGGACGGTCGACCGCGTGGGTCGGTATGAGTACCCCAGTGGCCATGGTTCGACCCCGAATCCGCCCTTGTTCGACGCCCAGTGTGCCATCCGGGCCCCGAGGGGGCCAGCGGATGTCGACTCCGGTGCGCCGATCACCCTCCGGGGATGACGACGGGGAAGTGGCAGTTCGCGAGGACTGGCACGGTACGCGATCGACAATTCCGGCTGGCCATCCGAGGTGGCTCATTCGCGGTGACCGTCTGACCGGGCCGATCAGCGACCGCCACACCAGGAAAGGGCCGATGTGGGCGCCGAGAGATTCGAAATCATCGTCAAGGGACGCCTCAGCCCCACCCTGGTGGCCGCCCTCGACGGCTTCGAAGTCAGTCGGTGCGACGACGGGATGACCCATCTGGTCGGTTGGGTCCCCGACCAGGCCGGCCTGCACAGCCTGCTCGAGCGGCTCCGCGATCTCAACATCGAGTTGACCTCGGTCAATCCGGCCCCGAGCGCAGAGTTCGATCGAGGGAAGCGGTAGGAGACCGACCATGACGGACGACACCCCCCAGGGCTGGCCGTGGCCCGACGATCTGGACGCGGTCCGGGCCGCACCCGGGTTCCACACCGTCCTGTTCGAGGACGAGCGGGTCCGCGTGCTCGAAGGTGTGGTCCGACCGGGCGAGACCGTGCCGGTCCACACCCACTGCTGGGGAGGCGTCCTCTACATCCTGGGGTCCAGCGACTTCGTCCGCCGGGACCCGGAGGGGAACGTGCTGGCCGATACCAGGGTGGCCGGGTCGGCCCCGGTGGTCGGCACGGCCGGCTGGGGGGCTCCCCTCACCCCGCACACGTTCGAGAATGTCGGTCGGACCGAATTCCACACCCTCACCGTCGAGATGAAGGACACCGGTCCGGAGTAGCGGCGGGTCAGGCCAGCCAGCGGCTCCGGGGCGTCAGCCGGCCGGTCCGGGGTCAGGGCGACTCCGCCTCGGCCTCGATGAGCTGGGAGACGGCGTCGATCAGGGCCAGGTGGGTGAAGGCCTGGGGAAAGTTCCCGAGGTGCTCGCCGGTGGCGACGTCGATCTCCTCGGCATAGAGATCCAGGGGGCCGGAGAAGGAGAGCAGCTTCTTGCACAGCGTGCGGGCCCGTTCGATCTCGCCGATCATGGCCAGGGCGGAGACCAGCCACCACGAGCAGATGGTGAACGTCCCCTCCTTGCCCTCGAAGCCGGTGTCGGTGCTGTCCACCTTGTAGCGGAGCACGAGCCCGTCCTCGGTGAGCTCGTCGGCGATGGCCAGGACCGTGTTCCGTACCCGCTGGTCGTCGGGAGGCAGGAAGCCCATGATGGGGATGAGCAGGAGCGATGCATCCAGTTCGTCGTTCTCGTAGGCCTGACGGAACCGGTCCCGGTCGTCGACACCCCGGCTCAGGATGTCCTCTTTGAGGGCGTCGGCCCCCTTGCGCCAGCGATCCGACCGCTCCGACGTCGCCGCGGCGGTGGGCCAGGTCGGCGCCGCGGTCGGCGGCCACCCAGCACAGGACAGCGGAAGCCGTGAAGTGCTGGGGTTCGCCGCGGATCTCCCAGATGCCCTGATCGGCGTCCACGCTGTGGGCCAGAGCCTCGTCGACCAGGCCGGCCAGGCCTTCCCACACGGGCCGGACGATCTGGGCCGCTCCCTGCCTCAGGTGCTGGTCCACACCGTCGAGCAGCATGCCCCACACGTCGTTCTGGTGCTGATCCCAGGCGCCGTTGCCCACCCGGACCGGGCGGGCCCCGTCGTACCCGGACAGGTGGTCCAGCGTCGATTCGGTGAGATCACGCTCCCCGCCGATGCCGTACATGATCTGGAGCTCGAACGGCTTGTCCAGGTCCCCCTGGCCCACGCTCTCGAGGACGAAGGCGAAGTACTCCAGCGCCTCCCAGTCGAAGCCGAGCCGGTAGAGGGCCCGGAGCATGAACCCGGTGTCGCGGATCCACGTGTAGCGGTAGTCCCAGTTCCGGGCCCCGCCCGGGGTCTCGGGCAGGGAGGTTGTGGCCGCGGCCATGATGGCTCCGGTCGGGGCGTAGCTCAGGCCCTTCAGCGTGAGTGCGCTGCGCTCGATGTAGGGACGCCACGGGTGGTCGGGGAACGACGCCGGTGGCCAGCCAGTCGCGCCAGTACGACACCGTGGAGTCGACGTCGGCCGTGACCTGGTCGGGGGTGTCCGGAGCCGATTCGCCCCACGACACCGCCACGAAGCTCTCCTCCCCCTCGGACAGGCTGGTCCGCCCATAGCAACGGGGTCCGGCGATGCCGAGTCGGAGACTGGACACCAGCGAGAGGGAGACCCCGCCCCCGGGAGCCTGCACGGACAGGGAGTGGTAGCCGTCCCCCTCGTAGGCCCAGTGCCCGGTGGCCACGCCGTACTCGAACAGCGGGACGCACACCGCTTCGATGTCGACCTTGCCGGAGATGCACCTCGCCGTGCGGAGCAGCACACCGGCGGCCGACATGTCGGCCGGAGCCCGCCGGTACTCGGCCCGACGGCTGTGGCCGTCCGTGGCCCGGATGACCAGAAGATCCTGCACCACCAGCCAGCCCGTGGGGGTGTGCCAGGTCGTCTCGACCACCATGGTGCCGGGAACGTACCGGCGGTTGTGGGGAACCGAGACGTTGGCGGGTCCGAACCGGAACGCCCCGGCCGACCGGTCGAGCAGGGCGCCGAAGACACTGGGCGAGTCGGGACGGGGCAGGCACAGCCATTCGACGCTGCCGTCCGGTGCGATCAGACAACTGTGCTGGCAGTCCGAGAGGAAGGCGTAGTCGGCGATGGGGGGAAATTCATTCATGGTCCGGTGCTCCTTGCTCGCCCGGTGGGGTCGTCCGGGAATCCGTTCACGTCGGCCCTCGGGCCGCGACGCAACCACTCACACCACCGTGCCACCGTTGCCGTGGGTCGTCATCACCCTCGGAGGGCGACATCGCGGATCTGGGGCGTTCACACGGATACCTCTCGAGTTCACCGTTCTGTCACGCTCGGGTCCGCCGGTGCGGCCGGGGATGGGGGCGGGTGGGGTCAATCACCCGGTGGGGATGAGGACAAGAGCGGCGCCCTTCCCTACCTTGACAGGAGGGCGGTCGGGTCTAAGGAGATTCTCATGACACTGCACGGCAAAGTGGCCATCGTGACCGGTGGCAATACCGGAATCGGCAAGGCGGTGGTGCTGGCGCTGGCCCAGGAGGGCGCCGACATCGTCATCGACTACATCGCCAACGAGGACGATGAGCTGTCGGTCGAGGCGGCTGTCCGCGGGCTGGGCGACAAGGTGGTGGGCGTCAAGGCCGACGTGAGCAAGGTGGCGGACTTGGAGACACTGATCGGCACGGCGGTTTCGACCTTCGGACGCCTGGACATCATGGTCAACAACGCCGGGGTCGAGACCCGCACGTCGATCCTCGACACCACCGAGGAGCAGTACGCCCGAGTCCTGGACATCAACCTGAAGAGCGCCTTCTTCGGCACCCAGCTGGCCGCCAAGCAGATGATCGCCCAGGGGGACGGGGGCCGGATCATCAACATGACCTCGGTGCACGAGGACTGGCCCATGCCCGGCAACACCGCCTACTGCCTGTCCAAGGGGGGCATGCGCATGCTGACCCGCACCGCCGGGGTCGAGCTGGCACCCCACGACGTGCTGGTGGTGGGGGTGGGACCCGGCGCGGTGGAGACACCGATCAACACCGCCACCATGAACGACCCGGCCGCCCTGGCGAAGCTCGACGCCGCCATCCCCATCGGGCGGATGGCCAAACCGGAGGAGATCGGGAGCGTGGTGGCCTTCCTGGCCGGCCCCGGTGCCAGCTACCTCACTGCCACCACCATCTTCGCCGACGGCGGCATCATGCAGTCCAGCCCCGGGCTGTGACGTGTCGTTCGCCCGTTCCCCCCATCGCCGGCGCCGTCCTGCGCGGGCCGGTCTGACCGACCTGTTCTGGTGACCGTCGAGCCCACGCCTCCGGCCGACCGTAACGAACGGAACGGCCGGCGCCACCGGGTCGTCATCGTCGGTGGCGGGTTCGGCGGCCTTCCGGCGGCTCGGCTGCTCGGGGGGACGCCGGTCGAGGTGACGTTGATCGACCGGCGCAACCATCACCTCTTCCAGCCCCTGCTCTACCAGATGGCCACCGGCATGCTCCCACCGGGCCAGATCGCTCCGGCCCTCCGGCACGTGGTCCGCCGCCAGGACAACGTCCGCGTGCAGCTGGCCGAGGTCGTCGGCTTCGACCTCGAACGGAGGATCGTCCATGCCACCGCGGCGGGTCGGATGGCGATGGACTACCCCTACGACAGTCTGATCGTGGCCGCCGGGGCGACCCAGTCGTACTTCGGGCACGACGAGTTCGCCTTCTTCGCGCCGGGGATGAAGACCCTCGACGACGCCCTCGAGCTCCGCCGCCGGATCTACGGAGCGTTCGAGGTGGCCGAGATGACTGACGACGTCATCGAGCAAGGACACTGGCTGACGGTGGTCGTGGTCGGAGCAGGCCCGACGGGCGTGGAGTTGGCCGGCCAGGTCCGTGAGCTGGCCACACGCAGCCTCCGGGGCGAGTTCCGGACGTTCGAATCCTCATCGGTCCGGGTGGTCCTGGTGGACGGGGGCCGCGAACCGCTCGCCACCTTCGGCGACCAGCTGTCGGGCAAGGCGGCCAAAGCGCTCGAACGCCTGGGGGTCGAACTGCGCATGGGGTCCCGGGTGGTCGGGGTCGACGCCGGCGGCGTCGACATCGAGGGAGCCGACGGACCCGGCCGCATCGACGCCCGGACCACCATCTGGGCCGCCGGGGTCGAGGCCTCGCCGCTGGCCGGCATGCTGGCTGATGCCTCGGGAGCCAAGGTCGACCGGGCCGGTCGGATCGGCGTGCTCCCGGACCTGACGCTGCCCGGACACCCCGAGGTGTTCGCCGTGGGCGACATGGTCACGCTGGACGACCTGCCCGGGGTGGCCGAGGTGGCCATGCAGGGCGGCCTCCACGCGGCCAACACCGTCCTGCGCCGGCTGAAGGGCGAGGAGACCAAGCAGTTCCGGTACCGCGATCTCGGGAGCGTGGCCACCATCGGTCGATTCCGTGCCATCGTGAGCGTGAAGGGCATCCACCTGAGCGGGTTCCCGGGTTGGCTGGTCTGGATGTTCGTCCACCTGGCCTTCCTCACCGGCTTCGGCAATCGGCTCTCCACCATGCTCAAGTGGCTCCGTTCGATGATCGGTCGGGGCCGGGCCGAGCGCGAGTTCAGCTCGGCCCACACGGGGGGCGATCTGAGCCTCCCCGACCAGGTGAGGCGGGAAGTCGAGCCCACCCTCTTCCCGGTGGTGGAGCGAACCCGCCGGACCGGTCGTTCGGACCCCCACGGAGGGCCGGCCGAACCGGCCGAGCCGGACCGCCCCGCCCTGGCCCCGGACGAGCCTTCGTGACCGGTCCGGGCGACACGGCGGTCGTCCCCGGTGGCGGGACGGGCACGGTGAACGGGGGAGTGATCCCGCCGGTGGGGGCCACGTGGGCCCGCCGCCGCCACATCGGCACAGGGGATGCCGCCGTGTGTTCCCGACGAGCAGCGCCTCATGAGACCATCCAACGTGGAAAGGGAAGTGTGATGCCCGAGCAGTTCGACGTCATCATCATCGGAACCGGAGCCGGCGGCGGTACCTTGGCCCACACCCTCCGGACGTCGGGAAAACGGATCCTCCTCCTCGAGCGGGGCGGATTCCTCCCGAGGGAGATGGAGAACTGGTCGCCCGACGAGGTGTTCATCGACGGCAGGTACATCTCGGAGGACACCTGGTACGACGAACACGGGCACGGATTCCAGCCCCAGGTCCACTACTTCGTGGGTGGTGCCACCAAACTCTACGGGGCCGCTCTCTATCGGCTCCGTCCCGAGGACTTCGGGGAGATCCGGCACGTCGACGGGCTCTCACCGGCGTGGCCGGTCGGTTACGACGAGTTCGAGCCCTTCTACACCAAGGCCGAGCGGCTCTACCAGGTGCACGGAACCCACGGCGAGGATCCCACCGAGGGACCGTTCTCCGAGCCCTATCCGGCGCCGGCCGTCAGCCACGAACCACGCCTGCAGGAGATCTCCGATGCGCTCGTGGCCAAGGGGTACCACCCGTTCTCCGCTCCCTGCGGCATCCTGCTCGACGAGACCGACCGGAACCGTAGCCACTGCATCCGGTGCGCCTGGTGCGACGGCTACCCGTGCATGGTCCATGCCAAGGCCGACGCCGAGGTCATCGCCGTCCGGCCCAGCCTGGAGTCGTCCGACGTCACCCTGCTGACCGGTGCCGAGGTGACGAGGTTGGAGACCGACCCCGCCGGTCGGGTCGTCACCGGGGTGGTGGTGGCCCGCGACGGCGGCACCGAGACGTACCGGGCGGACATCGTCGTGGTGGCGGCGGGGGCGTCCAACAGCGCCAAACTGCTGTTGAATTCGGCCAACGACGCCCATCCCAACGGGCTGGCCAACGGCTCCGACCAGGTGGGACGCAACTACATGTTCCACAACTGCAAGGCGCTGGTGTCGCTGGGCAAGGAGCCGAACGACACCGTGTTCCAGAAGACACTCGGCATCAACGACTTCTACCTGGCCGGCGACGGTCGACCCTGGCCGCTCGGCAACATCCAGATGGTCGGCAAGTCCAACGCCGGCGCCATGAAGGGGGAGGAGCCGAAGCTGACGCTGCTGGCGCCGCACTGGACCCTCGATGACGTGGCCAAGCATGCGGTCGACTGGTGGCTGACCACCGAGGACCTGCCGCTCCCCGACAATCGGGTCACCGTGGACGGAGACGGCCACATCCACCTGGCCTACCAGGCCACCAACAACGAAGAGGCCGAAGGCCTCTACAAGGAGCTGCGGACCATCCTCAACCATGTGGGCATGGCCGACCACCACGTGTTGAGCAAGAACTTCTACATGAGTATGAACGTCCCCCTGGCCGGCGTGGCCCACCAGGCCGGCACCTGCCGATTCGGGGTGGATCCGACCACCTCGGTGCTCGACGTCGACTGCAGGGCCCACGAGTTGGACAATCTCTACGTCGTCGACACGAGCTTCTTCCCCAGCATCGGCGCCGTCAATCCGGCCCTGACGGCCATGGCCAACGCCATCCGGGTGGGAGAGCACCTCATCGGGCGACTCGGGTAGTGACCGGCCCGCCATCTCCGGCCGAGCCGCCCGCAGGCCCGTCGCCGCCGTCTCCGCCGGCCCGGGGCCAGGTCGGCCTCGGTCCACTGTCGAGGGCGGTGGACCCGAGGCTGCTGCGCTACACGCGCGGAACCCGTCGGTTCCTGCTGTGCACGGTGGGGTTGGGCGGGGTCACCGCCTGTCTGGTCCTGGCGCAGGCCTGGCTCATCGCCAACACCATCTCGGACGTCGTGGTCCACCACGACGGGTTGACCACGGTTCGCACCCTCATGGTCCTGCTCGCCCTGGTCATCGTGGGCCGGGCCGCAGTGGGATGGCTCGGGGAGCTGATGGCCAATCGGACCTCGGCCGCGGCCAAGTCGGAGCTGCGCAGCGCCCTGGTGGGCCAGATCGCCCGCCTGGGACCGTCCGGCATCGACCGGGAACGGTCCAGTCGCCTGGTCGTACTGGCCACCACCGGGATCGACGCGTTGGACAACTACTTCGCCCGGTACGTCCCCCAGCTGTTCCTGGCCGTGATGGTCCCGGTGGCCGTCATCGTGGTGGTGGCCGGCGCCGACTGGATCTCGGCGGTGATCATCGCCGTCACCGTCCCTCTGATCCCACTGTTCCTGTCGCTGGTGGGCGCGTCGACGAAGACCCGGATGGCGCGACAGGCGGGGCTCCTCCATCGCCTGGCCGGCCATTTCCTCGAGGTCGTGGCCGGGCTTCCCACCCTCAAGGTCTTCGGTCGGGCCAAGGCCCAGGTCGACGCGGTCCGCACCATCACCGACCGGTACCGGAAGGCCACCATGGCCACGCTGAAGGTGGCGTTCCTGTCGTCGCTCATCCTCGAGCTCCTGGCCACCGTCTCGGTGGCCCTGGTGGCGGTGGCGGTCGGCCTCCGCCTCCTCGGTGGGCACCTCAGCCTGGCCACCGCGCTCTTCGTCCTCATCCTGGCTCCCGAGGCCTACCTGCCCCTCCGCCTCCTCGGCACGACCTATCACGCCAGCGCCGAGGGGATGCAGGCCATCGGCGACGTGGTCGCCGTCCTGGAGCGACCGGTACCGACCGCGGGTACCCGTCGTGACGTACCCGACCCGTCGACCGCCCCGCTCCGGGTCGAGGACCTCGAGGTCTGTTACCCGGGCCGGATGCTGCCGGCGCTCTCGGGCGCCACCCTGGCCGTCGATCCGGGCGAGATCGTGGCCGTGGCCGGCCCCAGCGGGTGCGGGAAGTCGACGCTCCTCGGCGTGCTCCTCGGCCTGGCCCCGCCGTGGACGGGATCGGTCCGGATCGGGGAGGTGAGCCTGCCCGACCTCGACCCCGACGCCTGGAGGGCCCGGGTGGCCTGGGTTCCACAGCACACCCACCTCTTCGCCCGTTCGATCGCCGACAACATCCGGCTGGGCCACCCCGACGCCACCGACGGGGCGGTGCGGAGGGCCATCAGCGATGCCGGCTTGGACGAGGTGGTGGCCCGACTCCCCGACGGAGTCGAAACCGTCCTGGGCGCCGACGGGTGGGGCCTCTCGGCCGGCGAACGCCAGCGGGTGGCTCTGGCCCGGGCCTTCGTGCGCGACGCCCCGCTCCTCCTGCTCGACGAGCCCACCGCCAATCTCGACGGCCGGACCGAGGAGAGCGTGCTCGCGGCCATCCGGAGGTTGATGGTCGGTCGCACCGTCCTGATGGTGGCCCACCGGAGCTCCCTGCTGGCCGAGGCCGACCGCGTCGTCCGACTGGCGCCGGCCGTGGTGGCGGCCCACTGATGTCGGAGCCGGACGGTGTGGACGGCGTGGACGGCGTGGACGGCGTGGACGGTGTGGACGGTGACCAGGACGGCGCGGTCGCCCCGCTGGGTCGGACCCTCGGGTTGGCCCGCCCCGCCGCCGGTCGCCTGGTGCTCACCGTCCTGCTGGGCGCCGGCGCCATCGCCGCTGACATCGGCCTCATCGGCACGGCCGCGTGGCTGATCTCGAGGGCGGCCCAGCACCCCAACGAGTCCCAGTTGGCCGTGGCCATCGTCGGGGTCCAGTTCTTCGGACTCTCCCGGGGGTTCTTCCGGTACGAGGAGCGTCTCGTCGGCCATGACGCCGCCTTCCGCCTGCTCGCCGACCTCCGGGGGACGGTGTACCGGCGGCTCGAGCGCCTGGCGCCCACCGGCCTCCCCCTGTTCCGTCGGGGCGACCTCCTGGCCCGGGTGGTGCAGGACGTGGACTCGCTGCAGGATCTGATGATCAGGGTCGTCCCGCCGTTCGGGACCGCCGTGGTGGTGGGCGTACTGACGGTGATCCTGATGTGGTGGATGCTGCCGGCCGCGGCGCTGGTGCTGGGCGTCGCCCTCCTGGTGTCGGCCACGGCCGTCCCCTGGCTCACCGGCGTCCTGGCCCGTCGCCGGGAGTCCCGGTTCGCCCGCGTCCGGGGTGAGCTCGGGGCGGCCATGGTGGACCTCACCGAGGGAGCACCCGAGCTGGTGGTGTTCGGCGCCACCGACGCCCAGGTGCGGGCGGTGGAGGGCGAGGACGCCGAGCTGGCGGCCATCGGGTCATCGTCGGCTGCGACCACCGGCATCGGGCTGGCCCTCACCACCGCCCTCACCGGACTGGCGTGCTGGGGATGCCTGATGGTCGGGATCCCGGCCGTGGGATCGGGTCGGCTGGACGGGACCGAGTTGGCCGTCATCACCCTGATCCCGCTGGCCGCCTTCGAGCTGGTGGTCGGGCTGCCGGTGGCGACCCAGGCGTTGCACCGGGTCCGCGGGGCGGCAGCCCGGGTGTTCGCCGTGACCGGGGCCCCGGTACCGGTGGCCGAGCCGGAGCGACCGGCGGCACTGCCCGCCGGCCCGTACGACCTCGAGTTGCGTTCGGTCTGGGCCGGCTACCCGGGAGCCGCGTCGCCGGTGCTCCGGGGCGTGGACCTCTCCCTTCCCGCCGGGCGGCGTGTGGCCATCGTGGGGCCGAGCGGGTCGGGGAAGTCGACGTTGGCGGCGGTACTGCTCCGGTTCCTTCCCCACGCGTCCGGCTCGGTGTCGCTGAACGGCGTGCCGTTCGAGCACCTCGCCGGCGACGATCTCCGAACCGTGGTGGGCCTGGTCGACCAGGATGCCTTCCTCTTCGACACCACCCTGGCCGAGAACCTCCGGGTGGGCGGCAGGAATGCCACCGACACCGAGCTCACCGACGTACTGGCCCGGGTGGGGTTGGCCGGATGGCTGGCCGAGCTCCCCCGGGGCCTGGACACCGAGGTCGGTGCCCGGGGTGCCCACCTGTCCGGAGGCCAGCGGCAGCGGGTGGCGGTGGCCCGGGCCCTGCTGGCCGACGTCCCGGTGCTGGTGCTCGACGAACCGGCCGAGCACCTCGAGCCCGTGGCCGCCGACGCCCTGGTGGCGGACGTCCTGACCGTGACCGACGGGCGCTCCCTGGTACTCATCACCCACCGCCTGATCGGCCTGGAGTCCGTGGACGAGATCCTCGTCATGGACCACGGCCGGGTGGTCGAACGGGGAACCCACGACGCGCTGCTCGGCCGCGACTCGCGGTACTCGCGCCTGTGGTGGGACGAGATGAGGACGGACCGCTTCGCCACCCCCACGGAGATCTCACTGCACCACCCACGGCCTCAACCGCTGGACGCCACCTCCCGTGGTGTCCCGAACGACGGGAGCATCCCACCATGACCAACGAACTGGCCCGCTGGCAGTTCGCCACCACCAGCATCTACCACTTCCTGTTCGTGCCGGTCACGATCGGTCTGGCCTTCCTGGTGGCGTTGCTGCAGACGAGTTGGTACCGCAACGACAACCCGACGTTCAAGCGGCTGACCAAGTTCTTCGGGACCCTCCTCCTGATCAATGTGGCGGTGGGAGTGGTGACCGGGTTGGTCCAGGAGTTCGAGTTCGGCATGAACTGGTCGAACTACTCGCGGTTCGTCGGCAACATCTTCGGCGGCCCCCTGGCCATGGAGGGCCTGGTCGCCTTCTTCCTCGAGTCCACCTTCCTGGGGGTGTGGATCTTCGGGTGGGACCGCCTGTCCAAGCGCCTGCACCTGGCCTGCATCTGGCTGGTGGCGGGGGCGACCATGGTGTCCGCCCTGTTCATCATGGCCGCCAACTCGTGGATGCAGCACCCGGTGGGCTACGTCATGAACGCCCAGCACCAGCCGCAGCTCAACGATGTCTGGGCCCTGTTCACCAACCCGGTGTTCCTGTGGGGCTACCCGCACGTCGTCCTGGCCTCCCTCGTCACCGGAGCGCTGGTCATGCTGGCCATCTCGGCCTGGCACCTCCGGAGGAAGAGCTCGGTCGAAGCCTTCCGCCGCACCGCTGTGATCGCCCTGGCCGTCCTGACCCCGGCCGTGTTCGTGAACATGTTCATCGGGAGCGAGCTGGGCGTGGTCGAGGGCAAGTACCAGCCCATGAAGATCGCCGCGGCCGAGGCCCTGTGGACCACCTGTCCGTCCCACTGCTCGTTCTCCCTCCTCCAGGTGGGCGGAGGCAACAACGACGAGACCCCCACCCAGATCTGGGAGATCCCCGACCTGTTGTCCATCCTGGCCACCAACCATGTGGACGGTGAGGTCCAGGGCATGAACAACCTGCAGGCCCAGTACGTGAAGGAGTACGGACCCGGCAACTACGTCCCCAACGTCTTCATCCAGTACTGGGGCATGCGGGTCATGGCCTACCTGGCCGCCCTCATTGCGCTGTTCGCGCTGTGGGGCCTCTGGCTCGTCCGTCGCAAGACGCTGGACAAGGCCAAGTGGTTCCTGTTGATCGCCCCCTGGTTCGTCATCACCCCGTTCCTCATGAACACGGCCGGGTGGCTGCTGACCGAGAGTGGCCGGCAGCCCTGGATCGTCCAGGGGCTCATGAAGACGTCCCAGGCCTCCTCGCCCTCGGTGACCGCCACCGACGTCTGGATCAGCCTGACCGTATTCGTCCTGCTGTACGCGGCGCTGGGGGTGGCCGACGCCTACCTGATGATCCACTACGGCCGACGACAACTGGAGCCCGACGACGGGCCGGGTGACGGCGACGGCGAAGAACACCGGGATCAGGACGGCTCATCCGACGATGCCGAGGCCCCCCGTGCCCCGGCCCTCATCTACTAGGAGGCGGCGTGCATCTCAACAACATCTGGTTCGTGATCATCGCCATCTTCTGGGTGGGCTTCTTCGTCCTGGAGGGATTCGATTTCGGGGTGGGCATGCTGCACTCGTTCGTGGGGTCCGACGAGGCCGAGCGCCGCGTCGCCGTCAACTCCATCGGGCCCATCTGGGACGGCAACGAGGTATGGCTCATCGTGGGCGGGGCCGCCATCTTCGCGGCCTTCCCCTCGTGGTACGCCACCATGTTCTCCACCTTCTACCTGGCCCTGGTGGTGGTACTGGTGGCGCTGATCGTCCGCGGCGTGTCCTTCGAGTTCAACCGGAAGGTCGACAACCCTCGATGGAGGTCGACATGGCGCTGGTCGCTCACGCTCGGGAGCCTGTTGGTCCCGCTGTTGCTCGGCACTGCCCTCGGGGACCTGCTGCACGGGTTGCCCATCGACTCGGCCCACAACTACACCGGCACGTTCTTCGGGCTTCTGGTCCCGTTCGGCCTGTACACGGGGGTGACCCTGACGGTGCTGTGCCTGTTCCTCGGCGCCGCCTACCTCTCGCTCAAGACCGAGGGTGCGCTGCACGAACGGGTGGCCACGCTGTCCGGGCGGCTGGGCTGGCTGGCCACCGTGATCACCTTCGGCTGGTTGACGTGGCTGCACGTCGGTCTCGGTGTGGGGTTCGTCCCCCAGCCCATCCAGGCGCTGGCCCTGGCCGCGGTGGTGGCGGCGGCCTGGCTGGCCGACTCGGGATCGGAGGGCTGGGCCTTCATCTCAGCCGTAGTGGGCATGGGCAGCGTGGTGGCCTCGATCTTCTTCGAGCTGTTCCCACGGGTCATGGTCTCGTCCACCAACACGGCCTACAACCTCACCGTCAGCAACTCGGCCAGTCCCTCGTACACCCTGAGGGTGATGACGGTCATCGCCGTGATCTTCTTCCCGGTGGTGCTGGCGTACCAGGGCTGGAGCCTCTACGTGTTCAGGAAGCGCCTCACCACTCCGCCCCCCGAGGCCATCGGCGACGGGGGTGGCGACGGGGACGGGGCCCCGGCGGCCGCCGCCGTGACTGACGAGGTCCCGAACCTCGGAGGTGCCACCACCGGCGGTTGACCCAGGGGTCCGGCGGTTGACCCAGGGGTCCGGCGGTTGACCCACGGGTCCGGCGGTTGACCCACGGGTCCGGCGGTTGACCCACGGGTCCGGCGGTACTGTCGCGGCCATGTCCGACCGGTGCTGTGCCCCCGACCGCCCGGAGCCCGGCGATGTCGGCCGCTCGGAGCGACGCGTGCCGACGGGCGGACATCCACCGGCGACGTTGGTCACGGTGGCCTCCGGTCGCCATCGCATGGGGGACGAGTCGGGATGGTCGTATCCCGGTGACGGTGAGGGTCCGGTCCACGATGTCGAGCTGGAGTCGTTCCGGATCGACTGTTTGGCCGTCACCAACCGGGAGTTCGCCTCCTTCGTCGGGGCCACCGGGTGGCAGACCGACGCCGAGCGCTTCGGCTGGTCGTTCGTCTTCGGCGGCCTGCTCCCCGACGAGTTCCCGCCCACCCGGGGCGTGGAGGGCGCCCCCTGGTGGCGCCAGGTCATGGACGCGGACTGGCGTCATCCCGAAGGGCCCCAGTCGGACATCACCGGTCGACACGACCACCCCGTGGTCCACGTGTCCTGGGACGACGCCCAGGCCTACTGCGCCTGGTCGGGGACCCGGCTGCCCACCGAGGCCGAATGGGAGGTGGCGGCCCGGGGAGGCCTCGCCGACCAACCCTTCCCGTGGGGGGACGAGCTCGAGCCCGGAGGCATCCACCGGATGAACGTCTTCCAGGGGGAGTTCCCCGGCGGCGACACCGGCGCCGACGGGTACCGCGGCACGGCCCCGGTCGATGCCTTCGAGCCCAACGGCTACGGGCTCCACAACATGACGGGCAATGTCTGGGAGTGGTGCGCGGACTGGCTCGACGTGGACTACTACGCCTCCTCGCCGGTGTCAGCCCCCACCGGGCCCCCCCACGGCTCGCTCCGGGTCCAGCGGGGCGGGTCCTACCTGTGCCACGCCTCGTACTGTCGCCGCTACCGGGTGTCGGCCCGGTTCGGCAGCTCGTCCGACAGCTCGACCGGCAACGTAGGATTCCGCGTGGCTGCCGGCTCCTGAGCCGCTTCCCCGGCCCGGTTCGGTCGGCTGTCGGCCGCCGACACGACCGGCATGCAGGGATATCGCCCGATGAGGGTGATGGCTCCGGCCGGCCCAGATGGAAAGGTGGTCCCATGGCCAACCATCAGTCGACGTCGACAGCGGGCCCGGAGGTCGAGGCCCCGCCGCTCGAGCATCTGACGGCGGAGGAACGGGCCGCCCTGGGCAAGGCGGCCCGCGCCGACGTGCCCCGCTCGACGCAGGGGGCCTGGGAGGCACTCTCGTCCCGACCCGACCCGGTGACCCTCCTCGAGAGCCAGGCCGTCACCCGGGTGCAGGAGCTCGTGCCCATCCGGTACGGCCGCATGCTGGTGTCCCCCTTCACCTTCTACCGGGGCGCGGCCCTCATCATGGCTTCGGACCTGGCCACCACACCCCGGTCCGGACTGAACGTCCAGGCCTGCGGAGACGCCCACCTGAGCAACTTCGGCGTCTTCGCCTCGGCCGAGCGCAACCTGGTCTTCGACCTCAACGATTTCGACGAGACGCTGCGGGGCCCGTGGGAGTGGGACGTCAAGCGGTTGACCACCAGCCTGGCCATCGCCGGACGGGACAGGGGGTTCTCGGACAAGGAGCGGGCCGAGGTGGTCCTGGAGTGCGCGGCGGCGTACCGGACCGAGATGGCCACGCTGGCCGCGATGCGTGACCTCGATGTCTGGTACGCCCACATGGACATCGAGAAGGTGCTGGGGGAGATCGGCGACGAACTCGGACTGGGTAAGCAGAGGAGCGCCGAAAAAGGTGCCGACAAGGGAATGGCCAAGATCAAGTCCCGGGCGGACAAGGCGTTGGCCAAGGCCAGGACCCGCGACAGCATG
Organism: uncultured Acidimicrobiaceae bacterium; assembly: GCA_963756515.1. Taxonomy (GTDB): domain Bacteria; phylum Actinomycetota; class Acidimicrobiia; order Acidimicrobiales; family RAAP-2; genus Bog-756. The sequence goes on from CAVWNV010000007.1 coordinate 527,545, forward strand.
CAGGCGTTGGAGAAGCTGACCCAGGTGGTGGACGGCGAGACCCGCTTCGTCAGCGACCCGCCGCTGCTGGTGCCCATCGAGGAGTTGGACACCGGGTTGGGGAGCACCCAGATCACCGACATGTTCCACGACCTGTTCCGCCGTTACCGGTCGACGCTACAGAGCGACCGCCAGCACCTGCTCGAGCAGTTCCGGTTCGTCGTCCATCGCCCGCAAGGTGGTCGGCGTGGGCAGCGTGGGCACCCGGGCCTGGGTCATCCTGCTGGTGGGCAGCGACGGAACCGACCCCCTGCTCCTGCAGGCCAAGGAAGCCCAAGAGTCGGTGCTGGCCCAGTTCGTGGGCAAGAGCCACTACGCCAATCAGGGGGAGCGGGTGGTGGCCGGCCAGCACCTCATGCAGGCCTCCAGCGACATCTTTCTGGGCTGGGACCGGGTCGACGGCCTCGACGGCGTGCAGCGGGACTTCTACCTCCGACAGCTCCGGGACTGGAAGGGCTCGGCCGACACCGACCAGATGGTGCCCCGGGGCATGGCCGTCTACGGCCGGCTGTGCGGTTGGACCCTGGCCCGGGCCCACGCGCGGTCCGGTGACCGGATCGCCATTGCCGCCTACCTGGGTTCGGGGAAGACCTTCGACAACGCCATGGTCACCTTTGCCGAAACGTACGCCGACCAGAACGAACGCGACTACGCCGCCCTGAAACAGGCGGCCGCGGACGGGCGGATCACGGTGGAGTCGGGTCTGTGACGGCGGGGGCGGTCCGCATGGTCTCGTCCCCATACCGGCGCTGACGTGAGCGATCCGACCGCGGCCACCGTGGCCAGCAGCGTCGCCGTCGCCGGCGATGGGGGGGTCGACACCAAGAGTGCCGAGCTGATCGGCAGCCGCTATCTGATCAAGTTCGAGGAGGACACCCTCCGGCACCGGCCGCTCTGGATCCGCCTGATCATCGAGTTCGTGGGGACGTTCTTCCTCGTCACCGTGGCCGCCGGCTCCGGCGTCATCAACCACTACGCCGGCGGGGGCCCGATCAGCCGGACGGCGGCGGTGATCGCCCCCGGGGCGGTGGTCATGGCCATGATCTACGCCCTCGGTCCGCTGTCGGGTCTGCACATCAACCCCGCCGTGACCATGGCCTTCACCGCCCGGGGTGTGTTCAAGGCGGCCTGGGTACTGCCCTATCTCCTCGTCCAGTTGGCCGGGGCCATCGCCGCCGCCCTCTTCCTCCAGGGGATGTACGGACACGTGGCCTCGGGTGGCAACTACCCGATCGCCAAGCCCGGCGGTGAGTGGCGGTCGCTGGTCATGGAGATCGTGCTGACCGCCATCCTGGTCACGGTGATCCTCAACACCGCCACCGGCTACCGCAGCATCGGCCACAACGCCGCCCTGGCCGTCGGCTCCACCGTGGCGCTGCTGGGTCTGTTCGCCAGTCCCATCAGCGGCGCCTCCATGAACCCGGCCCGCACCCTGGGCCCCGACATCGTCAGCCTCGACTTCACGGGCTGGTGGATCTACATCGTCGGCCCCCTCGTCGGGGCGGCCATCGCCGTGCTGCTGATCGCCCTGGTGCGCGGCATGCCCGACACGGCCGAACGTGAGGCAGCCGAGGGAGGCGCGCTACCCCTGAGCCGGTAGCGGTCCGGCCCGCCCACGCCGGCCGGAGCCAATCACCCGGTCGGGATGAGGACAACGGCCCCCAGAACCCGTACCCTGACAAGACCACTGAAGCGAGGAGCTGCTGCCCATGGCACTAGGACCAGTCGAATACATCATCGTAGGATTCCCCGGCAACAAGTTCAACGGCGAGATCGCCCCGGAGCTGATCGCGTTGGTCGAGTCCGGAACGGTGCGGATCCTCGACCTCATCTTCATCGGCAAGGACGCCGACGGCTCCGTCCTCAGCTTCGAGATCGACGAGCTCGACCAGCTGGCCGGTTTCAGTGGGCTGGACGGCGAGGTCGGAGGTCTCATCAGCCCCGAGGACATCGAGTTCGCGGCCGGCCAGCTGGAGCCCAATTCGTCGGCGGCGCTGCTGATCTGGGAGGACCTATGGGCCGCTCCGTTCGCGGCGGCGGTGCGGAACTCCGGTGGGGTGCTGCTCGACGGAGCCCGTATTCCCCATGAGCTGATCGAGCCGGCCCTGGCCGCGCTGCCTCCGGCCGTCTGAGCCCCAGAAATTCCGAGTCCGAGAGAACAGGAGACAGACCGATGATGAGAAGACGACCGATCGCCCGGATGGCCGTACGTACCACGGCCGTGGTCGGGACGGCCGCCGTGGTGGGATCGCACGTGGCCAACAAGCAGGCCGCGGCAGCCCAAGCCCAGGCACCGGCCGAGGAGGCGCCGCCACAGTACGCCCCGGCCCCGGCGCCCGCCCCGGCTGCAGCCCCGGATCCCATCGCCCAGCTCACCCAGCTGGCGGCCCTGAAGGACTCCGGAGCCCTCACGGAAGAGGAGTTCGAGGCGCAGAAGGCCAAGATCCTGGGTTAGAACGCCGAGGGTGGCCGCCGCCCACGCCACGGGGGCAGTGTCCTCACAGGAAGCCGATGATGAACGCTCCCAGAGCGAGCATGAGTGTTGCCGCCGTCAACGCCCGGCAGGTGGACTCACGCAGTTCGGACCCGTCCTGGTCCCGGAACCTCGCTCTCCGTCCGAGCCCCATGGCCACGACCCAGAGCCCGGCACCCGCACCGATGAGGGCGAGGGCCAGGACGGCCCGATCGCCCGTGAGTGGCCACAGCCGTCGAAGGATGATGGCCACGGTCACCGCCACCGCCAGGCCGGATCGATTCCACGCCAGATCCGTGCGCTCCCGAGCAAGACCCGAGTCCCTCACCTCTTCGTCATCGGAGGGGCTGCTGTCTCCCGTAGGACTGGTGTCTCCCGTAGGGCCACTGCTTCCCATGGGGACAGCCTTCACGAACCGATCAGCGCGAGTACGACGGCAATGACGGCCACGGCTGCGATGCCGATGGAGAGGACGAGAGGCATTTGAGATCGGGGCAGGGGCTCGCCTCGCCGCATGGCCCGCTGATTGTCCTTCCAGTGGCGGAAGCTCGTGAAGGCGACCAGCGCTCCCAGAGCGATCATGGGGAGACCGAGGATGCGTCGACCTCCGTTGACGTGGAACTCGGGTAGCAGTTGGGTCGCCGCCACCCCGGTGGCGATCAGGGCCAGTGCGGTGCGATTCCAGGCCAGGAAGGTGCGCTCGTTGGCATAGGTGAATCTGGCGTCCGGTTCGTTCTCTTCGGAGATGTCATCATCCGTCATCGTTCATGCACGAAGGCAGCGTACTGAACGTCGGCGAGACCACAAATCCCATCTGAATCCTGGACTGCAGCGGGGCTCGGAGGAGGGATCCGCCGAAGAGGAGTGAGAGGTGTCCGGGTGCCCGTGGCCCGGGCAGGCATGAACGCCGGACTACACCAAAGTGAACATTGCGCTACACGTAGCTCGATCTGTGCGTGTGATGTGGTCAGGCCATCACGAAGCGTCAACGGCCGATTGCCCGCGCCAGTGTCGGACCCTAGGTTTCCACGCGTCGGTTGTCGGAATCGACAATGCGGAGGGGGCAGACCGTGCGACGACGAAGCGCGAACAGGCGTTGGCAAAAGGGACTCGTCGTGCTCTCGGCCGGCCTCCTCGTCCTCGGGGTCGGGTACGGGGTCGCGGCCGGTGTAGCCGGACCGGGCGTAACGTTGCCGGCCGGCGCCAGCCTCCACGTCACCTGCGCCGGACAGTGGTTGTCGGTGACCCACCGAACCGGAACTGCCTTGGATTTGCGATGCGCTGCCGATCCGACGGTCAAACGAACGCCACCAGCCGGCGATCCAGTTGTCGCGCCCCCGACCGCGACAGGATCTCCGCCCCCGACAGGTGATCCCCCGACTCCTCCACCTACGCCAGCCAGCGCCACCGATTCGTGGTGGGTGCCGCCGTTGGGCAACCAGCCGTGGCAGTGGGAGATCGATCACCCGTTGAACCTGGCCAGTCCGAGCGACATGGGCACTGATGTCACGCTTCCCGACGGTCAGCCGGCACCCGACCCGGTGGTCTATGACATCGATGGAATCGAGAACCCGAAATCGACGGTGACGGCACTCCACGCCATGGGCGATCACGTCATCTGCTACATCGAAGTGGGTACGGCTGGGGACTACTACACAGCGGCCGATGAAGGTACCTCTACGACGTACTTCGCTCAACTACAGGCGGCCGGGGCGTTCGGCAACAAATTGAGTGGCTATCCCGAGTACTTCTTGAACATCGCCAGCCCGACCACCGTGTCCATCATCGAATCGATGATCCGCCAGCAGTGTGCAGACAAGGGCTTTGACGCGGTGGAGACCGATCTGGACGAGACCTACTCCGGTAGTGACGGTTCGACGGGATTCGACCTGACCAAGGCCGGAGAAGAGCAGTACGTGACCACCCTGGCCGACTACATGCACAGTCTCGGACTGGGGTGGATCATCAAGAACCCCGACGACACCGCCGATTCCTTCGCCGCCGACATGGAACCTCTGGCCGACGGCGTTCTGACCGAGCAGTGCAACCAGTACAGCACGTGTATCTATCTGGCCAGCTACGAGGGCCACAAGGCAATCTTCAATGCCGAGTACGCGCCCGAGACCACGGCGGAGTTCTGTACGGCCGACAACGCGCTCGGGACTCAACGGAGGGGTCTTCCCCGTCGCCCTCGGCGGGGGCAGGAGCCCGTGCCAGTAGGGCACGGTGCCGACCACTCCACCCGCGGCCAGGCCCACCGGGGCTCGACCTGGCGGCCCCAGGTCCCACATCCTCGGCTCGAGCGCTCTGCGACGGCGGCCGCCACGCGTTCCGGGCCGGCCCAGCGGAGTTCGGGGATGCCGGCCCGAGTCCGGGTCCGCGGCCGAACCCGAGGCGGAGGCGGAAGCGGAGGCGGAGGACAGCCGGTCTCCCGATAGCTTCCGGCGCACCCGGCGCCGCGTCCGGCAACGTTCCCTGTCCGCCAAGGCGGTTCGGAGCGGCGCGCTCTGGGACACTCCACTCCGTTCCTCTACAGTTCAGGGTGCACAGGATCCCTTGGGGAGGACGCCTTGGGCGCGGCAACGACCATCGTGAACGCGAAGGTATTCGACGGGACGGAGTGGCCGGACTGGACTTCGGTCCGGTTCGCTGACGGCCTGATCACGGAGTGCTCGGTCGCCTCGGCCGCCCAGGAGGGCGACGAGATCATCGACGCGGGCGGTGGGACGGTCCTACCCGGTCTGATCGATGCGCACGTGCACCTCGTTCCGGGCGCTCTGGCCCAATCGTTGACCTTCGGGGTCACCACCGTCCTCGACATGTTCAGCCAACCCGACATGGTGACCAGGGCCAAGGAGGAGGCCGCGTCGCGTCCGGACGTGGCCGACGTGCGTACCTCCGGTGTCGGTGCCACCGCGCCCGGCGGGCACCCGTCGCTGATGTACGCCCCGTTCCCGACGTTGACCGCCGCTGACCAGGCCGAGCAGTTCGTGGCGGAACGGATTGCGGAGGGTTCGGACTATCTGAAGATCTTCTCCGGCATCAGGGGTCTGTGGCCCTGGCTCGACCCCGAGACGATCAGGGCGCTGGTCATGGCCGGCCACGCCCGCGGGTTGCTCGTCGTCGCCCACGTGAGCTCGACGGCCGGCGTCGAGGAGGTCGTCTCCGCCGGTGTCGATGTGTTGGCCCACGTCCCGGCCGACGCCGAGCTGGACCCAGCCCTGGTCGAACAGATGGCCGAGGCCGGAATCGTGGTCGGTCCGACGCTGGCCACCATGGAGAACACCCTCGGCGAACCGGGTGGCGCGGCAGTTGCAGGAGATCCAAGGCTGGCTGAAGCGCTCGGCGACGCCTGGATACGCCGGCTGACCTCTGATGTCCCAGGTCGGAACGGCCGGCGCATGCCGCCCTACTCTCGCGCCGAGGTCAACGTACGACGACTGGCCGATGCCGGGGTGACTCTGCTGGCCGGCACGGATGCTCCCAACCCGGGGACGGTGTTCGGAGCAAGCCTGCACCGAGAGCTCGAACTCCTTGTCCGGTGCGGCATCAGTCCGACCCAGGCCCTGGCCTCGGCCACGGCGGAACCGGCCCGAGTGTTCGGCCTCGCCGACCGAGGACGTGTCGCCGCCGGACAGCGCGCCGACCTGGTCCTCGTGTCCGGTGACCCGTTGACGGACATCACCGCCACGCGCGCCATCGAGCGGATATGGCGCGGCGGCATGGACTGCGATCGACGGACCTTCGTCGCCAGCGCGGCCGAGGCCGAGCAGCTTGACGCCTTCGACGCTCAGCTGGCCAAGGTCGTGGCGGCCGTGCGCGGCCAGCGGTCCAACTGATCCGGGGAACGCCAACGTTGGATGACGCGGCGCTGGTTGGCCGAGGAGCGGACGCGGCCGGCCTGATGGCGGTGGGGCCCATCGCCCTGGTCGTGCTCACGGTGATGGCCCTGTGACGGCCCGATGGTCCGCGGCCGGCGCCAGGCCATCGGGCTCCACTACCGTCGTTCCCGTGGTCGGATACAGAAGGGGGAAGGCGGGGGGCCTGGCGTTGGCCCTGGCCGCGTTGTTGGTGGCCGGAGGGTGGTCGACCGCCACCCTGACGGCTTCCCCGGCCGGGGCGTCCACGGTCCGTCCCCCGACGGCCGACGGCGCCGCGCCGGTCCGCGATCCGAGCAGTCTGGTCGACCCCATGGACGGAACGGGCACCGGTCCGGTGGACCCCGGGACGGTGGGGGAGTTCCCCGGCGCCGACGTGCCCTTCGGGATGATCCAGTGGAGCCCGGACACCCAGCCCGACACGGTCATGTCGGGTGGCGGATACTCGTACGCCGATGACCAGATGTCGGGGTTCAGCCTCACCCATCTGAGCGGCACCGGCTGCCCGAGCTACGGTGACGTGCCCATCCTCCCGACGGTCGGGAACCTGGGCGCGGATCCGGAAGGCACCACGGATACGTTCTCCCATGCCGACGAACAGGCCGCGCCGGGCCGCTACGGGGTGACCCTCGGGCCGTCAGGCGTGGCCACCCAGTTGGCCGTGACCACCCGCACCGGACTGTCGCGGTTCACCTTCCCCCGCACCGACGCGGCCAACATCCTGTTCAAGGTGGCGGGGAGCGCCAATCCCGTCATCGACTCCGACGTCGGTATCGACGGCCACAGCGAGATCAGCGGCAGCGTCGAGAGCGGGCAGTTCTGCCAGACCGGAACCGACTACACGCTGTACTTCGCGGCCCAGTTCAACCGGCCGTTCACCTCGGCGGGGAGCTGGGACGGCCCGGTGGTCTCGCCCGGCGTTACCTCGTGCTCCGGTGCAACTTGCGGTGCCTATGTCACCTTCGACGCCCGGTCGCAGCGGAGCGTACTCATGAAGGTCGGCATCTCCTTCGTCAGCGTACGCGACGCCGCCGACAACCTCCGGGTGGAGGATCCCGGGTGGTCCCTCGGCCAGGTCGAGTCCCGGGCCACCAGTCAGTGGAACGCACTGCTCGACCGGGTCCGGGTGGGTGGGGGGACCACGGCTCAGCAGCGCACCTTCTACACCGCCCTCTACCACTCGCTGCTCGACCCCGACGTGGTGAGTGACGACAACGGCGAGTACACCGGCGCCGACGGGCGGGTCCACCGGTCCGACGGTGCGGTCCAGTACGCCAACTTCTCCGAGTGGGACATCTACCGGTCCGAGATCGAGCTGGTGTCCCTGGTGGCCCCCCATCAGGCCGGTGACATGGTCCAATCCCTGGTCAACGACGCCGAGCAGGAGGGGTGGCTGCCGAAATGGGCCATCGTCGACGGCGACGAGTCCCAGATGAACGGTGACTCCGCCGACCCCATCATCGCCGCCGCCTACGCCTTCGGCGTGCGCAACTTCGACGTGAGGGCGGCGCTGGCGGCCATGGTCAAGGGGGCCACCCAGACGGAGACCGGCCACGGGTTCGAGATCGAGCGCCAGTATCTCGATCAGTACCTGTCGCAGCACTACGTCGACGCCGACTCCCTCGACCTCACGTCCATCGACTACTCCATCGGGGGTTCGGTGACGCTCGAGTACGCCATCGACGACTTCTCCATCGCCCAGATGGCCCAGGCCCTGGGCCAGCCAGGACTGTACGCGACGATGATGCAGCGGGCCCACAACTGGGAGTACCTCTTCAACCCGACCACCGGCTACATCGGCGCCAGGTCCGACGACGGCAGCTTCCCGTCGGGTCCGGCCTTCCAGGCCGACCAACTCGAGCCCGGGGGCCAGTTGGGCTTCGAGGAGGGCAACGCCGTCCAGTACACCTGGTCGGTGCCCCAGGACCTGGCCGCGCTGTCGAACCTGATGGGGGGTGATGCGGCCACGGTGGCCAAGCTCGACACCTTCTTCACCTCGCTGAACGCCACCCGCAACCTCCCCTACGACTGGTCCGGCAACGAGCCGAGCCTCTGGACGCCCTGGGAGTACGACTACTTCGGGGCGCCATCGAAGGCGGAGGGGGTGGTGCGTGACATCGCCGACACCCTCTACTCCGACACCCCGGCCGACGAGCCGGGCAACGACGACCTCGGGGCGCTGTCCTCCTGGTACGTGTGGGCGGCCATCGGGATGTACCCGGTCACCCCCGGAACTGCCGACCTGGCCCTGGCCAGTCCGCTGTTCCCCGAGGTGGTGGTGGCGCTTCCCGATGGTCACCGGATCGTCGAGCACACGCCGGCCGCATCGGCCTCCACCCCCTACGTCCACTCCCTCACGGTCTCGGGGGTCGGGGCACCGACGTCGACGGGGTCCTGTCCGTCCTCCACCGCCGGTACCGGCGCGGCGTGGAACCGGCCGTGGCTGCCGTCCTCGGTCATCCGCACCGGCGGCGTGCTCACCTTCGGTGTCGGCTCGCAACCCGACGCCTCCTGGGGTGCCGACCCGGGGTCGAGTCCACCCTCGTTCGGAGCCGGACGGGTCCCCGCCGTCGGGTTCTCGACTCCGGGCGGGGGGACCACGGTACAGGTGGGTCGACCCGCCACCATCCAGCTGGGGGTGGTGTCGGCGGGTTCGGGCCGATCGACCGTCCAGTGGAGCGCCACCGCCACCGGGCTCGACGTGGCGCCGGCCAGTGGCCAGCTGGTCGTCGGGTCGTCGGCCGGAGCCGGTCGACCGGAAGCTGCCGCCTGCCCGACTCCGGGTGCCACGACGACACCGGCCACCGAACCCCTGACCCTCACGGCCACCGCGGCCGGCTCGTACGTGCTGGACATCCGGCTGCACACGGCCGGGGGCACGGTGCTGCCGCCGGTGGTCCTCGACATCGACGCCACCGGCTGAACCGACGGTTCCGGACCTTCCGGCTGCGGGCGCCGGAGCGTTGCGACCCCAGATTGCATCGGTCCTCAAGGGGGTCCGGCCCCCCGTCGATGGTAGGGAGTGCCCACCTTCCTGCCCCACACCGTCCGTTCAGCCCGTCGCGGCCTCAGTCTGGCCCTCGGCATCGCCGCCGCCTTCGCCCTCGTGTTCGTCACCGCCACACCGCTCAGTCATGCCGCCGCGCCCACGGGCTGGAGCATCGTCAACAGCGCTCCCACCGATCCCACCGAGAGCGTCATCCTCATGGGGTCCACCTGCACCAGCTCGTGGAACTGCTGGTCCGTGGGCGGCTCCTTCTCCAACCTCGACAACGGGCAGCCCGGGGCGCTGTTCGAGCACTGGGACGGGTCCTCGTGGTCCGTCCAGAACGAAGGTAACCCCGCCGGCATGCAGGCTTCGCTGGTCTGGGCTGTCAGCTGTGTGACGGCATCCGACTGCTGGGCGGTCGGCGGTCAACAGCCGGACGGGAACAGCGGCGGCCCCGAGTCCCTCACCGAGCACTGGAACGGTTCGACCTGGACCGACACCGGTGCACCCAATCCGGAGGGGTATCTCTTCTCCGTGTCCTGTGTGACCACTGCTGACTGCTGGGCCGTCGGTTCGAACACGGACGGCAACGGCAATCCGACCAACGGGGTCATCGACCACTGGGACGGATCGACCTGGACCGTGGCGCAGAGCCAGCCGTCGGGACAGGCCTACGACCAGTTCAATGCGGTGACCTGCACCGACGCTTCGGACTGCTGGGCCGTCGGGTTCGCCGGGCCCAACCAGGTGCAGAACGGATTCCTGCCCAACGTCGCCCCCAACGTGGCCGACGCCAACGCCTTCATCGAGCACTGGGACGGGACGAGCTGGACCACGGCCGCCACCCCGTGGGCGCCCGAACCGCTCGGCACCTATCTGGGCGGCGTGACCTGCACCTCGTCGAGCAGTTGCCTGGCCGTGGGCACGACCCTCGACGCCAACGGCGACCCGTCGACCTCCCTGGTCGACCGGTGGGACGGGTCCCAGTGGACCACGGTGCCGAGCGCGGACAGCACCATCGGGTCCGACATCCTGTCCGACGTCGTCTGCGTCGACGCCTCCGACTGCTGGGCGGTGGGGGCGGACGGGGTGCAGAGTGGACAGAGCCAGCAGTCTCAACAGAGCCAGGCGGCCCAACCGAGCTCGCAGCTGGTCTGGAGCCACCTGCGTCCGGGCGCCAACGAGCGTTCGGGCCGACTGGGTGGCGGAAACCAGAGTCCCGCCGCCCTCATCGAGAGCTGGAACGGCTCCACCTGGTCGGTGGATCCCACCCCGAGCGTCACGGCCATGAGCTACCTCAACGGGGTGGCCTGTGTCCGGGGATCCGGTTGCTTCGCCGACGGCTTCGCCGTCAGCGGTGACGGGAACGGCAACAGTCAGATCGATCCCCTCGAGGAGCAGCTGGTCCTCCCGGCCGCCAGCAGCCAGGGCCTGCTGGTGGCGGGATCCGACGGCGGCGTGTTCACCTTCGGCAGTGCCGGTTTCGAGGGCTCCCTGGGCGGCACCCACCTGAACGCCCCCATCGTGGGCGTGGCCGCCACCCCCGACGGGGGCGGCTACTGGCTGGTGGCCCGCGACGGCGGCGTGTTCACCTTCGGCGACGCCGGCTTCCACGGCGCCCTCGGCGGCACCCATCTCAACCAGCCCATCGTGGGCATGGCGGCCACCCCCGACGGGGGTGGCTACTGGCTGGTGGCCTCGGACGGCGGCGTGTTCACCGGAGGCGACGCCACGTTCTACGGCTCCCTGGGCGGCACCCATCTCAACAAACCCATCGTGGGCATGGCCGCCACCCCCGACGGGGGCGGCTACTGGCTGGTGGCCTCCGACGGCGGCGTGTTCACCTTCGGTGACGCCAGCTTCGAGGGCGCCCTCGGTGGCACCCACCTCAACGCCCCCATCGTGGGCATGGCGGCCACCCCCGACGGCCTCGGCTACTGGCTGGTGGCCTCCGACGGCGGCGTGTTCACCGGGGGCGATGCCGGCTACTACGGCTCGCTCCCGGCGCAGGGCATCCTCCACGCCAGCCCGGTGAAGGGCATGGCCGTCACCCCCGACGGGGACGGCTATTGGTTGGTGGGCTCCGACGGCGCCGTCTACACGTACGGCGACGCGGCGTTCATGGGGTCGCTGAGCGGCCGGAAACTGTCCGGGCCGATCCTCTCGGTGGCGGGCCAGGGCTGACCGCCGACCGGACCGCGGCGCCGGTCGTATCGGGCATCCGGTCGACGGTCAGGCCGCGAACGAGAAGATGAACAGCTGGGTGGCGTAGGCCACCAGCCGGGGCGGCCCGTCGCCGCCCCCGCAGTCCCACAGGGCCATGTCGGCCGACGCGTAGCCGTCCCCGGCGAACCGGGCCCGGTTGTGGGCCAGCACCCAGGGGGACCGGCACCGGTCGAGCAGATGGACGGTCAGGTCGACGCTCGGCGCGAACCACCTCCGATCGTCCGGGCCGACCTTCTCGCCCACCGCTCCGGGCATGGTGTCGGCCAGGACCACCAGCGCCAGGGGGTCGATGGTCCCGTCGTCGAGGAACGGGGGGTCGTCGAACCGGTACCACATGATCCGCTCGGCCCGGTCGGGGACGTACGCCTCCCACGGGGGATGACCGACCACGCCTCTGGTCTCGACCAGTTCGTGCCAGAAGGGCATGGGCGTGAAACCCTCCACGCCCGGTGGGGGAGGGTCGCGGTAGGAGGGGCAGTCCGTGGGCGGCGGCACGTCGGTCGGCGGTGCCAGGTCGGTGAAGGAGAAGCCGGGCCGGGAGGAGCCGAAGATGCCGGTGGTCAGATGGCCGCGCCGACCATCGGGGTTGGCCACCTCGGCCCGGAGCTGGGACATGGATCGGCCGCGCCGCAACAGCTCGACCTCAATGGTGATCGGACCGTGGGCCACCTGGGACACGAAGGTGGAGTGCAGGGTCCGGAGCGACTGGGTCGGATCGTCGAGGAGGTGGGCCATGGCCCGTAGGGCGGCGGCGGTCACCACGCCTCCTTGTGGGAGGGGGTTCAGATTCCAGGCGGCGTCGATCGAACCCTCGTAGCGGCCGGGTCCGGTGACGCGCACCGTGGTGGCCTCGAGGAACGGATTGGTCACGACGGGAGATGCTCACCGCCCGTCGCCGATGATGTCAACCTGGTGTCGGCGACGGGCTCAATTGGGGAGTTTTCCCTGGTCAGCACGCGAACCACTTCGGCTAGGGTTCGGTCCTGGGAATCGATAGGCGCGTGTCCGGGACGGCCGGCTCGCACGGAGCGGAGTACTGGGATGAAGATCGTGGTCAGCAACGTGAAGGGCGGCGTGGGCAAGACCACGACGGCGGTCTATCTGGCCGCGACGGCCGTCGAACGGGGCTGGGATCCGGTCCTCCTGGTCGACGCCGACCGGCAGGCCTCCTCGGCGGAGTGGTTGGAGGAGAGTCCGATCGAGGGTGTGGACCTGGTCGAGGCCCCGTCGGAACGGACGGTGACGAGGGCCCTCAGCGCCGAGGAGGGCATGGTGGTGGTGGACACGCCGCCCGGTGACGAGCGAATCGTCCGGGCCGCACTGGACCGGGCCGACGCCGTGGTCATCCCCACCCGGGCCGGCGGGGTGGAGTACTCGAGAGTGGCGGCCACCCTCGACATGATCGGCACCCGGACCCCGTACGGCGTGGTCATCTGCGCGGCGCGGCTGGGCACCAACGACCTCGACGCCGCCGTGGCCTGGTGGACCGATTCGAAGGTCCCCGTCTGGGGGATCATCCCCGAGCGGGTCGGCATCGCCTCGGGACCGGAGTCGAGGCTCTACCGCGAGGGGCTCGAGGCCTACGACGGTGTGCTCAAGAAGGCCAACAAGGCGGCCCGCAAGCGGTAGGGAGGGACCTCCAGTCCCATTAGGGCTCGAGGTCGCCGGGGCTGGCCGGCACGTCCACGGCGTGCTGGCGGAGGGCCTCGATCGGCACCACCTCGAGGCACCGTTCATGGGTCGAGGCCAGCACCACGAAGCAGGCCGCACCGTCCCCGTGGGCCCGCAGCCAGTTGACGGCGGTGACGCACCACCGGTCCCCGGGGACCAGTCCCGGGAACCGGTACTGGGGCATGGGGGTGATGAGGTCGTTGCCGATGGCCCGCTGGTGCTCGAGGAACTCGGTGGTGACCACGGCACAGATGGTGTGGTTGCCGCGGTCCTCGGGTCCGGTCTTGCAGCAGCCGTCGCGGTAGAAGCCGGTCAGTGGATCGGTTCCACACGGCTCCAGCTCACCGCCCAGCACGTTGCGATCGGCCATCACGGAAGTATGGCCCAACCGGGCCAGGGCTCCGACGGGGCGCACACCGCCACCGCCGGGCCCGGATCCATCAGTTGTAGTCGTCGAGGGTCAACCGATCGCCGGATCCCGCCTGCGACCAGCGACACCTCGTAGCCGTCGACCATCTCGATCCGCTGGAGGGCGTCCACGTGGCCCCGGCCCGTCCCGCTCCACTTGGCATCGGCCCGGATCTTGGCCTGGGCCAGATCCGGCGCCACCACGAAGACCACCTCGTGGCCTTCGCCCATGCGGCCGTCGGCCAGCGGGCCACCCAGGAACGCGGCGTAGAGGTGCACGGCCCGAGACTACCGGCCCACCGGCGCGAGGATTGGGAGCGGGACCGGGGATCCGGACACCGCGGTCGACGGGGAGTGCCGCCGACGGACGTTGCTGTCGATGGGGCTGATTCAGCTCCGTCAATTGGGTAGCGGGCCGTCGAGGTAGGCGGTGCCGAAACCAACCAAGGAGACTGTCATGCGCTACATCCTGATGATCCACAACGATCCTGAGCTCCACCCGACTCCGGGAAGTCCCGAGTGGGACCAACTGATGGCCGACTACGGCGAGTTCAGCAAGCAGCTCGTCGAGCGGGGCCACACCTACACCGGTGACCCGCTCAACGATCCGAGCACCGCCACCACCATCCGGGTCCGGGACGGTGAGACCCTGACCGTGGACGGCCCCTTCGCCGAGACCAAGGAGTGGATGTCGGGCTACTACGTCGTCGACTTCGACAACCTGGACCAGGCCCTGCGGTGTGCGGCGATGATCCCCTCGGCCCGGTTCGGGTCGGTCGAGGTGCGCCCAGTGGCGGAGATGTAGCGCTGGGCGCCGACGTGGGAGCCGGCCGCGACGGTGCGGTGGACGAGGCCATCGAGTCCGTCTTCCGCACCGACCGCGGTCGGGTGCTGGCCCGCCTCATCGGGATCCTCGGCGATTTCGACCTGGCCGAGGAGGCGCTCCAGGACGCCTGGGTGGCCGCCACCGTCAACTGGCCCGCCCAAGGTGTGCCCGACAACCCGGCCGGCTGGCTGGTCACCACGGCGCGGCGCAAGGCCGTCGACCGCCTGCGCAGTGCGAACGCCTCCGAGCGGCGCCAGCGGGCCTGGGGTGAGCTGGCCATCACCTGGGACATGGGGGACGGCTCCCAGCCCATCCCCGACGACCGGCTGCGGCTGATCTTCACCTGCTGCCATCCCGCCCTCAGTCTGGAGTCCCAGGTGGCCCTGACCCTGCGGTCCCTGGGCGGCCTGTCCACGGCCGAGGTGGCCCGGGCCTTCCTCATCTCCGAGCCGGCCCTGGCCCAGCGGGTGGTCCGGGCCAAGCGGAAGATCCGTGAGGCGGCCATCGCCTACCGGGTCCCCTCGCCGGACGAGCTCCCCGAGCGCCTGGCTGCGGTTCTGGCCGTCATCTACCTGATCTTCAACGCCGGCTACCTGCCGTCGTCGGGGGCCGACCTCGTCGACGTCGACCTGTGCAACGAGGCGCTGCGGCTGTGCGGCGTGGTGATCGACCTGATGCCCGACGAGCCCGAGCCCCCGGCCCTGGCCGCCATGATGTGGTTCCAGGACGCCCGGCGGGAGGCGCGGGTCGACCCCGGGGGCATCCCGGTGACCCTGGAGGAGCAGGACCGCTCACGGTGGGACGGGGCCGGACTGGCCACCGGATTGGCCCTGTTGGAGCGGTCCCAGCGAACCGGGCCGGCCGGTCCCTACGGACTGAAGGCCTCCATCGCCGCCCTGCACGTGGCCGCGCCGGGCCCCGACCGGACCGACTGGGGGGCCATCGTCCATCTCTACGACCAGTTGCTGGCGTGGGAGCCCACCGCGGTGGTGCGCCTCAACCGGGCCGTGGCCGTGGCCATGGCCGATTCGCCGGCCGCCGGGCTGGCCCTGATCGAGGCCCCCGACCTCGTCCGCGACCTGGCCGGCTACCACCTCTACGAGGCCACCCGGGCCGACCTGCTTCGCCGGTCCGGCCGCCTGGAGGAGGCCGCGGCCAGCTACCGGAGGGCCCGCGACCAGACCGACAACCAGGCCGAGCACCGATTCATCGACCGCCGACTCCGACAGCTGGCCGATCCGGCCGCCGGATGATCCCGGCTCAGGTGGCCCGGACGAACTCCACCACCACCCGGGCCAGTTCGGGACCCCTGTCCTCCTGGAGGAAGTGGCCGCCCCCGGCGATGGTGGCGTGCGGCTGCCCCTGGGCCCCGGGGATCCGCGCCTGCAGATGCCGGTCGGAGCCGGCGGTGATGGGATCGCCGTCGGAGAAGGCGGTCAGGAACGGATGGTCGAAGGTCTCGAGGACCGTCCAGGCGGCCCGGTTGGCCTCGGTGGCGGGATCGTCGGGCGAGATGGGGACCAGGGTGGGGAACTGGCGGGCGCCCTCGGAGTAGGTCGAATCGGGGAACGGCGCGTCATAGGCCGCCATGACCTCGGGGGAGAGATCGGTGGCGCAGCCGGCGTTGACGATGACGCCGGTGGGGAACGGCTCCACCTCCTGGGAGAACTTGAGCCAGCCCATGAAGGCCTCGCCCGGGTGGGAGTCGCCGGTCGGCAGGAACGTGTTGGCCGCCACCACCCGGGCGAAGCGCCCGGGATGCTCGCCCACCAGCCGCAGACCGATCAGGCCGCCCCAGTCCTGGCAGACCAGGGTCACGCCGGTGAGGTCGAGTTGGTCGAAGAGCAGGTCGCGCATCCACTCGACATGGCGGGCGAAGGTGTACTCGGTGCGGGGCGTGGGCTTGTCCGAGCGGCCGAACCCCACCAGGTCGGGGGCCACCACCCGCAGGCCGGCGTCCACCAGCACGGGGATCATGTGCCGGTAGAGGTAGCTCCACGACGGCTCGCCGTGCAGCAGCACGACCACCTCGCCGTCCTCCGGCCCCTCGTCCAGGTAGTGGAGGCGCAGGGTGCCGCCGTCCTGATCGGAGAGGTCGGCGTAGTGGGGGGCGAACGGGTAGTCGGGCAGCCCGTCGAACCGGCTGTCGGGCGTGCGGAGAACCTCCATGGACAGGTCACCTCGTCTTCATTCGATGATCCGGGCCGCAGCGTGAAAGTGACACCTGGGCTGCCAGTTCGAGGCTACCAGCGCTCACTTCTCCCAGGCCGGGGTGCTACCGGAGCGCGTTCTTGACGAAGTCGTCGGTGCCGTGGCCCTCGTCCAGCCGGGTCCCGCCGTGCCAGCTGCCCCGGAGGTGCCGGCGGACGGCGAGTGGGCCGTCGGCCGTGGCTCGGGCCGCCGAGTGCCACAGATCGGCGTGGTGGAAGAGCACGTCGCCGCGCTCCTGGTAGAGGGCGATCTCGCCCGGGACCCGCTCGAAGCCGAGGGGAATGCCACTGGTGTCGCCGAGATGACTGCCCGGCAGCACCCGCAGGAAGCCGTTGGCCGGCGAGGTGGCGTCGAAGTGGAGGGTGAAGGCCACCCCGGGCCAGATGTGGAGGTGGGGACCGGACTGGTGGTCGGTGTGCCAGCCGATACGCGAGTAGCCGGAACCCGGGTCGGGTCGGGCGTCCTGGTAGACCACGCCGAACTGCTCGTAGTCCAACAACCACGCCTGGGGACCGAGGGCCCGGTGGGCCACCTCCACCAGGGCGGGGTCGTGGACCAGGGCGTCGGCCCGCTTCGAAGCCAGGGTGGCGAAGGTCACGTAGTGGGCGAACGGCCGGCCGTCGATGACAGCGTCGGGCTCGTCGAGGATGACCGTCCCGTGACGCTCGTCGAGGGCACCCTCGGCCACACCGGCCTGCACCGTCTGCAGCTCGGCCTCCGCCGCCCGGAGCGCCTCCTCGTCGAAGACACCGCGCAACGTGGCGTAGCCGTGCTGGTCGAAGTACGCCAGCAGCGGCTCGATCCGGTCGGGTGTGAACACTCCGTCCGGCGCGCTCATGCCCGGTCGGGCTCCGGATCGGCGTCCGGCCGGAAGGGATCGCGTCGCACCGGGATCACGGTCCAATGGTAGGCGTGACCCGGGGCGTGGCCACCCGGCGGGCCGGCTGGATGGAGTTCGCGAAGGTTTCGGCTCCTCGTAACGGAGCGGGCCATATCGGGGTGTTACAACGGAGTCAGGCCCGGACGATCCCTCCGTCGTGGGCCAGCCACGGGGATGATGCGCCGTCGTCGCCGGGTGATTCCGATCGCCCCGCGACGGTGGGCTCTCCCCAGGTCGCCGCCGGTTCGAGGGCGTTGCAGCCGACAGGGCCGGTCGGAGAGCAGGTGGCAGAGCAGGCGGTACTCCGCCGGCTACGCCCTCGTCGTCGTGACCCGCCTGGTGACGGTACGCCGGTGCGCGCCCCTGACCCGGTGCGAGACGTGGACGTGTTTGATCCTGACCTTGCCCGTGTCGGTGGCCTTCCTCGAGGTGGGCTTCTTGAGCGGGACCGTGGTCGGCGCCGCCGACTTCTCCTTCGGGCCACCGGTCGGCTTCGTCGCCGTCGGCGTCGGCGTGACCTCGGGGGCAGAGGCGACGGTCGGCGTCGTCACGGGCTGAACTTCCGGAGCCGAGGTCGAGTTGTCGTTCGAGGAACCGCCGGTGGGGCTGGGGGAAGACGTGTGCAGGACCGCCCCGCCCACCGCCAGGAGCACCACCAGGGCCGAGGCGCTGCCGACTATTGCCCGGGACCGCTTCGACGGCGCTGAAGCGCCACTGACGATCCACCGGTACCACTGCCTGGCCTTCTCCACGAGGAGACCCCCTCCCTCAAGGGTGAAAAGCATAGCCCGCGCCCTTTGCCGTGGCCGAGGTCGGGTCCGGACCGCCCCGAGCCGGACAGGCCGTACCATGCAGGCATGAGCACTGACCCCTCCGAGGAGCCGCTGGTCGGCATGAAGCCCCGCAGTTACCAGGTGACCGACGGGCCGACCCGGGCGCCGGCCCGGGCCATGCTGCGGGCCGTCGGCATGACCGACGACGACTGGGACAAGCCCCAGATCGGCGTGGCGTCCTCGTGGAACGAGGTCACGCCGTGCAACATGCCGCTCGACCGGCTGGCCAAGCGGGCCAAGGACGGGGTCCGGGAGGCCGGTGGGTTCCCCCTCGAGTTCGTGACCATCGCCGTGTCCGACGGCATCTCCATGGGACACGAGGGCATGCGGGCCTCGCTGGTCAGCCGCGAGGTCATCGCCGACTCGGTGGAGACCATGATGCATGCCGAGCGGTTCGACGGACTGGTCACCCTGGCCGGGTGCGACAAGTCCCTCCCCGGGATGCTCATGGCCGCGGCCCGCGTCAACATGCCCAGCGTCTTCCTCTACGGCGGCTCCATCCTGCCCGGACGGGTCCGCGACCGGGCCCTCGACATCACCTCGGTGTTCGAGGCGGTGGGGGCCCACGCCGTCGACGCCCTCTCGGACGAGGAGCTCAGTCTCATCGAGCACAACGCCTGTCCCACCGAGGGATCGTGCGCCGGTATGTTCACCGCCAACACCATGGCCTCGGTGGCCGAAGCCCTCGGGATGTCGCTGCCGGGCAGCTCGTCGGCACCGGCGGTGGACCGGCGGCGTGACGACGACGCCTTCGCCACCGGCCAGGCCGTGGTGGAGTTGCTCCGGGCCGGTATCCGGCCGCGCCAGGTCATGACCAAAGAGGCGTTCGAGAACGCCATCGCCGTGACCATGGCCCTCGGCGGGTCCACCAACGCCGTGCTCCATCTGCTGGCCATCGCCAACGAGGCCCGGGTGGAGCTGACCCTCGACGACTTCAACACGGTGGCGGCCCGCGTCCCCCACCTGGCCGACACCAAGCCGCACGGGAAGTACCACATGGCCGACCTCGACCGGATCGGAGGCGTGCCGGTGGTGATGGCCGAGCTCCTCGAGGCCGGCCTGCTCCACGGCGACTGCCTGACCGTGACGGGCCGGACGGTGGCGGAGAACCTCAGCGCCCTGGCCCCGGCCGCCCCCGACGGCGACGTGGTCCACGTGATGGACGATCCCATCCACACCCAGGGAGGGATCGCCGTGCTGACCGGCTCGCTGGCTCCGAAGGGTTCGGTGGTCAAGGTGGCCGGGCTCGACCAGCTGACCTTCGACGGGACGGCCCGGGTCTTCGACGGCGAGGACCTGGCCATGGAGGCCATCCTGGCCGGGTCGATCCAGCCCGGCACCGTCGTGATCATCCGCTACGAGGGTCCCAAGGGGGGCCCGGGGATGCGGGAGATGCTGGCCGTCACCGGCGCCATGAAGGGCGTCGGCCGAGGCGCCGACTGTGCGCTCGTGACCGACGGGCGGTTCTCGGGCGGAACCCACGGGTTCTGCATCGGCCACGTGGCCCCCGAAGCTGTCGACGGCGGACCCATCGCCCTGGTGGCCGACGGCGACCGAGTGGTGGTCGACGTGGTCGGTCACTCCATCGACCTGTTGGTCGACGAGGACGAGCTGGCCCGGCGGCGATCGGGGCTCAAGCACCCCGCCCCGCGGTACACGACCGGGGTGCTGGCCAAGTACGCCCGACTGGTCACCGGCGCCGAGCGAGGCGCGGTCACCGAACCCTGAGTCCGGCCGCGAGGTGTGGTTGGGGGGACGCCGCCGCCGCCGCCCCGGCCTCGGCCTCCGGCTCCACCATGGCCTCCGGCCATCGGCCGGGGCAGGTGGGAGTGGGGGCAGGTGGGGTTCACTCCCGGTCGGTGAACAGTCTCGGTCCGGGGTCGGTGGGGGGAGGGGGCTTTCCCGTTCGCTTGGGTCGTCCCTTGCGCTTGGGCTGTTTCGGGGTGTCAGGGGCCACGAACTCCCACTGTCCGGGTCCTCCCATGAGACGGAACCCCTGGTGGGTCTTGAGCCGGTGGTGGTGCTTGCACAGGCGGGCCAGGTTGTCCATGGAGACGGTGCCCCCCTGGGCGTAGTCCACCTGCCAGTGGTCGAACTCCAATCCCTTGGTCACGTCACAGCCCGGCACCACACAGGTCCGGTCCCGTTCCAGCAGGGCCAGGGCCAACGGGAGGGGGATGTTGCGTCCCATCCGGCTGATGGTGGTCACGTCCACCCCGTTGGTGACGACCAGGTGGCACAGGGCCCGGCCCATGGTGGCGATGGCCTCGTCCACCGGGATCGGGCCCAGACCCTCGATCTCACACACCTCACCGGGTCGGGTGTGGCCCCGGCGCAGGGCCGACAGGTCGGTGCGGACGATGATCTGGGTGCCCGGGCCCCGGCCCCGGGAGCCGGTGCCGGAGCCGGTGCCAGTGCCGGTGCCGGTGTCAGTTCCAGAATCGGCGTCGGCGGTGGCATCACCCGAACCGGAACCGTCATCGACACCGGAGTCGCTTCCGGTCTTGTTTCGGGTCCGGTTCCGCCCGGGTGGGCCGAGGATCCCCCGTCCGGTGACCAGGGCCACCAGGGCGTCGGCCCGGTAGGCGTCGGGGGACTCGTACTCCCCGGACCCGGTGGCGGCCCGGAAGATGCGGTCGACCTGGGTGTCCAGGGCGGCCACCAGTTCGGCTCCGGTCACCGGGGCCAGGACGGCCTCGAGCCGGAGGGCCCCGTCACCGTCGGTGTAGGTCCGGCACCGCCGGTTCTGGTGCAGCTGGTGGTGGTGGCGGGCCTGCTCGGCCGGTGAGCGTCCCTCCGACGTGGCTCGCAGGCACTTCTTCTTCAGGGTGGGCATGGTGTCGGTGGCAGCCCCTTCCACCAGGTCACCCTCGGCGGCGGGGTTGACCCGGACGGCATCGGACACCAGGGTGGCCCTCCTCGGGGTCAGCTTCCCCTCCCGCAGGGCCCCGTCCACCCCGGGCTGGTCGGACAGGGCCTCTCCCAGCTTCAACAGGGAGATGGCGTCCCCCACCGAGTCCCCGGTGGTGGCGGCCAGCCATTCGGCCGGGGTCCGGTGACCGGTGGCCACATTGGGATGGCACCGGGCGGCCCGGGTGGCGGCCAGGGTCTCCCCGGCCGAACACAGCCGCTTCCCGTGGGCGAACACCCTGACCAGGGCGGCGGCATCCTCCCCCGAGTACCGCTCCGGCTCGAAGGACGAGACGAACGAGGCCAGCGTCTCGACGGCGGACTCCAACGCCTCGGCCGAGACGGTCTCCGTGGCGGTGGTCATGGTGGCGGTGGTCGGGGCCATGGGGACAGCATCCCAGGAGGGTGTATCAGGAGGGAGGGGGGTCGCCCCGGCCGGCGTCCAGCTCGGCCACCAGCGTGCGGGGGGCGATGGTCCGGTAGGCGTCCTCGCACACCTGCTCGACCTCGTCCCACTCGATCCCGGTGTCCAGGCGGACCCCGACCCACCCTCGGTGGCCCACGTAGGGCGGCCGGAAGTAGGAGTCCGGACCGGACCCGATCAGCGCTTCCTGTACCCCGGGGTCGGCGGCGCACCAGAGGTGGGGGAAGTGGTTGTCGTGGTGGCCGTCGGGCCAGGCGTACACGAAGGCGGAACGGCCCCGGACGAAGAAGGTGGGGGTCCCGTGGCTGGGTCGCTCCGTCGCCCCGGGGAAGGCGAGGCAGATGGAGCGGACCCGACGGACCAGCGCCCCCGGGGCGATGTCACCGGTCATGAGAAGACAACGGTCCGGCTCCCGTTGATGAGCACCCGGTCGGCCAGGTGCCAGCGGAGCCCGCGGGCCAGGACGGAGCGCTCGATGTCCCGCCCGATACGCAGGAGCTCGTCGACCGTGTCGGCGTGGTCGATCCGGGCCGTGTCCTGCTCGATGATCGGTCCGGCGTCGAGCTCGGCCGTGACGTAGTGGCACGTGGCCCCGATCAGCTTCACCCCCCGCTCGAACGCCTGCTGGTACGGGCGGGCCCCGGCGAACGACGGCAGGAAGCTGTGGTGGATGTTGATGATGCGTCCGGCGTAGCGGTGACACAGCTCGGCCGGAACGATCTGCATGAACCGGGCCAGGACCATCACGTCCCCTCGGGCTGCGTCGAAGAGGGATGCCACCTCGGCGAAGGCCTCCGCCTTCCGTGGCGCGTCGAACCGGAGGTGACGGAACTCGATGCCGTGCCACTCGACCAGGGACCGGAGATCGGGATGGTTGGAGATGACGACGGGGATGTCGCAGTCGAGCTCACCGCTGCGCCAACGGTGGAGCAGGTCGGCGAGGCAGTGGTCCTCCTTGCTGACCAGGACGACCACCCGCCGACGCTCGTCGGTGTCGTGCAGGCTCCACTCCAGTTGGAGCTGGCCGGCCAGATCGGAGAACCGACGGCCGAACTCCTCGGCGCCGAAGGGCAGGCTCTCGGCCAGTACCTCGATCCGTTGGAAGAAGCGGCCGGTGTTCAGGTCCCCGTGCTGGGCCGCCTCGACCACCCAACCGCCGTGGGCGGCGATGAAACCGGTCACGGCGGCGACGATGCCGGTGCCGTCGGGACAGGTCACGGTCAGCACGAGCCGGCGCATGCCACCATCTTGGCCCGGTTCGGCGGCCGTGCCACCGGCACCGCCGTCACCCGTCGGGTCCGTACTCCCTTGTCGGCCCACCTCGGCTGTGTAACAATGTCACCACCATGCCGAGCAGCCCCGTCCACCACAGCATCCTGGTAATCCTTTCGTAGCGCACACGAGACCCTCTCGCCGTGCGCTCTCCGACCTCCCAGACGGGAGGTCGTTTTCGTTTCCCGGCTCGGAACCGACCCGGAGACGCCGCCACTCCGCCCCACGGGGAGCACCGAACCCACCGACCCACCGATACCGCAGCAAGCCAGAGACGACAAGGGAGCACCGATGGAAGTCACAGGAGCACAAGCGCTGATCAGGAGCTTGGAGATGCAGCGGGTGGAGGTGATGTTCGGCCTTCCCGGCGGTGCCATCCTCCCCGTCTACGACCCCATCATCGACTCGTCCATCCGGCACATCCTGGTGCGGCACGAGCAGGGGGCGGGCCACATGGCCGAGGGGTACGCGCAGGTCACCGGCCGGCCCGGCGTGGCCATGGTCACCAGCGGTCCCGGGGCCACCAACATCGTGACCCCCCTCGCCGATGCCTTCATGGACTCCATCCCGTTGGTGGTGGTCACAGGCCAGGTGGCCACCACGGCCATCGGGACCGATGCCTTTCAGGAGAGCGACATCACCGGCATCACCATGGGGATCACCAAGCACAACTGGCTCATCACCGACGTCAGGGACATTCCCCGGGTGGTGTGCCGAGGCCTTCCATGTCGCCACCACCGGTCGTCCCGGGCCGGTCCTCATCGACATCCCGAAGGACGTGGCCAACCAGTCCATGGAGTGGTACTGGCCCGGGCCCGAGGATCTCGACCTCCCGGGCTACCGCCCGGTGACCGAGGGCGATCCGGCCCTGGTCCGCGCCGCGGCCGAGCTGTTGCTCACGGCGGAGCGACCCGTCATCTACGCCGGGGGAGGGATCCTGAAGGCCCGGGCCGCCGACGCCCTGCGCGAGCTGGCCGAGCGGACCGGTATCCCGGTGGTCACCACCCTGATGGCGCGGGGTTCGTTCCCCGACTCCCACCCGCTGTGCCTGGGCATGCCGGGTATGCACGGCAACTACACCGCCGTCACCGCCATGCAGCGGTCCGATCTGCTCATCGCCCTGGGCAGCCGGTTCGACGACCGGGTCACCGGCCGGGTCGACGCCTTCGCCCCCGAGGCCAAGGTGATCCACGTCGACATCGACCCGGCCGAGCTCCACAAGGTGCGCCACGCCGATGTGGCCATCGCCGGGGACTGCCGGCTGGTCATCGACGAGCTGCTGGTGGCCCTGAGCGATCTGGGCCTGCCGCACTCCGACGCCACCCGGGGTGGTTCGGGTGGGGCTCCGAGCGACGCGGTGTCCGGGGCCCCGGCCACCGTCGGGTCGGTGGCCGCCACCTTCCCGCGCGGTCGTCTGGCGCCGTGGCGGGCCCAGCTCAGTGAGTGGCAGCGTCGGTTCCCGCTGGTCTACGACCAGCCTCCGGGCTCGGGTGCCCTCAAGCCGCAGTTCGTGCTGGAGCAGCTGCGGGACGCCACGCCCGACGACACCATCGTGGCCTCCGGGGTGGGCCAGCACCAGATGTTCGCCTCCCAGTGGTGGCAGTTCGACTACCCCTACACGTGGGTCAACTCGGGAGGTCTGGGCACCATGGGCTTCGCTGTTCCCGCCGCCATCGGGGCCAAGGTGGGACGGCCCGACAAGATGGTCTGGGCGGTGGACGGTGACGGCTGCTTCCAGATGACGGCACAGGAGCTGGTCACGGCCAGCTCGGAGCGCATTCCGGTCAAGATCGCCATCCTCAACAACGCCTACCTGGGCATGGTCCGCCAGTGGCAGGAGATGTTCTACGGCGAGCGCTACTCCGAGGTCTACCTCTCTCCCGACCTTCCCGACTACGTGGGGTGGGCCGAGTCCATGGGGTGTGTGGGCATCCGGGTCGAGTCGACCGAGGAGGTGGCGTCGGCCATCGACAAGGCCAACAACGTGGACGACCGACCGGTGGTCATCGACTTCCGCACCGACGCCTTCGAGAAGGTGTTCCCCATGGTGGCGGCCGGCTCCTCCAACGACGACATCGTCGTCGATCCCTCCCAGACCCGGGACGGCGACCGATGAGCACCGTCTACGGCGCCGACAAGCGGCATCACACCCTGACCGTCCTGGTGGAGAACAAGGCCGGCGTGCTGGCCCGGGTGGCGGGGCTCTTCTCGCGGCGCGGCTACAACATCTTCAGCCTGGCCGTGGCCCCCTCGGACAACGAGCGGTTCAGCCGCATCACCATCGTGGTGGACGTGGAGTCGGCTCCCCTCGATCAGATCATGAAGCAGCTGGACAAGCTCATCCCGGTGGTGTCGATCACCGAACTGGACCCGGCCATGGCCCGCGAGCGGGAGCTGCTGATGGCCACGCTCGAGGCCGGTCCCGACACCAGGGGCCAGATCATCCAGCTGGTCGGGGTGTTCGAGGGCAAGATCGTCGACGTGGGCCACGACCGTCTGACGGTGGCCCTCGAGGGTGCCCCCACCAAGCTCGACGACTTCGAGGACCTGATCCGCATCTACGGGATCGTCGAGATGCAGAGGACCGGCCGCGTGGCGTTGCCTAAGCTGGACCGGTCCCGAGACCACGGGTCGCTCCATCTGGCTGACGCCCCGACCGGACACGACACAGAGAAGGCAGGTTGAACGCAATGGCCACGCTGTACTACGAGAAGGACGCCGACCCGAGCCTCATCGGCAACCGCAAGGTGGCGGTGATGGGCTACGGCTCCCAGGGCCACGCCCACGCTCTCAACCTGTCCGAAAGCGGGGTCGACGTCCGGATCGGCCTGCGGGAGGGGTCGTCGTCGCGGCAGAAGGCCGAAGAGGCCGGACTGCGGGTGCTGTCGGTGGCCGATGCCGCCGCCGAGGCCGACGTGATCATGATCCTGCTCCCCGACACCGAGCAGGCCTCGGTGTACGAAGCCGAGATCGCCCCCCACCTCAGCGCCGGTGACGCCCTCTTCTTCGCCCACGGATTCAACATCCGCTTCGGCCTCATCAGCCCGCCGGACGACGTGGACGTGGCCATGGTGGCCCCCAAGGGTCCCGGTCACCTGGTCCGCCGCACCTACACCGAGGGTGGGGGAGTGCCGTCACTGGTGGCGGTGTCGGCCGACCCGTCGGGCAAGGCCCACGATCTGGCCCTCTCCTACGCCCATGCCATCGGGGCCACCCGGGCCGGCGTGCTCGACACCACCTTCGCCGAGGAGACCGAGACCGACCTGTTCGGTGAGCAGGTGGTGCTGTGCGGCGGGCTGACCGCTCTGGTGCAGGCCGGCTACGAGACGTTGGTGGGCGCCGGCTACCAACCCGAGTCGGCCTATTTCGAGTGCCTCCACGAGCTCAAGCTCATCGTGGACCTCATGTACGAGCAGGGGATCAGCGGCATGCGCTTCTCCATCTCCGACACCGCCGAGTACGGCGACCTGACCCGGGGCCCCCGGGTCATCAACCAGGCGGTGAGGGACGAGATGGGCCGCATCCTCGGGGAGATACAGGACGGCACGTTCGCCCGGGAGTGGGTGGCGGAGAACGCCAACGGCCGCCCCAACTACACGGCCCTCCGCCAGGCCGGCTTCGATCACCCGATCGAGAAGGTCGGCGCCGACCTCCGCGACATGATGCCGTTCGTCACGGCCGGGAAGCAGAAGATCCAGGACGTGTCGGGGGGCTGAGGCGCGACATGGGAGGCCATCCACCGCCCCCGGGGTAGGTCGGTCTTCTGAGCTCCACTCGGGTCCCCGGCCGGCAAGGTCTCGCTAGGCGTCCCAGATTTGGCCTACTGCTCGGCACTTGGCAGCAGCCCGCATGAAGCGGTCGCCGAAGTCGAGGCCGCAATTGAAGCATGGCTCGAAGTGGCGACCTCCAGCGGTAGGCCGGTACCGCAACCATCTGCTCGCATGGCTCAGGCCTGAATCCAGCCCGATCGACCATCTTCAGGTCACCCTGACGACGCGGTCGGCCAGGCGGAGCACGCCAGATGCCGCCCTTGGTCACCAGATCCTGGGTGATCGGCAGCTTCTCTTCGACGATCGACTCCGATGCCTTGAGCCTCCAGGGCCATGGTCCGGGTGGCGTATCCAAGGGCACCTTCTCTGCCATCGTCCGGAGCGTGGCCACTTGCTACGGCCATCCGGTTGGGCGCAGAGGCGCTGGTGACCACGGATCGATGGCCGTAGACTGCATCGACATCAAGGAGGGGTAGATGTCCACTGAAGTTCTGAGGGCATCCCAGGCAGCTCGCCAGCTCGAGATTTCGACCGTCGACCTACTTCCGTTGGTTGATGAGCGCAGGATTCGCTACGCCATGGTTGACGGTATCGCCCACATTCCGACTGACGCGCTCGCCCAGTATCAAGCGCGAGTTTACTGAGTGCACCAGCTACGCATGGCTGACGACGCCGACCGGGCCGAGGTGAAGGTCCCCGGTCTCGAGCCCACCTTCCGGCACCTCGACGACCCCGACATGGGCTGGCAGGAGGTCAAGCCCATCCGCAATGCCGACGGGACCACCTCGTCGGTGTGGGAGAAGTGGCTGGCCTTCTCGCCCGATCCCCAGTACCTCTCGCTCTATGCCCGATGGGACCCGGGGATGGTCATCCGGCGCCACGGCCACTACAGCCCGCACGTCATCTTCGTCATCAGCGGCGAGATGTGGTGCGGCGACCGGCACTGTCCGGCCGGAACCCACGTCGAGCTGCCACTGGGTGCGGCCTTCGGGCCGTTCGTGGCCGGGCCCGAGGGCACCGTGCTGTTGGAGGTGATGATGGGGGACCCGCGGTCGTGGGGTGACCGACCCGAGCTCTTCGCCGAGGCCCTGGACCGACAGGGTGCGGTGGCGCTACCCGACCCGGATATCGAACTTCCCGAGTGGCTGGTGGACCTGCGGTCCCGGTGGGTGGTGGACGGGGAGGAGCCGTCCGGAGGTTGAGCGCCGCCGATGCAATGGTCGACGCCCGGGGCTCGGCCGGATTCAGCCCGACGACTCGGCTGACGCGTTGCGCACGGAGGCCACGGCTGAGTTGAGCGTGGCGTTGGCCGTGTTCAACGATTGCAGACTGGCGTTCCAACGGGTGAAGTCGGCGTTCGAACGGGTGCGAGTGAGCGCCACGCAATCGTCAGCGTAGGTCGCGGTCCGGTCGGTCATCTCCTTCCAGGCTGCGGCCAGCGACTCCGTCGGGGCCTTCTGTACCTGGCCTGCGCCCCGGGCGGCATGGGCCAGCTCAGTACAGGCTGACTTGAGCCGCGTGAAGAAGGCAGTGGGATCGGTCTTATTGGTGGCAGCGCTGCCGACCAATACTTCCCTCTGGTCATCGTTCAGCTTCTTGTTCCACG
The DNA here is from genome assembly GCA_963756515.1 of uncultured Acidimicrobiaceae bacterium. Classification (GTDB taxonomy): domain Bacteria; phylum Actinomycetota; class Acidimicrobiia; order Acidimicrobiales; family RAAP-2; genus Bog-756. The sequence goes on from CAVWNV010000007.1 coordinate 555,961, forward strand.
GTCGGGCTCTGGTGCTGAGCCACGAGAGTGCGGAACCGGTGTAGGCCGACAGGTGAGGCACGGTGGTCGGAGCGGCTGTGGAAGCGGAGCTCCCACAGCCCATCAACGTCGCCGCTCCGACCAGGAGACCGATGAGTGGCAACCATGCTCGATTCACGCCGACACGGTAGCGGCCCTTCCCCGACTGAACCGAGCTGACGACAGTCAGGCGCGACGCTCGTGTGCGGCGTTCACGATCGGCATCTCTGCCAAGCGCCGGACGTCAGATTTGGCCCTCTGCCCAGCTCAGGCGTCCACCGAGTTCCGGTGGTCATTGGCGCCTCACGCTCGCAACGCATCACCGGCGCGCGCCGAAATCGAATCTGGCGCCACGAAGAGTTCACCCCGACGTGACCGAGTGATCACCGCATCGAAGGTGATCAAGCCGCGATGGCGCCGACCACGTAGTTGATGCAGGCGCACAGCGAGGCGACGTCCTCGGGGTCGATGGCCGGGAACATGGCGATCCGCAGCTGGTTGCGGCCCAGCTTCCGGTAGGGCTCGGTGTCCACGATCCCGTTGGCCCGCAGGACGGCGGCCACCGTGGCGGCGTCGATGGCGTCGTCGAAGTCGATGGTCCCGACCACGTGGCTCCGGTCCTGCTCCCGCGGCCACGAACGGCGTGGCGAAGTCGGAGTTGTCGGCCCAGGTGTAGAGGGTCTCGGCCGACCGGTCGCAGCGGCCGGCTCGAGAACTCCAGACCCGCCGTTCTCGTTGAACCAGCGACCTGGTGGTCGAAGAGGAAGATGGTGGCCAGGGCCGGGGTGTTGTAGGTCTGGTCGAGCTTGGAGTTGTCGAGGGCGATGGTCAGGTCGAGCGAGGCCGGCACCCAGCGCTTGGTGGCGGCGATGGCGGCGATCCGGTTCTGGGCGGCCGGGGAGAGGAGGGCCACCCACAGGCCGCCGTCGGAGCCGAAGCACTTCTGGGGGGCGAAGTAGTAGGCGTCGAACTGCTCGGGGTCGACCCGCAGGCCGCCGGCGCCCGACGTGGCGTCGACGGCCACCAGACCGCCGCCGTGGCTCGGCGGCGCGGCCCCGTCGGGCCGGGCGATGGGCATCATGACCCCGGTGGAGGTCTCGTTGTGGGTGAGGGCGTAGAGGTCGACGTCGTCCCGGGCCACCGGCATCGGGGTGGGTCCCACCTCGGAGGCGATGATCTCGGGGTCGTCGAGGTGGGGGGCGTCGGCGGCCGCGGTGGCGAACTTGGAGGAGAACTCGCCGAAGCGTGAGGTGCTGGCTCTTGCGGTCGATCAGGCCGAAGGTGGCGGCGTCCCAGAAGCAGGTGGTGCCCCCGTTGCCGAGGACCACCTCGTAGCCGTCGGGGAGGGAGAACAGCTCGGCCAGGCCCTCCCGCAGGCTGCCCACCACCGACTTGACCGTCTTCTGGCGGTGGCTGGTGCCGAGGTAGCTCCCGGCCGAGGCGGCCAGGGCCTCGACGGCCTCGGGCCGGACCTTGGACGGGCCCGAGCCGAACCGCCCGTCGGCGGGCAGCAGGTTGGCGGGGATGCGTGATGTCAGGGGTGTCGGTCACGTATGGAATCATGGCACCATGGCCCAAGCGACAGAAACCGGCCCCTCCGGGCGCCCGTCCGCTCCTCGGAGTCGCGCATGACCGGGCAGCGGATCTCGGCGCGGATCGCCGCCGTCTCGCCGTCGGCCACCCTGGCCGTCGACGCCAAGGCCAAGGCCCTGAAGGCCGCAGGGCGAGAACGTGATCGGCTTCGGGGCCGGCGAGCCCGACTTCCCGACGCCCGAGCACATCGTGGAGGCGGCCGTGGCCGCCTGCCGCGACCCCAAGACCCACAAGTACACCCCGACCGCCGGCCTGCCCGAGCTGCGGGAGGCCCTGGCCGTCAAGACCCGGCGCGACTCGGGCTTCGAGGTGGCCGCCTCCCAGATCCTGGTGACCAACGGCGGCAAGCAGGCCATCGCCAACTCCTTCGCCGACGCTGTGCGACCCGGGCGACGAGGTGCTGGTGCTGGCCCCCTACTGGACCACCTATCCCGAGGTCATCGCCCTGGCCGGCGGGGTGCCGGTGGTCGATCCCGACCGACGAGGCCAGCGGCTTCCGGGTCACCGTCGACGCAGCTCGAGGCGGCCCGCACCCCGCGGACCAAGGTGCTGCTGTTCGTGTCGCCCTCCAACCCGACCGGCGCGGTCTACCCCCGAGCGGAGATCGAGGCCATCGGCCGCTGGGCCGTCGAGCACGGGCTGTGGGTGCTCACCGACGAGATCTACGAGCACCTGGTCTACGGGGATGCCGAGCACCACTCGATGCCGGTGCTGGTCCCCGAGCTGGCCGACCGCTGCATCGTGGTCAACGGCGTGGCCAAGACCTACGCCATGACCGGCTGGCGGGTCGGGTGGATGATCGGCCCGACCGACGTGGTGACGGCGGCCACCAACCTCCAGTCCCACGAGACCTCCAACGTGGCCAACGTCTCCCAGCGGGCCGCCCTGGCCGCCGTGTCGCGGCGACCTCGAGGCGGTGGCCATGATGCGGGCCGCCTTCGACCGCCGCCGGCTCGACCATCCACACCATGCTCAACGAGATCGACGGGGTCACCTGCCTCGTGCCCGAGGGGGCCTTCTACGCCTTCCCGTCGGTGGAGGGCCTCTCGGGCGCGACATCCGCGGGCGCGCGGTCCACGTCGAGTGCCGAGCTGGCCGAGCTGGCCATCGAGGAGGCCAAGGTGGCGGTGGTGCCCGGCGAGGCCTTCGGGGCCCCGGGCTACTTCCGGATGTCCTACGCCCTGGGCGACGACGACCTGGTCGAAGGGGTCTCCCGCCTGGCCAAGCTGTTCGGCGACGCCTCGTGACGCCGCCGAGCACGGCCACCGGACCGTCGGATCTGACGTGTCCGAGCATACCGATCGTTCCACAGAAAGGAACCCCATGGGTAGGGTGCTCGTCACCGAGAAGCTGGCCCAGACCGGGTCTGGACCTGATGGCCGAGGCCGGCCACGAGGTCGACGTGCAGCTCGGGCTGTCGCCCGAGGAGCTGGTGGCGGCCATCGTCGGGGCCCAGGCGCTGATCATCCGCTCGGCCACCACCGGTCACCGCCGAGGTGCTGGCGGCCGGCACCGACCTGGTCGTGGTGGGCCGGGCCGGCATCGGCCTCGACAACGTCGACGTGGCCGCGGCCACCGAGCGCGGCGTGATGGTGGTCAACGCCCCCCAGTCGAACATCCTCTCGGCCGCCGAGCAGGCCATGGCCCTGCTGCTGGCCCAGGCCCGCAACATCCCCCAGGCCCACGCCGCCCTGGTGGCGGGGAAGTGGGAGCGGTCCAAGTGGGAGGGCGTCGAGCTGCACGGCAAGACCCTCGGGCGTGGTCGGTCTGGGCCGGGTCGGCGCCCTGGTGGCCCAGCGGGCCCTGGCCTTCGGCATGCGCCTGGTGGCCTACGACCCGTTCGTGTCGGCCGACCGGGCCCGGCACATGGGGGTCGAGCTGATGGCCCTCGACGAGCTGATGGCCGACTCCGACTTCGTCACCGTCCACCTGCCGAAGAACGCCGAGACGCTCGGGCCTCATCGGCAAGGACCTGCTGGCCAAGGCCAAGCCCGGCCTCCGCATCATCAACACGGCCCGGGGCGGCATCGTCGACGAGGAGGCCCTGGCCGAGGCCATCCGGTCCGGCCAGGTCCAGGGGGCCGGCCTCGACGTCTTCGCCAAGGAGCCGACCACCGAGTCGCCGCTGTTCGAGCTGTCCTCGGTGGTGGTCGCCCCCCACCTGGGGGCGTCGACGGCCGAGGCCCAGGACAAGGCCGGCGTGACCATCGCCGAGCAGGTCATCCTGGCGCTGGCCGGCGACTTCGTCCCCTTCGCCGTCAACGTGGCGGCCACCGACGTCTCCGAGACGGTGCGGCCCTTCATGGGCCTGGCCGAGCAGCTGGGCAGGATCCTCGTCGTGCCTCAACGACGGGCTGCCCGACACGCTCGAGATCGAGTACCAGGGCGGCCTGGCCGGCGCCGGCACCGGCATCCTCACCCTGTCGGTCCTGAAGGGACTGTTCGGCGCGGCCACCGAGGAGCCGGTCAGCTACGTGAACGCGCCCCAGCTGGCCGCCGAGCGGGGCCTCGAGGTGCGGGAGACCTCGACGGTCACCGCCCACGACTACGTCAACCTGATCACCCTGCGCAGCGGCGACCACGCCGTGGCCGGCACCCTGACCGGCCCCCGGACCGAGCCCCGCCTGGTGATGATGGACGACCACACCGTCGAGGTGCCGCCCGCCCCGCACATGGTGGTGGTGCGCAACGACGACCGGGCCGGCATGATCGGGGTGGTCGGCACCATCCTCGGGGAGGCCGACGTGTCCATCTCGTCGATGGCCGTCGGCCCCTCGGCCACCGGGGACACCGCCCTGATGGTGCTGTCCACCGACCAGGTGGTGCCCGACGACGCCCTGGAGCGGCTGCGGGCGGCGGCGGGCATCAGCGACGTCCACACCGTCGAGTCGTAAGGGCCGACGGAGGCGTGGCGGACGACGGTGACGAGGGCCGTCCTTGGCCGAGGGTCAGGTGATGACGGTCTTCCGGTCGCGACGCGGACCGAGGCCGAGGCCGAGTACCAGCGGTGTCGGCGGACATGAGGCCGCGGCCCGGGCGATGCCGGGTTTCGTCGACTTCAAGACCTTCACCGCCGAGGACGGGGAGCACGTGTCGCTCGTCACCTTCGCCGGCGTGCCTTCCCACCGGACGTGGAGGGACGATCCACGACACCGTCGGGCGCAGGAGCGGGG
>CAVWNV010000008.1:0-87102 GCA_963756515.1 uncultured Acidimicrobiaceae bacterium
TCTCGGTAACGGCGCGCTCCAGGTGGTGGAGGGCACGGACCTGGGCACCGGAGGTTCAGTGTGGGTTCTCAACGCCGCCACCGGGCAGAAGGTCTGGGAGGTCAGCGGCATCAGCCGGGTCATCGGCTCGGTTGTCACCGCTGACCTCGGAGACGTCGGCTACGACGATGTGATCGTGCCCACCATCCACGGCACCCTGGTGCTCGACGGGCAGACGGGGGCACAGGTAGCCGATCTGAGCCCCAACCTCGGGCGCCAGAACTCACCGCTGGTCACCGACGACCCGGACGGGGAGATCGGGATCACCTGGCCGGCACACCAGCTCCACGCTCTCGCCCAACGGCGTGGGCGAGATCGACCACTTCGAGATCTCCGGCTCGGACGGGGCCGAGGCAGTGGGCGGATCGGCGTGGCCCATGTTCCACCACGATCCCCAGCTCACCGGCAATGCCGGAGGGACGACGCCGATCGGCTCGATACCACCGTGTTCGGTTCCCTCGGCGGCGTACTCGGGGTACGACCTGGCCGCATCCGACGGTGGGGTCTTCACATTCGGCTCCATGCCCTTCTGTGGCTCCACCGGGGGTATCCGCCTGGCCGCCCCGGTGGTGGGCATGGCCATGGCCGCCGCCTCCGGCGGCTACTGGGAGGTGGCCGCCGACGGCGGGGTCTTCGCCTTCGGTGGCGCCACGTTCTACGGGTCCATGGGTGGTCAGCACCTCAATGCCCCGATCGTGGGCATGGCGGCCACACCCGATGGCGGTGGCTACTGGTTGGTGGCCTCTGACGGCGGGATCTTCTCCTTCGGGGATGCCGCCTTCCTCGGCTCGATGGGAGGGAAGCACCTCAACAGCCCGGTCGTGGGGATATCGTCCTCCTCCGACGGCGCCGGCTACCGGCTGGTGGCGGCGGACGGCGGGATCTTCACGTTCGGCGACGCCCCGTTTGCCGGCTCCGAGGGCTCGCATCACCTCAATCGACCGGTGGTAGGCACCACCAACGACATCAATACGGGCGGCTACTGGGAGGTGGCCGCCGACGGAGGCGTCTTCTCGTTCGGGGGCGCCCCGTTCTACGGCTCCACCGGCGACATCACCCTGAACGCCCCGATCGTGGGCATGGCCGAGGCCTCCAATGGGAGCGGTATCGATTTGGGGCCGCCGACGGCGGGGTCTTCAGCTTCTCCGCCCCGTTCCTCGGATCGATGGGGGGAACGCGGCTGGCCCGGCCGGTGGTGGGCACGGCCGGCTTCTGAGCCCGATTGTGTGGGCGGTGGTCAGGCGTAGACTCCGAACGTGACCGACGTACTGGCCGTGGCCAACCAGAAGGGTGGCGTGGCCAAGACCACCACCGTCCACTCGCTCGGGGTGGCCTCGGCCGAGTTGGGGAAACGGACCCTCGTCGTCGACCTCGATCCCCAGGCCTGTCTGACCTTTTCCCTGGGATTCGACCCGGATGCCCTGGACCGGTCGCTGCACGACGTGTTCCTCCGTCGGGACAGCGCCGCCGACGTCGCCCTGCCGGTGACGGGCGTGGCCGGGCTCGACGTCCTACCGGCCACCATCGACCTGGCCGGCTCCGAAGTCCATCTCCTCACCCGAACCGGGCGCGAGCACGTACTGGCGCGGGCGCTGGAGCCGGTGCGCGACCGGTACGACCTCATCCTCATCGACTGCCCGCCCTCCCTCGGCGTCCTGACCATCAACGGGCTGACTGCAGCCGACGCAGTGGTGATCCCCCTCCAGTGCGAGGCACTCTCCCACCGCGGTGTCGGGCAATTGCTCGAGACCATCGAGGACGTCCGGGCCTTCGCCAACAGCACCCTGAGCGTCCGCGGCATCATCGCCACCATGTACGACGACCGCACCCGACACGCCCGGCACATCATCGAGGAGGTGGAGGCGCGCTACGGCATCCCGGTGCTGCAGCCACCGGTCCGCAAGTCGATCCGGTTCGCTGAGGCTCCTGCCCGGGGGAAGTCCATCCTCCAGCACGCGCCGAACTCACCCGGGGCGGTCGCCTATCGCCAGCTGGCCTGCACCCTGCTCGAGATGAGCGTGGTAGCCGGCACCGTTGGCTAGTGGCCGACGGACCTGACCCCCTCGGGAAGCGGGCGCTGTACTGGCTCCCGGTGGAGGAGCAGGCGGCCGAGTGGGACGGCAGTGAGCGCAGGCGGGCGTTCGTGCCCGGTGACGCGGTCGCCACCGGGCGACCCGAGCGACGCCATGCCCGTCCGAGTGGAAAGCACGCCCTGTTCTCGGCGGCCACGCCGGTAGGTGACGCGGAGGCCCCGGTGGCCACGGCCGCCGACCCGCTCCCACCACGGGGCTTCCTCACGGTGGCGTGCTCCTCGTGCGGTTCGGTGAGCCGCGTCGGGATCCTGGGCTTCCTCTGCCTGCAGCTGCCCTTCGGCCTCTGGCTGCCGGGCCGGGCCTTCGACCGGTGGATGACATGTCCGGTCTGCCGGCGCCGCGCCTGGATGAGTGTGACCCTGTCCCGATGAGGCTGCACCTGGGCGATTGCCGGTCCGGGCGGCCTCGCCGGCCCCCTTCGTGACCGGAACGTTCCGGTCCCACCGGTGGCCGTAGTGGGTCAGGGGACACTCGGCGTGGTGATGGCCACGGCCTCGTCGAACAGCGACCCCGGTGGCGTGACCGGCTGGCTACTGCACTTCCACGGTCCGACGGCCTACATCCTGGTCGGCTTTCTGGTCTTCGCCGAGGCTGCCCTGCTGCTCGGGTTCTTCATCCCGGGCGAGACGGCGGTGGTGATCGGGGGCGTGCTGGCCGGTCTGGGCGCGGTGAACCTCGAGGTGATGATGGTGGTCGTGGTGGTGTGCGCCATCACCGGCGATTCGGTGGGGTACGAGGTCGGGAAGCGAGCCGGGCCCTACGTTCTGGAGCGGCGCCCTCTCCGGGGCACCGCCGCCGTGCGCCAGACGATGGGCCTGCTCGAGCGTTACGGGGGTCCGGCCGTGTTCCTGGGTCGTTTCGTGGCCTTCGCCCGGGCCCTGATCCCGGGTCTGGCCGGCATGAGCGGCCTCCGCTACCGGGTGTTCCTGCTCTACAACGCCATCGGGGGGGTGATCTGGGGGGTGGGGTACACCCTCCTCGGCTATGTGGTCGGTCTCTCGTTTCAGCGCATCCTCAAGGAGGTGGGCCTGTGGTCCCTGGCCGTCGTGGCCGGGGTCGTGGTGGTGGCCGTCGCCGTCCGACTGATCCGGCGCCGGCGCGAGCGCCGTCGGCTGGCCGTCGACTTCGCCGACGGGGCGACCGACGGGGACAGCCCCGGGGGCGCGGGGGATGCTTCGATCTGACCCAGGCGCTCCCGACCGGGCGTCAGGGCCCGGACGGGAAGCACCGCGCCGGCGTGCCGCGGCGGAGCACCCTGCCCTGTAGTTCGAGCAGGAGGCAGTGGGCCACGGTCTCCCCGTTGGCCTGACGTTGCATGAATGTCTCGATCTCGTCCCATGGCCGTGACCAGTGCAGCTGGAGGGTGATCTCCCAGGCCGTCGAGCCGGGGTTGGCGGTTATGACCCCTTCGATCTCGTCGAGCCGATCGTCGTGATGGGCGATCAACTCGTCGACACGGCTGTCCAGATCCGAGAACCGATACTCGTGGGCCGGCAGGACCTCGTCGGTCTCCAGGCCGTGGAGCTTCGTCAGGGAGGCCAGGAAGTCCCCCAAGGGGTTGGCGGCCTGCTGCGTGTGAGCCGAGATGTTCGGGGTGATCCTGGGAAGGACATGATCGCCGGAGAGGAGCAGCTTCTGGTCGTCGCTGTAGAAGCAGACATGTCCCGGCGAGTGGCCCGGGGTCCAGATGGTCCGCAACGACCAACCGGGCAGGTCGATGTCCCGTCCGTCCTCGAACAGCACGTCGGGCACGGCCATCGTCACCATCGACTTGATGGCCATGGAGGCCGCGGCCAGATCGGGCAGCTTGTCCTCGGGCACACCGGTGTCGGCGAGGAACCGGGTCATGTTGGCGATCAACTCGTCCGTGTTCCCGTAGCGCGATTCGAGCATGACGGCGTCGGCCGGGTGGAGCCCTATCCACGCTCCTGAGGCCTCGCGGACCCGACCGGCCAACCCGTAGTGATCGGGGTGGATGTGGGTGACCATCACCGCCCGCACGTCCGACAGGCTGCCCCCGGCCCGGGCCAACCCGTCGCCCAGGGCCGACCAGGCCTCCTCGGTGTTCCATCCCGCGTCCACGAGGGCCACACCTCCGCCCCGGAGCTCGAGCGCGTAGACCAGTACGTACCGGAGCGGGTTGTTGGGGATGGGGACGGGAATCGACCACAGACCCGGTCGAACCTGCTCGACCGGCGGCATGACCTTTTCGTCCCATGCGGCCTTCTGTACGGTGCCGGTGACCACGACCACGGCAGGCACGGTACACGGCGCGAGGTCCGCATCGGCGCCCGATCCGGCGGCGACGACCACACGGGGACGGCCGCAATCCACCGAGCGGCCCCCAGGGCAGTCACCCGGTCCCAGCTCGCAAATCCTTGAACTGGGCAGGTGGAGTGCCTACCATTCGTGCCAGCACCAAGGCCGTGACCGTCAGTGATGGGTTACGGATGCCGAGTCTGACGAGGAGTCATGATCGATCATCCCGTGGGAGTCCTCGTGGCGCGGCGAGGCGGCCTCGTCCCCGGCGCATGGCGAACGGACCCTGCCTCCTCCGTGGGTTCACGGACGACGGCCCGACGGAGCGGGTGCCGGTGATCACCTACGCCAACTGGCGGCACCGCTGCACAGGGTTCGTGGCCTTCTGGCCGGAGCCGTTCCTCGAGGTCGACGGATCCGGTGTGGTCATCGAGTGGAACCCGCGCGCCGAAGAGGTCTTCGGCTGGATGCGTCACGAGGTGGTGGGAAGACCGGTGTCCGATTCCCTACTTCCGGCCCTTCCCGGGCAGGCCGGCGGCGCCACCGCATTCCTCGCGCCGCTCCGGGACGGATCGGGCGACGGGGAGCTCCAGGACCTCGAGGTGATGCACCGCCGCGGCCACCGCGTCGCGGCCGAAGGTCGCCTGTTCGTGACGGGCCAGGGACCCGCCCGTTGTGTGGGCGGATTCCTGCAGCCCGTGGCGCAGGCGGAGGCGGAGACTGTTTCGGAGGCAGAGACGGTTTCGGAGGCCGGGCCGGGCCAGTGGCGGGATCAGGCCCGTCGTCAGGACCTGCTGACGGGCCTCCCCAACCGAGTGCACTTCGGGGAGCAGCTGGCCGTGGCCGTGGCCGCTTCCCTCGGCGTGCCCGGATCGGTGGCGGTGGTGCTCATCGATCTCGATCGCTTCAAGTCCATCAACAACACCATGGGCCACGACTTCGGTGACCTGGTGTTGGCCTCGGTCGCAGCGCGCCTGCAGAAGGTGGCCGGGGAGGCTCAGATCATCGCCCGTTTCGGCGGGGACGAGTTCCTGGCTCTGTTCCGGAACGGTGCGGGCACGGCCCAGATCAACGCTTCGGCATTCATCGACCGGGTGCGAACAGCGCTGAGCGAGCCGTTCGTGGTCGAGGGGACCGAGGTCTTCCTCGACGCCTCCATGGGCGTGGCTCTCAACACCTTCGGGGTCGACGACACCGCCGAGCTGCTCTCCAACGCCGAGGCCGCCATGTACCAGGCCAAGAGCCGTGGGGGCGCGGGGACGGAGACCTTCGGCGAGTCCATGCGCATCGAGTTCCTCGACCGGATGTCCACCGAGCACTCGTTGCACCGGGCGCTCGAGCGCAGGGAACTGATGCTCCACTACCAGCCGGTGGTCGAACTGGAGGGGGTGACCACGGTGGGGCTCGAGGCCCTGGTCAGGTGGCAGCACCCCGGGCAGGGACTGGTGAATCCGTACCGATTCATCCCGGTGGCCGAGGAGAGCGGGCTGATCATTCCCATCGGCGCGTGGGTGCTGGAGGAAGCGTGCCACCAGCTGCAGGACTGGCGGCGACCCGGACAGGCCGGTCCGCACGGCTCGATCGAGGTGAACCTTTCGGCCCGCCAGATCGACGACCCCCGCATCGTGCGGACCGTCGAGCAGGTCCTGGCCCGTACCGGCCTTCCCGCTCAACACCTGACCCTCGAGATCACCGAGAGCGCCCTGATGAAGAACGCATCCTCGGCTCTGGATGTCCTCAGGGCCCTGAAGGAGCTCGGTGTGCAGCTGGCCATCGACGATTTCGGCACGGGGTACTCGTCTCTGACCTATCTCCAGCGCTTCCCCCTCGACATCTTGAAGGTAGACCGGTCCTTCGTCGAGGAGCTGGGCGTGAGCGTGGAAGGCGAGGAGATCGTGTCGGCGGTGATCAACCTGGCCCATGCCCTCGGCCTCAAGGTGGTGGCCGAGGGGGTCGAGACCACGCTGCAACTGGAGGTCCTCCAGTCGTTCGAATGCGATCTGGCCCAGGGCTATCTGTTCTCCAAACCCCTGCCGGCCCACGAGATCGCGGCCTCGTTCGGGCTGCCCCTCAGCGCCTGAGTCACGATCCGACGGGCCGCCCGGTCCTCGACTGGGGTGGCACCGTCGGTGGACCACCAACGGAACGGCAGTGACCTGGGCCGACCGGTGCCGTCGTAGGGACCATTTCCCCCGTTAGGGTTCTTGATTTCCCACATTGATGCCAGCACGACCAATAACGAAAAGTACCTGATCAGCTGCATTGGGGATCCTGCGTATGCATCTATGTCCGGCGGCGAGATCGTCATGTCCAGTGCGGGGAAGGAATGGCGGCAAAATGTTTACCATGGCTCGCCGCCTCATCCTCTGGGATATCGACGGAACCCTGATCACCACCGGTGTGATCGGACGCCGAGCACTCGAAGGCGCGGCAGCCGAGGCGGCTGGGCTCGACACCGTCCCGGAGGTTTCCATGGGCGGAAAGACCGATCCCCAAATCATCGCGGAGATCCTGGTGGCTTCAGGGGTACCGGACCGACTCATTGCTGGACTTGTCCCAAAAGCCTTGGCCACGGCAGAGACCCTCCTGGCCGAAGGGCGAAGCCGAATGGTGACCGAGGGACGGGTACATCCTGGCGTACGCAACGTGCTCACACGACTTGACGCTCTTGGGGGTGTACGCCAGTCGCTCCTAACCGGCAACGTCCGGGCCAATGCCTTTGTCAAGGTTGAAGCCTTCGGTTTGGCCGGTTTCTTCGACCATGCCGTCGGTGCTTACGGAGACGACCATGCGAATCGGGACAATCTCGTTCCTATCGCACTCGATCGCGTCGCCCGGCTCCGAGACGAACGCTACTCATTGTCAGAGGTATGGATCGTCGGTGACACCGCCAACGATTTGCGCTGCGCCAGGGCGGGAGGAGTGCGCTGTCTCCTCGTCGGCACGGGCAGGGAAGGGCTGGGTTCACTCAGTGACCTCAGCCCTGACTTCCTTCTTCCAGATCTGTCCGACACCGAAACGGTGGTCGCCGCGTTGCTCGGGACCTAATTCGCTCTGCTCGATCGCTCTGGGTCCGTTGGGGTCGCCCGACTCTGCCGGATACCGCTAGGGCGAGCCATCGAGAAGCAGTGTGGCGTAGTCTCAGGCCATTCCCCAAACGAAATACGCTCAGTGCGGTGACCTGAGCCTCGCCTACCAGGTTGTCGGTGAGGGCCCCATCAACTTGGTCATCGCGTCGTCATTTATCAGCCACATTGAGCTGGGGTGGACCGTGCCGGAGGTCAAGGCTTGGTACGACCAGCTCACTTCCTTCTGCCGAGTTCTGCTGTTCGACAAGGCCGGTGTGGGACTGTCGGACCCTGTACCGAAGGTCCGTTCACTCGACGATCGTGCGATCGAGATCGAAGCCGTGATGGATGCCGCCAGTTTCAACACACCGGCACCTTTGCCCTATTCCCGGTGGGTGGCTGGGATGACTTGGACCGGAACCCTGACGACATTGCCGAACGTCTGAGCTCCACGTTGGGTGACGCCTATACGCCATCTGCCGAACAACTGGCACGGATTCTTCCAATGGGACCAACGGTGCGCTCAGGCTGGGGGACCGGTGAGACACTGCACATCCTGGTGCCATCGGTGAAATCAATGGCGCAGCTCGGGATGCTCGAACGAATGAGCGCGAGCCCCGGGCATGGCGCGAGCAACCATGGGATGCTCTCTTCCGCATCGACGTTCGATCGGTATTGCCGACGATCTCTGTGCCCACGCTCGTAACCCACGCAACCGACGACCCTATTCCCGTCCAAGGTGGCCGCTAACAGGTGGCCCGGAAGAGAAGCGCGCATTGGGTGGGGGAGGCCTTCCTATGGCCGCTAGGGGCACTGAGAACTGAAGTGCCAGGGGAAAGGGGTCGCAAGGCTCAGCAAGGCGCAAAGAGGGTTTGAGACCCCTTACTGGCCCGATCAGCTTGTCACTCGGCGGCGCATGCGCCTATACCGGGGGACAAGCACCCTTCAAGCGGCTCGGTGCTGCCGGCCGTATCTGACGGCCTGGGTCACCAGGCGCAGCACCAGGCCTAAGAAAACCAAATCCAGCCACATCTGCACGGTGACGACAAGGCGCGCCGCTTCGCTCTTGGCCGTAATGTCCCCGAATCCGACGGTGGTGAACACGGTGGAGGAGAAGTACATAGCGTCAGTGCGGGTGAGCGGTGTTCCGAACGCGGCCGGTTTCGAGTGAGCCATCACGAAGTACGTCGTTGCGAAGAGCAGCATGTAGATGGGAACGCTGAAGGCCAGCGCCTCGACCGCCCGCCCGACCGGGTGGTTGGAGCGCATGATTCGGCGGACCTGCCAGATGATGATGGCCGTTAGCGCCAATGCTCCGAGCGTCAGTTTCACGACCTTCTCCGTGCTGGTGCCGCCGCCCAGGGGCAGTAGGAAATAGAGAGCTAAGACCAGTGCGACCGTGGCTGCCGTGCGCAATACTGAGAAGACGGCCAGACGTCGTCTCCCCTGCTCGGTCAAGTCACCAATGGGCAATACTCCTGGCTCGTCGGCTTGCATGGTGGCCCGTTTCTCTCTTGCTCCGAGGCTCAGGCCGGCTGGGTGGAGTGCTTTTGGAGCCGGTCAGCCACGAACATCACGATCACGCCAATGCCGACGCCAATCAAGGTGAAGAGGACTCGCCGCCCTTCGGCGGCGTAGTTGGTCGGCTGAGGCAGGTCAGCAGCGATGAGAGCGGCACAGGCAATTGCACCGGCGTAGTAGGCGTAGTTCACACCCTTGATGGCTATTCCGAGTCCAGCCAGAAGGATGATGATGACCTCCAGCGCATGCTTGCTTCCGACGAGGATCAGGATGGGTATCGCCGCCGCGGCGCCCATAGCCGCACCGATCAGGCGCTGTTCACCGAAGAGCCTGGATTGTTCGAGGCTGGGCTTCATTGCCACGATGGTGGCGATGGGCATCCAGTCGGCGCTCGCTAAGCCTGCTCCGAAAGCGATGGCGGTGGAGGCGGCCAGTGCCAGGGACCGGATGACGGCGAAGAGGACGATCGGCCGGGTCAATCGCACCGGGGATTGGCTCCCGGGGAGGTCCATGACCGGTGCTGGTCGCCATCTACCCCTGCTCGCCACCCACACGACGAACATGAGAGCGATCCACGCCGCTGCCCCGGCCAGCCAGGCCAGTGCCTGATCCCAGGCGCTGATCTTGAGGTGGCTTGTGTCATGGGTGGCCAGTGACAGCACGACGAGGAACCACACGTTGAGCAGCAGCCCGGCGGCGAACCGGTGGACCCCGAGTTTTACAGCCAATCCGCACGCGAGCGTCAGGGCAATGACGGCAAGCACCACGAAGCCCCAGGCCTGATTTCCCACGTAGAATCCAAAGGCCGTTACCAGCGCCCCGAGCAGGGCGAAGAGAGACATTCCCGCCATGCGCTTCCCAATGGTTCCGCCTGGGTCGCCCTGTGCCACCAAGAGGACGGCGAAGACGACGGGAACGAAGTACTTCTGTTCGTTCGTCTGGTCGATCAAGAACCACAGCAGGAACAAGAGGGCAGAGACGGCTACCCCGGACTTGACGTTGAGTTTCTCGCCTTTGGTGGCGAATACTTTCTCTATCTGTCTCATGGGCCCGGCTTTGGCCATCAGAACTACCTGAGGGTGCCTGGACGAGTCGCCACTAACGGCCCTGACTCACTTCGAGTGGGGTGCGGTGGGATCCATAAAACGTGATCGGGCTCTTCGCGAGTTGGCTCATCGACAGCCAACTCTGGTTGCGGGACCGACATGGGCGAGCGCCTCTCGAGTCGAGACCGGGTGTGCTTCTAGACTTCACGCGCCTATTCCTTGGTCTGGATTGACGGACACGAGCTCGACCCCTAGTTCCTGGATTCGTTCGATGAGTCCGACAAGCTGCACCTGATCTGTGATGTCGCCTGTCAACACCGTCATGCCAGCGAACCGCTGCAATTGCATGCCGTCAAACAGGATTCCAAACGAATCGCCCAACTCCCCACGAAGGACCAGCCGATAACTGCGCGGTTGCACCCATTTGTCGTCCATTTCGACGCAGCTTGACATTCCGGTAGGCGACCCGTCATCACCTTCGGTCGGATTCACCTAGGGGAGACGCTTGGAGGCCATCAGATTGTCCGTCCTGGCTCCCGCACGAATGGCGACCAATGGTCCAGACGATGAAGGGCAAGTGGTGGCGGCGTCGCCGACCGAAGGCGTCCGTTGCGTTGGCTCCCAGATGCTGGCTAAAGGAGCCCCAGTTCCCGGCTGCGTTCGAGAGCGTCGGCACGTGAGGACACAGCGAGCTTGCGGTAGATCGACCGAACGTGGCTATGGACCGTGTAATGAGATATATACAGTTCACGACCGATGTCCCGCTCCGACAGATCGCTGCGCAGGAGCTGGAGTACCCCGAGCTCCCGTCGTGTCAAGTCGGGTAGGACACGGCGTTTCGGCACTGGCCGATTGAGATTGAACAGCGTCTCAGCCAGGATCCCCGGATCAGGGCACCGCTCGAGAACCAAATTTCCATCGGCTATCGCGGCCGAGGCCGCCTTGTGTTCGCCCACAGCCCGAAGCACGGGTACCTGGGCGAGCAACGCATGGGCGACTTGGATGGGTTGGCCAAAAGTTCTCGCTAGGTCCACTGCGTGCTCGCTCAGCGGCATTGCCTCCTGGGACCTGCTCCGCGCCGCCAGCGATGCTGCTATGGCCAATGGAACCGTGCCGACGGCCTCCTCGGTGCCATGTTCCCATCCGAATTCGGCTGCCGACTCAGCCAGAGTGCGCTGTTTATCTATGTGGCCCTTCTCGCCGGCGATCAACGATCGATAGGCCAGCGACGACGTACCGGAAAGCCACTGGGCGCTCGCGGGCGCAAGCGCTGCCGATTCCTCGAACCACTCGTCGGCCTCTTCATGCTGGCCTTTGAAGTACAGAGCCACGCCCACCGCCCAGGAAGCCAACGGCCGCCAAGGAGACCCCGGGCCCTCAAGCTCGGTCGCCCGTCGGGCACACTCCAATTGGGCACCGACATCCCCCCAAGGGAAGCCGGCCCGTAGCAGTGTCAGGCTCGCCCTAGCGGAGCTGAAGCCATCTCGCAGCGGTCCTTCGTCCAGATGGTCCAGCTGTTCCACTGCTGCGATGGCGCGAACCGCCTCCTCCTGCCTCGCAGACAGTGAGAGCACCCACGCTTGAATCAGAAGCAGGTGCACCTCGCTGGTCAGTACCTTGTCGGGGAGTTGCCGTAGCCACGTCAGGACCGTGTCGTACCTCCACGTGTTGGCGTACCTGATCCAGAAGGTTTCGATGAGCTCGACTGCTTCGGGGAAAGCCTCGGCCGCGACGGCATGCTGGATCGCCTCGTCAGTTGTACCGTGGTCACAATGCCAGGAGTAGGCGCGACGGTGCAGATCCGGGGTTAGACCTGGCTCCCGCCGCTCGAGCTCCACGCGGAGTAGCTGGGCAAACACGTGGTGAAAGCGGTACGACCCCGCCTCATCGTCGAGTGGGACAAGGAATAAATTGCTCTTCAGTAGCCCATCGAGCATTTCCGCCGAGCCCTCTTGGTTCATCACGGCGTCGCACAGAGGGCCGGTGAGCCGTTCGAGAATCGATGTATGGAGCATCAGCGCCTGCTCCAAGGGAGTGTGGGCATCCAGTACCTCAGACACCAAGAAATCCACGACGTGTCGGTTCGATCCGCCAAAGTTGCGCACAAATGCGTGTCGATCGGCAGTGGGCTGTAGTGAGAGCGCCGCGAGATAGAGCCCTGCTGGCCATCCTTCCGTCCTTTCCACCAGACTGTCGACATCTTCCGCTGCGAGGTCGAGTCCGAGGCGGCCATTCAGGAATTCGTCTGCTTCCTGGAAGGTAAATCGCAGGTCGGCGGCTCGTAGTTCAAGAAGCTCGCCGTGGGCGCGCAAACTAGCCACCGGCAAACTTGGCTCCGTTCTGGTGGCAAGCACCAGGCGCAATCCAGGCGGCGCGTGTTCGATGAACCAACGCATACTGGCGCGTGCCGGTTCGTTGACGATCCGGTGAAAGTCGTCCAAGACGAGGGTGATCTCCCCTTGTCCGTCCAGCTCGTTGACCAGGCGTGGCAGAACCCGATCAATTACCGGCGCCACGAGCGAATGCAATGATGTTGACTTGATGATGTCGGGGTTCACGCGCTGTAGAGCCCCGATCGCATGCGACCACAGGACCACAGGGTCGTTGTCACCCTCGTCGAGGGTCAGCCACGCAACGGGCCTCCGAGCGGCCTCGGCCTCGTACCAGGCTGAGAGAAGTGTGGTCTTCCCGAAGCCCGCAGGGCAGGCGACGAGCGTGAGCCTGTGGTCCGAGCCGCTTCGAAGACATTCTTGAAGCCGCCTGCGCGGGATCGACTGCTTACGCACGGGCGGTGGCCGCAGCATGGTGCCCACCAGAGTCGGCAGCTCGACACCTTCATGCCCCCTGCCGTCCGCGGCAGAATCTTGGAGGTCAGACGGGTCGTGGCGGGTCTCCGGTGCTACCTGACGGAGGGACCGGCTCGGCGCCCGCGCACTACCTAGGGGCTCCCTTGCAGGGGACATAGGCGTCAGCATGCCAGGTCAGCGTTGCGGGGTCCATGGCCGAAAGTCCCTAACCAAGCCAGGCGCACTTCCTTCGCTTGCTCTAAGCCTCGATCCACCGAATCGCATGGTTGGATCGGCCGATTCGTGATTTCGGCCCGGTGTTCGGTGCCAGTCGTTGCGTTGCGTGACCTCTTCGGCGATCAAGGCGTGGCCGACCAGAGGTGAGCGGCGGAGATCGAACTGGGGGCGGCGGGACCGTGGTGGGCCACCCCGGTGGTGATCGGTCAGGTGCGAAGCGACAGGGCCAGCAGCCGGTCGAAGCAGTCGACCCACTCCGTGGCCCAGGGCCAGCGCGTCGGCAGGTGGAGCTGGGTCCGTCGCGACCGGTGGGTGAGTCTCCCCGGCATAGCGATGTACTTCCGCCTGATGGTCTTGGCCACCACGGTGCCCTGGTGCTCGAGTCCGAGGGAAGCCACCCAGCGGATCATGTTGTGGGCCAAGGTGGCGAGCACCGACCAGGCAGCGTTGGCGGTGAAGGTCCCAGACGGGCAGTGGGCCATCCCTGCGCCCTCCTTCAGGTCCCGGATGGCCAACTCGACCACGGCGTGATGGCGATGGTCGGCATCGAGGAAGACGGCAGTGCCTTCCCGATTGGTGATGAAGGCGTGGTGTCGCCACGAAGGGAAGAGCTGGGCCTGCTTGCCAATCAGCCTGGTGCGCCGGATGACGAGACGATGCCCGTCGCCAAAGGCACACTCGGCCACCTGGGCCTGGCCGCCGACCGTGTAGTCGATGTCATGCCATTTCTCCTCGGGGATGGCCTCGATGGCTCTGACCACGGCTTTGTTCTGGTTGACGGTGATGGAGTAGCGGACATCGTGGTCCCGGCACGCTTTGACCACGCGCTTGGAGTGGAACCCCGAGTCGGCCCGAAGCGTGAGCTGGCCGCTGGCACCGGCACGACGAGACCGCCCGATGGTCTCCCGCACGAACCGCTGTGCTCCCCGGCCGGAGCCGGCCGAGCCCTTCCGTTGGCGGAGATGGAGGACCTCGCCCGTGTCGGCCCGGGTGGCGACCAGAGGGTGCTCGCCGAGCACGCCGGTGTAGCCATAGGCGGCCCCTTGCTTCTGCTTCCCATAGACCTGCTGGATGGTGGAGTCGATGTCGATGGTCATCGGGGTATCGCCCGGGCCGGCACCCAAGCCCCATGCGTTGGCCAGCATCTGCTCTGTGAAGGAGTCGAGCTGGCGAACATGGCCGAAGGTGAAGGAGCGGAGGAACGTGCCGAGGGTGGACGGGGCCATCACATCGTGTCCGAGGACGCTGCCGGTCGATCCCGAACGCAGCACGTCGCAGTCGTCGATGCACTCGGCCCCGGCCACCATGGCATGCACCAGGGTGGCCACTTTGCGGCCAGGACGTGCGTGCCCGGGACGGTCACCGAGGTCGACCAACTCGTCGGCCCAGGCCACCAGATCCAGCCGCTCGGAGAGCAGCCCAACCAGAGCAAGTCCGGCTCCGGCCACCGCTCGGTCGTCGTCGAAGGTCACGGCAAGGCGTGCCGGATTGTGGGATTCTGTGTGCACCGGAAAGATGCCTTTCTGCTTGGGGATGATGCGTACTGTCGCAAGTCACATCTTCCCAAGGCAGGGGGCATTTTCCGCGTATGGTCAGACCTCAGATCGCCAGGTCAGGACTGGGAATTCGGTGGATCGAGGTTAAGTGCCAAGTTCGAGGGCAACGCCAGACTCCACCGGTGTGGCGGCCATGACTTCGCCGTCTGTGTGAACCAGCTCGGTTTCCCCTAGGTGAATCCGGCTTGTAGGTGATGACAGGCCCCCTGCGTGAGTGCGAATCTGCCGGATAACGGGCGGACTTCTCAAGGCGAGTTCGGCTGTCCGTCATTGTGGACCTCCAAGGCGGTACCGGCGGTCCCCAAAGTTTGCACACAAAGAATGGAGAAAAGCGATGGCCAAGTCTGACCCCGTGTTTGTCTACGTCGGTACCTACCCGAGCGAGCCTGCTGCCCGAGCGGACTACGACGTGGTGAAAGACCTGCACGCCGCAGGAGCCGTCGGAACTTACGACGCTTCGGTAGTCACGAAGGATCCGGACGGCAAGGTCCATGTGAACAAGGATGAGACCTCGACTCGTCACGGAGCCTGGGGCGGAGCAGCGGTTGGGGCGCTTGTGGGCATCATTTTCCCGCCATCGATCATCGTCGGCGCGGCGGTTGGTGCGACGGTCGGCGGGGTGAGCGGTCATCTGTGGAAGGGCATGTCGCGCTCCGACGTGAAGGAGTTCGGAGACATCATCGACGCGGGGCAGGCTGCTCTGGTCATCGTCGGTCAGAGCACCATCGGAGATGCCATCGAGAAGGCCGATCTCAAGGCTGAGAAGCACGTGGCAAAGGAACTCGATGTGAGTGCCAAGGACGTTGATCAGGCGGTTCAGGAAACGGCGAAGGAGATCGGTTGATCACGCACCGTGTTTGCAGCGTCGGGCGCTTGCTCCGTCGTTCGGCGTCGCACGTTCAATAAAGGCATTCCTAAGAGAAGGCAGAAATAGATGAGTGAAGATCGACCAATTCTCGACACCGTGCTCGAGATGACCGAGGCCTCGGTGAGCCGCACCAGCCTGAATGACCGTGAGCTCATGATGGTACGGGTCGCTGCCATGGCGGCTGTCGGCGCACCACCAGCCTCGTATCTACTGAACATGGCGGCCGTCGCAGCCGCTGGAACGGATCTCACTTTGGAGGATGCGCAGGGCACCCTCATCGCTATTGCGCCCGTCATCGGCACGCCCAGGACGGTGTCCGCAGCTGGTGCCATCGCCGAGGCCCTCGGACTGGCTCTGGCGATCGAGGACGCTATTGAGGAGAGGCAAGCATCATCCTGACTACAAGCATCATCCTGACTAATCGTCACTCTCTCGGTGAAACCCGCCGGCTGTCTCGGATTCCACAACGAATCAATGGCAGGGGGCTGATCAGCGAGATCAGCCGTTGGAGTGGCCCCGACGCTGTCCCTCCATCGGAGACGGTGAAGCCCTGACATGATCAGCGGAATCCGTGTGCCCGTCGGTGCCCCCTGTAAGGAGGTGGCGCTCCCAGGATCTCTATCTCGAGCGGTCCGTCTCGAATTCGGGCGGGCGCTACATGCCCCATACGTGGTGCCCTCTGTTGTCGCGGTTAACGGCCTTCTTATGGCTGGGCTGTGGTGGTGGGCGCCAGGCGCCTGGAAGAACTCGCTCTTCTCCCTCCACGGGCCATTGGCCTTCGCTCTCGTCCTCGGCGGGTGGATGATTGCCGACGTGCCGGCCACCAACCTGGCCGGGCCCGACCCAGAGCGGATGAGGGCGGCGCTCGATGATCCGGCGATGTTCCGGCGTCTGATCCACGCCAAGAACTTCGTCTTATGGACCTTCGTTGCCCCGGTATGCAGCGCTGTCGCCGTGTTCATTGGAATCTCCAAGCACGACTACGTCGCGATGGTCATCACCATCATCGCCATAACGTTGATGCCGTTTGGGGTGTTGGGGATCTCCGCCTGGGTCGGTATCCGCTTCCCCTACCACCCGATTCCATTGCGGGAACGCTGGGAGCATCGCCGCCCTTGGGGGCAGATGTGGGTGCGATGGCTGGTACTCGTTGTGACTCCCTACGGCCTCGTCCCGGCGCTGGCCTTCGCTTTCATCACACCGACGCTTTTGCTGTGGGGGATCTCGGCTCAGCATGGACTGACGGGCCGACTGTCCAACGTGGAGTACGCGGTGGGCGTGCTGATGGCTTGTGGCCTGTCGCTCATTGGAGCGTTGTTTGGACACCGCGCTGGTGCGCAATGGGCCTTTCGACGCAAGAAGAAGCTGTCGGCCTACTTGGCCGATCCGTCTCTCGGATGACACGGCCACTGGATCAATACGAAGTGTCTACTTCCATTTTGTGGAAAGAGGTATGAGATGACTAGAGCTGTAGAACACTCGACCCACAAGGAGCGAGCCGCACAGGGCAAGGCAGCGCGAGAGGAGCTGCCACGGGAACGCCATGCCGAATGGTCAACCAACCAACGAAATCAAAAGCCGCTCGATCTCTTGACTGAACAGGGACTGACTCGCGTTCCGGAACTTGTGCCGATCCGATACGGGCGGATGGCGGCGACACCGTTTACCTACTATCGGGGCGCCGCATTGCCAATGGCCGCAGACCTTGCCACCGGGCCACGCACGAGCCTCGATGTTCAACTGTGCGGCGACGCCCACTTATGCAACTTCGGGGGCTTTGCCTCGCCCGAACGGGACCTGCTCTTCGATGTCAACGACTTCGACGAAACCTCACCGGGACCCTTCGAGTGGGATCTCAAGCGTTTGGGTGCCAGTTTTGAGATCGGCGCTCGCAACCGACAGCTCCCGGCCAAGGAGGGGCGAAAACTGGTTATGAATTCGATGTGTTCCTATCGCGAAGCCATACGCGAGTTCGCCAAAATGTCCAACCTGGAAGTGTGGTATTCCCATCTGGACATGGCGGGAATCGTGCAGCGGTGGGGATCCGAAGTCAGCAACGATGTGCTCGCGGGGTTTCAGAAGACGGCCGCGAAGGCGGAATCGAAGGATCAGCTGAAGGCTCGGGCGAAGCTCACCGAGGTCGTCGACGGCGAGCTCCGCTTCCGTAGTGACCCGCCGCTACTCGTTCGTGTTAGTGAGCTCTATGGCGAAGCTGACGCTGAGCAGCTCCGGCACATGATCCATGAGGGCATTCGCTCCTACCGACAATCGCTGAATGTGAACCGTCGCCACCTGCTCGAGTCCTACGAGTTCGTTGATGCGGCTCGCAAGGTCGTCGGGGTTGGAAGTGTCGGCACACGAGCCTGGATCGCCCTTTTCCAGGGAAACGACGCCGGCGACACTCTCATTCTTCAAATGAAGGAGGCTGAGGCCTCGGTCCTGGAACGCTTCTGTGGCAAGAGCGTGTTCAAATCTCACGGCGAGCGAGTCGTAGAAGGACAGCGGTTCATGCAAGCATCAAGCGATATCTTCCTCGGCTGGCACCAGGTGCCAATCGGTGTGGACGGCAACTCGCACGACTACTACTTCCGCCAGTTATGGGATTGGAAAGCCTCCGCCGACGTAGACAACATGGTTCCCGAGGCCTTTCTTGTCTACGCGAAGATGTGCGGCTGGGCATTGGCTCGCGCTCATGCACGATCAGGTGACCGCGTGGCCATCGCGTCGTACCTCGGGTCTGGTGACGCCTTCGACCGGGCAATCGCCGACTTTGCCGTTGCGTACGCGGACCAGAACGGACTTGACCATCAGGCCCTCCTTGACGCCATTGCTGATGGCTCGGTTCAAGCAACGCTCGGTGTCTAGTCCCCAACCGCAGAAGACGAGGAGGTTGACACTCTCAAGTTGAGCAGAAAATAGAACGCCAATCGTGGGCCGTTGATCCTCCCGATAAAGAGGACTGACAACGTGCCCCAGTATTGTTCCTGGAGGGAACCATGTTGCTTGCCTACACCTATCCACTACTGAGCATCTTTTGGAGCTTGCTGGAGTTTGCGCTCCTCGTACTGTGGATCTTCATCGTCATCTGGTGCTTCATCGACAACTTCCGACGCAGGGACCACCATGGTGTAGCCAAAGGGCTGTGGTTTGTCTTCATCGTCTTTGTCCCCGTAATCGGCGTGCTCGCATACATCATCGCCAGGCCGGCCGCGGCAGACATTGACGTGGTTTGAGGGCACCAGCATCCGCCCATTGCGGTTCCCCTGGGGCGCGGTCGTAAGACCGCCCCGGGGAACCACCACCTGCCTAGGGAAAGGTCCATACAATGAAACGACTTGCCGCATTGGCCGTGTTGATCGCTGCCGTAGCGATTGTCGGGTGCTCTTCTTCCTCCGGTAGCTCGACCACAACCACGAAGGCAGCCGCACCGACTTCTTCGACTGTTGCCAACAGTGTGACCGGGACAGTGAAGTGGGTCGCAAACAACAAGTCGGTCATCACGACACTCAGTGCCGATGTGGCTGCCCTGGGATCTGATCTGCCGGCAGCCGTGTCCTCTCACAGTCCTTCGACGGTGACCGCCAGTTGCCAGAAGCTGGCCACCGATGTGGCGATGGCGAAGGCGCTCCCCGCCATACCGAACTCGACGGCTCAGAAGGCTTGGACATCGGTACTCGATGGTCTGGGCAGTGCATCTCAGAAGTGCAGTGATGGGATTGCCAAGAACGACACCGGGGAACTCAGCCAGGCGGCCACCAAGGTTTCGAGCAGTAGCAATAGCCTGAACTCAGTCAAGCAGGCGCTTGGGCTCTGATGCGGGAGGTTGATGATTTCGATTTCCGCAAAGGCATCAGAGGCCACCTGAACTCAGGCCATAGGTGCCTTGGGCGAGCCTACAGGTCTTCTAGCATGAGTTTGCTCTCGGCGCTTCATTGCGTTCATTGTGCTCCCATCACCACGTGGTCCGACGCGGTAAGAACGAGGGAGACTCTGTGTAGCTAACAGCGGCTTAGAGTCGGCTGCTCAAACGAGAGGACCACGGCGCGTTGTATCTATTCACTACTACCTGGAACGAGGATTGTGAGTAAGGCGGCGGCGAAGAAGGGCTCGCTGGCACTCATCGCGTTGGCGACGGCACAGTTCCTCATGGTGCTGGACCAGTCGGTAATGAATGTCTCGATCAGTTCGCTGGTCCACGACTTCCACACGACGGTCACCACCATTCAGGCGGTCATCACTCTCTACTGCCTGGTCATGGCCATGCTTATTATGACCGGAGCCAAGATCGGCGACATCATCGGTCGACGCAAGGCGTTCGTTATCGGACTGATTATCTACGCCTGCGGATCGGCGCTGACCGCGGCCTCCCAGACCGTATTCCAGCTGGCCCTCGGTTGGTCGGTGCTTGAGGGGATCGGGGCGGGACTCGTCTTCCCGGCCCTGGCCGCCCTGATCGCAGGCAATTTCGAGGGGCCCAGCCGCAAGGCCGCTTACGCTGTCATTGGAGGCGTCGCCGGTGCGGGGATTGCCGTCGGGCCCATCGTCGGCGGATGGGCAACAACCGTGCTGACCTGGCGTGTGGTGTTCGTCGGCGAGGTGTTCATCGCCGCCTTCATCCTGATTATGACCCGCAAGGTCAAAGACGCCCCAGCCCCAACGCCCAAGCCAAAGCTCGACGTCGTCGGCTCGGTACTGTCGGCCGCCGGACTTGGGGTCTTCGTCTACGGCGTTCTCCAGTCGAGCACTTGGGGGTGGGTGAAGCCCAAGAACTCCCCGGTGACCATCTTCGGCTTCTCCCTGACGCTTTTCGTCCTGGCCTCTGGAGGAGTGCTTATCTGGGGATTCGTTACCTGGCAGCGTCACCGTGAGGACACCGGTCGAGATCCGCTCGTTCATCTGACGTTGGCCCGCATCCCCCCGGTCCGATCCGGGCTCATCGGGATGTTCAGCCAGAACCTGGTACTCATGGGGATCTTTTTCGTCGTGCCCCTTTATCTCCAACTGGTGCTTGGTCTGAGCGCTCTGGAAACCGGCATCAAGATGCTCCCGATCTCGATCACCATGTTTGCCACCGCTGCGGTCGGGGCACGGTTGTCGAATCGGTTCGCAGTGCGTGCCATCGTCCAGACCGGGCTGATCGTGACCCTGGTGGGTGCGCTCATTCTGCTCTCGACCATCAAGCCCACTCTCGCCAACGCCGGGTTCGCCATCGGCATGGCCGTACTTGGTATCGGGATGGGCCTGATGATCTCCCAACTGGGTAATGTCGTCCAGTCCTCGGTCGACGAGTCGGGGAGGAGTGAGGCCGGTGGGTTGCAGTACACAGGACAGCAGCTCGGATCATCGCTGGGAGTGGCACTGATCGGAGCGATTGTGCTGATTGGACTGACCAGCACGTTCATCTCCACTGTCCAGCACGACTCTCGAATCAGTTCCGAAGTCGCCTCTCAGGTTGGGACGGCTGCGGGCTCCAACACCAATTTTGTCGCCTCGACCCAGATCGAGGTCGCCGCACAGAAGGCCGGGCTGGACAAACCGACGACGGTGGCCCTGGTCGACGACTATGAGTCGGCACAGCTCCGGTCGCTCAAGGCTGGGCTCCTGGCGGCCGCACTCCTTGCCCTCATCTCCCTGGCGTTCACGAGGGAGCTCCCTCACGAACGGCCTTCTCGGACAAGGGCCACCGCCACGGCCTGAACAGGATGCTGTCCACACGCCTGGATGCGCCGTTAGAAGACTCGATATTCCGGCTTATCTCAGATGGATCGTCCGCTCTGGTGCACCCATTTGAGAACATGAGAGCATTTCAAATCCGACCGGCGTGAAGGTCTGTCGGTCGGATGGCTGGTTGGTTGGTGGTTGTGGTTGGTGGAATTGGGTTGGCTGGTCGGGACGGCGGGATTTGAACCCGCGACCTCCTGCTCCCAAAGCAGGCGCGCTGCCAAGCTGCGCTACGTCCCGTTGGACGACGGGCGGTGGAGGTCCTGACGCCCCCGGCCCGGTCATCGCCCAGACAGCGTAGGCCACCGGGCGGTCCGGCTTTACCCGTAGCCGGCGTCAGCAGATAGCGTCACGCCGATGCCTACCGTGCGCGTCGCCGTCTTCGATCTGGGCAGCAGCTCGTTCCACCTCATGGTGGTCGACGCCTCCCGTGACGGACTCCTGACCCCGGTGTTGCGACGACGCTCGTTCCTGCACCTCGGGACCGAGGTGGCCCGGACTGGCGGGGTACCGGCCGACCGGGCCGCCTCGGCGGTGCGGGCGGTCCGACGCCTCCGGGTGGCGGCCGATGACGCCGGGGTGGACGTGGTGGTGGCGCTGGCCACAGCGGCCCTCCGGGACGCCACGAACGGGACCAAGCTCATCGGTCGACTCGAGCTGGTCCTGGGCTGCTCGATCACCCTCCTCACCGGCGAGGAGGAGGCCCGTCTGTGCTTTCTGGGGCAACGGGCCGGGGTCTGGGTCGGCCGGGAGCCGGTCCTGGGGCTGGATCTCGGCGGGGGCAGCCTGGAGGCGGGCATCGGCACGATCGACGAGGTCGCCGACGTGGCCAGCGTGGCCCTCGGCACGGCCCGGCTGCGGGGCGAGCTGGGAACGGGCGAGCTCCTGACCCCGGCCGACCGTGTGGCGGTGACCGAGGTCACCCTGGCCCGGTCCGATCCGATCCGGGACATGTTGCAACGACACCCTGCCGCCGGAGCCAGGGTCATCGCCTCCGGCGGGACGGTCCGGGCCCTGGCCCGGCTGGCCGTCGTGCTGCACCGGCCCCTCGGACCCCATGGATCCTCCTCCTCGGTCCAGGTCAACCAAGTCGAGATCCCGGCCGGTCAACTGCACGAACTGGCCGACCGGCTGGCCACCCTGGACCTCGATGCCCGACTGGCCCTGCCCGGCATCCAGGCCAAGCGGGCGCCGCTTCTGCCCATCGGGGCGGTCGTACTGTCCACGTTGGTGGAGCAGCTGGACCTCCAACGCCTGGTGGTGAGCGACTGGGGGTTGCGGGAGGGCGCCGTGATCAGCGCGCTCTCGCTCAGAAGTGAGCGGGCCTGAGACCGGGGCTGGCCGTCACGGGTCCGGGTCGGCCCCGATGCGGACCGACGGATGCATCAGGGCGTGTGGCTCAGGCCTTCTTGCCCAGGATCCTGTTCATTCCGGTTCCGCACACCGGGCACTTCCCCTTGGCCGACCGACGGCCGTTGGCCATCTCCACCTCTTCGCCTTCGAACTGGCGCTTCTCTCGGCATTTCACGCAGTATCCCTCGTATGACGCCATGGCATCTCCTCGTGATTCGGACGGTGTCCATCCGCTGGTTGGATGGTCCGAACGTATCGGTCCCGACCCGGTGGAGGGGGGATAGGTGGTCAGAACGCTAACTATAGTTCAGCGCGCCGGCAAGGCTGCCCGGTGAGAATCCGGTCAGTCCGAGACGTCGCCGAAGGCGAGCGTGCCATCTGCGGCGGTGATGTCCCCCATCATCATGGCGACGTCCGTGGCCGGAAGAGGCGGACTGAAGAAGTAGCCCTGAGCCGTCCGACAGCCCCGCTGCAGCAGTACCCGGCTCTGCACCGAGCTCTCGACACCCTCGGCCACGCAGTCCAGCCCCAAACGGGCCGCCATGGAGATGATGGCCGAGACCAGGGAGTTGTTGTCGGCATCGGAACCGAGCACCTGGACGAAGGACTGGTCGATCTTGAGCGTGCTGACCGGAAACGCACCGATCCGGTTCAACGAGGAGTTCCCCGTTCCGAAGTCGTCGATGGTGAACCGCACTCCCAGTCGCCTGAGCCGCTCGATGGTCTCGCGGGCCGGCTCGGACTGGTCCGGCACCACCCGCTCCGTGATCTCGAGCTCGAGCAGCCAGGGGTCGATGCCGGTCTCGAGCAGGGTCCGACGGACATTGTCGAAGAACTGCGGGTTGGACAGGTCACGCGAGGCCAGGTTCACGGACAGGCGGAGTGGGGGTAGGCCGGCGTCCCGCCAGGCACGGCCCTGGCGACAGGTCTGGTCGAGGACCCAGGAGTCCAGGGCCACGATGACTTCGCTCCGCTCGGCCATCGAGATGAACGACGACGGTTCGAGGACGCCGAGCCTGGGGTGGTTCCATCGGACGAGCGCCTCGACGCCCACCACGCGGGAGGTCCGTAGATCGACATAGGGCTGGTACAGAAGAAAGAACTCGTCCTGTTCGAGCGCATGGACCAGATCGGAGAAGAGGTCCTCCTCGCTGACGGCCACACGGCCGCGTGCCGAGTTGACGAGGGAGCCGCCGTACATCTGGAAGGCGTTGCGGCCCCGGTCCTTGGCCAGGTACATCGCCTCGTCGGCCCGGCTGAGCAGTTCGTCGTAGGAGTCCCCGTGCTCGGGGGCCATGGCGATGCCGATCGACGCCGAGGTCTCGACCTCCCTGCCCTGGACGACGAACGGGGTGCTCAGCGCCTCCAACGAGCGCTGGGCCAGCTGGTCGATGGCCAGCTGGTCGGCCAGTCCCGGGAGGAGGATGGCGAACTCGTCCCCACCCACCCGGGCCACGGTGTCCTGACGCCGCACGGTCTCGACCAGACGTTGGCCCACCTGCCGGATGAGGTCGTCGCCGGCGGAGTGTCCCAGGGTGTCGTTGACCGACTTGAAGTGGTCCAGGTCGACGAAGAACATACAGACCGGTTCACCGACACGGCGGGACCGGACCAGTTCCTGTTGCACACGGTCCTCGAAGAGTCGCCGATTGGGCAGACCGGTGAGCGCATCGTGCCATGCCATGTGTGAGACCTTCTCCAGGAGTTCGAGGTTCTGCACCGATGTGCTGGCCTGGTCGGCCAGGGTCGACAGCCGCTCGTGGAGCCTGGGGTCGTGGGTCGACGGGGCGGGATCACCAAAGTTGGCGGCGATGACGCCGAGGAACTCGCCGGCCGCGAACAGCGGTGCGATCACCGACTCTGCCGTGCCCGATCGGTCCAGCAGGTTGCGCAGGAAGGGGTCGTCTGTGGACGAGTCGAGGACCATCACCTCCCGGTCGCTCATCATCCGACCGATGACATCGATGTCGGTCCGGACGTTGAGCGGCTCCGCCGTATCCGCGTCCGGGAAAGGGCCGTCCATCTCGTCCCGGTCGGGACCGGAGATCGGGACGATCGGTCCCGTATAGGCGTTGGGATCCTCCATGCCCACGGTCCTGGCCCGCGGCACGAGCCGGCCGGATTCGGGCTCCCACAGGTACACGGTGGACTGGTCGCACCCGGTGACGGCCGGGACCGTGTCCGCCACGAGCTGGACCAACTCATCGAGGGTGGTGACCCGTGACAGGGACTCGAAGAAGGAGAGCAGCGTCCGGGCCGTGGCGTTGCTCCGATTGGCCTCGTTGAGGACCCTGAACATGTCGAGGGCCGTAGCGGTGTGTTCGGCGTACAGTCCGAGCAGCTGGGACTCCAATGGCGACAGAGCGCCGTCGGGGGGCGGGAACACCACTAGCCGGCCGTAGCGGCGCCGGGGCGAGGCGATGTCCACGACGACAGCCGAGCCGTCTCGGTCGTCAGGCGCCCCACTCCACAGGCGCCCGGCCAGATGTTGGGCCTGGTCGGCCTGGAGTCCCCGGTAGTGGATCTGGATGGGAGTGGCGGGCCGGACCCTGACCATCAGGAGGAACCGGTCGCATGACACCACGGCGTCAGCCCGCGCCGCCAGGTCGGCCAGCACGGTGTCACCGTCGTCCTTGGCCAGCTCGAGGGCCGTTGCGGACGTCCCTCCCACCAGCAGGCTCACCCGGTGCACGTAGTCCTGCAGCGGGCCGGAGCCGTGCTCGTCGAGACCCGCCTCGTCCCGATGGGAGTCGGCGGATGGGATCCGGGCCCCACCGGCCGGATCGGATGAAGCCTCGGACCGAGCCCTCACATCGGGCGCGGGCTCCGGGCGCGCCGTCGCACCCGACGGAGGGTTCTGGACCTCGGGGCCGGGCGAGAGGTCCAGTGCCGGTGGCGGTGCCGGTCGCGGTTCCCCCTCGGACGCCGGGTCCTCCCAGCTGACGGCGTACAGGCAACGCCGGCCACCTCGGGCGCTGCACTCGGTCTCGGTGACCAGGGCCGGGTCGAGTCCGAAGAGCTCGGGAACCTGGGACAGCAGGCCCCGGGTCATCTCGCACAGGTGGGCGTGCCGGCCTCCCCCTCCTTGGGGAATCATCTCGATCAGGGCGTGGTCGGTCCCCACCTCCAACACGGTGGTCTCGGAGGACCGCTCGAACTGTCTGATCACCGAGCCGATGTGCCGGAGGACCTCACGAACGGACCCCAGGGTCCTCAGCGCCTCCGTCTGCTCCCGTACCTCGGGCATGAACAGCAACGCTTCGCCGGTGTGGAGGCCGATGGCGCTGTCGCCGGTGGCCAACGCGGCCGCGTTGAGTAGGGCTACGGCCTGGGGCAGCGTGCTCCACCGGGTCGCATCCCCCAGTTCGGAGAACGGTCGCTCCTCGCCGGCCAGCGCCAGAGTCTGGGTCACGCCGGACTCGCCGCCGTGGGCGCGCACCATGGCCAGGAGCCCGTGGACGACCGAGCCGGACACGCCCGGCCCGGTGCCGGTCTCGGACTTCGCCTCTGGCACGTCGATGGACATGTGCTGCTCATTCACCCCTCGGCCCCGGATTCCCCACCTCGAACCTGCGTTCCACCTCCCACTATCTTCGTCCACTACGCAGGGATTCTTAACCGCCGCCTTGCTCAGTCCGCACGCCCGCCGCGGCGACCGGACCACCGCACCCGGGGCGCCGGGGCGGGTCGAGCGGTGACCAGGGCATCTACACTGACGCCATGAGCATCTACGACCCTCCCCTCCACTCCCTGCAAGGCGATCCCGCCTCCGTCGGCGACTATCGCGGCAAGGCGCTGCTCGTGGTGAACGTGGCCTCCAAGTGCGGGCTCACCCCGCAGTACGAGGGACTGGAGCGACTACAGAAGACCTACGGTGACAAGGGATTCACCGTCCTCGGATTCCCGTGTAACCAGTTCGGGGAGCAGGAGCCGGGGACGTCCGAGGAGATCGCCACGTTCTGTTCCGCCACCTATGGTGTCACGTTCCCGATGTTCGAGAAGGTGGACGTGAACGGTGAGAACCGCAACCCGGTATACGACGAGCTGACGGCGTTCCCCGACACCGACGGCGAGGCCGGTGACATCCAGTGGAACTTTGAGAAGTTCCTGGTGTCGCCGACCGGTGAGATCGTGCAGCGGTTCCGCCCCATGGTGGATCCCGAGGCGCCCGAGGTGATCGACGCCATCGAGGCCAATCTGCCCGGCTGATCCCGACCACCGGCCGGTGGGCCGGTGGTCGACGGCGGATCACTCCGGGACGGTGCCTATGTCCGAACCAACCGAACCAACCGAACCAACCGAACCAACCGAACCAACCGCGCCGGTCGTCGACGGTCTGACCGAGGTGTGGGCGTCCATCGTCGACGCGTGCGAGCAGGTGGGGGACGACGGTTGGGAGCTGCCCACCGAGTGTCCCGGGTGGACGGTGAAGGACCAACTGGCCCATCTGATCGGGATCGAGCGGATGCTTCTGGGCGATCCGCCCCCACCGTCGTTGGCCGAGGTGCCCCGTCATGTCCGCAACCCCTTCGGCGAGATCAACGAGGCCTGGGTCGAGTCTCGCCGACGGGTGCCCGGTCCGGACGTTCTGGCCGAGTTCGTGCAGACCACCGCCCGTCGGCTCGATGTCCTGTCGGCGATGGATGGGGCCGAGTTCGACCGGATCGGGTGGAGCCCGATCGGTGATGTGCCGTACCGCGAGTTCATGGTCACCCGCATCGTCGACACCTGGGCTCACGAGCAGGACGTGCGACGGGCCCTGGGCCGGCCCGGTGGCCGCAACGGGGTGGGCGAGTCCATCGTCCTCGATCGCTGCGAGCAGACGATGCCCTTCGTGGTGGGGAAGCGGGTCGCACCGCCCGACGGCTCCACGGTGGTCTTCGTGGTCGACGGCGTGTTGGGTCGCCGCATCGTTGTCACCGTGCACGGTGGGCGGGCCGCCCCCGACCCGTCGCCTCCGGTCGGACCGCCCTCGGTGACCCTGGCCATGGACCAGGACACGTTTTGGCGGTTGGCCTTCGGACGGGTGACGCCCGACCGGGCTGCTGCCACGGGCCTGGTCACCGTCGAGGGCGACGCGGACATGGGCCGGAGGGTCCTGGCCGGCATGTCGTTCATGACCTGAGGAGGACGACCCGCCCCGACGTCGGTCCGCTGCCCTGTGCCCTGTGCCCTGGGCCCTGGGCCCTGGGCCGATGGGACCCTCGGACCGGGCCGTGTCGGCTGGGAAAGTACCGACCCCCGGGGCCGGTACACTCGGAATTTCGTATGCGAGCGACAGCAGCGCCCGAGGAGGGCAACAAGGTCCGACTTTCCGTCGAGATCGACGAGGGGGAGATCGACGAAGCCCTCAACGAGGTCATGAGCCGCCTGGCCCGCGACGTCCGGGTCCCCGGTTTCCGCCCGGGCAAGGTGCCCCGTCGGGTGATCGAGGCCCGGATGGGTGGAGCGGCGGCCCTACGGGGCGAGGCGCTCCGCGAGGCGCTTCCCGACTTCTATGCCCGGGCCGTGACCGATACCGAGGTCGATCCCATCGATCAGCCCGAGATCGACATCACCTCCGGCGACGAATCCGGCGCGGTCTCGTTCGACGCCGTTGTTCTGGTCCGTCCCACGGTGGCCATCCCCGGCTATCAGGGCCTGGTCGTCACCATCCCGAACCTGGAGGTCACCGAGGACGAGATCGACTCGCAGATCGATCGGCTCCGAGCCACCTCGGGTGAGCTCGTCGAGGTGGCCCGTCCGGCCCGCGACGGCGATCAGCTGACCATCGACATCCACGGCACACGGGCCCGGGCCAGAGAGGGTGGCGACGACAGCGACCTCGACGCCGAGGACTTCCTCTACGAGGTGGGCAGCGGCACGGTGGTGCCCGAGCTCGACGACCAGCTGCGCGGAGGCAAGGTCGGCGACATCTTCACCTTCGACTCCTCCCACGAGGCGCTGGGGGAGAAGGTCTCGTTCCGGGTGCTGGTCAAAGACGTGAAGGAGCTGGTCCTCCCCGAGGTCACCGACGAATGGGCCTCGGAGGCTTCCGAGTTCGATACGGCCGAGGAGCTGAAGGCCGACGTGGCCGGGCGACTGCGGCAGCGGCACGTGGCCCAGGCCCAGATGGCCCTCCAGCAGAAGACGGCCGAGGCGTTGGTGGAGCTGGTGACCGAGGAGATCCCCGAACAGCTGGTGATGGAGGAGCTGAGGGAGCGCATCCACGACCTCAATCATCGGCTCGACAGCCAGGGGATGACATTGGGGCAGTTCCTCGGGGCCACCGGACGCGGCGAGGAGGAGTTCCTGGCCGAACTGCGAGCGGGGGCACTCCAGAGCGTGAAGGTCGATCTGGCCCTCCGGGCCCTGGTCGACGAGGAGGCCATCGAGGTCAGCGACGAGGAGCTCGACGAGGAGCTGGCTGCCATGGGCGAGCGGCTGGAAATGGGCGCCGACGAGGTCCGCGAGCAGTTGGAACGGGCCGGGCGACTTCCGGCGGTACGCTCGGATCGACGCAAGGCCAAGGCCATGCGTTGGCTCGTCGACAATGTCGAGTTGACTGATGAGGACGGGAAGCCCGTGTCACGGGACGACCTGTTGGTGAATCAGGGTGAGGAGGACTCGGAGTGAGTGTCACGGAAGGAACCAGCGAGATGAACGCTCAGGCCTACAGCGTGCCGTGGGTGGTCGAGTCCACCAGCCGCGGGGAGAGGAACTACGACCTCTACTCGCGGCTCCTCCGCGAGCGGATCATCTTTCTCGGGACGCCGATCAACGACACGGTGGCCAACCTGGTCTGCGCCCAGCTGCTCTTCCTCGAGTCCGAGGAGGCGGACAAGGACATCCACCTCTACATCAACTCGCCCGGTGGCGACATCACCGCGTTGTTCGCCATCTACGACACCATGAAGTACATCAAGCCGGACATGTCCACCTTCTGCTTCGGCCAGGCCGCATCGGCCGCGGCGGTGCTGCTCGGAGCGGGCACACGCGGCAAACGCTTCGCCCTTCCCCACGCCCGCATCCTTCTGCACCAGCCCTTCGGCGGCGTGGAGGGCCAGGCCAGCGACATCGAACTGCAGGCCAAGGAGATCCTGCGCATGCGTGATCTCCTCAACGGCATGTTGGCTGCGGACACCGGACAGACCGACGAGCGTGTGTCCAAGGACACCGACAGGGACTTCATCATGACGGCCGAGGAGGCCGTGGAGTACGGCTTGATCGACGAAGTCATCACGGCCCGTGACTCGGTGGCCATCGGCGCCGTGGGCGCGGCGTAGGCCCGGGGCTCCGTCGATGCGTTGGGTACCGTTCAGGTGCGAGCCAACCGCTAGGGTTGTACCACTGATTCAGGACCGCTGACAGAAGGACACGAGGAACCGACGTGGCGAAGTTCGGAGACGGTGGCGATCTGGTGAAGTGCAGCTTCTGCGGCAAGTCGCAGAAGCAGGTCAAGAAGTTGATCGCCGGGCCAGGTGTGTACATCTGTGACGAGTGCATCGAGTTGTGCAACGACATCATCGCCGAGGAACTGGCCGACACCACCGAGTTGTCGTTCGAAGAGCTGCCCAAGCCCAAGGAGATCTTCGAGTTCCTGAACGACTACGTCATCGGTCAGGAGTACGCCAAGAAGATCTTGTCCGTAGCGGTCTACAACCACTACAAGCGGGTGCAGGCGGGCAGCAACGGAACCCACGACAACGAGGTCGAACTAGCCAAGTCGAACATCTTGCTGCTGGGCCCGACCGGTTGCGGCAAGACGTTGTTGGCCCAGACCCTGGCCCGCATGCTGAACGTGCCGTTCGCCATCGCCGACGCCACCGCGCTGACCGAGGCCGGCTACGTGGGTGAGGACGTCGAGAACATCCTGCTGAAGCTCATCCAGGCCGCGGACTACGACGTGAAGCGGGCCGAGACCGGGATCATCTACATCGATGAGATCGACAAGATCGCCCGAAAGTCGGAGAACCCCTCGATCACCCGCGACGTGTCCGGCGAGGGCGTCCAGCAGGCTCTGCTCAAGATCCTCGAAGGGACGACGGCCTCGGTGCCGCCCCAGGGTGGCCGAAAGCATCCACATCAGGAGTTCATCCAGATCGACACCACCAACATCCTGTTCATCTGCGGTGGCGCCTTCGCCGGCATCGACACCATCATCGAGAACCGGATCGGACGCAAGGGAATGGGGTTCCGGGCCGAGGTCCGCAAGGCGGCTGAGCGCGACGACTCCGAGCTGCTGCGCCACGTACTTCCCGAGGACCTGATGAAGTTCGGTCTCATCCCCGAGTTCATCGGCCGGCTCCCCGTGGTCAGCGCGGTGTCCCACCTCTACAAGGATGCCCTCATCCAGATTCTGGTCGAACCGAAGAACGCCCTGACCCGTCAGTACCGTCGGACGTTCGAGCTGGACCACATCGAGCTCGAGCTCACCGAGGACGCACTCGAGGCCGTGGCCGAGCAGGCCCTGTTGCGGGGTACCGGAGCCAGGGGGCTCCGCGCCATCCTCGAGGAGGTGCTGCTGGAGGTGATGTACGACCTGCCCAGCCGGACCGACATCTCCAAGTGCGTGGTGGACCGGGCCGTGGTGCTGGACAAGGTCCATCCCACCCTGGTGCCGCTCAACAGTCCTCCGGCCAAATCCACCCGGAGCCGTAGAGCCGCCTCCTAGGCTCCTCCGCGCCTCGCTCCCGGCACGTCCAGCGTGACCGGGTCGATCCATCCGACCCTGTGAACTTCGACGATCTTCCCGAGGCCCTGGCCTGGCTCGACTCCCACATCGACTTCGAGTCGGGCATGCCCTCGAGGCGCTCCTGGCCCAGTCTCGACCGCATGCGGACCCTGATGGAACTGCTGGGCAATCCGGAACAGGCCTATCCGGTCCTGCACATCACCGGCACCAACGGCAAGGGCTCGACGGCGGCCATGGCCACGGCCCTGCTGGGCGGACAGGGCCTCAGTGTCGGCACGTACACCAGCCCGAACCTCAGCCGGGTCAACGAGCGCCTCTCCCGCAACGGCGAGCCGATCGACGATCTGGCCTTCACCGAGGAGCTCGAGTCCCTGGCGCGGATCGAACAGTTGATGGAGGAGCGCCCCACCCGGTTCGAGCTGCTCACAGCGGCCGCACTGGCCTGGTTCGCCAACGAGGCCGTCGACGTGGCCGTGGTCGAGGTGGGACTGGGCGGACGATGGGACTGCACGAACGTCGTGGACGGCGAGGTGGCCGTGGTGACCAACATCAGCTTCGACCACACCGAGGTACTGGGTCCCACGCTCGAGGACATCGCCGCCGACAAGTCGGGCATCTTCAAGCCCGGTAGCCGGGTGGTCATCGGTGAGACCGATCCCACCCTGGTGGCCCAGCTGCGTCTCGCCGCCGAGGTGGCCGGGTCGTCCGAGGTGTGGGTACGCAGCGACGACTTCGCCTGTACGTCCAACCGGATCGCCGTCGGCGGGCGTCTCATCGACGTGCGTACCCCGGGCGGCGCCTACGGCGAGCTGCTGGTACCGCTCCACGGTGCCCACCAGGGCGACAACGCGGCCGCGGCCATGGCCGCGGTGGAGGCGTTCTTCGGGTCACCGCTCCACGAGGACGTGGTCGAAGAAGCCATGGCCGGGGTGCTAGTGCCCGGGCGCCTCGAGGTGATCGGTCGCCATCCCCTGGTGGTGGTGGACGGGGCCCACAACGTGGCCGGCATGCTGGCGCTGGCCCGGTCGTTGGCCGAGGAGTTCGCCGTCGGCGGCGAGGCCCAGGCCGTCGTCGGGATGCTGTCGGGCCGCGATCCGGTGGCCATGCTCGAGGCCTTGGTGACGACCGGCATCCGCTCGGTGGTGGCCTGTGCTCCCGACTCCCCCCGCGCCCTGCCGGCCGAGGTGGTGGCGGAGGCCGCCATCGGACTGGGCATGGAGGTCGCCGTGGCCACCTCGCCCGGCGAGGCGGTGGGCCTGGCCGTCGGTCGGGCCGGGCCCGACGACCGCATCGTGGTGTGCGGATCCCTCTACGTCGTGGCCGAGGCCCGGCGGCTGCTGCTACCCGACGTCGCCTGACCGTTGACGTGCCCGGTTCGGGCCGCTCCGTCCCGGGATCGGGCTTGGACTAGCCTGCCTCGCTCGTGGGACGAACACTGGTGATCTGTAAGCCCGACGCCGTGGAACGCGGCCTGGTGGGTGAGATCGTGGGCCGGCTCGAGCGCAAGGGACTGGTGCTGGTGGCGGCGGAGCTCCGGACCGTCACCGCCGAACTGGCCGGGGCCCACTATGCCGAGCACCGGGGCAAGCCGTTCTTCGACGACTTGGTGTTGTTCATCACCCGCTCCCCGGTGCTGGCGATGGTGGTCGAAGGGCCGGAGGACACCTATCGGGTGGTTCGTACCCTGATGGGTGCCACCGACCCGCTCGAGGCCGCCCCGGGGACGGTGCGGGGCGATCTGGCCATCAAGATGAGCGAGAACCTGATCCACGGCTCGGACTCTCCCGAGTCGGCCGCACGAGAGATCGAGCTCTTCTTTCCCGGTCTGGCCTGAACCACGGTCCGGTACCGCGGCACCGGATCACGGTGATCCGAGCGCCACGGAACCACCCCAGGTGTCTGCGACGGGGCCCCACGAGAGGGGAAACGGGACCCGATGGGGTGATCGGAGTGGACCCGGACGGGAAGAAACCCCGGCCCGACCTTGTGCCCACCCCCCGATTCCCGTAGCCTGAGCCCACATGCGGCCGTCCCGGAGGCACGCGTACGACCCAACTCCGGTGCGATCGCCCGCTCTCGGTACGTCCCGACAGAACATCGACGGAGGAGTGCATCTCTGATGCGCGACAACAGTTTCTCGCTTCTGGGCCGCGATATGGCGGTCGATCTCGGCACCGCCAACACCCTGGTCTACGTACGGGGACGCGGCATCGTGCTCAACGAGCCCTCGGTGGTGGCGGTCAACGTGAAGGACGGCCGTCCTCTGGCCGTGGGGGCCGAGGCCAAGCGGATGATCGGCCGGACGCCGAGCCACATCCAGGCCATCCGGCCGTTGAAGGACGGCGTCATCGCCGACTTCGAGATCTGCGAGAAGATGCTCCGGTACTTCATCCACCGGGTGCACCAGCGGCGCTTCGCCAAGCCCCGCATGGTCATCTGTGTCCCCTCGGGCATCACCGGTGTCGAGCAGCGGGCGGTGATGGAGGCGGCCGAGTACGCCGGCGCCCGCAAGGCCTACATCATCGAGGAGCCGATGGCAGCGGCCATCGGTGCCGGCCTGCCGGTGCACGAGCCCACCGGCAACATGGTGGTGGACATCGGCGGTGGGACGACCGAGGTGGCCGTCATCTCCCTCGGCGGTATCGTCACCAGCCAGTCGATCCGCATCGGTGGGGACGAACTGGACGAAGCCATCGTGTCCTTCGTCAAGAAGGAGTACAGCCTGGCCCTGGGCGAGCGCACGGCCGAGGAGATCAAGATCGCACTCGGCTCCGCGTACGAGCTCGAGGAGGAGCTGCATGCGGAGATCCGCGGTCGTGACCTGGTGACCGGGTTGCCGAAGACGGTCGTGATCTCGACGCAGGAGATCCGCAAGGCCATCGACGAGCCCGTCTCGGCCATCGTCGACGCCGTCAAGGTCACGCTCGACCGCACGCCGCCGGAGTTGGCGGCCGACATCATGGAGCAGGGCATCGTGTTGACCGGCGGCGGTGCGCTCCTGCACGGCCTGGACAGCCGGCTCACCCAGGAGACGGGCATGCCGATCGTGGTGGCCCGCGATCCGCTCAACTGTGTCGCCACGGGCAGTGGACAGTGCCTCGAGGAGTTCGAGGCCCTCAAGCAGGTCCTCATAACCTCCTCGGCGCGCTGACCGACTGGGGAGCTCGTCTCCTGTGGCGACGCCGCGGCGCTCCCGCCGTCCCCGCACCACGCTGCTGATCCTGGTCCTGGCCTCGGTGACCATCATCACGCTGGACGCCCGTGGTGGCTTCCACCGGATCACCTCCGGGGTGAAGTCGGTGGCCTCCGACGCCTTCGCCCCGGTCCGCTCGGGAGTGGACGACATCGTCGAGCCCGTGGGCAGCTTCCTGGCCGGAGCCGTCCACTACGGCTCGGTCCGCCAGCAGAACCAGAAACTCCAGCAGGAGATCGACCAGCTCCGGGCGGCCCAGGCCACCCAGAGCGACACCGAGCAGCGACTCAAGCAGCTCACCGCGCTGCTGAACCTGCCCTTCGTGGGCAACCTGCAGACGGTGCCGGCCGAGGTGACCAACTTCTCCACCAGCGACTTCGCTGCCACCATCGACATCAGCGAGGGCCGGGACGACGGAGTGCAGCTCAACATGCCGGTCGTCGGGTTGGGCGGCCTGGTGGGTCAGGTGGTGGAGGCCAACCACTCCACCTCCACCGTGCGCCTGATCACCGACGGGCAGTCCGAGGTCGGCGTGAGCTACGGCCCGGGGGTCAACCAACTGGCGGTGGTCAGCGGCCACGGGGCCGGCAAGCCCCTGACCGCCAGCCTGATCCCGACCAACACGTCCCTCAAGGCAGGCCAGGTCTTCGTGACCAGCGGGCTGCCCAACGCCGACTTCCCCGGGGGGATCCCGGTGGCGAGGGTGGTGGCCACCGTCAACGGCACCACCGCCAATCAGGAGTCGGTGACCCTGGCCCCGGAGGCCGATCTGGCCCACCTCCGGTACGTGTCGGTCCTCGAGTACGGGCCGTCGACGTGAGCGGGCCCCGGTGACGGTCCGCGAGGCGGCCCGGGTCACCTTGGTGGTGGCCCTGTTCGTGACGGTACAAGAGACCGTGATGTTGGACCTCCGGGTGGGGGGCATCCATCCCGACATCATGATCCTCCTTCCCATCGTCGCCGGT
This sequence comes from uncultured Acidimicrobiaceae bacterium, assembly GCA_963756515.1. Lineage (GTDB taxonomy): Bacteria > Actinomycetota > Acidimicrobiia > Acidimicrobiales > RAAP-2 > Bog-756. The sequence continues at coordinate 35,380 of CAVWNV010000008.1, forward strand.
CTGGTCGGTGGCCCTGGCAGCGGGGCGTCCATGGGGTTCGGCGCCGGCCTGGTGGCCGACCTCTTCCTCCCCACCCCGTTCGGCCTGTCGGCTCTGGTCGGGTGCCTGATCGGCTTCGCCGTGGGCGTGACGACACTGGCCCTGGACCGCACGGCCTGGTGGCTGGCGCCCACGGTGGCACTGGGTGGCAGCGCCGTCTACGAGGTCCTCTACGCCCTGCTCGGGTCGGTACTGGGCCAGCCCCAGATGCTCCACGTCGACCTGACCCAGATCGTGGTGGTGGTATCGCTCGTCAACGCGGTGCTGGCCCTTCCGGCGCTCCGCCTGGTGAGCTGGGCCCTGCCCCAGGCCTCCACCGAAGGCGTGCCCACCTCGACCGTCTCCTCCGGGACGTTGAGGTGACCGGGACACAGGGGCGCGTAACACGTGCGACCCGGCCTTGGGATACTGGGGCCCCGTGAGCCGCTCCTTCCGCCACCCGTTCAAGGGCTCGCACCGGTACCTCCGCTCGGAGAAGGACCGCAACCCCCGGCGCAAGCGGACCAAGCAGCCGAAGATGAGGCAGAGCCGGTTCTCGGTCGAGTCAATCCTGGACGCCCCGGACACCAGCGCCTCGCGCCCGGGTCTCCGTCTCCGGATCACCGGGCTGGTCGTCGTCGGCCTGTTCGCCTTGCTGGGCCTTCGGCTGTGGGCTCTCACCGTGCTCCAGGGGCCGGCGGCGGCCCAGGCGGTGTCGGTCAACCAGATCCGGGCCGTCCAGATCGATCCCAGCCGCGGTCTGATCCTCGACCGGTACGGAAACCCACTGGTCTCCAACCAGGTGGTCGAGCAGATCACCCTGTCCCGCATGGCGGCCCAACAGCACCCCGAGGTGGTGGGCCGCCTGGCCGCCCTCATCGGCCAGACCCCCCAGCAGATCCAGGCCACCATCGCCGACACCCGCTACAGCCTGTACAAGCCGGTGCCGGTGCTGACCGGTGCCCCGTTGGCCGACGTCCTGTACATCAGCGAGCACCAAGACGACTTCCCCGGCGTGGCCTCGGTCCAGACCACCGAGAGGAAGTATCCCCAGGTAGAGCTGCCCGGACCGGCGTCCACCGGCTATCCGGCCTCCCAGGTCCTCGGCTACGTCGGGACCATCAACAGCACCGAACTGGCGTCGCGGCAGTCCCAGGGGTACCAGGCCGGGGATGCCTTCGGCCAGTCCGGCCTGGAGTACCAGTACGAGTCGCAGCTGCGGGGAACGCCCGGTCGTCAGGAGCTCGAGGTCACGCCCGAGGGTCAGGTGGCGGGCACGGTGGGCACGACCCCGGCGGTGGCCGGCGACAACGTGGTCACGAACATCGACACCAACCTCCAGCAGGTGGCCGACAGCGCCCTGGCCACCCAGATCACCCAGCTGCGCCGGACACGCGACCCCCTGTGCAACAACCACACCGGGTGCTACCCGGCCGCCACCGGTGGGGCCGTGGTGGTGATGGATCCCCAGACCGGGGCGGTCTATGCCATGTCGTCCTTCCCCACCTACAACCCGTCGATCTGGGTGGGTGGGATCACCGCGGCCCAGTACCGCAGTCTCTCGGACCAGTCGAGCAACGAGCCCCTCCTGAACCGGGCCATCGAAGGGCTCTACACCCCGGGCTCCACCTTCAAGCTCAACACCGCCACCGCCGCTCTCGACCTCGGGCTCATCACCCCCGGCTACTCGTACTACGACGACGGGACCTTCAAGGTGCCCGGATGCCAGTACAACAGCACCTCGTGTGTCCTCCACAACAACGACGGCGACGCCACCGGCGCGTTCAACGTCTCCACCGCCCTGACCGTGTCCAGCGACGACTTCTTCTACAACCTGGGCGCCATGTTCTACGACGATCGGAGCAACCCGGCCTACGGGTCCACCCCCATCCAGGATCAGGCCAACCAGTACGGCCTGGGCGAACTGACCGGCATCGACCTGCCCGGCGAGGTCCAGGGCCGTATCGACAGCCAGGCGGAGCGGGACAAGCTCCACGCCGAGAGCCCCACCGGCTTCCCCAACACCACCTGGTACACCGGGGACAACGTGGAGATGGCCTTCGGCCAGGGCGCCACCGTCATCACGCCCATCGAGCAGGCCGTGGCCTACTCCACCTTCGCCAACGGTGGCACCCGCTACGCCCCCCAGGTGGCGGCGGCCGTCGTCTCCCCGTCGGGCAAGGTGGTGAAGAAGTTCTCGCCCCAGGTGACGGGGCACGTGAATCTGCCGCCGGCCAACCAGCAGGCCATGGCGGCCGGCTTCGAGGGCGTGGTGAACTCCAGGGGCGGCACAGCCTACGGCGTGCCCGGTCTGGCCAGCTTCCCCGGGGGTCTGGCCGGCAAGACCGGCACGGCCGACACCGAGATCGGCAAGGAGCCCACGGCCTGGTTCGTGGGCTGGGGGCCGACCGCATCGTCGGCCCAGTACCTGGTGGTGTGCGTGATCGACCAGGCCGGCTACGGAGCCTCGGCCGCCGCCCCGGTGGTGGGCCAGATCTTCAGCTACCTGGCCGCCCACCCGGTCACGCCGGCGGCCATCCCCCCAGGCCAGAGCGTGTACCAGTCCAACCAGCCCCTCACGCCGCCGGCGCTGGCCAGCCCGACGACGACCACGACGACGGCGGGATCGACCGGCGGCTCGTCCACGGCCACGTCCAACGGTTGAGCGCCGGCCCGGGCCCTGCCCCGACCCCGGTCCGGGCCGCCCTAGGATGAGGGGGGAGATGCAGTCCCTCTGGCCACGGGTTGAGCCCCTCTTGTCCCAGGTCACCAAACCCGCCCGCTACATCGGCGGGGAGCTCGGTGCGCTGACCCCCGTGCACGACGCCGGCTCGGCGGCGTGGCTGCTGATCTATCCCGACACCTACGAGATCGGCCTGCCCAACCAGGGCCTCCAGATCCTCTACGAGATCCTCAACGAGCGTCCCGACGCCGTGGCCGAGCGGACGTACGCCCCGTGGGTGGACATGGAGGCGGCCATGCGATCGGCGGGGGTGCCGCTGTTCTCGCTCGAGAGCCACCGGGCGGCCCACTCCTTCGACGTGCTGGCTTTCAACCTGTCGGCCGAGTTGGTCTACACGAACGTGCTCAATCTCATCGACCTGGCCGGCGTGCCCGTGCACGGGGGCGGACGGACCTCGGCCGACCCGCTGGTGGTGGCGGGCGGCCACTGCGCCTTCAACCCCGAGCCGCTGGCCGACTTCGTCGACTGCTTCGTGCTGGGGGACGGGGAGGAGGCGGTCGGGGAGATCAACGAGGTGGTGGCCGCCCACCGGGCCGCCGCCGCGCTCGGGGACCGGTTCGGCGACCGCCAACAGCTGCTCCGGTCGCTGGCCCGACTGGACGGCGTCTACGTCCCCTCCTGCTACCAGGCCACCTACCGGGCCGGACCTTCTCCCGGCGACGGGCCCGCAGCCGACCAACCGACCACGGGCCCGCACCCGGCGCTGCCGCGGCTGGTGGGCATCGCCCCCCGCTTTGCCGACACCCCGGCTCGGGTGGAGAAGCGGACCATCGCCGACCTGGGCCAGTGGCCCTACCCGCGCCGCCAGTTGGTGCCCCTCATCGAGGTCGTCCATGACCGCCTCAACGTGGAGCTGTTCCGGGGGTGCACCCGGGGCTGCCGGTTCTGTCAGGCCGGCATGATCACCCGGCCGGTCCGCGAGCGACCGGCCGAGCAGGTCCGGACCATGGTCATGGACGGCCTGGCCCGCACCGGGTACGACGAGGTGGCCCTGACCTCCCTGTCCAGCGCCGACTACTCCGGCATCGAGGACACCGTGACCTCGATCATCGACGATCCGTCGTGCTCGGGCCAGGTCTCGGTCAGCCTCCCCAGCCTCAGGGTCGACGCCTTCACCGTGGGCACCGCAGCCCAGATCCAGCGGGTCCGCCGGACCGGCCTCACCTTCGCCCCCGAGGGCGGCACCTGGCGGATGCGACAGGTCATCAACAAGCTGATCCGCGAGGAGGACCTCTACGCCGCGGTGGATGCGGCCTTCAGCCAGGGCTGGAAGCGGGTCAAGCTCTACTTCCTGATCGGTCTGCCGACCGAGACCGACGAGGACACCCTGGGCATTGTGACCCTGGCCAAGCAGTGTGTGGCCATCGGCAAGCGCTACCACAAGGGAGTCACCGTGACGGCCTCGGTGGGCGGCTTCGTCCCCAAGGTCCAGACCCCGTTCCAGTGGTTCGGACAGAACACCATCGAGGAGTTGACCCGCAAGATCCACCTCCTCCGGGACGCGGCACGGCCGGTGCGGGGACTCACGATCCGCTGGCACGACCCCAAGGCCACCGCGGCGGAGGGGATCGTGAGCCGAGGCGACCGCCGCATGGGGGCGGTCATCGAGCAGGTGTGGCGGCGGGGCGGGACCTTCCAGGAGTGGAGTGAGCACTTCGACCTGGCGCTGTGGAACGAGGCCCTGGCCGACCAGGGCATGTCGCTCGAGGACACGGTCTATCGCCACCGGACCGAGGACGAAGTACTGCCCTGGGACCACCTGTCGGCCGGCCTCCACCGCGACTTCCTGTGGCAGGACTGGATCGACGCCCTGGCCAACCACGGGCTGGAGGACTGCCGGTGGACCCCCTGCTACGACTGTGGCGCCTGTACCGGATTCGGCATCGAACACGTGGTGGCCTCGGCGGTGCCCCCGGCCGGTGGCAGCCAGGGTACGGGCCAGGATCTCTCAACTGGGGGCCAGGTACCGGTACGATTCCTCACCACGGCGCCGTCCGGCGCCGTTCGGCCTTCCGGGTCGGTTGGGGAAACAGTGGTCCGGGCCGGAGGGGGGAAAGGCTGAGATGCATATTCGCTTCCGCTTCGCCAAACTCGGCAAGATCCGGTTCACGAGCCAGCGCGACGTGGCCCGGATGTGGGAGCGGGCGCTGCGCCGGGCCGAGCTGCCCCTGGCCTACACCGGGGGTTTCTCCCCCCGGCCCCAGCTGAGTTTCGGACTGGCCCTGCCCACCGGGTGTGAGTCCCTGGCCGAGTACCTCGATGTGGTCCTCGACGACAACCGGCCCGAGACGGCCGAGGTGGACGTGCCCGGGCTGCCGGACCGGCTGACCGGGCTCCTACCGGCCGGTATCGAGGTGGAACGGGTGGCGGTGGTGGACCGGCGGTCGGACTCGCTGCAGCAGGTCGTCACGTCCTGCACCTGGACCATGGAGTTCGGTGGGGTGTCCCGGGCCGATCTGGCCGAGCGGGTGGCCGCCCTGCTGGCGGCGGATTCCGTTCCCATCGTGCGGGAGCGCAAGGGCCGTGAGGAACACGACGATCTGCGCCCGTCGGTGCTGGCCCTGGCCGTGCGGGACGCCGCGGTCGGGGAGGTCGACGACGGGTCGGTCGGAGGTCGAGAACGAGGAGAGCGGGGTGGCCCTGGCACGGTCACCGTGGTGGCCGAGTTGGCCACCCAGCCCCGCGGCGTCAGGCCCGTCGAGCTGGTGCGGGGCCTGATCGCAGTGACGGCCCCGCCGGAGGCGACTCCGGGCGACGGAGGCCGAGGAACCCCGGTCCTGGACCGGGCGTGCAGAACGAAACAGTGGATCGAGCGCGACGGCAGACGGGAGGAGCCCCTCGAACCTCGGGGAGGCCCTTCCGGGGCCGACCGCGCCGGGCAGGCCTTGAGGCGTGCCTCATGAGCAGGATCGAGAGGGAATTCGATGGCAGATGGAGCGACCGGGCAACCGGTGGAGGTCCCGGCGGAGACGCCGGGACCGTCGACCGCGGCCTCACGGCAGGCGGCCCCAGATCAGAAGGACCGCACCGACGGTTCACCGACGGTCGGTAGCGCACCGAGCACCGCGGCCGGAGGTGACGGCGCCGAAGTGACGGCGGCCGGGCCGCGGGGGGAGCAGTCGGGTGGGGACGGTACCAACCGGAGGCGCCGCGGCTCTCGCGGTGGCCGTGGACGGGGCCGGTCGGGTGGTGGTGCCGCCCACGGCTCGGACGAGGCGGCCGACACGACGTCGGGGGCCACACCGGGGGGCGCGGCAACTGCCCCTCCACCTGCGGACGTAGGGACCGGGAGCGGTGCCGACCGGGCCGGGTCGGCCATCGGGGCCGGTTCGGCCCCGCCCCGACCGGTTCCGGAGCGGCCCAAGATCGGCGACAGCCGGCCGGCCCGGGTGCCGACGACCGAAGCCGGAGTCGGGTCCGGAGCAGGGGCCGCAGCCGGGGTTTCGGGCGAGGAGGCGCGGTCCGGCACGGCCACGGTGGGGCGGGGCCAGAGCCGCTCGGGAGGCGGGACCCGCCCGCGCCAGCGCAACGGAGCCGGCAAGGGTGCGGGGGCCAGGGGGGCCGAGCCGGCCGGGGGGACGCCCCGCTCGCCCACCGCCGCCAAGTCCGAGGGCCGTCGAGGAGGGCGCGAGCGCCGGGGCAAGGCGGTCGGCCGGTACATGATCTGTGTGCATGTGCGTCCCGATATGACCCAGATCGCCCTGTTGGAGGGGCGCACCCTGGTGGAGCACTACGTCTCCCGTGCCTCCGACGACGCCACCCAGATCGACGGGAACATCTACCGGGGCCGGGTCCAGAACGTACTGCCGGGCATGGAGGCGGCCTTCATCGACATCGGCACGCCCAAGAACGCCGTGCTCTACCACGGGGACGTCCGCTACGACGTCGATGACGTGGAGTCCGGCGCCAAGTCGGGCCAGCCCCGGATCGAGCAGCTGCTCCGTCCGGGCCAGACCATCCTGTGCCAGGTCACCAAGAATCCCATCGGGGCCAAGGGGGCCCGACTCACCCAGGAGGTCTCGCTGCCGGGCCGGTTCGTCGTACTGGTTCCGAACAGCACCGCCTACGGCATCTCCAAGCGCCTGGAGGACGCGGAGCGCAAGCGCCTGCGCCGCATCGTGGACGCCGTCCGGCCGGAGGGGCACGGCCTGATCGTCCGCACGGCCGCGGCCGGGGCCAGTGAGGAGGAGCTGGCCCACGACGTGGGCCGCCTGCTGGAGCAGTGGGAGACCATCGCCGCCGCCGCCACCAAGGGCCAGGGACCGGCCCTGCTCTACCGTGAGCCCGCCATCGCCGTCCGGGTGATCCGCGAGGAGCTGAACCGCGAGTACCGCGCCGTGGTCATCGACGACCCGGCCCTCTACGAGCAGGTTCGCGACTACGTCGGCGCGGTCAATCCCGAGCTGGCCGACCGGGTCGAGTACTTCGATCCCGAGGCGGAGTCGCTTCCGGTGTTCGAGCGGTACCACGTCCACGAACAGCTGCACAAGGCGCTGGACCGCAAGGTCTTCCTCCCGTCGGGGGGCTCGCTGGTCATCGACCGAACCGAGGCCCTCACGGTGATCGATGTCAACACGGGCAAGAACGTGGGGACCACCAACCTGGAGGAGACGGTCTACCGCAACAACCTCGAGGCCGCCGAGGAGGTGGCCCGACAGCTGCGCCTGCGGGACATCGGGGGCATCATCGTCATCGACTTCATCGACATGGAGATCAGGGAGAACCGCGACAAGGTGGGTAGCGCCCTGCGCTCGGCGCTGGCCCGGGACAAGACCCGCACCCAGGTCTTCGACATCTCGGAGCTGGGGCTGGTGGAGATGACCCGCAAGCGGGTGTCGGAGGGCCTGATCGAGTCGATGTCCACCACCTGCGAGGTCTGCGGCGGCCGGGGGATCGTCTTCGACGATCCGGAGCTGTAGACCACCTGTAGTAGAGTTGCATCCCTATGTACGCAGTGATCAAAACCGGTGGGAAACAGGAGCGGGTGGCCGAGGGCCAGACCCTCCGAGTCGAGCTGCTGGGGGAGTCCCCGGGGGCCGAGGTGACGTTCACTCCCGTCCTGGTGGTCGACGGCGACACCGTGCTGGCCACGCCGACCCAGCTGCAGGGCACGTCGGTGACGGCCACGGTGGTCGGGGAGGAGCTCGGGCCGAAGGTGCGGGGCTTCACCTACAAGAGCAAGTCCAACCAGAGCACCCGGTGGGGCCACCGCCAGCGCTACTCGACCATCGCCATCACGGCGATCGCCGCCGGCTGACACCCCGGCCCGAACCAGCACAAGGAGAGTTCCGATGTCGAAGACCAAAGGTGGCGGCTCGACGCGCAACGGCCGTGACTCGACGGCCCAACGACTGGGCGTGAAGACATTCGGCGGCACCGAGGTCCGGGCCGGGGCCATCCTGGTCCGCCAACGGGGCACCAGGTTCCACCCCGGCGTCAACGTGGGCAAGGGCGGCGATGACACCCTGTTCGCGCTGACCGACGGGACGGTGCAGTTCACCAGCCGGAAGGGTCGCAAGCTGATCGACGTGGTCGGCGGCAGCTGACACACAACGTTCACCGCCGGCTGCGGCCGTCGGCCGGGGTGAGCCGGTACGCTCCGCAGCACCATGCCCGCCACGCACGTCGACCCTCCGAACCCCGGGCGCACCCTGTCCTTCGACGGCTGCGTCAACTTCAGGGACCTGGGCGGCTACCGGACCGAGGACGGCCTCGAGGTCGGATGGCGCCGCCTGTTCCGGGCCGACGGTCTCAACCGGCTGACCGAGGCGGATCACACCCAGCTCCGTGACCTCGGGGTGAACACGGTCGTCGACCTGCGCACGGTGGAGGAGGCCGAGCAGAGGGGGCGGTTCCCGGTGGACCAGGTCCCGGTGCGCTACGTCGACCTGCCGCTCACCGATGTGCTCCCCACCACCGAGGAGATGCCGTCGTGGCGGGAGGCCTCCTACGTGGCGCGGCGCTACTCGCTCATGGTGTCGGAGGGATCGCCCGCCCTGACCGGGGCCTTCACCGCCCTGGCCTCGCAGGACGCCCTTCCCGCCATCGTCCACTGCAGCGCGGGCAAGGACCGGACCGGCGTGCTCTCGGCCCTCGTGCTGGCCTTCTTGGGAGTACCCGACGAGACCATCGTGGAGGACTACGCCCTCGAGCGCGCCGGCCATGGAGCGCCTCCTCGACCGGTTGAAGGAGGAGTACCCGGACGCAGTGGAGGAGGTGGAGCGGTATGCGCCGGCGGTCCTCCAGGTGCTGCCCGAGACCATGGAGGAGTTCCTGGCATCCATGCGGGCCGAGTACGGCACGTACCCGGCGTTGGCCGAGCACCTCGGAGTCACCGACGCCGTGGTCACGCTCCGGGGGACCCTGCTGGTCGGAGCCTGACCGTCTGGCCCCCCGGGGGCGACGGGGGTCGATCGGTAGGATCGGACCATGAGCGGCTTCGTCGACGAGGCACAACTGCACGTGAAGGCCGGTGACGGCGGCGCCGGTGCCGTGTCGTTCCGTCGCGAGGCCCATGTGGACCGGGGCGGGCCCGATGGTGGCGATGGCGGCCGGGGCGGCAGTGTCTGGCTGGTGGCCAGCCACAATCAGTCCTCCCTGCTGGGCTTCCGGGACCACCCTCATCGCCGCGGCGGTGACGGGGGCCACGGCGGTGGGAAGAAGAAGCACGGGGCCCGGGGGGCCGACCTCGAGGTCCCGGTGCCGGTGGGGACGCGGGCCAAGGGACCGGGTGGCACGCTTCTGGCCGATCTGGCCACGGTCGGGGACCGGTGGATGGCCGGTGAAGGGGGCCGGGGCGGACGGGGCAACGCCAGCTTCCTCTCCAACCGACGCCGGGCCCCGACCTTCGCCGAGCAGGGCGAGAAAGGCCACGAGCAGTGGTACGACCTGGAGCTGGCCCTGGTGGCCGACGTGGCTCTGGTGGGCCTGCCCAATGTGGGCAAGAGCACCCTCATCTCACGCATCTCGGCGGCCAAGCCCAAGGTCGCCGACTATCCGTTCACCACGCTCGAACCCCACCTGGGTGTGGTCCGGATCGATGACGAGACCGACTTCACGGTGGCCGACATCCCCGGGCTGGTGGAGGGCGCGGCCGAGGGCAAGGGGCTGGGCCACCGGTTCCTGCGCCACATCACCCGGTCCCGTGTCCTGGTGGTCCTGGTCGAGCTCGATCCGGTCACCGGGACGCCACCGGCCGAGCAGCTCCGGGTGCTCCTCGACGAGCTGGCCCGTTACCAGCCCGATCTCCTCGAGCGTCCGAGGCTGGTGGTCGGTTCGAAGGCCGACGTGGCCGACGTGGCCGACGTGGCCGGTGTGGCCGACGTGGCCGGTGTGGCCGACGTGGCCTCCGGCCCGTTCCGGCCCGACCTGGTCATCTCGGCGGTGACCGGTCTGGGCATCCGGGACCTGGTGGGGCGGTTGGCCCGCCTGGTGGCCGAGGCGAGAGCGGTCCAGCCCGAGGGGGACGGCGGCATCGTCATCCACCGGCCTGCGCCGGAGGGGTTCGCCGTGGACCGACTGGAGGCCGGGGTGTTCCGGGTGGTGGGCCGGGTGGCCGAGAGGGCCGTGGCCCTCAACGACCTGACCACCGACGAGGCCGCCGACTACGTGCAGGGGCGACTGCGACGGATCGGCGTCGACCGGGCCCTGGCCCGAGCGGGCGCCCACGACGGCGACGTGGTCCACATCGGGGAGCTGTCGTTCGTCTGGTACCGCGACCAACCGGAGTTCACCGGGGACTCGAACGCCCGCCGGCGCCGGTCATGAGCGCCGTCATCTCCGGTTCGACCGCGGAACCCGTCGGGACCGTGGTGGTCAAGATCGGCTCCTCCTCGGTCACCTCCGGGTCGGGGCGGGTGGCTGTGGGCGCCATCGAGAAGTTGGCCGGTGAGGTGGCCACCGTCCGGGCCTCGGGCCGGCGGGTGGTGGTGGTGACGTCGGGAGCGATCGCGGCGGGCTGGAGTGCGCTGGCCCCCGACGAGCGGCGTCCCTCGGACCTGGCCACCCTCCAGGCGGTGGCGGCCGTCGGGCAGCACCGGCTCATGCAGGTGTGGAGCGACTCCCTCGAGCGGCACGGCCTCATGGCCGGCCAGGTGCTGTTGGCTCCCCTCGACTTCGTGCACCGGAGCCAGTACCTCCACGCCCGCCAGACCCTGGCCCGCCTGCTGGAGCTGGGCGTGGTGCCCGTGGTCAACGAGAACGACGCCGTGGCCGACGAGGAGATCCGGTTCGGGGACAACGACCGACTGGCCGCGCTGGTGGCCCACCTGGTCGGGGCCGAGGTCCTCGTGCTCCTGACCGACACGGCCGGACTGCTCACCGAGGACCCACGCCAGACCGACGCCGGCTCCCTCATCGAGGAGGTGGTCGAGATCGACCACGAGCTCGAACGGATCGCCGGTGGCCCGGGCTCGGCGGTCGGGAGCGGGGGTATGGGCTCGAAGTTGGCGGCGGCCAAGATCGCCGTGTGGTCGGGGGTCGAGGCGGTCATCGCCGATGCCTCCCGACCCGGGGTCCTGACCGACGTGCTGGGCTCGGCACCCGGTGTGGGGACCCGCTTCCGCCCCCGCGAGCGCCGGCTCCCGGCCCGCAAGCTGTGGATCGCCTTCGCCGTCGGGGCATCGGGGACCATCGTGGTGGACGCCGGGGCCCGCCGGGCCCTGGTCGAGCGGGGTCGCTCGCTCCTGTCGGCCGGCGTGGTGTCCACCCGGGGCGACTTCGCCGTCGACGACGCGGTCGAGATCGCCGACCCGGATGGCCGGGTCTTCGCCAAGGGCCTGGTGGGACAGTCGGCGACGGCGGTGGCCGAGTGGGCCGGGTGCCGCTCCGACGAGCTGCCCGACGACGTCGCCGCCGAGGTGGTCCATCGTGACGACCTCGTCGTCCTGGACTAAAGCGGCCACCGGGGGTCGGACACCGGTCCCCAGGGCCGCCAAGTACGCTGACACGGTGGAATCGAGCCCAGACACCCCCATGGTCGAACTGGGGCAGCGCGCCAAAGCGGCCAGCCGGCTGGTGGCCCGAGCCTCGTCGTCGACCCGGAACGACGCCGTGCTGTATGCCGCCGACCTGCTCGAGCAACGGATCGACACCATCGTGGACGCCAACGTCACCGATGTCGGCCGGGCCGAACGGGAAGAGGCCGACGCCACGTCGATCGACCGCCTGCGCCTCGACGCCGGCCGGGTCCGGTCCATGGCCCAGGGGCTGCGCAGCGTGGCCGTCCTTCCCGATCCCGTCGGCGAGATCGTCGACGGTTGGGTCCGACCCAACGGGCTGCGGGTGGAGCGGGTGCGGGTGCCTCTCGGCGTGGTCGGGATCATCTACGAGAACCGCCCCAACGTGACCAGCGACGCCGCCGGACTGTGCCTGAAGTCGGGCAATGCCGTCCTGCTGCGGGGCTCGTCGTCGGCCATCTCCTCCAACACGGCCATCGCCGCCGCCCTGCGCGACGGGGTGGCCAAGGCCGGACTGCCCGTCGACGCGGTCGGCCTGGTCACCGACGTCAGCCGGGCCTCGGCCGTGGCCTTCATGCAGCTCGACGGCCTGCTCGACTGTCTGATCCCCCGGGGTGGCCCGTCCCTGCTGGCCTCGGTCCGCGAGCACGCCACGGTGCCCTACGTACTCGACGGGGCCGGCAACTGCCATGTCTACGTGGACCGGGCCGCCGACCTGGCCATGGCCGAGGCCATCGTGACCAACGCCAAGTCCCAGCGGCCCGGCGTGTGCAACAGCGCGGAGACAATTCTGGTCCACCGGGACGTGGCCGGGGTGTTCCTGCCCCGGCTGGCGGGCGCCCTGCCCGAGGTGACCGTGCTGGGCGATGCCGCCACCCGGGCCGTGCTCCCGGGGGCCGGCCCGGCCACCGAGGAGGACTTCGCCACCGAGTTCCTGGGCCTGACGGTCACCGTGGCGGTCGTCGACGACCTCGACGGGGCCATCGACCACATTGCCCGGTTCGGATCGGGCCACTCCGAGGCCATCGTGACCGGCGACCTGGCTGCGGCCAACCGGTTCACCGCCGAGGTGGATGGCGCCGCCGTCCTGGTCAATGCCTCGACCCGCTTCATCGACGGTGAGGAACTCGGCCTCGGGGCGGAGATCGGCATCTCCACCCAGAAGCTCCATGCCCGGGGCCCGATGGGCCTGCGGGAGTTGACGTCGGTGAAGTACATCGTGACCGGCACCGGGCAGGTTCGGCCGTGACCGGGCTGGTCGACCCGGGCGCTCCGCTGCGCTCGGCGGGGGAGATCACCTCCGGATTTCCGGTGGCCGGTCCGCCCCGCTTCGAATCCATCGATGCTGTGCGCCAGGGCCTGGCCGGTGTGGAGTACCTGGCCGACGACGGCATCGCCGGAGTCGTGTTCCTGGCCGACCGCCTGGCCAAGCCGGTACTGGTGGAGGGCCCGGCGGGCACCGGCAAGACCGAGCTGGCCAAGTCGGTGGCCCGCCTGACCGGGAGCCGCCTCATCCGGCTGCAGTGCTACGAGGGCCTCGACGAGTCCAAGGCCCTCTACGAGTGGAACTACAAGAAGCAGCTGCTCCGGATCCAGGCCGACTCCGGTCAGGCGTGGGAGCAGCTCGAGGAAGACATCTTCGGCGAGGAGTTCCTGCTCACCCGACCCCTGCTCGAGGCCATCCGGTCGCCGGAGCCGGTCGTGCTGCTGGTCGACGAGGTCGACCGGGTGGAGCTCGAGACCGAGGCCCTGCTGCTCGAGATCCTCTCCGAGTACCAGGTCTCCATCCCCGAGCTGGGTACCGTGCGGGCCACCCAGATCCCCCTGGTGTTCCTGACCTCGAACAACACCCGCGAGCTGTCCGAAGCCCTCAAACGCCGGTGCCTGTACCTGCACATCGATTACCCCCAACTCGACCGCGAGCGGGCCATCATCGAGACCCGGGTGCCGGGGATCAGCCAGTCGTTGGCCGACCAGGTGGCCCGGATCGTCCGGTCCATCCGGACGCTCGACCTGAAGAAGGACCCCTCGGTGTCCGAGACACTGGACTGGGCCCGCACCCTGGTCGTCCTGGGGGTGGATTCCATCGACGCCGAGCAGGCCCGGGACACGCTCCACATCCTGCTGAAGTACCAGACCGACATCGAACGTGCCGCCAAGGAGCTGGCCGGGGTGGAATCCCCCGACTGAGGTCGAGGGGACCCGTCATGCTCGACGTACTGACCGGATTCGTGGGCGAGCTGCGCGCCGCAGGGATACCGGTGTCGTTGACCGAGCACCTCGACGCGGCCGAGGCCCTGCGGCACGTGCCCCTCGAGGACCGGGAGTCCATCAAGTACACCCTTGGGGCCAGCCTGGTGAAGTCGTCGGCCCACTGGCGCACCTTCGAGACCGCCTTCGAGATCTACTTCTCGCTGCGGGGGCCCGAGTACGAGATCGACGGTGACGGGGAGGACGTCGGACCGCTCGACCCCGACCACGACCCCGAGGGTACGGCCGGCTCGGGTGATCGACGGGGCCAGGGCCGGGGCCGGGGGAGCGGGGGCGGAGAGGGAATGACCCCCGAGGAGCTCGCCGATCTGCTCTTCAAGGCCCTGCTGGGTGCCAACGATGCCATGGTGACGGCGGTGGCCCGCCAGGCGGTGAGCCGATTCGCGGGCATGGAGGCCGGCCGCCCCGTGGGCGGGACCTACTACCTCTATCGGACCTTGCGGAATCTCGACCTCGACGGGGTATTGGAACGACTGATGGCCGAGGCCCGGGCGTCGACGTCGGCCATCGACGTCGACCGGTCGGACCGGGGCGGATCCCCCCCGGTCACGCTCACACCGCTGGAGGAGCGCCTGCTCCGCGACGAGTTCCAGGCCCGGATCGACCAGCTCCGGCTCGAGATCGAGAACGAGATCCGTCGCCGACTAGTGGCCGACCGGGGCAGTGAGGCCCTGGCCAAGTCCATACGAAAGCCGCTGCCCGAGGACATCGACGTGATGCACGCCACCCGCGACGAGTTGGTGGCCCTGCGCAAGTCCCTTGTCCCGTTGTCCCGGAAACTGGCGGTGCGGCTGGCCCGCAAACGTCGTCACGGTCGGAAGGGCCCGCTCGACTTTCGCTCCACGGTCCGCCACTCGCTGTCCACCGGCGGTGTCCCGTTGGAGCCGAAGTTCCGCTACCCACGCCCGTCCAAACCGGAGATAGTGGTGATCGCCGACATCTCGGGGTCGGTGGCCTCCTTCGCCCGGTTCACGCTGCACCTGGTCCACGCCATCAGCTCCCAATTCTCCAAGGTGCGCAGCTTCGTCTTCATCGACGGGATCGACGAGGTGAGCCGGTTCTTCGACGGCGTGGACGACACCGCCGAGGCGGTCCACCGCATCAATACCGAGGCCGACGTGATCTGGGTGGACGGCCACTCCGACTACGGCCATGCCTTCACCGTGTTCTGGGAACGGTGGGGGGAGGAGATCACGCCCCGCTCCAGCGTGCTCCTGCTCGGGGACGCCCGCAACAACTACCACGCGTCCCAGGCCTGGGTGGTCAAGGAGCTGCAGGCGCGGGCCCGTCACGTCTACTGGTTGAATCCCGAGCCCCGGGCCTACTGGAACTCGGGTGACTCCATCGTCGGCGAGTACGCCGTGCACTGCGACGACGTGGTCGAATGCCGCACCCTCCGCCAGCTCGAGCAGTTCGTGGGCGAGTTGGCGTGACCGGCGACGCCGGGGGGTTCGACGGACTGGCCGGAGCCGGGGGGCTGGCATCGGATCCGACCGTAGGCACCGGCCGCGTGCCCTCCGGCCTCCGCACGGTGGGGCCGGAGCCGCCCGGGGCCACCCGGATCGTCTTGATCCGTCACGGGGAGGCGGTCTGCAACGTGTCCGGGGTCTGTGGTGGCCCCATCGGCTGCCGGGGGCTGACCGATCTCGGACGCCGGCAGGTGACCCTGCTCCGGGACCGCCTGGTGCTCACCGGGGAACTGGCCGGTGCCGACGCCCTCTACGCCAGCGTGCTGCCCCGGGCCGTCGAGACGGCTGAACTGCTGGCCCCGGCCCTGGTGGCCGACAATGCCGAGGGGACCATGGGCAAGCCGCCCCGTCCGGTGCTCGAGTGCGGGTTGTGCGAACTCCACCCCGGTGAGGCCGACGGACTCAGCTGGAGCGAGTACACCGAGCGGTTCGGGACGCTGGATTGGGACGTCGATCCCCGCCGGCCCATCGCCCCGCGGGGAGAGAGCTGGGCCGGATTCGTGAACAGGGTGGCCGACATGCTCGACATCCTGTCGGCGCGCCACCCGGGTCAGCTGGTGGTGGTGGCCGGCCACGCCGGCGTGATCGAGGCTTCCCTGCTGGCCAAGGTACCGGTGGTCGGCGGCCTCGAGGGTGCCCGCCTGCAGCTCCGGACCCGGCACGCCTCGCTGACCACCTGGGAGGTCGACAGCGACCACTGGCGCCTGCTGGCCTACAACGACGCCTCGCACCTGGCCGCACTGGACATCGCCGGCTGAGGCCGGGCCGGACCCGGTGGCCGCGGGTGGCTAACAGGCGTAGTCGTTGTCGTAGGCGGTGTCCATACCGCCGAAGGGGGTGACCGCACCGGGCGAGCTGTACTGGACCATCTGGACCGGTCCGGCCGGCAGCCCCGAGTACAGCGTCTTCACGTTCTGGCAGGTGGTGGCCGGGTTCAGTCCCCAGTCCGCGGCCCAGTAGGGCACCTCCGGGCTATAGCCGCCCACCAGGCTCTTCCACAGGCCGGGGCTGGCGTAGATCCCCACCCCGTTGAGGCCTTCGTAGTGCAGGCCGTCGATGGCCCCTTGCACCAGGGCCGCACTGGCGGCGGGGTTGGCCTCCAACGAGGCGTCCTCGACGTCGAGCCACCAGGCCACCGAGGTGTTCACCCCGGCCGCGTGGGCCTTGTTGAACGCATCGAGGGCCGTGTTGAATCCGTAGTCACACGCCGAGGCCGATGCCGTGAACGCACAAGCGGCGTCGGCCGAGGTGCTGGCGGTCCCATAGGTAAGGTAGGCGTAGAGGTTCAGTCCTCCACCGGCCCAGGCGGCTTCGGTGCCGAGACAGGGATTGACGGCACCCATGGACGCACCGACCACCTCGACCACACCGATGGTGTGGGGCGCCGGAGGCAGACTGGTGCACTGGTAGTTGGAGATGTCGTACCCGTAGGACCCCGACTGGTAGGACGAGCCGGTGAAGGCGCCCGTGCCGGTGGCCTGGGCCATGCCCACAACCGGGCGGTTGATGACCTGGGGGGCCGAGCCCCAGTAGGTGGCATCACCGTAGGCCGACACGGCCCCGTTGTTGTTGGTGAACCAGTAGCCCCCGCCGTCGGCGGTGCTGGTGACGGCCACGATGGGCCGACTCTGGGGGACGTCTCCCAGCGAGCCGTAGAAATTGGCGTCGCCGAACGCGAACACACCGCCGTCGGAGGCGGTGAACCAGTAGCCCCCGCCGTCGGCGGTCGCGGTCATCCCCACGATGGGCTTGTTCAGGTGGATGTTGCCGGTCGACCCGTAGAATTTGGCATCGCCGAACGAGAAGATCCCTCCGTCCGCCGCCACCAGCCAGTACCCGCCTCCGTCGTGCGTGACGGCCATGCCCACGATGGGTTGGTTCAGGTGCTGATTGCCCATGGAGCCGTAGAAGCCGACGTTTCCGAACGAGAAGATCCCGCCGTCGGAGGCCACCAGCCAGTAGCCGGCGTTGTTGGGGGCGGCGGCCATGCCGACCACCGGCTGGTTGAGACGGATGTTGCCGGTCGATCCGTAGAACGGTGCGTTCCCGAACGAGAAGATCCCGCCGTCGGAGGCCACCAACCAGTAGCCACCGCTGGCGGCGGCACCGGCCATCCCCACAATGGGCTTGTTGAGATGGATGTTGCCGGTCGATCCGTAGAAGGGTGCTCCGCCGAACGAGAAGACCCCGCCGTCCGAGGCCACCAGCCAGTAGGCCGACACCGATGAGACGTTCGGCGTGGCCGCCGCCGCCGATCTGGCGGCCGTGGGCACCAGGAGGGCGGCCACGACACAGAGTGCGGCCGCTGTCACCACCGCCAGCCTCCGGCCCGAGCTGCGGAGGTCTCGCCTCTCCGAACGATCGGACCGGTGACGCTCTCTGGGGGGAGTGGACATGGTGAAAGGCATCTCCGAGGATTGTGCGGGCGGATCCGGGGGGAGCGGCTCGAACCGGCGTCAACGCGTCGCGACGTCCTCTGCACCCCTGGGGCCCCAGTCTCCATGGTGGGGAGGATCCGGTCAATGACCTCCCCCCAAGCTCAGGGGACTCTCAGGAACCTCGCCGTTGCCCGGTCCGGCCGTCAGCCCCGCAGGAGCTCGGCCACGCCGAAGGCCAGGTCCAGAGACTGCCGGCCGTTGAGGCGAGGGTCACAGGTGGTGGTGTAGCGCTGGTGGAGTTGGTCCTCGGCGATGTCCTCGACCCCACCCAGGCACTCGGTGACGTCGTCGCCCGTCAGCTCCACATGGACCCCACCGGGCCAGGTGCCGGTCTCCCGGTGGGCCAGAAAAAAGCCCCGCAGCTCACCGATGATGTCGTCGAAGCGCCGGGTCTTCTGGCCTCCCTCGGCCGTGAACGTGTTGCCGTGCATCGGGTCGCACACCCAGACCACCGGGTGGCCCTCTTCACGTACGGCCCGGAGGAGCGGCGGAAGGGCGGCCTCGACGCGGTCGACGCCCATCCGTGAGATCAGCGTGAGCCGACCCGGTATCCGATCGGGATTCAGACGCTCACACAGGCCGACGACATCATCCGGTCCGGCCGACGGCCCGACCTTGGAGCCCACCGGGTTGTGGATGCCGGACAGGAACTCGCAGTGGGCGCCATCCAGCTGTCGGGTCCGCTCGCCCACCCACAGCATGTGGGCCGAGCAGTCGTACCACTCGTCGGTCAGCGAGTCCCGCCGGGTCAGGGCCTCTTCGTAGTCGAGGATGAGTGCCTCGTGGCTGGTCCAGAAGTCCACCTCGTGCAGGGTGTCCTCCGCGGTCAGGTCGATGCCGCACGCGGCCATGAACCGGAGGGCGCTGTCGATGCCCTGGGCGATGTCCTCGAACTGCTGTCCCTGGCTGGACGAGGCCACAAACTCCTGGTTCCAGGCATGGATCTGGCTGAGGTCGGCGAACCCGCCCTTGGTGAAGGCCCGGAGCAGATTGAGGGTGGCAACCGACTGGTGGTAGGCCGCCACCAGTCGGTTGGGGTCGGGGACCCGCGGCCCCGGCTCAGGGAGGTCGTCGTTGACCATGTGGCCCCGGAAGGAGTCGAGGATCCGGCCTCCGATCTCCTCGGTGGGCGAGCTGCGGGGCTTGGCGAACTGTCCGGCGATGCGGCCCAGCTTGATCACCGGCACCCCGGCCCCATAGGTGAGCACCACCGCCATCTGCAGGATGACCTTGAGCTTGTCCCGGATGGAGTCCGCACCGAACTCGGAGAACGACTCCGCGCAGTCCCCGGCCTGCAGGACGAAGGCCCGTCCGTCGGCGGCCGCGGCCAGACTGCGCGTGAGATGGCGGGCCTCACCGGCGAAGACCAGGGGTGGCAGCCCCGACATCTGGGCGTGCACCCGCTTCAGCTCTCCCTCGTCCGGCCATACCGGCTGTTGGGCTGCCGGCCGCGACCTCCAGGAATCAGGTGCCCACGGAGCCCTCGGGGAGTCGGGTGCGGAGTCTGGAGCCACGCCACCAGCGTAAAGCCTCCCGACCTAGGCTCGGGCCATGGCCCCATTTCGATTCGGTGTCCAGCTCACCGGGGCCGACACGGGGCCGTCGTGGCGGGACACGGCGCGCCGGGTCGAGGACCTCGGGTACTCCACCCTGTTCATCCCCGATCACTTCGAGGACCAGTTCGGGCCGCTGGTGGCCCTGACGGTGGCCGCCGAGGCGACCAGGACCCTCCGGGTCGGGTCGCTGGTGTTCGGGAACGACTACCGGCATCCGGTGGTGCTGGCCAAGGAGGTGGCCACCCTCGACCTGTTCTCCGAGGGTCGGGTGGAGTTCGGATTGGGGGCCGGATGGATGACCAGTGACTACGAACAGTCGGGGATCGTGGCCGACACGGCCGGCATCCGGATCAGCCGCATGGCCGAGAGCCTGACCGTGCTCAAGGCCCTGTGGTCCACCGGCGAAGCGACGTACCGGGGTGAGTACTACCAGGTGGCCGGCGCGGTCGGGGCCCCGACACCGGTCCAGCGGCCCCATCCGCCCATCATCATCGGGGGAGGGGGACGACGGGTGCTCGGCATCGCCGCCCGCGAAGCCGACATCGTCGGGGTCAACCCCAGCTTGGCCGCCGGATACATCGGCCCCGAAGTCATCGAGACCACCACGGCCGAGTACTACCACCGACGCCTGGGCTGGATCAGGGAGGCGGCCGGTGCCCGCTTCGATCAGCTCGAACTCCAGTGTCTGACCTTCCTGGTGCAGGTGGTTCCGGATCGTGACGAGGCGGTGGCCCGGCTGGCCTCGCTGATGTCCGTCACCCCGGAGCAGGTGGGAGAGTCGCCGGCCGCCCTGATCGGTACCACCCATCAGATCGCCGAGACCCTGCGCCGGCGACGGGAGGAGTTCGGCCTCTCCTACATCGTCGTGCACGAGGCGGAGATGGTGGCGCTGGCACCGGTGGTGGCCGAGCTCACCGGTACCTAGCCGTGGGTTCCGCCGGGTCGCGCCTGGGCATCTTCGGAGGTACCTTCGACCCCATCCACACCGCCCATCTGGAGCTGGCCGACTCGGTCCGCCGCACCCTGGGTCTGGACCGCATGCTGCTGGTGGTGGCCAACCAACCCTGGCAGAAGGAGGCCGACCGACCCGTGACCCCGGCCGAGGACCGCTACGCCATGGTCGAGGCCGCCGTGGTCGATTGGCCCGGTCTCGAACCCAGCCGCCTGGAGATCGACCGAGGGGGGCCGTCCTACACCATCGACACCGTGCGGGCACTGCGGGAGGTCGAGCCGGACGCCGATCTCACCCTCGTGGTCGGTTCGGACGTGGTGGCCGGCCTCACCACCTGGAAGGAGGAGCCGGCCCTCCGCGACCTGGTGACCCTGGCCGTGGTGGGCCGACCCGGGGTGCCGACGGTGGATCCGCCGGCGGGCTGGAGGGCGGTCGGGGTTCCGGCCGCCGCCTTCGACGTATCGAGCACGGAGTTGCGGCGCCGGCTCGAACGCGGTGAGCCGGTGGAGGGTCTGGTCCCCGGGGCGGTGATCCGTTGCATGCTCGGGCGTGGTCTGTACGCTACGGGGAGATGATCGTGCGGACGACGCAGAAGGAGTCGGGTATCCCACCGGACTCCACGCCGTCGCTACCGATCCCGCCCTCACCCGTCGAGGGGCCCTCCGGCTCCGTCACCCACGGCCCGGGATCGCCGGGAGTTCCCGGCGGGCCGGCGGCCTCGGCATCCACGCCCGGCCCGTCGCCCGAGCCGGCCGAGCCGACCCAGCCGACCCAGCCGACCCAGCCGGCGTCGAGGGTCGCCGACAAGAAGGCCCAACGGGCGGCCCGACGCCAGCGCAGGCGGCTGGCCATCGCCTGCGCCCTGGTGGTGGCGGTGTGCCTGGCTCTCACTATCCTGATCGTGGACATGGCACGGACCCGCACCTCAGGAGGTCAGACCAACCTGTCCGTCTCGGTGTCGACACCACCGAGTGCCCACCCCGTGATCATCACACCCACACCAGCCCTCGAGACCAGAGACGCTCCGGCGTCACAAGGAGGCAACCGTTGACATCCATCAGTGCCGCTCCCGTCGTGGATCGTGACGACCCGACCGTTCCCGAGGAGAGTCTCGTGGCTGCCCGCGCCGCGGACGCCAAGTCGGGGGAGGACACCGTCATCCTGGCCATGGGCGAACTCCTCGGCCTCACCGACGCGTTCGTGATCACCAGTGGTCGCAACTCCCGACAGGTGAAGACCATCGTCGACGAGGTCGAACGGCAGGTGAGTGAGCGGCACGGACGGAAACCGGTCCGGGTGGAGGGGCTCGACGACTCCCGTTGGGTGCTGATGGACTACGGGGACTTTCTGGTGCACGTCTTCCTGGACGAGGCCCGTGACTACTACGACCTCGAGCACCTCTGGGCCGGGGCCCCGAGGATGACCTGGTCGCTCGGGTCCACCACGTCCTGATCCCCACGAGCCGGCCGGGCTAGACCTTGGGGGGCCTACGGCGTCACAGCCGAGTCAGAAGGGTGCCTGCGGTCCGTACGAGGTGCGGTCAACCGGGCCCGGGACCTCGGCGCCGCTAGCGGTGGGCACGTCGGTCGGCTGCCCGGCGATCTGGAACATCACCCCGGTGACGCCGGGCTGCTGAGTGGCCGTGAAGACCACCTGGGCGATGGCGAGCGTCTGGTTGGCCCCAACCAACTGCACCGGAGTGGCGCTGAAGTCGATGGTGGCGATCCCGTTGGACACCTTGGCCGAGACCCGGATCTGTCTGCCGGTCAGGAAGGTCTGGTAGCCGGACTCCGACTCGGCCGCGGTGGGCCCGTCGAGGAGCGCCCCCAGTATCTCGGTCAGTGTGGCCGGTATCTGGATGTTGCGGGACACCGGCACCAGGGTGTTGGTCGGAGCCACCAGAAAGATCAGCTCGGAGACGGTGACCGCGGGCGGCAGCGTGGGGGTGGCGGTGCTGGGGCCGGCCGGGCTCAGCAGGTCGAAGGGCACGTCGGCCTTGGCGATGACGGTCGGCCCACCCGAGGCGGGGATCCCACACGCTGCGGCCAGCACCGTCAGCATCGTCACCACCCCGATGGCGCCGCACCGCCTCCAGGACCGGGACCGGCCGCTCACGTCGTGTCCTGTTCGACATCACCCGGTTCCAGTGGGAGCTCGACGACGAACCGTGACCCTCGCTGGGGTGCGTCCTCGATCCAGATCGTCCCCCCGTGGAGCCGCACGTGCTCGGCGACGAGGGAGAGCCCCAGCCCGGTGCCGTCGCTCGACTCCCGACGGCCGGCCCGGCCTCCCCGGTAGAAGCGTTCGAACAGGAGGACGCGTTCGGGTTCGGGGACGCCGGGACCATGGTCCTCGACGATGACCCTGATGGTCTGGGCCGGCTGGGCCGGATCGTCCGGGTGCCGGGCCACGACGACCCGGGTCACGCCACCGGCATAGAGGGAGGCGTTCTCGACCAGGTTGGCCATCACCCGTTCGAAGCGACGCTTGTCGACCCGGAGGCGGATCCCCTCCACACCCGGCTCGACGATGACCGGAAAGACCACCGGGGCCCGGTGCCCGTCCTCGCCGATGGGAGCCGAGGCCCCGACGGCGCGCCGGACCAGCTCGCCGGGGTCGACCTCGTCGAGCGAGAGCTCGGCCGAGCCGGCATCGAACCGGGAGATCTCCAACAGGTCGTCCACCATGCGGGTGAACCGCTTGAGGTCTCCGTCGAGGAGGTCGAGGGCGCTCCGCGCCCGCGGGCTGAGCTCGCTCCGGTGTCCCTCGAGGACGCCCACCGTGGCCGACAGCGTGGTCAGGGGGGAACGGAGCTCGTGGCTCACATCCGAGGTGAACCGGGCCTCCCGCTCGATCCGCTCCTGCAGGTTGGCGGTCATCCGGTTAAAGGCCGAGGCCAGCTCGAGCAGGTCCACGTCCTCTCCGGCCTCCACCCGCGTGTCGAGCTGCCCACCGGCGATGGCCACGGCGGCATCGGTGACACCGACCAGCGGACGCAGCGCCCTCCCACTGGCCCACCGGCCGAGGGCGGCACCGGCCAATGTGGTGACCAGGGCCGCGGCGGCCAGGGCGAAGGCTAGAGTCCGGAGGGTGCTGGCCAGCTCGTCGAGCGAGAACACCTCGAAGTAGGCAGCCTGCTCGGCCGGCAGCGGCACCCCGATCACGATGGCCGGTGAGCCCCCGACCGAGAAGAACTGGGAGGCCGGGGTCCCCTGCAGGACCAGGGTGCGCAGCCTGGTCGGGATGGCGCTCTGTCCGACCGAGATCGAGGTGGCGTACCACTTCCCCTGCGAATGGAGCACGGAGAGGGATCCGGGCAACGTGTCGACCGAGCCGATCAACTGGTCGACCTGAGTGCCCGGCGATCGCAGGGCGTTCCGGATCAGGGAGGCGTTGGCGAAGGCCTGACGCTGGTCGGCGCCCTGGCGTTCGCTGAGGAAGCTCTGCCGGGCGGCGAAGTAGGTGATGCCGGCCATGATGGTCGAGAGGGCGAAGGCACCGATGGCGAAGGTGGCCGTCACCCGGGCCCGCAGGCCGAGGTTGCTCGACAGTCGGCCGCTGCGGCGCCGGCGCCGGCGCGTCGGGGTCTCCAGGGCCATCGGGTGGCCGCCGGCGGAGACGGTGCTGTCGGATTCCGCCGGGTCCGGTGGCTCCGCCTGGGCCACGGGTCAGACCGCCAGCTTGTAGCCCATGCCCCGGACCGTGAGAATGAACCGGGGATTGGCCGGGTCCGGCTCCACCTTGGTCCGAAGCCGCCGGACGTGCACATCGACGAGGCGACCGTCTCCGAAGTAGTCGTAACCCCACACCTGCTCGAGCAGATGTTCGCGACTGAGGACCTTGCCCGGGTGGTCGGCCAGCTCGCACAGGAGTCGGAACTCCGTCCGGGTGCAGTGGACCTCCTCGCCGTTGCGGCGCACCACGCCGGCGTCCGGCTCGATCTGGACGTCACCGAAGTTGATCAGCGAGTCCTGCCCCTCGTCGGGCCGGGACCGCCGCAGCAGGGCCCGGATGCGGGCGGCGAGCTCCTTGGCCACGAAGGGCTTGGTCACGTAGTCGTCGGCCCCGGCCTCGAGGCCAGCCACCACGTCGTGCGTGTCGGACCGGGCCGTGACCATGATGATGGGGACGGTGCTGTGGCGCCGCAGGGTCCGGCACGCCTCGAAGCCGTCGATGCCGGGAAGCATCAGGTCGATGAGCACCAGTTCGAACGGCTCCTCGGCGAAGCGTTCCACCGCCTCCTCGCCGCTGGGCACGTCCTCGACCGAGTAACCCTCGTCCTCGAGAGCGAGGCGCATGGACGACCTGATCCGCTCGTCGTCCTCGACGATCAGGATGCGACTCATGTCGCGATCATGGCACGACCACCCCGCCCGTCGGAGGCGCGTGGTCGTGGCGGTCAGGAGTTGAGCCAGATCTGGGTGGGCCAGACGGCTCCGCCGATCAGTGCGAAGGCCTTGTCTCCGGCCGGGGCGCTGGGGTTGGCGAAGTTCTCCACCTTGGGCTGGGCCCCGATGGCCCAGGTGGTGCGGTCGTACCAGACGTAGGGGATGTCCTTGGCCAGGAGCTTGCTGACCTGTTGGTAAGCGGCTACCTGTTGGGACTTCGACGGGGACTGACGTCCCTGGAGCAGGGCCGTCTCCATGGCCGGGTCGGTGTTGCGGGCCATGTTGATCGAGAACACCGGTGTGTTGGCGTTGGTCGGGCTCCAGAAGATGTAGTTCATGTCGGGGTTGACGGCCCCGAACTGTCGCCACACCTGCGCCTCGTACGAGCCGAGGAGCGCCGTGTCGATGATGTCCGCCTGCTGCACCGGCGCCAGCGTCACGTGCATGCCGGCGGTCTGCAGCACCTGCTGGAGGTATTCGGCGATGCGGGTGGTGGTGGGGTCGGGGGTGTGGTTGAGGTTGAAGGACACGGGTTGGCCGGTCTCCTGCTGGACCTGCTTGACCAGGCTGGCGGCCTTGGCCGCGTTGTAGTCGGGGTAGCCGTTGTCGGCCACGTAGTAGGGAGACCCGGTGGCGAACGGGCCGTTCGACGTGGCGTTGACCCCCTTGTCGATGACCGCCACGTACTGGGCCGAGCTGACGGCGTAGGCCATGGCCTCACGCAGTTTGAGGTTGTCGAAGGGGGCCTTGGACAGGTTGAGCAGCATGCAGCCCATGTCCGGCTCGCCGGCCACGGTCTTCGAGTCGTCGATGTAGCCCAACGACGTGTCACCCCGCAGCGACGTGATCACCTCGGGCACGTCGGTGTGCATGATGTCCACCACGCCGGAGTTCAGGCTGCTGAGCAGCTGTTCCGGGTCGATGATGGGCTTGTAGGTGATGGTGTCGAGGTAGGGGTAGCCGGCCCGCCAGTAGTGGGGGTTCTTGGTCGCCGTGAAGTGGTCGTTGGGCGTCCACTCCTGAAAGACGAACGGCCCGGTGCCGATGGGATTGGTCTGGCTTCCGCTGGCCAACCAGTCGGGCTCGGCGATGAAGGCGAACTGTCCGCCGATACCCCCGGTCAGGTAGTAGTCGAACGGCACCCAGGGCGACTTCATGGTGACGGTCACCACCAACGGGCTGGTCACGGTGACGTCGGCCACGGTGGTGAGGGCCGGCCCGGTGAGGGCGGAGGTCTTGTGGGCGTTGAAGTTGGCGGCCACGGCGGCGGCATCGCAGGGGGTGTCGTTGTGGAACACGAGGTCGGGACGCATGGTGATGGTCCACACCGTGTAGTCGCTGTTGGGGACGACCGACTCGGCCAGGTAGGGCTTGGGCGTGCTGTCGGCGTCGAGGATCAGGAGCGGGTCGAAGACCGTGCGGGCGTAGAGGATCCCGACCTCGTCGAAGGTGCCCAGGGTGGGGGAGAACCCCTTCTCCTCGGCGTCGACCCCGAAGATCAGTGTCCCACCCGTTTTGGGGCTCGCCGTGGACACGCCGTCGGGGTGGGCCCCGGTGGACGCGCCCGCCGTGGTGGAGGAGGAGCCGGAACCGGACCCGCATGCGGCCAGGAGCTCTCCTGAGGCGGCGATGACGGCGATGCCGGCGCCGGCGGCGGCCCCCCGGGCCAGGAACGACCGGCGATCGATTGGGTCGGACATACTTCCCCCTTGCGTCGTAGCCCGAGGAGCACGTGACCGGACTCGCCGAACAGCTCGGTGATACTCGTGTGCCGCCGGACGACGTGGCACGACGGCACGCACTGCTTCGACGATAGCCCTGGTCGTGCCCAGGTGGGGGATGGTTGGAGACCGGCCCCGGACACGGGACGTCGAGGGTGAACGATCCGGAGCGGTCCGGCCGGTACTGTCTTCCTGTGCCCTGGGAGATCGATGCCTACCGCCGCTCGGTCGGGGGCCTGTCGCCGGCGTCGGTCCGGGCCTATGCCACCGACATCTCGCAGTTCTCCGAGTGGGCGGGCCGGGCCGGTGCCGAAGGACCGGAGGACGTCGATCGGATCGTGCTCCGCCGTTACCTGGCCTTTCTGGCCACCCGTCGTTATGCCAAGGCCACCATCGCCCGCACGGCCGCCTCCCTCCGCTCCTACTTCTCGTGGTGCGCCAAGCGCGGCCTGATCGAGGCCGACCCGGCCAGCCGCCTGTCGGCGCCTTCTCCCGATTCCCGCCTGCCCCGGGTGCTCGGTCATGCCGAACTGAACCAGCTGCTCGAGCCGGCCGCCGAGCCGGGATCGGAACCGCCCACCGCCGTCGACCGTCGTGACGACGCCGTGCTGGAGCTGCTCTACGGGAGCGGGATCCGGGTGGCCGAGCTCTGCGGCCTCGATGTCGGCCACGTGGATCTGGACCGGAGGGTCGTCACCGTGACCGGCAAGGGATCCAAGCAGCGCCAGGTCCTGATCCACGAATGCTGTGCCGCCGGAATACTGGCCTGGCTGGACGGCCCCCGGGCCAGCCTGATCGGGGCGCAGACCCCGGCGGGGGCGCTGTTCGTGAACCGACGGGGGAACCGGCTGGGACCCCGGGACGTGCGGCGCATCCTCGACCGGCGATCGCCGGTCCCGACCCACCCCCACGCCCTTCGTCACAGCTTCGCCACCCACCTCCTGGACGGTGGCGCCGACCTGCGGGTGGTGCAGGAACTCCTGGGTCACGCCAGCCTGCAGACCACACAGGTCTACACTCATGTAAGCAAGGAGCGGTTGCTGACCGTGTACGCGGGCACCCATCCACGGGCCTAAGGGGACAATTGGCTACCAAACTGGACACGGCGGGACACGGCATTGACGGCCTGTGGGCCGAGTACAAGAAGACTGGCAACCGCGCCCTGCGCGATCAGCTCATCATCCACTACTCGCCGGTGGTCAAGTACGTGGCCGGCCGGGTGTCGGTGGGGCTGCCCCGTCACGTGGACGAGGCCGACCTGGCCAGCTACGGCATCATCGGCCTGATCGATGCCATCGAGAGGTTCGAGCCGGCACGCAACATCAAGTTCGAGACCTACGCCATCCCACGGATCAAGGGCGCCATCATCGACGAGCTTCGCTCGATCGACTGGGTCCCGAGGTCGGTGCGGGCCAAGGCCCGGGCCGTCGAGCAGTCCTACTCGAAGTTGGAGGCGACGCTGCACCGGACGCCGACCGACGCCGAGGTGGCCGCCGACCTCGAGATGACCGACACCGAGTTCCAGACGGCGCTGCGGAAGATCTCCTTCGTGGGCGTGGTGGCGCTGGACGAGGTGTTCAGGGGCGGGGACCGCTCCGACCGGTCCACCCTGGGTGAGACCCTCCCCGACAGCGGCGCCGGGCCCATGGACACCTTCGAGGTGAAGGAGACCAAGGAGGCCCTCATCCAGGCGGTCAGTCAGATGGCCGACCGGGAGAAGACCGTGCTCACCCTGTACTACTACGAAGGCCTCACCCTGGCTGAGATCGGCGAGATCCTCGGAGTCACCGAGAGCCGGGTCTGCCAGATCCACACCAAGGCCGTGCTGCAGCTGCGGGCCAAGCTGGCCGACCGACCCGAGGCGGCCGGGCGTCGGCCGGCGGCGGCGAAGACCAAGGACGCGTCACCTTCGGGTGCGGCCGCCGGGACCAAGGCCAAGAAGAGGGTGCCCACCTCGGCCACCGGCTGAGCGCTCCCCGTCGGTCAGGAGTCCGGCCCGTGCCGACCTACCCGGCCAGGTACGCGAAGTTGGGCCACAGCCTGAGGTCGAAGTGGGGGTAGCGGGCCACCAGGGCCGCCACGTCCGGCTCGTACAGCTCGGTCAGCATGCGTTCGAAACCGGCGTCGACGGTCTGCTTGGACTTGGTCTGGTTCACCGGCGATTCCAGTCCGGGAGGTCGGAAGGAGTCGTCGAGGCCGAGGAACCGGTACGTGGCGGCCAGCTGCTCGGAAGGACTCTGCGTGCAGGCCTCGTACTGGAGGATCAGCATCTCCGACGGGCCGAACTCCTTCTCCCACGGCTCCAGTTCGGCGGCGTAGAACCCGCGGGCCAGGCCCCGGTATCGCACGTTCCGGCGCCGGCGGCGCGGCATGGTCCGCGAGATGTCCGACCGATAGCGGTCGACCGGATCACGTAGCAGGATGAGGACCTTGGCGTCGGGCGCGGCCCGACGGAGAATGGGTGGCAGCCGGTACGAGAACAGGTACGAAGGCGTCCACTCGCCGGTGCGGGCCCCGGGGGGCCGGGGAAACCACTGGTGATACGCCTCGAGATCCCGGTCGGTGCAGTCCTCGTTGCGGAAGCGCTCGAAGAAGATCCGGTTGAAGTACAGCAGCTCCTTGCGCTGGGGTCCGTGGACGTCCGGATGGGCCAGGATGAGGCTGAACCACCACGAGGTGCCGGCCTTCGGCACCCCGACGCCGACGAAGTCGGGGGCACCGACGACCATTCCCGGCGGGCACGGGGGAGCGAGGGGGGGATGGCCGTCCTCCCAGGGCGCATACCGACCCAGGCCATGGCGAATTCGGCTCTGGATCGGACCCGGAAGCGCCAGGAAGGCAGTCCGCGCCGCCGTCGGGATCCTCACAGCCCGGCCGGTGACGGGGGAGGGGCTGCACGGGCTGGATCCACCGGACGGCCACCGTCAGTCGCTCCGTCCCCCCCTCCTGCGGCATGCCGTCGATGATACGGCAACCGGTCGGACCAGGCGCAAGGCCGTCCCGGTCTGCGACCGTCGGGTGGAGCGCGTCTGGCCGGCGCACTACCATGGTGGGGCCTCGTCAACCGACGGGACATTCGAGCGGTATCGAAGCCGTACCCGGCCGCGTCCACGGTCGCCCCTCATCCGGGGGGTGTTGTGCCCGGGGAGAACCAACCGTCACAAGGAGCAGTCACATGGCCGTAGTCACGATGAAGCAGTTGCTCGGCGCGGGTGTCCACTTCGGGCACCAGACCCGTCGGTGGAACCCCAAGATGCGGCGGTTCATCCTGGGGGAGCGGAACGGGATCTATCTGATCGACCTCCGCCAGACCATGCAGGGGATCGAGGAGTCCTACGGCTACATCCGCGACCTGGTCGCTGGGGGCGGGACCATTCTCTTCGTGGGCACGAAGAAGCAGACCCAGGGACCGGTAGCCATCTATGCGGAGGCCTGCGGGATGCCCTACGTCAACGAGCGGTGGCTGGGCGGCATGCTGACCAACTTCCAGACGGTCTCGACCCGGGTGAAGCGCATGAAGGAGTTCGAGGCCATGCAGAAGGCCGGGGACTTCGACGCCATGCCGAAGAAGGAGGCGCTGCGGCACACACGCGAGCTCGAGAAGCTCCAGCGCAACCTCGGTGGTATCCGCTCCCTCGACCGGCTCCCCGACGCCATCTTCGTCATCGACACCAAAAAGGAGCACATCGCGGTGACCGAGGCCAACAAGCTCGGCCTGCCCGTGGTGGCGGTGGTGGACACGAACTGCGATCCCGATGTGATCACGCACGTGATCCCGGGCAACGACGATGCCATCCGCTCCGGCGCGCTCCTGTGCCGGGTGGTGGCCGACGCCGTGGTGGAGGGCCGTTTCATCGCCCAACAGCGGCCGGCTCCCCCGGCACCGGCCCCGACGGCACCGGCCGCTCCCACCGCGGCGGCAGCCCCCGCCGCGGCAGCCCCCGCCCGCGAGCCCGAGCCGGCCTCGGTCGCGGCTCCCGCTCCGACCGAGCCGACCGTGGCCACCCCGGTGGAGGCGGCAGCCCCGGCCCCGACCGAGGTGGCCGAGGTGGCCGACGTGGCGCCCACTGCCGCGACCGCGGACCCCGCGGCCGCACCCGAGACGGAACCGGCCGCGCCCACGTCGCCGTCGGCCGGGGAGGTCTGATCATGGCCGATTTCACTGCCAAGGACGTCCAGAAGCTCCGCCAACTCACCGGGGTGGGGATGCTCGACGCCAAGAAGGCGCTCGAGGAGGCTCAGGGAGACATCGAACGGGCCATCACGGTGTTGCGCGAACAGGGTAAGGCCAGCCAGTCCAAGCGGGCCGACCGTGACGCCTCGGAGGGCGCCGTGGCCGTGGGACGGGCCGACGGCGCCGTGTCCATCGTCCAACTTCGGTCCGAGACCGACTTCGTGGCCAAGTCCGACGAGTTCGTGGCGTTGGTCGGGTCGCTGGCCGACCTGGTGGCTTCCAAGGGTGAGGCCGCCGTCGACGAACGCAGCGAGGACATCGAGCGGCTGAAGGTGACGCTGCAGGAGAACATCTCCCTCGGCCGGGTGGTCCGGATCGAGGCCCCCGCCGGCGGGGTCGTCGACTCGTACTTGCACAATCAGGCCGGACGGGGGGTCAACGCCGTGGTGGTGGCGCTCGAAGGCGGATCCGCCGAGCTGGCCCACGACGTTGCTGCCCACATCGCCTTCGCCCGCCCGCTCTACATCTCGCGGGACGAGGTCCCCGAGGAGGAGGTGGCAGCGGAGCGGGAGACGGTCGAGAAGATCGCCAGGAACGAGGGCAAGCCCGATGCCGCCCTGCCCAAGATCGTGGACGGCCGTATGGGCGGTTGGTACAAGGAGCGGGTTCTGCTCGACCAGGCCTACGTGAAGGACGAGAAGCAGACCATCGCCAAGCTGCTGGGGCCGGCCCAGGTGACGCGGTTCGCCCAGGTCGTGGTGGGCGACTGAGGCCCCGGTGGGTGATCGACGGCGTATCGTCCTGAAGATGTCCGGCGAGGCCCTGGCCTCGTCGGCGTCCGACGAGACCATCGACGCGGCGGTGGTGGAGCAACTGGCCGTCGAGATCGCGTCGACCCGGGACGATCTCGACCTCGAGTTGGCCGTGATGGTGGGAGGCGGCAACATCTGGCGTGGCACCACCGGGGCAGGAGCCGGCATGGACCGCGCCACCTCGGACACCATGGGGATGCTCGGAACCGTCATCAACGCCCTGGCCCTGCAGGACGCCCTCGAGCATCACGGCCAGCCCACCCGTGTGCTCTCCGCCGTGCAGATGGCCGAGGTGGCCGAGCCCTACATCCGGCGCCGGGCCATCCGCCACCTCGAGAAGGGCCGGGTGGTGCTGTTCGCCGCCGGCATGGGCAATCCCTACTTCACCACCGACACCTCGGCCGCCCTCCGGGGCGCCGAGATCGAGGCCGAACTGCTGTGCAAGGGCACCCACGGAGGGGTCGACGGGGTCTACAGCGCCGACCCCCGGCTGGATCCCACCGCCACCCGCTACGACGAGGTCTCGTTCATGGAGGTGGTGTCCAAGGACCTGCGGGTGATGGACCTGACAGCCATCACGTTCTGCATGGACAACGGTCTCCCCATCCGGGTCTTCGATCTGATGGAGCCGGGCAACATCCACAAGGCTCTCGGAGGACAATCCATCGGGACGCTGGTCCGATGAACGCCCAGTTGGCGCGGGCATCCGGTGGCGTCCGGGCCCGCTGGCTACGCTGGTCTGCAAATGGATGACGACCTGATCGCGATGGTGGTGTCCGACGCGCGGGAGCACATGGCCAAGGCGGTGGACCATGCCCAGACCGAATTCGGGTCGATCCGGACCGGGCGGGCCACGCCGGCGTTGGTGGAGCACGTCAAAGTCGACTACTACGGGACCGAGACCGAGTTGCGCCAACTGGCCGGTTTCAGCGTCCCCGAGGCCCGGCTGCTTGTGGTCTCGCCCTACGACAAGGGCTCGCTGGCCACCATCGAGAAGGCCCTGCAGGGCTCCGACCTCGGTATCACTCCGTCCAACGACGGAAACGTGATCCGCCTGTCGTTTCCGATACCTACCGAGCAGCGCCGCAAGGAGCTGGTCAAGGTGGTCAAGCAGAAGGCGGAGGAAGGTCGGGTCACGGTGCGCAACCTGCGCCGATCGGCACGGCACGAACTCGACGCCCTGCAGAAGGACGGCGACCTTTCGAGTGACGAGCTCGAACGGGTGGAGAAGGATCTCGACAAGATCACCCAGGACCACGTGGCCGCCATCGACCGGCTTCTCACCCACAAGGAGCAGGAGCTCCTCGAGATCTGACATCGGACGGAGCAACTCCGGCCCGGTGGACCAAAGGAATTGACGACGTGGACGACGGCCCAGACCGAGAGGACGACGTGACCGGGACCGACGTTCCAGTGACGCGCCACGAGCCCACCGGACCCTCGACCGACCGGGTCCGCATCGTGGGCGCCGAGCCGGCCGGTGAGATCACGGGGGAGCTCCCGGTGGTGCCGAGACTGGCGGAGGATGAGGAGGACGCAGGTCCCAAGGCGTCCCGGCCGGTGGCGGAGAGCCTTTTCGAGCAGTCGTCCGTGCACCTGACCGACGAGCCCGGCGACCTCGAAGGGGCCGGCCCGGTCGTCGACCCGGTCAAGCCGGGTGAGACGGCCGTTCCCAGTGGGGCCACGCCCACCGAGTTGCCCCACTGGACCGAACCCCCGACCGGACAGGTCCCGGCCGTGCTGTCGCGGGACACCGATGACGACTCGGCGAGCTCGGGGATCGTGGCGCCGAGTTGGCGGGAGGAGGACGCCGACTGGGTGGCCCACGACGAGGAGTTCGAGCCGGCCATGTTCGCGGATGACGAGGTGGCCCTGGGATCGCTGGACGAGACCGACAATTCCGATGTCGACCGACGCCCATGGGAGTTCGACCTCGAATCGGAGCCCCGCCGCCCGACCGGACAGGTCCGACAGGTCACATCCGAGGCCGGGGCCACCGATCCCGAGTCGGAGGCGGCCACGTCCCACCCGATCACGGAGCCAGGCGGCGTGGTGGTCGGATCGTCAGGGGCCGAGCCGGGCGAGCCGGGCGAGCCGGGCGAGCCGGACTCAGGTGGATCGGCCGAGCCCGCCGATCCACCTGCCCAGCCGGGCACCGCCACGGCTGCTGCCGTCACCGCTGCCGCCACCACCTCGGTGCCGGCGAGACGAGGTGGCCTGGGTCGGGTCGGTCTGGGGCCGGAGGACCTGTCCCCGGTCGATGACGAACCAGCGGACGCAGAGCTGTTCGCCGAGGCGTCCCGGCCGACCGGTTCGGCCCGCCTCGGTCGAACCCGGCGAGCCGGACTGCTCCCGGCCCGATTGCGGGCCAAGAGCCCCGAGGACGTGACGCCTCCGGTCGATGCGCCCCTGGCCGCCGAACCTCCCGGTGCATCGGTGACCGATGTCCCCGGAGCCGGCCGCAAACGGGGTGGAGTGGCCGGGCTGGCCGCTGCCGACCGGACGGCCGAGCGCGAAGGAGACGCCGCCGGGCCGGCCAGCGCCGAGGGCCCAGGTGGACCCGACCGCGTTCCGGCCGGTGCCGACGTCGTGGCCGCGGCAGCCATAGGCTCCACGTCCCGACGGCTCCTCCGCCGGACGGCGACGCCACGTCCGGCCCCCGGCGGGGCCGAGGCGACCGGAGGCGGCCCACCGCCCCCCGGGCGGACGAAGCGACCGGCCGGGGGGTCCGACCGACCGGCGACCGGCGCCCGCGGCCGTGACAGCTCCATCGGTCTTCGGGTCGGGACGGGCATCGCGGTGGCCGTAGTGGCCCTGCTGGCGTTCAAGCTGGGCACGGTGCCGTCGCTGGTACTGAGCCTCATCGTGGTGACCTTCGCCGCCGGGGAGTGCTTCGGCGTCCTCCGCCGGGCCGGTTACCACCCGGCCACACTGCTCGGTCTGGTCGGGACGATCTCCCTCATGGTGGGGGCGTATGCCAAGGGCGTGGCCGCCCTGCCGCTGGTCCTGGTGTTGATCACGGTGTTCACCCTGATCTGGTACCTCTTCGGTATCGAGCGGGGGTCACCGGTGGCGGGTACGGCGGCGACTCTGCTGACGGTGGGATGGGTGTCGTTGCTCGGCGCCTATGCCGGGTTGCTGCTGTCGCCCTCCGCCTTCCCCGACCGGCACGGCATCGCATTCCTCCTCGGTGCCATCATCGCCACCGTGGCGAACGACATCGGCGCCCTGGTCATCGGCGGCTGGCTCGGCAGCCGGCCCCTGGCCCCGAAGATCAGCCCCAACAAGACCTGGGAGGGACTGTTCGGGGGGGCGGTGTTCTCCATCCTGTTCTCGACCGTCGTTGTCGGCTCCATCCACCCCTGGAGTGCGGCCAATGCCGCCCTCCTGGGCGTGGTGGTGGCGGTCGTGGCTCCCCTCGGGGATCTGTGCGAATCACTGCTCAAACGGGACCTCCGACTGAAAGACATGGGCACCCTCCTGCCGGGCCACGGCGGTGTGCTCGACCGGGTGGACGCCCTGCTGTTCGTCCTGCCCGCCACCTACTACCTGGTCCGCGCCCTCAACATTGCCTGAATGTCGGGCAGGCTAGAGGGATGACTCCCGCCAGCAGGGGCAACGGGCCGCCCGGCTCGATCGGACCGGAAGGCACTCTCGGGGCATGGGACGGCACCCCGGTCTCCGTCAGCCTGGTCGGGTCCACCGGCTCCATCGGCACCCAGGCCATCGAGGTCATCGGGGCCTGTCCGGAGCGCTTCGACGTGGTGGCCCTCGGGGCCCACCGATCGGTCGACGTGCTCGTGGCCCAGGCGGCCCGGCTGCACCCCCGGGTGGTGGCCATCGGCGACCCCTCCCTGGCCGCCGGGCTGGCCGGCCGCCTGGACCCCGGCGTCGAGTTGGTGACCGGGACCGAGGGCCTGGCCCAGATCGCCACGCTGGCCGACGTGGTCGTGAACGGGGTGGTCGGCTTCGCCGGACTGAGCGTGACCCTGGCCGCGCTCGATGCCGGCCGTCGGCTCGCCCTGGCCAACAAGGAGTCCATCATCGCCGGTGCCCCGCTGGTGCAGCGGGCCCGACGGACGGTCGGGGCCGAGATCATCCCCGTCGACTCCGAGCACTGCGCGGTCCACCAGTGTCTGAGGGCCGGTGATGCCGACGCGGTGGCCCGCCTCCTGCTCACCGCGTCGGGTGGTCCGTTCCGGGGACGAACCCGTCACGAACTGGCCGCGGTCACCGTGGCCGACGCCCTGGACCACCCGACCTGGACCATGGGACCGAAGATCACGGTGGACTCGTCGACGCTGATGAACAAGGGGCTGGAGGTGATCGAGGCCCACGAGCTCTTCGGGGTGGCCTACGACGCCATCGACGTCGTGGTCCATCCCCAGTCGGTGGTCCACTCCATGGTCGAGTTCGTGGACGGTGCCACCGTGGCCCAGCTGTCGATGCCGGACATGCGACTCCCCATCGGGTACGCGCTGTCCTTTCCCGAGCGGCTGCCGGTGGCCTACGGCGCCATCGACTGGACCACGCTCCCGGCCCTCGAGTTCGAGGAGCCCGACCGGACCGTCTTCCCCTGTCTCGACCTGGCCTATCAGGCCGGCCGGACCGGGGACCTGGCCCCGGCCTGGCTCAACGCCGCCAACGAGGTGGCCGTGGCCGCGTTCCTGTCCGGCCGCATCCCCTGGGCCACCATCGCCGAGGTGGTGGCCGGCACCCTCGACCGCTACGACACGTGGCGCCCTTCCCCGACTTGCCCGACGGCCACGCCACCAACCGTGGAGGACGTCCTCGGGGCCGACGCCGAGGCCCGGCGCCTGGCCGAACTGGTGGTCTCCGGACGCGAGGCGGCGGCATGAGCACCATCGAGGTGCGCCCCCCGGCCCGGGAGGGGTCGGACCCGGTGGCTCCGGCACCGGGGGAGGATCCTGACGTTCGGGTGAAGTCCCCGCTGCGCTCGGCCGGTGAGTTGATCGCCGCCATCGTGCTCATCGTCATCGTGGGCGCCTCCACCGGGCATCTCGACCTCGTGGTGGTCATCGCCTCGATCATCGTCATCGTGATGATGCACGAGCTCGGTCATCTGCTGGCAGCCAAGCGCGGGGGCATGAAGGTGACCGAGTACTTCGTGGGCTTCGGACCGCGCTTGTGGTCGTTCCGTCGCGGCGAGACCGAGTACGGGATCAAGGCGCTCCCTCTGGGCGGCTACGTGAAGATCCCCGGCATGACCAATCTGGAGGATGTCGACCCCGCCGACGAGTCGCGGGTCTACCGCGAGAAGCCGTTCCACTCGAGGCTGCTGGTGGCGGTGGCGGGCTCGGCCATGCACTTCTTGATGGCCTTCGTGCTGCTCTGGGTGCTGCTGGCCTTCGTCGGAGTGCCCAACTCGGACAAGGTGCAGGTCCAGGGGGTGTCAGCGGTGGGTGGGGCACCGGGCCCGGCCGCCCGGGCCGGTGTCCGGTCCGGCGACGTGATCGTCTCGGTCGACGGGGTCGCCATCGACGGGAGTGTCAACGCCCTGACTTCGGCCATCCGGGACCATCCCGGCGTTCCCGTCACCATGGTGGTGGACCGCCAGGGACGGGCGGTCTCGTTGACGGTGACCCCGGCCAACGGACGCACCGAGCACGAGTCCGGCGTGGACGTCCCGTCCGGCCACGCCCCCTTCGGGGTCATCGGGGTGAGTCTCGGGTCGCCCGTGGAGACGAGATCACCCCTGCACGCGCTGGCCTCGACCGGTGCCGACCTCGTCCGGTACGGCTGGGTCTCGATCGTAGGGGTGGCGCATCTCTTCTCTCCCAGCGCGGTGACCCAGCGATTCCATCAGGTGACGAGCGCCAAGGCCGCCAATCAGGCCGCCGCCAACGGCACTCGCGTGCAGTCCATCATCGGCGTCGGGGCCACGGCCACCGACGCTCTCCAGGCCGGGATCGGCCAGTTCCTGTACATCCTCATCGCCATCAACATCTTCTTCGGGATCTTCAACCTCTTCCCGATGCTGCCGCTCGACGGCGGCCACGTGGCCATCGCCGTGTACGAGAAGATCCGCACCGGCCGGCGCAAGGTGCTCTACCACGCCGATGTGGCCAAGCTGATGCCGTTCACCTGGCTCATGCTGGCCTTCCTCGGCGTCCTCATACTGCCGGCGCTCCTGACCGACATCCTCCATCCGATGGCCAACCCTTTCGGCTGACCGGCCCCGGCCGCGGGCCCGGCCCTGGGCTCCGGGCCCTAGCATGGGCGCATGGGAGCAACGGCCTGGACCACGACGGAGCGGAGGCCGACCCGCCGTATCGAGGTGGGGGGCGTGGCCGTCGGGGGTGGTGCCCCCGTCACCGTCCAGTCCATGACGACCACCAAGACGGCCGACGCCGAGGCCACGTTGTCCCAGATCTACGCCCTGGCCGCGGCCGGCGCCGACCTGGTCCGCTGCACCTGCAACGAAGAGGCGGCGGCGGAGGGACTGGCCCGCATCGTCCCCCGCTCACCGGTACCGATCATCGCCGACATCCACTTCCACCACGAGATGGCCCTGGCCGCACTGGAGGCCGGCGTGCAGGGCCTGCGACTCAACCCGGGCAATCTGCGCAAGGAGGCCGAGATCAAGCAGGTGGCGGCCGAGGCCAAGGACCGGGGCGTTCCCATCCGGATCGGGGTCAACGCCGGCTCCCTCCACCCGGATCTCTACAAGCGCTTCGGCGGCGCCACACCCGAGGCCCTGGTGGAGTCGGCGCGCATGGAGCTGGCCTACTTCGCCGAGGTCGGGTTCGACGACGTCAAGATTTCGGTGAAGGCCTCCTCGGTGCCCCTCATGATCGAGTCGTACCGGCTGGCGTCGGAGACCTTCGACCACCCTCTGCACCTCGGGGTGACCGAGGCCGGACCCCCGCCGGCGGGGCTGTTGAAGGGTACGGCTGGGATCGCCACCCTCCTGGCCGAGGGGATCGGGGACACCATCCGGTACTCGCTCACCGCCGACCCGGTCGAGGAGGCACGGGCCGGCCGCCAGCTGCTGGAGGCGTTGGGACTGCGCGAACGCAAGGGTCTCGACCTCATCGCCTGTCCGAGCTGTGGAC
The DNA here is from genome assembly GCA_963756515.1 of uncultured Acidimicrobiaceae bacterium. Classification (GTDB taxonomy): domain Bacteria; phylum Actinomycetota; class Acidimicrobiia; order Acidimicrobiales; family RAAP-2; genus Bog-756. The sequence continues at coordinate 73,955 of CAVWNV010000008.1, forward strand.
GGGCCGAGATCGATGTCATCGCCGTGGCCAAGGCGGCCCAGCTCGCCCTCGAGGACCGGAACCTGCCCATTCAGGTGGCGGTGATGGGTTGCGTGGTCAACGGTCCGGGAGAGGCCCGCCAGGCCGACCTCGGCATCGCCGCCGGCCGGCGACGCGGCCACCTGTTCATCAAGGGGAAGATCGTCCGGGTCGTCCCCGAGGACGAGATGGTGGACGCCCTGGTGGCCGAAGCGGAGCAGTTGGTGGCCGAGGGGGTGGAGGCCAGGCTGGCGGCGGCCGACACCGGGGCCGAGGCCGAGGCCGAGGCCGACCGGAGGGCGCTGATCGACGACAAAGGTGAGGATGCCAACGCCTCGGAGACCAAGGTCGAGCTCATCCGCAAGAAGTTCGGGGGCGGGCCCGGGAGTTCCTAGCCCGCCGGGGCGGTGGCGAGGGGCAGATGTCCCCGGCCGTGGACGAAGCGCCGGGGTCCCACCCGTCGATGCGGTGGCCGGCACGGCGGGCGTGCAGCACCGACCTCCCACTCCGGGCCGGAGGGTTGTCCACAGGGGGCAAATCGGCGAAACCGCACGTCAGGCCGCTCACAGTTCGGGGTTGTCGCTGCTATACTTTTAGATCTGCCGTTCGGTCGGGGTGTAGTGACGCTGAAGGAAGCGTGGGCGGACAGCCCACGCTTTTGTTTTGGTCCGGAACCGCTCCGGTGGAAGGCGGCGACAGCAGTACGGACAGGTATTCCAGACAGCGTGAGGACGCGTGATGCGATCCGATCGAGAGCACGGACACGAGGAAGGAGGCAGCGCAGATGGACGAGGAACTCGTTGCCCACCTGCAGCCGGTTTTGGCCGCTGCCGACCTCGAACTGGTGGACGTGGAGCTGCGATCCGGGGTCCTGCTGGTCACGGTGGACCGTGACGGGGGAGTTGACCTCGAGGCACTGACCGATGCCAACCGCGCCGTGTCATCGGTGCTTGACGACCTCGACCCCATCCCGGGTCGGTACACCCTGGAGGTATCGAGCCCCGGGGTGGAACGCAATCTCCGGACTCCCGCCCACTTCGTCAAGGCCGTCGGTGAGACGGTCACGGTGAAGACCCGTCCCCAGGTGCCCGGTGACCGGCGGCTCCGGGGCGTGCTGGTGGCGGCAGACGAACAAGGCCTGCGCCTGGTCGTCGACGATGGGCCCGAGGGCGGTGTCTCGCTGTCGTACTCCGACATCGACAAGGCGCGCACGGTGTTCGTGTGGGGACCGGTCCGGGGCGGGGACGGGAATGCGTCCCGGACTCCCGCGTCGAGCAAGACCACGGCGACGACGGAGAAGAAGAAGAGGAAGCAGGTCGTATCCCCATGAGCAAGCCCAACTTCGAGTTCCTCGACGCGCTGGGCCAGATCGCGCGCGACAAGGGCATCTCCGTGGAGACCCTGCTCGACGCCTTGGCCAACGCCCTGGTCGCCGCGTACAAGCGCCGCCCCGACGCGGCCGAGGAGGCGGTCGTCACCATCGATCCCGAGTCGGGTGAGATCCGCGTCTACGGCCAGGAGCTGGACGAGGACGGGAACGTCACGCGGGAGTGGGACGATACTCCCGACGACTTCGGTCGCATCGCTGCGCAGACGGCCAAGCAGGTCATCCTGCAGCGGATCCGCGAGGTCGAGCGCGATCTCAAGTACGAGGAGTACGCCGGCCGTGAGGGTGACATCGTGACCGGCATCGTCCAGCAGACCGACAACCGGTACACGCTGCTCGATCTGGGGAAGGTGGAGGCCTTGCTCCCGCAGGCCGAGCAGGTCTCCTATGAGCGTTACGAGCACGGGGCCCGCCTGAAGGCCTACATCGTCGAGGTGCGCAAGACCACCAAGGGACCGCAGATCGTGGTCAGCCGGAGCCATCCCGGGCTCATCAAGCGTCTCTTCGAACTGGAGGTGCCGGAGATCTCGTCCGGCGCCGTGGAGATCAAGGCGGCGGCCCGCGAGCCGGGCCACCGGACCAAGATCGCCGTGTGGTCGAACGATCCCAATGTCGATCCGGTCGGGGCCTGTGTCGGAGCCCGCGGCTCGCGGGTGCGGATGGTGACCAACGAGTTGCGGGGCGAGCGGGTCGACGTGGTCCCGTTCTCCGACGATCCGGTCGAGCTGATCCAGTCGGCCCTGGCCCCGGCCCGGGTTCGCGAGGTCCGGCTCGACGACGACACCGGCACGGCCACGGTCATCGTGAGCGACTACCAGCTGTCGCTGGCCATCGGCAAGGAAGGACAGAACGCGCGTCTGGCCGCCCGTCTGACCGGTTGGCGGATCGACATCAAGAGCGAGACCCAGCTGGCCGAGGAGGAGTCGGGTTATGCCGGCGAGGAGTGGGCCGAGGGCGAATGGGTCCAGAACGAGGCGGGGGAGATGGTCTGGCAGCCGGCCGAGGGCGGCACCGCGGTGTCGGCCACCGAGTGGTCCCAGGGCGCGGAGGGGGCCGAGGGCCCGGCTCCGGAAGCCGCCACCGAATCCACCGAATCCACCGAATCCACCGAATCCACCGAATCCAGCCCCGAGCCGACGGCCACGGACGGGACGGACGGCGGGCCGGCCGGCACCCCAGCCCCGGAGCCGGTGGAAGCCTCCGTCTCCAACGGGGGCGAGGAGGCTCCGGCATAACGCCGGTCCGGACCTGCATCGGCTGCCGACGGACGGGGTCGGTCGACGGGTTGGTCCGGGTGGTCCGACTCCACGACGGTTCCCTGTCGGTGGGTCGGAACGGGGCGGGGCGAGGGGCCTGGCTGTGCCGGGACTCACCCGGTTGTATAGACCGGGCCGAGAAACGAAAGGCATTCGACCGGGCGTTGCGGGGCCCGGTCGGGAGCGAAGAGGTGGACCGGTTGCGTTCGGCCCTGAGGCCGAAGGAGGCCTCGGAGGGTCCGGTCCTGTGATGTGCGAGGATAGAGGGTCGTATGTGCGTATCGGCACCTACGACGTGAAGGAAGGGCAGTAACAGCCGTTGCCGAAGAAGATCCGCGTCTACGAGCTCGCTCATGAGCTCGGTCTGACCAACAAGGAAGCTCTCGATCTCTGCCTGTCCCTCGGGATGGGTGTCAAGAGCCACTCGTCGTCCATCGAGGACGCCCAGGCCGACCGCGCCCGACGGAAGGCCGACCGGGAGGGCCTCCGTCGCCCGGTGCAGCCCGAGGAGCCGGTCGCGCCGGCCAAGAAGGCCGCGGCCACAAAGAAGGCCGCCGCCACCAAGATCGAGCCCGCCCCCAGTCAGGAGCGGTCCCCGAGCCCCGATCCCGGTGCCCCGACCCGACCGGCTCCGGACCTGGTGACCGGGGACGGCCCGCCGTCGACCCTGCCTTCCACGCCATCCGCTCCGCCGGTCAAGCGGACGGGGACCCGGCTGGTCACCAGCCGGCCCGCCTCCGAGCAGGTACCGCCGGCTCCGACCCGGATTCCGGCTGCTCCCGCGGCCCGGGCCCCGGCCCGACCGGCGCCACCCACCCCACCCGTTCAGCCGGTGGCTGCCGCACCAGCGCCCCCGGCGCCCCCGGCCGCACCGGCGCCGGTGGCGACGCCGGCCCAGCCGGCCGCCCCCCCGGCTCCCCGGCCCCCGGCTCCACCCGCCTCAGCCGGTGGCCCACCGACACCGCCGTCGGCACCGACGCACGCCCCGACCAGCGCGTCGGGTCGACCGATCCCACCCCCGCCCGGGGGACCTCCCCGGTCGGTGACCGGCAAGCCCATCCCACCCCCGCCGGGCGCGGGCGGACGGCGCCCGCCTCCGGCCGGTGGCACCCGTCCCGGCGGTTTCGCCGGGCGACCGGGCGGCCAGAGTTCGGGCGGATCCCGTCCCGGCGGCGCCACCCGTAGCGGCGGCCCGGGTGGAGGAGGAGGATTCGGAGGGCGGCCCGGTGGTGGCTCGAGCGGAGGGTACGCAGGACGGCCCGGCGGTGGCCCGGGCGGCGGTCCCGGCGGTCCTGGTGGCCCCGGTGGCGGGCCCGGAGCCCGCGGCGGACCCGGTGTCGGTCGCGGGCGGCCCAATCAGCGACGTCCCCGCCGCCGCCGCCGCAACCTCGAAGAGCTCGAGCCGACCCAGCTCACCGCCTACACACCGTCCACGGCCCCGGTCCCCGACACCGAGGTCATCGTGGAGCGTGGTTCCACCGCCCGTGACCTCGGACCGAAGCTGAACCGGTCGGCCGGCGACGTCATCAGGTTCCTGCTGCTGCAGGGGGAGATGGTGACGGCCACCCAGTCGCTCACCGATGACATGATCGACCTCTTCGCCGCCGAACTCGGCGCTGACATCAGGCTGGTCGACCCGGGCGAGGAGCGCGAAGCCGAGCTGCTGGCCAAGTTCTTCGACGACGACGACGAGGAGGAGGACGAGGCCGACCTGCGGCCGCGTCCTCCCGTGGTCACGGTCATGGGCCACGTCGACCACGGCAAGACCCTGCTGCTCGACCGGATCCGCTCGGCCAACGTGGTGGCCGGCGAGGCCGGTGGGATCACCCAGCACATCGGGGCCTACCAGGTCGACTGGAACGGCCACCCCATCACCTTCATCGACACCCCCGGCCACGAGGCGTTCACGGCCATGCGGGCCCGTGGGGCCGAGGTGACCGACATCGTGGTCCTCGTGGTGGCGGCCGACGACGGGGTGATGCCCCAGACGATCGAGGCCATCGACCACGCCAAGGCCGCCGACGTGCCCATCGTGGTGGCGGTCAACAAGATCGACCGCGAGGAGGCCGATCCGAACCGGGTGCTCCAGCAGCTGTCCGAGTACGGATTGGTCCCCGAGGCCTGGGGTGGCGACACCATCACCGTCGAGATCTCGGCGCTGCAGAACCTGGGTATCGACGACCTTCTCGAGCAGATCATCCTGGTGGCCGAAGTGGAGGAGCTGGTGGCGTCGCCGGAGGGTCGGGCCCGGGGTGTCGTCCTCGAGGCCGAGCTCGAGATCGGGCGGGGCCCGGTGGCCTCGGTCATCGTGGAGCGTGGCACGCTGCGGGTGGGAGATCCGATCGTGGCCGGCGCGGCCTGGGGGAAGGTCAAGGCCCTCGTCGACGACCATGGCGAGCAGATCAAGGAGGCACCGCCCTCCACTCCCGTCCAGGTGCTCGGGTTCTCCGAGCCGCCCGAGGCGGGCGACGAGCTCAGGGTGGCTCCCGAGCTGGCCCAGGCCCGTACCATCGGTGAGGCCCGCGCCCACCGGTACCGGGTGGCCGGCCATGTGCCGGCCGCGACGTCCGCCCTGGGCGGGGCCAAACTGGAGGACCTGTTCGAGCAGATCCAACGGGGCGAGACGGCCACCCTCAACCTCATCCTCAAGGCCGACGTGCGGGGATCACTGGAGGCGGTCACCGAGAGCCTGCGGAAGCTGGAGCGGGATGACGTGAAGCTGAGCTTCGTGCACCGGGGCGTGGGCGGGATCACCGAGTCCGACGTGGAGCTGGCCCAGGCGTCGGCGGCCACCATGATCGGGTTCAATGTCCGGCCCGACCGGCGGGCCCGCGAGATGGCGGCCAAGGTCGGGGTGGAGATCCGTCTGTACGAGATCATCTACAAGCTGCTCGAGGACCTCGAGGCAGCCATGCTCGGGCTCCTGTCGCCGGTCTACGAGGAGATCGTCACCGGCGAGGCCGAGGTTCGACAGGTCTTCCGGGTGCCCCGCGTCGGTGCCATCGCCGGCTGCTATGTGCGTGAAGGTGTCATCACCCGTGGATCGAAGGTCCGCTTCCTACGCGACGGCGCCATCATCTGGAAGGGGGCCATCACCTCGCTCCGGCGGTTCAAGGACGACGCCCGCGAGGTGCAGGCCGGATTCGAATGCGGTATCGGACTGTCGGACTACCAGGACCTGCGGGCCGGCGACATCATCGAGACCTACGACGAGCGGGAGATCCCCCGCACCTAGCGGCGATGGCCGGGCCGCATCGGCGGCTCCGGCCCGGGTGACCGATGGAGCGGAGGAGCAGTGTCAGGTCGTCGGCATGACCAACGGGGGGCGGCACCCTATCCCCGTTCGCTACGGGTCAACCAGGTGCTGCGCCAGGTCGTCGCCGAGGAGCTGGAGCGGCTGGCCGATGCCGATGAGCGTCTCCGCCTGGTCACGGTGACCGCCGTGGACACCGCCCCCGATCTCCGCCAGGCCACGGTCTATCTCAGCTCGCTCTCGGACGACTCGGCCGAGGCGCTGGCCGAGCGCCGAACCCAACTGCAGCGGGCCGTCGGGCGTCAGGTCCGGATGAAGCGGACCCCCCAGCTAGAGTTCCTCGTCGACCCGGCCGTTGTGGCCGGGGGGCGGGTGGAGGAGGTCCTGCGGCGCATCCGGGACCAGCAGGCCGAATCGGGCGAGATCGACGGGTCGGACCCGTGAGCGGTCCCGGAGCCGAGCCGGTGACCGGGCTGGCGGTGGTGGACAAGGAGGCCGGTTGGACCTCCCACGACGTGGTGGCCCGGTGCCGCCGGATCTTCGGCCAACGGCGGGTCGGCCATGCCGGCACACTCGACCCCGATGCCACCGGCGTGCTGCTGGTGGGCCTCGGGAGAGCCACCCGCCTGATGCGCTTCCTGACCGCGCTGCCGAAGGCCTACCAGGCCGAGGTGGTCCTCGGGACGGCCACGTCCACGCTCGACGCTTCGGGCGAGGTCACCGGCACGTGGGCCATGGGCTCGGTGGGCCTGGCCGAGGTGCGGGCGGCAGCCGCGGCCCTGACCGGTCCGATCGAACAGATCCCACCAATGGTGTCGGCGGTCAAGGTCGGCGGCCGCCGGCTGCACGCCTTGGCCCGCGAGGGGATCGAAGTGGACCGGGTCCCCCGACCGGTCACCGTGCACCGCTTCGATGTGGCGCCGGGCCTGACCCCCGGTGTCTTCCGCGTAGAGGTCGAGTGCTCCTCGGGCACCTATGTCCGCGTGCTGGCCGCCGATCTCGGGACGGCTCTGGGCGGCGGCGCCCACCTCCGGAATCTCCGACGGACCCGGATCGGGTCGTTCACCACAGACGACGCCCGCCTGGTCGACGAGCTGACCCCGGCCGTGGTGTTGACCCCGGCCCAGGCCCTGCGGGACCTGGACCAGGTGGTGGTCAACGCGGACGTCCAGCACCACATCGGACGCGGTCTGGCCCTCGACCGGGTGCCGCTCGGCGTCACCGGGGAAGGCCCCTGGGGCCTGGTGGACGAGGGCCACCGGCTGCTGGCGGTCTACGAGGCCACCGAGACCGACCGGATCCGTCCCGCCGTGGTCCTCCAGGCGGCGGGATGACAGACACCACCGGCGTCCACACGGGGGCCGGCCGCACCGGGCCGGGCGGCCACGGCGGTAACCTTCACCGGTAATGGACATCGTGACCGACGTCTCGACCTCCGTCCCTCCGGACGGGGGCTCGGCCGTGAGCATCGGAGCCTACGACGGTGTCCACCTCGGGCACCGCGCCCTGTTGGCCGAGCTGGCCGGCCGGGCCCGGCACGATGGTCTGTGCACCGTGGTGGTGACGTTCGACCGTCATCCGGCCACCGTGGTCCGTCCGGACTCCGCTCCCCGCCTCCTGTGCGATCTCGAACAGAAGCTGGAACTCCTGGCCGAGGCCGGCGTGGACCGGACGGTGGTCATCCGCTTCGATGTCGAGCGGGCCAACGAGACGGCGGAGGAGTTCGTGCACGGGGTCCTGGTCGAGGGGCTCGATGCCCGCCTGGTGGTGGTGGGGGAGGACTTCCACTTCGGCCACGGGCGGAAGGGGAACGTGGCCCTCTTGCGGGGCATGGGGTCGGCGGCGGGCTTCGAAGTGGACGGCGTCTCGCTCCGGGCCGACGCGGCGGGGCGGGACGGACCGGGCGAACCGATCTCCTCCACGCGGATACGGGGCCTGGTCGGCGAGGGCCGGGTGGAAGAGGCCGCCGTCCTGCTGGGCCGACCCCATCAGGTCCGGGGTGAGGTGGTCCACGGCGACCGGCGGGGTGGTCCCGAGCTCGGGTTCCCCACCGCCAACGTGAGCGTCCCGGCCGTCATCTGCCTTCCGGCCGCCGGGATCTACGCCGGGTGGTACGGGCGTCCCGACGGGTCCACCTGGCCGGCCGCCATCTCGGTGGGGCGACGGCCGACCTTCTACGGCGACGGCGGCGAGCTGCTGGTCGAGGCCCATCTGCTGGACTTCAACGGTGACCTCTACGGGGAGGAGGCCCGGGTCTCCTTCGTGACCCATCTCCGGGACGAGGTGGCCTTCGACTCGGTCGACGACCTCATCGCCCAGATGGAGCGGGACGTGTCCACCACCCGCCACCGGTTGGCCCTCGAGTCCTGAGACCGGCCCGGCCCGGTCGGGCCGGAGCCTCAGCCGGACGGGCCGTCGCCGAGGAGTTCGGCCCGGAGCTCCCGCTTGAGCACCTTGCCGGCCGGATTGCGGGGGAGCGGTTCGGCCCGGTACCAGAACCGGGAGGGCACGTTGAAGGCGGCCAGGCGCTCGCCCACGAACCGGGCCAGCTCGTCGGCCCCGACCTCTTCGCCGGGACGGAGCACGACGACGGCGCCGACCTCCTCGCCCAGTACCGGATGGGGCACGCCGATGACGGCGCAGTCGGCCACGGCGGGATGCTCGAACAGGGCCGCCTCGACCTCCACGCAGTAGACGTTCTCACCGCCGCGGATGATCATGTCCTTGGCCCGGTCCACGATGTGGACGAAGCCCTCCTCGTCGATCCGGGCCACGTCGCCGGTGTGGAGCCAGCCCCGGGTGAACGACCGGGCGGTGTCCTCGGGCCGGTTCCAGTAGCCGCGCACCACGTTCGGACCCTTGATCCACAGCTCGCCGGTCCGGGTCGGGTCGACCGACTGGTGGGCGGGCGGCTCGGGCCCGTCGAACTCCTCGGGCACCACGGCCACGTCGCAGACCGGTGCCGGCGGGCCCACGCTGTCGGGCTTGCGCACGTAGTCGTCCCCGGCGTTCATGGTGGTCATGGCCGACGTCTCGGTCAGCCCGTAACCGTTGCCGGGGGCGCCGCCCGGAAAGTGCTCCTTGATCCGGCGCACCAGGTCGGGCGGGCACGGCGCACCTCCGTAGGAGATGGAGCGCACCGAGGAGGTGTCCCGCCGGGCGAAATCGGGCGAGTCGATGACCTGCATGACCATGGCCGGTACGCCGCCGAAGATGGTGATCCGCTCTCGTTCGATGAGCTCGAGGGCCCGCTCGGGGTCGAAATGGTGCATCATGACCAGCTTCCCGCCGGCCGCGGTGTTGCTGACCAGGACGGCGTGGCACCCGGTGGCATGGAAGAGCGGCACCGACAGCAGGTTGGCGTTCTGGCCCCCGGCGCTCACGTCGGCCACGCCACCGGAGCGCCGCATTGTGCCCACCGTCGACACGAAGAACAGATTCATGAGGTTGGAGACACTGTTGCGATGGGTGCCGACCGCGCCCTTGGGCCGCCCGGTGGTCCCCGACGTGTAGAAGATGGTGGCGTCATCGTCGGGGTCGAGGGCCACCTCGGGAAGTGATGCCGCCTCGGGCAGGGTGGCGGTGAGCTCGTCGAACGGGATCACCGGCAGTGGTGCGGCACCGGTCCGGTCCACGCTCGAACCCTCGGCGGTGCGCCGACCACCGGCAGGGTCGTGCTCCTCACTGCACACGATCATGGCCCGGAGGCCCGGGACCTCGTCCCGGTGGGACAGGATGCGTCCCTTGCGTTCCTCGTCCACGAAGACCACCGAGGTCCCCGAGTCGCTGAGGCCGTAGGCCAGCTCCGGCCCGGTCCACCACGCGTTGAGCGGGACCACGACGGCCCCGGCGGCGATCGAGGCCCAAAAGGCCATCACCCACTCGGGCAGGTTGCGCATGGCGATGGCGACCCGATCGCCCTTGGCCACCCCGAACCGGTCGACGAGCGTACGGGCCAGTCCGGCTGCCGTCCGGAAGTGCTCGTCGAAGGTGATCCGCTCGTCCTCGTAGACCAGGAAGTCCTTGTCGCCCTGGAGCGCCGAGAGCTCGAGGACCGACCGGAGGGTGGCCGGTGCGTTCTTCCACGTACGCGTGGGGATACCCCGGATGGTCTCGGTCACCATCTCGAAGCCTTGACCGGGGGCGGTCAGCGAGGCCGTGGCCTCGGCCAGGGTGAGGTCGGTCGCCGCCTCGGGGGCCGCATCCTGTTGTGGTTCGGCCGGTTCGGCCATCGTTGCTCCTCTCGACGGTGGCCGATGGCCGGCGCCGGATTCGGGTCCGCATCCGGGGTGCCGGCAGCGGTGAGCCCACTACGGGGCAGGCGGCTCCTTGAAGAAGGCGGTGCGGTAGTAGGCCAGCTCGGCCACGCTCTCCCGAATGTCGTCCAGTGCCCGGTGGCCCCCGGCTTTGACCGGGGCGTGCTCCATGGCCTCGGGATACCAGCGCCGGCCGAGTTCCTTGACCGTGGAGACGTCGACCGACCGGTAGTGCAGGTACTCCTCGATCTCGGGCAATTGGGCGGCGAGGAACCGACGGTCGGTTCCGATGGAGTTGCCGGCCAGGGGCACGGTCCGGGGCTTGGGCACGTGGCCACGGATGAATTCCAGAGTGGCCGTTCCGGCCTGCTCGAGTGTCGTGGCCGACGCCCCGATGTCGGTGAGCAGGCCGCTCTTGGTGTGCATGGCCAGGACGAAGTCGTCCATCCCGGCAAGCTGTTCGGGCGATGCCGCCACAACCAGGTCGGGCCCCTCGGCCACGACCTCGAGGTCGTCGTCGGTGATCAGGGTGGCGATCTCGACGATGACGTGGCGGGTGACATCGAGCCCGGTCATCTCCAAGTCCATCCACACCAGCACGCCGGTGACGCTACCGGCTGGCGGGAGGACCGAACATCTGACGCGGTGTCAGATCGGGGACGGGGCGGCCTCCGGGGACGAAGCCGCGGCCGACAGGGCTGGTCGGATACCCGCGCCGGCCCGGCTCGCCCGGGGCTCCCCCGGAGCGGTAGCGTCACCACCGGGAGAAGTGGAGGAGTGTCCGGTGGTCCCGGCATCACAGCGCGGCGTGGACGGGGCGACAGACGGGATGGTGACCCTGGCGCGGCCCGGGGCCACCACGGTCACCGTGTCGGTCGTGCGGCTCGACCCCGACCTCCCCGTGCCGGCCTATGCCCGAATCGGCGACGCCGGCGCCGACCTGGTGGCCCGAACCTCGGTGACCATGGCGCCGGGGGGCGGCCGGGCTCTCGTGCCGACCGGACTGGCACTGGCCATACCTCCCGGATTCGCCGGATTCGTCCAACCGCGGAGCGGCTTGGCCCTCCGGCATGGCGTGACCTGTCTGAACACCCCCGGTCTCATCGACTCCGGGTACCGGGACGAGGTGGCCGTACTGCTGGTCAACACCGATCCCACCACGGCCTACTCGGTCGAACGGGGGGACCGGATCGCCCAGCTGGTGATCCAACGGGTGGAGACGGCGGCCTTCGCTGAGGAGATCGAGTTGTCCGACACCGAGCGGGGCACCGGTGGCTTCGGATCCACCGGTCGCTGAGGTCATGGATCGACTGACCGGCCTGGACGGTTTCTTCCTGGCCTTCGAGTCGCCCACCACCCACCTCCAGATCCTCGGTGCGCTGGTATTCGATCCGACCGGGGTTGACGGCGGCGTGGACTTCGCGGCCGTTCGGGAACTGATCGACCACCGCCTCCACCTGGTGCCGCCGTTCCGCAAGCGGATGGTCGAGGTCCCGTTCGGGCTCCAGCATCCGGCCATGGTCGACGACCCCGACTTCGACATCGACTACCACGTGCGGCGGGCCAGTCTTCCCAGCCCGGGAGGGTTGGAGGAACTGGCCGACCTGGCCGCCGACCTGGCGTCCCGGCCACTCGACCGCCGCCGCCCGCTGTGGGAGTTCCACGTGGTGGAAGGAGTGGAGGGTGGGCGCCTGGCCCTCATTCCCAAGGTGCACCACTCCATCATCGACGGGGTGTCCGGGGCCCAGGTGATGGCGGCATTCTTCGACCTCTCCTCCATCCCCGCCCCCGTCCCGCTGTTCGGGCGCTCCGGTGCCACCCGGCGGCCGGCGTCAGGGCGGCACCTCGGCGCGACTGGCGACCCCGAGTGGTCCCCCGAGCCCCTCCCCGGTGAGATGGCCAGGTGGCGGGACGTGTTGGGCTCGCTCCCCGGCCATGCCGATTCCGTGGTCCGCACGGTGTCGAGGACGGTCCGGGTGGCGCGGGGCCTGAGCAGCCGGCACCGGGACGGGGCCGACCCGGCACCCCCGTCCCCGTTCGAGGCCCCCCGTACCTCGATCAACCGGGCCATCTCGCCGCATCGTCGGGTGTCCTTCGCCACCCTTCCGCTCGCCGATGTCCGAAGGATCCGTGACGTCCTCGGTGGCACGACCAACGACGTGGTGCTGGCCGTGACCTCGGGCGCCATGCGGACGTTCTTCGCCGAGCGGGACGAGCATCCCGACGACTCGTTGGTGGGAATGGTGCCCGTCTCGGTGCGCGCAACGTCCGAGGACGGTGCACTCGGCAACCGGCTCACCGCCATGCTGGTGTCACTGGCGACGGCCATCGATGATCCGGTGGCCCGGCTGGCCCACATCCAAGAGGAGAGTCGCGCCGCCAAGGACCAGAATCGGGCGGTCGGATCGGAGATGTTCAGCGGATGGGCCCAGGCGCTGTTCCCGGTGGTCGCCACCCGACTCACACGTCTGGTCACGAACCTGCGCCTCTTCGACCACGTGGCACCCCTGTTCAACCTCATCATCTCCAATGTGCCCGGTCCCGACTTCCCCCTCTACCTGGCCGGGGCCCGGATGGAGGCCATGTACCCCCTGGGTCCGATCGTCGAGGGTGTCGGGGTCAACGTGACGGTCTTCTCCTATCTGGACGCGCTGTACGTGGGTGTCCAGGGGTGTCGCGAGTTGGCACCGGACGTCGACATCATCTCGCGGGGCATGGCCGACGCCCTTTCGGAACTGGTGGCCGCGGCCAATCGGCGCGACCGGCCGGTGCCGTGGTGGCACGCAGAACTCCCTGCGTAAGGGCGTAACGGCGCCGCCGTCGGTGGGCAGGGGGCCGTTGGGAAGGGTGCCGTGGACGCCGGTGGACAGGGACCCCGCCCCAGGGGTCCGTGACCGGTCAACTGCTAGGGTGTGAGCCTCACGCGGACGTGGCTCAGTTGGTAGAGCATCACCTTGCCAAGGTGAGGGTCGCGGGTT
>CAVWNV010000009.1:0-279527 GCA_963756515.1 uncultured Acidimicrobiaceae bacterium
CGGGACAGATCGGGTTCACCCCGGCCGGCAATCGACTTCATCGTCACGACCAAGGCCAACGGGAGTGCCATCGACGTCTTCTCGATCGGACCGTCCGGGCGCTGTCGGCACCGACGGTGAACGCATCGGCCACTCCGGTATCGTCCGGGTTCACCTCGACCGCACCGGGCACCTGGTGGTGACCGAGGCCGGCGCCGGTGCCGTCACCACGTACACCGTCAACCCCACCGGGACCGTCACCGAACGTGGTTCGGTCCCTATGACGGGTTGACCGCACTGTGCTGAGGTGACCAGTGCCGGCGGCCGGTTCTTCTACGGGTCCAACGCCGGTAGCGCCACGGTCACCGCCTACGTCATCAGTCCGGGCGGTGTGCCCTCGGCCATCGGGTACGCGGCCACCGATCCAGTGCCGATCGACCTGGTCGCCAGCCCGGACGGCTCCGCCCTCTACGTCGAGACCGGTGGGAGCGACCTGATCGACACCTTCGCCGTGTCGCCCACCGGATCACTCGTCCGTACCGGGACCGTGGCCCCGGGACTTGCCGGGCACACCGGCCTGGAGGGCATCGCGGTCGGATGACCGTCCCGGCGGGGGATCGGGGTACGCCCCGGTTCCCCGCCCCCGGCCGGCCCTGTCAGCGCTGGGCCACCGCCCGGTCGAGGTCGTCGGCATCGGCCTCTTCGAGGCGTCGATAGGGACCGTCCTTGATCGGGCGCCACCACACCGGGTCCGTACTCCCAGCCCTCGTTGCGCAGCACCCGCTTGAGCACCTTGGTGGTGGCGGTGTCGGGAGGTCATCGGTGACCCGAACGTACCGGGGGGACCACTTGGTTCCGAGGTCGGCCTCGTCGGCCAGGAACTGGGCGAATCCCTCGGGGTCGAAGGTGGCACCCGGCCTCAGCAGCACGGTGGCCATGACCTGGTCCCCGACCACGGTGTCGGGCACGGCGTAGACCGAGGCCAGCACCATGTCGGGGTGGCGCTGGAGGATGCGCTCGACCGGGTGCGGCGGCGAAGTTCTCCCCGTCCACCCGGAGCCAGTCGACGTCGCGTCCCCCGAAGTAGAAGAAGTCGTCCTCGTCCCGGTAAGCCAGGTCACCGGTCCAGTACCAGCCGTTGCGCAGCCGGACCGACCTCGGCCTCGGCGTTGCGCCAGTAGCCCTCGAACCCGGCCGCTCCGGTCTGGCTGACCATCTCACCGATGGCCTCCTCGGCGTTGAGGAGCCGACCGTCCTCGTCGAAGACGCGCCCGCGGGCACTCCTCTCCGGTATCGGGGTCGAGGATCACGGTGCCCGGCAGGGCCCGGCCCAGGGCCCCCCGCGGTGTGTCCGGAGTGCGCTGCACGGTGGCGCCGCCCTCGGTGGAGCCGTAGGCGTCCTGGACCGTGCACCCGAAGCGCTCGGCGAACCGGGCCACGTCGGCCTCGGCCGCCTCGTTGCCGAAGGCCCGACGCAGTGTGTTGTCGGCGTCGTCGGGATGCTCGGGTGTGGCCAGTATGTAGGAGAGAGGCTTGCCCACGTAGTTGAAGTACGTGACCCCGTAGCGGCGGACGTCGATCATGAACTGGGAGGCGCTGAACCGCTCACGGAGAGCCATGGTCGCCCCCGCGGCCAGGGCCGGGGCCCACCCGGCCATCAAGGCGTTGGAGTGGAAGAGGGGCATGGCCAGATAGCAGACGTCGCCTTCGGTCAGTTCGAACATCTGGGCCACGATGGCCCCGATCCGGGCCAGGCGCCCCTGGCTGCACAGGCACGCCTTGGGGGCGCCCGACGTCCCCGAGGTGAACAGCAGCAGGCCCAGCGACTCCTCGGTGATGGCCGTCTCGGCCTGGTCGGGGAGGGGGGAGCCGCTGACCCGGGACACCAGTTCGCCGTACGGGGTGATCGGACCGGTGTGGAGGTCCCCGGTGGGATCATCGATGACCAGGATCCGGTCCTCGGGAAGGGCCGGGCCGAGGTCGTACCCGTCGACCAGGGTCCGGTACCGGGGACTGGTCACCAGCAGCTGGCACTCGGTGTGGGCCAGGTCCCGGGCCAGCTCGTCGCCTCGGTGGGTCGGGTTCCCTCCCACCACGACGGCGCCGGCCAAGGCGGCCGCCCCCATCCAGAAGATGTACTCGGGGACGTTGTCGAGCAGCAGGGCCACGTGGAAGGGACCGGGCCGGCGGAGCGAGGACAGGATGGCGGCCCGGTCCGCCTGGGCCTGGACGACCTCGTCATGGGTCCACCGGCGGTCGGAGAACAGCAGCCCCACACGCGGGTCGCCGGCCCGCAGTCGGATCAACTCGTCGATGGTCTGCATGCTTCCCCCTGGTCTGGACGGGGCGGACACCGCCGCCGCTCACTGGGCATCCACCGGCGCCGTCGACGCCGCAGAGGCCCACCGCTCCCACCCGGGCGACAGTAGGGGCAATCGGCCCGACAACGGACGAGTTAGGCACAAATATGGAACACGTTGCAATTTATCAAATCTCCGTGTTACCGTGAAAAAGCGCCCAGCGAGAGGAGCACCACCCCCCATGGAGTTCGGCATCTTTCTCAACGGCTACCTGCCCGGCCAGGCCGCCCACGATCCGGCCTGCGAGCACGAGATGCTCAAGCGGGAGATGGCGTACGTCATCGAGGCGGACAAGTACAACTGGAAGTACGCCTGGGTGGGCGAGCACCACTCCCTGACCGAGTACAGCCACATGTCGGCCCCCGAGGTGGTGATGGGGTACCTGGCCCATGCCACCGAACGCATCCACATCGGCACCGGCATCATGAACCTCTCCCCCCGGGTGAACCATCCGGTGCGCAGCGCCGAGCGCGTGGCCATGCTCGACCACCTGCTCGAGGGCCGCTTCGAGTGGGGGACCGGCCGGGGAGCGGGAAGCCACGAGATCGCCACCTTCAACAACCTCGACAAGAACTCCACCAAGGCAGAGTGGAACGAGGTCATCCGCCAGATCCCCCGGATGTGGGAGGAGAAGGACTACATGTACGAGGGGGAGAGCTTCATCGTCCCCTACCCGCACAACATCCTGCCCAAGCCGTACCAGGGGAAGGGTCACCCCCCCATCTGGGTGGGGTGCGGCAACCCCGGCACCTTCACCCAGGCCGGTGAGCTCGGCATCGGGGCCATCGCCTTCAACTTCGAGCCCATCTACAACCTCCAGGGCCGGATCGACGCCTACAAGGAGGGCATCGCCAACTGCACCGAACCCCTCGGGCAGTTCATGAACGACAACGTCATGATGACCAACGCCGTCATCTGCCTCAACGACCGGGAGAAGGCACGGGCGGTGGCCCTGCGTCGTGGCCGCGGCTATCTCTACTCGCTGGTGTGCAACTACCACGACACCATCCCCCACCAGGAGGGCGTGCCGGTGTGGCCCGAGAGGCCCCATACGGTCACCGACGAGAGCATGCTCGACTACCTGATCGAGAACGGCTGGATCCTGTGCGGTGAGCCGGACGAGGTGGCCGAACAGGTGGCCAAGTACCAGACCGTCGGCTGCGACCAGCTGGTCTTCGGGCTTCCCTCCGACTCCCTGATGGAGGACGAGGTCCACGAGATGCTCGAGATCTTCGGCTCGAAGGTGATCCCCCAGTTCGACCCCGATCCGCTGCACTCGACCACGCGCTACCGCCAGTCGGCCCAGCGGAAGTATCAGGACTTCAACTTCCCGATCCCCGACATCACGGTGGAGGAGCTGCCGACGAACGCCATGATCCAGTTGGACGGCACCCGGGTCATGTAGCTGCCGGCCGGGGCGCTGGCGGGATCCCCGAGGCACCGGATCCGTGTCCACCCGGTCAGGGACCTGTACGGGGAGAGCGTCCCGCTCCTCCTGGGCCCGGAATGGTCCCGAGCCCATTCCGCCGACGGGATGACCCCCGCCCGGCCGGGGATATCGGCCCGGCGACCGGGCCTAGCTCCGGGGTGCGAACAGCTCCAGCGCGATGTTGTCCGGATCGCGGAACTCGAGGATGAATCCCGCTCCGATGTCCTTGACGCCGGCATGGCCGATGTCGCGCTCATCCAGCAGTGCGACGGCACGGTCGAGCTCATCACGGCTGTCGACGGCAAAGCTGAGGTGATCGAGTCCCACCCGGTCCTCATCGAACGTGTCGGTGGCCACCGGTCGGAGCCCCAACAGGGAGTCACCGAGCTGGTAGATCACCCCGCCGAACAGGAAGTCGAGTCCGGCCGCTGACGGGTCTTCGACCTCCGGAGCCACCTCGAACAGGACGGGGAGGCCGAAGATGGCGTCGTAGAAGGCCCGGGAGCGGTCGATGTCGGTCACGGTCAGGCGGACATGGGAGAAGCTCTTCGTGGGAATGGGCATGGGGCGATCCTCCCATCTTCTGCGCCCACGAGCCATGCCCCGGTACCACGTCCGGGAGCCCGATCTACCCGTCGACATCACCGATGTTCACACTGCCCGAGGATCAAGCCCAGTCTGGCTCCACTTGTCGCCGACGCCGCGCATACCGGCGACCTCGATGAATCAGAGGTGGCGGTGGTGTGTCCGTCCGGTGCAGGACGCGGTATCTTCCCGGATTCGCGGCCTATGTCGACGGTGAGGAACCGGCAGTTGTTGCCGATGTCATCATCGACAACGAACAGACCGATGATCCCCGGGTGCTGCGGTGGCCGGGGCTTCGGGCAACATCAACGGGTCAGGCGGAGAAAGACGGGGGAGTGTGATGGTCAAGAGAGGATTCGCCGTCCTTGTCTCTGTCCTCATTGCCGCTGTGACCGTGGCGAGTTGCTCGTCTGCTGGGACCAAATCGACGGTAGGCATCGTTGGAGACTCGATTACCTACTTCTCCGAACCGGCCATTCACCAGACCTTGACTGGGTGGCACTACGAGATCCAGGCGGAGAGGGGCAAGACGATTGCCGACATGACGCCGTTGCTGGTGTCGAACATCCTCCACGGTCCCGGCGGTCCGACCCGGGCCATCGTCGTCAACCTCGGAACGAACGACGTCCTGTACGGCAATCGGCACTGGCTGAGCGACTGGGACACGCTCATGGCCGACACCTCGCATACGTCCTGTCTTGTGTTGTTCACGATCAGTGAGGTGCTGAACAACTTCATCCGGTTCGGCGGCCCGACCCCTGCGCAGATCAATTCGGTCATCGAAGGCGACCACGATGCCGATCCAACCCGGGTCCACATCATCGATTGGAGCGCGGCGGTCCATGCCAATGCAGTGTCTCGCGGCCAAGCATTGATCCACCACAATTCCCGTGCGACCCCTTCGCTGATTCGACTGGACGGGGTCCATCCGACGGAGGCCGGTCGCCAATGGATCGCTCGAAACATCGCGAGCACCCTCAACTCCGATTGCAGCCCATGCGCCACCGCCCTGTGAGCAGCCCTCATCCTGTCGAGGTCCGATGACGAGAGACTGGTCGATCAGGACGACCGGTTCCACCGATCGGTACGCTATCGGCGGTGTGCTTGCCGAGGCGAGTTCAGGTACTACCGGGAGTTGATCTCCGGCTCTGTCTATGAACCGCCGAATCGCTGGTCGTACTGGCGCAGTCTGTCGGCCAGCGCCTTCATGATGCCCAGGGCGAAGGTAGGTGACTCGTGTACCAGAAAGAGGAACAGGCGCCGATCGATCTCTGCCAGCATCGTCCTGCTGGTGGCGATGGCGGTCAGGTTGCGGGGTAGCCGGTCGATCAGGGCGCGCTCTCCGAAGACGTCATCAGGTCCGAGCGATGCCACGACCGTCGCTCCCTTTCGCAGTGTCACCGATCCCGAAACAATGCCGAACACGTGCTTTCCCTCGTCCCCCTCGGCGTAGATGACATCGCCGGACGCCACGGTCCGATGGACGGGAGCATTCAGGAACAGGCTCTCAGTGGCCATGGCACTCACCCGGGACGGTGGAGCCCTGGTCGGTCCTCACGCGTCGGAACCCCCGGCTGCTCATGCCGGCCGGGCTCCGGCTCGCCGGTCATGCGACAGCGGCTCGGCCGGCATCACATCGCAGAACACGAAGCCGTCGCGGCTCACCGTCTCACCGGTCCGGATCGGAATGGGGGCGCTGAAACCGGGTGCATCCCACACGAAGGAGTGAAACTCGCCTCGTTCGCCGCACGGGTCCACCTCCGGTGGCAGCTCATCGAGAAGATCGGCGTCGAACCCCCGGCCGACGAAAGAGGGAGAGATTGTGGACGGGTCGACGCAGGTCAGAACGGCTCGGACCCCGGAGTCGATCATGGTCCGCGCCAGCACATCCGTCGGACGGCCCCACAGTTGGAAGAGGGGCTGAATGCCCGTGCCCTCCAGCGCCCTCTCTCTGTACTCCCGGACATCTTCGAGAAACAGGTCTCCGAACACCACGGCGGTGACACCCTCTTCGGCTGCCGTGCCCATGGCCTGCTCCATCCGAGCCTCATAGATCGCATTCGGGCACGGCGAGGGGATGTCGACGATGTGCAGGGGAAGATCGAGTCGGCGTGCCTGCAGTTGGAGGAGTGACCGTCTGACGGCGTGCATGGCCACGCGGTCGGCCTCCGCATTCACCGTGACGAGCAGGCCGGCCACGGTGATATCGGGGTCTTGACTCGTCAGTTGCAGGGCGAACGTGCTGTCCTTGCCGCTACTCCAGCTCACCCAGGCGCGGGTCGCCATGGCGCCATGCAATCACGGCCCGAGGTCGGTGGCAATCGGCAATTGGTCGGGCCGTCGACCGCGCCGGACCGGTCGGGCCGGCGGGAGTCACGATCGAGTCAGTAGGACCGGGCCACCACCGCGTCCAGCCGGGCACCGTCGTCCTCGGCCCCGGGCTCCGCCTCTCCGATCGCCTCATCTCCCGACCCGGCCGGCCGCAGGCAGCGCACGCTGACCGACTCCGCCGCCAGCGCGGCTTCCCCGGCCTCACCCACGACCGCCCAGGGGATGCGGGCGAACCCCGTCCCGGCCGCCTCCACCGCCTCGGCCACCGACGACACCTCGACGGTCCGGGACCGGCGGAAGGCCAGTGCCTCTTCCCGCATCTCGTCGCCGGCCCGGGCCAGGACCGAGGCCACCTCGGCTGCGGCCGCCTCCAGCGCCACCGTGGCCTTGGAGCGGGTATGCCGGGTGACCACGGTCACGTTGCCCTCGGCCAGGTCCCGGGGGCCGATCTCGACCCGCACCGGCACGCCCTTCAGCTCCCAGTCGACCGAGCGCCGCCCGAACGAGGTGTCCACCCTGTCGTCGAGGCGGACCCGATGGCCGGCGCCGACGAGCGCCGCCACCACCGATTCGGCCGCGGCGCGGGCACCGGGGTCCTCCCGCACCAGGAGCACCACCACCTCGACCGGCGCCAGGGCCGGCGGCAGCCGCAACCCGGCGTCGTCCCCGTGCGCCATGATCAGGGCCCCGATCAACCGGGTCGAGACCCCCCACGAGGTCTGCCAGACGTACTCCCGTGCCCCACCGGCCTCGCTGGCGAACTGGATGTCGAAGGCGCGGGCGAAGTTCTGGCCCAGCTCGTGGCTGGTCCCCATCTGGAGGGCTTTGCCGTCGCCCATCATCCCCTCGCAGGTCCACGTCCGGGTGGCTCCGGCGAACCGCTCCCGGGCCGTCTTCTGCCCGGTAAGGACGGGGACACCGGCCACATCGACCATGGTCTCGACGTAGACGTCGGCGAGGATCCGCAGGGCGTAGGCCCGGGCGTCGGCCTCGGTGGCATCCGCGGTGTGTCCCTCCTGCCACAGGAACTCGCTGGTGCGGAGGAAGAGGCGGGGCCGCAGCTCCCATCGGACCACGTTGGCCCACTGGTTGATCAGCAGCGGGAGATCCCGATAGCTCTGCACCCATTTGGCGAAGAAGCTGTTGATGACCGTCTCACTGGTGGGCCGGACCACTACCGGTTCCTCCAGCTGGTGGCCGCCACCGTGGGTGACCACGGCCAACTCGGGGCTGAAGCCCTCGACGTGGTCGGCCTCGAGCCGGAGGAAGGACTCCGGGATGAAGAGGGGGAAGTACGCGTTCTCGGCTCCGGCCGCCTTGATCCGGGAGTCGAGCGCCGCCTGCAGCCGTTCCCAGATGGCGTAACCCCAGGGCCGGATGACCATGGTGCCCCGGACCGGGCCGTTCTCGGCCAGCTCGGCCCGGGCCACGACCTCCTGGTACCAGCGGGGGAAGTCGACGTCCCGGGGGGTGAGGGAACCTTTGGCGGGACCGCGGTCGGCGGTAGTCATGAGCGCAGGTTACCGGGGTCCGGAGACCCCACCCGGCGATGCGGCGCCACCGGTGTTCTCGTCACCGCCGAACCCGGTCCGACCGACCTCGAGGCTGCATCCGGGGACCGAGGCAAGGGGACCGGAACCTCGAAACTGGAGCATCGAGCGGAGGCCCGGTGTCAGCCGTCGGGGTTCGTCCCGGCTGCCGTCTGAAACAATGACGCATGCTCACCGGTCCCAGCCGAGTCCAGAACCGTGGCGGCCAGGGTCTCGCCACCGCCGTCCCGGGCTGGTGATCCCGGGTCAGGGTCTTCACCCGGACCTTCGCGGCGTGGCCCGTTGGTTGCCACGCGCCACGGTCGGCCCCCGATCGTTGGGGATGGTCCGGACGCTCACCGCGCTGGCGTCCAGGAAGCCGGTCGATGGCGTCACCGTGATGCCCCTCGGTCCGCTATCGGTGCGGATGCACGGGCAGGCGTCGGCCGACCGGCCCCTCCCGGCGCTGCTCTGGATCCACGGCGGCGGCTACGTGATCGGATTGGCCGCGCAGGACGACGCCATCTGCCGTCACTTCGCCGAGGAGCTCGGGATCGTCGTGGCCGCCGTCGACTACCGGCTGGCACCCGAGTTCCCGTTTCCGGTGCCCTTGCACGACTGCTACGACGCCCTGGTCTGGTTGGCCCAGCGCCCGGACGTCGATGCCACCCGCCTGGCCATCGGCGGGGCGAGCGCCGGCGGCGGGCTGGCTGCCGGGTTGGCGTTGCTGGCCCGGGACCGCGGCGAGGTGCGGGTCGCCTTTCAGCTGCTCGCCTATCCCATGATCGACGACCGCACGGCCACCCGTTCGGACATCGACGAGAGCGGCTTCAGGTTGTGGAACAACAAGGCGAATGGCTTCGGCTGGCGTTCGTATCTGGGTGATACACCGGGATCGGCGGCGATCAGCGGGCTGGCCGCACCGGCGCGTGCCGGCGACCTCACCGGGCTGCCACCGGCATGGCTCGGGGTGGGAACGTCGGACCTGTTCCGAGACGAGGGCGTGGCCTACGCCCGTCGTCTCGAGGAAGCGGGTGTCGCGTGTGAACTCCTCGTGGCCGAGGGCGCGTACCACGGATTTGATGTCGTCCAACCGAAGGCCGGTGTGTCCCGGGCCTTTCGATCCGCACAGGTAGCGGCTCTGGCCCGGGGCCTTCGCTGATCCGGCCTCGACCGGCCCGCCCATGGTCTCCACACCGGGAGACCGGGCTGTTGACCTGGACTAGCCGTTTGGCTACTTTGGCCGTGGCGATGGCCGACCGCCGACCACTGGCCGCTACGCAAGGGGGTGCCGTCATGACAGAGATCGATGACGACGTGAAGGAGACGTTGTCCGATGTTCGGAAGGTGGGCGCCAACTACGAGGAGCACCAGCAGGAGACCGGCCTCGACATACCGGTGGACCTGGTGCACTTCAAGAAGTTCCCCGTTGTCGATCCACCCGGCACGTACAAGAAGGAGGGCCACGACACCCGGTGGGACATCGCTGCGGACGACAGTCCCGAACTGCCGGACTACGGCGGGCCGTTCCAGCAGCATCTCCGGTTCTCGGACTTCTCCAACGATGCACTGATCAACATGCTCGGGATGAGCGACGAGTACTACCGGGTCTGCATCGAGGGCTGGGCCGACTCGGTGGCGGAGCGGTATGGGCGCAACGACATGCGCCAGATCCAGGCAGAGGCCTGGCAGAACCAGATTCTTCCCCAACTGCGGACCATGATCGACGAATGGATGGAACTCACCGACGAGGAGGCCGAGACCCTCGTCACCGAGACCCAGGAGAAGGTCACGGCCCAGGTCGCGGCGGGCCGTGTGGTCCTCGTCAACCCCTACAGGCCCGAGCCGGGATGGGAGGGGTACTCCAAGGAACGACTGGTGAAGTTGGCGCTGGGAAGCCACGAATACCTGCTGGCCGCCATCGAGTCGTGGGCGTTCGCCATCGTCATGAGAGATGGCCTGGACGAGATGTTCGCCTTCCAGTGGGCTCTGTGGAGCGAGAAGTTGCTGCCCGCGGCCAAGGACATCAAGGCGCGCTGGATGGGTATCTCCGGTGACACCGTCGAGGCCTTCATGAAGGACATTCAGGTGGATGCCACGTCCTTCCCCGGCAAGGCGTTCGAGTTGACATTCGAGATGCCCGCAGAGGAAGTGGGAATCTTCACGTTCAACAAGTGCGTCTCGGTGGACCAGTGGGAGGCGATGGGTCGACCCGACATCGCCGAGAAGGCGTCGCACACCTCGTGTCCGGCCGCCATCATCGAGACGGCGAAGATGTACAACCCGAACATGAAGGTCGAGATCCTGGCCATTCCGCCCCGGGTGAGCAAGGACGATGTCTGTTGCAAGTGGCGGCTGTCGATTCGGGAGGAAACCGATCCCGAGTACGTGCACACCGAGGACGGCACCAGTGGGGACACGACGGCCTAGCCGGCGACCCGGCTACGGCCTACGACGACCCCGGCTCTCCGCGCCTGGACGCCCCTGACCTCCCGTCCACGGCCGGGAGGAGGCGTCGGGCCAACTGCTCCAGTTGGGACCGGAGTGTTTCGTCGTCGAGGCTGGTGACCAGGGGGTGGGTGACCGTGCCACTGATGGCGGCGGTGAGCATGGCCGTCGACACACGTGCCTCGTGCCCGATGTCGTCTCCCACCAGCACGCGGGTCATCCGATCCATGACGCGGCGGAACGATTCGTGCTCGGCGAAGAAGCGGACGATGACCGGATCGTTCAGGATGGTGCTCACGGTGCGGCGGTGGGCCACGGCGAGGTCGACGATGCCGATCAGCAGTCTCTCACGGGCCCGGGCCGGCGACGGCTCGGCCTCGGCGGCGGCAATCACCGCCTCCAGCGTGGCCAGCTCGGCCTCGGCGGCGGCGAGGACGATGGCGTCCTTGGTGTTGTACTGGTGGTAGACGGCGGCCTTGGTCACGCCGATGGTGTCGGCGATCATCTGCAACGACGTCCCTCCGACGCCGTTGCGGGCGAACAGTTCCAGAGCCGCGCTGATGATCCGGGCCTGTGCCGCGCTGGGCCCGGGTGGCGGGCCACGGCGCGCCGCCACGGCCCCGGGATCACTCATGGAAGGCAGAGTAGCTCCGCCGTCTCCGGCCGGTGGGCTCGTCCGGCGCCTGAGTCAGCTCATCTGTGACCAGGAGTCACCGGGGACCTCGACGTTGATGATCTCGGGTGCGGCCGCCAGCCAGCGCGGCATCTGCTCCATGGCCGCTTTGAAGTGGGCCGACTCGACATGGGCGTCTCCCGACACCCGGTCTCGGAAGATCTCGATCAGGACCCACAGATTCGGATCGTCGGCACTGCGGTACCAGTCGAACGAGATGTTCCCCGGCTCCTCCCGGGTGGCGGTGGTGAACTCCTCCACCAGGGACGGCCACTCGTCCGCGTACTTGGCTCGCACCGGCTGCTTGACGATGACGACGATCATTCCGAACCTCCTCTATCGGTTCCTATGACATGGGTGTGGCGACACTGGTATACGACGACAACCCCACCGGCCCCTTCACTCGTCGAGCAGTTCGGGCTGGACCGTCACGATCCAGTCGTAGAGCGGCTGGAACGCCCGCCAACCCGCCATCGGCGGCCCGACCTGGGTCGCCGTCTTGACGGCCTGGTCGGGATCGATCAACACGGGCGTGCCCGCCCCCTCCGCCAGCAGCTGGGCCTGACAGGTGCGCTCCATGGTGATGAACCACCAGGCCGCCTCGTCCACCGAGGTCTGCCCGACGGTCAGCAGGCCGTGGTTCGACAGGATCACGGCCTTGTTCCTCCCGAGCACGTGGGCGATGCGCTTGCCCTCTTCGGGATCGAGGACGGCGCCGGTGTAGTCGGCGAAGACGGCGTGGTCGCCGTGGAACGCACAGGCGTCCTGCGTCAGGGGATCGAGCGGACGGCGCAGGGACGACCACGCCTTTCCGTGCACGGAGTGGGCATGGGCGGCACCGATCACGTCCGGGCGAGCGGCATGGATCTGCGAGTGGATGGCGAAGGCGGCGGTGTTGACGGGCCACGTGCCGTCGACCACCTCACCGTCGGCATTGACCAGGATGAGATCCTTCACCCGCATGAGCTTGAAGCTCATGCCGAGGGGGTTGACCCAGAAGTGATCCAGGTGTTCGGGATCACGAGCGGTGATGTGGCCGGCTATCCCTTCGTCGAATCCGAATTGTCCGAACAACCGGAGTGCCGCGGTGAGACGCTGCTTGCGGTGTCGACGCTCGTCGTCGAGGTTGTCGAAGGTGGGGAAGCGGGCCGGCGCCCGATCCGAGGTCATGGCCGACTCCTAGTGCGGCCGCGGGCGGCGAGGCCGCACCAGGCACGGGACGGATGCCGACCGGACGGTTGGGGCATCTCCATCGTCAACCGGCCGGCGTGAACTCGAGGTGCAGCTGGGTCAAGCCGCGAAGGATGTAGGTCGGCATGTAGTGGTAGCGGCGGGCGTCAGGGGGTCCGTGGTGCGTCTCGGCGATGGCGATGGTGTCCGTGCGGTCGAGGAGCCGCTCGATGCTGACACGGGCCTCCAGGCGGGCCAGTGACCCGCCCGGACAGCTGTGGACGCCGCGTCCGAAGGCGAGATGCTCGCGTGCGTTGGCGCGGTCGACACGGAACTCGGCCGGGTCCTCGAAGTGGCCAGGGTCGCGGTTGCCGGCGCCGTTGACGACCATCAGCGT
This sequence comes from uncultured Acidimicrobiaceae bacterium, assembly GCA_963756515.1. Classification (GTDB taxonomy): domain Bacteria; phylum Actinomycetota; class Acidimicrobiia; order Acidimicrobiales; family RAAP-2; genus Bog-756. Next base: position 12,902 of record CAVWNV010000009.1, read on the forward strand.
CGATCCGGCCGGGATGTCGACGCCGGCCACCCGGGCCGGTCGCCTGGCCAGACGGAAGTCCCCCTTCACCGGAGCTTCGATCCGGAGGGTCTCCTCCACGAAGTTGGGGATGAGCTCGGGTCGTTCACGCAGGGACTGTTGCAGGTCGGGGTGATCGCCGACGAGCTGGAGGGCCGTACCCAGCAGCCGCACCGTGGTCTCCTGCCCGGCGGCGAAGAGGTTGGCGGCAACCCGGACCACGTCGATGACCTCGGGCAGTTGGCCGTCGGGGAACGTGGTGGTGGCCAGGGCCGTGAGCACGTCGGCGCGGGGCTCCCGGCGGCGGTCCTCGATGTAGCGGCTGAAGCGGTCGTAGAGCCACTCCAGCGGATTGTGTGACATCTCGTCCTTGGTGCTGCCGACGGCGTTGTTGTTCGGCCGCCGGGCCAGGGCGGTCCGGAACTCGTCGTGCTCCTCCTCGGGCACACCCAGGAGGTCGGCGATGACGAACAGGGTGAACGGGTTGCAGTAGTCGCCGATGTACTCGCACTCGCCCCCTGGCAGGATCTCGTCGATCTGCCGGTCGGCCAGACGCCAGACGAATCTCTCGTTCTCCTTCAGCCGTTTCGGTGTGAGTTGGCGCATGACCAGGTGTCGGTGATCGCGGTGCCCGGGTGGGTCCATGGTGGTGAGCTGGTCGCTGAAGGGCAGCTCGTCGCGATGTCGGTCGATCAGTTCGCTCACATCGCTCCCACCGTCCAGGGGAACCGGAAAGCCCGGGAACGGACCGGTCACCGAGTTGCACGAGGAGAAGGTGTCGGTGTCCGTGTACACCGCACAGGCTTCGTCGTAGCCGGTGACCATGTAGACACCCTGGTGGGGTTCGCGGCGAACCGGGCACTCGGCCCGCAGCCAGTCGAAGTACGGGTACGGGTCGGCCACGAGTTCGTTGCCACGGAAGAAGTCGATGGCGTCGTAGTCGATGACGGAGTCGCTCATGTTGTCCCCTCGGGTGGTGCGTTGTCGGTCACGAAGGTGGCCGCACGATGATGGAACCGCCAGGTGCCGTCGTCGTGGTGGAGCGTGTCGTGGTAGCGGCCCACCACTCGGATCGACCAGCCGGAGCTGCCCAGCAGGAGGAAGACGACATCGCTGACGGCCGTGGCTTCCGTGTCGCTCCACTCGGTCACCGCTGTGTTGAGGACCAGGTGGCGCTGGGGCCGCCTGGGTTCCCACTTCGAGTAGGCGTCGCGGAGCGCCTGGTGGCCCCGGTGGGTGCCCATCCCCGGGAGCTCGATCCCGCCGTCGGGGCAGAAGGTGGCCACCACGTCGTCGGTCCGACCGTCGTCGAGGGCGTGGGTGTAGACGGCGATGGCGGTCCGGACGCCTTCGCCCACCTCGGCCCGCGTCATGGCCGGCATGGGCCGGCCTCCTCGGCTGAGACCGCTCCCGGCCCGATCACCATGGGTGCTCAGAGATCGAGGTCGGCAACGGGACTCTCGAGGGGGTTGACGTTGACGGCCCGCAGGGCCGGCAGCAGCTTCTCGTAGGGGAGGCCGGCCAGGAACCCGTCCACGGTCCGTTCGAAGTTGGCGACTCCGCCTTCGGCCCGTTCGGAGAGGCGCATGTACTCGAAGCCACGGGCGTGGAGACCCCGCTGCTGTCGCGGCAGGTTGGAGAAGTCCTGCGCCGGGATGGGCGGCCACCGGGGATCGTCGCACTCCCAGAGCTCGGGCGGGGGAGGGGTGTCCGGTTCGTCCCCGTCGGGGAACCGGGTGAGCGACCAGATCTCCATCATCGTCTCCTCCGGCCCCAGCGGGCGGAACCGGTAGGCGGAGGCGCTGCTGTACATGGGCAGGACGAAGTAGTGCGGGAAGCAGTAGCCCATCGGCTCATTCAGCCCCTGGTCCTCGAGCTGGTTGAGGTCGGGGATTTCCGATCCCCGGTCCCGGTGCCACGCCACCACGGCGTCGTTGAGGGCGCGGCCCCAGGTCGACATGGCCAGTGCCGGGTCGGCGGGCAGCTCCATGTCCCGCAGTCCCTCGGCCACGCGCACGTCGTTGGCGTGCACCATCCCGGCCATGCCCTCGCTCATGGTGTGCAGGTAGCGGAGCTCGGCGTCGACCAGGGTCCGGGGATCGACGGGCCCACCCCGGCGGGACGGGATCCGACCCGGGATGACCAGCTGGGGGTGGGTCTCGATGACGTGGTACTGCTCCATGAACGCCTCTTGGGCCAGCTTCCAGTTGACCGGGAGCCGGCAGGCGTACCACCACTCGGCCCGCATCGACCCCACCTTCCACGCGTCGAGGTTGGTGGCGAAGGGCTCGATGCACTCCCGCAGGGGCGGCGCGTCGCGGTCGAGGTTGATCCAGGCGCACCCACCCCACGTCTCGGCTCGCACCGGCGTGAGGTCGAGGTCCCCGGACTGCAGGTTGTGCGGGGCGAACGTCTTGGACTGGGTGACGAAGGTGTTCTTGCCGTCCGGGCCGTAGCACCACCCGTGGAAGGGGCAGGTGAATCCGGTCTCGCACGTCCCCCGACCGTCGGCCACCCGCACGCCTCGGTGGCGGCAGGTGTTCTCGAACGCCACCACCCCCAGATCCTCGGTGCGGACCACGACGACGGACTGATCGAGGATCTGGTACTCGACGAAGTCGTGCGGCCGCGGGATCTCCTCGAGCCGGCAGGCCATCTGCCAGACCCGCGACCAGAGCAGATCGGCCTCCATCCGGTAGAAGTCGGGGTCGTAGTAGCGCTCCTTGCGGGCCCGGTCCGGGTACTCCAACGCGAAGGGCACCGGCAGTGTCGACCATCTCCGATCCACGATCGCCACGCGGGCCCCCTTTCCTCTCAGCGTGCGTTAGGGAGAAGTGTATACTCACCGGTCGACCGGTCGGTACAAGTTTTGCGCCGGCACCCCAGGAGCGCAGGACGCCGTCGACCATGAGGCGGCCGAGGGCGATGTGACCCCTGATGTGTCGATCGCCGCGGAGGCCCATGACACCCCCCGAACCCGCACAGGACCAGCCCTCGGCCCGGTTGGCCGCGGACGTCGACATCCTGGTCGTCGGGGCGGGCATCACCGGCATCTACCAGCTGTATCGGGCCCTCGACGCCGGCTTCTCGGCCATGCTGCTCGAGGCGGGCGACGGCGTGGGGGGCACCTGGTACTGGAACCGCTACCCGGGGGCCCGGTTCGATTCGGAGAGCTACACCTACGCCTACCTGTTCTCGAAGGAGCTGTTCGAGGAGTGGGAGTGGCAGGAGCACTTCGCCGAGCAGCCGGAGATCGAGCGGTACCTCAACCACGTGGTGGACCGCTTCGACCTTCGGCGCCACATCCGGTTCGGAGCCAAGGTGGACTCAGCCGTGTACCGGGATCCCTCGGGGACATGGACGGTGACGACGGACACCGGCGACGAGTTCCGCACGAGGTTCCTGGTGGCGGCCACCGGCGTCCTCTCGGTGCCCTACTTCCCCGAGGTTCCGGGCCGCGAGGACTTCCGGGCCGAGTCGTACCACACCGGGCGCTGGCCGGCGACGCCGGTCGACTTCAAGGGGAAGCGCGTGGCGGTCATCGGCACCGGATCCAGCGGTGTGCAGTTGATCCCGGCCGTCGCCGGCGACGTCGCCTCCCTGACGGTGTACCAGCGGTCGGCCAACTGGTGCACTCCCCTCAACAACCGGCCGATCGGGCCCGATGAACAGGCCGACCTCAAGGCGGGCTTCGAGGCGATGCGGGCGACGTTGAACGCGTCGCCCTCCGGGTTCCTCCACCCCACCCACGATCGCCAGACATTCGACGACCCCCTCGACGAGCGCCTGGCCTACTTCGAGACCATGTGGAACAGCCCCGGGTTCTCGAAGCTGACCAGCAACTACACCGACCTGACGATGAACCACACCGCCAACGCCCAGTGGTGCGAGTTCATCGCCGAAAAGATCCGCGGCATCGTCAGGAATCCCGAGACGGCCGAGCGGCTGATCCCACGCGACCACCTCTACGCCGAGAAGCGCCCGCCCTTCGTGACCGATTACTACGAGACCTACAACCGCCCCAACGTGTCCCTCGTCGACCTCCGGCAGACCCCGATCGTGCGGGTCACCGGGGACGGGATCACTACGACCGAGGGCGCCCGCCAGTTCGACATCATCGTGTGGGCGACCGGATTCGACTTCGGTACGGGAGCACTGGCCCGCATGGGGATCCGCGGTCGGGACGGCCTGGCCCTCGCCGATCACTGGGCCGACGGTCCGAAGACCTTCCTCGGTGTCCAGACCACCGGATTTCCCAACTTCTTCTTCCCCGGTGGGCCCCATGCGGCCGCCGGCAACAATCCGCGGTACAACGGCGACCAGGTGGACTTCATCATGGACACCCTGCTCTATCTCCGTGGCCACTCCTTCGACACCATCGAGGTCGACCCGGTGGCGGAGGAGCGGTGGACGATGATGGTCGACACCGGCGCGGCCCTCTCGCCCTTCGGCGAGAGCAGCTACTACTTCGGCACCAACATCCCCGGCAAGCCCCGCAAGTACCTCCTGAATTCGGGGGGCAGGCCCAAGCTATTCAAGGAGATCCAGCGGGTCTTCGACAGCAACTACAAGGCCTTCAGGCTGGCGGGGGCATCCGACCCCACCGTCGTCGACGCCTGAGCCGGTCGAGTGCCCGGTCCGGTCAGACCGTGGCCACCGGCGTCAACGGGGACCCCACGATGCCGGGTAGGCGCAGCGGCGGGGCGGTGAGCAGGAACCGGCTCCGGCGGTGCTCCCGCAGCCACGACGCCAGCTCGTGCAGATACCACATCTCGCCCAGGGGTACCCCGAGGCGGAACAGACAGAGGTGGTGGATGGGGAGGAAGGAGTGCCGGCTCTCGTCCCGGTTCCGGCCGGTCAGGCCCTCCACCGCATAGTTGTCCGCCACCAACGCCGCGATCTGGGAGTCGCTGATCCACTGCAGCAGCGATTCGTCCCGAGCGTCGAGGTAGCTGCACAGGGTGTGGATCTTCACCGGATCGGGGTCGCGGTTCCAGGCCAGGACCTCCGTGGCGAACCCGGTATGGAGCAGGAGGATGTCGCCGGGCTCCACCACGACATCGTCGGCCGCCATGATCTCCTCGAGCGTCTTCAGGTCCACGCCCCGCCACTCGTTGCCCAGGTGGTGGACCAGGTCGATGAGGACGCCCCGACCCTGCACGCCCTGGTAGGCCATGTGCTCGAGGCCGAGATGGTGGGCGAAACAGCGATGGTTGCTACCGTCCCCGGCCGCATCGGCCTGTGGCCCGACCAGGTCGATTCCGGCGCGGTAGCCGTTGTAGTACACCGCCTCCTCGATCCCGTCGCCGTCGGCGTCGAATTCGGCGCCGACGTGTGCCAGCGAATCCCACTGGGTCGAGTACTGCAGCGAGAGGGTGACCACGTCGTCCGCCCATACATCCACGTACTTGGGATCGCCCCAGCTCTCCATCTCGCTCATGTGGATGTTGTAGAAGGTGTCGGGATCACCCTGCATGTTCTCGGTGGGGGCCAGCACGGGCGGGTACCGGCGTTGGTTGAGGGCCGTGCCGCCCGGGAAGTCGAGCGGCAGGCTCAGGCAGAAGCTGATGCCGGCCTCGACCTCGCGCACGCCTTCGAGCACCTTTTCGGGGGTCAGCAGATTGATGCGGCCGAGTTCGTCGTCCTCGCCCCAGTCCCCCCATGTCGAGCCGTCTGGACGTTGCTTCCACCGCTGCGTCACTGCGTTTCTCCCTCTGGTCGCAGCACTCCGCGACCCACTGCCAGCGTTGCCTGTACCGACCGGTTGGTCTACACTCCCGAGCGCAGGGTACCGCGTGCGCGACCGCTCGGTCTTCGAGATCGTGCGTCCCGGCACAGGAAGGTCACAACCATGACAGTGAACCAACTGGTCGTGTCCGCCGACGGACACATCCTCGAACCCACCGACCTCTTCACCACCCGTCTACCCAAGCACCTGCGGGATCGGGGGGTCTGGGAGGACGACTTCGAGATCGAGCCGCTCGCCGAGGGCGGCGCCCGGGTCTTCCGGCGGCTCCACACCCCGGGCTTCGAAGGGTGGACGATCTCCCGCTACCGGCAGACGGGCGGACGGATGCCCGAGGGTGATCCGGACATGATCCTCGAAGACCTCGACTTCGACGGCGTCGACGTCGGCGTCATGCACCCGAACCTGTCGCTCTTCGGTCTCTACTCCGACGACCACGAGCTGTCCATCGCCCACGCCCGCGTCTACAACGACTACATCCTCGAGCGGTTCTCGCCGTACTTCTCGCGTCTGGTCCCCACGGCCCCCATCCCACTCACCGACGTCGGCGACGCGGTGGCCGAGATCGAGCGGGTCGCCGCCGGTGGCTTTCGGGCCATCCTCCTGCCGGCCACGCCTCCGCAGCCCTACTACTCACGGACGTTCGATCCGGTGTGGGCGGCGGCGCAGGCCAACGGGGTCCACGTGTTCATCCACACCCAGACCGGCGGGGTGAAGGTCAACGACCCCGAGGCCGTCACGCTCAAGGTGGTCATGGAGAACGCCGCCCAGGTCAACCAACCGGTCACCGAGAAGTCGGCGTCCAAACGGATGGTCACCCAGGCCATCTACAGCACCATCGCCCCTCAGCAGGTCATCTGTCAGCTGATCGGGGGCGGCGTACCCGAGCGCTACCCCGACCTCCACTTCGCCCTCATCGAGTTCAACGCCCACTGGCTGGCCTCGCTGGTGGGCAGTATGGACAAGTGCTGGGTGACCGGGATCGGCCAGGACCCCGACTGGTGGCTGGGTGTCTGGGACGAGTCTCTTCCTGCGGCCGAGCAGAGCAGCATGGCGCAGCTGTTCAAGCTGAACGAGAAGTGGCCGTACCCGTTGATGCCCAGCGAGTACGTCCAGCGCCAGTTCCACGTCTCGTTCCAGGACGATCCCGTGGCGGTGGCCTGCCGCCACATCACCGGGCTGTCGACGATCGTGTGGGGCAACGACTACCCCCACGCCGAAGGCACGTTCCGCGGCAGTCGGGAGCTCATGGAAAAACTGTTCACCGATGTCCCCGCCGACGAGAAGGCGGCCATGGTGGGTGGGACGCTCAGCCGGCTCCTCGGTCTCGACGCCGACGTGGCTGCAGCCGGGTCCCGGGGCTAGCGCGCTACCGGCCGGCGCGGCCCGAAGCTTCCAGAACGATTCCTGAACCGGCGGCAGCGAGAGACGACGTGGTGGTGGACGAACACAGTTTCGAGGGACGGGTCGCGGTCGTGACCGGGGCCGGCCGCGGCATCGGCCGGTCCTACGCCCTGCTGCTCGCCTCGCGAGGGGCCAGCGTGGTGGTCAACGATCTGGGTGGGTCGATGGACGGTGTCGGGGAGGACGCCGGTGTGGCGTCCTCCGTCGCCACGGAGATCGTCGGGGCCGGGGGCTCGGCCGTAGCCGACGTCAACGACATCTCCAGTGCCGACGGCGGCCGGTCGCTCGTCGACGCTGCCGTCGAACGGTTCGGACGCCTCGACATCCTGGTCAACAACGCCGGCATCATTCGATGGGCCGGCATGCCCGAGGTGGACGAGGAGAATCTGGCCCGACACCTCGCCGTCCACGTGATGGGGTCGTTCCACACGGCCCGGGCCGCCTGGCCGCACATGGTCGACCGGGCCTACGGCCGCATCGTCATGACCACCTCGTCGGGACTGTTCGGCCTAGCGGAGAATCTCTCGTACGCCACGGCCAAGGGTGGGGTGATCGGGCTCACCCGCAGCCTGGCCACGGCCGGCGCCGCCCACGGGATCAAGGTCAATCTCATCGCGCCAGGTGCCGTCACCCGGATGGCCGGCCGTGCCGCCGAGACCGGCCCGTCCGGTGGGGCCGGGGGGTCGCCGTGGATGTCACCCGATCTCGTCGCCCCCATGGTCGCCTTCCTCGCCCACGAGGCCTGCCCGGTCAGCGGCGAGATCTATGCCGCCGGCTTCGGACGGTTCGCTCGCATCTTCATCGCCTGCACCGAGGGGTACGTCCACCCCACGACGGATCCGACCATCGAGGACGTGGCCCGGCACTGGGCCACCATCAACGACGAGGCGGGGTACTACGTCCCCGCCGACCTCATGGCCTGGTCGGCCGCCTTCATGGCCCACCGGTTCCCGAGCGGCGGTGATCCTGTTGACTCGTGAGGAACCGGCCATCGGCCGGCCCGTCCGCTAGGAGCCCCTGTGGACCTCTCGCTCGACCAGACGGAGCAGGACCTCGTCGACCTGTGTCGGACCTTCGCCCAGCGGGAGATCGCCAGCCGCGCCCCGCAGGCCTGGGACGAGGCCCGGTGCCCGACCGATCTGCTCCGGGAGATGGGCCAACTGGGCCTGCTCGGCATGCTCATCCCCGAGGAGTGGGGCGGGATCGGCATGTCCACCGTCGGCTTCGTGGCCGCCATGGAACAGATCGGCCTGGCCGACCAGTCCGTGGCGGCGGCATGGCAGGCCCACGTCACCATCGGCTCGTTGCCCCTGTATCTGTTCGGCACCGACGCCCAGCGGGAGCGGTGGCTGCGACCACTGGCCGAGGGGCGGGTACTCGGTGCCTTCGGACTGACCGAGCCCGACGCCGGTTCTGACGCCCGGGGGATCCGCACACGGGCCGAGCGGCAGGACGGCGGCTGGCTGATCAACGGCCAGAAGACCTTCATCTCCAACGCGGGAACGGACATGTCGTTCGGGGTGACCCTGCTGGCCCGCATCGAGCCGGCTGACGATCAGAAGCCGAGGTACGGAACCTTCGTGGTCGAGAAGGACACCGTCGGCTTCACCATGGGACCGAAGATGCAGGGCATCGGCTGGCGCGGCCTCGACACGCGCCAGCTCTACCTGGACGATGTCTGGGTTCCCGACGAACAGCTCGTCGGCGACCCGGGCATGGGTCTCAGCCAATTCCTGCGGACACTCGAGGTCGGGCGGATCTCCATCGCCGCCCTCTCGCTCAGCCTGACCCAGGCCGTACTCGACCTGGCCACCGAGTATGCCCGGCAGCGGGTGCAGTTCGGCCAGCCCATCTCGTCGTTCCAGGCCGTCCAGTTCAAGCTGGCCGACATCGCCACCGAGCTCGAAGCGGCCCGCTGGCTCACCTACCGGGCCGCCTACCTGCGTGATCAGGGCCAGCCGTTCCTGAAGGAGGCGGCCATGGCCAAGTTGAAGGCCAGCCGGGTGGCGGCCTGGGCGGCATCGGAGGCCGTCCAGATCCACGGCGGGCTCGGCTACATGCTGGAGACGCCGGTGGCCCGGTTCTACTGCGACTCCAAGGTGCTGGAGATCGGCGAGGGGACCAACGAGATCCAACACCTGGTCATCGCCCGCGCTCTGGGCTGCTGAGATACTGCGCCGCCGGAGGCAGCCGGACTACCGCGCCGCCGGAGGCAGCCGGACTACCACGCCGCCGGAGGCAGCCGGACTACCACGCCGCCGGAGGCAGCCGGACTACAACGCCGCCGGAGGCAGCTGGACTACAGGGCCACCAGGCGCCGGATGCGGTCGGCGATGGTGTGGCGGTCGGGTAGCCAGGCCCGCTCGAGGTCGGGTGCGTAGGGAGGTGGCGTGGCGGCCGCCCCGATCCGCTCGATGGGCGCGTCGAGGTCCCAGAAGCCCTCGCGGGCGACGGTGGCGGCGATCTCCGCACCGATGCCGAACGGGACCACGGCCTCGTGGGCGATGAGCAACCGACTCGTCCTGTGCACCGAGTCGAGAATGGGCACGACGTCGAGGGGGGCCACCGTCCGCAGATCGATCACCTCGACGGAGATCCCTTCGTCGACCAGGTGTTCGGCCGCCGCCACGGCCTCGTGGACCATGCGTGAGACCGACACCACGGTCACGTCGGTCCCGGTCCGGACCACGACCGACCGGCCGATGGGGAGGATGTGGTCGGGGGGTGGCTTCGGGCCCTTCATGCCGTACAGGAGGCGGTTCTCGATGAAGACCACGGGGTTCGGGTCCTGGATCGCCGCCCGTAGCAGCCCGTATGTGTCGGCCGGGGTGGACGGCATGACCACGGTCAATCCGGGGATGTGGGCCAGTAGGGCCTCGAGACTCTGCGAGTGCTGGCTCCCGGAGGAGCGCCCGGCGCCGAACTGGGTCCGCACGGTGAGCGCCATCTCGGCGGCACCGCCGGTCATGAACGGGAGCTTGGCCGCCTGGTTGAGCAGCTGGTCGAAGCAGACACCGAGGAAGTCGAGGTACATCATCTCGACCACGGGTTGCATCCCGGCCATGGCCGCACCCACACCCAGGCCGACGATGGCCGTTTCGGAGATCGGGGTGTCCCGCACCCGCGGGCCGAACTGATCGGCCAGACCCCGCGTCAACCCGAACACGTTGCCTCCGGCGCCGACGTCGATCCCGGCCACGAACACTCGGTCGTCCGCCGTGAGCTCGGCCTCCAGCGCATCGTGGATGGCGTCCATGGTGCGGAACACCGGCGCATCGGCCGGTAGTGGGGGTGGCTCCACCGAAACCGGTCTCGCCCGCACGACAAAGTCGGTCAAGGTGGCCACCGGCGGCTCGGCCAGCCGACGGGCGGCGTCGACGGCCTCGTCCAGCGCGTCGGCCACCGAGGACTCGAGCGTCTTGATGGTGTCGTCGCCGACACCGGCCGCCCGCAGCCGCCCGGCGTGCGCCGACAGCGGGTCCCTCGTCTCCCACGCCTGCACCTCGTCCGGGGACCGGTAACGCTCGGGGTCACCCTCGTAGTGTCCGTGCAGGCGGTAGGTCGTGGCCTCCACCACCACGGGCCCGCCACCGGCCCGAGCGGCCCGGACCGCGTCGGACATCACCGATGCCGTGGCCTCGGCGTCGTTGCCGTCGACGGGCGCGTAGCCGGCGCCGTACCCGGCGGTCCGCTGTTCCAGCGAGGTGGCCTGCTGCGTCGATGTCGGCGAGAACTCGGCGTAGCCGTTGTTCTCGCAGAAGAAGATCACCGGCAGCTGCCACACGACGGCGAGGTTCATGGCCTCGTGGAACGCGCCCTGGGGTACCGCGCCGTCACCGAAGAACGCCACTGCCACACTGCCATCGGTCCGCAGGTGGGAGGCCGTCGCCGCCCCCACGGCGATGGGCAGACCGGCGGCCACGATCCCGTTGGCGCCGAAGATCCCGAGCTTCGGATCGGCGATGTGCATGGAACCGCCGCGCCCGCGGTTGGTTCCCTGGTCCTTGCCCATCAGCTCGGCGAACATGCCCAGCGGGTCCAGTCCCTTGGCCAGACAGTGGCCGTGGCCGCGGTGGGTGGACGTGATGACATCGGCCGGGTGCAGGGGCCAGCACGCACCGACGGCCGCCGCCTCCTGGCCGATGGAGAGATGGACGAAGCCCGGGACCTCACCGTCGCGGTAGAGCGCGGCCACTCGCTCCTCGAACCCGCGGATGAGCACCATCCGCCGGTACATCTCGAGGAGGTCGGCCGTCGAGAACGCTGACGGTCGGGACGGGTCGGGGCTCACCGATCGTGTAGTATACCGGTCGGTCGGTACAACAACGGAAGCGCGATGATCGGTCAAATCGAGATCCCCGAGTCCTTCCCCAGCCCCGGAGCGGTGTCGGGGAAGCGGGTCGTGATCACCGGCGCCAGCCGCGGGCTGGGTTGCCTGCTGGCCCACGCCTTCTCGCATGCCGGGGCCTCGGTTGCACTGGTGGCGCGCACGGAGCGGGACCTGAAGGCGGTGGCCGAACGCCTTCCCGGACCTTCTCTCGTCCTCAGCGGCGACGTGACCGACGAGGACTTCAACGAGGCAGTGGCCGACGCCACCGTGGCCGAATGGGGTGGCGTGGACGCCTGGATCTGCAACGCGGGGATCTCCCCGGTCGTGGCCAGCCCACGTCAGACCGAGGCCGCCGTATGGCGGAGGATCCTCGAGGTGAACCTCACCGGAGCCTTCCTCGGGGCCCGCGCCGCGTCGCGGGTGATGGGCGAGGGCGGGCGGGTGATCTTCACCGGCTCGGTCCTGGGGGAGCGACCGCGCCAGGGACTGACCGCCTACGGCGCCTCCAAGGCCGGGATCGTCGGCGTGGCCAAGGGCCTGGCCCTCGACCTGGCCCCCGACGGCATCACCGTGAACGTGGTGGCCCCGGGGTGGTTCGACTCGCCCCTGGCCGACGGGTGGAAGAGCAGCCCGAAGCACTCGGCCGCCATCACCGGGCACACGGCGCTCGGGCGGTGGGGAGCCTCGGCCGACCTGGCCGGCGCCTATCAGTTCCTGGTGTCCGACGCCTCCGCCTTCGTGACCGGGACGGTGCTCAGCGTCGACGGCGGGTACCTGCTGCTGTGACGACCCGGCGGGTGGTGGTGATCACGGGAGCCGGCGGTGTGCTGGGTGCCGCGGTCTCGAGACAGCTGGCCGGCGAGCCCGTCACCGACCTCGTTCTGAGTGACGTCAGCGGGCCGTCGCTCGAGGCCACCGTGGCCGGCCTCCCCGTCACCGACGGTTCGGTCGTGACGACACTGGCCGACGTGGGTGACCTGGCCCAGGTCGAGTCGGTGGTCTCCCTGGCCGTCGAGCGCTTCGGCCGGCTGGACGTACTGATCAGCAACGCCGGCGTACTCTCGCCCAACGGTCGGATCCACAATCTGGCCACCGAGGAGTGGGAGCGGGCCTTCCGGATCAACGTCCTCGGTGCCGTCAACGGCATCAAGGCGGCGGTGGCGGTCATGCGCCCACAGGGGTCGGGCTCGATCGTACTGACCGCCTCGGTGGCCGGAATGACGGCCTGGTCCCACGCCGGCCCCTACTGCGCCACCAAGGCGGCGGTGATCCAGTTGGCCAAGGTGGCCGCGGTCGAATACGCGCGGGACGGCATCCGGGTCAACTGCGTGTGTCCGGGCACGTTCCTCTCGACCATCCACGCCGGCCTTCCCCAGGAGGCCCTCGATGCCATGGCCGAGCGCCATCCCCTCGGACTGGGATCGGCCGACGACCTGGTGGGGGCGTACTCCTACCTGGCCGGCGGCGGGTCCGGTTGGACGACCGGATCGGCGATGGTGGTCGACGGGGGCTACTCGGCCCCGTGACCGGTGTTACGGCTCGGTCGGGTTGGTGATCCCCCGCATGAAGATCTCCGCGAACGGCTTGGCCACGTCCCGGGCCGTCAACGGTCCGCCCGGCTTCAGCCACAGGTAGGTGTAGTTGTGCATCCCGAGCCACGCCATCGTCGTCAGCCTCGGCTCCAGCGGCCGGAACTCTCCCGAGTCCACGCCAGCCTGGAACACCGCCTCCACCCGTCGCTCGTACTCGCGGCGGCGGGCGCGGAATTGGGCGGCCCGATCGCCCGTCAGCGCCGGGAACTCGTGCAGGAAGACCCAGACGTGATCGGGGTAGCGATGGATCACGTCGAGCAGTTCGTCACCGAGCATGGCCAGCTGCCGGGACGGGGTCCCGCCGGCCACGGCCACGCGGTCGGCGCCCGAGCATCACCTCGTCCATCACCCGATCGTGGATGGCGGCCAGCAGCTCCTCCTTGGATCCGATGTAGTGGTACAGCGCACCCTTGCCGAGGTCGTTGGCGGCACAGAGCTCCATGATGCCGGTGGCGTGGTAGCCGCGCTTGGCGAAGACCGGTGCTGACGTGTCGATGATCACCTGGCGCCGCGCCTGCCAGTTGGCTCTGCGGGGAGCGTCGCCGGTCGATTCCGTCCGTGCCATTGGCAGCGAGGTTAGCGGGCCGCCCCGGAGGGGCGGTGATCTGGCTAACGTCGGGCCGGCCCCGGTTCGGGCCCCGGTCCGGGCTCCGGTCACGGCCCCCATGCCGGCTGGGAGGGGAGCATCACGAGTGATCGAACCGATCGAAGGGGTGCGTTCCCGATCATGACGTCACCACCGACCATGCAGCCGGACATGAACTGGTTCGGCGTGCTGGCCCACTACGCCACCCGGACACCCGAGCAGGCCATCACGGTATTCGAGGGCGAGACGACCACGTACGGGACGATGGCCCGACGGGCCACCGAGCTGGCCGGTGGCCTGGCCGACCGTGGCATCGGCGCCGGCGACGTGGTGGCGCTCCTCTCCTACAACTGCCCCGAGTTCTTGGAGACGATCTTCGCCGCCAACTACCTCGGCGCCATCGCCATGCCCATCAACTGGCGCCTGGCCGCGCCGGAGGTGCGCTTCATCCTCGACCACTCCGGAGCCGGCGCGCTGGTGTGCGACGAGCCGCTGGTCGAATTGGCCGACGAGGCCACGCAGGGCATCGGCACCACACTCGTCCGAGCCTGCATAGCGGACCGGGCCGGCCGCGGCTGGACGACCCTGTCCGACCTGCGGGCCACCCCCGGCACCGCCACCAGGGTTGCCGTGGGCGCCGATGACGTCCACCGCCTGATGTACACGTCCGGCACCACCGGGCGTCCCAAGGGCGTCATGCTCACCCACGCCAACCTGGCCTGGAAGAACGCCGCCCACATGGCCGAGTTCGGCTTCACGCGGTCCGAGCTGGGATTGGCCTGCGGTCCGCTCTACCACGTGGGCGCCCTGGATCTCACCACGACGTCGCTCATCGCCGCCGGTGCCACCACCATCATCCACCGCTCCTTCGACGCCGCCACCGTGGTCGACGAGCTCGAACGCTCCGGGGTGACGACGGTGTGGCTGGCGCCGGCCATGGTCAACGCCATCATGGCCCTGCCCGACATCGACCACCGCGACCTGTCGTCGGTGCGCGTGGTGGTCAACGGTGGTGAGAAGATGCCCGTCCCGCTCATCGAGCGGCTCCAGCGCACCTTCCCGTCGGCATGGTTCGCCGATGCCTACGGTCTCACCGAGACCGTCTCGGGGGACACCTTCCTCGACCGGGACAGCATGGTGACGAAGCTCGGGAGCGTAGGCCGTCCGTGCCTCTACCTCGAGCTCGACATCTGGGACCAGAGGGGGACACCGTTACCGGCCGGGCAGCGGGGGGAGATCGTGATGCGCGGTCCCAAGGTGTTCAAGGGCTACTGGCGGGACCCCGATGCCACCGCCGACGCCTTCGCCGGAGGGTGGTTCCACACCGGCGACGTCGGCGTGCGGGACGAGGACGGCTACCTCTTCATCGTCGACCGGTTCAAGGACATGATCGTGTCGGGCGGGGAGAACATCGCCAGCTCGGAGATCGAACGCGTCCTCTATGAGCACGATGCGGTGCTGGAGGTGGCGGTGGTGGGCCGGCCCGACGACCGATGGGGCGAGGTCCCGATCGCCTTCGTGGTCCTGCGCCCGGACACCACCGTGACCCCCGAATCCCTGCTCGACCACTGCCGATCGCAGCTGGCCCGCTTCAAGGTGCCCAGGGCGGTCACCTTCGTGGACGCGCTGCCCCGCAATCCGTCGGGAAAGGTGCTCAAGCGGGAGCTCCGCGGCGGCACTTGAGCCAATCGAGGTCTCCGGCTCCGTGGGCCGGGGGACCCTATGCTGTGCGAGTGCACAACAACAACAGGCGCTATCGGGTCGTCCAGTGGACGACGGGAAATGTCGGTACCAGCTCGGTGCGGGCCATCGTGGCCAACCCCGGCCTCGAGCTCGTCGGCTGTTATGCGTGGTCGCCGGAGAAGGTCGGCCGGGACGTCGGGGAGCTGTGCGGTATCGGGCCGCTGGGCCTGGCCGCTACCGATGACGTCGATGCGTTGCTCGAGCTGAGGCCCGACTGCGTGGTGTACAACCCGATGTGGATCGACGTGGGGGAGCTGGTGCGCATCCTGTCGGCCGGCGTCAACGTGGTGGCCACGGCGGCCTTCATCACCGGGCACAACCTCGGTGAGGGCCGCGACCGGATCGTCGAAGCGTGCCGGTCGGGCGGCTCGACCATGTTCGGTACGGGAATCAGCCCCGGCTTCGCCGAGTTGTTGGCCATCGTGTCGGCCGGTGTCTGCGATCGGGTCGACAAGATCACCGTGAGCGAGGCGGCCGACACGACGTTCTACGACTCCCCGGCCACCGAGCGCCCCGTGGGCTTCGGCCAGCCCATCGACCATCCCGACCTCCAGTCGATGACGGCGGAGGGCACCGCGGTCTTCGGTGAAGCAGTGCGGTTGGTCGCCGACGCCATCGGGGTGGCGCTCGACGGTGTCCGCTGCGACGCCGAGTACGCGCAGACCACGGCCGATCTCGACCTCGGCTCGTGGACCATCGGGGCCGGCTGCGTGGCCGGGGTGGCGGCCAGTTGGAAGGGTCTGGTCGGTGATCGGGTCGTCGTCGAGCTGGCGGTCAGGTGGCGAAAAGGTCAGACCCTGGAGCCGGACTGGCAGATCGAACAGGACGGTTGGGTGATCACCGTCGACGGCCGGCCGACGGTGACGGCCACCGTCGGCTTCCTGCCACCCCCCGACTTCGGGGCCGAGACCATGGAGGAGTTCATGGTGCTGGGGCACATCATGACAGCGATGCCTCCCATCAACGCCATACCGGCCGTGGTGGCCGCGGCACCGGGCATCGTCACCTACAACGACCTACCGCTGGTGCTGCCCCGAGGCACCGTGGCGACCGCATAGCCGGGCCTCCGAGCTCCGAAGCATCCGGGCCTCCGAGCTCCGAAGCATCCGGGCCCCTGCCCCCCACGTCAGGCCAGCCAAGGAATCCCCCCAACATCCAACTGACCTGACGACACCATCAGGTCTACACCCGTTTCGGCCCTGCGCCCGCCGCCACCGGCCGGGACCTCATCGACAGTCGTCGACAACCGTCGACAGGTGGGGCCGCGGTCGGCCGCCGACGAGCGGTCGAGCCGTCGCTGAGCCTCCGCTCAGGCGTCCCAGGCCGCCACCAGCTCGTCGACGGTGGTCAGGGTGCTGATCAAGGGAAAGGTGGTGTCGAGCACGCCGTCGGCGTAGGCCCGGGGCACGCCGGCCACGGTGTCACGGGGCACCACGACGCGGTAGCCGAGGTTGACGGCCTCGATGGCGAGCCCCAGCACCCCCAGGTTGACCGACACCCCGGTGGCCACCACCGTCTCCACTCCCAGGCTGCGCAGCCAGGTGTCCAGCGCCGTGCCGGTGAACGGCGACACCCCGTGGAGACGTGAGGAGACCAGGTCGCCGGGCTCGGGTCCGAGCTCGGCGACCAGCTCGGCCGGCGGCGTGCCCGCCAGCAGGTGGTCGGGATTGCGGATCATGGCCGCGATGAGCGCGCAGTTGACGGTGGATCCGGCCCGGTCCGGTCGGAACTCGGCCGTGCAGTGCACCACGGGAACGCCTCGGGCCCGGGCCGCGGCCAGCAGACGGGCCGTGTTGGGCACCACGCCGACGTGGCCGGCCGCCTCGGCCAACTGGGGGAAGGAGCTGAGGTCGCCGACCACGCCCCGTTGAATCTCCTGGGTCAGGACGGCGCACGTGCCCGGGGCGGCCAGGTCGCTCAGATCGACGGGCACCGGCTGACCTCATTGGCCCGGGCCGGCGCGCCGGTCCATGCCCTGACGCCGTGTCCGGTCCGTGACCCGGGTCACGTTCCCGATGACGTGCGGAGCCCCCCGCTGTCGGTCTCCTCGGGCACCTCGGCCACGATGTCCGCGGCCCAGCGGTAGTCGGGTTTGCCGCTCGGGGAGCGGAGGATGGTGTCCACCACGTGCAGCTGCCTCGGCACCTTGTAACCGGCGATGGCGTCGCGACAGTGGGCCTGGATGTCCTCGAGGCTGGGGTGCTTGTCCGCCCTCGGCTGGATGATGGCGGCCACCCGCTGGCCCCAGCGCTCGTCGGGGGCTCCGACCACGATGGCGTCGAACACCTCGGGATGGGAACGGACGGCCGACTCGACCTCCTCGGGGAAGATCTTCTCGCCTCCGGAGTTGATGGAGACCGATCCCCGCCCGAGCAGGGTGATGGAACCATCGGCCTCCACCGTGGCGAAGTCGCCGGGCATCGAGTACCGGACCCCGTCCACGTGGACGAACACCTCGGCCGACTTGACCGGGTCGTTGTAGTAGCCGAGCGGGATATCACCGAACCGGGCGATCTTTCCGATGACCCCCGAACCCGGCTCCACCACCTTCATGTCCTCGTCGAAGACCACCGTGTTCCCGAGCACCGAGACGGTGGGCCCGCTCTTCATGGCGGTATTGCCCTTGCCCATGGTCACCATGCCGTTGTTGCCGGACTCCGACGATCCGATGGCGTCGATGATGAGGATGTTGGGCAGGTGCTTGAAGAACTCGTCCTTGACCGGCGCCGAGAACAGCGCAGCCGACGAGGTGATGGCATACAGCGAGGACAGGTCGTAGGCCGCTCCGGGGTCGTCGAGCGCCTCGACCAGGGGTTTCCCCATGGCGTCGCCGGTGATCATGATGGAGTTGGCCTTCTCCGACTCGACCAGGTGCCAGACCTCGTGGGGATCGAACTTGGGCACCAGGATGGTCCGGTTGCCGACGAAGCTCTGGCCCAGGATGGACCACTGGGTGGCGCCGTGCATCAGCGGCGCGATGGGCAGCAGGGTGACCTGGCCCCCCTGGCCCTTCTCCACCATCTCCTCGGGCCGTTGCACCCGGGTGTTGGTGTGGGGATCGACGCCGCCGCCCAAGGCGTAGAAGACGTCTTCGTGTCGCCACACCACGCCCTTGGGTAGTCCCGTGGTGCCGCCGGTGTAGAGGATGTAGTGGTCGTCGTTGGACCGGGGGGCGAAGTCCCGCTCGGGACCGCCCTCGGCCATGGCCTCCTCGTAGGGCACCGCACCGGCCGGCGGTGTCAGGCCCGACCCGTCGTCGACGGTGACGACCAGCCGCAGGTCGGGGAGCTCGGGGAGGAGCTCGGTCACCTGGGGGCTGTAGCTGGCCTGATGGACCAGGGCCACCAGATCGGCGTTGGTGAAGAGATAGCGGAGCTCGTCTTTGACGTAGCGGTAGTTGATGTTGATCCAGACCGCCCGCAGCTTGAACACGGCCCAGGCCGTCTCCACCCACTCCACGCTGTTGAGCGAGTAGATGCCCACGTGGTCGCCGGGCCCGACGCCCCGGCCGGCCAGGAAGTGGGCCAGTCGGTTGGCTCGCGCCTCCATCTCGGCGAACGTGCGGCGCTCGCCTGCGGCCACCAGGTACTCGCGGTCCCCGAAGGCGTCCACCGCCGCCTCGAACAGATCAGCCAGGTTGAACGTCATCGGCCAGTCAGTAGAACACGTTTCCATTCCGGCGGCAAACAAGTCCCGGGGGTGGTCACGGGTCCGGCGAGGTCCCTGTGCACGGCCACGCGCAGCCCCGGCGGGAGCCACGTCGGGTGGCATGGCCGTGGTGGCGGCCGGTGGGTCCGACCAGGTCTCAGTCGGTGGTCTCCTGGGCGCTCATGGTGGCCGGACGGGCCGGTGCCCGTGGGACCGAGCGGGACGGCGGGACCGACGGTGTCGGTGCTGCCGGGGTGGTTGTCGTCGAGGACCCGCGGTCGTCCACGCCGGCCTCGACCACCAACCCGACCGCGGCCCGAACAGAGCGGGCCATCCCCGCCGCATCGAGGCCCAGGTGAGCGAGGATCCGGTCCGGCTTGTCCTGGGGGATGTAGGCACGGGGGATCCCGAGGGAGATGACCGGCGGGGCGGCACCGCTCGGGCACGACTCCCGCAGGGCGTCGGCGACGAACATTCCGGCGCCACCCTGGCGCACCCCGTCCTCGGCCGTGATGATCACGGTGTGGCGGGCGGCATCGGCCAGCATGACCGGGTCGGGGTTCGACACCACCCGGACGTCCCAGACGGTGGCGTCGATGCCCTCCTCCGCCACCAGCCGCGCCGCCTCCTCGGCCGCCGACACCATCTTCCCCACCGCCATGATGCAGACCGAGCCGTCGCCGGAGCGCACGCAACGGGCATTGAGTCCGGTGCCCACCGGACCCACCGTGCCCGGAGCCACCCACGGTGCCGGTGTCTTCGGAAAGCGGATCATGGAGGGGCCGTCGATGGTCAGGGCCTGGGCCAGCATGACCTCGACCTCCCCGGCCGAGGACGGCGCGAACACGGTCATGCCCGGGATCGAGAGGCCGAGGGCCATGTCCAGCACCCCGTGATGGCTGGGTCCGTCGTCGCCGGTGATGCCGGCGCGGTCGAGGACCAGCACCACCGGCAGCCGGTGCAGCCCGACGTCGAGGTTGGCCTGGTCGAAAGCCCGGCTGAAGAAGGTCGAGTACACGGCCACCACCGGACGCATACCGGCCATGGCCATGCCGGCCGCGGCCGTGACCGCGTGCTGCTCGGCGATCCCGACGTCGACGAACCGGTCCGGGAACCGGGCCTGGAAGGGGAGGAGACCGGTCGGCCCGGGCATGGCCGCGGTGATGGCCACGATGCGCGGGTCGGCCTCGGCGTGGCGGAGCAACGAACGGGTGAAGGCGTCGGTGTACGTGGTCACCGGGAGCTCCGTGCCACCGATCACGCCGGCCTCGAGGGTCGTACCTGCGCCGGCCACGGTGCCGGCCCCCATGCCGGCCGGTTCCCCGGCCGCGATCGTCGGCACCGACACCTTGACGTCATGGAGTCGCTGGATGTCGTCCTCTTCGGCCGGCGCGTAGCCCCGGCCCTTCTTCGTCATGACGTGGACCACGATGGGCCCGGGCCACTCGGACGCATTGGCCAGAGCCTGTTCGACCCCGGCGATGTCGTGACCGTCGATGGGACCGGCGTAGCGGATGCCGAGGGCCTCGAAGAAGGTGTGGGGCGTGACCACCTCCCGCAGCGCGCTGGTGAGGCCGTGCACCCCGGAGTAGGCCAGGTCGCCGACGCCGGGCAGCTCCCGGATGAGGTGCCGGATGCGCTGGCGGGCCTGCACGTAGGCCGGGTTCAGCCGGAGGTGCGTCAGTCCGAGGGAGAGCCGGGAGATGGTGGGGGCGTAGGAGCGCCCGTTGTCGTTCAGCACGATGACCACCGGGGTGCCGGAGTGGCCCAGGTTGTTGAGGGCCTCGTAGGCCATCCCACCGGTGAGGGCCCCGTCGCCCACCACCGCCACCACCCTCCGGTGGCTGCCCTGCAGCTCGAACGCACTGGCCAGGCCGTGGGCGTAGCTCAGGATGGTCGAGGCGTGGCTGTTCTCGACCCAGTCGTGCTCGGACTCGGTACGGTTCGGGTACCCGGACAGTCCGTGGGCCTGGCGCAGCTGGGGGAAGGAGTGCCGCCGCCCGGTGACGAGCTTGTGGACGTAGGCCTGGTGGCCGGTGTCCCACAACAGCACGTCACGGGGGGAGTCGAAGGTCCGGTGGAGGGCCAAGGTGAGTTCCACCACGCCCAGGTTCGACCCCAGGTGGCCCCCGGTGGCCGTCACCGCCTGGACGATGAACTCCCGGATCTCAGCGGACAGGACCTCCAGCTCCTCCGGTGTGAGCGAGCGGAGGTCGTCGGGACTGTCGATGTGTTCGAGGATCATGGGCGCAAGGAGTTCCTTTCAGGCGAGGCTACCAGCGGGCCGGCCCGGAGACTGCTGATCGGGCCACCGGTGCCCGGGCCATTCCGAGCACGGGTCCACGACGCCTCCTACGGTTGGGAGCAGACTGTGGACGGGTCCAGGCGTCGTCGCTCCGTCCCGGCCCCGGGCCGATGATGACGATGCCGGAGGGACCGGAGGGACTGCCAGCGGGACACGGGGACCGGGAAGACACGGACGACAGAGAAGACAAGCGGGAAGACAAGCGGGAAGACAAGGAGGCGCCATGAACGCCGAAGTGAAGGGCAGCACCATGCCGCTGCTGGAGCTGATCCTCGAAGCGGGGGAGTCGGTCATCTCCACCCACGGGGAGCTGTCATGGATGTCCGCCAACGTGCAGCTGACCCAGACCACGGCCACCGGCGGCCAGAAGGGTCTCATGAGCGGTCTGAAGCGGGCCGTCGGCGGCGGCGGGCTGTTCCTGACCAAGTACGAGGCCCAAGGGGGCCAGGGGTTGCTGGCTTTCGGGGCCAAGCTCCCCGGCCAGATCTTCGAGGTCGCCATCGCCCCCGGCCAGGGCTACCTGGTCCACCGGCACGGCTGGGTGTGCGGTACCGACGGGGTGGTGCCGACGGTGGGTATGCAGCAGTCGTTCCGGGGCGGCATGTACGGCGGCGACGGGTTCATCCTCCAGCGCCTGGAGGGCCAGGGCCGGGCCTGGGTCGAGCTGTCGGGTGAGGTCACCACCTACGAGCTGGCCGAGGGCCAGTCCCTGTTGGTGCACCCCGGTCACGTCGGCCTGTTCGAGGACCGGGTCACCTTCAGCGTCACCAGGCTGAAGGGGATCAAGAACATGGCGTTCGGGGACGACGGGCTCCACCTGGTGTCGTTGACCGGCCCGGGACGGGCGTGGCTCCAGAGCATGCCGGTGCCGGTGCTGGCCCAGGCCATCGAGCCCTACCTGCCCCGGGGCGACGACCATCCCGCCGCCGACGCCGGCATCGGGGGCGTGCTCGGCGGCATGATCGGCAAGAATCTCTGACCGGGGACCGGCGTCGGCCCCGACCGCCGGGCAACCGCTAGCGTCGTTCCACCATGGACGACGGGACGGCGGGGGGATCGGCCGGGGCCACCAGGAAGAGGTCCCTCCGGTGGTGGATCATCGGGGCCGTGGCGGTCGTGGTGGTACTGGCCGTGGGCGGTCCGTTCGTGTACATCCACCTGATCGAGGGTCCGGCCCCGGGCCAGCTGGCCCTGCCGGGGTCGTCGACCGGTTCGACCGGCTCCTCCGGCTCCTCCGGATCGGCCGGCGCCACCTCGGGCAGTGTGGCCGGCACGTGGAAGGTCGGACCCGGCTCGGTGGTGGGCTACCGGGTGCAAGAGGTGCTGATCGGGCAGAACGCCACCGCGGTCGGCCGCACCACCAAGGTCTCGGGAACGGTGACCATCGACGGCACCACCGTCACGGCTGCCACCGTGACCGTCGACATGGCGTCGGTCACCAGCGACCAGTCCGAGCGCAACGCCCAGTTCGACGGCCGGATCATGGATGTGGCCATGTACCCCACGGCCACGCTGCACCTGACCCAGCCCCTGTCGCTCGGGGCGGTTCCCGCCCCCGGCCACCGGGCCTCGTACAGCGGGACGGGCACGCTGACCATGCACGGCGTCACCCGGACCATCCCGCTGCCCCTGTCGGCCGAACGGACCGGCGACCGGTATCGACGTGCTGGCCGAGATCCCCATCATCTTCGCCGGCTGGAACATCGCCAACCCCAGCACCGGAGGGTTCGTCACCACATCCTCGGACGGGACCCTCGAGGTGCTGCTGCATCTCACCCGGGGCGACGGCAATGCGGCCGTCACCAACGGCAACTCCTCGGCGTCGTCCGGGTCGGGCGGCGGACCCGGGGGCCCGATCACGGTTCCTTCCACCACCGTGCCCCCACTGACCATCCCCTCCGGCGGCTGACACCGGCGTTCGGCCTCACCGCCGAGGGGCACGTCAGCTAACGTCCAGGCGCGGACGGTCGGCGGCAGCGGGGAAGGGGGAGTGTCCACCGTGGTCGAGCACCACCCCGACGACGAGTTCCACCCACCGGACCGGTCCGACCCGTTCTGGACCGAGACCTGTCGGTTCACCTTCACCGTCCCCGAGCGTCGGCTGTCCGGCCAGTTCTACCCGTTCTTCCGGCCCACGCAGGGCGTCCTGTCGGCGGCCGCCTACTTCTGGGACGACACCGGCTCCACCCCGGCCGACATCCTGCACGCCCGTCACTTCTGGCACCTGCCCATCCCCGACGAGCCGCTGTCCGACATCCACCTGCCCAACGGGATCTCGTACCGGTGCGTGGACCCGCAGCGTCGCTACCAACTCTCCTACCGGGATCCCGACGGGGACGGGTCCGGCGCCGACGACGAGGTCCGTGCCGACCTGACCTTCACCGCCATGGCCCGGCCCAACCAGCTGGGGGAGTCGCATCTCGACCAGCCCGGCCGGTACGAGGGCACCATCATCCTGGGGGGCGAGCGGTTCGCGGTCGACTCCTACGGGTTCCGCGACCGGTCGTGGGGGTCACGGTCCCAGTTCGGACGGGGCATCCACGGGACATCGGCCCGGTGCGGCGGCTACAGCTACGCCACGGCATCCGAGCGCCACGCCTTCCACGCCATCACCATGGACTTCGGCTCCGGCAGCGTGGCCATCCACGGGTACCTCCTGCGCGACGGAGTGTGGTCCAAGGTCTCCTCCGGGCGGCGACAGGTGCTGGAGCGGCATCCCGACACCGCCTACCCCACCTCCGTCGTCCTGGATCTGGACGACGAGGCCGGACGCTCGCTCCACGCCGAGGGTCGCTGCCTCAACGGCCTGGGGCTCTTCTTGAATCCCAACCTGTTCTCGGTCAACTGTCTGACCGAGTGGTCCTTCGACGGCATCCGGGCCTTCGGCGAGGACCACGACAACTGGAGCGCGGCGGGGATCCGGCAGTTCCTGCGCTCCCGCCGAGCCGACCACCGCCCGGACACGACAGCCCACGAGGAGTACAGCCCATGACCATGGCCGACGGACCCCGCAGCGAGCGGCCGCAGACCTCCACGCGCGACTACGAGCTGCTCCGGACCCAGCTGGAGGAGTGGATCCGCCGACGCGTGGCCGGGGCCACCGTGTCCGAGCTCATCGTGCCCGAGTCGAACGGGATGTCGTCGGAGACCGTGCTCTTCGACCTGGTCGTGCCGGGGGAGCCCGAACCCCGGGGCCTGGTGGCCCGCATCGCCCCCGACCCGGCCGCCGACCCGGTGTTCCGCGTCTACGACATGGAACGGCAGTTCCTGACCATGCAGATGGTGGCCGAGCACACCGATGTCCCGGTCCCGACGGTGCTGTGGTTGGAGACCGGCAGCGACGTCATCGGGGTGCCCTTCTTCGTCATGGAGCGGATCCAGGGCATCGTGCCCCCCGACGTGCTCCCGTACACGTTCGGGGACAACTGGTTCTTCGATGCCGACCCGGCCGATCAGCAGAGACTCGAGCGCCGGGCCGTCGAGGCTCTGGCCGCGTTGCACGAGCTGTCGGGCAACGGCCCGGCCGCCTTCCTGGCCTGGCCGGACGACGGCGTCAGCCCCCTGCGCCACCACGTCGAGGAGCAGCGGGCCTACTACGAATGGGTGGCCGCCGACGGCGTGCGGTCCCCGCTCATCGAGCGCGGCTTCGAGTGGCTCGACGCCCACTGGCCCGGCAACCCCGACGACGCCGTGTTCAGCTGGGGCGACGCCCGGGTCGGGAACATGATGTTCGACGACTTCACCCCGGTGGCCGTACTGGACTGGGAGATGGCCTCGGTCGGGCCCCGCGAGATCGACCTCGGCTGGATGATCTACATCCACCGCTTCTTCCAGGACCTGGTCGAGGACCTCGGCCTTCCCGGGATGCCCCACATCCTCCGTCGGGACACGGTGGCGGAGATCTACCGGGAGTCGACAGGGTACGAGGCCAAGGACCTGGACTTCTACACCGCCTACGCCGCGCTCCGGCACGGCATCGTGATGTTCCGGATCACCCGGCGCTCCATCCGGTTCGGCGAGGCCGAGATGCCCGAGGACCCCGACCACGCCATCCTCCACCACGCCCATCTGGCCCGCATGCTCGACGGGGAGTACTGGGGCGTCGTGTAGGGGAAGTCGGGTCAGCGGACGTTGGCCAGGAAGGTGGACCGGTCCACGATCACCCGGATGAGCTTGCCCGCCGCCACCAGGCCGGCACTCTCCGAGACGGAGAGCGTGAAGACGAGGCGCCGGCCCTCGATCCGGTCCAGGGTGGCCTCGGCCCAGACCGTCCCGCCCACACCCACCGGCACCAGGTGGTCGAACTGCACCCGCTTGGCCACCGACGTGCTGCTCTCGGCCAGCTCGCCCTCGATGGCCTGGCAGCTGGCCTCCTCGCACAGGGCTACCAGCCGGGGCGTGGCCAGCACGGGGACGTTCCCCGAGCGGAACGCCTCGGCGGTGTCGGCCTCGGTCACCTGCATTTCGATTCGGGCCGACAGACCGGTATGGGGAGCCACGCCGGTACGATAGGTGACCCAGCAGGCATCGGCCACCGAGCGCCGAGCGGTACAGCGAGGAGGCTGTGTTGATCGAATCCCCCGTACTCGAGCGTGTGCTCTCGGAGGCGTTGCGCCATGGCGGGGAGTTCGCCGAGGTCTTCGCCGAGGACCGATCGACCTCGTCCGCGCTCCTCGACGATGGTCGGGTCGAGGAGTTGTCGTCGGGCCGTGAGCGTGGCGCCGGTATCCGGGTGGTCTCCGGCGAGACCACCGGCTTCGCCCACACCGCCGATCTCACCGAGTCGGGACTGCTGCGGGCAGCCGAGGCGGCCTCGGCCGTGGCCAGGAGCGGAGGCGGCACCAACCGGGTGGCCGTGGGCCCGTTGCGGGCGGCCGGTGGGTCGGCCGGCGGTGACCCGTCCCCATCGGTCCCGCTGGCCTCGAAGGGCGACACCTTGGACCTGCTGCGCCGGGCCGACGAGGCCGCCCGGGCCTCGGGCGGCGCCATCACCCAGGTGCAGGCCGGTTGCGGGGGCTCGCGGCGCCAGGTGCTGATCGCCAACTCCGAGGGGCTGTACGCCCGTGACGAGCAGGCCCGCACCCGATTCTCGGTGTCGTGCGTGGCCTCGGGTGACACCGGGCTGCAGACCGGGTTCGAGACGGCGGCCCGCACCCTGGGATTCGAGCTGTTCGACGAGGTGTCGGTGGAGGAGTTGGCCCGACTGGCCGCCACCCGGGCCCTGTCCAAGCTGTCGGCCCGTCCGGCTCCCTCCGGTGCGCTGCCGGTGGTGTTGGCCGGCGGGAGCGGGGGCATCCTCTTCCACGAGGCCTGCGGCCACGGGCTGGAGGCCGACCACATCGTCAAGGACGCCTCGGTCTACACCGGCATGGTCGGACAGCAGGTGGCCAGCCCCCTGGTCACCCTGGTCGACGACGGCACCGTGGGCGCGGAGTGGGGGACCTTCGCCGTGGACGACGAGGGCCGTCCGGCCCAGCGCAACGTGCTCATCGAGGACGGCATCCTCACCGACTACCTGTGGGACTACCTCCGGGCCCGCAAGGAGGGCCGGGTCTCCTCGGGCAACGGCCGCCGTCAGACCTACCAGCACCTGCCCATGGTCCGGATGACCAACACCTTCCTGTTGCCCGGCTCCGAAGACGCCGACGAGATCGTGGCCCAGACCCCTCACGGCGTCTACGTGGCCAAGCTGGGAGGGGGCCAGGTCAACACCACCACCGGCGACTTCGTCTTCGGCACCACCGAGGCCTACCTGATCGAGGGGGGCAAGATCACCGAGCCCCTCCGCGACGCCAACCTGATCGGCAACGGTCCCGAGGTGCTCAAGCGGATCGATGCGGTGGCCAGCGACTTCTCCATGACCCCGGGCACCTGCGGGAAGGACGGCCAGAGCGTCCCGGTCGGGTGCGGCCAGGCCACCATGAGGCTGAGCGGCGTCACCATCGGGGGGACGGCCGAGTGAGCGCGGCCACCGACACCGCACCGGCCGACACCGGCGCCGGCGGCCCCGGCGGTGGGCCCGAGGACCTGGTCGGTCTGGCCGAGCGGGTGGCCGGCTGGGCCCGGTCGGGCGAGGACGTCGAGGTGTACGTGGCCCGGGGCGACGAGACCGAGATCCGCGCCTACGCCGGCGAGGTGGAGTCCCTGACCTCGGCCACCTCGGCCGGCATCGGCATCAGGGTGGTGGTCGACCACCGGCTGGGCTTTGCCTGGGCCGGGTCCCTCGACCGGTCGGTGTTGGAGGAGACGCTGGCCGAGGCCCGCGACAACGCGTCCTTCGCCGCCCCCGACGAGCATGTCGGTCTGGCCGGGCCCGACGGCGTGCCGGCCGTGGCCGTGGACCTGTGGGACGACGGCCTGGCGTCGGTGCCGGCTACCGACAAGGTGGCGCTGGCCCTGGCCCTCGAGGACCGGGCCCGGGGCGCCGATCCCAGGATCCGCCAGGTCGACCACGCCGACTACGGCGACACCTCGGTGGAGATGGCCCTGGTCTCCACCACCGGCATCCGGGTGGCCACGCGCAAGACATCCGGGTTCATCTCGGTGGGGGTGATCGCCGGCGAGGGCGAGGGCAGCCAGACCGGCAGCGGGTTCAGTGTGGGTCGGGGCTTCGACGGTCTCGACCCGGCCAAGGCCACCGGTGACGCGGTGACGCGGGCGGTCCGGCTCCTCGGTGCGACCAAGGGCCCATCGGCCCGGACCACCGTGGTCTTCGATCGTCGGGTGGCCTCCACCCTCCTGTCGGTGGTGTCCTCGGCGCTGTCGGGCGAGGCCGTGGCCAAGGGCCGTTCGTTCTTCGCCGGCCGCATCGGCGAGTCGGTCGGGGATCCCGGTCTGACCCTGGTGGACGACCCCACCGACCCCCGGGCCTACGGAGCCGCGGCCTACGACGCCGAGGGATTGGCGTGCCGCCGCAACGTCCTCATCGCCCAGGGCATCCTGCGGGCGTTCCTCTACGACACGGTGTCGGCGTCGAGGGCCGGCGTGTCCTCCACCGGGTCGGCCGTCCGGGGTGGTTTCGCCGGCACGCCCGGTCCGGGGTGTCGGGCCCTGACGCTGGCCCCGGGCCCGGAGGGCTACGACCAGGACGCCGTCCTGGTCGCGGTGGGCGAGGGCCTGTTCGTCCAGTCGGTGACCGGGGTCCACTCCGGGGTCAACCCGGTCAGCGGGGACTTCTCCGTCGGCGCCGAGGGCCTGATGATCCGCGACGGCCGCCTGGCCGAACCGGTGCGTGAGATCACCGTGGCTTCCACCCTGCAGCGCATCCTGCACTCGCTGGTGGCTGTGGGCGCCGACGTCGAGTGGCTCCCGGGCATCGCCGCCGGCCAGACCCTGGCCGTGGGTGACATGCAGATCAGCGGAACCTGAGTTCGTCTCGCTCCCGTCTCAGACCGGGTCTCGTTGCTCCCGGTTCAGTGGACGGCCGCGGTGGCCTTGGTGCACGCATCCAGGGCGCTCGGCGTCGAGGTGTAGTAGATCGAGCCGTTGATGGCCAGGCTGTAGGGGCCTGCACTCGCCGCCGTGGGCGTCCCACCGGTCCACAGGGGGGTCTGGGTCGGGCTCGCCGTCGCCGCCGCGCCGGAGGAGGATGACGAGGTGCCCGTCGGGGCGGAGGCCCCGTAGCTCAGGTTGAAGGTCTGGATGACGAACAGGCGGGGGAAAGCGTCCATTTCGTTGATGAAGTTGAGGACCTGACCGTAGTTTCCGGTCACGGCCAGTGTGGTCGGCACGGCCACGACACCGGTGGGTGTGGTGCTGGTTCCGGTGGTCGGGGTGGCCTGGGCCGTGGTGGCCGGGGCGAATCCGCTGAATTGGGTGAGCGTGACGCCCGACGCCGCGGTCAGGGCGTTGAACTGGCTCTCGAACGACGACTCCTCGGCGTCGACGTCGGTCGGGCTCTGCACGCTGGGGATCTGGGTGGCGATCTTCTGCAGGTCGGCGCAGCTCGACGACAGCTTCTGCTGCTCCGACTTGAGCGAGGACAGCTTGGCCTGGAGCTGGGCCTGTTGGCCCTGGAGTTGGGTCTCCTGGGTCTGGAGGCTGGACAGCTTGGACTTCTGGGGCGACACCAGGACGGCCCAGAGCAGGAGGGCGACCACCAGGCTGCCCGCCGCGATCATGAGGGGGATCCGATAGGCGCGGACTTCGTTCATTTCAGACTCGCATTCTTGGAGAGGCTGGCGTTGGGCGTGATCGAGATGGTGAAGGGGAACGAGATGCTCGAGTCGGGATTGGCGGTGGTGGCCCCCTGCAGCGGATTGGCGAACAGCTGGGATCCGGAGACGGCGTTGATCCAGGCTTCGGAGATGGTCAGGTTCGGCCCCGGTCCGGTCACGCTCAACTGGACCGTTCCGATGGCGGCCGACTTGGTCGGTGTGGCGGCACTGGTCGACGTGCTGGTACCGGTGCTGGTCGAGGTGGTGGTGGCGCCGGCGGAGCTCGTGCCGGTGGACACGGTGGACGAACCGTCGAAGGACTGCACCTTGGCGCCGGCCGGAGTGATGGCCACCAGCTCGTTGTAGACGGCGGGCCAGTCGATGGCGGCGTCGAGGACCGACGCCCGACGGGCCACGCCGGCCGAGTAGGCGTTGTTGGCCGCTACCACCAGGTCGTACTTGGGCACCTGGGCGTTGAGGGTGGAGATCTCCGACTGCAGCGCGTTTACGTTGTTCTGGGCGTTGTGGACCTGGAGGAACTTCCAGGCCCCGAAGCCTAGGAGCACGACGAGCACGGCCACGCAGCCGACCAGGGTGCGCTCCTGGATCCTCTTCATCTGGGCCCGCTGGGAGACCTCGGGGGGAAGGAGGTTGAACTTCTTGACCGTCTTGTCGGGCTCGGGGAGGGCCAGGCCGATCGGCGTCGAAAGCAGCGGGCCGACCTCGTCCTTCTGGGCCTCCGTCAGCGACAGCTTGGACATGTCGAGCTGGGTCAGCGGTGACACCGGGATGACCGGCAGGTGGACCTGGTCCTCGAGCATGGGGAGGAGTCCGTGGAGGGCCGACCCGCCACTGGTCACCAGCACCCGCGACACGGGGAGGCGACCGGGGAGCGAGGCGAAGTACTGGATGGAGTTGCGGATCTCCCCGACGAGGTCGACCTTGCCCTCCTGCGCGGCCCGGTCAGCCGACTGGAACTGGGCGTCGGCCTCGCCGATACGGCGCTTCATGGCCTCGGCGTCGCCGAGGGGGATGTCCAGGGCGGCGGAGATCGCCGCGGTGGTGGCGTTCCCGCCCGAACCGATGGTGCGGACGAACTGGGGTCGCCCCTTCTGGTGGATGACCACCACCGTGAGACCGGCTCCCACCGACACGATGGCCTCGGGCTGGTCGGACACATCGGCTCCACCGACGGCACGTACCAGGGCCGAGGAGATGAGGTCGACGCCGACCACGGTGAGATCGGCCTTCTCCACGGTGTCGATGACGCCGTTGACCAGATCGGTGTGGGCCGCTGCCACCAGGACGCGGCGCATCTTGTCGCCTTCGGGCGACGTGTAGTCAGCCAGGATCTGTGAGGAGAGGATGGTCTGGTCGGGAGGGAAGGGGATGACCTCTTCGGACTGGAAGCGCACCGCGCTGTCGACCTCGTTGTCGGGCACGAAGGGCAGGTCGAGCTCGCGGGTGATGGCCCGGAGTCCGGCGATGCCGACGATGACCGACTTGCTGGAGAACTGGCCGTTCTCCCACAGCTTCTTGATGGCCTCGGTTACGGAAGATCCGTCTCGGATCTCGCCGTCGACCAGTGAACCGGGGGGCAGGCCGACCTGGCCGTAGGTGATGAGGACAGGCTTGTGATGGCTGATGTCGAGCTCGGCGGCCCGCACCGCGCTGGTGCCGATGTCGAGTCCAATGACGAGTTGTGCCATGTCAACGCCCCCCTGTGTTCACGTCGCCGGGGTGAAACCCACACCAGGCCTCCGTCACGATGTTCACGTAGATCTCCGGTCCGTCTGGTGACCACCCGGGGGTGGTCAACGATTCAACTGGTGCCGGTATGCCGGGGCATCCGACCGTACGAAGATCTATCGGACCGAATTGGGGCCACCTTGAGGCACTCCCTCGACCGAGAGGAAAGGGCGAGCGACCTGCGACAACGGATGAGCGACGGGAGGATCGGTCGCCGACGAACGCAGAAGTCGCCCGAGGCCGCCGGTGCCGACGGCAGCCGGAACGCGTCGAGGGGGAATGGGCCGGAAGAGCTCAGGCGAAGCTGGGCGTGAAGCTTCCGGTCTGCATGATGCCGGCCCGTTCCAGCATGACCTTGAGGTCGTGCGGATTCGTCGCGGTGGCCATGGCCTCTTCCAGATCGATGGTCCCGTCGCTCAACAACTTGACCAGTGACTGATCGAAGGTGAGCATCCCGTAGTACTCGCCGTCGGCCACGATGCCCTGGATGTCACCGGTCTGGAGGGGATCGATGATGGCCTGTTGGATCCGTCCGTTGACCACCAGCAACTCCAGGGCCGGGACGCGCCCCTTTCCGTCGGCGGTGGGGATCAGGCGCTGGCAGATGATGCCCTTGAGCGAACCGGCCAGACCCACGCGGACCTGCGTCTGCTGATGGGGCGGAAAGAAGTCCACGATGCGGTTGATGGTCTCGGTGGCGTTGATGGTATGGAGGGTGGAGAAGACGAGGTGGCCCGTCTCCGCCGCGGTCAGTGCGGCCGACACCGTCTCCTGGTCCCGCATCTCGCCCACCAGGATGACGTCGGGGTCCTGCCGCAGGACGACCCGCATGGCCGAAGCAAACGTGTCGGTGTCGAACCCGACCTCCCGTTGGTCGATGTCGGCCATGTCATCGGTGTGCAGGTACTCCACCGGGTCCTCGATGGTGACGACGTGGCACGCCCGCGTGTGGTTGATGTGGTCGACCATGGCGGCCAGGCTCGTCGTCTTCCCCGACCCGGTCGGACCGGTGACCAGGACCAGGCCCCGCATCTCCTCGGACAGCCGCGTGACGACCTCGGGCAGTCCGAGCTCACTCACGGTGGCGGCACTGGATCGGACGCGTCGCATGGCCAGTGCCGCCGACCCCCGTTGGAGGTAGGCGTTGACGCGGAAGCGTCCCGTCCCATGCAGGCTGTAGGCGAAGTCGACCTCGTGGTGGGTACGGAACGTCTCGTGGATCGACGGGGGCATGATGGCCTCGGCGATGGCCATGGTCTCGTCGGAGGTGAAGCTGGGCTCGTCGTCCATCGTCCGCAAGGCGCCGGCCAACCGCATACGCGGTGGAGCCCCGGCTTTGATATGCAGGTCTGACCCGTCCAGGTCGGCCAGCATTACCAACAATCGATCAAGATCAGAGGTATCCACGCCCGCTATTGTACGCGCCAAAAAGTGCTTCTGGCCAGCATTATTTGAATTTCCAAATAGCCTAAAGTCGGCGCGATAAGTGGTCGATACCACCGGGTTAGACCAGGTCGGAAATGCTCTATACGACCGCTAACTTCCGGTCCCAGTGGACGGACTCTTGCTCGGCTTCGAGGGAGCATTCGCCGGGGCCGTCGAGGGCGCCGGTGCCGACGCTGACGATGGGTCCGACGCCGGCGCCTTGGTGGTGGCGTCACCGGCCGGGGCCCCCGGCTTGGCGTCGCCGCCGTCGGTGCTCGACCCCCCCGATCCGTTGGTGGCGGGCGAACCGTCCCCTCCACCGTCCTTCTTCGAGCCCCCGGACCGGCTGTCGGTCTTGTAGAAGCCACTCCCCTTGAAGACGATCCCCACGTTGCCGAAGACCTTGCGGACCGGGGAGCCGCAGGTGGGGCACGAGGTCAGGGGGTCGTCCTGGAACGACTGCACGACGTCGAAGTTCTTCGCGCAGCTGTCGCAGTGATACTCATAGGTTGGCAAGCGGGTAGTCCTCTCGGTCCGAGACCTGCGTAACGCTGGCAGTCTACTTGAGAGAGTGCCAATGCCGACCCCGCCTCCCGTCTCCCGTAGACTGAGGCGGTGATCGACGACTCCGCACCATGAGCGACCGCAGCCTGAGCCACCTCGACCCATTCAGCGGCACCCGCATGGTGGATGTCTCACCCAAGGAGGCCACCCACCGGCGGGCGCTGGCCCGGTGCAAGGTGTCGATGAAGCCGGAGACCACGGCCCAGGTGGCCAACAACGCCATCACCAAGGGCGACGTGCTGGCGGCGGCACGCGTGGCCGGCATCCAGGCGGCCAAGCGGACGGCCGATCTGGTGCCCATGTGTCATCCCCTGTTGGTCGGCGCCGTCCATGTCGACTTCACCATCGGGGACGACTTCGTGGAGGTGGAGGCCAAGGTCGAGGCGGTGGACCGGACCGGGGTGGAGATGGAGGCCATGACGGCCTGCGCCATCGCCGCGCTGACCGTCTACGACATGTGCAAGACCGCGGATCGGACCATGAGCATCGGACAACTCATGCTGTGGGAGAAGACCGGGGGAAGTTCAGGGGTGTGGAAGCGGGACTCCCTGTCCTGAACGGACGGGTTCCCGTCCTCCTGAACGGAGGGGTTGGCTCAGCCCCGCACGGCGGTGCGGAGATCGCGGAGTGAGAGTTCCGACGTGGCCTCGCCACCACACTGCGAGCAGTGCTCGACGTGCCGCCAGCTCCGCAGCAGCCGGGTCCCCTCCGGGTTCAACAGGACGACGAAGGACTCCGACAGCGGATCGATCTCTACGCCGTAGCAGGCCTGCCACTCCGTGGACGCGGGAGTGGTGCTGCTGTTCGAGCCCTTGACCAGTCGACGGAACCTCGAGTGCTCCATGTCGATGATCCACGTGCTGTGACAGGACTCGATGATGATCTCTTCCACATCCTCACTATCCCATAAATTGGGGAGATTGGACCGACGATTGCATGTCGGTTGAATGACACTTTGACACGGCACTGTGCCCGATTTCGGAGCTGGAGGCACCATATCGATCGTCCTTCCTACTCAGCGGCGATGAAACCGTGTCAAATGAATCGATCTCAGGCGAGAATCGTTGCCGGGACCCGCACGTCCACGGTCGTACCGGATCCCTTGCCGGAATGGACGACGAGCCGGGCCCCGATGAGATGGGCCCGCTCGCTCATGCCCGAAAGCCCCAGCGACCGGTGCCCGTCGCCGTCGGCACTCTCCGAACCGTCGAATCCCACGCCGTCGTCCTTGACCAGCAGTCGGAGACCGCCCGAGTCGAAATCGATCCCCACGGCCACGCGGTGGGCGGCGGCGTGACGTTCGGCATTGGACAGCGCCTCCTGGGCGATGCGGAACAGGGCCAGTTCGACCGGGGGTGGGAGTCGTCGCTCCGATCCTGTCACTCCGAAGGTGGTCTCGAACCGATGCCGTTGTCCGGCCTCGGACAGCATCTGGTTGATGGAGGCGACCAGACCCAGGTCGTCGAGGATCGAGGGCCTCAGGCCCTTGGCGATGGACCGCAGCTCGGTCACCGTCTCCTCCACGATGATCCGGAGGTCGGACAGAGCGTTGGTGTCTCCGTCCCTCGGGCCCGACCGTGATTCGACGGCGTCGATCTGACGGCACAGATGGATGAGTGTCTGCACCGGACCGTCGTGGATCTCCTGGGCGATGTGGCGGCGTTCCTCCTCCTGGCCCGAGACCACCCGCGAGGCGTACGCCTCCATCCGATCGTGCCGGCGGGTCTCGGCGGTGACGTCCTCGAAGACGACCTGCATCCGGCGGTCACCATCGACGGGTCCCAGCATGGTGGCGGCCGGACGGTACAGCACACGGTGGCCGTCGACCTCGAACGCCACCGGCTCCACCCGCTCCACCCGACGCCGTTCGTCTCCTGACCGGCTCCCACCCTGGCGGTGTTCCGAGACGAGTTGGGTCAGCACCCGGGCGGCGGCATCCGGGCCGATGACATCGACCAGTCTGATGGGGGAGGCGAAGGTCGGAGGGGCCGACCCCGGCCCGGGTGTCGACGCCGACTCCGATGTATCTGACAGGAGGCCACCGAAGGCCCGTTGGGCCGAGGCGTTGACCTCGACCACGAACCCGTTGCCGTCGACGATGACGATCGGGGCCTGATTGGAGTCGAAGAGGTCCCGGTAGAGGGCTTCGGCGGTGAGGTGAGCCTCGCTGGCCTGCTCGGCCAGGCGTCGCGCCCGCCGTTCGGCCGACACGCGCTGACCGATGAGTCCGGCCAGACCGCCGAGCAGTACGAGTTGCGTCAGCTCGAACCAGGTGGCGGCGTACTGGTGAGCGTCGAGATAGGAGATGATCCGGGGCAGGGCGAGAACCGTGACCCAACCGGCCGTGAAGACGGCTCCCCGAAACCCGTAGTTGAGGGCGGCATAGACCACCGGGACGATGAAGAGCACCAGGGTGGAGAACTCGGCGACGATCGACGTGACCCCGAGGTGAAACTCCACCAGGGACGCCAGCCGAATGAGGTAGATGGCGAGAACGACCAACTGGAGGATCCAGAAGGCGGAGTTCGACCACGGTCGATCGTCGGCCGTCCGTCCGTCCCGGCGGTCTGTCACCGCTTCCGGTCCGCCGCGGGTGGCCGGAGCGGTGGACGGCACCGGACCGGTTGCGGACGCAGGATCGTGCAGCGGCCAACTCGGAACTGGTCGCGCCTGGCTCGCCGGTACACCGGTGGCCGACTCCGAGGTCATCACCCTGGTCACGGCGCCGTCGTCGGGTGGGTCTCGTGACCGCGCCCGAACAGGCTGTTGGCCAGGGCGTAGTGGACGAGTTCGGTGCGAGAGGTGGTTCCCACCTTCTCGAAGACGTGATTGAGATGTCCCTCGACCGTCCGAGGGCTGATGCCCAGGAGGTGGGCGATGGCCTTGTTGGACATCCCCCTGGTCACCAGGCGGACCACCTCCTGTTCTCGTGCGGTCAGGCGAGGGACGTGGAACTGGGCATCGGCTGAGTCGTCTCTCTCGCCGCGCCCGAGGGGATGGTGATCGACCAGCGACGTGCCGGCACAGGCCAGACGGATCAGGCGGACCAGCTCCTCGCTCGGCGTGGTCTTGAGGAGATAGCCGGACACGCCCGCGGCCAAGGCGGCCCGGACGTAGTGCTCGTCGTCATACGCGCTCAGGATGAGTACCGTCACATCGGGCGCTTCGGTCAGGATCTGCCGGGCCAGGTCGATGCCGTTCATCGACGGGAGGCGAATGTCCACCAACACCACGTCCGGTCCGACCTCGGCCACGACCCGAAGGGCGGCCTCCCCGTCTTCGGCCTCGCCGACGACCGAAAATCCCTTGGCCTCGTCGAGGATTCGCCGGGTCCCGGCGCGGAGGAGTTCGTGGTCGTCGACGACCACCACCCGCAACGGCGGCTGCTCGCATGACGGTTCGAGGACATCCGCGGCGGATGTCGACTCGAGAAGGTCGTCCGAATCGGCGACACTCAGCGCGTCCATGGCACCGACGTCAACTTCCCGCCACGAGGGACGCGGTCATCCCGATGGCGATGGCAGTGACCAGTGGAGCCAGGAGCACCGGGTGAGAGGCCCGGTCGAACGTCGGAGCATCGGCACCGGGTCCGGCCAACTGTCGGGCCATCGACCACGCTCCCACCATGCACAGGGCGTAGGCCGCGATCCACACCGCGAACCCGACCGCGGCCGCCTCGAGCCCGAGCCCGCCGACCCAGCAGCCCGCCGGGAGCAAGGCGCTGCGTCCATGACCGCGTGCATCGCTGCAGTCGGGATCGGCTGTTCGCAGCACTCCGAAGACGAGCACGGCCAGCGCCGTTCCGAGCAGGGATCCGCTCACGACATGCCAGTGGTGCTGCCAGCCGCCCCCGACCACGATGACGAGCAGTGCCAGTCCGGTGCCCACGGCCGCCACCACGAGCGGAGCCCGCTGTCCCCGGTACTCGATGAGGGCCACCGCGATCACCGTGGCCGCCAACACGCAGTAGCCGGCGGAGATCCACCATCCGTGCCACGCCCAGGTGACAAGGGCGAACGTTACGCCCGTTGCCAGCTCCACCAGCGGATAGCGGATCGAGATCGGTTCATGGCACGTGTGGCATCGACCCCGAAGCGCCACCCACGAGACCACCGGGACGTTCTCCCACCAGGCCAGCTGTCGTTGGCAGGTGGGACAGAACGAGCGCGGAGAGGAGACGGACAGTCCGAGGGGCGTCCGATAGACGACCACGTTCAGGAACGATCCGACGAACAGACCGACCACCGCGGCCAAGGGTACGGACAGGGCGAGAACTGAAGGGCCGGAAGAATTCATGGCACGTAGTCAACCGCGCCGGACGGGCCGACGGGGACGCGCCGCGACCGAGCCGTGTCGGACGGTCCGAAGGTCCGGTCGACCATGGTCGATGGAAGGGGAGCGGGCGTCGGCATCGAAGATCGAGGGGGTAGGCCCACAGCGGTCCATGGGACATCTCCTCGTCTCCGTATCGGCACCAGCCGTCCCGGGCCTTGAGTCGGTCCACGCCCACGTCGAGTGCGGACCGGAGACAGCCGGGGCGAGCTCGGTGGCCCCATCGCCGGATTGGCGCGTCGGGGTGCCGGAGCCCGGATGGGGCCGTTCTGCCTTTACCACGTGGGAAAATCATTTGGATTGGGGTTCAATCTCTCTCTCCACCCTGCCGATGATGGAGGGATGAGCGACGTCGATGCCATCCGTTCGATGGCAAGCGAACACGACCTCCAATTCGTTGATCTCGACACCTACGGGGTGGACCCGGCCGCGCGTGAGATCCTGCCCGCCGACCTGGCCCGTCGCCACCATGTGGTGGCCATCAAGCGCAAGTTCGGTACCCCGGTCATCGCCACGGCTGATCCCGACGACCTGGCGGCTCAAGATGACGTCCGAGGTGCCATCGGGCGTGACTTCATCTCCGTGGTCGCATCAAAGGACCAGATCAGCCAGTACCTGGACCAGTTGTTGGGCCCGGCTGAGGACTCACGGGGCGATGAGACCGGATCAGATCCGACGTCACCCGGGGAGGGTTCCCCATCCTCGGTCACCGATTCCGACGTCACCGATTCCGACGTGGTCGAGCTGGCCACGGCGGCGTTGACAGCCGAAGACGGTCCCGTCGCCGATGGCGGTCCCGATGGAGCCGAAGATGGATATCCGGAGGCTCCGGAGGATTCCCAGTTCAGCGACAGTGAAGGCGCCACAGGCCACGCCGGCGGGACTGCTCCGGAAGCGGATGGAGAACCCGGATCGGATACAGGAGCTGCTTCGGTCGATGCCACCGAAGCCATCGAATCGGCACCAGAGGCCGGAGACGACGTCGTGGGCACTTTTCCGCTCGGACTCGAAGATTCTTCGTTCGACCTGGCTGTTCACCATCCCGCCGCCTCGTTGGACGCGCCGCCGCCCCCGCCACCGCCGCCGCCGCCACCGCTTCCGCCCCTTGGCGACGACATTCCGACGCTGGAGCCGGCGACCAGCCTTCTTCCTGAGTTCGGATCGGACTCGACGCCGGGGTTCCCCCCACTCCCCAACAACGTCCTGGCGGCCACGGTCGAAGAGCTGGAGGAACTGGCTCGATCGGTGCAGGACGGCTCGGTGGCGCCGGACGCCGATTCCACCGCCTTGGCCGCCGACCTGGTGGCCGAGGCGGTGGCGACGTACCAGGAGCAGCAGGGCGAGCTCGAGCCTCCTGAGTCGCTGGAGTCGGAGGTCCCGTCCGAGACGTCCCTGTTCCCGCCGTTGGCAAAAGCCCTGGTCGAGGGCGATCGTGTCTCGCTCGACGACATGGAGTCGGTGCTCGAAGAGCATCTCCAGACCGGGCAGAGCGTCGCCCGCATCCTGACAGCCCAGAATCTGGTGACCGAGGCTGACCTCATGTGGGGCATGGCCCAGGAGATGGGTCTGGAGTTCGTCGATCTCGACACCTACCCAATCGATCTGGCCGAAGCCGGCATGATCCCTGAGGCAACGGCCCGCCACCACAACGTGATGGTCCTGGCCAGCGACGACGGAGTCCCAGTGGTGGCGGCATCCAATCCCACCGACGTCTTCGCCATGGACGACCTGCGCACGATCATGGGGCGAAGCTTCAGGGTGGTGGTCGCGACCCGGACGCAGATCACCGCCTACATCGGGCGCGCTTTCAACAGTGGCACCGACGCCGCCGACATGGCCATGGAAGCGTCGCTGGGCCTCGACGGCCAGACCTCGGAAGGCGGCGTCGATGACATCCAGGCCGTCACCGAGGAAGCGCCCATCGTGCGGTACGTCAACCTGCTCATCCTGCAGGCGCTGAACGAACGGGCATCGGACATTCACATCGAGCCCACGGAGACCGACCTGCGTATCCGCTACCGGATCGACGGTGTGCTCCATGATGTATCGAAGGCCCCACGGACCATCGCCCCCGCGGTGACGACGCGTCTGAAGGTCATGGCCGACATGAACATCGCCGAGCATCGGGTCCCCCAGGACGGACGTATCTCGCTCAACGTCGGGAGTAAGGGCATCGACCTTCGCATGGCCACCCTTCCCACCATCTACGGCGAGAAGGTGGTCATGCGGGTGCTCGACAAGTCGAGCGTCGTCCTGGGCTTCGCCGATCTGGGCTTCGACGAGCAGCTGTTGAACACCTACGAGGGCCTCTACACCAAGCCCTACGGAACAATCCTGGTCACGGGCCCGACCGGGTCCGGCAAGTCCACCACCCTCTACACCACGCTGACGGCGCTCAACTCGCCCGAGAAGAACATCATCACCGTCGAGGATCCGGTCGAGCTGCCCCTCAAGGGAGTGAACCAGGTGCAGCTCAACATCAAGGCCGGCCTCAACTTCGCCTCGGCCCTGCGGGCCATTCTGCGTTCCGACCCGGACATCGTCCTGGTCGGGGAGATCCGAGACAAGGAGACCGCTGTCATCGCCATCGAGGCCGCGCTCACCGGACACATGGTGCTGGCCACCCTGCACACCAACGACGCTGCTTCGACCCCCATGCGCCTGATCGAGATGGGCCTCGAGCCCTTTCTCGTCACATCCGCGGTCTCGGGCGTGATGGCCCAACGGCTGGCCCGTCGCCTCTGCGTCCACTGCAAGGAGCCCTACGAGCCCACCGAATCCGAGATCATGGCGGCCGGCTGGTCCCTGGCCGAGGTCGAGGAACTGGGGGGAATCTCCAAGGTGTACCGGGCGGTCGGATGTTCTGCCTGCTCAAACACCGGATATCGCGGACGTAAAGCTTTGGCCGAACTTTTGCCGATGAGTGAAGAGATCGAGAAAATCATCATTGAAGGAGGATCGGTGGACGAAATCCATAGAGTCGCAGTGGCCCAGGGTATGAGGACCCTTCGCCAGAGTGGCCTCAGCAAGGCCATGGAGGGTGAGACGACCCTCGAAGAAGTGTTGCGGGTGGTCGCATGAGCCCGGTGACGGCAGCATCGCGCGCCGAATGGTCGAGCCGACTGGCCGACGCCCTGATCCAGGGTGGCTACGAGACCGAGTCCAACCTCCGGCCCCTACTGGCCGAGTCGCGGGCTACCGGTCAGAGCCTGGCCGCACTCCTCATCGGCAGGAAGTTGGCCCTCCCCGGCGTCGTGGTCGGTGCGTTGGCTCACATGGCTCAACTGCCCGCCATCGACCTGTCGGTCATGACACCGAGTCCCCAGGCCACCGCGGCCATGCCGGATGCCGTGGCCCAGCAGTTCGAGGCCGTCGGCCTCCAATTCGACGGCAACGTCCTGGCTGTGGCGTTCTCGGAGCCTCCGTCCAAAGAGGACCTCGAAACACTGGCGGCCAAGGTCGGCTATCGCATCAATCCCGCCTTGGCAGATCCATTGGTCATCGCCCAGATGTTGGGATCCGACACCAGCGCACCGATCCCCCCGCCCCCGGGCCCGCCGACCACTTCACCCCTGATCGACCCACCCGGACCGGCCGTGTCATCGAACGGATCGGAAGCACCGTCGACTGGCCCAAACGTCGAGCGGTTGCTCGAGCAGGGCATTCCCGCCGCAGCCGGCAACGGGTCCATGCCCCTGCACATCGATGACCTGCTGCGTTATGCCGTGGCCGTCGGGGCCTCGGACCTCCACCTCACGGCCGCCCAACCCGGTGCCATCCGACTCCACGGTGCTATTCGTCCCATCGAAGGATGCCCGGTCCTCGACAACGAGACCATTCGGGACATGGTGTTCGGCATCCTGCCCGCCAGCCAGCGGGAACGGTTCGAGGAGGAACACGAACTCGACACCTCGCACTCGATCTCAGGTGTGGGCCGGTTCCGTGTCAACGTCTCGCTGCAGCGCGGGACGGTGGCGGCCGCACTCCGGCCCATCCCTCACGAGATGCCGGAATTCGACACCTTGGGAATACCGGATTCGGTCAAGGCCTTCACCGACCTTCGGCGCGGACTGGTGCTCGTCACCGGTCCCACCGGCTCGGGGAAGTCGACCACGCTGGCGTCGCTCATCGACATCATCAACCGGACCAAGCCACTCCACATCGTGACCGTCGAGGATCCGATCGAGTTCCTCCACGACCACAAGCGCTCGATCATCACCCAGCGGGAGATCGGTGAGGACACCAACTCCTTCTCCGAGGCGCTCCGTCGGGTTCTCCGCCAGGACCCCGACGTCATCCTGGTCGGCGAGCTGCGGGACCTCGAGACCATCTCGACGGCATTGACGGCCGCAGAGACCGGTCACCTGGTCTTCGCCACCCTGCACACCCAGGATGCCCCCCAGACCATCGACCGTGTGATCGACGTGTTCCCGACCAACCAACAGGAACAGATCCGGGTGATGTTGGCCGGCACTCTCGAGGGCATTGTCACCCAACAGCTGATCGTGAACGCAGACGGGACCGGCCGTGTGCCGTGCTCGGAGGTACTGGTGTGCACGTCGGCGATTCGTAACCTGATCCGGCAGTCGAAGTCCCATCAGATCTACTCCCTTATGCAGGTGGGTGGATCCTTCGGGATGCAGACCATGGACCAGGGACTGGCTCAGTTGGTGAAGGACGGTGTCATCTCCGAAGGCATCGCTTACGACCGCTCCTCCAACGAGGAAGACCTGCGAAACCACCTGAGCACAATATGACGACCTGTCCGATCAAACGACAAAGCGGGGCATCGTGGCACTGACATTCGATTACAAGGTCAGAGACCGATCGGGCGGCCTGGTTGAGGGCCAGCTCGAGGGCGACAGCATGGCACTGGTCGTTCGACGGCTGCGCGAGATGGGCTACATGCCCATCTCGGTTACCCCGAGGTCCAACGTCAATCTCAAGACAGAGATCAAGATCCCTGGTATCTCCGACCGGGTCAAGCTGCGCGAGGTCGCGGTGATGACGCGGCAGCTGTCGACCATGGTCGACTCGGGACTCTCGGTGGTGCGATCCTTGAGCATCCTGGCCGCGCAGGCCGAGAACAAGGAACTGGCCCGGGTGCTCAATGAGGTCCGCCTGGACCTCGAGCACGGCTCGTCTCTCTCCGTGGCCTGTACGAAGCATCCCCGTGTGTTCTCGCATCTCTTCTGCACCCTCGTGCAGGCCGGCGAGATCGGCGGAAATCTCGATGAGGTACTGGGTAGTTTGGCCAACACCATCGAGAAGCAGGCCCAACTCAACCGGACGATCCGCTCGGCCATGACCTATCCGGCCGTGGTCTTCTCGGTCATGCTGGTCATCTTCACGGCCATGATCGTGTTCATCGTGCCCGTGTTCAAGAACCTTTTCAGTTCACTGGGCGGCAAGCTGCCGTTCCCGACGTTGGTTCTCATCAAGATTTCCGAAGTCTTCACCAGTGTGTGGATACTGCTGGTGATCGCGGTGATCGTCGGAAGCATCATCGGGATCCGCAAGTGGATCGCCACCGACGAGGGGCGTCGCAAGTGGGACAAGTTGTTGCTCAAGCCTCCTGTGTTCGGGAACCTCTTCCACAAGGTGGCCCTGGCCCGCATGACGGGCTCTTTGGCTTCTCTCATCAGCTCGGGAGTTCCGATTCTCGAGTCCTTGGATATCTGCGCCGACGTGTCCGGAAACCGGACGATCGGTGATGTGCTGCTCGAGGCGAAGAACGGTGTTCGTGAGGGGCGACCCTTGGCCGATCCCCTGCGTGAGCACGAGGACGTCATTCCCACGCTGGTGGTCCAGATGATCGAAGTCGGTGAGCAGACCGGTGCTTTGGACCAGATGCTGCGGAAGGTGGGCGAGTTCTACGACCAGGAGGTCGAGGCGACGGTGAACAACCTCACGGCGCTGCTCGAGCCCCTCCTCACCGTGGTCATGGGCGTGATGGTCGGCGCCATGGTCATCTGCCTGTATCTGCCGATGTTCGACTACATCAAGCTGGTGCCCAACTCCGGCTGAGTGTGCCGATATTCCGATCCGGTCGGGTCAGTAGCGAAGCATGGTGCGGGAGCTCCTTCGAGTGCGACGACGTGGCTGTTCTTTCTGGTGGCCCGACTATGTCCCGTGGTCAACGGTCAATTCCAGCCGCCGGGCCCCGGACGATCCAGTACTCAGCTGACTCCAAGGTGTATTCAAGCTCAGATCAAGGGTGTGACCTGGATGTTCTCTCTAAAGACACCGGATGATGCTGCCGATGAACAACGCATGATTGATACCAATGAGGAGTCCCGACCCCCGACGGGTCGGCGTTTCGCCCAACGGCGGCTGGGGGAAACGCTCAACTCGTCGATTGCCATTCGACCGACGCAGGACGTCGCGGCGACCACCCGCACGTTGAAGGAGAAGAAGGGCTTCGGACTCGAATCGAGTGCTGACGCCGGCTTCACCCTCATCGAACTTATGGTGGTGCTGTTGATCCTGGCCATCCTGCTCGCTATCGCCATCCCGACCTTCCTGGGTGTGACGAAGTCGGCAAATGACCGGGCTGCGCAGTCCAACCTGAACACGGCCCTGGTGAACGCCAAGGCATCGTTCCAGCAGAACTCTCAGTCGTACCTGACGTCGACTGCACTGACCAGTCAGCTGTCGACTGCAGAGCCGAGCCTGTCGTTCGTGACCGGTGCTTCCACCGGACAGAGCGTCATCAGCGTGGCGACGTCTACGGACGGCTATGGCGTCATCCTGGCTGCTCAGGCCAAGGGGACCCAGAACTGCTGGTACCTCGTGGACAACACGCAGGCCGAGACGGCATCGGCGCCGTGGAACGCCACCGGTCCTGTGCCGCAGTTCACCGGAGCCGGCACCTGGT
Organism: uncultured Acidimicrobiaceae bacterium; assembly: GCA_963756515.1. Taxonomy (GTDB): domain Bacteria; phylum Actinomycetota; class Acidimicrobiia; order Acidimicrobiales; family RAAP-2; genus Bog-756. The sequence continues at coordinate 57,377 of CAVWNV010000009.1, forward strand.
ACGGCGAGGTCAAGAACACCGGAACGCCGCCCACGTGCACCGCGTCCAGTGCCCCCAAGACTGCAGCCACCACGCCTGGTGTCGTCCTGTTCCAGTCCTCGGGGGGCTTCCCGAACCTGTAGCTGGATGGAGACCGGACCGGTGCCGCGCCGGAATGGAGGAATAGCTCCGGCAGAGTGACCCGACCCAGCTGAGGGTCGGGTCACTGCTGTGTCGGACGCCACGTCACGGTACCCGGCCCACCCGGCAAAATCTCTAAAAATCCGCTAAAGGAACGTTCTCGGCCCGTCGATATCTTCAGCGGATCCCAATCCCGGGTATCCGAATATTGATGCGTCAATGACTTACGAGGAGGCAGTACATGTTTTCATCCGCAATCGAGCGCCTGAACAACAGGCATGACGCTGTGGGCGACGCCGGAACAGACGCCGGCTTCACCCTCATCGAACTTATGGTGGTGCTGTTGATCCTGGCCATCCTGCTCGCTATCGCCATCCCGACCTTCCTGGGTGTGACGAAGTCGGCAAATGACCGGGCTGCGCAGTCCAACCTGAACACGGCCCTGGTGAACGCCAAGGCATCGTTCCAGCAGAACTCTCAGTCGTACCTGACGTCGACTGCACTGACCAGTCAGCTGTCGACTGCAGAGCCGAGCCTGTCGTTCGTGACCGGTGCTTCCACCGGACAGAGCGTCATCAGCGTGGCGACGTCTACGGACGGCTATGGCGTCATCCTGGCTGCTCAGGCCAAGGGGACCCAGAACTGCTGGTACCTCGTGGACAACACGCAGGCCGAGACGGCATCGGCGCCGTGGAACGCCACCGGTCCTGTGCCGCAGTTCACCGGAGCCGGCACCTGGTACGGCGAGGTCAAGAACACCGGAACGCCGCCCACGTGCACCGCGTCCAGTGCTCCCAATACTGCAGCCACCACGCCTGGTGTCGTCCTGTTCCAGTCCTCGGGTGGCTTCCCGAACCTGTAGGAACGGAACATAGTTGGTAGCTGTGCGGGCCGGTGGTCGATCCACCTCCCATACAGTAGGTAACAAGTGACCGTGCCCCCCTCATGCGAGGGGGGCACGGTCGCGCTAATTGGGCGAATGTGGGTCTTTCACCCTCAAGACCACGACTGAATATCACGATGCTAGAAGTGTGACGACTGCCCCATCAACGCGAGCCGGTCTTGGTGGCCTCGATGCGCCGTCGTCGACAACCGTGGCTGTTGACCAATGGACACCTTCATCGCTTCTCCGGATATCCGAACGCAAGTGGCCGGTGCTCGTGGCTGCTGTATTCCTGGCTGTCGGCATGGCGTATATGTTGGGTTGGGCGCCGATCGTGGAGCACCGAACCGGTTGGGTTACCGGCGGTGACTTGTGGGGGATCTGGCGTGGCGCTCATTATGTCGGCTGGGGGTTCCTCGGCGGCGTGTATGACCCCTCGACTGGTGTGATCGCGTTTCCCGGAATGGAGGTGATTCTGGCGCCCCTGGCCATGGCCAGCGGCGCCCTTCATCTAACCGAGTCCTTTCCGCCCTTCTGGACGAGCCATCCGACGGCGGCGCTGATCTTGCAACCGATCGAACTCGTGCTGGCATCAACGGTGATCTTCGCGGCCGATGCCATGGCTCGGCGTTTGAACGTTGCTCAGCGACGCCGAATCTGGCTCTGCGTCGTGGTGGCGGTGGTCACTTGGCCTACGGCTGCTCTCTGGGGTCACGCGGAGGATTGCTTGGCCGTAACCCTTGCCATCTACGCAATGATTGCCGCTCTGAACGGTCGGTGGAAGGCCTGTGGGTGGTTGTTCGGTTTTGCCATCGCGCTCCAACCACTGGCCGCCCTGGTGGTCCCGCTCTTTGTCGGGGCCTCTCCGGGCGGGCAGCGCGTCCTCCTTTTGCTTCGTTCATCGGTGATTTCGGTTGCGTTGGTGGCGGTGGCATTTGCCAGCGATGCATCGGATACGTTCCGGGCCCTGGTGAAGCAACCCACTCCGCCGGCCGTCAATCATGCGACCCCGTGGGCGTCATTAACCCCACGAATCCCTGTACAGCTTCCCAGCAAGCTGAACAACACATCGGTGAGATTCCACAATGGTCATTGGATCGAGCACTCCGTCCACCCTTCGGCCCAGGCGCTGGTGCTGGTTTCCGGCGGCGCTGGCCGATCGATCGACGTGGTCCTCGCCCTGTTGATCGGTTTCTTTGTCTGGCGACGGCCTCAGTCCTCCGAGCGATTGATCTGGTTGGCTGCGCTGGTACTGGCATCTCGATGCTTCTTCGAGGCCGTCATGACCCCTTATTATCTTGCCGCTCCGCTGGTGCTCGCCCTGGTGCTGGCGTCGCGCCAGGAGGGCAAACGATTCGGTGCCGCTGTAGTCATCGCCCTTGAGCTCCTGGTGTTCTCGTACTTCCATTTGAATCCGTGGGCGTGGTGGCTTCCTGTCGTGGCCGGCTTGGGTGTGATTCTGGCCCTTGGTTACCCGGGCCATGAGTACACCGAATGCACCGATCCCGAAATCTCTGACGTGATGGGCATCGACGCTGGTGATCAGGCCGCAGACGATCTCGTCGACGTTCCCCCGGAACGCCAACCGGCGCTGCTCTGACTGAGTCGTGCTGACGGCGACCGTCGAGCGCGGACCTACAGCGGCCCGATCGTGTGCTTGCGTCCGGGCAGCATCTCCTTGGCCGTGGCCAAAGTGGCCAGCGCCTCGGTGACCACCGACCGGGTGGCGGAGGGATCGATGACCGCGTCCACGAATCCCCGCTCCGAGGCCTCGTAGGGGGTGAGGAACCGCTCGGTGTACTCGGCCTGGAGGCCTCCCCGCTCCTCGGGGAGGGCCCTCCGGTGCAGGATCTGGACGGCGCCCTCGGCCCCCATGACGGCGATCTCGGCCCCGGGCCAGGCGAAGCACAGGTCGTTGCCCAGTCCCTTGGAGTCCATCACGATGTAGGCGCCGCCGTAGGCCTTGCGCAGGATCACGCATACGCGGGGCACGGTGGCCTCGGCGTAGGCGAACGCCAACTCGGCTCCGTGTCGGATCATGCCCCTCCACTCGAGATCCTTCCCCGGCAGGAACCCCGGCGTGTCCACCAGGGTCACCAGGGGAAGGTTGAAGGCGTCGCAGAAGCGGACGAACCGGGCACCCTTCTGGGAGGCCGCGATGTCCAGGGTCCCGGCCAGGGCCTGGGGCTGGTTGGCCACGAAGCCGACGGACCGACCCCCGATGCGGCCGAGGCCGGTCACCAACTGGGGTGACCACCGGGTCCACAGCTCAGTCACATCGCGACCGTCGGCCAGTGCGGCCAGCACCCGGCGCACGTCGTAGGAGCTCGTGGTCTGTGAGGGAATCATTTCCCGCAGCTCGTCGCCTTCCTCGCCGTCGTTGTCGTCGCTGTCGAGCAGGGGAGGTAGCTCGTCCTGATGAGCGGGCAGCAGGCTCAACAGGTGGTCCACATGGGCCAGCGCATTCTCCTCGGATCCGGCCTCGATGGCGCACAGCCCACTGGAGCGGGCGTGCATGGCGGTGCCACCCAGCTGGTGGATCCCGATGCGCACCCCGGTGAACTCCTCGACCATGGCCGGACCCGACACGAAGGCATACGCGTCGCTGGTCATGACCACGAGATCGGCCAGTCCGAGCAGGAGCGCCGGTCCGGAGATGGCCGGTCCGGTCACGACCACCACGAATGGAACCACCCCCGAACACCGGGACAGCGATCGGGCCGCCTGGCCCCAGCCGTGGAGCGACGCCACTCCGTCGGACACGTCGGCCCCGCTCGAGGCCAGCACCAGCACCACCGGTATCCGCAACAGGAGGGCCGAGTCGGCCGCCGCCCGCATGGTCTCGCCGTCGTCGATCGAGAGCGCTCCCCGGCGCACGGTCGACACCGAGCGCACCACCATGGCCGGCCGTCCCCCCAGTTCCTCCACCCCGGCCCGGATCGTCCCGGCCACATGGCGACGGACGGTCGGAGCGGTCGGGACGATGGCGGCTAGGGGAGCGTCGATGGTCACCGGCCCATGGTAGGGACGTGACCGTCGGCCGGTCGGGGATGACCGGTCACGTGCCGTCCGGCCCCTCGCCGTCGCGGGAGTCGCCCAGGCCCTGGGGATGATCGGAACGCCGTCGCCGGCGATCGGTCGGCGGTCTCGTGCCACCGGATCCCGGGCCGGCGCCCCTACCGTCCGCTCCGGTGCCCGGTCGGTCCTCCCGGTCGGTGTCGTCCTCTGGCCACTCGTTCCGCCGCTGTCGGGACTGACGACGGTCGACCCTCTCGAACTGACGCTCGACGTCGGCCCACACCAGGGGTTCGTCGCGGGCCAGCTCCTCCTCGGTCACCGGGGCCCGGGCCAGGACCACGGCTCCGACGATCAACAGCACCAGCAGCATCGAGACCTTCGAGACGATGCCGGCGATCTGCTGGTCGTTGAGGGGCCTCAGCCCCACGGCGGCATGCGAGTGGGCGAAGGTGGCGTAGAGGGGGTGGGCCGAGAAGATGAGGATGAAGGAGAGGAATGCCGGCACCACGGCTTGGGCCACCAGGTAGCCGAACCGGACCACCGGCCTCAGTCGGAGGATCCCCGGGACCCGCCCGAGCACCGGCATCCACAGGATGAGGCCGGCCACCACGATGACGATGTCCACCAGCCCGCGCACCACCAGTGACGATGCCTGGGCCCGTACCAACTTCGGCATCATCGAGCCCACCACCAACACGGTGACGACCGCAATGGCGACGGGTGGTCGCTGGAGACGCAGGAGGACGGTGTCGACGATCCGGGGTCGGGTCAGCCACTGGACGACGTCGTAGGGGAGCCCCAACAGGAGCAGTGGGGAGGCCAGCAGCAGGAGGAGCAGTCGCTGGACCACCAGGGCGGTGAGGGACCAGTGCGCGGCCACGTTGGCCACCGGCCAGGTCAGGGCCACCACCGCCGTCACCCAGGCGCCGCCGAACGCCATCATCTGCCGTCGCGTCCACGGGATGGGGCGCTCGCTCCTGCGCTCCAGCCGGCGGTGGTCCGAGAACGACCAGCGCACCGAGCGCCACCAGTGCGCCCCACGTGACCAGATGGGGATCCCACGCGTAGGGACCGGCGGTGGCCATCACGATCGGCACCGGTCCCACCTCGCCCTAGATTGACCCCGATGCAACGTCTCGATCGGCTGGAGCGGGTCACCGACCTGCTGTTGGTGCTGCTCGACGCGCCGCGGCCGCTGAGCTTGCGCGAGATCGCCAACCGGGTGCCCGGCTACCCCGACACCCACGGGGCGCGCCGCCAGGCCTTCGAGCGGGACAAGCGGCTCCTCCGTGACGAGGGGGTGCCGGTACTGGTGGTGCCCATCGACGGCGAGGACCAGCTGGGGTACCGGGTCGACCCCGACGCCTACTACCTTCCCGACCTCGGTCTGGAGGTAGAGGAGCAGGCCGCACTGAACTTGGCCGTGGCCGGCGTTCACCTGGGTGAGCCTATCGGCCGCGCCGCGCTCTCGAAATTGGGTGCCGGGGGCGATCCGACCCTGCGCTCGGCCACCTCGCCGCTCGTCGATCTGCCCCCTATGGAAGGTCTGCCGGCCCTGCCGGCCCTGTTCGACGCCGTGCGCCTGGGGGCGGTGGCCCGGTTCGACTATCGGGGCCAGGAACGGGAGGTCGATGTGGCCGGCCTCCGGTTCCGCACCGGGCACTGGTACCTGGTCGGCTTCGATCGTGGCCGGGGTGAGGCCCGCACCTTCCGGGTGGACCGGGTGGACGGCCGGCCCGACGTGGGTGCGCCCGGGTCGGCCCGGGTGCCGGACGGGTTCGACGTCGATCTGACCTTCGCCCGCGACCCGTGGCAGTTCGGCTCGGGGGAGGCGGTCGAGGTGGATGTGCTCGTGGACGGGGCCGAGTCCGGTCGGGTCGTCGCCGAACTGGGCGAAGAGGCTGTGGCCGAGCGGCGTGATGACGGTGCGGTGGTGGTCCGGCTGTCGGTGTCCGACGTGGGGGCGCTGGTGCTGTGGGTGCTCGACCTCCTCGATCACGCCGAAGTCCTCCGACCCGAATCGGTGCGGGCGGCCGTGGTCGAGCGCCTCGAGGCCTCCGTGGCCGCGGCCGGATCCGACCCGGCCGGCTCGACTCCATCGGCCCGGCCGGCCCGCTCGCGTCGATGACCGTCCTGGTCGGGACGGGCGCCCGCCTCCGCCGACTCCTGGCCATCCTGGCCTGGCTGGCCCAGGTCGGTGAGGCCCGCATCGACGACGTGGCCGAGCGCTTCGAACTGACGCCGGCCGAGTTGGTGACCGAGTTGGAGATGGCCGCCTGTTGCGGGGTCCCTCCCTATACCCCCGATCAGCTCATGGAGATCGTGGTCACCGACACGTCGGTGTCCATTCGGGTCGGCACCGCGCTGGCCCGGCCCCGACGGCTCAGCCCGTCGGAGGGGTTCGCCCTGGCCACGTCGGCCCGGGCCCTGCTGGCCGTGGCCGGCAGTGATGAGGACGGCGCCCTGTCACAGGCCCTGGTCAAGTTGGATCGGGCCCTCGGGGGCCAGGAGGTGGAGGTGGAGTTGGACGCCCCGGCGCTCCTGCCGCTGGTGCGCCAGGCGGTGGCCGACCACCGGCGCCTGGCCGTCACCTACTACTCCGCGTCTACCGACCGGGTCACGGAGCGGGAGATCTCGCCGCTCCGTCTGTTCGCCACCGCCGGCCACTGGTACGTCGACGCCTGGTGCACCACCGCCGACGACGTCAGGCGGTTCCGGGTGGACCGCATCGCATCGGCCCAGCTGGCCGGGGACGGCCCGGGGGAGCCGGCCGCCACCGGTGCCACTCCGGCCTCCCGCCTCGACGAGGGTGCCGACCTCGAGCCCTTCGTGCCCGGGCCGGACAGCCGGCGCGTGCGGATCTCGATCGACCCGTCCACGACCTGGCTGATCGAGTCGATCCCGACGGTGTCGCCGGCCACCGAGGTCAGCGGCCGGGTCGAGTTCGAGATCTTCGTCGGCGGCGACGCCTGGCTCGAGCGCCTCCTCCTGCGCCTGGGCCCCGATGCCCGGGTGGTCGACCCGCCCGAGTACCGGTCGTTGGCCGCCGATGCGGCGGCACGACTCCTGGCGCGCTACCGGTAGCTAAGGATACTGGAAAATCATGAAATATATTGTAAGTAGGTGAATCGCCAGCTACCGTAGCCGGGGACGGGAGGTCCCCGAGTGGTACTCAGGATGCACGTGGTCCGCCAGGACGGCCACCACTACTACGTCGACGATCTGGTTCCCGGGAGAGCCGAGGGCGGCCTGGTGGCGGGGGAGGAGCCCGGCGTGTGGGTCGGTGCCGCTCACGGAGCCCTGGGTCTGGGGGGACGGGTGGAGTCGGAACCCTTCGCCGCGCTGCTCGAGGGCCGACATCCCCTGTCCGGCCACGACCTCGGGAACCGGCGCGGCCCACGGGGCGCGGCCGGGTACGACCTCACCTTCTCCGCTCCGAAATCGGTCAGCCTGCTCCATCTGCTGGCCCCGGGAGAGCTCGCCGCCGCGGTGGGTGCCGGCCACCACGCCGCGGTGGAGGGTTCCCTCGACTACCTGGGTCGTGAAGGGGTGGGGGTGCGGCGGACCCGGAAGGGCGTCACCGCCTTCCTGCCGTCGACCGGCATCGTGGCCGGGCAGTTCGTCCACCGGACCAGTCGGGCCCTCGACCCCCACCTCCACACCCATGTGGTGGCGGCCAACCTGGCCGAAGGGGTCGACGGAGCCTGGTCGGCGGTCGACAGCCGGCGCCTCTTCGCCCACCTCGGCGCGGCCCAGGCGCTCTACCACGCCCGGCTCCGTCTCGAGCTCGGTCACCGCATCGGAGCCTCGTGGGAGGTGGGCCCGACCGGGATCGGCGACGTGGTCGGTGTCGATGGCGGCCTCCGTCGGCTCTTCTCGCTGCGCTCGGCGTCCATGGACCAGTACCACTTCGATCGGGGCGTCGCCCGGGGGGTGGCTCCGTCGTCGGCGGCGTTCCACGCCGACCGTCCGGACAAGAACCGGTCCGTGACCGTGGAGGAGCTGCGATCGGAGTGGCGACGCCGGGCCACCGAGCTCGGCTTCGATCTCGGTGACCTGTCCCGCGCCGTGGGCCCCCACCACGATCGGGGTGCCGTGCCGGCGATCGACCGTCGGGCCGTCATCGACCGTCTGGCCCACCTGGCCGAGCACCGTCGGACGGTGGCCCGCCACCATCTGGTGGCCGTGGTGGCTTCCTCCGCCCCCGGAGGGGCCGACGTCACACAGGTCGAGTTGTTGGCGTCCGGCTGGCTGGAGGCCGCCGGACCGCCGCTGGACGACGTCGCCCGGGGCGATCGTGGTCGGGCCGGCCCGGATCGGCGTTGGGAGGCCGCCGCCGTCGGGCGCGCCGTGGAGGGCAGGTCACCGACAACGCCGTCGCCGGAGGAACCCCCGACGGATGCACGCCGGATCCCCCGACGCCATCGGATGGCCTCGGCTCTCGGGATCGATCCGCCCCGCCGCGCTCGGGATCACCCGGCCGCGGCGCCGGTCATGGCCATGTCCGACCGGTCGTTGGGCGTGGACCGCTGAGCCGGACGGCGCGTCATCACCCGCGTTCGAGGGTGGGGTGGCGCCGCCGGAGCGACGGATGCTCGAGTTGACGGAGGGCCCGCCACGGCTCGACGGCGTAGGACGGGGCCAGTGGGATCCACGACGGTCGGTTGCGCTCGTCGAAGGCCAGGGCGTGGCCGTCGGTGCCCCGGGCGATCACATCGGCCGGGAGTCGTGGCCGCCACTGGGTGGACACGCTCTCACCGAACTGGGGACGCCCACCGGCCAGGAGGTCCGACAGCGGTCGGTCGGTGAGGGTGCGTCCCCATGACGTGGTCCGTGTCAGCAGTTCCTCGTCACCGGCCAGGGTGGCCAGGGCTTCGAGCGTGGACACGTCACCGATACCGGGGAGGACCACCGTGGTGCCGAACAGGGAGGGGAATCCGTCGGCCCGACCCGGCCAACGGTGACGCGCCTGGGACAGATCCTGGAGACAGGCCAGGACGGTCACCCCCTGGCCCCCTCCCTCGCTGACCATGCCCGGGAGGTCGGGGATGGGGGCGATGTTGGCCACCTCGTCCAGGGCCAGCAGCACCGGTGGCGCCTGGACCGGACCCCGGTCGTGGTCCCGTCCGGCGTGGCGGGCGTAGGCAGCCTGGCGGACGTCCTCGACCAGGCCCACCACCATGGGTGCCACCAGGGCCTGCCGGTGGGCCGGCGCGGTGATGTAGACGGTGTCCGACGAATCCACGAACCGGTTCGGATCGAAGTCGGGATCGGACGTGGCCTCGAGAGCCGGCTCCGACCGGAAGCCGGTCAGGGCGCCCGATGCCGTCGACCAGATGCCGCTCAGCTCCCGCTCATCGGTGGCGGCGATGCCGTCGAGGAGGTTTCGGGCCAGTTCGGTGGTCCGACCCGGCTCACCGGCCAGGATCTGCTGGGCCGGCAGGGCCTGGTGGCGATCGACCCAGGTCAGGACGGTGCGCATGTCGGTTCCGTCGAGGGCGGCGGCATGGAGAAGGGGCGCCAGAACCGCCTGGGCCCGCTCGTTCCAGTGGGATCCCTCGGCCCGGACGTGGCCCCCCGAGGCCAGGGTGCCCACCTCGACCAGTGAACGGGCCATCGACAGCGCCCCCGGCCATGTCCGGCACGACTGCAGGGGGGACCACCGCAGTGGCGTCAGCCCACCGGACCCGACCGCCGATCCGGTGGGGTCGAACAGGTGACATCGACCGAGCCTCGATCGCGCCGCCACGGTGGCGTCGAGGATGTCGGGCTTGGTCGAGGTGGAGACCACCGGACCGTTGCTCGCCAACACGTTGGGGATGATCAACGACGACGACTTTCCCGAGCGCGGCGGTCCCAGCACCATCACCGAATGTTGGGAGGGAGCGAAGCACCACCCCCGTGCATCGTGGCCGAGATACGCGCCGTGACCGGCGCGCGCCGACGCACCTAACGCGGCGCGATGACCCGTTGTGACGCGATGTTGAGGTGTCGCGGCAAAAAAACTTTCCATCGTTCATCCGTCCCGTTGTCAGCTCGATCGTGTCGACGAACAGTGGCGGATGGTGTAATCCGCGAGGACGGCCGTGCGAGCACCGCGGCCGATAATCCTTGCAAACAAACGGTTTTCTGTCCAGAGGTACGCACTGGTACCGGGCGGCGTCGTCCGTTCGGATGCGTCGCGCCGTCGGTCGGGGAACTCGCTGTCGGCGATACCCCTGACGCGGCGGGGCAAATGGTGCTTGACCTGGCCGTGAAAAGCCATTTTGCTTGTAAGAGTTGCGTATCGCTGAGGAGGTGATGGTGAACAAGTCTCAACTCGTTCAAGCAGTCGCGGCGTCGACATTGTCGACACGGCGAAGTGTGGAAGATGTGGTTGATGACCTGTTCGACACGATCATCTCCGAAGTTCGGTCCGGGCGGAAGGTCACCGTGGTCGGGTTTGGTTCGTTCAACCCGGTTGCACGTGGTCCCCGGGTGGGTCGAAATCCAAGGACTGGTGCAGCGGTACCCATCCCGGCGTCGAAAGGTGTCCGGTTCGCCACCGGTTCGACGTTCAAGTCGGCGTTGAACCCTAAGGAGGGAGTAGGAATGGCAGTAAAGAAGGCAGCAGCCAAGCGCTCGGTCAAGAAGGCTCCGGCCAAAAAGACCGCGGCCCGTAAGTCGACGGCCAAGAAGGCGGTGAAGAAGGCTCCGGCACGGAAGGCTCCAGCCCGTAAGACTGCAGCGAAGAAGACCGCAGCCAAGCGCACGGTCAAGAAGGCTCCGGCCCGCAAGACCGCAGCGAAGAAGACCGCAGCCAAGCGCACGGTCAAGAAGGCTCCGGCCCGCAAGGCAGTCAAGCGGCCGGCCAAGCGGACGGCCAAGCGGACGGCCAAGCGCACGGTCAAGAAGGCTCCGGCCCGTAAGACCGCAGCGAAGAAGACCGCCGCCAAGCGGACGGCCAAGAGGGCTCCGGCCCGCAAGGCAGTCAAGCGGACGGCCAAGCGCAGGTAATTGCCGACCGGCACCCATGGTGCCGTCATCGACCGCCGAGCAGGGGCCTTCGGGCCCCTGCTGGCGCGTCGGGCCCCGGCTGGCGCGGTGACGACTACAGCGCCGTGATGAGGTGGAAGGCCTCGCCCGACGGGAGGTCGGCCAGGGATCCGTGAGCCACCAGTTGGTGCCGTACCTTGGCCGCGAACGAGGAGTAGCCGTCGTCCGCGGTGGTCATGCCGTCATCGTCCGGCCGGATCCCCATGGTCGACTCGAACTGGCTGTGGTGACACAGGAGCGCTTCGATCTTCTGGCTCTCGAATCCGCTCACGTTCTCCACGTGGTTGGGCCGATCGGCCTCGAACAGGAGGAGGGCCTCGGGGCGATGGGGGTCGAGCCCCATGTCGGGGAAGAAGTGCGGGTCCCGCGCCGCCACCAACGCGTCGAGGAGGGCGAATCCGGCGTTCCGGTGGTCGGGGTGGAGCCGGTACCGGCGCCACGGATCGTGACCCACCACCATGTCGGGACGCAGCTGCCGGACGACACGGGCGATGGCCCGGCGCACGTCGCGGTCGTTCTCGAGCTCGCCGTCCACCTGGCCGAGGAACAGCACGCGGTCGTCGCTGTCGGTGACGGCCCGTCCGGGTCCGTCGATGACCGAGGCCGCGGCCCGACACTCGGCCTGTCGCTCGGTCACCAACCGGTGTTGATCGGCACCGGGGTCCCAGGTCCCTTTGGATCCGTCGGTGAGGACGAGGTGGTGGAGGCGACTCCCGGTGGACGCCCACTTGGCCAGGGTGGCCCCGCACCCGAATTCGATGTCGTCGGGGTGGGCGCCGACGGCCAGCACGACGGACGGCCGGCGGTGGTCGAGTGTGGGCGGGTCCGGCACTCTCGGGTCCCCGTCCGGCAGTTCGCCCACCGGCAGTCCGCTCGGTCCGGCCGGATCGCCGGCGGGTCCCGACCCGACCATCAGGCCCGCGGTCCGGTGGTCGGCTCCGGGACCAGGTCGGAGGGCTCGTCCACGTCCCAGGCCAGGTCGGGTCGGTCCAGAATCCGGGGCGTGAACCCGACCCGCTGGGCTTCGGCCCGGTGCCGGGCGAAAGAGCCCGGACCGTAGGAGAAATGAAATCCGGTACCGGTGGGCAGGGCGATGACGTTGGTACCGTTGCCGTAGCGGTCGGGCACCAGGGTGATCCCCGAAGGACCACCCCCGTCCGCACCATCGGTGCCCAGCCCCACCTCGGACAGCGCGGTGGCCCGGGGCAGGTCGGCATGGGCCACGGTGACCTGGACGACCCCCATGGCCGACAGGTGGGCCACACCGGCCTCGACGGCGCCGTTCAGGCCGCGTCCCGGCTCCCACACCACGAGGGCGCCGTGGCGGCGCGCCCAGTCGGCCACCTCGTTGTCATCGCAGACCACCGCCACCGGCAGGGGCTTCGCCGCCTCGACCACCCGTTCGGCCATGGCCCGCGACAGGTCGGAGCGCTCGGTCTCGTTCAGGGCCAGGTGGAGGCGTCGCTTGGCCTGGTCGAAGGCCTTCACCGGGATCAGGACGGCCCGGGGTCCCATGGTGGGCGCGTGGCCCGGTCGGGACGACCGTGGGGAGGCGACTGCCACGTCCACAGTGTAGGGGGCTGACCTCGTGGGCTCCCCGGTGCCGCATCGACGTCTCGTCACCGGGTGCCGGTCACCGGTCCGCGCCTCCGTTAGGTTGGATCCGTGTCGGACGACGAGATCATCACGGCGGAGCGCCGGGCCGAGGCGCTGGCGCGCGTCCGTGCCCTGCTCCTCGAGCTCGGGTGCACCGACGAGGACATCGACCGCGCCGTGGCCGACGACGTGGTCGACCTCCTGGTCGTCGACCGGATGATGGTCCCCACCACCAACCGGATGACCCAGGCCCAGGTAGCGGAGCGGACGGACTTCCCCCTGGAGACGACCCGCCGGTTCTGGCGCGCCCTCGGGTTCCTCGACGTCGGTGACGACGACCCGGTCTTCACCGACATGGACATCGAGGCGGTACAGCTGTTCCAGGCCATGGTGGCCATGGGCCTGGTCGACACGGAGTCGGCCATCCAGATGGCCCGGGTCATCGGCACGGCCATGGCCACGGTGGCCGAGGCGGAGACCGGACCGGGCTCGACACCGATCCTGATGACCTCGGGGGACAGCGTCATCGACGCCGACGCCTTCGCCCGGCAGGCCGGAGCCTCCCTCCCGGCCATGGCCCGCCTGCTCGAGTTCGTGTGGCGGCGGCATCTGCAGGCGGCCACCCGGCGGGCCATGCTACTGCGGTCCCGGGGTCCCGACCAGGGGATCAGTCCCGTGGTGGCGGTGGGATTCGCCGACATGGTGGGCTTCACGATGTTGAGCCAACACCTCAGCGACGAGGAGCTGGCCGAGGTGGTGTCGCGGTTCGAGGCTCTGGCCCACGACACGGTGGTGGCCCTCGGGGGACGGGTGGTCAAGATGATCGGCGACGAGGTCATGTTCGTGGTCCCGACCGCCACCGGGGCGGCCCAGATCGGGCTGAGCCTGGCCGAGGCCTACTCCGGCGACGAACTGCTGTCCGATGTGCGGGTGGCGCTGGCCATCGGGCCGGTGTTGGCCCAGGACGGTGACTACTACGGGCCCGTCGTCAACCTGGCCCACCGCCTGGTCGGCGTGGCCAACCCGGGCACCGTCCTGGTCTCCGACGACTTCCATGCCGCCCTGGACGATGAGAAGGCCCGGGGCCTCGACCTCCATGCCCTACGCACCCGCACCCTCAAGGACATCGGTCGCGTCCAGGTGTGGAAGCTGGCCCGTTTGGGCGCCGAACCCGGAGCCGACCGTCGGCGGAACATGCGCTGGGAGCGACTCGAAGGAGTGCTCCGCGAGCTCGACGATCTGCGGGACCGGGGTGAGCAGGTGATGTCGAGGGGCCCGGTGCCCGCTGACAGGACAGTGCCCGCCGACCGGACAGTGCCCGCTGACAGGACAGTGCCCGCCGCCCGGACAGTGCCCGCCGACCGGACAGTGCCCGCTGACAGGCCGGTGTCAGTCCCCGTCGAGGCGGGCCGTGGCGATGCCCTGGGGCCGCAGGTCGAAGCTCCCCTCGAACGGAGCGACGGGACGTCCCCGTAGGTCGACCAGCCACCCGGAACGCCCGGCCATCGTCACCGACACCGGCGTCGGTCGGGGATTGAAGACCCGCACCTCGATCTGGCCGGCCTGGCGGCGGACGGCGGAGACCTCGGCCCCGGTCACCGTCAGGGCCGAACCCCGGTCGGCCCGGTCGCCACCCCCGAAGGACCCCGTGGTGATCAGCGGCTCGAGCACGTCGTCGGCCATGCGGTACGGGTCGACGTCCCCCAGAGCCAGGGCGTAGTCGACCTCGATGGGGCCGAGGAGCTGGGGACCCTCGATGGGGATCATCGGACCCGCCGTCATCGGCCGGAGACTCAGGCCCAGCCTCGACAGCATCCCCGTGGCGCGGAGCAGGGTGAGGGCGAGGGTGTTGGCCCCGTCACCGGCCACGTCGACCAGCTCGTACTCCAGCAGTCCCTCGTGGACCACGGTCAGCCCTCCACTCGAGACGAAGCGGTGGGACGGGAAGGTCGGGATGGCGGTCTCCTCGTCGCGCCCCTCGGCCACGAGTCCCCGTTCGACCACGGTGAAGGCGCACTCGGCCTGCGACGTGGCCGACGGTCGGGGCAGGGGCAGGTGGACCCGCAGGCGGTGGTCCCGCTGCGGGTTGACGAAGCGGGTCGACACCCGCACGACGGGCTCGTCGGCGCGCAGCTCGACGGTAGTGACCACCGGCACCTGATGGCTGCCCACGCGCGTCTTCATCGCCTCGTCCACCCGGTCGGGCCAGGTGAAGGTGGAGGTGATGGCCACGGTGGCCCGGACGGGACCGGTGTCGCCGACGGCGATCGACACGGAGTCAGGCCGGTCGACGATGGAGTCCTGCTGGGGGGGTGAGTAGTTGTAGGTGTCGCCGTAGTCGCCCCCGTCGACCAGGCGTCCGAATCCGGCGATGCCGTCGATGGCGAAGGTGCCGTCGTCCGGGTCGACGACCACGGTGGTCAGACCGTTGGCCACCGTGACCGGCCCGTCGGTGGGATCGTCGACGTGGACCGGGTGGACCAGCGGGGCCGGCTCGAAGCGGGACCAGCCGAAGCCGGGGACGTCGCCCTGGCGGGCCAGGATCCGGCGGACCGGGGGCTGGTCGAGAAGGAGTCGGACCTCGGTGTCGGGCCGGGCGGTGAGACGCGTGAACAGCTCGCGCTTGACCTCTTCCACCGGCACTCCGTCCCTGGCCTCGGTGCCGATCACCAGGGTGATGTCCAGCCCGGTGTCGTCCTCGGCCAGGGAGACGTCGGTGATGTACATGTCCTCGCCGATGCGGGCCCCCTGGATCAGGCCCAGCATGCCCCGGACGGTGGCGCCGTCGAGGGTGATCGACCCCGGCAGTCCGATGCGTTCCGACAGCACCTGGATGTCGGGCCCGATGGGACCGGTGGCCGCCGCCACCACCTCCACCAGGCCACCCCGGTGGCGGGCCGACGGGTTGACCACCACCGGACCGGGCTCGGCCATCGAGCGGGCCAGGGACTCGACGGCCTGGTCGGCCAGGCCCTGCCCGAGGTGACGGGCCTCGGCGTACCGGTGGAGGACGGCATCCACGACGTCGTCCACCGAGCAGGCGCAGATCGAGTCGTGGGCGGCGTTGCGGATCATGAGGGTCCAGGCCAGCTCCAGAAACGGCCCCGGCCATGCCTCGGCCGGCAGGAACAGGGCGGACAGCGGTTCGGCCCGGTGTTCGAGGGCGCGTTCGGCCCGGGCCGCGGCCTGCTTGACGTCGACCCGGTTGGAGCCCACCCCCATCAACAGGTTCGAGCGGAACCCCGACCGCAGCTCCCCCTGCCACTCGGGCAGCCCGTCGACCGGCGCCGTGTCCAGGTAGTCAGGCAGGGAGCTGATGGTGAGCTCGAACTCTCCTTGGATCTGGTTGGCTTCGTCCACGACGCGGCCCAACCACGGCTGCGGGGGCAGGTGGTCGGTGCCGTTCATCAGCAGCAGCGGGTCCCCTGGTCGCAGGAATGCGCCGAACTCCTCGAGGTGGGTGCGGAGCCGGCGCACCAGGGCCTTGGCGTCGTCGGGCAGGGCGGCCCCGTTGCCGTACCCGGCCACCAGGTATTCGGCCCGGACGCTGGAGCCGTCCGGTGCCGACCAGCGGAAGGCGTTGCGATCGACGGCGGAGGGCACGCCCCGCCACACGACGGCGTGCTCGAACCCGGCCAGCCTCAGGATCTGGGGCATCTGGCTGACGTGGCCGAACATGTCGGGGAGGTAGCCGACGTCCATGACCCCGCCGAATGCCGTGCCCCGCCCGATGCCGGCCTGCAGGTTGCGGATGATGGTCTCGCCCGACACCAGAAACTCGTCCATCAGGATGTACCACGGCCCGACGCTGATCCGACCGGCACCGGTGAGCGCGGCCAGACGGGCCTCGTTCTCGGGCCGGATCTCGAGGTAGTCGTCGATCACGGCCAGCTGGCCGTCCAGCATGAAGTGCCGGTACGAGCTGTCCTGCTCCATCAGGTCGAGCAGGCCGTCGACCAGCCCCACCAGCTTCAGCCGGAAGGTCTGGAACGGCTCGTACCACTCGCGGTCCCAGTGGGTGTGGGGCACCACCGCGATACGGCGGGGGGCAGGGGGCGCAGGTGCCTCGTCCCCACCCGTACCGGTCCCGTCCGCCACCACCTCGTTCGTTCGTCCCATGCCATGCTCCTCTTCGGCCTGCGCCGACCCGGCGTACACCTCCGCTGTAACGGCGTACCCCTCCGCTGTAACAGTGTTGAATCTAGGGGCTCATCGGTGCCGTCCCCGTCCCGGCCCCGATTTCCGCTATGACTGGAGTGGAGTCGAGCGAGGAGGACGTCCTGCGCCCGTGGCGTGATCACCTACCGGCCGGAGCCGACATGCGTGAGGCCGATCTGCTCGCCCGGGGAACCCTGGTGCAGGCCTGGACCGAGCAGTGGCGCTCGGCTCCGGAGGCGCCGTTGTGGTGGGACGTACCCGCCGCCGGGGCCCGGTGGTGGACGGCGGGGGAGTTCGACGATGCCACCGGCCGGGTGGCCGAGCGCCTCCTGCGGGCCGGCCTGGTGGCCGGGGACCGTGTGGTGTGGTCGGCGTCCCCGTCGGTCCGGGCGCTGGCGGCCCACGTGGGGGCTCTGCGGGCCGGCCTGGTGGTGGTCCCGGTCAACACGGCCTACTCGGAGCGTGAGGTGGCCCATGTGGTGGCCGACGTCCGGCCGGCCGCGGCCATCGTGGAGCGACCGGAGCAACGGGCCTGGATCGAGCGGGCCTCGGCCGGTGCGGTCCTGGTGGTCGGACCCGACGTCGACGTGAGGGGGGCCGGTGGCGACCGGACCGACCGGTCCCACGCCCACGCCGACCGCGCTCTCCTCGACGCCGCCTCACCCGACGACCCCGCACTCATCTGCTTCACCTCGGGCACCACCGGAGCGCCCAAGGGGGCGGTCCTCCGGCACCGGAACCTGTTGGCGGCCACGGAGTCGGTGGTCACGGCCTGGCGTTGGGTCCCCGACGACCGCCTGGTCCATGCGCTGCCGGTCTTCCATGCCCACGGGCTCTGCGTCGGTGTCTACGGCACGCTCCTGGCCGGGGCGTCGGCGGTGCTGTTGCCGGCGTTCGACCCCGATTCGGTGGTGGACGCGGCCGGGCGCCACCGGGCCTCCCTGTTCTTCGGCGTACCGACCATGTACCACCGGCTGGTGGGTTCGGGTCGGGCCGGTGACCTCGACGGCCTCCGCCTCTGCGTGTCGGGGTCCGCCCCGCTGTCCCGGCAGCTGCACGCCGAGGCCAGTGCGCTCCTGGGTGCCCCGGTGCTCGAGCGCTACGGCATGACCGAGACCCTCATGAACACCTCGAACCCCTATGACGGCGACCGCCGGGCCGGCACGGTGGGATTCCCGTTGCCGGGCGTGGAGGTGATGCTCGACGACGACGAGGTCCTGGTGCGGGGACCGAACGTGTTCGACGGCTACTGGGAGCGACCCGAGGCCAACGGCCAGGCGTTCGCACCGTCAGTGGACGGTGGGCCGGCGTGGTTCCGCACCGGGGACAGGGGAGTGGAGGTGGATGGGTACCTGGCCATCCGCGGTCGTTCCACCGAGCTCATCATCACCGGTGGCTACAACGTCTACCCGCGGGAGGTCGAGGACGTGTTGGCCGCGCATCCCGGCGTGATCGAGGTGGCGGTGTCCGGCACCCCCTCCGAGGAGTGGGGCGAGGTAGTGACGGCGTGGATCGTGAGCGACGGGACCGCCCCCACCGCCGACGAGCTGGCCGCCTTCACCGGATCCACGCTGGCCGACTACAAGCGACCCCGGGTGGTGCGGGTCGTCGACCGACTGCCCCGGAACTCGCTGGGCAAGGTGGTGCGGAGCGAGCTCCGGTCATGACCCCTCCCCCCGTTCCCCCGGAAGGCGGCCGCCCCGGCCCAACGCGCGGCTGGAGCGGTCGCTCGGCCACGACGGGCACGGATCGGTGGCCGGCCTCGACGAGGTGGGACGCGGCGCGTGGGCCGGACCCGTCTCGGTCGGGATCGTGGTGTTCCCCCCCGACCGGCGGCCCCCCGCGGGGTTGCGTGACTCCAAGTTGCTGACGGAGCCGCGCCGCGAGGAGCTCTTCCCGTTGATCACGCGGTGGTGCACGTCGTGGTCGGTGGGCCACGCCGAACCCACCGAGTGCGACCAGCTGGGGATGACCCGGGCCCTCCGTCTGGCCGCCCGCCGCGCCCTCGACGGCCTGGCCGCGCCGCCCTCGGTGGTGCTGATGGACGGCAACCACGACTACGTGACCGACCCGGTGCCGGCCGAACCGACCGGAGAAGGGACGACGCCTCAGATCCGGACCATCGTGCGGGGGGACGCCACCTGTATCTCCATCGCGGCCGCATCCATCGTGGCCAAGGTGACCCGGGACCGTCTGATGCGCTCGCTGGCCGACAGCTTCCCGGCCTTCGACTTCGACCGCAACAAGGGCTACCCGTCACCGGCGCACCGCACCGCCCTGGCCGGCTTCGGTCTGACCTCGCTCCACCGCCGGTCGTGGTCGTACGTGGACGATCTGGCCTTTCGCTAGGTCTGTCGGCCGGCTCCCCCGGGGTCGGCCCCTCCGGTCCGGTCTCCTCTGGTCTTTTCTGCCTGATACACCCTCCTGGGATGCTGTCCCCATGGCCCCGACCACCGCCACCGTGACCTCCGCCACGGAGACCGCCTCGGCCCAGGCGTTGCGTGGTGCCGTCGAGACGCTGGCCTCGTTCGTCTCGTCCTTCGAGCCGGAGCGGTACTCGGGGGAGGACGCCGCCGCCCTGGTCAGGGTGTTCGCCCACGGGAAGCGGCTGTGTTCGGCCGGGGAGACCCTGGCCGCCACCCGGGCTGCCCGGTGCCATCCCAATGTGGCCACCGGTCACCGGACCCCGGCCGAGTGGCTGGCTGCCACCACCGGGGACTCGGTGGGGGACGCCATCTCCCTGTTGAAGCTGGGAGAGGCCCTGTCCGACCAGCCCGGGGTGGACGGGGCCCTGCGGGAGGGGAAGCTGACCCCGAGGAGGGCCACCCTGGTGTCCGATGCCGTCCGGGTCAACCCCGCCGCCGAGGGCGACCTGGTGGAAGGGGCTGGCACCGACACCATGCCCACCCTGAAGAAGAAGTGCCTGCGAGCCACGTCGGAGGGACGCTCACCGGCCGAGCAGGCCCGCCACCACCACCAGCTGCACCAGAACCGGCGGTGCCGGACCTACACCGACGGTGAGGGGGCCCTCCGGCTCGAGGCCGTCCTGGCCCCGGTGACCGGAGCCGAACTGGTGGCCGCCCTGGACACCCAGGTCGACCGCATCTTCCGGGCCGCCACCGGGTCCGGGGAGTACGAGTCCCCCGACGCCTACCGGGCCGACGCCCTGGTGGCCCTGGTCACCGGACGGGGGATCCTCGGCCCACCCGGGCGGAACCGGACCCGAAACAGTTCGGGTGATGCCACCGCCGACGCCGATTCTGGAACTGGCACCGGCTCCGGCACTGACTCCGGCACTGGCTCCCGGGGCCGGGGCCCGGGCACCCAGATCATCGTCCGCACCGACCTGTCGGCCCTGCGCCGGGGCCACACCCGACCCGGTGAGGTGTGTGAGATCGAGGGTCTGGGCCCGATCCCGGTGGACGAGGCCATCGCCACCATGGGCCGGGCCCTGTGCCACCTGGTCGTCACCAACGGGGTGGACGTGACCACCATCAGCCGGATGGGACGCAACATCCCCCTGCCGTTGGCCCTGGCCCTGCTGGAACGGGACCGGACCTGTGTGGTGCCGGGCTGTGACGTGACCAAGGGATTGGAGTTCGACCACTGGCAGGTGGACTACGCCCAGGGGGGCACCGTCTCCATGGACAACCTGGCCCGCCTGTGCAAGCACCACCACCGGCTCAAGACCCACCAGGGGTTCCGTCTCATGGGAGGACCCGGACAGTGGGAGTTCGTGGCCCCTGACACCCCGAAGAAGCCCACGCGCAAGGGACGACCCAAGCGAACGGGAAAGCCCCCTCCCCCCACCGACCCCGGACCGAGACTGTTCACCGACCGGGAGTGAACTCCACACGCCCCCACCGGCGAGCGATGACGGCCTAGTTGGGGGCGGGCTCCTTGGGCAGCCCGAGCACCCGCTCACCGACGATGTTGCGCAGCACCTCGTCCGACCCTCCGGCGATGCGCATACCGGGCACCCCGAGGAGATACTCGGACCAGGCGTATGTGCCCCAGGCACCGGTGTCGGCCACCAGGGCCGGTCCGAGTACCGAGGCCAGGAGCTCACCGGTCCGCATCATGTTGGCGGTCAGGGCCATCTTGGCCAACGACATCTCGGGTCCGGGGAGCTGTCCGACCGCGAGTTTGGCCACGGCCCGTAGGTTGGTGTAGCGGGCCACCTGTTCGTTGACGATCACTTCAGCCAACTGCTGGCGCACCAGCGGATCGCCGGACCGACCCATGGTCCGAGCCAGCTCCACCAGTCGGGTCGATGTGGGGAGGCCGACGCCGCCGCCACCTCCACCGATGGCGGCCCGTTCGTTCATCAGGGTGGTGAGGGCCACTGTCCAGCCGCCGTTGACCTCGCCGAGACGATGGGAGTCGGGGATCCGCACGTCGGTGAAGAACACCTCGTTGAACGAGGCGCCACCGGTCATCTGACGCAGTGGGCGAACCTCCACACCCGGAGCATGCATGTCGACCACGAAGCCCGTCAGGCCCTGGTGCTTGGGCAGATCCGGATCGGTCCGGCAGATGATCTCACCGATGTCGGAGAACTGGGCCCCCGAGGTCCACACCTTCTGGCCGTTCACGATCCATTCGTCCCCGTCCCGGACCGCCCGTGTCTGCAGGGAGGCCAGATCGGACCCCGATCCGGGCTCACTGAAGAGCTGGCAGGCGACGATGTCCCCGCGGTACATGGCCCGCAGGTACGCCGTCTTCACCTCCTCGGTGGCGTGGGCCAGGATGGTGGGCGCCACCATGCCCAGTCCGATGCCGTAGGGAGCCGTGGACGGTGTCCGGAACTCGGCCGCCACCGCGTTGTAGATGCGCTGGTACTCGCGGGGCAGCCCCCGCCCCCCGTAGGCGGGCGGACCGCTGATCCAGCCGAAGCCGGCATCGAAGGCGATCTGCGCCCAGGTGCGGGCGGCGTCCAGATCGGCGGCCTCCTGGGCCGGGGTCCGCTCCGGAAACAGGCTCACGCTGTCCGAGCCGTCACCCCAGACGAAAGCCTCCTGCGAACGCCTGGTGGCATGACCCTCGAGGAACGCTCGCGCCTCGGCCTCGAACGCGCCGGGGTCGATCCCGTTGGCGTCCCGGCCGGCTGCAGCGACAGTGGTCATGGCCTACCCCTTCGTCCCGTTCGTGGTGTCGGCGCCGGCCTGTGCCGACCAGTCGTCGGCCGCCGGCGTGGTCGACAGCGTAACTTCCGCCGCCGGATCACTCCGCCGGCGCCAGCACCGAGCGGACGGCCTCGTCCAGGGAGGGGTGGGCGAAGCGGAAGCCCCGCGACTCGAGGGCCCGGGGCAGGACCCGCTGGCCCCCGAGCACGAGCTGCCCGGCCATCTCGGTCCCGAGGACCAGGCGCAGTGCCGCGGCCGGCACCACCATGACGGTGGGCCGGTGGAGCACCGCACCGACGGCGTGGGCCAACTCGGCGTCGGTGGCCGGCTCGGGGGAGGTGGCGTTGACCGGTCCGTGCAGATCGTCGTCGACCAGCCCGTGGAGCACGACCCCGATCTCGTCCTCGAGTGTGATCCAGCTCCGGTACTGATTCCCGCCACCCATCCGGCCACCCAGCCCCAGCCGGAACAGGGGCAGTTGCTTTCCCCACGCCCCGCCGTGTGGGCTGAGGACGATGCCGGTGCGGAGGAGCACCGTGCGGATGCCGGCGTCGGCGGCAGGCCGGGCGGCCGCTTCCCAGGCCTGGCACACCTCGGCCAGGAATCCATCGCCGGTCGCCGACTCCTCGGTGAGGATCTCGTCACCCCGGACCCCGTAGTAGCCGATGGCCGACGCGCTGACCAGCACCGGTGGCGGGGACGACAGCCGGACCATGGTGTCGACCAGCAGACGGGTGGACTCGGTGCGGCTGTCGAGGATCACCTTCTTGCGGGCGGCCGACCACCGGCGGTCGCCGATCCCGGCGCCGGCCAGGTGGACGACACCGTCGAACGGTCCGAAACGTTCGAGGGCGGCCACGTCGATCTGGCCGCGGTCCGGGGCCCAGACCACCTCACGGGAGGCGGAGCCCGTCACGGTTGCTCCCCGGGCCAGTCGGGTCACGGTGTGGTCTCCGGCCACGAGCCGGTCGGTGAGGGCCGTGCCGATGAGACCGGTGGAGCCGGTCACCAGAACGTTCATGCCGGGGCCGGCGCGGAGGCACCGGTGGAGTGACGGCTCCGGTCCACGGCCGATCGCACCATCGCGGCGAAAGCGTCGGGGTGGGTGAGGTGCGCCCCGTGGGAAGCCCCGTCGATCTGGATGATCTCGGACCCGGGGGTGTGCTCGGCCAGCCAGGCCACGGTGTCCCGATGGCGGTCGGCCGAGAGCCCACCACGGCCGAAGGTGGCGGGAACGGTGAGCGCGGTGACGTCGAAGGGGGCCTCGGACCTCCGGATGTCCGCCAGTTCGGCCTCCAGCGCGGGCCCGTCGGCCCGTCGCTCGTCCTTGGCCGGCTCCGACAGCCGTTCCCAGGCCGAGTCTCCGACCATCCGCCGGAAGAAGCGCTCCGCGGCCGCGGCAGGATCCGGAGAGGTGGGTGGTTCGGGCTGCCGTGCCGGCGGCCGGGTGGCCCACTGACCGAGCCAGGGCATGGGGGGCTCGTAGGCGGCCACCGACACGATGCCCGAGTCCCGTCCCCCCGGAGCGCGGCCCCGAGGGCGACGTCACCGCCGTAGCTATGGCCGACGACGACGGCCGGACGTCCGTCCACGACGGCCAGGAGGTCGTCGATATGGCCCTCGAGGCCCTCGTTGAGGGGCAGAGCCCGACGCGACCCGTGATAGCCGCGGCGGTCGTAGACCACAGTGTGGAGGTCGTCGAGTCGCCGGACGACGCGGGCGAAACTGTCGGACCGGTCGAGGGAGCCGTGGACCAGAACCACCACCGGTGTGGCGTTCGGGGCTCCACCGCCCCCGTGTTCGGTGATGGCCAGAGGAAGTGGAACGGGCATCGCCGATCCAGACTGACAGGTGCCCGACATCGACGCCATACGGGGCCGTGACGTGGACGAACGGTGCCGCCACGCCGACCGGACGGGCGTCTGGGGGAGGCGGGACGCCCGGAATCCGGGCCTTCCAGCGGTGTGGGTGCACACGAGGGGCGTTCAGATCGTGCATTGTTGTGGCTTCCAAAGACGAAGGAGAGACAGTGCCCCTTACCAAAACCGATCTCATCGCGGCAGTGGCCGCCCACACCGGTTCCACCTCCAAGGACGTGGCCACCGTGCTGGCCGGTCTCGAGGATGTCGTGGTGGCCACGGTGGCCAAAGGCGAGAAGGTGGTCATCACCGGCTTCCTGACCTTTGATCGGGCCCAGCGTGCCGCCCGTACCGGTCGGAACCCGCAGACCGGCGAGACCATCAAGATCAAGGCATCGAAGAGTCCCAAGATCTCGGCCGGCACGTCGTTCAAGAAGGTCGTGAACGGTCAGGCCCCGGCCCCGAAGATCACCAAGGCCAAGTAGCAACCGGGGGGCTGTGGTCCGGGGTCGACCCGGGCCACAGCCGTCGCCCGGCCCCACCCTCTCCGGTGCATCGTCGCAATCCGCGTCGCACTGCACCGCCACCCCCTCTTCCCGCCCACCCGGTGTCCGCCGTCCTCCGCTACCGGGGTCCGTTCGCCGACTGACGGGTGAACCGGTCGTCGCCCTCCACCGAGGACCCTCTCGCCACTCCCGGACAACAACCCGTTGGGAGTGGTGTGTCCCGGTAGGCTGAAGCGCCTATGGACGGCAGCACCCACGACGACAGCACGGACGGATACCGCGCCGGACCGGGCGGTTCGATCGGCCGGCGTGCCGCCGACGGCGCCGGCGCCTTCGGGCCCAACGCCTGGCTGGTCGAGGACATGTACGACAAGTTCCGTGCCGACCCGACCTCGGTCTCCGAATCGTGGCGCGAGTTCTTCGCCGATTACCGCCCGGCCAACGCCCCGACGGTCGACCGACCGGGATTCGATGCACCGGTAGTCGATGCCCAGGTGGCGACCACCCCGGCGCCGCCGGTGTCTCCACCTTCGGGTTCACCGCTGGTGGTGCCGTCGACCCCGTCGTCGGCCCCCACCACTCCGCCGCCCTCTCCGGCACCTCCGGTGTCGCCACCCGTGGCCGCATCCGCGGCTGGATCCTCGCCCACCGCATCCGCGGCCGCGCCCCCCGTCACCGACGCGGCGCAGCCCCTCCGCGGTGCGGCCGGCCGGATCGTGGCCAACATGGAGGCCTCACTGGGCGTGCCCACCGCCACCAGTGTCCGGGTGGTGCCGGCCAAGCTGCTCGAGGTCAATCGCACCATCGTGAACAACCAGCTGTTCCGGACGGTGGGCGGGAAGGTCAGCTTCACCCACCTCATCGGGTATGCCGTCGTCAAGGGACTCATGGCCGTGCCGGCCATGAACGCGGCGTTCGTGGCCGACGCCGACGGCAAGGGCACGCCGGGCGTCATCCGGCACCGGCATGTCGGCCTGGGCCTGGCCGTCGACGTCGAGAAGTCTCCCGGACAACGCACGTTGCTGGTCCCGTGCATCACCGACGCCGACGCCCAGGACTTCCGGGCCTTCGTCGGGGCCTACGAGGAGCTGGTGCGGAAGATCCACACCAACAAGATCGCTCCCGACGACTTCGCCGGCACCACCGTGACCCTGACCAATCCCGGCACCCTCGGCACCGTGCAGTCGGTGCCGAGGCTGATGCCCGGGCAGGGCCTGATCGTGGGCGTGGGGGCCCTGGGCTTCCCGCCCGGGTTCGAGGCCGCCGACCCCCGTACCCTCGCCGACCTGGGGATCGGCAAGACGGTGACGCTCACCTCCACCTACGACCACCGGATCATCCAGGGGGCCGAGTCCGGCCTCTTCCTGGCCTACGTGTCGGAGTGCCTGATGGGTGGGCACGGCTTTTACGACGAGGTGTTCGAGTCCCTCGGCATCCCCTACGAGCCGGTCCGGTGGGAGAAGGACATCAACGCCTCCGACGACGAGGGAGAGGGCACCCACCTCCACCTGATCAAGCAGGTCCACGTCCAGACCCTCATCAACATGTACCGCGTGCGGGGCCACCTGATCGCCCATCTCGACCCGCTGGACGCCGAGCCGCCCACGCTCCATCCCGAGCTCGACCCCCTGCACTACGGGCTCACCATCTGGGACCTGCCCCGCACCTACGTGGCCGACGGCCTGGCCGGCAAGGACCTGGCCACCCTGGACGAGATCCTCCACACCCTGCGCGACGCCTACTGCCGGACCCTCGGCGTGGAGTACATGCACATCCAGGATCCCGACCAGAAGGGCTGGATCCAGCAGCACCTCGAAGGGGTCTCGTCGGTGCTGGCGCCGGACGAGCAGCGGCACATCCTGGGCCGGCTGAACGCGGCCGAGGTGTTCGAGCGGTTCCTCCATTCGAGGTACGTGGGCCAGAAGCGGTTCGGGCTCGAAGGGGCCGAATCGGCCATCGTGCTCCTCGACACCATCCTCGACGAGGCCGTCAACGAGGGCCTGCGCCAGGCCGTGATGGGTATGTCCCACCGCGGCCGGCTCAACGTGCTGGCCAACATCGTGGGCAAGTCCTACGGCGAGATCTTCGAGGAGTTCGAGGGCAACCTCGACCCCGAGTCGGTGCAGGGCTCGGGTGACGTGAAGTACCACAAGGGCGCGTCGGGGACGTTCGTGGCCCGCAACGGCGACACCATCCCCGTCACGCTGGCCTCCAACCCCTCCCACCTCGAGGCGGTCGACCCGGTGGTGGTCGGCATGGCCCGGGCCAAGCAGGACGCCTTCGGCGGTGAGCAGGGCAGCGGGCCCGATCTGGAGGAGGGTGTGGGGGATCCCTTCCCGGTGCTGTCCATCCTCTTGCACGGTGATGCCGCCTTCGCCGGCCAGGGGGTGGTGGCCGAGACACTCAACCTGTCCGGCCTGGCCGGCTACCGCACCGGCGGGACCGTGCACATCGTCATCAACAACCAGCTGGGCTTCACCACCGCCCCGGAGGCCGCCCGCACGTCGGTGTACCCCACCGACGTGGCGAAGATGGTGCAGGCCCCCATCTTCCACGTGAACGGAGACGATCCCGAGGCCTGCGCCCGCGCCGCCCGCCTGGCCTTCGGCTTCCGGCAGGCCTTCCACAAGGACGTCGTGATCGACATGGTCTGCTACCGCCGCCACGGCCACAACGAGGGGGACGACCCCAGCTACACCCAGCCGCTGATGTACGCCCTGATCGAGGCCAAGCGGTCGGTGCGCAAGCTCTACACCGAGTCACTGGTGCGCCGGGGCGACATCTCGCTCGACGAGGCCGAGCAGGCCCTCGACGACTTCTCGGCCCGACTCCAGTCGGCCCTGGACGAGACCCGGGCCGAAGCCGAGGCCGAGTCCTCGGGCCGCACCCCCACACTGCCGGCCTACGTCGTCCCCGACCTGTGGATCCCACCGGTGGAGACCGGCGTGGAGGCGTCGGTGCTGGCCACATTGGCCCAGACCGTGCGCTCGGTCCCCGACGGGTTCGTCATCCATCCCAAGCTGACCCGCCAGTTCGAGCAGCGCGACAAGGTGGTGGCCGACGGCGAGATCGACTGGGCGCTGGGCGAGGCCCTGGCCATCGGCTCGCTGCTGCTGGAGGGCACCAATGTCCGGCTGACGGGCCAGGACACCCGCCGGGGCACGTTCTCCCAGCGTCACGCGGTGCTGGTCGACCACAGCACCGGTCAGGAGCACGTCCCGCTGGCCGGCCTGGGACGCGGTCGGTTCACCATCCGCGACTCGCTCCTGTCCGAGTACGCCTGCGTGGGTTTCGAGTACGGCTACTCGGTCGAGGCCATCGACGACCTGGTGGCGTGGGAGGCCCAGTTCGGCGACTTCTGGAACGGTGCCGAGATCATCGTGGACAACTTCCTGGTGTCGGCGGAGTCCAAGTGGGGCCAGAAGTCGGGCCTGGTGCTCCTGCTGCCCCACGGGTACGAGGGCCAGGGACCCGAGCACTCGTCGGCTCGGATCGAGCGCTTCCTCACCCTGTGCGCGCGCGGCAACCTGCGGATCGCCGACCCGACCACGGCGGCCCAGTACTTCCATCTGCTCCGGTCCCAGGTCAAAGGGGTGGACCGGCGACCGCTCATCGTGTTCACACCCAAGTCGCTGCTTCGGGCCCGCCAGGCCCGCTCGCCCATCGAGGCGTTCACCTCGGGCTCGTTCGCCGAGGTGCTCGACGACCCCGCCGCCGGTGACGAGGAGTTCGACGCCGATGCCGTGACCAGGGTGGTCCTGTGCACCGGCAAGGTGGCGTACGACGCCCTGGGGCGGCGCCACGAGCTGGGACCGGCCGGTCGGTCGGTGGCCGTGGTCCGGGTCGAACAGCTCTACCCCTGGCCCAAGTCGGGGATCAAGGACATCCTGGACCGCTACCCGGAGGCGCGTGAGGTGGTGTGGCTGCAGGAGGAGCCCGAGAACATGGGGGCGTGGAACTTCGTGCACCAACGCCTCCACAAGCTCCTGCGGGACACCCACGCACTCCGTCACGTGAGCCGGGCCGAGTCGGCCAGCCCGGCCTCGGGCAGTGCCGCCCTCCACCGTCTGGAGCAGGACGACCTGTTGGCCCGCGCCGTCGGCTGAGGTCCCGCCTCGGGGCGGGCGGTCAGACCAGGAAGTCGTGGGCCAGCGCGATCCACATCTCGGTGGAGAGGTGGAGCGACTCCACGTCGACCCGCTCGTCGATGCCGTGGAACATGGCTCCGTACTGCTCGAACCCGATGGCCTCACTGTGCAGGCCGAAGCCGTAGGCCACACTGCCGAGGGCCCGGTGGAAGCGGGCGTCGGTGGCCCCGACCGTGAGGTAGGGGACGGTGCGGGCCCCGGGGTAGAAGATGCGGCTCACCCGCTCCAGCGCGTCCCACAGGGGTGTGTCGATGGGTGAGGTGGTGGACGGCTGCTCGGAAGCCATCTCGATCTCGACGTCGGCGGCCAGGTCGCCGACAACCTCTTCCAGCATGGCCAGCACGTCGGCGGTGTCCCACCCGGGCAGGGAGCGGATGTCCACGTCGAGTTCGACCCGGTCGGGGATCACGTTGAGTTTGGAGCCGGCCCGCATCAGGGTGGGGGCCATGGTGGTGTGCGTGCAGGCGTGGGCCTGACGGGCCAGGCCCACCAGCGGCAGCTCGTCGCAGAACTGGTCGATGCGGTCGGGGTCGAGCAGGGGCCCGGCCAGTTCGGGGGGAAAGCCGATGCCCTCGATGAACCGGACCCACGCCTCGTGCAGCTGGGCCTGGGGCCGGTACTCGTCGATGCGCCGGACCACCTCGGCCGCCTTGACCAGCGCGTTGTCGGTCCTGAGGGGCTGGCTCCCGTGTCCAGGTGTTCCCTTCACGATCAGCCGGCACCAGTAGACGCCCTTCTCGCCCACGATCACGGGCAGCCGCGGCGTTCCGTCGGCACCTCCCATGGGGAAGCCGCCCGACTCGGTGATGACGTAGTCGGCCCCGACCTCGTCGGCGGCGTGCGCGCACAACCACATGGCGCCGTAGGTGCCGAGGGCCTCCTCGTCGGCCACGGCCACGTAGGTGAGGTCGCCGGCGGGTCGGAAGCCCGAGAGGGCCAGATGGCGGAGGCCGGTGGCCATGGTGGCGGTCAGATTGAGCATGTCGATGGCTCCCCGGCCCCAGACGTCGCCGTCGATCAGCTCGCCGCCGAAGGGATCGTGGCTCCAGTCGTCCCCGTTGGCCGGCACCACGTCGGTGTGGCCGAGCAGGGTGAGCGAGGGGGCGGCGGGGTCGGAGCCGTGGATCTTGGCCACCAGGGAGGTCCGGCCGGGTGCCGGCTCGTAGGTCTCCATGTCCACGCCGGAGCCCTCGAGATAGCTGCGGAGCAGATCGGCACTTCGAGCCTCCTGGCCCGAGGCCGCATCGCCGTCGTTCACGCACCGGTTCCGGATCAGGTGCCGCAACAGGTCGGTGGCCTCATCGGTTCGCCCGGACTCGCTGCTCACCAGGTCATCCTAGGGTGCCGGCCCGCCGGCGGCCGGGGCCGTCCCGGGTGGGCAGACGGGAGGGTTCCCGGGGTGGCACCCGGGAGGATGGCCGGGGGCACCCTGGTCAGATGGTTGACTGTGGACGTCATGGAAGAAGATCTGACCGAACGCCGTCGCATCGTGGTGGACGGCTCCAATATCGCCACCGAAGGCCGCACCCTGCCCAGTCTGGCCCAGCTCGACGAGGCCATCCGGGCCTTCCTCGAGGAGTACCGGGGCTTCTCGACATCGGACGTGACGGTGGTGGTCGATGCTTCCTTCGGCCACCGGATCGATCCATCCGAGGTGTCGACCTTCGAGCAGGCCATCGAGCACGGCGAGATGATCACCCCACCGGCCGGTGCCGTCGGGCGGGGGGACGGCTTCATCCTGCGTATCGCCGAAAAATCCGGGGCGCTGGTGCTGTCGAACGACTCCTTCCAAGAGTTCCACGCCGAACGGCCCTGGCTCTTCGAGCCCGGTCGACTGATCGGAGGCAAGCCTGTGCCCGGCGTGGGGTGGATCTTCACCCCCCGGACGCCGGTGCGTGGGGCCAGGAGCAGATCCGTGACCAGCAAGTCGCGCCGGGAAGCAACCTCCGGATCCGGCCGGCAGCTCATGGGCGACGAGGTCGTTGCGACGTCGACCGGCGCCGAGTCGAACGGGTCGCGGTCGGGCGCCTCCGGACGCGTCTCCAAGGCCACCAAGGCGACCAAGGCGACCAAGGCCACCAAGGCCACCAAGGCGGTCAAGGACACAGCCAAGGCCACGAAGGCCAACAAGGCCACGAAGGCCAACAAGGCCACGAAGGCCAACAAGGAGACAGCCAAGGCCACCAAGGCCACCAAGGCCACCAAGGCGACCAAGGCCACCAAGGCCGACCAAGGCGGCCAAGGCCACCAAGGCGGTCAAGGACACAGCCAAGGCGACCAAGGCCACCAAGGCAGCCGCCAAGGCAGCCGCCAAGGCGACCTCATCAGCGACCGAGCGAGCGTCGTGGGTCGGTGCAGGGTCGGATGGCCAGCCATCCGAGTCGGTCGTGCCGGCGGGGCGGCCACCGCGCCGCCGTCGGGGCACGAACTCGTCGGGAGAGGTTGGGTCGCCGCCGACCAGTGAGGCCCTCAACGACCCGTTGACATTCCTGACCTTCGTGGCCGACCATCCGATCGACAGCACGTTCGAGGGAACGGTGGTGGGCTTCACGTCCCACGGTGCCCACGTGGAGGTCGGTGGCATGCTCTGTCACATCCCGTTGCGCGGGCTGGCCGACCCGGCTCCCAGCAAGGCGCGTCAGGTCCTGACCAAGGGCGAGACCAGGCCGTTCACGTTGGTCTCGCTCGATGCCACCCGCCGCCGGGCCGAACTGGCTCTGCCCGGGCTGTGAGCGTCGGTCCGGGTCGATCGTGCCCGGGCCGCGACGATCTTCCGATCGCCTCGTGACCATCGGCAGGACCCCGCCCGACGAGGACCGATAACCTCGGCGATCGTGCGAGCCGAGGACTATCTGCCCCACCGTGATCCGTTCCTTTTCGTGACCGACCTCACGGCAGTCGAGCCCGGACAGTCGGCCCGCGGCAGTTGGCAGTTGACCGGGGACGAGCCGTTCTTCGCCGGCCACTTTCCCGGCCGACCCACGCTCCCGGGAGTGCTCATGGTCGAGGCCCTGGCCCAGCTGGGTGGCGTGGCCGTGCTGGCGGACCCGGCCTATGCGGGCAAGCTCCCGCTGTTCGGTGGGATCGAGAAGGCCCGCTTCCGCCGGCAGGTGGTTCCTGGCGACCGGCTCGATCTCGAGGTCTCGCTGGGCCGCATGTCGGCACGGGCCGGCAAGGGGACGGGACGGGCCACCGTCGACGGCGAGCTGGCCTGTCAGGCCGAGCTGCTCTTCGTGCTGGTGGATGCCGCCACCTCCGGCCCGGCTTGACGGGCGGTCGGACGTGCGCATCGCCACCTGGAATGTGAACTCCCTGACTGCCCGTCTCCCTCGGGTCGAGGAGTGGATCGGCTATGCCCACCCCGACGTGCTGTGTATGCAGGAGACCAAGCAGGCCGATGCGGCGTTCCCCCACGACGTCTTCGCCGGGTGGGGGTATGAGACGGCGCACCACGGAGATGGGCGGTGGAACGGGGTGGCCATCGCCAGCCGGGTCGGACTGGAGGGCGTCGACACCGGGCTGGGCACCGAGGACGATGCCCAGGGTCCCAGGCTGATCGCGGCCGACTGCGGTGGGGTCCGGGTGCACTCGGTCTACGTCCCCAACGGGCGTAGTCTCGACAGTGAGCACTACCCGGCCAAGCTGGACTGGCTGCGTCGGCTGCGGGAGCATCTGCAGGCCACCACCGACCCGGGCCGACCGGTGGCGGTGTGCGGCGACTTCAACGTGGCCCCTGAGGACCGCGACGTGTGGGATCCCAGGCGGTTCGAGGGGATGACACACGTCAGCCCGCCCGAACGGGAGGCTCTGGCTCAGCTCGAGTCGTGGGGGTTGGTCGACGTATTCCGACGGCTCTACGACGACGAGGGACTTTTCAGCTGGTGGG
Organism: uncultured Acidimicrobiaceae bacterium; assembly: GCA_963756515.1. Lineage (GTDB taxonomy): Bacteria > Actinomycetota > Acidimicrobiia > Acidimicrobiales > RAAP-2 > Bog-756. The sequence continues at coordinate 89,712 of CAVWNV010000009.1, forward strand.
ACTACCGCGGAGGTTCGTTCCACAAGCACCAAGGCATGCGCATCGACCTGATCCTGGTCACGGAGGTGTTGGCTTCCGCCGCCACCTTCGGGTTGATCGATCGCCAGGCTCGCAAAGGTGAGAAACCGTCCGACCACACACCGGTGTTCATCGACACCGTCGTGGCCTGAGTCTCGCCGCCCTCCCCAACCCCGACCGCACCGGTCCACCCCCGCACCGGTCCACCCCCGCACCGGTCCACCCCCGCACCGGTCAGTCCTCAGCGCCCCAGACCGGCCCTCATCTCGTCGATCATTCGTCCCGTGTCGCGGCGGGGGACTCGCCCGGTGCCCGCCCTCGAGACCCTGGCCACCGCAGCCAGCCAGGGCGACGGTTGCCGGTCCATCGTGCGCCCGTTGGCCATGCGACGGGACCGCGCCCACGAACAGTGAAGGTCCACAGAAGCTCGGGTGAGCGCCACGTAGAGGAGACGGCGCTCCTCGGCCCGGGCTTCGGTCGACTCGGCGTAGACGATAGGCACGAAGCCCTCCTCCAGACCCACGACGTGCACCGAGGGCCACTCGAGGCCCTTGGCCCGGTGAAAGGTGGCCAGTTCCACCGCGTCATCAGCTTGTCGCGGGATCCGGCGTGACGGCGGCGACCCGGCCGTCCAGGCCCTCGTCCCAGCCCTCGCCCCGTCCCTCCCGGCCGACCCGGCCGACCCGGCCATACCGGCCATACCGGCCATCCCGGCCATACCGGCCATCCCGGCCATACCGGCCCCCGCCCCGTCCCCCCCGGCCGTCCCGTTCACCGTCCCGGCCGGTGATTCGGGTCCCGGCGCCACCCGGTGGGGGATGCCGGCGCGGGCCAGCGCCCGAGCCACGGTGGCCAGTTGGTCGTGCGTACGGGCCAACACGGCCTGATCCGACCAGGACGCCCCGTCCTCGGCCCGTTCGAGGAGCATCGAGACCACCCCCTCGGCCTCAGCGGTGTCATCGTCGAAAGCGGTCACCACCGGCATGGGCCCGACGTCGGCAACCGATCGCGGCGGAGCGGTGGCGGAGCGGCCCAGGGCCGCTGTGGCCGCCGCCACCACCTGGGGGGTCGAACGGTGGTTCTCGTCCAGGCGGACCACTTCCATGCCCCCCACCATCTGTGGCAACCGGGTCAGCAGCGTCGGATCGGCCCCGTTCCACCCGTAGATGGCCTGATTGGGATCACCCACCGCGCACAGGTCGTTCCCGCTGCCGAGCAGGGCCTCGATGAGCCGGAACTGGGCCGGGTTCACATCCTGGAATTCGTCCACCGAGAAGTGTCGGTACCGCCAGCGCATGCGCTCGGCGAAGCCGGCATCGTCGTGGAACAGATCGGCGGCATGGATCAGGACGTCGTCGAGGTCGAGGGCGTGTCGGCGGCTCAGCGAGTCCTGATAGGCGCTGAAGGCGCTCTCCACCTGGCCGGGTTCGACGGCCACCACCCGCTCGGCCGAACGGGCCGCATCGGCGTACAGCTCGGGCCTGAGGCACCGGGCCTTGGCCCAGCCGATCTCGGTGTCGATCGCCGATGCCGTGGACGGGTCCCCGACGATGGTGGCGACGGCGCGCCACCGGTGCTCGGCCACCACCGGCGGCAGTTGGCCGGTGTCGAGGGCATGGCGCCGCAGCAGGGTCAGCCCCAGCTGGTGGAGTGTGCCGGCCCGCACGCCCGGGCCCGGGACACCCCCGGACGGCGCCGGGGTCGACACCGGCACCCCGTAGAGTCGCAGGCGTTCGCGGAGCTCGTGGGCCGCCTTGCGGGTGAATGTGCACACGGCGGTGTGGTCGGCATCAGCGGTGCCCTCGCGGATGCGATGGGCCACCCGCAGTGTGAGGACCCGGGTCTTGCCCGAGCCGGCCCCGGCCACGATGCACAGGGCGCGGCCCGGAGACTCCACCGCCTCGAGCTGGCGCCGGGTCAGTGAGTCACGGGCCTGCGAGAAGCGGTCGGTCCCGGCCGGGTCGCCCACCGCGGGCGCCCAGGGCTCCCCGGACTCGACGGACTCCACGGGCACGAACTCCAGGGGCTCCACGGGAATGGAGATTACCGGTGGGCTGTGTCACAGCCCTCGATGGTGGGCGTCCTCAGCCGCCCCGGGCGGGGTGCGCCACGCCGACCGGGGCGATCGGTAGGGTGTTCCGGTGCTGAAGTCGTTCGCTGGCGGCCAGCTGTTCGGCGGCACCTGGGGCCCGGGGGTTCCCACCGTCCTGGCGCTGCACGGATGGCAGAGGACCCACCACGACTTCGAGGCCGCGCTCGATCCCGGTCGCCACGGGGGCGGTCCCAGCGTCACGGCGCTCGACCTGTTCGGCTTCGGAGCCACGCCGCCACCGCCGGAGGCCTGGGGAAGCCCGGAGTACGCGGCTCGCCTGGTGCCGCTGTTCGAGGAGCCCGGTGCCCTGGCCGAACGGATCGTGTTGGTCGGCCACTCCTTCGGCGGCCGGGTCGCCGTCCACCTGGCCACGATGGTCCCCGACCGCATCGAGCGGGTGGTGCTGACCGGCGTGCCCCTCCTCCATCGCCAGGGCCGCCGATCGCGCCCGGCGGTCGCCTACCGGCTGGCCCGTCGACTCCACCGGATGGGGCTGGTGGGAGAGGCGCGCATGGAGGTCCTGCGGAACAGGTACGGGTCTCCCGACTACCGGGCGGCCCAGGGCGTCATGCGAGCTGTCTTCGTCCGCATGCTCGACGAGCAGTACGTGGACCAGATGGCTGCCATCGACCACCCGGTGGACCTGGTCTGGGGCGAAGCCGACGCCGAAGTTCCCCTCGAGGTGGCCGTGCGGGCCCAGGGGATGTTCCCGTCGGCCCGTCTGCAGACGCTCCCGGGCATCGGCCATCTGACGCCGACGGAGGCACCGCAGATGCTCCGTGCCGTCGTCATCGGTGAGGAACCCCCCGGAGCAGCACGGTGAGCGCCGTCGCCGTCACCGACGCCCTGGCCGCGGTGGGTCCGGCCCGGTTGCACCACGGAGCGGCCTGGGTCACCGTGGCCGCCTGTGCGGCCGCCTGTGTCCCGGCCGGCCTCCGATGGCTGCGCGTGGCCCAACGCGAGCACTACCTGGCCGGTTCGGTGTCGCGGTTCGCAGCCCGGTGGTGGCGGGTCGATCCGGTCAACTCGGCGATGGCTGCCATCGTCCTGGCCGGGGCGGTGGCCTCGTTGTGGTGGCCGCTGACCGGAGTCATCGTGGCCGCGGGCGTGGCCGGCGGTCCGGTCGGGCTCTCGCTGCGGGGACGGACCTCGCCCCTGGCCTGGACCCGTCGCCTGAGGACCCTGGCGGTGGTGTGGGCCGCGCTCGAGGTGGTCGTGGTCGGTGTCGGTGTCGGCACCGGTCTGGCCGCTCCGCTGGCCGTCCTGGCCGCGCTGGCCGTGCCGGTGGTGGTCGATCTGGCCTGTCTGGTCACGTCTCCCCTCGAACACCGGCTGTCGACCCACTTCGTGGACACCGCCGCCACCCGGCTGGCCCGGGTGGCCCCCACGGTGGTGGCGGTGACCGGCTCCTACGGCAAGACCTCCACCAAAGGGCACATCGCCCATCTGGTCCGTGGGTCGAGGACCGTGGTGGCCACGCCGGCCAGCTTCAACAACCGGGCCGGACTGGCCCGGGCCGTCAACGAGCACCTGGCCGACGGCACGGAGGTGTTCGTCGCCGAGATGGGCACCTACGGTGCCGGGGAGATCGCCGATCTGTGCCGGTGGTGTCGGCCCGACATCGCCGTGATCACCGCCATCGGGCCCGTCCACCTCGAGCGCTTCGGTTCCGAGGATCGGATCGTCGAGGCCAAGGCCGAGATCCTCGAACGGGCCCACGATGTGGTCCTGGTCGTCGACGACGCCAGGCTGGCGACCCTGGCCGATCGGGCCGCGGACCAGGGGAAGCGGGTGTGGCGGTGCTCGGCCACCGACCGCACCGCCGATGTCTGCGTGACCCGCGACCAGGACGGCCGGCGGATCTCGGCCTACGTCCGGGGCACGATCGTGGCCGAGGACGTGACAGTGCCCACGGGGGTCCAGCCCTCCAATCTGGCCTGCGCCGTGGCGGTGGCCCTGGCCCTCGGGATCGATGCCGGTTCCATCGGGTCCCGGTTGGCCGACCTGCCTGCCGTCGAGCACCGGCTCGAGGCGGCCCGCTCGTCGTCGGGCGTCCTCATCCTCGACGACACCTACAACGCCAACCCGGCCGGTTCGGCCGGAGCCCTGGCCGCCCTGGCCGCCGTGTTCGCCGGTCAGAACGGGCACGACCCGGAACACCGGTCCCGCCCGTCGACCCCGCACACCCCACATGACCCCCACACTCCGCACCGACTGGCCGTGGTCACACCGGGCATGGTGGAGCTCGGCCCGCGCCAGTACGAGGAGAACCTGCGGTTCGGGGCGGCCATCGCCGCCACGGCCGACCACCTGGTGGTGGTGGGTCGTACCAACCGCCGGGCCCTGCTGGCCGGGGTGGCCTCGGTGCCGGGGTCGACGGTCGAGGTGACCGTGGTCGCGGAGCGTGACGGGGCCGTGGCCTGGGTGCGACAGCATCTCGGCACCGGGGACGCCGTGCTGTACGAGAACGATCTGCCGGACCACTACCCTTGAAAAGTTGACCGCCTGGCCACCGACAGGCGGCTCAGGTCCAGCCCGCCACCGATCGGAGGAGTTCGCCCACCGTGTCCGACGTAGCCGTCATCTTCGGAGGTCCGTCGCCCGAGCACGACGTGAGTGTGCTCACCGGCCTCCAGGCCACCCGGGGCCTGCTGTCGGGACCCGGGGGGCAGCCCGGCGGCGTCCGGGCCCTCTTCTGGTCGAAGACCGGTGACTGGTTCGAAGTGGATTCGGGTCTGGAGGCCGACGCCTTCGTGGAGGGCGTGCCCCGCGGCGCGTCCCGTCTCCAGTTGACGGCCGGTCCCGACGGGGGGTTCACCGAGCCGGGGGGTCGGCTGGGCCGGTCGCGGGCCCTCGACATCGACGCCGCCCTGGTCTGTTGTCACGGGGGACCGGGGGAGGACGGATCGCTGCAGTCCGCCCTCGACCTGGCCGGCATCCGCTACTCCGGCCCGTCGGTGGCCGGTGCGGCCATCGGGATGGACAAGTTGGCCTTCGGGGCGCTGGTGGCCGCAGCCGGACTGCCCACGCTGCCCCGGGCCCTGCTGGTGGAAGGATCCGAGCCACCCCCCTTCGACGGGCCCTACATCGTCAAGCCTCGATTCGGCGGGTCCTCCATCGGCATCGACGTGGTGGAGGACTTCGCCACCGCCTCGGCCCGGTTGACGGCCAACCCCCATCTCCGGTTCGGCGCCGTGGTCGAGCCCTACCGGCCCGACTTCACCGACCTCCAGATCGGTGTGCGCACCTGGCCCTCGCTCGAGCTGTCGGCGGTGGAGCGCCCGATCCGGGTGTCGGGGGCCACCGACATCCTCGACTACCGCGACAAGTACGTGGCCGGGGAGGGGATGGCCGGCGCCAGCCGTGAGCTCCCGGCCCAGATCCCTCCGGAGCTCGAGAAGGGGCTCCGCGACGGGGCCGAGCGCATCGCGGCACTGGCCGCGGTGCGGGGGGTGGCCCGCATCGACTACCTGTCCGACGGACGGGACTTCGTGGTCAACGAGATCAACACCATCCCGGGATCCCTGGCCCGCTACCTGTGGGTGGCGCCGGAGGTGCCGTTCGCCACGCTGCTCCACGACCTCCTCGACGAGGCACGCCGGCGACCCACCCACGCCTACTCGGCCGCTGGTGCCGACGGGACGGTGCTCCGTTCGGCCGGATCGATCGCCGGCAAGTTGGGCTGAGGCGTTTGGCCGTCAACCGGCTCCAGCTCCTGCCGGAGGAGAGGATCCTGGTGGATATCCGGCCTCACTGGCTGTTCCTGTCGGGCCCATTGGCGGCGGCGCTGGTCACCATCGGCCTGGGCGTGGCCCTCGACGTGGCCTATCCCCACACCACGGTGGTGGTGCACTGGATCGAGGGCCTGGTCGTCGCCGTTCCCTGCCTCTGGCTGGCAGCACGGGCGGCCCGGTGGTGGACCAGCAGTCTGGTGCTGACCTCGGTTCGGCTCATCGAACAGTGGGGGACCCTGAACCGGCGGTACTCGGAGCTGCCCCTGTCCGACGTGGCCTCGGTGGTGGTGGTCCAGAGCCTGCCCCGCCGGATGGTCGGGAGTGGCCGACTGGGCCTGGTCATCCGGAGCGAGGGTGAGGTGCACTGGATCGACGACGTACGCAAGCCGGTCGTCCTGCGGCGCGTGATCAACCGGCGGCTGCTCCCCCGGCCCGGGGTCCAGGCCGTCGAGGGGTAGGCCCGGCCTCCTCCGGGACCCCCCGCCGCCGGGGCCCGAACCTGGCCGGTGGTGTCAGGGACGGGCCGCCACCGTGCCGTCCGAGGCCTGCACCCGCCACGCCGGGGTGGGCCAGGCGTCGGTATCGATGGCCGCAGTGTGCGTGAGCGCCACCACGCAGCCCCCGAACCCGGCTCCGGTCATGCGGGCGCCGAGCACGCCGGGCTGCCGGCCGAGCTGCTCCACCAGCGCGTCGACCACCGGAGTGGAGGCGGCGAAGTCCCCAGCCAGGCTGTGGTGACTCTCGGTCAGGAGGCGGCCGGCTCCGACGAGGTCGTCCGCGCCCAGGGCGGTGACCATGTCCCGCACGCGGCCGCACTCGCTGACCACATGGCGAGCCCGGCCGCGCACCACCGGATCGGCGATGGTGGCCACATCGGCCTCGTCGGCCCGACCCAAGGGTCCGATCGACGCCGCGGCCGTCTCGCACTCGGCCACCCGGGTGGCGTAGGCCGACGTGCGCACGGTCCGGCGCTGGCCCGAGTCCACCACCACGATCTCGGCGTCCCCGGGCACGGCGATGTGTCGGGTGGCCAACGTGGCGAAGTCGATGAGCATGGCGTGACCGGCCCGCCCGCCGGCACAGACGAGGGGGTCCAGTAGGCCCACCGGGGCGCCGGCCCGGTGCTCGGCCGCCTGGCACAGCCGGGCGATGGACTCGGGGGCGCCGCCGACCCCGAAGACCTCGACCAGGGCCACGGCCAGAGCTGCGCTCGACGACAGACCGGCTCCCACCGGCAGGGTCGACGTGATGGTGAGCGTGCCCCCCGAGCCCGGACGGGCCAGAGCCGCCACGGCCGCCACCAGCCGGGCCCACGGCGGTTTCAGCCGTCCCACCACGGCCGGGTCCGGGACCGGGTCCAGCCGGATCTCGGCCGGTTGGTCGAAGGCCTCCGAGGTCACGACCAACCGGGGTCGTCCGTCCGGTGTGAGCACGACGGTGACTCCGAGTCCGATGGCCATGGGCAGGGCCAGGCCCAGGTTGTAGTCGGTGTGGTCGCCGATCAGGTTGACCCGGCCCGGGCCCATCACGTGTCGGGCTTCGGGCAACGGTCTGCACTCCTCGGGCTGCCGGATGGGGCGGTGGTTTCTGGGATGGGTTCTGCGGTCGGTTCTGCGGTGGGGCCGGGCCTGCCGATCGGTCCGGCCGGGGACGACCCGGAGGGCACGCTAGCCCCGGACCGCAGGGCGCATTTGACCCGCGGGGGCCTCTGGGCCACCATCCGGCCATGACAATCACGTTCTCGTCCGGTCGGGGTGGTCGTCGGTGAGCGGCCCCCTGGAGGGTGTCCGCATCATCGAGTTGGCCGGACTCGGCCCGGCCCCTTTCGCCGGCATGATGCTGGCCGACGCCGGGGCGGACATCATCCGCATCGACCGGTCGGCACGGGCCACCTACCCGCCCAACACCGAGCCCCACGTGGACCTCATGAATCGGGGACGGCGATCCGTTGCCGTCGACCTCAAGCACCCTGACGGCGTGGGCCTGGTCCTGCGCCTGGTCGAGCAGGCCGACGGACTGATGGAGGGGTTCCGTCCCGGAGTGGCCGAACGCCTGGGGATGGGTCCCGACATCTGCCTGGACCGCAATCCGAAGCTGGTCTACGGCCGGATGACGGGGTGGGGCCAGGTGGGCCCGATGGCCATGGCCGCCGGGCACGACATCGACTACATCGCCCTGGCCGGCGCCCTCGAGCCCATGGCCCGGGCCGGCGAGCGCCCGTTCCCACCGCTGAACCTGGTGGGGGATTTCGGCGGCGGCGGGATGCTGCTGGCCTTCGGCATGTGTGCCGCCATCATCCACGCCCGCCAGACCGGCGTGGGCCAGGTGGTCGACGCGGCCATGGTCGACGGCGCCGCGGCCCTGATGACCATGACGTACACGCTCATGTCGGCCGGCATGTGGAAGGAGGAGCGCGGCACCAATCTGTTGGACACCGGCGCTCACTTCTACGAGGTGTATGAGACCTCCGACGGCGGCTTCATGGCACTCGGAGCCATCGAGCCCCAGTTCTACGCCGAGTTGATCCGGCTCCTGGGCCTGGAGGGCGAAGACCTTCCCGACCAGATGGACCGGGAGGCCTGGCCGCAGATGAAGGAGCGGTTCGCGGCGCTGTTCGCCTCCCGGACCCGAGCCGAGTGGGAGTCCGTCTTCGACGGCTCCGACGCCTGCGTCGCCCCTGTCCTGTCCCCGACAGAGGCACCGAACCACCCCCACATGAAGGCCCGGGGCACCTTCACCGAGGTGGCCGGCGTGATCCAGCCGGCTCCGGCACCGCGGTTCGGGGTCACCCCGGGGTCGATCCGCCGACCACCACCCAACCCGGGCCAGGACGGCGACGAGGCCCTGGTCGACTGGGGGCTGGGCCAGGCCGAGGTGGCCGAACTGCGGTCGTCCAAGGCCATCAGCTGATTGTCGGGGCCGTCAGCCGACGCCGACGACGGGCAGGGACGGCACCGGTAGGGGCTGGGCGGAGGTGACGTCCCGGGCGCCTCGTCCGTCGCGGTCCTCGTCGGCGGTGCGCGCCAACCACGCCCGGCCCCGAGCCCGGAGCGGCGCCTCCACGTAGCGATAGGAGAGGGCGACCACCAGGGTCATGGCGACCAGATCCACGGGCACCACCTCGTGCAGCGGGAGGTGGGTGACCGCGGGGACCAGGACCAGCAGCGTCAGGCCGTACAGGTAGATCCCGTAGGAGCGCACACCGATCCATCGGAACAGCGGTGAGGACAGCACCCGCGACGGCCACGATCCCGCCGCCAACACGGAGTGAAGCAGGAGCCCGGTGGCCGCTACGTCCACCGCCAGCGCCACAGCCGGCCCGGTCCGCCCGGTCGGTGCGTAGACGAGGGCCATCGCGAACACAGCCACGGCGGCGACAGCCACTCGACTGTCCCGTAGGAACCTCGCCGGTCGGTCGTGGGCCCCGCCATGGGCCAACCAGAAGGCGGCCCAGCACCCGAGAGCTAGGGGTACCAGGTGTCCGGTGGGGAGGAAGTAGTTGCCGAACGGGACCGAGAGCACCACGGAGACCACCACGAGGCCGAGCACGGTGACGCGCTGGCGGCGCCGTCCGAGGCGGGTGGCGATCAGGACCGCGGCCACGGGCCAGACCAGGTAGAACTGCTCCTCGACGGCCAGGGACCATGATTGATCGAACGGGGCACCGACGTGGTTGGTGAAGGCCTCGAGGAGGTCGTTGAAGTAGAAGACGGCGCCGGCCGTGCTCCAGGGGACGGTCCCGGCCTGGTGGACCACGAAGGCAGTGGGAATGGCCAGCGCGGCCAGCCACAGCAGGAGGGCGGGATAGAGCCGGAAGAACCTCCGCCAGTAGAAGGCGCCGAACCGAACCCGGCCGTGCCTCCCGACCTCCTCGAGCAGCAGCGAGGTGATCAGGTAGGAGGAGAGCACGAAGAAGACGTCGACTCCGAAGGCCCCTCCGGGGAAATGGGCCCGGTCGAGGTGCAACAGGAGCACCCCGCCGATGGCGATGGCCCGCATACCGTCGAGGGCGTTCAGGTGGCCTGCCGCGTCAGTGTCCGGTTCTCGTCCCATCCTGTGCCCCTCGTCTCGGCTTCCTGCCCGGAGCGATCCGAAAGGAGAATATTACCGACGAGCCGACTGCTAACGCCACCATCGGGCCGGTCGTCGGACCCTACAGGTTGACCACCGGACAGGTGACGGTGCGGGTGATGCCTTCGATGAGTTGGATGGCGCCGACAACCATCCGCCCGAGCTCGTCGACGGTTTCGGCCTCGGCCCGGACGATCACGTCGTACGGGCCCGTCACGCCCTCGGCGGCCAGTACGCCGTCGAGCGCCGCCACGGTGCGGGCCACGGTGGCGGCCTTTCCCACTTCGGTCTGGATCAGCACGTAGGCGTTGACCGGCATGGGCTGCTCCCGGGGCGTAGACGGGGTGTGGACCCGCGCATGTTACCGCCACCGCTACGGTGCCCACCTGCCCGTCCCGGGGCCTCCCGGGGCCTCCCGGGGCCTCCGGTGTCATGGGTAGCGCCCCTCCCGGGGCCTCCGGTGTCATGGGTAGCGCCCCTCCCGGGGCCTACCATGCCGATGTGGGCGTACGGGAGCGAAGCGACCAGTTCCGACGCTTGGCGCGATCGGCCATCACCGACCTGTTCGATCAGCGCCGCCCCTTCGGCCGCCTGGCCCTCACCCATGTCCTCATGACGGCGGGGGACACCCTGTTCGCGGTGTCCCTGGCCGGTTCCCTGTTCTTCTCCATCTCGCCCACCGCAGCCAAGGACAAGGTCCTGCTGTACCTGTTGCTGACCATGGGGCCGTTCGCGGTAGTGGCACCGGCGCTCGGGCCGCTCATCGACCGCAGCCGGGGGGCCCGGCGGGCCATGGTGGTGGCCTCGGCGGTGGGGAGGGCGGCACTGTGCCCGTTCCTGGCCCGGGACATCCACTCGGTCCTTCTGTTCCCCGAGGCCTTTGCCATGCTGGTCCTGTCGAAGGTGTACCTGGTCACCAAAGGTGCGCTGGTGCCCGAAATGGCCGCCCTCGGGATGCTGGACGAGATCCCGGGGCCGTCGGCGGACACCACCGCCGGCGCGGACACCACCGCTGGCGCGGACACCGATGGGGGAGCGCGGGAGATGATCGCCCCGACAGCACGAGGCCCTGACCGCACCCCTCCGTATGGCACACCGGTCATCCACGTCGATGACCCGGGCACCGGGGTGGACACGGTAGAGCCCGACCTGGCCACGCTCAACGCCCGTCTGGGTCTGCTGGCGTCCCTCTCGGGCTTCGCCTTCGCCCTCCCGGCCGTGGCCATCCTCAAGCTGGGTGGTGCCCCGAGCGTGCTGTGGGTGTCCGTGGCCGTGTTCGCCGCCGCCGCGACCGCCGGAGCCCGGCTTCCGGTGCCCCATCGGTCCTCCCGAGCCCGTCGGCAACGGGGGGGAGACGTGGCGGTGGAGCCGGTTGTCGCAGCCCGCAACCGGTCCCCGGTGCCCGCCGTCGAGCTGGCACCCGACGCCGACCCGGCCTGGCTGGGTGACGAGGAGGACCTGGCCGCCTTCCGACCCATCGCCGACACCGAGGTCCTCTTGGCCCTGATGCCGATGTCGGTGCTCAAGGCCCTGGTCGGCTTCACCACGTTCCTCTTCGCCTTCGGACTCCGTCGTAGCGGTGCAGCCACCTGGTGGTTCGGTTTCGTCCTCGGTGGGCTCACGGCCGGAGCGCTGATCGGCGTCCTACTGGTGGCCAGGATCCGCCGGATCTTCAACGAGCAGCAGATGCTGACCGGATCGCTCCTGTTCGTGGCCGCCGTCACCCTGATCGGCGCCTTCTACTCGGCCCGATGGTTCTGGGCCGTCATCGCCCTGGCCGTGGGGATGGCCGGTGCCGTGGCCAAGCCATCGTTCGACGCCCTCGTGCAGCGCCACGTCCGAGAATCGCTCCAAGGTCGGGCCTTCGCCCGATTCGAGACCCGGTTCCAGCTCATGTGGGTGGTGGGTTCGCTGGTCCCCGTGGTGCTGTCCTTGCCCGTGGCGGCGGGCAGTCTGGTCATGGCGGTCGCGTCGGCGGTCGGGGCCGTCTCCTACATGAGTTCCCGCCGAGCCGTGCAGGGGAGCGTGCACCGGGGGGTGCGGACCACCGGGTGACCGGCCGTGGGGCCGACCGGCCGGCCGGCTCAGCCGAGCTGGCGCTCGAGCTCGTCCACCTCGGCGGCCAGCTGGGCCGGCAGCTTCTCGCCGAAGGTGGCGTAGTGCTCGCGGATTCCGGGCACCTCGGCCCGCCACTCGTCGCGGTCCACCGCCAGCAGCTTGTCCATGTCTGCCTTGGAGACATCCAACCCCTCGGTGTCGATGGCGCCGGGGCCGGGAACGAAACCGATGGGGGTCTCGGTGGCGTCGCCGGTGCCGCTGACCCGCTCGAACACCCACTCGAGGACCCGCGAGTTCTCGCCGTAGCCGGGCCAGAGCCAACGGCCGTCGGCGTCCTTGCGGAACCAGTTGACGTAGAAGATCTTGGGCAGCTTGTCAGGATCGGCAGAGGCACCGATCTTGAGCCAGTGGGCGAAGTAATCGGCCATGTTGTAGCCACAGAACGGGAGCATGGCGAAGGGGTCCCGGCGTAGGTTGCCGACGGCGCCGGTGGCGGCGGCCGTGGTCTCCGAGGCCATGATCGACCCGAGGAACACGCCGTGCTCCCAGTTCCTCGACTGGAAGACCAAGGGGACCACCGAGGCCCGACGCCCCCCGAAGAGGATGGCGTCGATGGGCACGCCGGCGGGATCCTCCCACTCCGAGGCGATGGCCGGGTCCTGGGCGGCGGGAACAGTGAAGCGGGCGTTGGGATGGGCGGCGGGGGTGCCGGCCTCGGGCGTCCAGTCCTCGCCCTTCCACGAGGTGAGATGGGCCGGTGGCTCATCGGTCATCCCCTCCCACCAGACGTCGCCGTCGTCGGTGAGGGCGGTGTTGGTGAAGATGGCGTTGCCGTCGAGCGTCAGCATGGCGTTGGGATTGGTGTGGCTGTTGGTCCCGGGCGCCACGCCGAAGAACCCGGCCTCGGGGTTGATGGCGTAGAGGCGTCCGTCGGCGCCGAACTTCATCCAGCAGATGTCGTCGCCCACCGTCTCGACTTTCCAGTCGGGCAGGGTCGGGATGAGCATGGCCAGATTGGTCTTGCCGCAGGCCGAGGGGAAGGCACCGGTCACGTACCTGGTCTGACCGGACGGGGAGGTGAGTTTCAAGATGAGCATGTGCTCGGCCAGCCAGTCGTCGTCACGGGCCATCACCGAGGCGATCCGGAGGGCGAAGCACTTCTTCCCGAGCAGCGCGTTGCCGCCGTATCCGGAGCCGTAGGACCAGATCTCCCGGGTCTCGGGGAAGTGGACGATGTACTTGTTCTCCGCGTCGCACGGCCACGGCACGTCGGCCTCGCCGTCGGCCAGAGGGGCGCCGACCGAGTGGAGGCACGGGACAAACTCGCCGTCGGCTCCGAGGACCTCGAGGGCGCCGCGGCCCATCCGGGTCATGATCCGCATGGACACCGCCACGTAGGGCGAATCGGTGAGCTGCACTCCGATGTGGGCGATGTCCGAACCGAGCGGGCCCATCGAGAAGGGGACCACGTACATGGTCCGGCCCCGCATGGATCCGGCGAACAGACCGGTCAGCACGGTGCGCATCTCCTCGGGGTCCCGCCAGTTGTTGGTCGGGCCGGCGTCGGATTCGAGGGTCGAACAGATGTAGGTGCGGTCCTCCACCCGGGCCACGTCGCCGGGATCGGAATGGGCCCAGTAGCTGTTGGGCCGTTTGGCCTCCGAGAGCTTTGTGAACGTCCCCTGGTCCACGAGCAACTGGCAGAGGCGGTCGTACTCCTCGGCCGAACCGTCACACCACTCCACGGCGACCGGCTCGGTCAGCCCGGCGATCTCATCCACCCATGCGATCAGCTTCTTGTTCTCGGTGGGGGCCATGGGCTGAGTGATCCTCCTCGGGAGTCCGGTAGCTCGCAGCCGGCAGGACGACCGTGCCTGCGGCCTGTCCACCGGTTATCCACCGATTGTAGTGGCGGCGGACCCTGGCAATGGTAGGCAAGGGAGGTGGATAGTCCCAATTCCGGGGGCCGCCGGGACCGCCCCGAGGCCGGGCTCGACGAGTTCACGGCCATCGGGACCCTGCAGGAGCGGTTCGAGGCCACGGCCCGGGCCCGCCTGCCGGCCGGGGCCGTCCCCCCGGTCGGTGACACGTGGATCGGCGACGATGCGGCCGTGGTGCGGCTCCGTCCTCCCGACGGATCGGGGCCCGGCCCCGCCGGCCAGGCCGTACTGGCCACCGATATGGTCGTCGGCGGGGTCCACTTCGACCTCAGCCTGTCCGGGCTCGAGGATGTCGGGTACAAGGCTTTGATGGTCACCGTCTCGGACTTCGCGGCCATGGGCACCCGTCCGGAGTATGCCCTGGTCTCCGTGGCGGCACCGCCCGGAACCGACATCGAGCGGCTCGGGGCCGGCCTGGCCGCGGCCTCGCACGACGCGTCCTGTGTGATCGTGGGTGGCGACCTGTCGGAGTCGGAGGTCCTCGTGGTGTCGACCACCGCCGTCGGCTGGCTCCCCCCTTCCGACCTCACGCCCCTGCTGCGGTCGGGGGCCCGACCCGGGGATGAGCTCTTCGTGACCGGTGCTCTGGGCCGCTCGGCTGCCGGCCTCCGCCTGCTCCGTCGGGGTGGGAGGTTCGAGGGGGTCGACGAGGCCGCGCTGGTCCTGGCCCACCGGCGCCCGGTGGCCCGTCTGGCCCAGGGTGAGGTGGCCCGCCGGGCCGGCGCCACGGCCGCCATCGACCTCTCCGACGGTCTGGTGGCCGACGTCGGGCATCTGGCCCGGGCCTCCGGCGTCGGCGTGGAGCTGGAGCTCGACTCGATCCCGGTGGCCCACCTGGCCACGGGGGAGGAGGCGCTGACCGGGGGTGAGGACTACGAGCTGCTGGTGGCCACCGGCCGGCCCGACGGGCTGGTGGCGGCCTTCGGGTCGGCCGGACTGCCGCCACCGGTCCCGATCGGCACCTGTACGGAGCAGGTCGGGGTGTACACCCTGGACGGCAGCCCCCTGCCCGTCGGTGGTTGGCGCCACCGGTTCTGACCGGCCCGGCCCCGGGTTCCGGTTCCGACCCGGGCCGACCCGGGACGGGGAGAAGACCCTCGCCGGCACGGTCTCGTCCACCCGCCCTCTAAGCAAACTCACAGATCCATGCGTCACCATGGAGGGATGGCACGGACGAGGGTTGCCGCCGCGGTCACTGCCGCCCGGGGGGTGCGGTGACGACGACCGAACAACGCATCCTGGTGGTCGACGACGAGAAGAGCATCACCGACCTGATCACGATGGCGCTGCACATCGAAGGGGCCACGGTCGAGGTGGCCCACACCGGCCTCGACGCGCTGCATGCCGTCGAGAGCTTCCGGCCCCACCTCGTGGTGCTCGATGTGATGCTTCCCGACCTCGACGGCTTCACCGTGCTCGAGCGCATGGGCCGGGAGCGGCGGTCGGCGGACATCCCCGTGCTCTTCCTCACCGCCCGCGGCGACCTCGACGATCGGCTCCGGGGTCTCGACCTCGGGGGGGACGACTACATGACGAAGCCGTTCAGCGTCGAGGAGATGCTGCTCCGGATCAACGCCATCCTGCGCCGGACGGAGAGATACGAGCAGCTCGGACCGCGCCTCGTGGTCGGCGACCTCGAGTTGGACGAGGACAGCCACGAGGTCCGCCGGGACGGCGTGCCGGTGGAGCTGACTCCCACCGAGTTCCGCCTCCTCCACTACCTGATGGCCAACGCCGGCCAGGTGGTGTCCAAGTCCCAGATCCGCGACCGCGTCTGGGACTACAGCTTCGACGGCAAGGTGAACATGGTGGAGGTGTACATCAGCTACCTGCGGAAGAAGCTCAACGCCCACGGGCCCGCCCTCATCCGCACGGTCCGGGGCATCGGGTACAGCATGCGGGCCCGTCCGGAGCCGACCAGAACCACCCCCGGGGGCGATGCACCATGACCCTCCGGCTCCGTCTGCTGCTCCTGCTGGTGGGCTTCGTGGCCGCCGGACTGATCATCTCGGACGTGGTCACCTACAACGCCCTGCGCTCGTTCCTGACCACGAGGGTGGACCAGCAGCTCGACGTGGCGGCTTTCCCGGTCGGCCGGGCCCTGCTCTCCTCCTCGGGACTGGGACCCCAGGTTCCCCTGGCCCCGGCACCCTCGGCCGGCCCGACGCGTCCGAGGAGGACCGACCCGTTCTCGTCCGGCGGCGACTTCCGGAACGGAGGCGGCCTCCACGGCCCGACCCGTGGCTCCGATCGGGGCGTGCTCGTGCCTCCGGGCACCTACGGGCAACTCCGGAACGCCCAGGGCAAGATCGAGGCGCACCTGTTCTTCAGCTACGGGGGGAAGGCCCCCACCGCCCCGACCATTCCGGCCCGCCTCCCGGGATCTGGCCTGGCGTCCCGCGCCGACCTGTACTTCTCGACCTCCAGCGCCGGGGCCGGCGGAATCTCCTACCGGGCCGTGGCCAAGCCGCTCACCGACGGCAAGGGGGTCATCGTGGTGGCCCTGCCCCTGGACGATCTCGACACCACCCTCCGCCGGCTCCTGTTGACCGAGCTGTTCGTGTCCGGTGCCGTCCTGCTGGGGCTGGCCGTGCTGTCGTGGGTGATGGTGCGGCGTGACCTGCGTCCGCTCCAGGCCATGACCAAGACGGCCGGGGCCATCGCCCACGGGGATCTGACCCAGCGGGTGGCGCCCATGCCCGAGACGACCGAGGTGGGCCAGCTGGGCCAAGCCTTCAACACCATGATCGACGAGATCGAGGTGGCCTTCGCGGAGCGGGCCGCCTCGGAGGATCGGCTGCGGCGTTTCCTGGCCGATGCCTCCCACGAGCTGCGGACCCCACTGACATCGATCCGCGGCTACGCCGAACTGTTCGAGCTCGGAATGCAGGACCGGCCGGCCGACCTGGCCACCTCCATGCGTCACATCCGGGACGAGGCGGCCCGGATGGGCACGCTGGTCGACGATCTCTTCCTGCTGGCCCAGCTCGACCACGAGCGCCCGCTGCACTTCGAGCCGGTGGACCTGGTCGACGTGGTCCACCAGGCCGGACAGGGTCTGTCCGTGTCGTCGCCGGCCCGACCGGTGCGGATCGAGGGCGTCGGCCCCATGATCGTCGAGGGCGACCGGGACCGGCTGCGACAGGTGGTCGACAATCTGGCCGTCAATGCGGTCAACCACAGCCCGGAGGGGGCGTCCATCGAGATCAGGGTCCTCGACGACGGAGCCTGGGTGGTGCTCAGGGTCCACGACGACGGTCCTGGCATCGATCCCGTCGACGCACCCCGGATCTTTGAGCCGTTCTACCGTTCCGACCCGTCTCGCTCCCGGTCGTCAGGCGGTGCCGGCCTGGGCCTGGCCATCGTGGCGGCCATCGTGGCGGCCCACAAAGGGACGGTCACCGTACAGCCGGGACCCGGTCCCACCTTCGAGGTCCGGATCCCGAAGCACCGCGACGGGCGGGCCGGCCCTGTCGGCGACGGTGTGGGCGACACCGGGGCCACTGAGACCGTGGTCGCCGACGCCGTGATCGCCGACACGGGGGCCCCGGGCTCCGGAGGCTCAAACACCGGAGCCACCGGCCCCGACGCCGTCGCCGACGTCAGGACCGGTGCTCCCTCCGGTGCCGCACCGGTGGGGGGATTGTCGTCAGAGCACAACGAGTTCTGACGACACCGGTACTCCGCCGGTCCGCACGAGCCATCGACCCGCCTGGCCCGCCTGACCCGCCCGGCCCGGCCGGCTGGGACCCATCAACGGTGCCGCCCCTGCCTTCGGCACCGTCGCCGGTATGGAGGCCTACAGCCGGGGGGTGACTGTGGCCTCGCACAGACGACCGGGGTCGGGGTCGCCCGGCGGGTCGGGGACTCATGGCCCGGACGACCGTCGATGAGTCCAGCTCCCGTGGACCGGGGCGGGCGGGTCCTCAGCGACATCTGTGCGATTCGCTTGGGTACCCCCCTCATCGAACGTTTCCTTCACTCATCCGGTGCCTCCATCCCTGTCCGCCGCCTTCAGCCCTCGTCTGCCGTCCCCCTATCGGGTGCGACGTCGTGAGGTCTTTCCTTCGATCCTGGACCCCGTGCCACGCCCCGTCTGTCGCCGAGCTGACACAACGGGCGGTTTTTTGCCGACTCCCGCTCGTCGGCAGTCGGCAGTCGCTCGTCGGCAGTCGGCAGTCGGCAGTCGGCAGTCGGCAGTCGGCACAGGAAGACAGGAACGGGAGACACCGCATCGGCGGTCGGTAGCCCTCGGAGCGCGCCGGAACCGACGGGCGGTCAGACCCGGGGCCGGTCCCGCGTCCGACCCGTGGGTATCAGTCCGGGGTCATCGCGGCGGGCGTGGGACGAACGGCGACGCGGCTGGCGACGGAGATGGTGGTGGAGAGGGGACCACCGCGGGTGATCGGGAGGTGCGAGTGGCCCGAAGACCGGATGGAGCCGGCTCAGCCCGGGATGTTCCGGACCGGCCGCTTGATGACCTTGCCCGAACGGATGCACGAGGTGCAGGCGTTGAGCCGTCGGGGGGAGCCGTCCACGAGGGCCCGCACACGCTGGATGTTCGGATCCCAGCGGCGCTTGGTCCTCCGGTGGGAGTGACTGATGTTCATCCCGAACGACGGCTTCTTGCCGCAGACCTCACACACCGCTGCCATGACACTCCGACTTCCTCGTAGAATCCTCCGGGTAAGGCGCAAAGGTTAGCATCCTGGCCATGGTGGTCCTCGACGCGCTCGGAGCAGAGGAGCTGGGTCGGGTCATCACGACGTTCCGTGACGGTCTCCGTTCCCACCAGGAGTTGATCAACCGCCTGAACGTCTATCCGGTACCGGACGGCGACACCGGCACCAACATGGCGCTGACCATGGAGTCGGTGTCCGAGGAGATTGCCGGCCTGGACGCCCCGGACCTGGACGCCACCTGCCGGGCCATCGCCCACGGCTCCCTGATGGGCGCCCGGGGGAACTCGGGCGTCATCCTCTCCCAGCTGCTGCGGGGCCTGTCCGAAGGCCTCAACTGCCCGACCGGCCACCCCGGACCGGTGGAGCTGTCCGAGGCCCTGACGATCGCCGACAAGCTGGCCCGTGAGGCGGTCATGCGGCCGGTCGAGGGCACCATTCTGACCGTGGCCCGAGGGGCGGCCGAAGGCGCCAGGGGCGTGGCCGATGCCGGAGGCCCGCTGGTCGAGGTGGTCGAGGCGTCGCGGGCCGGAGCGGCCGAGGCGCTGGCCCTGACCCCCTCGCTGCTGCCCGTGCTGGAGCAGGCCGGCGTGGTCGACGCCGGCGGTACCGGGTTCCTCCTGCTGTTCGACGCCCTGCTCGCCGTGGTGGACGGCCGGGCCATGCCGGATCCCCCCGACATCCCCGAGACGGTGTTCGGCCCCCTCAACCCCGAGGCTCCCGGCACCGCGGCCCCCGTGACCTCCGACCGCGGCGTGAGCGATTCCGACCGTGCCCTGGCCGGGCTCCGCTACGAGGTCATGTACCTCCTCGAGGCGCCCGACGAGACCGTGCCGTCCTTCAAGGAGGTATGGGCCGGCCTGGGGGACTCCATCGTGGTGGTGGGGGGTGACGGCCTGTGGAACTGTCACATCCACACCGACGACATCGGGGCGGCCATCGAGGCGTCTCTCGACGCCGGCCGGCCCCGGAACGTCCGGGTGACCGACTTGCTGGAGCAGGTCGAAGAGGAGCGATGGGTACGAGAGGGGGCCGGTACCGTGGGCACCGGGCCGGCCGCCACCCCGCCGGGCCCGGCCCCGACCACCGGGGTGGTGGCGGTGGCCACCGGGGACGGCATCGGGCGGATCTTCCGGTCCCTCGGCGTCCAGGGGCTGATCGCCGGTGGACAGTCCATGAACCCGTCGACGGCCGAGCTGGTCGAGGCGGTGGAAGCGGTCCGGTCGCGCTCGGTCGTCATCCTGCCCAACAACGGCAACATCCGACCGGTGGCCGAACGGGTCAACGACCTGACGGCCAAATCGGTGTGGGTGGTGCCCACCGACACCATCGCCGAGGGCTTCGCCGCCCTCCTGGCCTACGACCCCGGAGCGGACGGAGCCGTCAACGCCCGGACGATGGAGGCCTCGGCCCGCAACGTGGTGGCCGGTGAGGTCACCCGGGCCGTGCGGGACTCGGACAGTCGGGTCGGACCCATCGCCACCGGCGACTGGCTGGGTCTGTCCCGGCAGGGCATCGAGGTGGTGGGGGACACGCTGGCCGGTGCGGCCTGCGCCCTGCTCGACGCGCTGGTGGGTGACGAGCACGGCCTGGTCACCATCATCGAGGGCGAGGGCTCGGGCGCGGCCGACACCCGCCGGATCACCGAATGGCTGCGCGACCACCGGTCCGATGTCGAGACCGAGGTGCACCACGGTGGCCAGCCGCTCTACCCGTATCTCTTCTCCATCGAGTGACGGTGCGCACGCCCACCGAGGGCAGCGGAGCGGTCCAGCGCAAGCTCCGTCAGCTGGCCGAGCTGCCGGTGGCCGAGCTGGACAGGGTCGGAACCAAGACCGAGCGGGAGCTGGCCGCGCTCGGGATCGAGACGGTGCTCGACGTGTTGACCCACTATCCCCGCCGCTACATCGACGGCACCCGGCTGCGCCCCATCACCGAGCTCGAGGCGGGCGAGAAGGTGTCGGTGCTGGCCCGGGTGACCCGGGTCCGCCCGGCGTCCTCCGGCTACGGGAGGGGCCGGCGACGCGGACCGTCGAGGGTCGAGGTGGAGATCGCCGACGACAGCGGCCGGCTCCGCGTGGTCTACTTCAACCAGACCTGGCGGGCCAAGCAGCTCCCCGTCGGCACGCTGGCCCTGTTCTTCGGTTCGATCTCGATGTACCGGGACGCCCCCCAGCTCACCAGTCCCATGACCGAGGTGCTGGAGGTGGCCGGTCAGGAGTCCGATGACGGGGACGGGGACCGGGACGGTGACGAGCCGGACGGACGACCCGACCGCGGACGGATCTACCCCATCTACCCGCTGTCCGACAAGGCCAAACTGACCTCGACCGCCATCAGCCGGATCGCGGCCGAGGCCCTGAACCGGGCCAAGGACTTCGCCGACCCGGTGGGGCCGGAGTGGCGGGACCGGTTCTCGCTGGTCGATCGCACCACCGCCTTCAACCACATCCATCGTCCCGCCGCGTTGGACGAGACGTCACCGGCCCGGCGCCGTCTGGCCTTCGACGAGCTGTTCCGGCTCCAGCTGACCCTGGTCCTGCGTCAGGCCCGTCTGCAACGGGACGCCCGCGGCATCGTCCATGCCATCGCGGCCGACGACGGCGGACCCACCCTGGTGGACCGGTTCCTCGACGGACTGTCCTTCCGACTCACGCCGGCCCAGCAGCACGCCGTCGAAGCCATCACGCACGACCTGTCGGGCCCGCTCCCCATGCACCGGCTGCTGCAGGGTGACGTGGGATCGGGCAAGACCGTGGTGGCGGTGGCCGCCATGCTCACCGCGGCCCAGGGACAGCACCAGGCGGCGCTGATGGCCCCGACCGAGGTGCTGGCCGAGCAGCATGCCAACGAGGTCCGTCGTCTGCTGGCCGGGCTCACCGTGCCGGATCCGGCCACGCTCGAGGGTCACCGCCCGCTCGGGGTGGCCCTGTTGACCAACCGGACCGGAGCCGCCGATCGGGCCGTCATCCACGCCGGACTGGCCCAGGGAACCGTCGACATCCTCATCGGCACCCATGCCCTCCTCACCGACCAGGTCGACTTCCGCTCCCTCGGTGTGGTCGTCATCGACGAGCAGCACCGCTTCGGGGTCGAGCAGCGTGCCGCGCTCCGGGCCAAGGGCCGGGGCGATGACGGGACGGGCCGTGACCCCGACCTGTTGGTCATGACGGCCACCCCGATCCCCCGTACCGCGGCCATGGTCGTCTTCGGCGACCTCGACATGACCATCATCGACGAGCTGCCCCCCGGCCGCCTGCCCGTCTCGACCCGGTGGCTGCGCACCTCGCTCGAGATGGAGGAGGCCTGGTCCCGGGTGCGAGACGAGGTGGCGGCCGGCCACCGCGCCTTCGTGGTCTGCCCCCTGGTCGAGGGGTCGGAACGGGTGCAGGCCACCTCGGCCGTGGCCGAGTCGGAGCGCCTGGCGGCCACGGAGCTGGCCGGCCTCCGGGTCGGGCTCCTCCACGGCCAGCTGCCGTCGGCCGAGAAGGAACGGGTGATGGCCGAGTTCCGCACCGGGGCGGTCCAGGTCCTGGTGGCCACGACGGTCATCGAGGTCGGCGTGGACATCCCCGAGGCCACGGTCATGGTGATCGAGGATGCCGACCGCTTCGGGATCGCCCAGCTCCACCAGCTGCGGGGCCGGGTGGGACGGGGTGACCTGCCGTCGTGGTGCTACCTGCTGTCGGAGAACGAGGCACCCGAGCCCGAGGCCCGTCTCTCCGCCATGGAGGCCACCACCGACGGCTTCGCGCTGGCCGAGGTGGATCTCGAACTACGCGGTGAGGGAACCATCCTGGGGGCCCGCCAGAAGGGCCGGAGCGACCTGCGACTGGCCAAGCTCCTCTCCGATCAGGACCTGGTCCTCGGGGCCCGTGCCATGGCCACGGCGTTGGTGGCCGAGGACCCGGGCCTGACTGACCACGGCCTGCTGGTGGAGGAGCTCCGCATCTTCATCGACGACGACGAGGCCGAGTTCCTGTTCAAGAGCTGATCGGGCGTGGCCGCCACCGCGGCGGCCGCCACCGGGGGGACGGCCCGGCCCCGGCCGTGAGATCCAGCAGGTCGCCGGTAGGCTGGACCGGTGCGAGTGATCGGTGGCGAGCTCCGGGGCCGACGACTGGCCGCTCCGGCCGGCGGTTCGATCCGGCCCACGGCCGACCGGGTGCGGGAGGCCATCTTCGACATCCTCTACAGCCTGGGCGGAGTGGAAGGTCTGCAGGTGGTCGACCTGTTCGCCGGTTCCGGGGCCCTGGGCATCGAAGCGCTGTCCCGCGGTGCCGCATCGGTGACCTTCGTGGAACGGGATGCGGACGCCCTGGCCTCCATCCGGGCCAACCTGGACTCGGTGGGCCTCGGGGACGCCGAGCGGAACGGTGACGCCACCGTGGTGCGGGCCGACGTGGACGGGTGGGTGGCCACGACGGCGTCGCGCTACGACCTGGCCCTGTGCGACCCTCCCTACGTCTACGACGGATGGGGCGACCTCGTCGAGCGGCTGCCCGCTGATCTCGCCGTTCTCGAATCAGGGACGGCGATCGAGGCGCCGAACGGGTGGGGAGTCATCAAATTGAAGCGATATGGAGGTACGATCGTGACTGTGACCCGACCGGAACGGGCCACGGGGGCCGATCCGGAACCGGCTGTAGAGAAAGGTGCCTCGTGAGGATTGCGCTGATCCCGGGGTCCTTCGACCCGGTCCACAATGGACACCTCGAGGTTATCGAACGGGCGGCGCGCCTGTTCGACGAGGTGGTGGTGGCCACACTCCGCAACCCGCAGAAGAGCGAGGCCCTCTTCGAGCTGGATGAGCGCCAGGAGATGCTCGAGGAGTCCCTCGCCCACCTGGTCAACGTGCGGATCGTCTCGGTGTCGACGCTGGTGGTGAACGTGGCCCACGATGTGGGCGCCAGTGCCATCGTGAAGGGCCTGCGGGCGGTGTCGGACTTCGAGAACGAGCTGCAGATGGCCCAGATGAACAAGCAGCTGTCCGGGGTGGAGACACTGTTCATCCCCACCAGCTCGGCCCACTCGTTCATCGCCTCGCGCCTGTTGCGGGAGGTGGCCCGGTTCGGCGGCGATGTGACGTCCTTCGTGCCCAAGGTGGTGGCCCAGCGGCTGCAGGAGAAGTACGAGAATGAGTGATCTCTTCGAGGATCTCGACCAGCCGGTGGCTGCAGGCGAGGATCAGAACGCCGAAGCGCTGGTGCGCAGCGCGCTGGACCTGGTGCAGACGGCCAAGGCCATGCCACTATCGGCCTCGGTGCTGGTCTCCCGTGAAGAGCTGGCCGAGTTGTTGCAGGCCGCCCTCGACCGCATGCCCGACGAGCTCCGGCAGGCCCGGTGGCTCCTCAAGGAGCGGGACGAGTTCCTGGCCGAGAAGGGCCGCGAGGCGGACGCCCTGTTGGAGGAGGTCCGGGTCCAGGCGGAACGCATGGTCCAGCGCACCGAGATCGTCCGTCAGGCCAACCACGTGGCCCAGCGCATCCTCGACGATGCCAACGAGGAGGCCCGGCGCATGCGTCACGAAGCCGAGGACTATGCGGATCAGAAGCTGGCCAGCTTCGAGATCGTCCTCGACCGCACCATGAAGACCGTGCAGGCCGGACGCCAGAAGCTCCAGGTCACACCGATCCCTAACATCGAGATCGGCGAGGGCGGGCAGACCTCGGTGGCGCCGTCCGCCGGTCCCAATGGGGCGGTGGAGGTCCCCGGACAGCCCGAGGGCTTCTTCGACCAGGATCTCGACTGAGCCGGCCGACCCGGTGAGGACCGACCCCAGTCCCTCCGGCCCGCCCGGGAGCATCGACCCGTCGGCCGCGGGCGAGAACCGGCGGTCACGCCGGCCGCAGCCCTTCGTGGTGCAGGTGGCGGCACTGCGCAAGGTGGCCGGCGCCACCAGGCACGAGACACGCTGCGGAGTGATCGAGGGTCTGGCCGCCGTCAGTGTCTCGGTGCCCGACGGTGCGCAGCTCTGCGCCGATGTGGAACTGGCGTCGTATCCGGGCGGCATCACGGTCACGGGCACGGTGCGGGCACCCTGGCAGGGTGAGTGTCGTCGCTGTGGCGGCCCGGTATCGGGGGACGTGGTCGCCGATGTCCGGGAGCGCTACGTCCCCGAGGGTGGCACCAAGGCCGACGAGGACGCCTATCCCCTGGTCGGGGACCAGCTCGATCTCGAGCCTCTGGCCCGCGACGCCGTGCTCCTCGACCTACCCCTGGCCCCGCTGTGCTCGGCCACCTGCCTCGGACTGTGCCCACAGTGCGGAGCCAACTGGAACAACGGTCCCTGCGACTGTCCGCCCCCGGTCGATGCCCGCTGGTCGGCCCTCGATGCACTCCGGGATCAGTAGGCGCACCCGACCGACCCATCGGTGCGACCAGCCGTTGGCCGGTCCGCCGCCCCCCGCCCCTGCCCCCGCCTCCCGCCTCCCGCCGCCATGGGGCCATGGGGCCATGGGGCGTGATCACCCTGGGCCCTGTATCGCCTAGGATGCCACCCCTATGGCCGTTCCGAAGAAGAAGACCTCCAAGTCGAAGACCCGGAGCCGCCGGGCATCCAACTGGGTACTGAAGACTCCGGCGCGCTCGGTGTGCCCCCAGTGCACCACGGCCAAGCTTCCCCACGTGGTGTGCCCGAACTGCGGTTGGTACAAAGGCCGTCAGGCCATCGAAGTCGACTAGTGCCGCGGGGCACCACCCGGCCGACGGGTGAGGCGTTGGCCGCGCTGCCGGTGGCCGTCGACGCCATGGGAGGTGACCTGGCTCCGGATGCCATCGTGGCCGGCGCCCGCCGGGTGGCCGAGGAGACGGACATCAAGGTCACACTGGTGGGCCGGCCCGGTGCCATGGGCGACACCGGGGACCTGCCGTGCATCCCGGCCAGCGAAGTCATCGGCATGGAGGACGACCCGGGGCAGGGGGTCCGGAAGAAGAAGGACTCCTCGCTGGTCCGGGCGGCGGAGGCTGTCCGAGACGGCAAGGCCATGGCCATGGTCTCGGCCGGGAACACCGGCGCCACCATGGCGTCAGCCCTCCTGCGCATGGGTCGACTTCCCAACGTGGTCCGCCCGGCCATCGCCATCCCCATCCCCAACCCGGAGCGCGGCTGGCCCACCGTGTTACTGGACTCCGGTGCCAACGCCGAGTGCACGCCGGCGATGCTGGTGCAGTTCGCCCAGATGGGGGCGGCCTTCGCCCGCAAGCGTTACGGGGTGGACCGGCCCCGGGTGGCGCTGCTCTCCATCGGGGAGGAGAAGTCCAAGGGCACGCCGCTCGAGAAGGAGACCCACACCTTGCTGGCCGGGCTGGCCGGGCTGGCCGGGCTGGCCGGGCTGGCCGACGCAGCCGGCACGGCCGACGCAGCCGGCACGGGCGCCGATCAGGGTTTCGACTTCGTCGGCAACGTCGAGGGTCGTGACTTCTTCGAGCCGGGCGCCGACGTCATCGTGACCGATGGATTCACCGGCAATGTGGCCCTCAAGACCATGGAGGGCACGCTGCGGTTTCTGATCGGGGCCCTGACCGACATCTTCAGCCGACCCGATGTGGCCGAGGCCGCCGCCGTCATCTTGCCCCACCTGCTCCCGTTGGCCGCCGAGTTCGAGCCCGACAACACCGGAGGGGCCATGCTGCTGGGTGTCGACGGGGTCTGCGTCATCAGCCACGGTTCGTCGTCCCCGGTGGCCATGGTCAACGCCATCACCGTGGCCCACGACCTGGCCGTGGCCGGGCTGGTCGACGCAGTGGCGGCGTCGGTGAAGCCACTGGCCGGGCAGGGAGCGACGGACTGATCCTCCCGACCTGGGCGTGCCCCACGGGCGTGAAGCCCTGGTCCGGCTCAGTCCCAGAAGGTGGAGAGGAGGCCCACGTCGGCTGACGCCTGTCGCGCCCCGAGGGCCAGTGCCTTGGGAACGGCCGCGGGTGTCATGAGCTCCAGCAGGTCCACCTCGGAGGGTGTCCGCACCAGTACCTCGGCCCCCGAACTCTTGAGGTCCGCGAGCTCCTGCAGGCCGTCGCCGGGGTGACTCGTCATCATCCCCTCGGTCACGTCGGTGCCGTCCGTCAGCGTGAGGACGAGTACCCGTTCGGCCCCGCCCAGCAGGTCGAGGTGGGTACCGGTGCCGCTCACGCCGCCGTCCATGCAGCGACGGTCGCCGATGGGCTGGGGAGCGAAGACGCCGGGCACGGCGCTGCTGGCCGCCACCGCCCGGGGGATGCTGGTCCGGGAGGAACGGGTCACCACGCAGCGCTCGCCGGTGTAGGCGTCGACGCAGGTGATCCGCAGCGCCTCCGAGGTCCACGATCCCGCTCCCACCACCAGGGAGATGTTGCGTCGCATGACCTCGGGCTTGGGAGTGGAGGCGGACAGTGCGGCGTGACCGATGGCCTGCACGGTGGGAGGTTCGCCGTCGGTGGCCTTCACGAAGAGGTCCAGGGCCCGCTGTTGGCTGGGTGTCAGGGTGGACGCCGGAGCCAGCGCCGCCACCACGGCCGGCACCTTGGACAGCACCGACACTTCGGAGTGCATCCGCTTGAGCTTGCCGGCCACCAGCGCCGATCCCACCATGGAGCCGGCCGACGTTCCCACCACCCGGTCGGCGCGGTCGACCCGGACGCCGTGGCTGGCCAGTGTCTGGAGGTAGGCCACCTGCCAGGCCACGAAGAACAGACCGCCTCCGCCCAGGCACAGGCCCCGTTGCACACCCCGGCCGTAGTCGGCCCCGAAGTCGCGGGGTAGGGCCAGTTCGTCGGAGGCGGCAGCGGCGGCAGCGGACACGGACCGGTCACGACGGGGCACGGGTCAATGGTACCGGCCGCACCCCCGGACCGGATCCGACGGCAGCACCGGAATCGGCGCGCATCAGGTGTCCGGGACGTGTCCCTCCTGCGCCCACCGGACCACCCGGTGCGGAGACGGACGCACTACCCTTGACCTGGGCGTCCTACGCCGGCTCGGGCCAGTGCGCCCGGGCCCGGCCCGGGCCGGAGCCCCGGGGCGGCGATGCCAGGCCGTGCGCCTCGGTCGGGGATGACGATGACCGCATCAGACGAGGGTGACGCGATGGTGCCGGTGGGTCCACCGGTGACCACGGCGCGCCGCCCGGGCGTGTACCTGCTGGCCGTGGGCCTGGTGGTCATGCTGGCCGGACTGCTCTTCGGCTACGACCAGGGAGTCATCTCCGGGGCCCTCGACGGGATCCAGAAGCAATTCTCGGTCGGGACCCTGCTCCTCGAGGTGATCACCAGTTGGGTCACCTTGGGGGCCATGGTCGGGGCGCTCGTGGCCGGCGGTCTGGCCGACCGGAGGGGACGGCGCTGGACCATCGTCTTCGCCGCCGTTCTCTTCGTGGCCGGCGCTGACCGAGGCGCTGGCGCCGGGCTCGGGGATCCTGGTGATCGGTCGGCTGCTGGTCGGGTTCGGGGTCGGCGTGGCCTCGGTGGCGGCGCCGCTCTACGCGGCCGAACTGGCTCCCAGCCGCGTCCGCGGTCGGATGGTCTCGCTCTATCAGCTGGTCATAACCATCGGGATCTTCGTGGCCTACTTCGCCGACTACCTGCTGATCAACGGGAACCGGTGGCGGGCCATGCTCGGAATCTCGGCCATCCCCGGCGTCCTGTTGGTCCTGGCCATCCTCCCCCTGCCCGACTCGCCGCGCTGGTACGTGAAGATGGGTCGGCACGACGAGGCCCGTACCGCCCTCGTCAAGGTGGAGCACCGTACCGACGTCGACGCCGAGCTCTCCGACATCGAGGCCCTCAACGGGAAGGAGGCGGCCGGGTCGTGGCGGGAGGTGTTCACGTCGCAGTGGCGCCGCCCGTTGGTGATCGGCGTCATGTTGGCCGTACTCCAGCAGTTCACCGGCATCAACGCCATCATCTACTACGCCGACAAGATTTTCGCCGCCGCCGGCTTCTCCACGCCGGGCAGCCAGAGCCTGGCCACCTTGTGGGCCATCGGCGCCGTCAACGTCGTCGCCACCTTCGTGGCGGTGGCGTGGGTGGACCGGTTCGGCCGGAAGCCGCTCCTGCTCATCGGCTCGGTGGGGATGGGGGTCAGTCTCGTCGTGGTGGGGGCGATGTTCGAGGTGCTCGGGAGGGGCTCGGCGGGCGGCGGTGGCACCTCGGCCACCGGCATCGTGACCCTGATCGCACTGGTGGTGTTCATCGCCTCGTTCGCGTTCTCCCTGGGCCCGGTGGTGTGGACCATCATCAACGAGATCTACCCCTCCCACATACGGGGACGGGCCGTGGCCGTGGCCACCGCGGCCAACTGGTTCGCGGCCTGGTTGGTCAGTCAGTTCTTCCTGTCCCTGGTCGACCTCATCACCGAGGCCGGGACCTTCTGGCTGTTCGCCGCGTTCTGCGCCGTCACCCACCTGTTCGTGCGCCGATTCGTCCCCGAGACGAAGGGGAAGTCCCTCGAGGAGGTCGAGGTGCTCTGGAGCGATCCCGAGGCCATCCGCCGGGCCATCGCGCCCTCCCCCTAGTCGGGCCGGAGCGACCCGGGGCCTGCTGCCGCGGCCCTACTGTCTCAGCAGGTCCTTGGCGATGTGGGTGACCTGGATCTCGTCGGTGCCGGCGTAGATCTGGAAGACCTTGGCGTCCCGGGCCAACTGCTCCACCCGGAACTCGGCCATGTACCCGTTGCCACCGAAGAGCTGCACCGCCTCCATGGCCACCTCCGAGGCGGCCTGGGCCGAGTAGAGCTTCATGGCCGAGGCCTCGGCCAGCGAGAGGCTCTTGCCCGCCGCGGACAGCTCGATGTGTCGGAAGACCAGGTTCTGGACGTTGAGCCGGGCCACCTCCATCGTCGCCAACTTGAGTTGGATGAGCTGGCGGTCCCCGATGGGCTGGCCCCACAACATGCGGTTCCGTGCGTACTCCACCGACAGCTTGAGGCACTCCTCGATGAGCCCGAGGGACATGGCGGCCAGCCCGGCCCGCTCGGTCACGAAATTGCCCTTGGCCGAATCGCGGCCGCTCCCAGCCGTCTCGTCCTCGGTCCCGCCCAGCAGGTGATCGCGACCCACGCGCACGTCCGAGAGGAACAGCTCTCCGGTCGGCGAGGAGTGCAGGCCCATCTTGCGGAACGGCGCCGACTGCTCCAGGCCCGGAGTGCCCCTGTCCAGGACGAACGTCAGCACCTGCCGGTCCCGGACCGGCGTGTCCGAACCGTCGTCGAGCTTGGCGTAGAAGACGATGGTGTCGGCGTAGGGGCCGTTGGTGATGAAGGTCTTGTTGCCGTTGAGGACGTACTCGTCCCCGTCGCGGCGGGCCATGGACTGCATGCCCCCCAGCGCATCGGAGCCCGAGTTCGGCTCGGTGATGGCCCAGGCGCCGACCTTGTCCCCGGTGAGCAGGTCGAGGCCCCACCGCTCCATCTGGGCCGGCGTGCCCTGCTTCATGATCGTCCCCCCGGCCAGGCCCAGACTGACCCCCATGGCGGTGACGATGCCGGGACAGTAGTGGCACAGCTCGATGATGGGGATGAGGGTCATGGCCGCCGCCCCTCCGTCGCCGGCCCGCCCGGCCCGCTCGGCCGCCGATTCCGGTCCGGCCCCGGCCACCTTGCGCTCCAGCTGCTTCTTGAACCGGTCCCGGGCCATCTGGTCCATGCCGAAGGTGGCGTACAGCTTCCGGATGATGTCGTAGGGGGGCAGATCGCCGTGCTCGAGCGCCTCGATGTTGGGAACCACCTCGGCCTCGACGAACCGGCGGACGGCGTCCCGGACCATCAACTGCTCCTCGGACCACTCGAACACAGGCTGACCTCCCGGTTTGGGCTGGATACCCAGCTGGCGGTGGCTCCGAGGCTAATCGACCTCCGCCTACAGTCGGGTACGTGCGACTGCAGCGCCGACCCGAGCAGACCGCCTTCACCCGATGGGGTGGCGAGGAGTTCTTCACCGCGCTGGTCGACCGGTTCTACCAGGGCGTGGTGACCGATCCGCTGCTCCGGCCCCTCTACCCCGACGACCTGGCCGAGTCGAAGGCCCACCTGGCCCTGTTCCTCATGCAGTACTGGGGCGGGCCGCGCCACTACAGCGACCAGCGGGGCCATCCCCGGCTGCGGATGCGCCACGCCCGCTTCGTCATCGGGAGCGCCGAGGCCGACGCCTGGCTCCGGCACATGACCGATGCCGTGGATGCTGCCCACATGGCCCACGCCGACCGGCAGGAGTTGCTGGATTACCTGACCATGGCGGCCCAGAGCCTGATCAACGCCCCGGGCTGATCAGGCCGTCGTTTCCGCGCCCGGACCGACCGGTCCGGAACCCCCCGCCCCCCGCCCCGCCTCCGCCCCGGTGCCCCGCCCCCCGCCCCGGTGCCCCGCCCCCCGCCTCCGCCCCGGTGCCCCGCCCCCCGCCCCGGTGCCCCGCCCGCGCCCCGGTGCCCCGCCCCCCGCTATCGGTCCACCGCGGCCGACCGGCCCACGTCGGCTGCCGACCGGGTCACGTCGACGGACACGTCCAGCGTGTGGGAGTCGCCGCCCCCGAACACGATGCCCTTCAGGGGGGAGACGTCGGAGTAGTCGCGCCCCCAGGCCGTGGTCACGTAGGTGGAGCCCACGATCTGGTCGTTGGTCGGGTCGACGTCCAGCCACCCCCAGCCGGGTACGAAGACCGAGGGCCAGGCGTGCGAGGCGTCGGCCCCGATGAGCCGCTCCTCCCCGGGCGGCGGGGCGGTCTCGAGGTAGCCGCTCACGTACCGGGCGGCCAGCCCCATCGACCGGAGGCACCCGATGGCCAGATGGGCGAAGTCCTGGCAGACACCGCGCCGGTACTGGAGCACCTCCTCCAGCGGGGTGGTGACCGTGGTGAAGCCGGGGTCGTAGGCGAAGTCGTGGAAGATCCGCTCGGTCAGCTCGGACACCGCCGACAGCAGGGGCCGACCGGCCGGGAAGGATGGTGCCGCGAACTCGCGGACGCCCATCGAGAGCGGCACCAACGGTGACTCGAAGCAGAACTCCCGGGCCTCCAGCATCTCGGGGCCCAGATCGTCGGCCAGCCACTGGCGGGCGAGCTCCCAGGCCGGCCCGGTGGCCGGCAGCGGCTCGCGGCCGGACACGGCCACCGAGCTGGTCGACGTCACCGTCAGCTCCTCGAAGGGGCCGTCGACGGCGAACGAGACCACCGGATTGCCGAAGAAGTCGGACCGCTCGGTCCAGCTGGTGGGGGTGGGTTCCACCACCAGTTCGCTGCTGAGGCAGGTCTGGCGCTCGGTGTCCCGGGGCCGGAGGTGGGCCTCGTTGCGGGCCCGGGACACCGGGGCGTTGTAGCGGTACCTGGTTCGGTGGACGATGCGGAACATCACGGGCTCCGTCCCAGATTGTGCTGGAGTCCGGCCAGTACCGACAGCCGCTCGTGGGAGAAGTACGTGGACCGCAGGCTGTCGAGCAGGTCGGCCAGCAGCTCGTCGGCCCGGCCCAGGACCGAGTCGAGCTCCGACCGGCGTCTGGTCTCGGGATCCACGGCGGCCAACTGTACGGCGTCGGTGAGGCGCAACATCGTCGTGGTCCGCAGGACCAGCTGCTCCTGGTCGCCGAGGCGCTGGGCCCGCGGCTGCTTGGGCAGATCGGCGAGGTGGCCGAACAGCCGGTCGAGCTGGTACATGACGCTGCGGGGATTGGCGGCGTCGTACACCAGCAGGTCCACCGCCCCGGCCACCTGCATCATCGGTCCCGATCGGCGTCGGAAGATGATGAGGCTCTCCGATGTCTTGAGCAACGACTCGAGCAGGAGGTCCTCGACCACTCCGGCCCGCTGTCGCACCAGGACGGCACGGAGCAGCCGCACCAGCGACTGGGCCCGTTCGAGGCGGCGCCCGGCGTCGAGGAAGAGCCAGGCCGAGTCCCGCTCCATGTTCTCGGCCGACAGTCCGGCCAGGGCCAACAGGGCCTGCAGCAGGCGCTGCATGCTGGACTGCACCCCGACCAGCTGGGTGGGGGGGCGGTTGCGGAGGCGGGCCAGCTCCTCCTCCACGTCGCCCACCAGCTGCCACGAGTCGCTCGAGAGCTGCTCCCGCACCGAGTAGGCCGCGTCGACCAGCAGCCCGAGGGAGGACACCAGGCTGCCGTCGACCCCGGCGTCGAGGAGGAGGGAGAGGGCCCGGCGGTCGGTCGGGACGTCCACCTCCGGTGGGGGGTGGCCGGTGCCGACGGGCTCGGCTCCCCGGGGACCCCGGTCCGACGGACCCTGGGGCACCGGCCGCGGTGCGGTCGGGTGTCCCGGCCGGGCCGGTGATCGGCCGGCATGGGGAAGATCCTCCTCGTCGGGCTCGGACACCGAGTCGAACCCGGACACGGTCCCGAGCGCCATGAGCAGGACCTGCAGGGACTCGGCGCCTCCGTCCACACCGACGCCGAGGGGCTGGTCGAGGCGGGCCAGGACGGTCCGGATGAGCCGGATGACCAGCTCGGCGTGCTCAGCGGTGCGACCGAGGACGAACAGCTGGGCCGCCACCCGGCCGGGCAGGAGGCTGGAGGTGTCGGTCACCACCGGCGGGCGCACGGTGGTCCGGGCCGATCGGAGCCAGGGGCTCTGTTGGAGGGCCGGCTGCTCGGACGCCACCCAGGTGTCCTTGCTCGTTCCGTCGCTCCGGCTCGAGATGATCAGGGTGTCGGGGCCGGCACCGACCCGGGTGAGCCCGCCCGGCAGGACGTTGTACCCGTGACCGTAGGCGCCGCTGCCGTGTTCGTCGGCCACGGCAAAGGTCCGCAGGATGGTCGGCCGCGGCTCGATCGACCCCGAGTCGGTCACCGTCGGGGTCAGCGAGGGCTCGATGATCTCCTGGCCCACCCAGGCGCCGGGACGGGCCCGGATGCGGTTCCGGAGGTCGTTGAGGGCGTCGGTCGAGAGCGCCGACGCCACCACCGGCGGCTGGGACGGGGACGGACGAACCGGCAGCAGGATCAGGTGGCCCAGGTCGTCGAGCACGTGGCGCAGGCCGTCGGCCTGCCCGCACCACCAGGTCTCCGGGCCCCGCAGGGCCAGCTCCTCGCCCAGCAGGACCGGGGCCAGGCTCTCGAGCAGACCGGTCAGGGCCGGATCCTCGATCACCCCCGTACCCAGCGGGTTCACCACGGTGACGCGGCCGCGGCGGGCCACCTCGAGGAGGCCCGGCACCCCGAGCAGGGAGTCGGCCCGCAATTCGACCGGGTCGCACCACTGGTCGTCGACACGTCGGATGACCACGTCGACCGGGTCGAAGCCGGACAGGGTCCGGAGCCACACCCGGTTGTTGGTCACCACCAGGTCCCGGCCCTCCACCAGGGCGTAGCCGAGGTAGGAGGCCAGATAGGCGTGCTCGAAGTAGGTCTCGCTGAGGGGGCCGGGAGTCAGGATGACCACCCGGGGCTCGTCCACGGCGTCAGGGGCGGCGGCGGCCACGGCAGCCCGGATGGAGCGGAAGAAGCCGGCCAGGCGCTCGACACCGGACTCGCGGTGGAGGTTGGGCAGCACCCTCGACAGGATGGTGCGGTTGACCAGGGCGTAGCCGAGCCCCGACGGAGCCTGGGCCCGGTCCCCGATGGCCCGGAACCCGCCGTCCCGGTCCCGCACGACGTCGACCGCGGTCAGGAACATCCGGTGGGCTCCCGGCGCGTCCATCCCCACGCAGGCCCGGAGGAAGGCGGGGTGGCCGAGCACGAGCTCGGCCGGGATCCGCCCCTCGGCCACCAGCCGACGCTCGCCGTAGATGTCGGTGAAGACCAGGTCGAGCAGACGGGCCCGTTGGGCCACCGCGGCGGCCAGCGTCAGCCACTCCGTCTCCTCCACCACGAGGGGCCAGGGATCGAGTGACCAGGGCTGTCGACGGCTCTGGTTGTCACGGGTGACGTTGTAGGTGGCGCCCTCGTTGCGGAGCAGTCGGGCCACCTCGGACTGCCGGGCGATGAGCCCGCTGGCCCCGAGTCCGGCCATCTCGGCGGCCACGCGCCTCCACCGGTCCCGGACCCGGCCGTCCGGTCCCAGGTACTCGTCGGTCCGTCCCGGGACGGCGTGGTACTCGGGGAGCGCCAGCGCTCCTCCGGGCGGCACGTCGCCGCCCCCGAGCGGGCCGGCGGTGGTGGCCGTTGTCACGAACAGCTCACGAACAGCTCACGGGTGGGTCACGAGGGGTTCGTCGGGGTCAACGACGGCGGGTGCCGGTCACGACGCCACCGACTCCGGCTGCCACCCGAGCTCGGTAGGGCGGAAGTAGGTCTGGTCCACCTCGCGGTGGATGTCGTCCAGGGCCACCTGCACCTCGTCGAGGAACTCGCTGAGCCCACCCAGCGTCAGATGGGGGACGGCGGCCGAGGCCACGATCATCGAGGCGGTGGCGCAGGCGTCGAGGGCCTCCTCGGCCCGGGCCAGCCCCTTCAACTGGGCGCGGGCCTCGGTGAGGCAGGCGCTCACCGCCCGGGGAAAGCGATCGTCCTGGAGGAGGAAGCGCAGGGTCGACCCACCCTGGGGACGGGCCGGCATGGCCCGACGGTAGGGCTGGTAGGCGGCCAGGGAGCGGAGCACGGCCATCCAGTGGACCACGTCGTAGGAGTCACCCCGATTGGGTCGGAGGCTGTCCGATCGCACATCGAGGACCCGCGTGGTCAGGTCGGCCCGCTCGAGGTTCTGCCCGATGGTCAGGAACGACATGGCCTCGTCGCGGCTCATCGTCCCGAGCAGTACCCCGTTGATCCGCTGGCATCCGGCGATGACACGGCGCAGCCACAGCACCCTCCCCTCGCGGGTGTCGGCCTCGGCCAGGTTGTCCGAGCAGGCCAGCCACAGGTTGTTGCACGCCTCCCAGGCCTCGCGGGGCACGACCGGACGCGCCGTGCGCAGGTTCTCTCGGGCCGAGGTCACCGAGGCCATGATGGAGGAGGGATTGTCCTCGCCGTGCAGGAGGAACTCGATGACATCGTGTTCGGCTGCGTCCCCGGTACCGGCCCCGTCCTCTCCGTCATGGGCGGCCGAGTAGCGCTCGGCGAACTCGCTGTCGACGCCCACGATGGCCAGCAGCGGTTGCCAGCCCACGTCCTCGCCGACCGGCATGTCCACATGGGTGTCGGTGTGGACCTGGACGATCCGCGCCGTACCCTCGGCGCGCTCGAGATACCGCCCGGCCCAGTAGACGGCTTCGGCCATTCGTGCCAGCAACATGATTGGCTCCTTGGTGGTGGTGGGCTGGGTGGTGGTCGGCGGCCCGGGTGGGGTGCCCTCCGACTCGGACTCGGACTGGGACTGGGTCTGGGACCGGGACTGTGTCTGTGTCTGTGTCTGTGTCTGTGTCTGGGGAGCCGTCGGCGACATCATCGGCGGCGTGTCGCGGGACTCGCTCATCGGCTCGACGCCCCGACCGTTCCCTCGGCCGCCTCGGTCGCCTCGGCCCCGGCGAGGGGGGCCGTCACCCGGGTGTCGACTACCCAGGTGTCCTTGCTTCCGCCCCCCTGGGACGAGTTGACCACCAGCGAGCCCGCCTGCCGGGCGACCCGGGTGAGTCCGCCCCGCGTGACGTAGGCCCCTTCCGGTCCCAGTAGGACGAAGGGGCGCAGGTCGACGTGCCGGGGCGCGATCTCGCCGTCGCAGAGGGTCGGCGCGGTGGACAGGGGGATGACCGGCTGGGCCACCCACTTCCTCGGCTCCGCCTCGATCTGCTTGGCCGCGCCGGCCAGCTCCTCTTCGGTGGCCTGGGTCCCCACCAGCACGCCGTAGCCCCCCGATTCGTTGGCCGGCTTGACCACCAGGCGCTCCAGATTGCTCAGCACGTAATGGCGGGAGTCGTCGTCGCTGCAGCGGAGGGTGGGCACGGTGGCCAGGATCGGCTCCTCGTCGAGGAAGTGGCGGATGATGTCGGGCACGTAGGAGTAGACCTTCTTGTCGTCGGCGATACCGGCCCCCGGGGCGTTGACCAGGGCCACCCGGCCGGACCGCCAGGCCCGTATGAGTCCGGGTACCCCCAGTAGCGACGTGGGCTCGAAGACCTCCGGATCCAGGTAGAGGTCGTCGATCCGGCGGTAGATCACATCGACTCGCTGGAGCCCGTCGATGGTGCGGGCGTAGACACAGTCGTCGTCGGCCACCACCAGGTCGCTTCCCTCGACCAGCTCCACTCCCAGCTGCTGGGCCAGGAAGGCATGTTCGAAGTACGCCGAATTATAGACGCCCGGGGTCAGGACCACGATGGTGGGGTCGCCGGTGGACGGTGACACCGAGGCCAGCATGCTGGCCAACCGTCCGATATAGGGGTCGACGGGCTCGATGCTGTAGTGGCGGAACATCTCGGGGAAGACGTGTTTGGCCACCATGCGGTTCTCCAGCAGGTAGGACACGCCCGAGGGGACCCGCAGGTTGTCCTCCAGCACGTAGACCGTCCCGTCGGCGTCGCGGATGAGGTCGCTGCCGCAGATGTGGGCCCAGATCCCGCCCGGAGGGTCCACGCCGACGCACTCCCGCCGGAAGTTCGGCGAACCGGCCACCAGCTCCGAGGGGACGATGCCGGCGCTCACCGATGTCTGGTCGTGGTACACGTCGTCGATGAAGAGATTGAGGGCGTTCAACCTCTGGACCAGGCCCGACTCGATGAGGTGCCACTCGTCCGAAGGCACGACCCGGGGGATGATGTCGAAGGGCCAGGGGCGATCCACCCCGGTCGTGCCCTCGTAGACGGTGAAGGTCACCCCGATGGCCCGCATCTCCCGGTCGGCGGCGTCCTGGCGCTCGGCCAGGGCATCGGGACCGAGACGGGCGAAGTGGCTCCACAGCGCGGCCGCCGAGGCCCGGGGCTCCCCGTCCGGCGCTACCAGTTCGTCGTAGAAGAGGCCCGGATCGTAGGAGGGCCATGACGTCCGTCCCGTCTCCCCGCGTGGTGCGGGCGCGGCAGCAGGGTCGTGATCGTCCACACCCAAGTGATACGACCACCATGGGTCAGAAGGGTTGCCACAGTGTTTCGACTCCGTGAATGTCGTGGTCCGGTATGCTCCATGCCTGGTGAGAGGCACCGGATCGATGCCTGATCGCCAGCGGGCCCCCGCCAGGACCGGCCCGTGACTGACCCCCGTCCGATCGTCGGCACGGTGGCCAGCGAAGAGGACCACTACCCACAGGAGAAGCCGTGCCCGCAGAGACCCACGTAGAAGAGGGTCCGCTCGACCGAAGCCAGGTACTGGATCTCATCCGCGACCTACTGGCCGACATCCTGGAGATCGAGCCCACGGTCATCAGCGAGTCCTCGTCGTTCGCCGAGGACCTCGATGCCGACTCGCTGGCCCTGATCGAGCTGGTGGAAGGACTGGAAGAGGAGCTGGGCGAGCGTTCGGTCGGTTTCCGGATCGACGACGAGGACCTGGAGGAGCTCCGCACCGTGCGGGACGCCGTGGACTACGTCTACGCCAAACTCGGGGGGGCCTGAGGCGCCCGATGGCGCCCGCCACCGGCTCGGGAGCGACCCGGGGGGAGGATTGGTCGGAGGATCGCCCCGGGGCGGAGGACTGGTCGGAGGAGCGGATCGGGTACCGGTTCGGCGACCCCGGCCTGCTGGACGAGGCCATGGCCCACCGGTCGTGGTGTGCCGAGCAGCCGGGCCGGACCTCGAACGAGCGGCTCGAGTACCTGGGTGACGCGGTGCTGGGCCTGATCGTGGCCGACTACACCTACCGCAGCTATCCCCAGCTCTCGGACGGGACGATGTCCAAGGTCCGGGCCTCCGTGGTCAACACCCGGGTACTGGCCGAGCTGGGCCTGGAGCTGGGCGTGGCCGGTCACCTCCGACTGGGTCGGGGCGAGGACCTGTCGGGAGGGAGGGCCAAGGAGTCGATCCTGGCCGATGCCACGGAGGCCATCTTCGGCGCCGTCTACCTCGATGGGGGCCTGGTCGAGGCCGAGCGGCTGGTCCTCTCCCTGCTCAAGGACAGAATCTCCCTGGCCGTGGGGGAACCGGGGGAGTCGGACCACAAGAGCCGCCTCCAGGAGCTCTCCGTCCGCCTGGGCCTGGGCGTCCCGCGCTACGAAGTCGAAGGTTCCGGGCCGGATCATGCCCGCAGGTACCTGGCCACGGTGTACGTTGCTGGCCAGAGCCTCGGCATGGGGGAGGGGCGGTCCAAGAAGGACGCCGAGCAGGAGGCCGCTCAGGTCGCCTGCGGATCGTTGGAGGTTGAGAGAGGCGGAGGGAGTGCCTGAGCTTCCCGAGGTTGAGACCATTCGGCGCGACCTGCAGAACGAGGTCGTGGGTCGGAAGATCAAGTCGGTCGAGGTGAGGAACGGACGAACGGTCCGCCGTCATCCGAGCGCCAAGCAGTTCCGTGCCCAGTTGGAGGGCCACACCATCAAGTCCATCAACCGGGCCGGCAAGTACCTGCTGCTGGGCCTGGAGGACGGCCAGACGCTGGTGGTCCATCTCGGGATGAGCGGTCAGCTCCAGCGGGCCAAGAGCGCCAAGCAGGCCAAGGCCCCCCACACCCACGTCGTGATCACGTTCACCCAGGGCGGTCAACTGCGCTTCGTGGACCCGCGCACCTTCGGCGAGCTCTTCGTCTCGGCCGCCCCGGCCGAGGGGGAGCGCCCACTGCCCGAGCTCGACCACCTCGGGTTCGATCCCCTCGAGGACGTGATGAGCTGGGAGAAATTCTGGGTGCTGCTGGCCTCGCACAAGAGCGGCCTGAAGGCGCTCCTGATGGACCAGGAGTTCGTGGCCGGCATCGGCAACATGTACGCCGACGAGATCCTCTTCGCCGCCGGCCTCCGCTACGACCGCCTGTCCGACTCGCTGTCCTCCCAGGAGGTGCGTCGGCTCTACCGGGCCATGGTCGAGACCCTGGCCGAGGCGGTCAAACGACGGGGATCGACGCTGGCCGACGAGCAGTACCGCGACCTGTTCGGCGAGGTGGGTGACTACCAGGACCAGCACCAGGCCTACGACCGCGAGGGTCAGGCCTGCCGACGGTGCCGGGCCACCATCGTGAAGGTCAAGTCCGGCGGTCGCTCCACCTACTTCTGCGATCACTGCCAGGTGTGAGGCCGGGTCCGCACGGACCGACCCTGACGCCGCCCGGGTCCCACCCCGGCACGCGGCTCACCGGCCGGACGGGGGATCTCCCACAGGGGGTGGCGGCTACCGATAGGGTGAGCGCGCGGTGTTCCTGAAGTCACTCTCCCTCCGAGGTTTCAAGTCCTTCGCTGACCCGGCGGTGCTCGAATTCGAGCCCGGGATCACCGTCGTGGTCGGTCCCAACGGGAGCGGCAAGTCCAACGTCGTCGACGCCGTGGCCTGGGTCCTCGGGGCCCAGGGACCCCGGACCGTCCGGTCGGCGAAGATGGAGGACGTCATCTTCATGGGCACGGCCAACCGCCCGGCCCTGGGCCGAGCCGAGGTCACGCTCACCATCGACAACAGTGCCGGCAAGCTGGCCACCGACCTGGCCGAGATCACCATCACCCGGACGCTGTTCCGGTCCGGTGACAGCGAGTACTCGATCAACGGCACCGCCTGCCGGCTCCTCGACATCCAGGAGCTGCTCTCGGACACCGGCGTGGGCCGCCAGCAGCACGTGATCATCAGCCAGGGCCACCTCGACGCCATCTTGGAGGCCCGGCCCGAGGATCGGCGGGCCGTCATCGAGGAGGCGGCCGGCGTGCTCAAGTACCGCCGCCGCCGCGAGCGCTCCGAGCGACGGCTGGCCTCGACCGAGGAGAACCTGGAGCGCCTCTTCGACCTGGTGCGGGAAGTCAAGCGGCAGATCCGCCCCCTCGAGCGCCAGGCCGAGGCCGCCCGCTCCTATACCGGCCTGTCCGACGAGTTGCGGGCGGTTCGCCTCTATGTGGCCGGCTCGGAGTTGCGCGCCCTCGAGGCCAGGCGGGAGGCGGGCACGAGGTCCCAGGCCGAACTGGTGGCCACCGAGTCCCACCTCCGGGACGCCCTCGACCGGCTCGACGCCGAGACGGAGCGCACGTCCGACGAGATGTCGGCGCAGCGGGAGTCCGACCTGGCCTCGGCCCTCGGTCGCACCGAGGGCATGGTCGAGCGGGCCCGTGGTCTGACCGGTGTGCTCCGCGAACGGCAGCGTTCGCTGGCCCAGGCCCTCGATGCCGCCGCCGATGCCGACGTGGTCTCGACCCTGGAGGCGGAGGGCGCCCGTCTGGCCGCCGAACTGGAGGCCACCGACGCCGACGTGGCCACGCTGACTCCGGAGCGGGAGCTCATCGACGAGGCCGAGGCCGCGGTCAACGGCGAACTGCAGGCCCATCTGGCCTCGTGGGGGGACGGGGCCGAGCTCCGCGGGGCCGAGGAGGCCGTCACCGTGGCCGAGGGGCAGTTGGCCTCCCTCGAGCACGCCCTCGAGCGCGATCGCCGGACGCTGGCCCAGCTCACGGCCCGCCTGGGCTCCACCGAGCGACGGTCCGGGCTGCTCGAGGGCGAGGACCACGAGCTGAACGAGCGGCTGGCCGAGACGGAGCAGGCCCGCCATCACCTGCAGGCCGTCGTGGCCGAGACCGAGGCGGCCCACGGACGGGCCCTGCGACGGTTGGAGGCGGCCGAGGAGTCCCTGCGCCAGGCCGAGCAGGAGCAGGCCCGGTCCACGGCCCGGGCCGACGCGCTGGAGCGGACCTTGGACGAGGCCCGGGGGGCGGCCGGGGCCGAGCTGCTGGCCGGCATCGACGGGGTGGTCGGCACCCTTCTCGACGTGGTCGAGGTGGACGCCGGTTGGGAGGCCGCCTTCGAGGCCGCCATCGGTGCGTCGGTGGCGGCCGTGGTGGTGTCGGGGAGCCAGCCGGCCCGGACGGCGCTGTCGAGACTCCGCCAGGGTGGGGCCACGGGGGCCGTGTTGGCCCTCACCGAGGGCGCAGATCCGCGGGCCGGAACGGAGGCGGCGTCGAGAGCCGAACCCCTCCCGCCCGGGACCGAGTCGATACGCGGCCATGTGCGGTCGAGACACCACGGGCACGACGCTTCGGGCCTCGACGCCGTGTTGGACACCCTGCTGGCCGGGTCCTGCTGCACCCGGGGCGGCTGGTCGGAGGCCATCGATGTGGCCCTGACCCGTCCCGACCTGGTGGTGGTCACACGCGACGGTGATCGGTTCTCGCCCACCGGCTGGCGGGTCCGTGCCGCCGGGGGTGTGGTGACGGCGGTACTGGTGGAGGAGGCCCGGGCGCGGGCCGACGTGGCCGCGGTGCAGACGGCCGAGGCGGCCGAGGAGCGCGGCCTGGCCCAGGGCGAGGTCGAGTCCACCCGAGTGGCCGCCGCCGATGCCGTGAGGTCCGACGACCGCAACGAGGTGGCCCATCAGACGGCCCGGGCCGCCCACCAGCGGGTGGCCAGTGACCTGGTGGCGCTGGCGGCCGAGCTCGAGGAGGTCCGCCGGGACCACGCCGAGCTCGAGGACCGGATCGCCCGGGACCTGGCCCGGGTGGCCCGGCTGCGCGAGGAGCTTCCGGCGTTGGAGCGGGCCCGGGCCCGGGCCGGGGAGCGGGTGGCGGCGGCCCGTCAGGAACGGCAGGCCATCGACGAGCGGATCGCCGAGGCTGCGCTGCTCCGCAGTGAGTGGGAGGCCCGATCGGCCGGCCTGGTGGAGCGACGGCGGGTGCTGGCCGAGCGCCTCCAAGAGGTCGAACGCCGGCTCACCGGCCATGCCGACGAGCGCCGCGAGGCGGCCGAGCGTCGGACCGGACTCGAAGCCGACGCCACGGCGGTGGCCCGGCTGCTGGAGGTGGTGGCCCGGGCCGGCGAGCGCCTGGACGCGGCCCTGGCCGAGCTGCGTGAGCGGTACCGGCTCCAGTTGGAGGCGGTCAAGGCCGGCGGAGCCCGCCTGGAGGAGCTGCGTCGCCAGCGGGCCGCCAGCGAGCACGAGTTGGCCGCGGCCCGGGCCCGCCTGCAGAAGATCGAGTTGGACGTGGTCGAGTCCACCATCCGGCACGAGACGGTGGTCGAGTCCCTCCGTCACGATCTGGGATGCCGGCCCGACGAGGCCCTGGACGCCCCGGCACCTGAGCTCGCCGATGACACCGACCCCGGATCACGGATCGTCGAGTTGGAGGCGGAGCTGGCCGCACTGGGCCCGGTCAACCCGCTGGCGCTCGAGGAGCTGTCGGAACTCAGCGAGCGCCACCAGTTCCTCGAGGCCCAGGTGGAGGACGTGCGCAACGCCCGACGCGAGCTGCACCACGTCATCCGGACCCTCGACGAGGAGATCATGCACGTTTTCGACGCGGCGTTCGCCGACGTCAACGAGCACTTCTCGACCCTGGTCGGGTCGCTCTTCCCCGGTGGTACCGGTCGGCTCTCCCTGACCGACCCCGAGGACCTCCTCGACACCGGCGTCGAGGTGGAGGTCCGACCGGCCGGACGTAACGTGCGGCGACTCTCGCTCCTGTCGGGTGGGGAGCGGTCCCTGGTGGCCCTGGCCTTCCTGTTCGCCGTGTTCCGGAGCCGGCCGTCACCCTTCTACCTGATGGACGAGGTGGAGGCGGCCCTCGACGATGTCAACCTGCAGCGGTTCCTCGGTCTGGTCCACGAGTTCCGCGGCGAGGCCCAGCTGATCATCGTGAGCCATCAGAAGCGCACCATGGAGGCGGCCGACGCCCTCTACGGGGTGACGATGGCCCCCGGGGGGTCCTCCAAGGTGGTGAGTCAGAAGGTCGCCCGCGACCAGGGCGACCAGGGGCAGGGCGACCAGGGGCAGGGCGACCAGGGGCAGGGCGACCGCGACCAGGGCGACCAGGGGCAGGGCGACCAGGCCACCGAGGGGGATCGGAGCGACCCGGGCCCGGGCCCGGGCCATGCCGCTGCTCCGGGTACCGAGAAGCTGGCCACCGACGAGCTGGTCACGGACGATCACGACGCTGAGCCGCCGACCACCGACGAGCCGGTCGACGATGGGCCGACCGACGAGCCGGAGGTCGGGCCCTCCACGGTCCGTGGGCCGGTCGATCTCACCGAGATGGAGACGGCAGGGTCCGAGCCCCAGTCGGGGGCGTGGCTCCGTGAGCCGCAGGTGTCCAGAGTGGAGCCGGTGGGCGGCATCGACCCGTGAACATCGCTGTACTGATGGCGTCGGGATCTGACGTCGTCATCGCCCTGGTCATCGCCGTGCCGGTCCTGGTGGTCGGCGGCGGTGTCGTCGTGGGGACGAGACTGCGGGGTCGGGGGGCGAAGAGCCGTGTTCCCGCCGGCGAGGTGGCCAGTGACGCCCCCACCGATGTCGAGCTGGAGCGGAGTGCGGCCACCACCCGCGCCGCCGACCCACTGGTGGTGGAGCCGGGCACCGCACCGGTCGAGGCGGACACCGGACCGGCCCAGCCCGAACCGGAACCCGAGCCCGAACCGGCTACCTACCGGGGCCGACTGGGCAAGGCCAGGGGGCTGCTGTCCGGGTACCTGGGTTCGGTCCGCTCGAAGGGGAAGATCGACGCCTCGTCGT
This sequence comes from uncultured Acidimicrobiaceae bacterium, assembly GCA_963756515.1. GTDB lineage: Bacteria > Actinomycetota > Acidimicrobiia > Acidimicrobiales > RAAP-2 > Bog-756. The sequence continues at coordinate 133,700 of CAVWNV010000009.1, forward strand.
GGGACGATCTGGAGGAGGCACTCATCCGAGCCGACGTCGGCGTCGGAGCCACCGACGGCCTGCTCGCCGATCTCAAGACCCGGGTCAAGGGCGGAGAGATCTCCGGAGCCGACGCACTGGTCGACGCCCTCAAAGGCGATCTGGTGGCCATGCTCTCGTCCGCCGACGCCACCCTGGCCCTCCCCGGCGCGGCGTCGGCGTCATCCAGCGGTCGGGACGGCGACGGCCCGGCCGGCACCGACGGTGACGACCAGGCGCGTCCGGTCGATGTCTGGCTGTTCGTCGGTGTCAACGGGGTGGGGAAGACCACAACGGTCGGAAAGGTCGCCAACCGGGTGTCGGCCTCGGGGACGAAGGTCCTGCTGGCTGCGGCGGACACCTTCCGGGCCGCGGCCGGAGAGCAGTTGGCCCTGTGGGCCTCCCGGGCCGACGCCGACATTGTGCGGGGGTCCGAGGGCGGCGACCCGAGCTCGGTGGTGTTCGACGCCGTGCAGCGGGCCGCGTCCCGGGGCCACGAGGTGGTCCTGGTCGACACGGCCGGCCGCCTGCACAACAAGGTCAACCTCATCGAGGAGTTGAAGAAGATCCGTAGGGTGGCCGACCGACCGCCCGGGAAGGTCGTCGAGGTACTGCTGGTGCTCGACGCCACGACCGGCCAGAACGGGCTGACCCAGGCCAAGGTGTTTCTCGAGGCGGTGGAGGTGTCCGGGGTGGTGCTGACCAAGCTGGACGGCACGGCCAAGGGCGGGATCGTGGTGGCCATCCAGCGCGAGCTGGGGCTCCCGGTCAAGCTGGTCGGGCTGGGCGAGGGCGTCCACGACCTGGTCGACTTCGATCCGGTGGCCTTCATCGACGCGCTGTTCTGACGCGGCGGTCCTGATCCGGACCGGCCGATCCGGCTCCTCTGGGCCGTCGGTCGGCGGCATCCCAGCGCAACACGGTTCCGGCTCCCGTCCTGTAGCCTGAGCCACCCATGTTCGAGAGCCTGTCCGACCGATTCGAGGGGATCCTCAGCCGCCTCCGCAATCGGGGCCGGCTCACGGACGCGGACGTCGACGAGGTCCTGCGCGAGATCCGAACCGCCCTGCTGGAGGCCGATGTCGAGATCGGCGTGGTCCGCGGGTTCACCGAGGCCGTGCGGGCTCGGTGCGTGGGCCTCGAGCTCTCGCAGTCCTTGAGCCCGGGCCAGCAGGTCATCAAGATCGTCAACGAGGAGCTGGTCGCCATCCTCGGCGGCGAGACCCTCAAGCTCACCTACGCCGGTCGCCCTCCCACGGTGATCCTGCTGGCCGGCCTGCAGGGGTCGGGCAAGACCACCGCCTCGGCCAAGCTGGCCCGCTGGTTCAAGCAACAGGGCCGCAACCCGCTCCTGGTGGGGGCGGACCTCCAGCGCCCGGCGGCCGTGGAGCAGCTCCGGGTACTCGGTGGTCAGGCCGGCATCTCGGTGTTCAGCGAGCCCACCGACCCGGTGTCGGTGGCCACCGCCGGACTCGAGGAGGCCAAGCGGCTGGGACGGGACGTCCTGATCGTCGACACGGCCGGCCGTCTGACTGTCGACGAGGACCTCATGGACGAGATCCGGCACATCGCCGGTGCCGTCGATCCCCACTACACCTTCCTGGTCATCGACGCCATGACCGGCCAGGACGCCGTGTCGACGGCAACGGCCTTCCACGACGCCCTCACGCTCGACGGGGTGATCCTGACCAAGCTGGACGGCGACGCCCGCGGCGGCTCGGCGCTGTCGGTCAAGGAGGTGGTGGGCCGGCCCATCGCCTTCGCCTCCACCGGCGAGAAGCTCGACGACTTCGACCAGTTCCACCCGGACCGGATGGCCGATCGCATCCTCGGGATGGGCGATGTGCTCAGCCTCATCGAGCAGGCCGAGCGCACCATGGACCAGGAGGTCACCACCAAGGGCGCCGCGGCCATGATCGAGGGCCGGTTCTCACTCGAGGACTTCCTCGAACAACTGCAGCAGGTCAAGAAGATGGGATCGGTGTCGGGGATGCTCTCCCTGCTACCGGGGGTGCCGAAGGACCTCAAGCAGGCCTCCGCCGCCGTCGACGATCGGCAGATCGGCCAGATCGAGGCGATCATCCAGTCGATGACGCCGGGCGAGCGGCAGGACCCGGCCATCATCGACGGCGCCCGCCGGATGCGCATCGCCAACGGCAGCGGCACCGCCACCTCGGACGTGAACGCCCTGCTCAAGCAGTTCAAGGAGATGCAGAAGATGATGAAGGGCATGGGGAAGGGCGGTCTGGGCGGAGCCCTCGGGGGCATGTTCGGACGAGGTGGGCCGAAGATGTCGCCCCAGGCCATGGCCGAGATGGCGAGCATGGGCGGACCCGGAGGTGACCTGGCCGGCCTGGGTGGCCTGGGCGGGGACCCGGCGGCCCTCGGAGCCGGGTCCATGGCATCCCCGGGCGCACGCTCCGGTGGCGGATCGCGGGGCTCGTCCAAGTCCAAGGGGAAGGGCGGAAGGAAGGGCAAGGGGGGCGGCCGGGTCACCCCGAAAGCCCGCTGACCGACCGCTGACCGAGGCCTGACCGAGGCGGATGCACGCCGTCCCCCGCTTTGGTGGGAGACTATCCGGCGCTATCGACAGAATGCAGAGGAGTTCACCGTGGCAGTAAAGCTCCGCCTCGTGCGGATCGGTAAGAAGAAGCAGCCGACCTACCGGCTGGTGGCGGCGGACAGCCGTTCACCCCGCAACGGACGGTTCATCGAGATCGTGGGCACCTACGCGCCCCGCGGGAAATCGTTGGCGGAGCCGGACGCCGTCATCGAGATCGACAACGCCAAGGCCGTCAAGTGGCTGTCCCAGGGAGCCACCCCGACCGAGCGGGTGGAGAAGCTGTTGAAGAAGTCAGGCGCGCTGGACGAGTTCGCCTCGGCCAAGGCGGCCACGTGACCGACGATCTGGCCGTGGACTCCGATGACGACATCAACGACATCAACGTCCTCGACGACGACGAGGGCCACGAGGACGACGATGTCGGCAACCGGGTCTCGGGCGGGACGCCGCTGGCGGTGGTGACCTATCTGGTCGGCTCCATCACCTCGGAGCCCGACTCCGTGGTCATCAACACGGAGGAACGCCGGGGCTCGGTCCGGTTCCGCATCCACGTGGCCCCCGACGACATGGGCCGGGTCATCGGCCGCCGGGGCCGGGTGGCCCAGGCCATCCGGACCGTGGTGGCGGCGGCCGGGGCGCGCGACGGGGTGCAGACCAGCGTCGACATCGTCGACGACTGAGCACCCCACCGTGATGGGCGGACCTGCTCACGCCGCCGACGTCGGGGCCGGCGACACCACGGGTGGATCCGAAGAGGGCCGCGACCACCGCCACCCGACCCTGCTGGAGGTCGGCCGGATGGTGAAGCCCCACGGCCTGCGGGGGGACGTGATCGTGTCGCTGTCGACCAACCGCGACGAGCGGGTGGCGGCCGGGTCGGTTCTGACCGCGGCCGACGGCACGGAGTTCCGCGTCGTCCGGTCCTCTCTCCACCAGGGACGCTTCATCGTCACCTTCGACGGCGTGGTCGGGATCGACGCCGCCGAGCGGCTCCGTGACGTGGTGCTGTACGCGCCACCGCTCGACGACCCCGACGCGTTGTGGATCCACGACCTCATCGGGGCGCGGGTCGAGGACACGGGTGGATCGGTGCTCGGGACGGTGGAAGGAGTCGAGGCCAATCCGGCCAGCGACCTGTTGGTACTGACCGGCGGGGCCCTGATCCCCCTGCGCTTCGTCCTCTCCTCCGAGCCGGGCGTGCGGGTGACCGTCGACGTGCCCGACGGCCTCCTCGACCTGCCCTGATCGTCGCCGCGGCCGTGGATCCCCTCCGGATCGATGTCTTCAGCCTCTTCCCCGAGGTCATCGAGCACTACGCCGATGCCTCGATCCTCGGCCGGGCCCGGGCCGGGGGCCGGCTCGACCTCCGCACCCACGACATCCGCTCGGCCGCCCGCCTTCCCCATCGCTCCGTGGACGACGCTCCCTTCGGTGGAGGCGCCGGCATGGTCCTCGGGCCGGAGCCGGTGTTCGGCGCGGTGGAACAGGTGGCCGACTCCCCGGCCGGACTGCCTCGGCCCCTGGTCCTCCTGACCCCGTCGGGTCGGCGCTTCGACCAGCGGGTGGCCGCCGAGCTCGGCGGTGGCGACAGGGGGTTCTCCCTGCTGTGCGGACGCTACGAGGGGGTGGACCAACGGGTGGCCGACCACCTGGTCGACGACGAGATCTCGGTGGGGGACTTCGTCCTGGCCGGCGGGGAGCTGGCCGCGCTGGTGGTGATCGAGGCGGCGGCGCGGCTGCGGCCCGGCGTGCTCGGCAACGAGCAGTCGGCCGGCGACGAGAGCTTCTCGACCGGACTGCTGGAGTACCCCCATTACACCCGCCCGGCCGAGTTCCGGGGATGGTCGGTGCCGGAGGTACTCCGGTCCGGGGACCACGGTCGGGTGGAGCGATGGCGCCGGGCCGAGGCCCTGGCCCTCACGCTCCGACGCCGACCGGACCTGATCGGGGCCCGGGGAGGCCTGTCCGTCGAGGAGGTCCGCCTACTGGTCGAGCACGGTGAGGTGCAGGTGCTGCGCGATCACGGCTACGATTGGTGAGCCTCGTCGGCGCCGGCCCGTCCGGTGCATCGCATCGAAGGCCCGCACCGCCCGGTGCTCCCTGGTCAGCGAGACCACCGGGGGATCCTGGTGGTCAGGTGGCCGATGGGGGAGAGTTCGAACGATCCGTGGAGAGACGCGCCCCATGAACCCGACCGACATCATCGACCGAGACAGCCTCCGGGAGGACGTTCCCGAGTTCCGACCCGGGGACACCGTCAAGGTCCACGTCCGGGTGGTCGAGGGGACCCGTGAGCGGGTTCAGGTGTTCCAGGGGGCCGTGGTCCGCCGGCAGGGTACCGGTGTCCGCGAGACCTTCACCGTCCGCAAGGTCAGCTTCGGTGTCGGCGTGGAGCGGACGTTCCCGGTCCACTCCCCGGTCATCGCCATGACCGAGGTGGTGTCCCTGGGGGATGTCCGCCGGGCGAAGCTGTACTACCTGCGCGATCGCCACGGCAAGGCCGCCAAGATCAAGGAGCGGCGGACTGCCCGCCCCTGACCCGGTGGCCGTGGCCGGGTCCGACGCGTCACGGGGTCCGGCCGGAGGTGGGGCACGGTCGTGGGCCGCGGTCATGGACCGGGCCGGATGCCGCCCTGGGCGAGGGGCACGGCGGTGAGTGAGGAGGATCTCGAGCGGTACGAGTCCGAGATCGAGCTGGCGCTGGTGCAGGAGTACCGGGCCGTGCTGCCGCTGTTCTCGTACGTGGTCGAGACCGAGCGCCGCTTCTATCTGGCCAACACCGTCGACGTCACCGTGCGGTCGGACACCTCGCCGGCCTGTGTGGAGGTGAATCTCTCCGATGCCTGGGTGTGGGACATGTACCGGCCGGCCCGCTTCGTGCCCTCGGTGCGGATCCTGACCTTCCGGGACGTCAACATCGAGCGGCTCCCCGAGAAGGACCTGTGACCCAGGGCGCATCCGGGCGCCCTCGTGACACCGGCGACACGTCCCCGGACCGGCGTCGGGCCCTCGGCTCCGCAGGCGAGGCCGAGGCGGCCCGCTGGTACGAGGAACAGGGATACGAGATCCTCGAACGGAACTGGCGGCGCCGCGAGGGTGAGATCGATCTCATCGCCCGCCGGGCCGCCACGGTGGCGTTCTGCGAGGTGAAGACCCGGACCAGCGACCGGTTCGGAACCGGGGCCGAAGCGGTGCTCCCGGCCAAGCAGCGACGGATCCGGCGCCTGGCGGCCCGCTGGCTCTCCGAGCTGACGCCGGCGGTGGGCCGGGCCCGGGTCGAGGTGCGCTTCGATGTGGTGTGCATCACGGCCGGGCAGGTCGAGGTCATCGAGGACGCCTTCTGACCCTGTGGCCCCGGTGTACCGCCGATGGAGGCTCCCCGGAACGGGGATCTCGTAGGCTGCGGGCATGGCCACCGAGCTCGAGACCCTGATCGTGGAGCGGAAGGACGGGGTCGTGACCGTCACCATGAACCGCCCGGAGCGCAAGAATGCCGCCAACGGCACCATGTGGCGGGAGCTGCTGGCCACCTTCGACGACGTCGCCACCGACCGCAACGACCGGGTGATGGTACTCACGGGGGCCGGGGACGCCTTCTGCTCGGGAGCCGACCTGAGCAACGCCGCCGGCGTGGCCGGTCGCCCCGGGGATCCGTACCTGGTCCAGATGCGGGCCCTCGGTGACGTCGCCCTCCGGCTCCACCGGCTGCCCAAGCCCACCATCGCCAAAGTGGGGGGAGTGGCGGCCGGCGCCGGCATGAGCATGGCGCTCGGATGCGACCTGGTGGTCGCCTCCGACACGGCCCGCTTCTCGCAGATCTTCTCCAAGCGGGGCCTGTCGGTCGACTTCGGCGCGTCCTGGCTGCTGCCCCGATTCATCGGGCTCCACCGGGCCAAGGAGCTGACCTACTTCGCCGACATCATCGACGCGTCACGGGCGGCCGAGTTCGGACTGGTCAACCGGGTCGTCCCCGCCGACGAACTGGACGGCTTCGTAGACGGGTGGGCGAGGCGGCTGGCGGCCGGACCGACCTTGGCGCTGTCGATGACGAAGACCATGCTGAACAACTCGTTCAACCTCTCGATGGAGCAGGCCCTGGAGGAGGAGTCGCGTTCGCAGGCGGTCAACTTCGCCACCGCCGACACGGCCGAGGCCATGGCGGCGTTCATGCAGAAGCGCGACCCCCTGTTCGAGGGTCGCTGACGCCGCCACCGGCCCGGCGGGGTTGGCTGCTCCTTTCCGTCCGTCCACCCCGCTGGTCTGGTCCACCTCGTCCCGTCAGGACACTCGCTCCGGTCCTGTGACACCGGCGACGTAGGGTCCCGGCGTGCCTTCGAGTGGCCTTCGGCACCGGTGGTGTGCGGCCCTCCATTCCTTCCAGTAGCGGCATCGACGGGGACCCCAGGTCGCGTCGGCCGCACCGAACGATCGGAGGGCGCTGTGATCGCCTCCATTCCATCCGCCGTGCTCGTCGGGGTCGAGGGCAGGCACGTATCCGTCGAGGTCCACGTGTCGAACGGGCTTCCCGGCTTCACGGTGGTGGGGTTGCCCGATGCCGCCGTCCGCGAGTCCCGCGACCGGGTACGGGCCGCCCTCCTGTCCAGCGACCTGTCGTGGCCCCTGCGAAGGGTGACGGTGAACCTGGCCCCCTCGGGCATGCGCAAGGGAGGGGCCGGACTCGATCTCCCCATCGCCGTGGGAGTCCTGGTGGCATCGGGCGCCCTCGATCCCCGTGCCGTCCACGGGACGGCTTTCGTGGGGGAGCTGGGACTCGACGGCTCGCTGCGGGGAGTGCCGGGGACGGTGGCGTTGGCCGCCGCGCTGTCCGACCACCGGCTGGTGGTCCCGTCCGAGAGCCGGCGCGAGGCCCGGCTGGCCGGCGATCTCGACGTGCGGACGGCGGCCACGCTGGGGTCCCTGCTCGAATGCCTGATCGGTAGGCGTCCGTGGGATCACTGTCCCGAACTCGGTGATCCGGACCGGCCACCGTGGTCCGGGCCGTCCGACCGGGATGGCGGGCCCGAAGCACCGGATGAGCCGGCTGCCGGTCCGGATCTCGCCGATGTCCAGGGCCAACGGTTGGCGAGGCGGGCCCTCGAGGTGGCCGCGGCCGGAGGGCATCACCTGTTGTTCGTGGGACCGCCGGGGTCGGGAAAGACGATGCTGGCCACCCGGATGCCGGGCCTGTTGCCCACGCTGGCCCGGTCGACCGCGCTGGAGGTGACGCGGATCCATTCGGTGGCCGGCCTGACCCTGCCCCCCGCCGGGCTGATGGAGCGGCCGCCGTTCCGGGCCCCCCACCACGGCGCGTCGCCGGTGGCCATGATCGGAGGCGGGACCGGCTGGATGCGCCCCGGGGAGATCAGCCTGGCTCATGGTGGCGTGCTGTTCCTGGACGAGATGGGGGAGTTCCCGTCGGTCGTGCTCGACTCCCTCCGGCAACCCCTCGAAGAAGGCCTGGTCCGGGTGAGCCGGGCCCGGGGCTCGGTGACCTTTCCGGCCCGGTTCATCCTGGTGGGTGCCATGAACCCGTGCCCGTGCGGGGAAGGTGGTGCCCCGGGTCAATGCCGGTGTAGCGCCGCCTCCCGCCAGCGCTACACCCGCAGGTTGTCGGCCCCCCTCTTCGACCGGTTCGACATCACGGTCCGGGTCGGGGCACCCGAGATGACATCGACCGTCGGGCCGGTGCGGGGCGAATCGACGTCGACGGTGGCCGAGCGGGTGGCACGGGCCCGTCGTCACGCCGTGGCGCGTGGGGTCGGGTGCAACGCGCTCCTGGCTGTCTCGGTGCTCGACGAGGTGGCCCCGCTGAGCCGGGGGGCCGTCGGCATCGTGGAGCGCAGCCTCAGGTCCGGGGTTCTGAGCGCCCGGGGCCTCCACCGCATCCGGCGCCTGGCCCGGACCGTGGCCGACCTCGACGAGGAAGCCGGCCCGGTGGTCGGAGAAGAGCATGTGCGGGAAGCACTGTTGTTGCGGTCCCAACGCCAACTGCTGCTCGGAAGCGAACCCTCATGACCGGCCCGGATGGGGCGGAGGCGCACGCGGCGGCACTGGCCGGGCTCCCCGGCATGACGGCGGTCCGGTTGGCAAAGCTCCTGGACGGGGTGGCCCCGGGCCAGGCCTGGCAGGCCGTGCTACGGGGGTCACACCGGGCCGACCCGCGCCGGAAGTTCACGGCGGCAGCCCGCGCCACCGACGTCGGACAGGTGGCCGGGGCATACGCCCGCCTGGGGGTCGAGATCCTCCTGCCCGGCACCGTCCGGTATCCCTCCGGGTTGGAAGCCGACCCGGGTGCTCCGGCGGTTCTGTTCGCCCTCGGCGACCCCACCCGGGTGGAGGGTCGTCCCCGGGTGGCCATCGTGGGGACCCGCTCGGCCACCCACTACGGCCTGCAGGTGGCATCGGAGCTGGCCGCCGATCTGGCCTCCGAAGGTGTCGTCGTGGTGTCCGGCCTGGCCGCCGGCATCGACGGGGCCGCCCACGCCGGTGTGGTCCGTGGCCCCGGAGCGTCAGGGGCACCTCCCGCCGCCGTGGTCGGCACCGGCCTCGATCAGGTCTATCCCAGGTGCAACCGCGAGCTCTGGGGAGAGGTGGCCGCCGATGGTGTGGTCTTCTCGGAGTCGTCGCTGGGCACCGCGGCCCGACCCGGTGTGTTCCCGGCCCGCAACCGGATCATCGCGGCCCTCTCCGACGTGGTGGTCGTGGTGGAGAGCCATCGACGGGGAGGGTCGCTCTACACGGCCGAAGCCGCGGCTCGTCGGTCCATTCCCGTGTGCGCGGTTCCCGGATCGGTCCGGAGTCCGGCATCGACGGGTACGAACGGTCTCCTGGTGGACGGCTGCGTCCCGGTGCGCGATGCCACCGACGTGTTGGTGGCCGTTTCGTTGGCCCGGGCTGGACGTGGGGACGGTGCTCGGGCCGAGGGCGAGATTTCCGCACCGACGGCGATACGACGTGAGCGCGAGCCAGATGTCGAGGCGTCGGGGTTGTCGACAACCGAGCGGACCGTACTCGGGTCGATCGACGACACACCTACCGCGTTCGAGACGATCCTGATCCGCACCGACCTGTCCCTTGCCACTGCCGCCCAGGCGTGTGACCGGCTGGTGGAACGGGGCATCGTGCGCGAAGGGGCCGGATGGTGGTCGAAGTGCTGATCGACCGGGGGCGGGGTGTTCAGGCGGAAGGGAAGGTGCTCTCCTGCCATCCGATGGCTGACGAGGACACCGGACCGGGCACAGGGGCGGTGGGGATCGCCGGCGCCGTGCATGTCGGCAGATGTGTCTGGGCTCCGTAGAACGTCGCCGTCCCCGATCCTTTCCACACCAGCCAGCAGGTTCCGTCCGAAGAGCGGGCCGCCATGGTGACGGCGCCGCCGCCCCCAATCCCGCTGACTCCGCTGACTCCGCTGACGCCGCTCACGCCGTCGACGCCGCTGCCGGCGGTCACCGTGACGCTGACGGTCGAGGGACCCGACGAAGGACCGGACACGAAGTCGACCGACGGGTTCGCGGCCGAGAGCGAGGCGGCGCTTACGCCGCCGATGCCGGCTCCTCCAGCTGCCATGGTGGCGACGGATGTGAGGCCGGTCGACAGCGACTGTTGGGCCAGCAGGTCATCGGCCTGGCCCACGCCCGGAGCGTTGGAGATGCTGGTGTTGGCGGAACTGCCCGAGTGCAGGGTCGTCCCGAGGAGGAGCAGCACCAACAGCGCGGTCGCCACCATACCGAGCATCGTGGCGATCATGGAGAACCCCGCATCGGGACCCGGATCCGGGCGCCTTCCCATCGTGACCGACCGGTGTGGACGGGTCCGCTGCCCTCGGTGTCGCATGGTCACTCTCCTGCCCAATCGGCCCGCCGCCTCGAGGGGGTTGAGGCAACCTCGAAGAGAACCGGTCTCCGTGACCGGGCGCTGCCGTCCCTGATCCTGTTCGTTTCATCGGTCGATTCGGACCCCCAACTTGAACGTCCGAGGGGGCCCGGACCAGTACCCTTGCCGCCGTGGGGACAACCTCGGGCCGTCGATCGGTCACCCGGCTGGGGTGCTGGCTGGACAGCAGCGCCGGTTCCGATGACGGCACCCCGGCCTTCGAACGGCTGCGTGGTCTGGCCCAGGCTGCCGAGCATTCGGGATTCGACTCGTTGTGGGTGACCGACGATGTGGTCGGAACCGGCCGGCCGCATCTCGAGGCTTATGCACTCCTGGGTGCTCTGTCCACGTGCACACGAACGGTTCATTTGGGGGCGATCCCGACCGGCGTCGACAGTCGAGCCCCGGCCATCGTGGCCAAGATCGTGACCGGCATCGACGTGATCTCCCACGGTCGAGGGGTGTTGACCGTAGGCGTCGACACCGGCCACGGCTCGGACGTCGAGCGATTGCGGGAGCGCCTCCAGGTCTGCTGTTCAGTGCTCCGGGACGACGCGCCGAACTTCAGTGGGGCCTTCTATTCGATAGCCGGTGCCCTGAATCACCCGCGCCCTGTCCAGGTGGGCGGAATCCCGGTGATCGTATGGGTGGGACCCGACCCCTCGCTGCGACCGGGGGCACTGAGAGCCGCCGCCGACTCCGCCGACGCCGTGATCGTCACCGGCAGCGCCGACGAGGTGCGGGACGCGGTCGAGGAGGTGCGAGGCATGACCGATCACCGGGAGGGCTCGACGAACCCCGTCCAGGTGATCTGGTTGGGACCGTCAGTCCCCGGCGCCGAATCCCGCTCCCCGACAGTTACCGACATGGTGGCGGAGTGCCGCTCCCGACTTGGGGCGGGAGCGGACGGCTGCATCGCCGTGTTGGACGGAAACAACGTCGTAGAGCAGCTCCGGCAGATGGAGCGGATGGGAAGGGAGCTGGCCGGTTGAGCGCCCAGGACGGGTACCGCCAGTCAGGCGTCGTCCTCGGGCTGCATCACCACGTTGTCGGCGTGGACCCGGTAGGTGACCCGGACCTCGCCCGGCCGGCGCATGGGGTAGGTATCGACATCGAGGTACTTCTTGGCCAGTGAGTCGATGTGGGCATCGGCACCCTCCTCGGTCCCCTCTGCCGTGCCACGCACGACTACGACGTTGTACGAGTTGTCGGGGTCGACGACCGATACGGCGACGTGGGGATTCCTTTCGAGGTTATTCACCTTGGTCCGGCCCTTGGCGGTGTTGAACAGGAGATCGTCTCCGTCCAGGTCGATCCACACGGGTGTCACCTGGGGCCGACCGCTTGCGTCGACAGTCGCCACATTGGCCATCACCGGCCGTTGGATCAAAGCTCGAGCATTATTCGTCAGTGTGGTCGTCATGGAGTCACTCCTCGATCAGGGAAGGATGTTCCAGGCCTTCGGCCGCTCGACCGACTGCCTTCAAATTGCCCCACTCGACTGTAGCAACGGCCTCGGGAAAGCCACCCCAACTCGCGCCCGCGCCCCGGCCTCGGCCTCCGGCTCCACCATGGCCTCCGGCCATCGGCCGGGTTGGCGGGAGTGGGGGCAGGTGGAGTTCACTCCCGGTCGGTGAACAGTCTCGGTCCGGGGTCGGTGGGGGGAGGGGCGGTGCCCTTGGTGGTCGATCGCCGTCTGGGTTTCCGCGTGGGCTTCTTCGGGGTGTCAGGAGCCACGAACTCCCACTGTCCGGGTCCTCCCATGAGACGGAACCCCTGGTGGGTCTTGAGCCGGTGGTGGTGCTTGCACAGGCGGGCCAGGTTGTCCATGGAGACGGTGCCCCCCTGGGCGTAGTCCACCTGCCAGTGGTCGAACTCCAATCCCTTGGTCACGTCACAGCCCGGCACCACACAGGTCCGGTCCCGTTCCAGCAGGGCCAGGGCCAACGGGAGGGGGATGTTGCGTCCCATCCGGCTGATGGTGGTCACGTCCACCCCGTTGGTGACGACCAGGTGGCACAGGGCCCGGCCCATGGTGGCGATGGCCTCGTCCACCGGGATCGGGCCCAGACCCTCGATCTCACACACCTCACCGGGTCGGGTGTGGCCCCGGCGCAGGGCCGACAGGTCGGTGCGGACGATGATCTGGGTGCCCGGGCCCCGGCCCCGGGAGCCGGTGCCGGAGTCGGTGCCAGTGCCGGTGCCGGTGTCAGTTCCAGAATCGGCGTCGGCGGTGGAATCACCCGAACCGGAACCGTCATCGACACCGGAGTCGCTTCCGGTCTTGTTTCGGGTCCGGTTCCGCCCGGGTGGGCCGAGGATCCCCCGTCCGGTGACCAGGGCCACCAGGGCGTCGGCCCGGTAGGCGTCGGGGGACTCGTACTCCCCGGACCCGGTGGCGGCCCGGAAGATGCGGTCGACCTGGGTGTCCAGGGCGGCCACCAGTTCGGCTCCGGTCACCGGGGCCAGGACGGCCTCGAGCCGGAGGGCCCCGTCACCGTCGGTGTAGGTCCGGCACCGCCGGTTCTGGTGCAGCTGGTGGTGGTGGCGGGCCTGCTCGGCCGGTGAGCGTCCCTCCGACGTGGCTCGCAGGCACTTCTTCTTCAGGGTGGGCATGGTGTCGGTGGCAGCCCCTTCCACCAGGTCACCCTCGGCGGCGGGGTTGACCCGGACGGCATCGGACACCAGGGTGGCCCTCCTCGGGGTCAGCTTCCCCTCCCGCAGGGCCCCGTCCACCCCGGGCTGGTCGGACAGGGCCTCTCCCAGCTTCAACAGGGAGATGGCGTCCCCCACCGAGTCCCCGGTGGTGGCGGCCAGCCATTCGGCCGGGGTCCGGTGACCGGTGGCCACATTGGGATGGCACCGGGCAGCCCGGGTGGCGGCCAGGGTCTCCCCGGCCGAACACAGCCGCTTCCCGTGGGCGAACACCCTGACCAGGGCGGCGGCATCCTCCCCCGAGTACCGCTCCGGCTCGAAGGACGAGACGAACGAGGCCAGCGTCTCGACGGCACCACGCAACGCCTGGGCCGAGACGGTCTCCGTGGCGGAGGTCACGGTGGCGGTGGTCGGGGCCATGGGGACAGCATCCCAGGAGGGTGTATCAGGCAGAAAAGACCAGACGAGACCGGACCGGAGGGGCCGACCCCGGGGGAGGCGAGAGTCAAAAGAGCCCGGATGGGCTGGAAGGGAGCGCTGCTACGGTGCGCTCATGCGAATCGGAGCGCATGTCCGGGCTGGAAAGGGCCTTGTCCCGGCCCTGCAGCACGGTGACGAGATCGGCGCCGAGGTGGTCCAGATCTTCACCCAGAGTCCGCGTATGTGGAAGGCCTCGCAGTATGGACCGGAGGTGTTGGCCGGTTACCGGGAAGCCCAACAGGAGCACCCGACCGTTACCTCGACGTTCTGCCATGCCACGTATCTCATCAACCTGGCCACACCCGACCCGGAGTTGGCGGCCAAGTCGAGGACGTGCCTCAATGCCAACCTGACGACGGCGGAGGGCATGGGCTCGGACGGTCTCGTCCTGCACATCGGCAGCCATCGCGGTAGCGGGTTCGAGGCGGTACTCCCGGGCATCGTCGAGGCGTTGATCGAGGCGCTGGACTCGGTGGAGGTTTCATCGGACCCCTGTCCGATCCTGCTGGAGAACGCCGCCGGCGCCGGCGATACGGTCGGTCGATCCTTCGAAGAACTGGCCGAGGTCATCGAGGTGGCCGGGGGAGACGGGCGACTGGGCGTCTGCCTCGACACACAGCATCTGTGGGCTTCCGGGGTGCCGTTCGGTACGGTCGAGGAAGCCGACCGGTTGGTTGCGTTGGTCGACGGGACCGTGGGGCTCGATCGTCTTCGCTGCCTGCACCTCAACGACTCCAAGGTGGCCTTCGGGGCCAACAAGGACCGCCACGAGAACATCGGCGACGGAACCATCGGGGCAGACGGACTGGCCGCCCTCCTCGGCCATCCGGATCTCCAGGGTCTTCCGGCCATCCTCGAGGTTCCCGGGGTCGGCGACGGCCCCCGGGCCGAGGACGTGGCCATGGCCCGCCAGGTCTGGAGCCAGGGGATCGAACTGCGCGCCTGACCGTGGGGTGCCAAGAACGGGTTCCCGGGTTCGGACAACCGGGCGCGGCACCACTCCGACTTCCCTCTTCCCCACCCCGACGGCAGAACAGAGACCCTCTTGTAGTGAGAATGGTTCTCGTATATGGTCCTGGTGAAGGCGAACCGATCCCGGAGAGCGAACCCGGCCCATGCCCTTGTCCCCACAGTTCGACCGTGCCGCGCCGATCCCGGGTCGGGCCAGCGGCGCCATGGGGGAGCGGGTGTGACTCGGCCCTGGACCGCAGGCCGCCGCCGCGCCGTCGTGATGGTGCTGTCCCTGGCGTCAGCCGTAGGAATGGCCGCCTGCTCGACGAGCTCGTCGTCGGCCGGCGGGCCGTCCGCCGCTGCCGGCGGGGGAGCAACGCCGTCCGGACGGGTGGTGGTCGTGTCGGCAGCTGAGAACTTCTGGGGGAGTATCGCGGCCCAGGTGGGAGGGATCCATGCCCACGTGATGAGTATCATTACCAATCCGAATACCGACCCGCATTCGTACGAGCCGACGGCGGCCGACGCCAGGACCTTGGCTGCGTCCCAGCTGGTGATCGAGAACGGCGTCGGGTACGACCCGTGGGTGGAGAGGTTGCTGAGCGCGGACGGGGCCTCCGTGGTCACGCTGGACGTGGGCACACTCCTCGACGTGCCGGACGGCTCGAACCCGCACCGCTGGTACAACCCGTCCGACGTGCAGGCCGTGATCAGGCGGATGGTGGTCGACTTCCAGCGGATCGATCCGAAGGACAGCGGGTACTTCACCCGGCAGGCATCCCACTTCGACACCGTCGGTCTCAAGCAGTACGACGGCACCATCGCCCACATCAGGGCGAGGTACTCGGGGACGCCGGTGGGGGCGTCGGAGTCGATCTTCGCCATGCTGGCTCCGGCACTGGGCCTGGACCTGATCACGCCGCCGTCGTTCCTCCGGGCCATCAGCGAGGGCACGGACGTCTCGGTGGCGGACAAGGAGACCATCGACGACCAGATCCGGACCCACGAGATCAAGGTCTACGTGTACAACAGCCAGAATGTGACGCCGGATGTCCAGGCGCAGCTGCAAGAGGTGAGGTCCGAGCACATCCCCGTAGCCACCATCACCGAGACACTGCAGCCCGCCACGGCCAGCTACCAGGCCTGGCAGACGAAGCAGTTGCTCGGCATCGAAGCCGCACTGGCCCGGTCCCGTGACTGATTCGGCCGATCCGGCACCGGGCGCGCCGGGCCTGTCAGGTGCGGGAGGGGCGTCGGGCCCTACGGGCATGTCCGGCCCCACGGGGACCGGAGGCCCGCCCCCACCGGTCCGCCCGGCGGTGATCTTCAGCCATGCCGCGGTGACCCTGGGGGGTCGGACGATCTGGTCGGAGGTCAACCTGGAGGTGGCGGAGGGGGAGTTCGTGGCCGTCCTCGGTCCGAACGGTGTGGGTAAGTCCACGCTCGTCAAGGCGGTGCTGGGCATCCAGCCGCTGTCGGAGGGGCGGGTCACCGTACTGGGAAAGTCCCCCGGCGACGCCGGGAAGGACATCGGCTACCTGCCGCAGCGGCGCAATTTCGATCCCAACCTGCGGATCCGGGGCATCGACGTGGTTCGTCTGGGGAGCGACGGTGACCGGTGGGGCCTACCGCTTCCCGGCGGTAGCTCACTCTCCGCCGGGGGCCGGTCGAGGCGACAGAGGGTCGACGAGGTCATCGAACTGGTCGGCGCCACCTCCTACGCGCATCGCCCGATCGGACAGGTGTCCGGTGGTGAGCAGCAACGGCTGCTCATCGCCCAGGCGCTGGTGCGTCGACCCAGGATGTTGCTCCTCGACGAGCCGCTCGACAGCCTCGACCTTCCCAATCAGGCTGCGGTGGCCGCGCTGGTGTCGGACATCAGCGACGAGTTCGGGATCACCGTCCTGATCGTGGCCCACGACGTCAACCCGATCGTCTCCTACCTCGACAAGGTGGTCTACGTGGCCCGCGGCGGCGCGGTGTGCGGACCCCCGGACGAGGTGATCACGTCGGACACCTTGAGCGCTCTCTACGAGACGCCCATCGAAGTCCTCCGCGCCTCCGACGGGCAGATGGTGGTGGTCGGCAGCCCCGAGGCCCCGGCCCACCACGCCGATCGTCACGGGCGCGGCCACTGATGGCACGGCCACTGACTCGGGCGGATCCATGACCACGGCCGCGCCGGTGGCGGCGACGATGGGGGGCGGGGCGAGCTGGAATGTCTACGCCGACCTCCGCCAGATGCTCGCCCTCCACTTCATGGTGAACGCCTTCCGGGCCGGGACCGTCGTGGCCCTGATCGCCGGGGCCATCGGCTGGTTCATGGTGCTCCGGCGCCAGAGCTTCGCCGGACACACGTTGGCCGTCGTCTCGTTCCCGGGGGCGGCCGGAGCCATCTGGTTGGGGATCAGCGCCACCGCCGGCTACTTCGTCGGTAGCATCGCGGCAGCCTTGGTCATCGCCATCGTGCCCCGATCGTCCTCGGGCCGGGCCCGGAGCGAGGAGTCAGCGGTGATCGGCACCGTCCAGGCGTTCGCCCTGGCGTCCGGGGTCCTCTTCGTCAGCCTCTACGGCGGGTTCCTCGACAGTCTGACCGGCCTGCTCTTCGGTACGTTCCTCGGGATCTCCGACAGTCAGGTGGTGACCCTGGCCGTGGTGGCCATCGTTGTCCTGGGCCTGCTGGCCCTGGTGGCCCGGCCCCTCTTCTTCGCCACCGTGGACCCCGACGTGGCCGCGGCCCGGGGAGTACCCGTCCGGGCCCTGTCCGTGGTGTTCTTGGTCCTGCTGGGTTGTGCCGCGGCCGAGGTGAGCCAGATCACCGGAGCCTTGTTGGTGTTCGCACTGCTGGTCATGCCGGCCGCCGCCGCGCAACAGCTGACGGCCCGGCCGGCGGCGAGCTTCGTCCTCACGGTGGTGGCTGCAGTGGTGATCACCTGGGTGTCGTTGGGTGTGGCCTTCTACTCGGTGTACCCGGTCGGCTTCTTCGTCTCGACGTTCGGATTCTTCGCCTATGTGGTGGCGGCCGGTTGGAGGGTGCTGGTCAACCGGCTCGGGTCCCGATCGCCGCGCCGGGCCCCTGCGGTCCCGTCCACGGCGGTCACGGCATGATCGCCACCCTGGACCCGTTCGTGGGTATCGCCCACATGCTCGGACACCCGTTCCTGCGATCCGCCTTCGTGGCCGGGACCTTCATCGCTCTGGCCGCCGGCCTGGTCGGCTACGTGGTGGTGCTCAGGGGCCAGGTCTTCACCGGGGACGCCCTCTCACACGTGGCCTTCACCGGGGCACTGGCCGCACTGGCCTTCGGCATCGACCTGCGGGCCGGGCTGTACGGGGCCTGCGTGATCTTCGCCGTGCTCATGGCCGTGCTGGGTCGACGGGCTTCGGCCGACGACACGGTGGTGGGCAGCGTCTTCGCCTGGGTCCTCGGGCTCGGGGCCCTGTTCCTGTCCATCTTCACCACCTCGCAGAGCGGCACCGGCAGCGTGGGGGCCAATGCCGGGGTGAACGTGCTGTTCGGGTCGATCCTGGGGCTGTCGTCGGGACAGGCCCTGTCCGACTCGCTCATCGCCGCGGGCATCGTCGTCGTGTTCGTGGTCATCGGACGTCCGCTGGTGTTCGCCAGCCTCGACGAGACGGTGGCCGGAGCGCGGGGCGTGCCGGTCCGGGCCCTCGGCTACACATTCTTCATCCTGTTGGGGGTCACCGCCGGCGTCGCCACCCAGGCCGTGGGCGCCCTCTTGTTGTTGGGGCTGGTGGCCGCACCGGCCGGTGCCAGCCAGCGGTTCTCGTCCCGCCCCTTCGCGGCGGTGTGGCTGTCGGCCGGCATCGCGGTGGCATCGATGTGGTCCGGGCTCACCGTGGCCTATCTGGCGCCGAAGGTCCCGCCCAGCTTCGGCATCATCGCCGTGGCCACGGGGATCTACCTGGCCTCCTTCGTCGTCTCGTCGGCCCGAGGACGCTCCCGGGCCCGTCGACGGATGCCGGCCAGTCCGGCCGGGCCGGAGGGGGGATTACTCGGTGCGTGAACCTCCGGCGCCGTTGCCACCACCGGATCCCACACCGACTCCCGCCGACGGGGGCCGTAGTGTCAGGGACGTGCGCACCGCCCCCTCGGTCCATGACGAGGTCGCCCTCCGCCTGGCCGCCCAGGAACAGCGCTATACCGCCGTCCGACGGTCGCTGGTGACCACCCTGGCCGAGGCCGGGCGCCCCCTCTCGATTCCGGAGATCCTGGCCTCGAGCCTCGAGCTACCCCAGAGCAGCGCCTACCGCAACGTGACCACCCTCATCGAGGCCGGGGTGGTGCGTCGGGTCACCGGGGTCGACGATCACGGACGGTTCGAGCTGGCCGAGGAGCTGGCCGGCCACCATCACCACCTGGCCTGTCGTCGATGCGGGAAAGTCGAGGACGTGGCGCCGTCCCCCCGGCTGGAGCGGGCCATGGCCGAAGCGGCCCGGGTGGTGGCCGAGGAGCACGGCTACGAGGTGACCGACCACCAGTTCGACCTGGTCGGCCTGTGTCCCGACTGCCGGCAACCAGGTGGATGAGCGTCCGGGCCGCGGGGCCGCGGGGCCGCGGGGCCGCGGGGCCGCGGGGCCGCGGGGCCGCGGAGCCGTCGAGCCGTCGAGCCGTCGAGCCGTCGAGCCGTCGGGCCGGCGGGTGGGCAGGTCGGCGGATTGGCGCCCGACCCCGCCGCGGTCGACGTTATTACCCCGCCGATCCCGGGCACGGTAGGGTCAGCGCCCATCAGTGGGAGATCCTGATCGAGAGTCTGAGCGAAAGGACGCGACCTTGACGGCCGAGACCCGCACGGAGACCGACAGCATGGGGCCGATCGAGGTTCCGGCCGACCGCTACTGGGGCGCACAGACCGCCAGGTCCCTGCACCACTTCCCCATCGGCGACGACCGGATGCCCGAGCCCCTGATCCGGGCCATCGGAATCCTGAAGGAGGCGTCGGCTCAGGTCAACGCCGACTTGGGCACGTTGTCCCCGGATAAGTCGGCGCTGATCGTGGCGGCCGCACGGGAAGTGGCCGAGGGGAGGCTCGACGAGCATTTCCCTCTCAGCGTCTGGCAGACGGGCAGCGGCACCCAGAGCAACATGAACGCCAACGAGGTGATCTCCAACCGGGCCATCGAGATGGCCGGTGGCGTCATGGGCTCGAAGGACCCGATCCACCCCAACGACGATGTCAACATGTCCCAGTCCAGCAACGACACGTTCCCCACCGCCATGCACATCGCCGCGGTGGAAGAGATCACCCACCGTCTCCTTCCCGCCGTCCGGGTCCTGCGGAGCGCCCTGGCGGCCAAGTCGGAGGCGTTCGCCGGCATCACCAAGATCGGCCGGACCCATCTGATGGACGCCGTTCCCCTCACACTGGGCCAGGAGTTCTCGGGCTACGTGGCCCAACTCGACGCCGACATGAAGCGGATCGAACTGACGCTCGACGACCTGTACGAGTTGGCCGCGGGCGGGACGGCCGTCGGTACCGGGCTGAACACCCATCCCGAGTTCGGGACCAGGGTGGCCTCGGCCATCGCCGAGCTCACCGGCCTGCCGTTCGTGACGGCGCCCAACAAGTTCGCCGCCCTGGCCGCCCACGATGCCTTGGTCATGACCAGCGGCGCACTGCGGACACTGGCGGCGTCGTTGATCAAGATCGCCGACGACCTGCGTTGGCTGGGCTCGGGTCCCCGCAGTGGACTGGGGGAGTTGCAGCTGCCCGAGAACGAACCGGGTTCCTCCATCATGCCGGGCAAGGTCAACCCGACCCAGTGCGAGGCCATGATCATGGTGTGTATCCAGGTGTACGGGAACGATGCCGCCGTGGCCATGGCCGGGGCTCGGGGGAACCTCGAGCTCAACGTGTGCAAACCGGTGATCATCCACAACGTGCTGCACTCGGTGCGCCTGCTGACCGAGGCCTCGGGCACGTTCACCCGCTTCTGCGTGGAGGGACTGGCGCCCAACGAGGAGCGGATCAGGCACCATCTGGAGAACTCGCTGATGCTGGTCACCGCGCTCAATCCACTCATCGGGTACGACAAGGCGGCGGAGGTGGCCAAGAAGGCCCACCGCGAGGGGGCTACGCTCCGCCAGGCGGTCGTGGCCCTCGGGTACCTGACCGGTGAGCAGTTCGACGAGGCGGTCCGACCGGAGTCGATGACCCACCCTTGAGGAGGGCCGGTCGGCCCCTCCGGACCGGGAGTGGACGCATGGAAGAGGACGACGTCGATCTCGGGACGGTTGACCTCACCGACCTGGACCTGTTCGAGGCCGGGTTCCCCGACCGGGTGTTCACCCGTCTGCGGAGCGAGGCACCGGTCTGGTGGCATCCCCCCACCGAGCACACGCCGGACGGCGTCGGATTCTGGGTGCTGAGCCGCCACGCCGACATCATGGCCGCGGCCTCCGACGCCGAGACCTTCTCATCCGAGCGGGCCCCGGGCGCCGAGGGCGGGGGCACCATCATCCAGGACCTCCCGTACGGCTTCGCACCAGGGGTGCTGCTCAACATGATGGACGATCCCCGACACCAGAGGATCAGACGGCTGGTCACCCCGGCGGTGGCCCCCAAGGCCCTGAACCGGATGGAGGGGGAGTTGCGGCAGCGTGCCACGCGCATCGTGGACGCCATCGCCGGGCGGGGCCAGTGCGACCTGCTGAGCGAGGTGGCCGTCGAACTGCCGCTGCAGGCGGTGGCGGCCCTGATGGGCGTGCCCGACGCCGACCGCCACGACCTGATGGCCTGGTCGAACACCACACTCGACTTCGAAGGGCGGGAGTTGGGCGAGACCAACGACCGGGTGGCGGCGGCGGCCGCCTCGATGGCCGAGTACGGGTCACGGCTCATCGCCGACAAGAGGCGGTCACCGGGTGCCGACATCATCTCGGTGGTGGCCCGAGCCGAGGTCGACGATGACGGCCCCGGCTCCCGTCCCCTCACCGATCTCGAACTCCTCATGTTCTTCAACCTGTTGGTGGTGGCGGGCAGCGAGACCACGCGGAACTCGATCGCACTCGGCATGGTGGCACTGGTCGAGCGTCCCGACCAGCTCGACCTCCTGGTCCGTCGGCCCGAGCTCATGCCCGCCGCGGTGGAGGAGATCCTCCGGTGGACCACCGCCACCCTCTACAACCGGCGGACCGCCACACGGGCCACGTCGATCGGCGGCCAGGTCATCGAGGAGGGGGACAAGGTGACCCTGTGGTGGCCGTCGGCCAACCGGGATGCCGACGTGTTCGACCAGCCGTTCCGGTTCGACATCACGCGGACACCGAACCCCCATCTGACCTTCGGGTACCGCACCCACTACTGCATGGGCGCCAATCTGGCCCGTCTGGAGATCCGGGTCATCCTCGAGGAGCTGCTGGGCCGCCTCGAGGGCTTCGAGCTGGCCGGGCCGGTGGAGCGGGTCCGGACCAACAAGCATGCCGGGGTGTGCCGGGTCCCGATGACCTTCCGGACCCGCAGCCCGGACCGGACAGGGAACTGACGCTGTGTCAGATCGGGGGCCTATACTCCGGCCAGGACCGGTCCCGCCGGTGGCGGCATGGGCTCCAGCGACAGGCTGGGACCCGCTCCGGTCGGGCGTTCGGCTGCGAAGGACGGAGAAGGAGCCTCATGACCACACCACCCCGTGAGTTGAGCATCGGTCTGGCCGACGGCACGTTCTACTCAGGCGATCCGTTCCCGGCCTTCGCCTGGATGCGGGAGCATGCGCCGGCCTACTTCGACGAGAGCTCCGGGGTGTGGGGTATCACCCGTTACGCCGACATCAAGGAGATCTCGAAGGATCCCGACACCTTCTCCAATGCCGGCGGCATCCGCCCCGACGGGGACGCCCTGCCCATGATGATCGAGACGGACGCGCCGGAACACGTGCGGAGACGGCGCCTGGTCAGCGAGGGCTTCACCCCCGGGCGCATCCGTGAGAGCGAGGCCGGCATCCGTGCCGTCTGTGACGCCATCATCGACCGGGTGTGCGAGGCCGGATCGGCCGACTTCGTGCGGGACATCGCGGCACCGCTGCCCATGATCGTGATCGGCGACATGCTCGGCGTGGCGCCCGAGGATCGCGACGACCTGCTCCGATGGTCCGACGACATGCTGAAGTCGCTCGGATCGCCGGACCCCGGAGCCATGGACCTGGCCGCCACAGCGGCCATGGAGTATGCCGAGTACATCACGGCCGTGGCCGAACAGCGGCGGCGGGACAATCAGTCCGACGATCTCATCGGCACCCTGGTCCACGCCGAGATCGAGGGGGAGCGGCTGGACGAGGGGTCGATCATCTACGAGTCCCTCCTGATCCTGATCGGCGGGGACGAGACCACCCGGCACGTGATCAGTGGTGGCATGTACGAGTTGCTCCGTCATCCCGATCAGTTGAAGAGCCTGTCCGCCGACCGCACCCTGCTGCCGTCGGCGGTGGAGGAGATGCTCCGATGGGTCTCGCCGATCAAGAACATGGCCCGACAGATGACCCGGGACGTCGAACTGCACGGGTCGATGATGCGCCAGGGACAGAAGCTGCTCCTGCTCTACCCTTCGGCCAACCGAGACGAGCGCGTCTTCGACAATCCCGAGCGGTTCGACATCGCCCGGTCCCCGAACGATCACATGGCCTTCGGTTTCGGCTCGCACTTCTGCCTGGGCAACCGTCTGGCCCGTATGGAGTTGATGGTGATGTTCGACCGACTTCTCGACCGCCTCCCGGACCTGGCCCTGGCCGACGATGCGCCGCTGCCGAAACGGGCCGCCAACTTCGTGTCCGGTTACGAGACCATGCCCGTGGTGTTCACTCCGACGGCGCCGGTGGGGGCGTCGGTCTAGATGTGGCGGTGGTACGGGTGTCGGGTCCGGCAGCGGGGTGCGGGTGCGGCGGGACCGTGGACGCCGATGAACCGGGAGGTCCGACCGGGTGAGTGAGCCGGTGCTGGCCGAGGCGGTGGTGATCGCGGCGCTGTCGGCCGATGACGGTCCCGACTGGCACCTCATCGCCGGCAAGCTGGTCAAGACGGTGGCGTGCCCCGACTTCGTGGCCGCCCTGGCCTACGTGGGGGAGGTGGGTGGCCTGGCCGAGGCCGCCAATCACCACCCCGACATCGACATCCGCTACAACCGGGTGACACTGGCCCTGGTGACCCACGATTCGGACGGGATCACCCGGCTCGACCTCGACCTGGCCCGGGCGATCGACGGGATCGGACTCGGACCGACGACGGTCCCGACATGAGGATCGCTCCCGGACCAGCGTGACCGGGCCGGGAGCTCAGCGTCGTCGGCGGGGTCGGATTCGGCCCGTCATCCGACCGGGAGGTCCCACAGCGGGAACCAGCGGTCGAGGTCGGTCTCGACCACCAGGTCGTCGGCCACCAGGCTCTTGAGCTTGAGCTCCTCCTCGGTGTCCCGGTGCTCGTGGCCGTCGGGTATGAAGGGGTAGAACGTCCCCCGTTTGAACAGATAGACCAGATAGGCGGTGGAGGCGAGGACCCGGCCCGGTCCGGCCGTGGCGGCCGGCATGACCCCGGATCCCACGTCGAGCGCGGCCGAGGTGAAGGCGGGATCGTCCGCCGGCGCCCCGACCGGCGTGTCCGTTCCCGATACCGCCTCGGTCGGCCCCGGCGCCGGGGCCGTGAGCGCCGTGGCGGCGTCGGGTGCCGCGTCCGGGTCCTGGAGGGGGGCCAGACCGAACACCGAGCACAGGAGCTGGGGTCCCCAGCCGGAGTCGGAGAGGGAGGAGTTCACCATGTGGATCTGCGTGACCAACTGCTCGATGTCGGCGTCCTCGACCACCAGCCACTGGTAGCCGTAGCTGTCCTCGGCCTTGCGGAGCTCGGCGGTGCCGTCCATGGACAGGAGTTTGACCACCTCGGCCTGCATCTCCTCGAACCCCTGACCGGACGGGGGCTTGAAGCACACCCCGGCATGTCCGGAGCACGACATGCCGGCCGCGCTCTGCAGGGTGATCGAGGCGGAGGGGAGGGCGAAGAGCGCGTCGAGATTGGACTGGACCGGCTTGGTCCTTCCGAGAAGGGAGCTGAGCAGGCCCATCAGTGACCCCTGGTCACGGGGTGTCGGCCTTACCGGGGATGAGGCTGCTCACGAAGGACGTCCCAGCTCGGCCTCGATTCGGGCCAGCTGGGCCAGGCGCTTGTCCAGTGTGGGGTGGGTGGAGAAGAGGGTCGAGAGGCTGACCCCGTTCTTGGCGATGGCCGGGGTGAAGTAGAAGGCGTTGAAGCTCTCGGCCGAGCGGAGGTCCCGTGTGGGTATGCGGGACATCTCGCCGGTCACCTTGACCAGCGCCGACGCCAGGGCCGACGGCCTGCCGGTGAGGAGTGCCCCGGACCGGTCGGCGGCCAGCTCGCGGTAGCGGGACAGGGCCATGGTCAGAAGGAAACTGATGGCGTAGACCACCACCGACACCACCAGCACGCCCAGTTCCACCAGGGCGGCATTGTCCTGGCCCCCCTGGCTGTTGCCCCGGTTGCCACCGCCGAACCCGCCCATCAGACCGGTCCAGAGCATGATGCGGGTGATCATGCCGGCCACCATGCCCAAGAAGCTGGCGATGGTCATCACGGCGACGTCCCGGTGGGCCACGTGACTGAGCTCGTGGGCCAGGACCGCCTCCAGCTCCGACTCGTCGAGCCGTCTCATCAGGCCAGAGGTGGCGCACACCACCGCGGAGTTCGGGCTACGACCGGTGGCGAAGGCGTTGGGCACGTCGGTGTCGGCCACGGCCACGCGCGGCTTCTTCATGTCGGCCAGAGCACAGAGGCGGTCGATGACCCCGTGCAGCTGGGGGGCCTGCTCCGGGGTGACGATATGTCCCCCCATGCCGAACAGGGCGATCTTGTCGGAGAACCAGTACTGGACGAAGAGGATGATGGCGGCGAACACCAGCACGATGCCGATCGAGAGGCCGAAGGCGATCAGGAGCCCGATGACGGCGCCGTACAGCAGGACCAGGAGGAGGCCGGTGGTGAACATGCGGAGGGTGAGTCCGCGGTCGTTGGGGATGTTGCGTGCCGTACTCATCGTCTCGACCTCAGCGGTCCTGTCCTCCGTTGCTATCGCCCTGATCCGCCAACAGTGCCTTGGTCTCCGCCAGGGTGGAGTCGGCGAACGGCACCACCAGATCGGAAGGGGCGAAGGCGTCGTCGGCCAACGGCTCCCCGGCCTGGCGTACCTCGGCGGTGAGGGCGGCCAACGCGGTGGAGAAGCCGGCCTCGTCGCCGCTGTGGACGGCCTGGTCGATGGCGACGTCCAACTTCTCCAACGTCCCCCGGTGGTCGTCGGGCACGGTGTACTGGCCTTCGCCCAGGATGCGGACGATCATGACGGTGAGTCCCCGTGTTCGGCCGCCCCCAACTCCGCCGGGGGCGACGCCCCTGTTCCGACCTCGGCCTTGAGCGCGGCCAGTTCGGCGTCGACCGTCGAGGTGGTGGAGGCCTTGTCCAGCTGGGACTGGATGTCGTCCACCGGATTGGTCAGGTCGGTCAGGGCCCCCGACGCCAGCAACTCGTCCATGGCCCCGGCCCGGGCCTGCATGCCGTCGATCTTGTCCTGGGCCCGCTGCATGGACATGCCGGCGTCGCTCATCGACTCCGAGATCCCCGACACGGCCTCGCCGATCTTCGTCTGGGCCTCCGCCGCGGTGTACGTGGCCTTCATCGTCTCCTTCTTCGTGCGGAAGGAGTCGACCTGGGTCTGGAGCTTCTGGGCCGTGTCGATCAGCTTCTGCTCCTGGGCGGCCACCTGCTCGTGCTGGGTCTGGAGGTCACCCAGCTGCTCGGCCAGTGCCGCCCGTCGCGCCAGGGCCTCGCGGGCCAGATCCTCGTTGCCCTGGGTCAGGGCCGCCTTGGCCTGCTGTTGCAACTTGTCCGCCTGGCCCTGCAGCTGCGAGGCCTGGAGCTCGATGCGCTTCTTGGCCGTGGTGACGTCGGCCACGCTGCGTCGTACCTTTTGCAGGCTCTCCAGCTGCTTCTGGTAGGAGAGATCGAGCGACTCCCTCGGATCCTCCGCCTTGTCGAGCAGTTTGTTGGTCTTGGCCTGGACAATCCCAGACAACCGCTTCATCACGCCCATACCGATGGATCCTTCCTCGTTCTTCGCAATTGAAGCTTAGGGCCTCCCTGCCCGATAGCGTGATCGGCGTGCCAGAACAGCTCTGCCTACTGACCGTCCACGCCCACCCCGACGACGAATCCTCCAAAGGGGCGGGCACGGTGGCCCGGTACCACGCCGACGGGATCCACACCGTCCTGGTCTGCTGCACCGGCGGGGAGGAGGGCGAGGTCCTCAACCCCGCGCTCGACACCCCTGAGGTCCATGCCCGCCTGGCCGACCTGCGGCGCGAGGAACTGGCCGAGGCCACCCGGATCATCGGTTACGACGAGGTCGTGATGCTGGGCTACCGCGACTCGGGGATGGCCGGGGCGGACTCGAACGCCAATCCCGACTCGTTCGCCCGGGCGCCCCTGGAGGAGGCGGTGGAGCGCCTGGTCCGGATCGTCAGGCGTACCCGGCCCCAGGTCATGGTGGTCTACGGCGACGAGCAGTCCGGCTACCCCCATCCGGACCACCTCCGCGTCAACGAGATCGGGGTGGCGGCGTTCCGGGCCGCCGGCGACGCCGAGCGCTATCCCGACGCCGGTCCGGCCTGGCAGCCGAGCAAGCTGTACTACACCGAGTTCTCGGTGGCCCGGTTCCGGGAGATCCACGAGAAATTCGAGGAGTTGGGGCTGGACTCGCCGTTCGACGAACAGTGGCGCAAGCGGTGGGAAGAGGTGCCGGCGCCCACGGTGACGGCGTCGGTCGACGTCTCCGACTTCGCCGACGTCCGCGGTGCGGCCCTGCGGGCCCACGCCACCCAGGTCGACCCGAAGTCTCCGTTCTGGTTCGGGCTGCCCCCCGAGGTGATGCGGTCCATCCATCCGTTCGACGACTACCGCTTGGCGTTGGTCGTCGGTCCCGACGGCACGCTGGTGGCCCCGGAGGAGCCCCCGGTTGGGGCGAACGGGGTCGACGGAGCACCCGGCCCCGGAATCGAGAGCGATCTGTTCGCCGGTCTCCGGACGTCCGGATAGGCACCGTGGCACCGCGGCACGAGGAGGGGCGGGCGGATGGCCGGCCAGGTGGTGGCCTGGAATCCACCGGGGTGGTCGCATTCCGGGCGGGGACGGTGCCCATCCGGTCAACGACGACGAGTCGGGGTGTCCGATGACCAGATGGCTGTCCCCCGAGTGGTTCGACCAGACCCGGGCCGTGGTGTCGGATCAGGTGGTGTGCCCGGGCTTGTCGGCGAGGGTCCGATTCGAGATCTCCGGAGGACCCGACGGCAACACCTCGTACCACTGGGTCCTCGAGGACGGCCGATTCGCCTCGATCGGCGGGGGCCCGGTGGCGGGAGCCGAGGTGACACTGTCGATGAGCTGGGACGATGCCGCGGCCATGCACTGGGGAACCTTGGATCCGAGCGTGGCGTTCATGCAGGGTCGGATGAAGGTGGCCGGCTCGATGGAGGTGGTGCTGGCCCTTCTTCCGGTCACGGCCACCGACGCGTTCGGGGAACTGCGCCGGACGGTGGCCGAACTCACCGACTTCTGAGGGCCGGGAGCGACTGGCCCGAGCCCCCGAGCAGGGGGAGGTGGACGGTCCCGGCGCTCTGGAGGAGGATCAGCGCCACAATGACGCCGATGAACACGATCAGCAGGACGGTCAGGATCGGCCGCACCCGGTTCCACCCGGTCGGGGTCGGATCCGGACGGACCGACTGGCGGCGCTCGATGTCCTGACCCCACGCCACCACCCGGGTGACCGTGGAAGCACCGGTGGGTCCATGGTGCCGGACGGCGAACGCCGCCACCCGGCGGGACAGATCGGCAGGGTCGCCCCCCGGGAAGAGGAAACGGTACGAGCCGTAGGGCGTCCGTATGCCGATGAGGGCACCGGCCCCGACCCGTGCGACCGGTGCCCCGGTGCCACCTGGGGCAACGCCGGCCGTGCCCTGGGTCGTGCCCCGGCCTCTGCCCCGGCCCCTGCCCCGGCCCCTCCTTCTGGTTCGGGGCGCACTCCGTTCCGGAGCGGGTGGTCCGGGATCCACTCCGTTGCGACTCTGATCGACCCAACCACGGGGGATGGCCCCTCCGGCCCAGCGTTCGATCACGTGGGCGGTCACCGATGTCCACGGAAGGACCCGTGGCTGCTCGCCCCGGTAGCGGATGACGCCGATGCCTTCGTCGCTGAAGACGATGCTGTCGACGGTCACCGGCTCCGGGCGGGCGCCGTCGCACAGGACCAGCCCCTCCAGATGGAACGGCGGTGGAGGCGGTGGGATCGGCGGCTGGCCCTCCGAGGTGGCTGCGGACACCGGTGATTCGAGCTGGTCTCCCTCCACGGTTGCTCCTGGTGCGATCAGCTCTGGCGCATGGCGTCGCGCAGCGGCCGGTAGCCGATGAGGGTGACCCCGGCTTTGGCGATCACCTGGTCCAGTCCCCGATCAGCCACCAGGAGCACCTCGTCGGCGACGCGGGCCTGCCAGTCGGTGGCGATGGCCCGGAGCTCGGGTGTGTCGATGGCCGGATGCAAGGTCAGTTCGGTGATGCCAGGTTCGAGGGAGCTCAGCAGGTCGAGGAAGGCGGCCCGCGTCCCGACGGGGGGCAGGGTGGCGAAGCGGTCGGCGAAGAGGACACCCTCGTCCGCAGCCAGCTTCCGTACCGGAAATCCCACGTTGGGCTCGGCGTCGGCGCCCAACAGGCGCAAGGGGAGGTCGAAGTCGACGGCCAGCTCGAGGTAGATGTCGAAGAACTCGGGGCGCAGCACCAGGGCGTCGAGATGGGCGCCCAGGTGGCTGATGTCGAACCCCCACAGGACGGCCCGTTCGATCTGGGCCCGGCACTCGCGACGTACCTCGTCGAGATCGGCATGGTCCCACACGTCGGTCACGGTCCGGGGGAAACCCCCGTCGCCGTCGAGCAACGACGGGGCCTGGGTGATGGGCGCCCAGCGGTACAGGTCGTGCTCGGCGTTGAGGGTCAGCTGTACCCCGACGTCGTCCCCGCGGAATCTCGAGGCCGATTCGCGGGCCCACGGGGCCGGAACGAGGAGGGAGGCACTGGTGCCTATCCCTTCACGGAGAGCGTCGTACACCCCGACTGTGGCAGCGTGACAGAGCCCCAGGTCGGTGCAGTTGAGGATGAGCAGTTTGGCTTCGGGCCCGTAGCCGAGACGTTCCGCGGCGATCGTCATGGTCGCGACCGTAGTGCCGGTAACCGTCAGGCGGCGCGACCTGCCGGTCCACGGTCGCCGTCGGGCCGTCTCCCCTCGGCTGGGCCGGCGGACCGGTCGAGCAGAGCACGAGCTGCGGCCACGCCCTGGCGGCCGATCTGGCGGGTCTCCTCGTCGAGCCTCCACGCATCGGCGGCCGGGTCGTCGAGCCCGGGGTCCGGCTGGTGGAGGGGAAGCTGGAGCTGGGAGGGGCGGACCCTTTGCGTGGCGGTGGAGGTCATGGGTACAGCATGTCGGAAGGGTGTATTACGGGGTCCATGGCAGAGCAGAGGGTGACCACGACAGGCCGGGCCGCGGGGCGCGATACGGGATAACCGTCCCGTTCGATGGGGTGAGCCTGGTCGATCACCGCAGGTGGTACGAGGAATTGGAGCGTCTGGGCTACACCGATCTGTGGAGCGCGGAGACGGACGGTTCCGACGGGTTCACCCCGCTGGCCCTGGCGTCGGCCTGGGTGCCCTCCATGCAGCTGGGCGTGGCCATCATCCCCGCGTACACGCGTGGACCGGCCCTGCTGGCCCAGAGCGTGGCGGCCCTGGCCGAGGCCGCCCCCGGACACTTCACGCTGGGGCTCGGGACGTCCTCCGACGTCATCGTGTCCCGGTGGAACGGAGCCGAGTTCGTGGAGCCCTACAAGCGGGTGCGGGACACCATCCGGTTCCTCCGGTCGGCGTTGGCCGGCGAGAAGGTCGACCAGGAATACGACACCTTCCGCGTCCGGGGCTTCCGGCTGGCCCGACCCGTCGACCATCCGCCGCCGCTTTTTCTCGCCGCACTCCGCCCCGGGATGCTCCGGTTGGCCGGTCGGGAGGCCGACGGGGTGATCATCAACTGGCTGTCGGCCGAGGACGTGGCCACGGTGATCCCGGAGCTCGGAGCGGACATCCCGGTGGCGGCCCGGATCTTCGTGTGCCCGTCGGAGGATGCCGAGGCTGTCCGGGCCGTGGGCCGGCGCATGATCGCCGCCTACCTCAACGTGGGGGTCTATGCGGCCTTCCACCGCTGGCTGGGGCGGGGTCCTGAGCTCGAGCCGATGTGGGAGGCCTGGCAGGCCGGCGACCGGAAGGGGGCGCTGGTATCCATTCCCGACGAGGTGGTGGACGCCCTGGTGGTGCACGGCTCCTTCGACGAGTGCCGGGCCCATGTGGGCCGGTACGTGGCCAACGGCGTCACCATCCCGGTGATGGCCGTGATCCCGCTGGGCATGTCCCTCGACGAGGCCGTGGTCGGGCTGGCTCCGCCGTGGTCGGCCTCCTGAGTCGCCCACACAGGCGCCGTGGCCCTGGCACCGGCTCAGTGGGCCCGGACCCCGGCGCCCCCGCGCATCAGTCCACCCGGTAGCGGGCCACGATCTCCGCATCCATGTCGCGTACCTGATCGGCCAGATCCAGCACGAAACGGTCGAGCTCGGCGGCCAATCGGGGATCGGAGAGGGCCATGATCCTCACAGCCAACAGGGCCGCGTTGCGGGCCCCGTTGACGGCCACCGTTGCGACCGGGATCCCCTTGGGCATCTGGACCATGGCCAGGAGCGAGTCGAGACCCCCCAGGTTGGCCAGGGCGATGGGCACCCCGATGACCGGCAGCGTCGTGGCCGCGGCCACCACACCGGCCAGGTGGGCGGCACCACCGGCGGCGGCGATGATCACCTGGATGCCGTCGTCGGCCGCCCCCCGGGCGAAGGCCATGGTGTCGTCGGGGGTCCGGTGGGCCGAGAGCACCCGGATCTCGACCGGTATCCCGAAGGAGCGGAGGGTCTGGACGGCGTCGTCCATGATCGAAGAGTCGGACGAACTTCCCATGATGATGGCAACGGACATGTGCGCATTCTGCCCGACGCGGCGAGAGGAGGCACGTCCACGGCCGCGGGTGGGGGCGGGACCCCGGTCGGGCCGATACGGTGACGGTCCTGACCGACGGTTCCCGCTCCGGGACGCCGGGACCCGAGCCCGCAGGGGAGGCAACGTGCGCATCGGCGTGATGCTCGACACCGAGCGACCATTGGACCTCGTCATCGAGGAGGTCGTCCGGCTCCATGACGCCGGCATCGAGACGGCCTGGGCCTCGCAGATCTTCGCCCTCGACGCGCTCACCGTCCTGGCCGTGGCCGGGCGCGAGGTGCCCGGGATCGGGTTCGGCACCGCCGTGGTGCCCACGTACCCCCGGCACCCGGTGATGTTGGCCGGTCAGGCTCTCACCGTGCAGGCCGCCACCGGGGGTCGGCTGACGCTCGGTGTCGGTCTGTCCCACCAGTTGGTCATCGAGAACGTGTTCGGCCAGTCGTTCGACCGGCCGGCCCGGCACATGAGGGAGTACCTGTCGATCCTGATGCCACTGCTTCACGGGGAACAGGCGAACTTCGCCGGCGAGACCCTGAGCGCATCCACGTTCGGTCCGCTGCACATCGATGCGCCACACCCGCCGGTACTGGTGGCGGCCCTCGGCCCCACCATGTTGGCCATCGCCGGCCGCATGGCGTCGGGCACGGTGACCTATCTGACCGGACCGGACACCATCGAGTCCCACATCATCCCGACCATCCGCCAGGCGGCCGTGGAGGCGGGCCGGCCCGAGCCGGTCGTGGTGGCCTCCCTGCCGGTCTGCGTGACCGGCGACGCCGCCGCGGCCCAGTCGGCGGCGGCGGACCAGTGGGCCATGTACGGCTCGCTGCCCTCCTACCGGGCCATGCTCGATCGGGAGGGTGCCGACAGTCCGGCCGACGTCGCCATCGTGGGCCCGGCCGCGGACGTGAAGGCCCGGGTCCGCCGTCTGGCCGACATCGGTTGTGCCGAGTTCTGCGCGGCGCCCTTCGGCTCCCGTGAGGAGATCACTGCCACCGTCGCCGTGCTGGCGGAGATGGTCGGGACCTGACGGCCACGCCGTCGCCTCCGCCCCGGATCAGAGGGCCAGGCGGGTGTGCTTGAACTCGTTCAGCTCGGGATGGTCCGTGATCAGCCCGAGCACCCGGTCGACGGTGGACCGGGCCTTGGCCGCGTCACCGTCGGGGCGCTCCATCAGACGCACAAAGACGGCGTGGTCGCCTTCGATGAACGTCGGCACGCCGAAGACGTCCAGCCGTGAGACCACATCCTCGTGCTCGGTCCGGACCTGCTTGGCCGGCCAGCCGGCCTCCACCTCGGCCAGCACGGCGTCCGCATCCACGCCACCCCGTGTCAGCGCCCGGCGCACCACGGACTCGTCGCGCAGGTCGCCCCCCTCGTCATGGCGGGCCGTGAACAGTGACCGGTGGACGGCGAGGAATCGGTCGGGGAACCGGTCCCGGACCACCACCCCGGCGGCCAGGGCCAACAGATCGGGTTGCTGGGCCGGGTCGTCCCAAGCGGGGACGCCTCCCTCGGGAACGTGGGTCTGATTGAGGAAGAACGGGACGAACGTCACGTCCCAGGGTGCTCCGGATTCGAGTCCCTCGATGACGTGTTCATGCCCTATCCGGGCGAACGGGCACCGATAGTCCCAGGTCACAGCAAATGTCGTCGAAGTGTCCATACCTGGCCAACCCCACCGGGGACGGATCCATTCCTGACCGGGTGCGGAGCGGGACGAACCGGCGCCGGCGGGAGTCGATCGGAGAGCCGATCAGAGCAGGGTGCGACCCACCAGGCCCAGCGCTACACCGATGGCCGCGCCGCCGATCACGTCGGACGCATGGTGGGCCCGCAGGTGGAGGCGGCTGATCCCCACCGTGGTCGCGGCGGCAAAGAGCAGGGCGTTGCCGCTGCGGTCACCCTTCCGGCTCATTACCGTCACGGCACAGAAGGCGGCCAGCGTGTGGCCACTCGGAAAGCTGCTCGAGGTCGGTTCACGGACCGGTACTCCCGACGCGGTCAGACCGAGCCCGTCGCCGTCGGGGCGCGTGCGGCCGACGATGACCTTCAGGGCCCGGTTGACCACCGTGGACGCGGCACCGGCGATACCGAGGGCCCGCACCGCCTGGGCCCGTTCCGGACCGGTGTGGCGCGCTCTCCATACGGTGGTCGCAGCCCACATGACCCCGTAGTCGCCCAGTCCGGTGGCCAGCTTGGCCGCGCCGTCGAGGGCGGGATTCCCCCGGAGAGGTTCGAACCAGGCATCGACGCGGTCGTCGACCGACCGCACCAGTGCGGCCAGGCCACCCGCCCCGTGCCCGGCACCGTGGATCGGACCTTCGGAGTCCGGCCTGTCCGGGCCGTCCGACGTGTCCGGGCCGGCGTCCCCGTCCCCGGTCGGTGGGGCCGTCCCCGCCGCGCTCATGCGGCACCGGTCGCGGTTTCGCCCAGCACGACGGCCGCCTCCTCCGGATGGCCCCCGTAGGCCGGGCAGAAGTCCTGGAATCGGCAGAAACGGCAGAGGGGAGAGGTGCGGGGGCGGAAGTCCTCGTCACGACAGGCCCGTTCGATGGCCGACCAGACGGCCAGGGTCTTCACCCGTTGACCCCGGATGGCCTGTTCGGACGGCTCGGTCGTGATGGCCACGGGCTCCTTCAGATGGAGCAGCTTGACCTGGATGGGCCGCCGACCCAGCACCTCCTGGCACAGGAGGGCGTAGATGTGGACGCCGATGAGTTTGCCCTGTTCATATGCGGGCGAGGGGGCCCGACCCGTCTTGTAGTCGATGACCACCAGTTCGCCGTCGGCCGTCCGGTCGAGTCGGTCGAGGATCCCCCGGAGCCGCATGGTGCCCAGACGGGCCTCGAGCATCAGCTCGATGCCCACCGGCGTCACCTCGTTGGGATCCTCGAGGGCGAAGTAGTTCGTCACCAGTGCCTCACCCTCGGACCGGAACTGCTCGGCCTGCGTCGGGGTGAGGGCCAAGGTCATGTAGTCGGGGTCGGTCTGGAGCTCGAGCCAGGCCCGGTCCAACTCGGAGCGGGCCGCTTCGGGCGTGCGCCGGCCCTGCTCATGGTGCCAGAACAGGCCCTCGAGCACGGTGTGGACGAAGGTGCCCCTCACCGTCCAGATCGTGGGCAGGTCGGGCAGGTGTTCGATGGAGTTGAAGCGGAAGGCGAGGGCGCAGTCCCGAAACGAGGAGACCTTGGAGGGAGAGAGGGTCCGGGGGAGTTCGAAGGGCACGGGTACAGGTTAGGACGCGGGTGTGCCGGCGCCAGGCCCGGCCGGTGGCGCCGCCGCCGGCCCGGCTCCGAAGGCACCGATGACCGAGTCGGCCACGGCCGCCGGGAACTGGAGGGGCCCGAAGTGTCCCATGCCGGCCAAGGACTCGACCCGGCTGTCGGGGATGGGCGCGGCATCGGCTTTCATGAGACGGGCACCGAAGGCATCGGTCTCCGCTCCGTGGCCCAGCGTCACCGGGCACGAGATCTCGTGGAGGTGGGCGAAGGCGTCGTGGTCGCCGGCCGCCGCGAAGGTGGCGGCCTCGTCCTGGCGGCGGCACCGGAGCCGTACGGTCCGGCCGTCACCGCCCTCGTCGGCGGGGAGGACCTCGAAGCCGGATTCGACGTAGAGCCGCAGGGCTTCGGGATCCAGCTCGCGGTAGGGCGGCTTGGAGGCGTAGTTGGCCAAGGCCTCCCCGGCCGAGGGGAATGTCTCGCGCCGCCGCCGGGCCCTCTCGGCCAGTGGGTTGGTCGCGGCGATCAGAGCCCGGGCGGCATCGGGCATGACCACCGGCTCGAAGCAGTAGAGGGAGCCGAACAGACCGGGGCGGGCCTGTTCGGCCAACAGGACGGCGGCACCCCCGCACGAGTGGCCGAAGCCGAACGGGAGGTCCAGCCCCAGGTGGTCGACGACGGTGAGGACATCGGTGGCGAACCCGGCCCAGGCGAAGTCCCCGTCAGCCGGCCGGTCCGAGCGGCCGTGCCCGCGTAGGTCCAGTCCCCAGCACCGGAACCTCGGACTGAGCCACCGGGCCAGCGGTCCGAAGGGCTCCGCGCAGAAGCCGGTGGCGTGGACCAACAGGAGGTCCGGTCCCTGTCCCCCGAAGTCGTAGACGGCGAGGCCGAGGCCGTCCGGGGTCGTACTGCGGTCCCGGACCGGCTCGGCGGGCGACGGGACGGCGCTCAAAGCCGCGGCTCCTTGGGCATCCAGGGACGGTAGCCGAGGGCGGGCCGGTCCCCGTCCTGGGGGCCGGTCCCGACGGTGCTCGTCACTCCACGGTCACTCGACTAGACATTGATGACCTATGGAGAACTTCCTCGCCGACCACGGCTACCTGGCCGTCTTCGTCCTGAGCTTCATCTCGTCGATGGGACTGCCGGTCGGCGCCGAGGTGGCCCTCATCTACGGCGGGGTGTTGGCCAGTGGACAGGTCACGAGCGAACACCACCAGCTCAGCCTGGCCGTGGTCATCGTGGTGGCCGTGGTGGCCGAGGTGCTGGGCTCCCTGGCCGGCTACCTCATCGGGTTCTACGGCGGAAGGCCGCTCGTGGACAAGGTGGGCAAGTACGTCCTGCTCACCCACAAGGACCTCGACCGGGCCGAGGCCTGGTTCGCCCGGCGGGGGGAGCCCTTCGTCCTGTTCGGTCGGTTCATACCGCTTCTCCGTTCCTTCGTCTCCTTCGCCGCCGGCCTGGGCGAGATGGCCATCGCCAAGTTCGTGGTGTTCACGGTCATCGGCTGCGCCGTATGGTGCACGGCCCTGGTGAGCCTGGGTTACTCGTTGGGGAGCAGTTACTCGAAGGTGCTGAAGGGATTCAGCTATGCCGGGTACGTGCTGGCTGTCCTGGCCGTGGTGGCCGTGGTGGTCGTGCTCGCCCACCGGGTCCGGGTCGTGCGCCAGGAGCGGCACTGAGCCGGGCCCGCCCGGCTTCGGCACGTCGGGCTGCCATCGAGGCCTCCGGGCACCTGGAGCGCTCGGACACGTGGAACGGGCTGCGGGCCGGCGACCGGGTGGTGGTGTCGGGCCTGTCCCTCCGGGGCGCCGAGTGGCGGTTCCGGGCCCACGTGCTCAACCGCCACAACGACACGGAGTCGATCGAGGTGATCGGCGGTCGTCCCGGTGACAACAAGATCCGCTCGTTCGTTCCCGAACGCATCTTCGCCGTCACCGGCAAGAAGGGGCCGCGGCGGAACGCCGGAAGGGCCACCACCGGGGAGCTCTCGCTGGCCGACGAACCCCAGCTGCCCCTCAGCTGAGGTCGAGTTCCGGTCACCACCCGACAGTGACGGCCCGACCGGTTCGGCTGTCGAGCTGCGGCAGTAGGGTGCCGTGAATGGCCACTGTCGTGTTCTTCCACGCCCACCCCGACGACGAAGCCATCGCCACCGGTGGGACCATGGCCGCCCTGGCCGACCAGGGGCACCACGTCGTGCTGGTGACGGCCACCCGCGGCGAGCTGGGGGAGATCCCCGACGGCCTGCTTCGCACGGGCGAGTCCCTGGTCGAACGCCGGGGGCACGAACTCGACGAGGCGTGCCGCATCCTCGGTGTGTCCGACCACGTCTATCTCGACTACCTCGACTCCGGCATGGCCGGCGAGGAGTCCAACCATCGACCCGGCGCGTTCGCCGCCGCCGACGTCGACGAGGCGGCGCTGGCGCTGGCCGCCATCCTCCGTCGCCAGTCCGCCGATGTCCTGGTGACGTACGACGAGCACGGTGGGTACGGCCACCCCGATCACATCCAGGTGCACCGGGTCGGTGTGGCCGCCGCCGACCTGGCCTCGACGCCGATCCTCTATTTCGCCACCATGAACCGGGATCAGGTCGCCGGGCTCGTGGACCAGCTCGGCGAGACCGACTGGGAGCCCCCGGAGGGATCCTTCGACGGTGCGGAAGACATGGGGGAGCCGGCCAGCCGGATCACCACGGCCGTGGACGTGGTCCCCTGGATCGAGCGCAAACGCCGGTCCATGCGGGCCCACGCCAGCCAGATCAGTGAGGACAGCTTCTTCCTGTCCATGCCGGACGACGTGTACTCGCTGGTCTGGGGGCGGGAGTGGTTCATCCGGATCCGACCCGAGCCGGTCCGGTCCGGTCCGGATCACTGGGAGCCGTGGCTGCTCCTGGGTTCCGACGGCGCCACGGGTGGACCCTCTCCGGTGCTCGACCCCACGGCCCAGCCGTGAACGCCCGTCACCAGGTACTGCGCGTGCACGGTGGCCGGTTGGTGGTGGACGAGCGACGCCTCGAGCTGGAGACGGCGCTCGACGCGGCCGCGGCCGAGGGCTACGACCTGGTCGACTCCTTCACCGTCGACGACAACGTGTACCTGGTTCTCCGACGACCCGATGTCGGGACCTGAGGCTCGTGCTCAGAACTCGGTGAACGACTGGATGGAGACCACCCGGTCGCGTCCCGACTCCTTGGCCCGGTAGAGGGCCTGGTCGGCCCGCTCGATCAGCGAGGTCGTGTCCTCGACTCCGTCCCAACTGGTCAGACCGGCCGACAGGGTGATGCCGAAGTCGGTGGTGGCGTCCCGTCCGCCCTCGCGGAGCTTGTCGAGGAGGTGGTGGCCGCCCAGGATGTCCGTCTCGGGAAGGACCAGGCAGAACTCCTCGCCGCCGTAGCGCACGACCAGGTCCTGACCCCTGATGTTGGAGACCATGACGGCGGCGATCGAGCGCAGCAGCATGTCGCCGGCCACGTGGCCGTGGCGGTCGTTGTACTGCTTGAAATGATCGAGGTCGACCATGGCCACGGTCAGCGGTGTGTCGGAACGGAGGGCGTGCTCCATCTCGATCTCGATGCGCTCGTAGAGGGTGCGGCGGTTGGCCAACCCGGTCAGGGGGTCGGTCCGGCTCTCGGCCTGGAGTCCGCTGACGAAGTTGGCCCGGCTGGTCACCCGGAGGAAAGCGGCCGCGATGAGCTCGGCTCCCTCGCTGGTCCGATGGTCGGTCGGCCCGTTGCCGCCCGGACGCTGGACCACCATGACCAGCTCGCCCTGACTGCAGTACCCCACCGGAATGGCACAGAAGGCGGGGGTCACGACTACGGTATCGGTCCGTAGGGCCTGATAGAGCTCGGGCAGCTCGGCCAGGTAGGAACAGTCGAATCGGAGGTCGGGCCACAGGGCCAGACCGGTGAACCGGCCCACCCGGCCGTTGCGGGCGAAGACCGCCACCCGCTCGGCCGGCAGGATGTCCGGCACCAGCGGCAGGCCCCGTTGCAGGAGGGCCTGGATGTCGTCGGCGTTGGCGGCGGCGTCCTCCGGCCGGTCCCCGTCGATGGCCTCGGTGAGGGCGGCGACGGCGTGCCGGAGGTTCACGTTCTGGTTGAGCGAGCCCACCGTCCGGGCCGTGATCCAGGTGATGATGACGATGGTCGAGGCGTAGACCAGCATCACCGACGCCAGGGCGCCGCCCCGCACACCCTCCAAGCCGCTGATGACGGCGATCAAGGCGATGGCGTAGAGATCGATCCCGGTCCGCATCCGGCGGTCCCCGATGATGCTGACGAAGATGACACCGATCAGGACGGCGGGGGTGTACGTGCCGGGCTCGGTGGAGGAGGCCAGTGCGATGAATCCGAAGGCACCCATGGCCAGACAGACCATGACGAACACCAGACCGGCCTGGGTGGCCACGTCGAAACGCTTGTCGCTGACGACCATGAAGAAGGCGGCGTAGACCACCGATGCCACCAGGCAGGCCACCGCCCCGATGATGTAGGGCCAACGCACCGGGTGCGCACCCACGACGATGACCGTGACGAGGAGGGGAACGGTGATCGAAACCGCGATCAATCCCGAGATGAGCCCTTCACGGAACTGCCGTTCCGTGGGGCGGGCGAGGTCAAACTTCACGCCTTGGTTATCGGCGTCGACCCGGTGGTCCTTTACCGCTTTGCCGGGGTCGGGACACCGGCCCGGGTCGGGCATGGCCCCCGGATTGGTGTCCAGGAGCCCCCTTCGGGGGTCCTCGGTGCCCGGGACGGGTCGGATCCGGGGATTCCGGCGCCCTGCAGCCGTCAGACGGCCAGTGGGGGATCCGGGCCGGCTGCCAGCGCCCGGCGGGGCAGCATGCCGGTGAAGAACAGGCCGATGACGATGAGCAGGGCCACCATCCACAGCGCGCTGCGCAGGCCGATCAGGCGGGCCGAGGCGTTCTCGTCCACGACGGCCTGCTGGGCCGGCGGACTGAGGTCGGTGGTGTGCAGGGCCTTCTGGAGCTCCGAATCGGATACGAAGGGCACCCCATTCT
Source organism: uncultured Acidimicrobiaceae bacterium (assembly GCA_963756515.1). Lineage (GTDB taxonomy): Bacteria > Actinomycetota > Acidimicrobiia > Acidimicrobiales > RAAP-2 > Bog-756. Next base: position 173,634 of record CAVWNV010000009.1, read on the forward strand.
CCAACTGCACCGTGGCCTTGGCGGCGGCATCGGCCGGGATGGCGGTATTGGAGCTGACGCCGGCGATCAGTCCCGAGGTCAGGCTCCCGATGAGGACGGCGCCGACCAGTGCGGTCCCCAGCGACGCCCCGAAGTTGGTGAAGGTGTTCTGCAACCCACCGACCTCTGCGCTCTGGCTGTCGGGCATGGCCGAGACCGTGACGGCCCCCAGTTGCGATGCCAGCGCACCGATGCCCAGACCGACCAGGGCCATCGGGATCAGGACGATGCCGGCGTTGGCGCCGGGGTCGAGTCCACCCACCAGTACCAGGGTCCCGACCAGCATGGACACCATGCCCAGGCGCACCACCATCCGGGGTGAGGCGTTGGGAGCCAGTCGGGGAACGAGGACGGCCGCGAGGAGGAGGGTGATCGACAGGGGGAGCAGGCGGAGCCCCGTCTGCAGGGCGCTCAGCCCCAGGACCACCGACAAGAAGAGCGGGATGGTGAAGAAGATGCCCGACTGCACCATGTACTGGAAGAAGAAGGCCACCAGGCCGCCTGTCATCTGCACGCTTCGGAACATGGACGGCCGGAACAGCGGCTCGCCACCGTGTTGCTCGAGGTGCGCCTCCCACTGCAGTAGGCCGGCGATGAACAACAGTCCGGCCAGGACCAGCCAGACGACCGGCGAGACCCCGAGGACGACCGGCGCCCCGGGCTTGGGTCGGACGAACCCCCACACGCCGGACCGCAGTACGCCGAAGACGGTGAGAGAGAGACCGATGACCGAGAGCACGGCTCCGAACCAGTCGAATGCCACCCTGGCCTCCGGGGCGGTCTCGTCGATGCGCCGCAGGTTGAGCAGGATGACTCCGACCAGGACGACCTCGCCGATGAACACCCAGCGCCACGAGGCGAAGGTGGTGACGGCGCCACCGATGAGCGGCCCGGCGGCAACAGCCACGGCGCCGGCCGCGGCGATGAGGCCGTAGGCGGCCGAGCGACGCTGGCGGGGAAAGTTGCCGGCCACCAGGGCCACGATGGCCGGCATGATCAGGGCCGCCCCCAGTCCTTCCAGGCCGGACCAGCCGATGATCAGCACGGTGAGGTTGGGGGCCAATGCGGTGAGAAGCGAGCCGCACGCGTAGACGACGAGGCCGATGGCAAAGGCCCGACGGCGTCCGATGAGGGCCCCGATCTTGCCCCCGGTGATCATGAACGCCGCCATGACCAGGGTGTAGAGGGTGATGGCGGTCTGGATGCCGGTCACGGTGGTGCCCAGATCATTGGCCACCGACTTGATCGAGACGTTCATGACCGAAGAGTCCAAGGTCATGAGGAACTGGCCCGACGCCAGGATCAGCAGGACCGACGAACCGGTCCGGGTGGGGTTCCCGGCCGACGGTCCCGACGGTTCCACCGCGGCCGGGTCGATCATCGTCGCAACCTAGCCCCGATGCCGCGCCCGGGGTCGGATGGAACCGGCCGCGCTAGCTTGGCCGCACACGGTCACCCCGGTCCGGCGGGGCGACGGGATCGGAGATCACTGTGACGTACTGCTTGGCCCTGCGACTCCACGAGGGCCTCGTGTTCCTGGCCGACACCCGCACCAATGCCGGCGTCGACAACATCAGCTCGTACCGCAAGTTGCACACCCTCCAACCGGCTCCCGACCGGATCTTCGTGATCGAATCGGCCGGCAGCCTGGCCACCACCCAGGAGGTGCTGGATCGCATCCAACGCGACCTGAAGAGCGCCGATGCCGCCGAGAGCCTGGCCACCGTGGACCATCTGTTCGAAGCGGCCCTGTACCTGGGCCGGTTGAGCCGTGAGGTGTCACTTCGTCATCGCGACGCCCTGAGCGACGTCGGTGCCGACGGGACGGCCACCTTCATCCTGGGTGGCCAGGTCGGCGGGGACCCCGCCGACATCCTGTTGGTCTATCCGGAGGGCAACTACATCCGAGCTTCCGAGGAACGACCGTTCCTCCAGATCGGGGAGAGCAAGTACGGCAAGTTCATGCTGGAGTTGGCGGTGGAGACCAAGGTCGACCTGGAGACTGCCACCATGATCGCCATCGGCTCCATGATGAGCACGGCCGCGGCCAACCTCTCGGTGGGTCCTCCCTACGATGTCGGCGTCTACCTCAACGATTCGTTGGCGCTGGAGGAGTTCCGCCTGGACGGTGACTCGCCGGTCCTGCGCCAACTCCGTGAGACCTGGGAACGTCACCTGCTCCAAGGCGTAGCCGATCTGCAGTCCATCTCCCATGAGGAGTTCGCGGTGGAGCTACCGAACGCGCTGGACGGACCGACCGGGCGCTGATCCACGCGGCGGGGCGGACCGAGACCAGACCGGACCGGCCCTGTCGGCGACGGTCCGTCAGGACACGTAGGCCTTCGAGGCGAACACGTTGAGACCCAGCTTCTCGGAAAGATATCTCGTGGCCCGCTGACCCCGGACGCTGTTGCCGGCCTCGTCCAGCGGCGGCGAGAACGTGCCGAGCCCACCCTTGCCCGGGGCAATGGTGACGATGCCGCCACTGACGCCGCTCTTTCCGGGCAGGCCGACCTCGTAGAGCCAGTCCCCCGAATGCTCGTAGAGTCCGGCCGTGGCCATGGCGGCGAGGACGTGTTTGCAGTTGTGGGCGTCGATGACCTGTTCGCCGGTGAGGGGATTGACACCACCGTCGGCCAGGGTGGCTCCCATGACGGCCAGATCCTTGGCGCTCACCAGCAGGGAGCACTGTCTGGTGTACACCTCGGTCGTCTCGTCCGGATCGGCGTAGAGCCGGCCATAGCTCTCGAGCAGGTGGGCGATCCCCTGGTTCCGCAGGTTGGTCGAAGACTCCGAGGCGAACAGGTCCTGGTCGAGGACCAGCGGCCGGCCGGCGAAGCGGGACAGGCCGGTCTGGATGAACTCCCACCGCTCGTCTTCGGATGACGCCGGCACCAGACTGGTGGTGGCCAGGGCACCGGCATTGACCAGCGGGTTCATCGTGCGGTCCTCGTTCAATTCGATGGCCATCACCGAGTTGAAGGCCAAGCCGGTGGCGTTCACCCCCAGTTTCTGCCGCGCCTCCTCGTGGCCGAGTACATCGCACACCAGGGCGAAGACGAAGGCCTTGGAGATGCTCTGGAGAGAGAATTCGTGGGTGGCGTCCCCGGCCGAGAACGTCCGGCCCCGCACCCCGACGACGCAGATTCCGTAGAGCGACGGGTCCGTGCGGGCCAGTGCCGGAATGTAGTCCGCCACCGCGCCGGCCTGCTCCGGGCCGTAGAGTTCGTGCACCTCATCGAGGAGTGCCTGCACCACCTCGGCCGACGGGAGTTCCCCAGTGGACACGGCCGAGGTGGTGGTGCCCTCGTGAAACGGAAGTGGGATGTGCATGCAGGTCCGATCGTCTCGACTGCCGCTGGCGTGCCGACACTACCGGGCCGACCGCACGCCGACACTGATCGGCACCGGTGTGACACGGGGGCCGAGCCGGTCGTGTGGTCGCGTGCGATGATGGACAGACAGTCGGACCGTTCGGGTCGGGACCGCTCGCCGAGGAGGAGTCACCCATGAGCGCGGTGTCTAGTTGGCGGGGAGTCGACGGTGATCCCAATGCCCGAGCCAACATCGTGGCCCGGCACCGTGTACTGGCTGAGGCCCAGGTGGTGGAGACACGGACCCGGGAGGAGATCATCCTCGAGCTCTGTCGGGGACGGAAGGTGGTCGATATCGGCTGTGTCGATCACGAGGCCAGCAAGATCTCCGGTGATCGCTGGTTGCACGGACAGATCCTCGAGGTGGCGTCGGAGTGCCTCGGAGTCGACAACGACCCGCCCGGGATCCGGGCCATGCAGGAGATGGGCTTCAACGTGGTGCTGGCCGATGTCACCGGGGATCTGACCGCGGTCGAGGAACGGGGACCGTTCGATGTCATGGTGGCCGGCGAGATCATCGAGCACCTGGGCTGTCCGGAGGCGTTGCTCCACGCGGCGCGCCGACTACTGAAGCCCGATGGGAAGCTGATTCTCACCACGCCCAATCCGTTTGCCCCCTGGCGTGCCTTCGCCGGTATGCGGCGCCAGGTGTGGGAGAACGTCGACCACGTCATCATGCTGTTCCCCGCCGGCATGGTGGAGCTGGCCGAGCGATGTGGTCTCCGGGTCTCGACCGTGACGACCGTCGGGGGTTACCGGCTGTTCATGACGTTCCCCGGTGCGTTCCGCGTTCTCATCGGGATGTGGGCACGGGCCCTGCTGCGGATGCCGAAGGGTCCGGGGCCACTCGGTATCTCCTACCCGGCCGGCTACATGAGCCCGTTCGTGGCCTTCTACATCCACCGGCTGGCCCGGTTGGGCCAACTCAACGAGACGTCGCTCTACGTGCTCGAGCCGGACGGGTCGCCTACGGATACGTGAACCGGTCGGCTGGAGCCGACAGGTTGTTACCTCCCGGTGTGGTGACCTCGATGTCCACCGGACCCGCGGCCTGGTCCGGGGCGTAGGCGGTGATCTTGGTGCCCAACGCGTTGCCGGAGTAGATCGTGGCCGGCACGGAACCGAAGAGGACGTCGGTGGCCCCTTGGAGGTCCCTTCCGGTCACGGAGACCTTTGTCCCACCCGGACCCGTATTCGGCGCGATCCGGGTGATGGTGGGACCCTCGAAGGTGTAGGTGCTGTCGCCGTCCTGACCGCTCGTGCCCCACGGTGTGGTGACCTCGACGTCGACGGTTCCGGCCACGTGCGGCGGGGCGTCGGCGCTGACCCGTGTCCCGGGACCGTTCACCGACACGTGCGAGGCCGGCACTCCGCCGAAGAGGACGGTCGAAGCCTGGCCGAGCGACGTACCGGTGATGGAGACCTTGTTCCCGCCGGCCCCGGGTCCCGAGGTGGCGTTCAGACCGGTGACGCTGGGAGTTTGGTGTGCCGCCGTCAGCAGCGTGACGCCCTCGCCGGCCAATGTGAACGAGAGCTTGACCGACGTCCCGGAGACCGTCGAGGTCCCAACGTCGCTGCCGTCGTGGGTGGCGTCGATCAGCGTCCGGTCGACGTCGTAGACACCTCGAGGCAGGCCCACGAGCTTGATCGTGACCGGATGGTCGTAGGGGGTGGGGTCGCTGGTTCCGTACAGGCCGTTCGGATCGTAGGGTGCGAAGTCGTACACCATGACGTGGACGGTCCCATCGGGACCGGTGGACGCCACGGCACCGACACCCGTGGTTCCGGACCCTCTCGACTGCACGGTCGCCGGTAGCTGGGACCCCGACAGCTGGTGCCACATCTGCATGGCGAAGTAGGCGGGTTTGGGGGTGAGGTCGGCGTTGAGCAGTCCCCAGTTCTGGGTGGGATCGCTGCCGTTGTCGGCGGTGTCGAAGAAAGACATGCGGTCGAGACCGGCCCCCTGGGCCTGGCCGAGGACCGCGGCCACGAAGGCGGCGCCGTACGGTCCGTCGGTCCGGGCGTCCTCGCCGGCGTTGATGTTCCACTCGTCGATCCACAGGAGCGGGTCCACCCCGGTGTACGGAGCCAGCGCCGCCTTGACCGCTTGGGTCTGCTGAGCGTAGAGGTCGGCACTGAGGTCCGGGTTGTAACAGGGCAGGCCGGCCGGAGGGGTCCCCGTCACGCACAGACCGCCCGGGAACGTATCGCTCGGACCGAGGTCGGGGTTGTTGGCGTAGAGGTGCCACGAGACGAAGTCCAGGGGGAGCTGGTTGGTCTGCACGTAGGAGGCCAACGCCGTGATCCACGATGTGTCCAGGCCGTTGAACTCGCCGAGGGCGGGTCCGCCCACCTCGATGGCCACCCCGGCCTGGGCCGCCGCCTCCTCGAGTGACTGGGCCGTGTCACGGTACAGCGTCAGATAGCCGGACAGGCCCCCGGTCCAGAACTCGCCCAGGTTGGGTTCGTTCCATACCTCGAAGGCCCGCACCCCTTCGTCCGTGATCTCGTGGAGTGCCATCTGGTAGACGAGGGCCTGCCATTTGGCCTGGTCCGCACCGATGTCCGGAGGCGTGTAGTTGGGATTGACCCCGTTGGGCGGGTCGGTGGCCAGGCACGGTGGCGTGTAGTCCACGATGAGCTCCGGCGTCGCTCCGGCCGACTGGTCGAGGGCCACCTGGGAATCGAGATACGTGGGGTTCCAGACGCCGGTGGCGCAGTCGTACGCCGGTCCCGATCCCGTCGTGATCTCGAAGGAGACGTCGGTCCGGGCCCATCGGATGCCGGCGGATTGGAGCGCCGGCCCCGAGCCGGCCACGACGTGGTTGAGTCCGGTCAGCTCCTCGTCGATGGGAGCGCCCGGCTCCGATGCCGCCGCCGTCACCGTGACCGGTTGGTCCGTGGCGGTGACGCCCCTGGACGTCGAGGCGGCTCCTACCGTCGGGACAGCGACGGCGAAGAGTAGCGCCGTAACCGCGGTCGGCGCGAGGCCCCGCATGAATCGCCATGTGGAACCCGGGATGTTGCGTCTGGCCATGAGCCTGCCTTCGTCGTGATCACGAAACGATGGGTCTCCGCGGCAGGGCGATCTTGCCAGATCTCCCGGCGTGGAGCGAGTGGCACGCGGGCCAGGGGACACGTCGGGGCCAGGACATGGTCGACACGCAGCCGGTTCGGGGTGGATCCGGGATGGGCTCGTTCGGCCCGTCACCGGCGCCGGGTTGTAGCATCGGAGCACGTTCGGGACGGAGTCGGCGTGGTCACTCCGGTCGGGAAGTGGGACTGGGGCGATGGCGGAGGTCGATGTGGTGACGAGGACCAGGGCTCCGAAGCGGGCCATTCCGGTGATGCTGTTTGCACTGGCACTCGTCGTGGGTGTCGGCGTCGCCGCGTCGCCGTCGGCGGGGGCCAGGACGTCCGTCCGCAAGACGGCCGACGCCGCCGGCAACCCCGCGTCGTCCGTCCAGAGCCCCCTGTACTGCTTCGCCAACTCCTGCAGTGCCGGCACCGGGTATTCGCCGCGGGTCGGTGCCTCTCCGAAGCTGTCGGGACCGCCGACGCCGGAGACGTTCACGTTGTCTACGTTGGCTGCCACCCCCGGGTCCCAGGTGTCGCTGCACTGGGGCAGCACGGCTGGTCAGTACTTCACCCTCGCTTCGCCGTCACCCACGGCGCTGCCCGACTTCGATTCCGCCGCCGCCGTCACCTGGCCCAACAGTCCGGGTGCGAGCTGGAGTGCCACCTCGCAATCGTGGACCACGACCGGTGACGAGGTCACCGTGGCCATCCCCTCCGATGCCACGGCCGGCGAGACCTTCGGCTTGCAGCTCGTGACCTGCGACATGGAAGGCCTGTGCTCGAACTCCGCAGGTGGAGGCGGCGCCGCCCCGGTGAGCCTGGTGGTGGTCACCAACTGGACCGCGGAGAGCTACAGGCACGACTATCCGAAGATCAGCGCCATGCCCCAGGCCGCAGGCGTCCCGCTGGACGTGACCATCGGCGCCGCGCAGACCATCTGGGACAGCAGCGAGTTCAGTGACGCGCTGGGCCAGAGTCCCAAGAAGTCGACATTGACGCAGTTCGTCGACCCGACCGACGTGGCCGACCTGCCTTTTGCGGCCTGTTTCTCGACCCCGTGCGTGGCCAGCGGGTCGAGCGCCCTGGGCGAGCGGGTGATCTATGCCGACAAGCTGGTGTGGTTCACGCAGGGCGGCTGGTTGGGCTTTCCGGGGGGAACCGTCGGCAACCATTCGGAGGTGGTCGCCTTCAATCCACAGACGCAGGGCTTCTGCACCTACCTCGTACCGGGCAACGACAACGAGGTGATCGGGATGGCGGCAACCGGAAAGGGAACGAAGACCCAGATCTGGTTCGTCGAGTCCGATTTCGTCGGTGGGCATCCGGCCCTGGACTCCTTCACGCCGGCCAAGGTCGGTGACAAGTGTCCGAACAGCTACTCCCTGAGCGGCGCCAGCACCTTCCGTCAGACCGTCTGGCCCGACAATGACGTCCCCGCCCAGATCGCAGTGGACCCGGATGGGACCACCCTGTGGGTCTCCGGGTTCTACGGAAGCCGGCTGGAAGAGGTCACGATGGCGACCGGTGCGGTCACCGAGTACCCCTACCAGTCCACGAACCTCTACTCCGATCACGGGGCCGAGCCTTGGCAGGTGGTCGCCGACAAGGGCTACGTGTACGCCATCGACTACGGCGACGACAACCTGGTCAGGATGGACAAGGCCGATGGCCAGATCGACCAGGTCCCGATTCCTCTGACCTCCGATACCGAGGAGGGCTACGGCCTGGCTCTATCGGGGAACGATCTCTACTTCAGCCTTTCCGACGACGCGCAGCCGGCCGTCGGTGCGGCGTCGACCATCGGATACGTGGACATCGCCGCATGGGAGGCCGCGTCGGCTGCTTGCGCCCCCGGCGTGGACTGTGCTCCCGATCCGACGTCCGGCGTCGTCTATACGGGCCTGGCGGCATTGGCCGATCCGTTATCGGATGCCGACTTCCGCGGCGTCGACGTGACGACGGGCGGGGTCGTGGCCCTGGCCGACCTCCACCAGGTCGTGCGCCTCAACAGGTAGGCGACACCGGCGAGGGCGACGTCCTCCCGAGCCAGGGGATCGGTGCGGGCTGCCTTGAGCCGGAGTGCAGCAGTTCGAGAGCATGTTCCACCTTGCTGACAACACTGGCAATGCGGGATACCTGGCATCAGTCAGAATGTGACCATGGCAGAGGAATCCAAGCTGTTCGAAGTGTCACGGAGAATCGAAGCACCGGCGGCCCCCATCTTCAAGGTCCTGGCGAATCCGCAACGTCACATGGATTTCGATGGATCCGGCATGCTCCGGGGAGCCGTCGTCGACCGTCCCATCTCCGACGTGGGCGACACCTTCACCATGAAGATGCATCGGCTCGGCGACGACTACCTCATGATCAACTATGTGGTGGAGTTCGAGCCGGATCGGCGCATATTTTGGGAACCGGCTCCCGGGGACCCTTCTCGGGCTGAGGGTGATGATCCATCCAAAGTCGGCATTCCTGCGGGCTACCGCTGGGGCTACATACTCACTCCGGACGGTGAAGACGCGACCGTCGTCACTGAGGTCTTTGATTACGGCCTCTTGCCCGAGGTCCTCCTACGTGACGGCGGGGCCTGGATTAACGGGACCAACTCAGTGCTTGAGTCCATGGCGGCCAGCCTGGAGAGGCTTGAGAAGATCAGTACCGGATAGGACTGCCGCTGGGGCGTATCGATGAATCGGTGTTCAGAGCGTTCGAGCAGGCAGACCCCCGATCACTGACCGCCGGCAGGGTGGGACATTCCGGCATGAGGGGGCCAGCAAGTCCCGTGGACTCTTCGTGTCCTTGACGCTGTGAGGGTGAGAGATCCGGGCTCCACCAGCCAAATCGTGATGGCGTCCATCTTCACCGTGAAAGGCCTCTCCTTCGCCGAAGTGGGCGGAGTGATGCAGGCATCATGTGCTGGCCTTCAAGTGCCGCACCGACCGACTTCCGAAGAGTCGCCGATATATTTGCTGGGCACGTCCGGTACTGTGCGTTCCATGGGTGGCGACGCGCACTCTGACCTGCAACATGTGTGGCTCTTCGCGGGATGCTCCCAGGTTGAGCTCCGCCGGATTACCAAACTGCACGAGAGGGTCGTCGTTCCATCCGGCACACTTCTCGTCGAGCAGGGAGAGCCGGGTCTCCTCTTCTTCGTGGTGCTTGCCGGAACTGCGTCCGTTGTTCGCGACGGCCGCTTGGTGTCCTCACTCCGCCCCGGCGACTATTTCGGCGAACTGGCGCTATTGGACAAGGGCCCCCGGTCTGCATCGGTTACGAGTAACACCGAGATGACCCTGCTCGTCATTCGCCAGCGTCACTTCCAGCGCGTCCTCCAGGCGTCACCCGCGTTGACCCGCAGACTTCTGCGCGCGATGGCCAACCGGCTGCACGCTGCGGACGAGTTGGCAGGACAATAACAAACGACGCAGCGATTCCGACGCCCGCCCGCCCGGCCATTCTCACAACCTCTGCGGCCTGAGTTGATCAGAACACGGAGCTGGCAGCCGAGACCGTCTCAGCCGTGGATGGTCACCGCGTAGCCGTCGGGGTCGGCGAAGGTGAACGTGCGACCGAAAGGTCCGTCGAACGGCTCGACCAGGATCGGGACTCCGGCCAGGACCATTTCGTCATGCAGGTCCTGCGGATCGTCCGCCTTCAGCCAGATGGCGACGCCCCACCCGAGGTGTTCGACAGCATCGAGATCGACGAGCGGCTCCCGGACAGCGAATGTGATGGGCTTCGTGGTGAAGACCACGGCGTGCTCGGGGCTCACCGGAGCACGAACGAGGCCAAGGTGCTCGATGTAGAACGCTGCCGAAGCTTCCAGGTCGCGGACCTGGAGAGCGATGAAATCAGGGCCAAGTGCGGTCATTGTCTGTCCTTTTCTATGAGTTGGTGCCAGTAAGTGGTATCAGGTATCCTGAGAAGTGTATCAGGCGTCCTGATAGTAAGGTGAAAGGATGAGCGAGGCCACTACGACCAGGGTGGGCTACTTGATCAAGAGGGCGCAGACGGTCCTCCACGACGCGATGGTCGATGCACTCGGGCCCTACGGGCTCACGGTGACCCAGTTCGCCGTTCTCACCGCTCTCGAGGACGAGCCCGGGCTCTCGAACGCCGACCTCGCCCGTCGGGCGTTCGTCACGCCACAGAGCATGCATGCCGTCTTACAGGAACTCGAGAACCGCCAACTCCTGGTGAGACGGCCACATCCGCAGCACCGACGCGTCCTCCGGGCCGAACTGACTGAGGGTGGTCGCGGAACCTTGGAAGAGGCAGCGGATGCGGTCGACGCTGTGGAGAAGCGAATGCTCGGCAAGCTCTCCGACCTGGCGCGGTCGAGACTTGCAGGGGGACTCTCGTCCTGTGTCGACGCGCTGACCGAAGTCCCGCCATCTTCCGGCGGTCACCGTCTCCGGTGACACGAACGTGCCGACACCGCTCATGACGGCCTCATGCTCTCGCGCCGGGGAGAACACCCGACTTCTTGCCTCTCCAGACCGATCCGTCGCGGACGAGACGGGGAATCCTGTATCCCGCAGGGGCAGTTCCCCTGCTCGGCGGATTTGCCAAACGAGAACCCGGAGCAGCGATAGCTCTCAGTTCTGGTCTTCCGCGACGAAAGGATGCGGGCGAACTGACCTTGCTGCGCCGGCCCAGCGGCCGAAGCGACGACGCCCCAGTCCAGATCGCGCCGATATCGCGCCAATCGTTCAGAAGGGACAGCTGGAGCCAGGCCGGGCAGGTCGCATGAGGCCGCCCGACCAGGTGCTGAACACGAGAGCGGCTGAAGGGGATCGAACCCTCGTCATCAGTTTGGAAAACTGAGGCTCTACCATTGAGCTACAGCCGCCGGAATGGAACGCGGAAGTGTAACATCGCCGTTCTGCCTCGGGCATCGAGGGCGCACCTTCACCATCGACCCGGGCTCGCGTACATCCTGTTCACAGGCCTGGGTTGGTCCGGACGTCGCCCCGGGTGACCTTGCGGCTACCGACCGTCCTAGTAACGTTGACCGAATAGTGGAGAAGGGTGCCGTGCATGCCGGGATGTCCAGCGATCACGCGCCGGACGGCTCGGGTGGTCCGGCCTGATCGCGGCACGAGCGGAAGCCAGGGGGGCAATGTGGGGGGTTACGGGACCGACACGCGTGGGGATCCGACCCGCCGCGGGGGCGCCGTGAGGACCACGGAACGGACCTGGCCACCGGTCGGGCGCGGCCTCCGGTGGCCGCGGTGGCTGGCGGCGGTGGCCATCGTGCTCCTCGGTGCGACCGCGGGGTGCGGAGGGTCGGCCTCGACCGACTCCACCACGTCGAACCCGGGTGGTGGTAGCACGGCCCGGATCGACGCCGCCTACCTGGCCGATGCCAAGCAGACGGTGCTGGTCAATGGATCGGGGTATGCGCTGTACATGTTCGTCCCCGACAAGCAACGATCGGTCACCTGCAACATCACGTGCGTGGCCAGCTGGCCTCCCATGACGGTCTCGCCCGGTACCCGTCCCCAGGTCGGAGCCAACGTGAAGAAGAGTCTGGTCGGAACTGTCGCCTTCACGCCCGGCTATCGCGTCGCCACCTACAACCGCTGGCCGCTCTATACCTATGAGGACGACGTCAAGCCCGGCCAGGTGACCGGTCAGGGCATCGACCTCAACGGCGGCTACTGGTACCTCATGAGTCCCGATGGCGATCCCATCGTTCCTGCCGGCGATCCGGCCCCGTAGAATCTGCTGCCCGCCCGATCGCCGAGACCATGACCGAGGACCCGACACCCAGCCCTGCCATCAGCCGCAGACGGCTGCTCGTCGCGGGCGGTGTCGGCCTGGCCATCGGTGCCGTGGGCACCGAGATCGGCAATCTGGCCACCGGATCGTCCTCCGCGTCGGCGACCACCACGCCGCCGGACGTGGATCTCATGCAGGAGCACGGCGTGCTCAAGCGGGTCCTCATGATCTATCGGGAGTCCCTTCGTCGCATCGATGCCGGACAGCAGCCCCCGATGTCCGAGATCCACGACGGAGCCACGATCATCCATGACTTCATCGAGGCCTTCCACGAGGCCCTCGAGGAGGGTTATGTCTTTCCCATGTTGCGGAACGCGGGAATCTTGGTCGGCACGGTCGACACCCTCTTCGCCCAGCACGCCCGGGGTCGACAGCTGACGCAACAGATCCTGTCCGGATCGGGCGCACCGGCGGCCGCCAGCACCACCCAGACGGTCGCCGGGGCCATGACGTCATTCGTGCGGATGTACGAACCGCACGAGGCACGAGAGGATACCGTCGTCTTCCCCGCCTTCCGGGCCAGTCACACTCCCGAACAGCTCGATGAGCTGGGCGCGACGTTCGCCGACCTCCAACGGCAGCAGTTCGGTCCCGGCGGTTTCGCCAAGACGGTGGCCGCGGTGGCCGCCATCGAGAAGCGTCTCGGGATCTACGACCTCGACCAGTTCACACCGCCTCCGGTAGTCCAGTGACAGAGCGTGGCGGCGGGCCCGGCCCCGCGCCGGCCGCGTCAGTAAGCTACGGCGACGATTCCCACCCCCATCCGCCGCGGGTGACGGCCCATCCACTTCGGAGAGAAGGCAGCATGCGTAATCGTCCGGGTAGAGCTTCGGTGGTGTTGCTCTCCGTCGTGATGGCCGTGACCATGGCGGCGTGCAGCTCGTCGGCCACACCCGCCACCGTGTCGACGTCCGGTTCGGCGTCGGCCACCTATGACGGCAACTATGCCCGCACGGGCTACACGACGAAGACCTCGATCACCCTGGCCAACGTGGCCGGCCTCACCCAACGGTGGCACATCGCCGTCAACACGCCGATATCGGGCCAGCCCATCGTGGACAACGGCGTCGTCTACTGGGGTGACTGGAACGGCCACATGCATGCCACGACGCTGTCGGGCAAGGCCCTGTGGTCGACATCCCTGGGCACCACACCCAAGCCACCGGGCTGCATCTTCAATCTCGCCACCCTCGGCATCCTGAGCACGGCGACGGTCGGGACCATCGGCGGGAAGACCGTGATCTGGGTGGGTGGAGGCACGGCACAGTTGGTCGCCCTCGATGCGTCGAACGGAAACATCATCTGGCAGACCCACCTGGGCCAGGTGCCGGGTGCCTCCATCTGGAGCTCGCCTGCGTACTACAACGGCAGCCTCTACGTCGGCGTGGCGTCGTGGCAGGGCTGTCCGGACGAGTTCGGACAGATCGTGCGGTTGAACGCAGCCACCGGCTCCATCCAGAAGAGCCTCAACTTCGCGTCGATCCTGCCGGCCAAGTGCAAGGGTCCGGGTGCCTGGTCGTCGCCGTCCGTAGACCCGAGCGACAACTCGATCTTCATCGGGACGTCCAACGATCTGTGTGGATCGACGTTTCAGGACGCCATTCTCAAGATGAACGCCACGACCCTGGCGGTGATGTCGAAGTGGCAGGTTCCCTCGAACCAGCATCCAGCCGACTCGGACTTCGGTGCCTCCCCGATGCTCTTCTCGGCCACCATCGGCGGAGTATCGCGCCAGCTGGTGGGGGCGGAGAACAAGAACGGCGTCTACTACGTGCTGGATCGCAACAATCTCGCCGCCGGCCCCATCTGGCAGTACCAGGTCGAGTCGAAAGCGACGTTCTCGGCCGGACTGGCCGCCCAGAGCCAGAACTGCAACAACACCATCTCAACCTCCTCGTGGGCGGGGAGTGGGTCCCCCATCATGGTGGCCGGCATCTCGCTCAACGCGGCCGGCACGAGCTGCATCGGCACCGTGACCGCGTTGGATCCGGCCACCGGTCAGGCCGACTGGCAGGTGCCGCTGTCCGGAGGGATCGAGGGGGCATTGACCTCGATACCCGGCCTGGTCGTGGTCGGCGCCGGCCGCGATCTGAACGTCCTCTCGGGCACCGACGGCGCCACGCTCTTCTCCTTCACCGAACCACTGCCCACCAGCGGGGACACCGGGCTCTACGGTGCCCCGAGGTTCTGGTTCTGGGGTCCGCCCACCGTGGCCGGCGACACCGTCCTGGCTGCCAACCAGGACGGCAACCTGCGCGCCTTCGGCCTCTAGCCAGCGGTCGGCACCGGCTACGACCGGACCACGCCGCCACCGATCGGCGTCGGCCGGAGTGCTATGACCAGGTACATGCCGCCCGCTCCGAGCACCACCCACCGGCCGAGGATGGAGTTGGTCACCGGGTCCGTGGCGGCCGGAGGAGGGTGCGTGGCCCGGGCCGACGACGGCCGGGTCGTGTTCGTGAGGCACTCCCTGCCCGGTGAACGCGTCATGGCCGTGGTGACCGCGGAGACGACCTCGTACCTCCGGGCCGACGCCGTTGAGGTGCTCGAGGCATCGCCGGCCCGCGTCGATCCTCCGTGCCCCCACGCCGGCCCGGGCCGGTGCGGGGGGTGCGACTGGCAGCACGTGGCCATTCCGGCCCAGCGCGCCATGAAGGCCGTCCTGGTGGCCGAGCAGCTTCGTAGGGTCGCCGGTGTCGAGCGCGAGGTAGAGGTCGAGGAGGTGCCCGGGGCCCCCGACGGCCTGGGTTGGAGGACCCGTGTCACGTTCGCCGCCGATCGTGCCGGCCGGATCGGGCTGCGGCGGCACCGGTCGCACGACATCGAGCCGGTGGTCCACTGCCCCCTGGCCACCGCCGCCGTCGACGCGGTAGGGGTGGGCGCCACCACCTGGAGGGGCGCCCGTCAGGTCGAGGTGGTGGCATCCCCCGACGGAGGGACCCCGGTGGTGGCGGCGACGGGCCGGAACGGACTGTCCGTGCCTCCGCGGATCGAGGCCGGGTTGATCGTCAACGGACGGACCCTCCGTCGGCCCAACCGGGTCGGTGTCGGCGTGCTGGACGAGCGGTTCGAGGTCAGCGCCGGAGTGTTCTGGCAGGTCCATCCGGGTGCTGCGGCTGTCCTGACCACGTGCGTGTTGGAGGGTCTGGAACCAAGGTCGGGGGAGCGGGTCGCCGACCTCTATGCCGGCGCCGGCCTGTTCACCGTGCCGTTGGCCCGCGCCGTGGGTCCGCAGGGATCGGTGGTGGCGGTCGAGCGCAGCGCCCGGGCCTGTGCCGACGCCGTCCGGAACGCCGACGGTCTGGACCATGTCGACATCGTGCGAATCCCGGTCGATCCCGACACCGTGGCCGAGCGGCTCGGCTCCCCGGACCTGGTCGTGCTGGACCCCTCCCGGCAGGGTGCCGGCCAGGACGTGATGGGAGCCCTGGTGTCGCTCCGGCCGGCACCGCGCCGGATGGTCTATGTCTCGTGCGACCCGGCCTCGTTCGCCCGGGACCTACGGATCGTGCTCGACGCCGGCTGGACAATGGAGTCACTACGGGCCTTCGACCTCTTCCCCATGACCGAGCACGTGGAGCTGGTGGCCGCCCTGGTGGCCCCGACCGATCCGGCGCCGAACTGAGTCGACCGGGAATGGAGTCTGGGCGCTGGTACTGTCGCCGGGTGCGTGGTCGGGGAGTGGTCGTGCTGGCGCTGGTGGGGTTACTCGGCGCCGGCTGTGCCAGCGGTGCCGGCTCGACGTCGAAGACAGGGCCGAAGCCCGCCGGCGCCAGACCGTCGTCGATCGCCGTCCAGGTGTGCGCGCCCGAGGCCCGGGCCGACATCGGCTCGGCCCTGGGTGAGAAGGCCACGGTGTCGCGGCCGACCTGGGTGGACCACCTCTATCAATGCCGCTACGGCTATCCGACCGGCTCGTTCGTGCTGTCGGTCAAGGAACTGTCCAGCTGGCCGCAGACCCTGGCCTACTTCCATTCGCTGTCCGCCCGGTTGGGCAAGGCCGGCGGTCTGCAGGGCCTGGGCCAGGGGGCGTTCCAGACCACCGACGGATCGGTGGTCGTGCGCAAGGACTGGAAGGTCCTGTTGGTGGACACGTCCGGGTTGCCGGCCCAGTTCGGTGTTCCACCCACCAGTTCGGGGGACGTGGCCGTGACCGTCGGGGACGTGATCCTCGGGTGCTGGGCCGGCGACTGACGTACCCTCCGTATCCCTTCGAGGCCGGTCAGTACTGGGCTTTGCCCGTGGCCGAGACCGTTTGGACGCTGCCCAGGCACATCTCGTCCGACGAACCGTCGCCCCAGGTCACGTAGCGCGGGGGGAGCTTTCGCAGTTGGGGGAGCTCTTGGCGCAGGGTGGGGTCGTACGTGCAGGTGACGCCGATGGTGTCGCCGGGCTCGGTCAGGATCGGCGTTTTGAGCGTGTAGGACTTCTGATAGTCGAAGTTGTAATTCGTCACGTCGAGGAGGGTCCGGGCCGAGAGTGTTCCCGGATCGAGCACGATCTGCATCCCGCGCCCCAGCAGGTGCATGTGGACCCCGAGGCGGACGATCTCACGCCCCGGCTGCACGGGCCAGGTGCACGAGGTGGTGTCGCCCGCCGGCGGATCGCTCGGGTTCCGCCCGCAGAAGGACTCGAGGAAGTCGACGAACCCCACGGCGCTCTCGCCGAAGCGCTGGCCTAGGTCGGTCAGCGAGGCGGCGCGGTTACAGAGGGGACCGGTCACTCCGGACGGGCAGGGCACGTCCGGAGGTGCCGGCATGAGCTCGAGGGAGATGGGCTTCAGCGGTGTCGAGGCGGGCACGGTGTGGAGTGTCAGCTTGGCCCGCACCGGCTTGTCGCCGCGCAGGAGGTTGTAGTGGATCTGCATGATGACCATGCTCCCGGCCGGGAATTTGACCCCTGTCCCCCCGGGGAGCACATCCTCACCGTGGCCGGGCGCCCAGGCCGTCAGCCACGGGGTCTGGGCGATCTGGGCCAACCCCGTGCCGGGCAGAGCCGTCTCGCCGAAGCAGGTCCAGCCCTTCCCGCCGGGATTGGCCGCGTTGGCCGCGGCCACCTCGTCCGGGGGCACGAGGAAGAGAATGGCGTGATGGACCTCGATGCTGTTCGGATAGAACTGGCTCGAGACGATGAACGAGTTGTGGGTGACGTGCGGGTTGACCAACGTGCAGTGGTAGTCGTCGGTGGCCCCGGGTGGGGCCTTCGGCGTATAGGTGTTCCCCTGCATGGTGATCGTGGTCACCGCGGGCGCTGACGCGCCGGCCGTGGAGGCGGGGACCCCGATGGCCGACGACGCCGCCAGCACCACGGCCACCAGGGCCAGACGGACCCCCCGAATGGACATGGGGGGATCATATCGGTGGGGGGACACTACCGTTGGGTCTTGGCTCCGCCGCCGCCCGACGGACCGGGTTCAGGGCAGTGTCCGGCTGAACGTGAAGGACACGGAGGAGTGACCGTACGGGGTGCGGACGTGGAAGGTCCAGGTCCCCGGGGTCAGGTAGACGATCTCGGAGAAGTGGCCCGGGGACACCCGCAACTGGGGCAGGGTCTGGGGGACGGATCCGGCCGTGCCGGCGGTCACCGTCGGGTGCACCGTGGCCACGTCGGCCGAAGGGCCGGTGATGATGATGTGGAACTGGTTGGCTCCGACGCGCCCGGGGTCGAGGTAGAGCTCGGCCGAGCCCCCGCGAGGAAGGGCGACGGTGGAGATCGACGGCAGACTCGGTAGCAGGGACTGCCCCCGGGCCGGGGACACCGCCTGGCTGACCACGGTCAGGCCGGCAAACAGCACGATCGGGAGCAGGACCGAGGCCGCCACGCCACGCCGACCGCGTAGCCGGGGCGGCCGGATCCGGTCCAGGCCGGAACGACCGACCCGACCGAGTCGGAGACTGTTCAGCACCACGATCAGGCTGGACAGGCCCATGGCCACCGCTGCCACCAGCGGGTCGAGGAGCCCGAAGGCCGCCAGAGGCAGGGCCGAGATGTTGTAGCCCATGGCCCAGCCGAAGTTCTGCACGATGACCGAATAGGTCGATTCCGCCACGCCGACGGCGGCCGGCACCCCCTGGAGGTCGTTGCCCAGCAGGGCCACGTCGCTGTTGGCCAGGGCCGCCTCCGACCCGCTGCCGATGGCACACCCGACGTCGGCGGCGGCCAGGGCCGGTGCGTCGTTGACGCCGTCACCGACCATCACCACTCGGCGGGACGCACGGTGGAGCTCGGTGAGCGCATCGAGCTTGTCGGCCGGGCTCAGTCCGCTTCGGGCGTCGGTGATGCCCAGTGCCACGGCCACCGCGTCCACGGCCGGCCGGCTGTCGCCGCTCAGGATGGCGGTGGAGAGGCCCATGGACCGGAGGTGGCTGACGGCGGGGACGGCCTCGGGGCGCAGCGGGGTGGCCACGGCGACGGCCCCGATCACCTCCCCGTCCCGCTCCACGACCACCAGCGTCTCGCCCCGAGCAGAACGGGCCGTGACGGCCGCGGTCAGAGAGGGAGGCAGACGGCTCGGGATCATCCGGCTGACCTGCACGCGGTGACCACCCACCGTTCCGGCGACACCCACACCCGGCACCGACCGGACCTCGGAGGCACGGAGACCGGTCGTCCCGGACCCGGCCACAGCGGCGCTGATGGCGCGGCCGATGGGGTGTTCGCTCTCCGCCTCGACCGCAGCGGCCAGGGCCAGCACCTGGTCCTCGGCCCCGGCGGCGAGCCCGGCCACCATCGTCACTTCGGCGTGGCGCTCGGTGAGGGTTCCGGTCTTGTCGAACACCACGCCGTCGACCTTGGCCAGTCGTTCGAGCGCGTCGGCGTTGCGGATGAAGATGCCCAGCGCGGCGGCTCGACCACAGCCCACCATCATGGCCACCGGCGCGGCCAGGCCCATGGCGCACGGGCAGGCGACCAACAGCACGGCCAGGGCGCTGAGCACGGCCTGACCGGCATTGCCGACCAGGAGCCACCAGACCAGGAAGGTGACGGCCGCCCCGATCAGTACGGCCGGTACGAATACGCTGCTGATCCGGTCGGCCAGGCGCTGCAAGGGCGCCTTGTCCCGCTGGGCATCGTCGACCAGCCGCTGCAGACGGGCCAGCACCGATTCGGCGGCCACCGCTCCGACGCTCACCACCAGGACGGCGTCACCGTTGCGCGTACCGCCGGTGACGTGGCTGCCGGGCCCACGGTCGACGGGCATGGGCTCGCCGGTCAGCATGGATTCGTCCACCGGCGACCATCCCGATACGACCGTGCCGTCCAGCGGGATCCCCTCGCCCGGCCGGACCCGCACCAATGCTCCGACCGGGACGCTCTCGGGCGCCACCAGCTCCCCCTCGTCGTCATCGGCGTCGGACACCACCCTGGCGGTGGGGGGACGGAGGGAGAGCAGTGAGTGCAGGGCCCGGGTGGCCCGGGCCCGGGCCCGGGCTTCGATGGCCCGTCCCGTGACCAGGATGGACACGATGAGCGGGGCCATCACACCATGGAGTCGGGCGGCAAAGGCGCCACTGCCACCGAGGTGGAGGTGTCGGCCGCCGAGGGCGATGGCCTCCACCGCGCTCACCCCGAGTGCGGCCAGCGTGCCCAGGGCGATGAGCGTGTCCATGCTGGTGGCGCCGTGGCGGAGCAGACGGGCGCTGTCGCGGAGGAAGGGCCAGCCGCCGACGGCCTCGACGCCGATGGCCAGGATCAGGATGGTCCAGCCGGCCGCGGCCGTCTCGGGAGCGGCCAGCGACACGGCCAGGGCAGCCAGGGCCAGAGGCCACGAGATGGCGGCCCGGAGCGCCCACCGATCGGGATCGGTGTCGACGTGATCGGGGCGGTCGTCGGCCACCGGTGATGCCGTGTAGCCGACGTCGGAGACGGCCCGGCACAGTTCGTCGGCGTTCAGGACGGCCGGATCGTAGGAGACGAAGGCCCGGGTGGTGGCCAGATTCACCGAGGCGCTGGCCACAGCGGGCAGTCGTCCCAGCGTCTTTTGGACCCGGGTGGCACACGCGCTGCAGTGCATGCCGCCGATCTCGAACTCCGTGGTGGTGAGAGGGAGCTCGTCCCGGCCGACCGATGCCGAGGCCTCGCCGGGCGCGGTCAGCATCGGGGGTCGAGAGCTCCTAGCCGGCCGGGCTGGCTGTGTAGCCGGCCTCGGCAATGGCTGCGGCCAGCCGGTCCGTGCCCAGGCGCTCGGGGTCGTACTCCACCACGGCCCGGGCCGACTCGAGGTCCACCGATGCCCGGGTCACACCGTCCTGCTCGACGAGGGTCTCTTCGATGAGGGCCACACAGGAACCACAGTGCATCCCCGCGACCGAGAACACGGCTGTGGCCGGTCCTGATCCTCCGGTGGGCGGTCCGGGCACGGCGGGCGTCGAAGAGGTCACGGTGACAGCGTAATTCGTGGGCCCGGCCGTGCGTACGCCGGGTGCGGCACGAGGCGCCCGGACCCCTGGCGAAGTGCGGTTGGAGGCCAGGGCCGACCGTCCCAGGCCGGGCGTCTCACCGGTCCGGCCCCCGCCGTGGCCCCGGAAACCGGCTCGGGAGGTCTCAGCCCAACCCGAGGGTGCCGGGCGGATCGGCCAGCGACCCGTCGGCCGTGCGTACCACCGAGCCCAGCGAGAGCATCTCGTCGATGAGGTCGTCGGCGTCCGACCGACCGCTCAGGGCCGCATCGATCTCCGCCATGACGAAGTTGAGATTGTCCTGTCGCCGTAACAGGAGGGAGTCGCTCAGGGCCCGATCCCACAGCCGACGGATCATGTCGGTACCGGCATGGCGCTTGCCGTTGACGCCCACCCAGGTCCGATCCCGCATCTCCGACAGTGCCGTGCGCAACCAGGCGACGTGGGGGGCCTCGTCCGACCGTATGTGGGAGACCAGGACACCCGCCTTACCCTCCCCGGCCACCAATTCGGTGTCGCCCAGGAGTGCCTCGGCCCACCGGAATCCGTGGAAGGCGGAGATCTCGATGAGCAGGAGGCCGATCATGCGGCCCACCACCATCTCCAGGGTGAAGTCGATGTCATCGGGCAGGACCCGCTGTTCCATGGCGGCCCGGCGCAATCGGGCCAACTCATCCGCCGACCTGGGCCGCGGGTCGATGCCCATCCGGGCCAGCATCCGAGCCGTCTGGTCCTCGGTGACCGGGTGTTCGAAGGCGATGTCGCGGGCCACGAACCACATGCGGTCGTGACCGGCCAGCCCGCCGAATCCGGACTCGTCACGAGCGTGGGCCTCGAACAGCCCGCCGTCGATGTGGTCGATGGCGGTACCGGTGATGTCCTCGTCGAAGCTCCGCCGGAAGTCGGGAATGGGCAGGTGCCGCAGCAGGGCCCCGAAGCCCTCGACCGTGCCGATGCGTGTCAGGGCACTGATGGTGGGCTCGGGTGCACCGGCGCGGATCAGCAGCTTCGACTGCTCCACGTTGGGGAAGTTCTCCGGCCAGGTGTCGAGCGGGACGTCGAGGATCGGGGTCGAGAACTGGGCGCGCCGTTGGTCCTCCCAGGCGTCGATGGCCGGCCACCGGTACCTGGTCCGCGGCGAGACGTAGTGACCCTCGTGGTCGAAGCCGCCGTGACACCGGGTGCCGTCGATGATCAGTGGCTCGGCGATCTGGTGATCGGCCAGGAGCTCGGCCTCGGTGTACTCGGTCTGTGCCGTCACGGTCGGTACGTCGTCATCCCAGCGATCCCCTGATCCGGTATCGTTCCCGACCCGAGTGTAGAGGGGAGGGATCGCCCCGAGGGATCAGAGGAGTACGCCGGATCCGACGTTGTCGGAGATGAAGGACTCGGCGGCATGGCCGGCCAGAGGGCGGGCCATGAGAAAGCCCTGACCCTGGACGCAGCCCAGCTCGATCAGGCGGTCGAGTTGACTCTGTTGCTCGATGCCCTCGGCAATGACCTCGAGTCCGAGGCTTCCGGCCAGCCCGATGATGGCCCTGACCAGCGCGGTGCTGCCCGTGTCGTGGTGGACCAGGGGATCGATGAAGGACTTGTCGATCTTGAGCACGTCGACAGGGAATCGCTGCAGATGGGAGAGAGACGAGTAGCCGGTGCCGAAGTCGTCGACGGCGATGCGGATGCCCAGCGACCGGAGCTCGGCCAGGGCCAGGGCGGCACGGTCCGGGTCCTCCATCAGGACGCTCTCGGTGACCTCGAGCATGAGGTGGCGGGGATCCACGCCGCTCATCGACAGGGCGGCCCGGACCTCGTCGGTGAGATGGGCTGATATCAACTGGCGTCGTGACAGGTTCACCGAGAGGGTGAACTCCTCGTCCGACTCCTGATTCCAGGCCGCCAGTTGCTCGCATGCCTCCATCAGCACCCACCGGCCCAGCGGCACGATGAACCCGGTCTCCTCGGCGATGGGGATGAACCGGAGCGGTTCGACCTCGCCGAGGTGGGGGTGGTTCCATCGGACCAGAGCTTCGAACCCGCGCAGCTTCTGATCGGAGAGGGACACGATGGGCTGGTACTCGAGGAAGAACTCCGAGCGGCCGAGGGCCCAGCGGAACCCGTTGGTCAGATCGAGCCGTTCCAACATGCGTGACCGCATGGACGCGCGGAACACCTCGACCCGGTTCTTTCCGGTCTCCTTGGCCTCGTACATGGCCGAGTCGGCCTCGCTCAGGAGCTGTTCGGTGGTCTTGCCCGGGTCACCGTAGGCCACGCCGACGCTGATGGACAGTCCCACCTGGTTGCCCTCGAAATCGGGTGCGTCCTGGAGGACCTTGACCACGCGGTGGGCAAAGTCCACGGCGGCTTCAGGTCGCTCCACGTCGACCATGAGGACGGCGAACTCGTCGCCCCCGAGGCGGGCAACCGTGTCACCGGGTCGGACGATGGAGCTGAGCAGGCGGCTGGCGCGGACCAGGACGCTGTCGCCCACGTGGTGACCGAGGGTGTCGTTGACGGTCTTGAACCCGTCGAGATCGCCGAAGCACAACGCCACCGTGCGGCCCGAACGGGTCCCGGCGGCCAGGGCCTTCTCCACCCGGTCGTGGAGCAGGGCCCGGTTGGCCAGTCCGGTGAGCTCGTCGTGGAAGGCCAGGTGCCGCAGGTCGGCCTCGAGGGCCTCACGCTGACGGAGCGACGTCTCGAGGGCCCGGGCGTGGACCTCGATCTCGGTGGTCTGCCCGGTGATCTGGCCGATGAGCCACATCATGCGCAGATAGATGAGGGCGAAGACGGCCACGCAGATGCCAGACATGAACGGCACATCGGTGCTGTTCCCGAGGCAGCTGGTCACGAGGAGGATGCTGGGCGGCACGAAGCCGGCGAAGGCCACGATGGGGATGCGTCGCCGGGTGTCGGTCTCGCGACGGTAGATGTTGGGCTGGGGCCGGGGCTGGAAGGGGATCGGCTCGCCCATGGACGGGTGGAGTGCCGCCGCCCCGACGAGGAGGAAGCCCACCAGGAAGAGCGCATCCATCGGATCACCCCGGGTGTAGCGACCGTGCAGGACCAACAGGTCGGTGCCGAAGCCGGCCAGGATGACCACCACGAAGCCCGCGGCCAGCAGCCGGTGGAACGGCCGGGGGGATCGGGTGAACACCAGGGCCCGGAACACGATGAAGACCAGGGCGATGTTCATGATCGGGTAGGCCAGGGTGACCGCCTTGGCCAGACCGTCCAGGGTGGGATCGTGGGCGTAGGCACTCATCAAGAAGTGCCACGAGATGGCCAGCGCACCCATGGCCATGATGGCCGCGTCCGCATTGTCCTCCCGTTGGCCGGTGTGGCCGGGGCGTCGGGTCAGCCGCACGATGCCGGCGAAGACGAACAGGTACCCGCCCAGGGAGAGGGCGTCGGCGGTCGAGGGGAACGGCACGGGCACGTGAAACACCAGGCTGTAGGCGTCGTGCACCCCGCTGCCCAGGATGAAGCAGGCCAGTCCCGTGGCCATGAGGTACCAGCTGGCACGATCGGGCGGCCGATGGAGGGAGACACCGACGAGGATGCAGATCACCGAGAGGACTCCGACGGCCAGGTAGGCGATGGCCCGGCCCGAGGTCGAAGGGAGCGCGAAGTATCCACCGGCGGCAGCAATGCCTACGATCGTCATGTACTTCCAGCTATTCCGTGTCATCGCACCCAGTTGAGCGTCAGCGTCATGAACTTTTTGTATCGGCTCGCGTCGGCCCCAGATTGAGCCTCATTCGCTCGGCCGGAGAGATGGCGGCCCGCTACGGTGGTACCCGATGCCTACGCACGTCGACCGGGACGAGGTCGTAGGCGGGTTGCGTCGCCAGTTCGAGGCCGTCGGTCAGCTGGCCGAAAGCATCGCTGACGACCAGTGGGACATAGCCACATGCCTGCCCGGCTGGACTGTCCGTGACGTCCTCAGCCACATGACCGGGACCGAGATGATGCTCTCGGGTCAGGAACCTCCGACCGTCGATGTCTCCGCCAGGGGACCGTTCAAGAACCCTGTGGCCGAGGCCAACGAGGTGTGGGTGGAGTCGATGCGAGGGTTGACGGGGACGGAGTTGACGAAGAGGTGGAACGGGGTGACCCGGGACCGGTTGGCCGAGCTCGACGCCATGACCCAGGGGGATTTCGATGCCCCATCCTGGACGCCGGCCGGCCGCGACGAGACATACGGGCGGTTCATGAGGATCCGTCACTACGACTGCTTCATGCACGAACAGGACATGCGATTCGCCCTGGGCCGGGCCGAGCGGGCCGAAGCGGGCGACGTCGACACCTGCCTTGACGAAGTGGCCACGGGCCTCGGCTACATCGTGGGACGACGGGCGACACTGCCCGACGGCTCGAGGGTCCGGATCGATCTCACCGGCCCGGTCACCCGCACCTTCTTTATCCGAGTGGACGGTCGGGCCGACGTCGTCGAGTCGCTGGACGGACCTCCGACGGTGGGTCTCGAGCTGCCGGCATCGCTGTTCCTGCGACTGACGGGCGGTCGCGACGACCGGGACTCGGGCCCATCGGGCCAGGTGCGTCTCTCCGGTGACGAGGAGCTGGCGCGGCGGCTGAGGGACAATCTGGCTTTCACCATCTGACCGGGTTCGAACATCGACCCGCGTTCGAACGGGGCGGGGTTAGACGCGTCCGTCGACCGGGCCGGCCAGGTCGAGGAGCGCCTGGCCCGACAGCCGGTAACCGATCCATTCGTCCAGGGGCTCGGCACCGAGCGACCGGTAGAAGCCGATGGCGGGCTCGTTCCAATCGAGCACCGACCATTCGACCCGTCCGTACCCCGAACGTCGGGCGATCGAGGCCAGTTCGGTCAGGAGGGCCCGGCCCACCCCGGAGGAGCGGGCCTCGGGGCGCACGAAGAGGTCCTCGAGGTGGATGCCGTTGCGACCGGTCCAGGTGGAGAAGGTCAGGAACCAGATGGCCATGCCGACCACCACGCCGTCCTCCTCGGCGACGTGGGCGAAGACGGTGGGGGCGGGGCCGAACAATGCCGCCCGGAGCTGGTCGGCGTCCATTCTCACCGAGCCGGCGGACCGCTCGTAGCGGGCCAGGTCGTGCACCAGCTCCACAAGGGCGTCGACGTCGTCCACGGTGGCCTCTCGGATCATCGGTGCAGGCTAGCCAGTGTCGACCGATCGGGGTCGAGGCACGTCCCCACGAACCGGCGGGGTTGCCGCGAAAACCCCAACGAAAACCCCAACCGAAACCCTAAACCTAACCCTCAACTCTCACCCTAAAGGTCAAGGTAAATAAGACGTCGATGGTGAGAGGGCGTCACGGTGTGAACCCGCCATCGGTGGGGCAGCGGCGGGGAAGGCGGGGCGATGGCCGGCCGGCACCCGGGTCGGGTGCTGCCCCGACGCCGAGAAACGAGCGTCAAGTCGCACGAGTGGGGTGCCGATGACTTCGGGCATGGAACGGGGCATCCATGCCGGGACGGTGGCGGTCGAACCGGCGCGCCCCGACCCATGCCGGGGTCCATCGGGCCGGCCGACCCGGACCACCGGCCATGAGTGACGAACGGCGGGCGCTGGGCCGTGCTCTTTTGGAGCGGGCCGACGAAGTGGGCCAGATGGTGGACGAGCAGTTCGCCGTGGACCTGAAGGGGAACGCCTACGCCCGGGCCCGCCTGGGCACCGAGCTCATCGCCCGCTGGCTGAGCACGGACGAAGCGGCGTCCGACGAGGCCGTGGCCCGCCTGTCCCGGCAGGGCGAGCAGGCCATCCTCGAGGATGTCGACCTGGCCAGTGTGGCCAAGGCCTACTTCGCCTGGCGGGACATCACCATCGCCGTGCTACGGGAGGAGGGTTACCGCATCGGGACCAGCCAGCACCTGCTGACACTGGCCACCAATGTGGTGCGGTTCAGCTGCGACGGCAGTCTGGCTCGGCTCATCCGGCAGTTCGACGACACGCGACGGTCCCTTCAGCACCGGCTGAGGGAAGAGCAGACCCGACTGGCCCAGCAGGCCCTCCACGATCAACTCACCGGGCTGCCCAATCGGATCCTGCTCACCGACCGACTGCTTCAGGCCACGAACTCGCTGGAGCGACGGGGTACCGGTGCGGTGGTGCTCTACCTCGATCTGGACAACTTCAAGGCCATCAACGACCGCTTCGGACACCCCGCCGGCGACCGGCTCCTGATCACGGTGGCATCACGTCTGCAGGCACTGGCCCGCGCCGGCGACACGGTGGCCCGCCTGGGCGGTGACGAGTTCGTGGTGCTGGCCGCTGACCTCACCGACCCGGACACCGCAGCCCGCTCGCTGGCCGAGCGCATCCATCTGGCCATGAGGGAACCGGTCGCCGTCGGCGAGCGGCAGCTCCACACCTCGGTGAGCATCGGGATCGCCCCTGTCGGGCCCGATTCCGATCCCGAAGAGTGCCTGGCCCAGGCCGACGCGGCCATGTACCAGGCCAAGCGGGGCGGCCCGGCCCGCTACGAGGCCTACAACCCGGTCATCGGTGAGGACAGGCAGAGGGACAGTCAGCTCGCCCACGAGCTGAGGACCGCCCAGGAGCGGGGGCAGTTCTCCGTCCACTACCAGCCGGTGTTCACCATCCACGGCGCCGTCGTTGGCATGGAGGCCCTCCTCCGTTGGTACCACCCCGAGCTGGGTTCGGTGCCTCCGGCCGAGTTCATCCCCCTGCTCGAACGCAGCCGCGAGATCGTGCCGATCGGCCGCTGGGTACTGCAGGAGGCCACACGCCAGTGCCGGACGTGGCAGGAGACCGGCCAGCACGATCTCACCTTGTCGGTCAACGTCTCGACCCGCCAGCTGCAGAACCCGGCGTTCAGTGGCGAGGTGCAGCAGGCTCTGACGCGGGCCGACCTCGATCCTGGTTGCCTGGTGCTGGAGATCACCGAGACGGCCCTCGTGGCGGAGATGGCGCGCATCGAGCCGGTCATGCAACGCATCAGGGACCTGGGTGTCCACATCGCCCTCGACGACTTCGGGACCGGGTACTCGTCCCTGCTGTACCTGAAGGGACTGCCCATCGACCGGATCAAGGTGGACCGCAGCTTCGTATCCGGCCTCGGCGGCTCCGGCCAGGATCCCACCGTCATCGCCACCGTGGTGGACCTGGCCCACAAGCTGGGCCTGCAGGTGGTGGCCGAGGGGGTGGAGACCGAGGCGGAGTTGCGAGCCGTAGGGGCCATGGGCTGCGACGAGGTCCAGGGCTTCCTGCTGGGTCGACCGGGCCCGGCCGGGTCGTTCCCGACCGGGTCACTCCCGGACGAGCGGCCGGTCCTGACGGGCACCTGAGCGGGGCCGCCACGGAGGGACCGACGAGTCAGGCGTCGGCGGGAATGGACTGCTGGGTGTCGAGCATGTCCTCCATGACCATCTTGATGAAGCCGTCGGCCTCGTCGGTCATGCCTCCGGCCACTCCGCCGTAGATCGCGCCCGACCGGGGCGCCTCGGAAGCGTGCTCGTTGGCGTAGACCACCGCGTCAGCCAGGTCGACGGCGAACTGGTCGGCCACACCGGGTTGGGTCTGGGGTCGGGTCACCGCCATGTGGAGCGCATTGGGATACTGCTGGCCGTTGAAGCGCCACCCTCGCTCCCGCATGAAGTCGTTCACGTGGTAGATGTCGAAGGCGTCCGATGTGAAGCTGAACAGGAACGTCGGATGGCCGAGGATACGGAGCTCGGGGTGGGCCAGCACCGAGGCCTGCATGGTGGCAGCCGTCTCGAAGATGGCCCGGGCATAGTGCCGGTACCCCTCCCGTCCCAACTGGACCATGGCCGCCCACGTGGCCGCGATCAACCCGCCAGACCGCGATCCCTCCATGCCCGGGGAGCAGTACTTCCCGCCGCTCCAGTCGGTGAGGAAGAAGTACTGCGAGTTGCGGATGGCCTTGTCCCGGAACGTGAGTACCGACGTGCCCTTGAGGGCGTAGCCGTACTTGTGGGTGTCGGCCGAGATGGAGGTGACCCCGGGGTGGCGGTAGTCGAAGATCGGGACGTCGTAGCCCAACTCCTGCCCGAACGGCAGGATGAAGCCACCCAGGCAGCTGTCGACATGCAGCCCGATGCCGTGGCGGAGGGCGATATCGGAGAGGTCGCCGATGGGGTCGATGGTGCCGTAGCCGTAGTTGCAGGCCGATCCGATGACGGCCACGGTGTCGGCGTCGATGTGGCGGTCCACCCACTCGGTGTCGACCTGCGTGGTCCGGGGGTCGACCGGAGCCACACGGAGGTTGATCCCGAACAGGTGGCAGGCCTTGTCGAAGGCGGGATGGGCGGTCTCGGGTTTGATGACCGTGGGCCGGTCGATGCCCAGGTGTTCGGCCGCGTACTCACGGTAGGCCAGCATGGCGTGGCAGATGCTGCCGGTCCCGCCGGTGGACACCAGACCCACCGGCTCGCTGTCGGTGACGGCCTCGGCGTGGAGGAGGTCCAGGGTCATGGTGATGATCTCGGCCTCGAACTTGGTTGCACTCGGACAGATGTCCCGTTGCAGCACGTTGACGTGGGCGAACAGTCCGAACGCCTCGTTCAGGAACCCGTAGTGGTCGTGGTCGCCGCAGTACATGGTGCCCGAGCACTTTCCCGACTCCCATGCCGCGTCCTCCTCGGTGGCCATGGTGCGCAAGGCGTCGAGGATCTCGGCCCGGGGCGTGCCCTGGTCGGGGAGCTTCCGGTGTACGGCAAAACGGCCGTCGTAGGGGAACGTGCTCATGGGGTCGGCTCCTTGCCTGGCGGGTCCACGCCCCGCGGGTGCATGTGGGCTGCACGGTACACGGCGTCGATGACGGTCATGTTGGCCACGGCGTCCGCCGGTGGGGTCAGGACCGGTCCTCCCCGGAGGACGGCGTCGCAGAAGGCGTCGAGCTGGTAGGCGTAGGTGGTGCGGCGCGAGCCGAGCTCGAACCGACGCCGACCACCCGACCGCACCGTCAGCACGCTTACGGCTTGGGGCGCGATGGGGTTGAGTACCCGCATCGTCCCGTCCTCGCCGGTGACCCGGGCCTCGATGTGGAGAAGTGAGCGCGACCACATGGAGCAGTGCAGGGTGGCGGTGTGGCCGCCCGGAAATGACAGTTCGGCGTCCATGGCCCGGTCGATGTCCGGTGTGTGGAGCTTGGCCGTGGCCGACACGACGGTGGGTTCCTCGCGCCCGAGCAGGCGGGCCCAGTGGACCACGTACGATCCCATGTCCATCATGGCCCCGCCGGCCAGGTCGGCCTGGTAGCGGATGTCGGAGCGGTTGGGGATGGGGGCGCAGAGCCAGGCTTCGATGTGACGGGTGCGACCCAGCTCGCCGCTGTCGACGATGGCCCGCATGCGGTGGGCCAAGGGGTGGTAGCGATAGTGGAAGGCCTCCATCACGACCAGGCCGGATCGGCGGGTGGCCTCCTCGGCCGCGGTCGCCACGTCCCCGGCCTCGGTGGCATTGGCCGTGAAGGGTTTCTCGCACAGGACGTGTTTGCCCGCCGCCAGTGCCGCCATCGTCCATTCGGCGTGAAGGCTGTTGGGCAAGGGGATGTAGACGGCATCGACCGCCGGGTCGGCCACGACCGCCTCGTAGCTGTCGACCACTCTCGGAATGCGGTGCCGGGCGGCGTAGGCCACAGCCCGGTGGCGGTCACGGGCGGCCACCACCTCCACCCGGGCCTCGGGATCGAGGGCCGCCGGACGGAGCAGCGCGGCCGGCGTGATCCGGGCCGCCCCGAGGACTCCGAATCTGACGACGGGGGAGGGCATGGCGATCGACCTTCCGGTGGGTATGGGACCGCGACGGAGGATATCGTCGCTGTCGTGCCCGTGCCCGTGCCCGTGCCCTACCCGGACCCGTCGGACGAGAATCTCGAACCCCCCGGCGCCCCCGAGGTGCTGGCCCTGAGCCGGGGGCTCCTGGGTGTGGTGGCACCGGACGGCGGTCTCACCGAACTGCAACGTCTCCTGATCGAGGCGGTGGTGTCGGCCATGACCGGATTCCAACCCGACCTCGAGGCCGAGCCGATCCGGCCCGAGGAGTTCGCCCAGGTCCTGTCCCGTCGGAACGTCGGGTTCCGCACCCGCATCGTGCAGATGGTGATCCTCTATGTGCTGGTGCTCCAACCCATCCCGCTCGATGTCGTGGACCGGGTCGAACGGTTCGCACGCGAGGCCGGCGTGGACGAGGGCATGCTGTCGGTCGCCCACGAGTTCGCCACCGGCAGCCTGGGCCTGGCCGCGCTGGACTTCGAGCGGAACGGCTACACCTCGACGTGGCAGCCGGACGACGAGGCGGCGCTGCACCTTTCGTCCCACCTCAGCGGGGCGTGGGACGCGGTGGAGGACGACGCGGAGCTGGCCGGTCGCTGGCACGCCCTCGAAGAGCTGCCCGAGGGGACGCTGGGTCGTCAGGTGGCCGACTTCTACCGGGCCCGAGGGTTCGCCTACCCCGGCACACCCGGCTCCGCCCCGCCGTTCCTGGCCCAGCACGACTGGGTCCACGTCACCGCCGACTACGGAACCACCGTCGAGTCCGAGCTGGAGGTGTTCGCCTTCATCGCCCGGGCCAACGACGACATGAGGGCCTTCTCCCTCCTGGCCATGGTGGTGTCGTTGTTCGAGACCGCCTACCTCCCGAAGGCGGCGGGTCTGTTCGAATCGGACCGAGGCCATCTCTCCCAGTCCGGGGTGGCCGCCCGGTTGGCCGACGCCATGCGCCGGGGGGCCCTCTGCACCGGCAGCATCGACTTCCTCCGTATCGACTGGTTCGACTACGCCCCGCTCCGGGTGGATGAGGTGCGGCGGCATTTCGGTGTGGTCCCGAAGTCCCCCGGGGCCGTCGAGCAGGGTTCGGTGGGGCCGTGGGAGCCGGGCGGCATCAGCCCGTTCCAGTGGGAGGCCGGGCAGGCGCTGGCCCACAGCCGCGGTCGGCGCTACGACAGTTTCGGGGCGAGCTGTTAGCCCACCTCCCGCAGCGGGGTGGCATCGAGAGCGCAGTGTCGGAGCAGGTCGGTGGGGGAGGACCCGGCCGGCCGGGGCGGGTTCCGGATCCCGATCGCCGCCACGACGCCTCCGACCGCGCACCACGAGCCGGCGATGAGCACCGCCTGGCGGAAACCCTGGGCCAACGCCTCCGGATGGAGATAGCTCTGGCCGGTGATGCCGCCCAGGGCGGGCAGGGTGGCGACGGCGATGAGGCTCCCCAGGCGGGCCACATCGTTGTTGACGGCACTGGCCAACCCAGAGCGGGTCTCCGACACCGAGCTCAGCGCCGTCGACGTGAGAGGGGCCACGGTGGTGGCCAGTCCGGCCGCGATGACCAGCACGGCCGGGAGGACGCCGGCCACGTACGAGCTGCTGTCCGGTGCCCGGCTCAACATGGCCAAACCCGCTCCGACCAGGACGGGGCCGACGCTCATCTGGAGTCGGGGCCCGATGACGGTGGCCAGACGACCGGACCGGGCCGAGAACGCCAGCATCACCACGGTCATCGGGAGCAGGGACAGACCCGACTCCAGCGGCGAGTAGCCGTCGACGACCTGGAGGACCACCGGTAGGAGGAACAGGACACCGCCCAGGGCCGCGTAGACCACGAAGGTCACCCCGTTGGTCACGGCGAACTGCCGGCTGCGGAACAGGCCCAGGGGCAACATCGGCGCCGACGAGCGGGCCTCGACGATCAGGAACGCGGCCGCACCGCCTAACCCCACGGCCAGGCCCACCACCACCGTCGAAGACGACCATCCGTCGGACGGGCCTTCGATGAGGGCGTAGGCGATGGCCGCCAACGATGCGGTGGCCAGGGTGGCACCGGCCACGTCGATGCGTCCGCTGGCGTCGGGGTCGTGCGATTCCGGCACGTGGCGGGCCGACGCCACCAGCACCGCCACCCCGATGGGGATGTTGATGAGGAAGATCCACCGCCACGACGCCGCCGCGATCAGGTACCCGCCGAGGAGCGGTCCGGCCGCGGTGGCCACGCCCCCGAGCCCCGACCAGGCACCGATGGCCTCACTGCGGTCGTTCCGGGCGAAGGAGGACTCGAGGATGGCCAGGCTGCCCGGCGTCAGGAGGGCCCCGCCCACCCCCTGCAGGAGCCGGGTCACGATGAGCTGGGTCGACCCGCCCGAGACGGCGCAGGCCGCCGAGGCCAACGCGAACCACGCCACACCGATCATGAAGATCCGCTTCCGGCCGTACCGGTCTCCCAGCGAGCCGCCCAGGAGCAGCAGGGAGGACAGGGTCAGCGTGTACCCCGTCACCACCCACTGCAGCGTTCCCACCGAGGCATGGAAGTCCCGCCCGATGGTGGGCAGGGCGATGCCGATGACGGTGGCGTCGATGGCGGCCATCCCCGACCCGAGCACGGTGGCGCCGATGACCCACCGTCCGGCCGCCGACCGGTAGCGGAGATTCCCGCCCGGCACCGGATCGGCCTCGGCCCCGGGAATGGTCGTCATCGGGACACCGTCGCACACCGGGGCCGCCCGGGCACGCACGGGCGGGTTTCAGCCCCCGGATCGGACGTCCCCGGGGTGGTCAGTCCGTCCCGGGGCGATGCGAGGGGCCGGGCGTGAGGACGAACTCCTCGAGCACCGGCTGTCTGGTCCACCGCCAGTAGTCGACGAGCCGCCACGGCGAGAGGATGTAGATACGGCCCTCGGCGTTGCGGTACCAGCTGTGGCGGATGGACGGGTGGGACCACACCATGGTGTCGAGTTCGGCCTGGAGCCGTTCGTTGTACTCGTCATGGACGTCCTGGCGGCACTCGATGGCCCCGCCGCCGGCCTCGATGGCGGCGCCGATGCATCCCATCGTGTAGCGGACCTGGCACTCGGAGTGCAGGATGATGCTGCCGCCGTGGGCCAGGTTGGTGCCGGGTCCGTAGAGACAGAAGAGGTTGGGGAAGTTGGGGACGGCGATGCCGAGGTAGGCGGTGGGCCGGTCACCCCACTGGTCGGCCAACCGGACACCGCCCCGACCGACGATCTCCATGGGCCACAGGTACCGGTTGGCGTGGAAGCCGGTGGCGTACACGATGATGTCGACGGGGTACTCCGTGCCGTCCTCGGTGACGATCCCCGTCGGGGTGATCTCGCCGATGGCGTCGGTGACGAGGTCGACGTGGTTTCTGGTCAGGGCGCTCAGCCAGCTCCCGTTGTCCTGGAGGGTCCGTTTGCCTAGGCACACGTAGTCCGGCACCACCTTGGCCAACAGCTCCGGATCGTCGCCGATCTGGTCGGCCATCCACTGGGTGAAGACCTGGCGGGCCGCGTCGTTGACGGCACTCACCGAACAGCTCTGATCGGGCCAGTCGGGATCCACACGCATGGCCGGGATCCCACCGTCGCAGGCGGGCCAGAACAACAGGAACCGGTACCAGCGGCCGTAGTAGGGGAGGTGCTCGAAGGCCCACCGGGCCCCGGGCCCCACCCGGTCGTGGTAGTGGGGGTTGGGGAACATCCACGGCGCGGAGCGCTGGAACACGGTGAGCCGGGCCGCGTCGTCGACCACGGTGGGCACGATCTGGAACGCACTGGCGCCGGTGCCCACCACCGCCACCCGCCGGCCGGACAGATCGGTCCCTTCCACCCACTCGGCCGAGTGCATGGCCACTCCCTCGAACGAGTCACGTCCGGGGATGTCCGGCACGCTGGGCCGGTTGAGTTGGCCCACCGCACTGATCACGGCATTGGCCTCGAGGGTCCGGACCGAGCCGTCGCCGTCCCGGACCTCCACCTCCCATCGCGACCGGCCTTCGTCCCACCGGGCCCGGATGACCTCGGTGTCGAACTCGACGTGGTCGGCCACCCCGAAGTCGTGCATGCACCGCTCGAAGTAGGCCTGCAGCTCAGGTTGGCGGGCGAAGAACTCCGACCATTCGAGGTTCGGGGCGAACGAGTAGCAGTAGAAATGGTTGCCGACGTCGACCCGGCAGCCCGGGTAGCGGTTCTCCCACCATGTGCCCCCGGGTCCGGCGTTCTTCTCGACGACCGTGAACGGGATGCCGGCCTGGCCCAGGCGGATGGCGGCCAGCAGGCCCGACATGCCGGCCCCGATGACGACCACGTGGAACCCGTCGCGATCCGGGCCGGCCAGACGGTCGGCCCAGTGCAGGTCACGGGCGTCGATGCCGTCGAGCTCGAGCTCCTCGAGCATCATGGGCACGTACTCGTCGGGCACCTCGCCGGCCACCAGCACATTCATCATCTCGTGGACGACCTCGGCCGACGGGGGCGGGGGGAGGACACAGCCGCCGTCGCGGTAGGCACCGATCACCTCGACGGCCCGGGCCCGGATGGCAGCCTGGTCCTCGGGGCTCATGAACCCCTGGACCTCGTTGAGGTAGATGCCGGCCGGCCGGACAGCACCCCGGAGGACGGCCGGATCCCCGGTCATATGGACCAGCGACATCATGAGGGTGGGGACGCTCACGTCCTCGAGGGCCGCGGCGATGGCCTGGTCGTCGTCGGTGATCACGGTACAGCCGGTGGACCCGGTGGTGGCCATGGGGACCTCATCTCTCCCGGTCGACGGCGGGCCTGGCTCGGTCGGACTGGTCCCCCCGACACCCCGGACCCGGAGGGCTGCGAAACTCTAGGCCATGGCCCTGGCTAACGTGGAGGTGGCGGGCCCCGGTCCGCGTCCCGAGACCGGCCCAACTCACCGGTCCCCCTGATCAGAGGAGTGAGCCGACCGTGAGCCATAGCGGTGTCGATTCCATCATCGCCTTCCTCGCCGACTCCGGATTCAGCACCGGGACCATCACCGAACAGCGGGCCGTCATGGCCGCCAGCGCCGAGCACTCCCCGCCGGAATCGGGTGTCCGTGTCGAGCCGGCGACCTTGGGCGGACGCCCGGCCGAGTGGCTCTGGCCCGAGGGCGGGCGCCCGGAATCGGTGATCCTCTACCTCCACGGCGGTGGCTACTGCATCGGATCGATGGACACGCACCGTGGCCTGGCCAGCCGGCTGGCCCTCGCCGCCGAGAGCGCGGTGGTGGTGCTCGACTACCGGCTGGCACCCGAGCATCCGTTCCCGGCCGCCCTCGACGATGCCGCCGCCGCCTACCGCCACCTGCTGGCCCAGGGCATCCCGGCCTCCCGCATCGCCATCGCCGGCGACTCGGCCGGTGGCGGGCTGACCGCGGCCACGCTGCTGGCCCTGCGTCGGTCCGGGGTCGACCTTCCGGCCGCGGCGGCCTGTCTCTCTCCCTGGGTCGACCTTACCCAGTCCTCTCCGTCGTACCGGTCGAAGGCCGATGCCGACCCCATGGTGACGGCGGCCGGCCTCGACGAGATGGCCGGCGCCTACCTCGGAGGCGAGGATGCCCACAACGAGCTGGCATCGCCCCTGTTCGCCGAGGACCTGGGCGGGTTGCCGCCGGTGCTTATCGAGGTGGGCGAGCGGGAGGTGCTCCTTGACGACGCCACCGGTCTGGCCGACCGGATCCGCGACGCCGGAGGTCCCGTCACCCTCACGGTGTGGCCGGAGATGATCCACGTGTTCCAGGCCTTTCCGGCCGAGGTGATTCCGGAGTCGGCCCTGAGCCTCACCGCCACCGGCCGGTTCCTGGCCGGGCACCAGAGGCCGGCCGAGGCCACGTCGACAGGCACCCGGTCGGCCTGACCGCCGGCTACCGGTCACGGACGATCCGGACGAGGACATCGCACCGATCCCAGCCCCAACCGCGCAGAACAGGAGCGTCGCCATGCAGGAGTTTCGAGGAAGGACCGCCGTGGTCACCGGCGCAGGAAGCGGGATCGGCCGGGCCCTGGCCCGGGCCTTTGCCGGCGAAGGCATGCAGGTGGCCCTGGCCGACCTCGACCCTGCGGCCCTGGCCGAGAGCGAGGCGTCGATCCGGGACAGCTTCCCGTCGGCCGACCTCATGACCCAGGTGTGCGATGTGAGCAGCGCCGCCGCGGTGGACGCCCTGGCCGACGCGGTGTTCGACCGGTGGGACCAGGTCCACCTGGTGTGCAACAACGCCGGCGTGTTCGTCGGCGGGTTCATCTGGGACCGTCCACTGGCCGACTTCGAGTTCGTGCTCGGCGCCAACCTGTGGGGCATCCTGCACGGGATCCGGGCCTTCGTGCCCCGCATGATGGCCCAGGGGACCGAGGGCCATATCGTCAACACGTCCTCGGTGGCCGGTCTGTTCGGCGCGCCGTTCGAGGCGCCCTACGCCATCTCCAAGTTCGCGGCCTTCGCCGCCACCGAGTCGCTGGCCAACGACCTGGTCGCGGCGGGCTCCTCGCTCAAGGCGTCGGTGCTGTGCCCGGGGATGATCTCCACGAACATCGTCGACTCCGACCGACACCGGCCGGCCCGACTGGCCACCGAGTTCACCGAGGACCAGAAGTTCGTCTCGGACTACCTGGCCTCCGCCGTCGCCGACGGCATGGACCCGGCCGAGGTGGCCCGGATCGTCATCAACGCCATCCGGGCCGAGCAGTTCCTGATCCTGACCCACGACTCCTATCCGAAGCTGCTGGAGACCCGGGTGGATTCCCTGGTGGCCCGCCGGCTCCCCGACATCCCCGAGTTCGCCTGACGACCCGGACCGGGGGCGCCGGAGCGGTCGTGGTCGAAGTCAGGCCGTGGTGGCGATACCGCCGTCGACAGGAATGATGGCGCCGGTCACGTACGACCCCGCCGGTGAGGCCAGGTAGATGGCCACCCCGGCCATGTCGTCGGGTCGCCCGATCCTCTTCATCGGGGCGCTCTCGGCGATCTGGTCGCCGAAGGCCTCCAGCGTGGCCGCCATCATCTTCGACTCGAACGGGCCGGGCGCCACCGCGTTGACGGTGATGGTCGGGGCCAGGCGCTTGGCCAGGTGCCGGGTCAGCTGGTGCACGGCGGCCTTCGACGCCGAGTAGGAGTAGGACTCGAGCACCGGCACATGGATCCCGTCGATCGACCCCACGTTGATGACCCGGGCCGGACGGTCCGGCCCGGCCGCCGCCTCGAGCAGGGGAACGAAGAACTTGGTGGTGTGGAACACACCCTCCACGTTGAGACCGATGACCCGGTCCCAGGTGGCGGCGTCGTGTTCGGCCAGGGGCGCGCCCCACGTGGCTCCGGCGTTGTTGACCAGCACGTCGACGGCCGGGTGGATCCGACCCACCTCGTCGGCGAAGCGCCGGCACCCCTCCTCGGTGGCCAGGTCGGCCACCAGCCCCGAGCAGGTTCCGTAGGCGGACAGCTCGACCACGGCGGTCTCCACCGCCTCGGCCTTGCGCGACGCCACCAGCACCGTGGCCCCGGCACCGACGAAGCCGGCCGCGATCATCCGGCCGATACCGCGCGTCCCACCGGTCACCACGACCGTCTTCCCGGCCACCGTGAAGAGCTGATCGGGTGGCGTGGGGGCCGGTGGTGTCGTTGCGGTTGGCTCGCTCATGGCCTGTGACGGTACCGCAACCGACCGGGCCCACGGCATAGCCTCCCGCTCAGTCGGCCAAGGTGATGCGTTCCCGGAGGTGGGTGCCCTGTTCGAGACAGTCCACCACCCCGTCGGCGAAATCGGCGTAACCGATCCGGCTGATCCCACGCTCGTCGTAGAGCATGTGGCTGTGGCCGAGCTGATAGTCGCCCACGTGTTCCCCCGGCCCGATCTCGGCCGCCGGAGACACGTAGGTCCAGTCGAGATCGTCCACGGTGCGGTAGAACTCGAGGGCCTGGCGCTGAGCCAGCGCGTTGGGTCTGTAGGCGGCAGGAAAATCCGGGGCGTCCACCGCCTGCACCCCGGGGGCCACCTCGAGGCTTCCGGCTCCCCCCACCACCAGCAGACGGCGCAGGCCGGCCCGGCGGAGCCCCGCCACCAGACCGTGGGCCGCGGCCACGAAGGGTTGGGGTTGGTCCGAGCCTCGCTTGGGTCCGATGGCCGAGATGGCGGCGTCGTGGCCCCGGACCGAACGGGCCACGTCCTGGGCATTGGTGGCGTCGCCGCTGGCGAGGGCGAGTCCGTCCGGTAACTGGTCCCCTCCCGTCCGGGTGCGGGTGATACAGCTCACCCGGTGGCCGCGAGCCACCAGCTCGGCGACGATGGCCCGTCCGATCGAACCGGTGGCGCCGAAGACCACGACGTCGAGGACCGGCTCCGGGTCGTCCATCGACTCAGGGTAGGGCACCGAAGGGATGGGCCGTTCGCCGCCGGTCGGGCCCCGGTGCGGGCCGGGCCGCTCCGTTTACCCCCCATGCCCGGTTGTTATGGTGCGGGCGGAACCGGGAGGTCGACGATGCATCTGGCGCTGACAGGAGAGCAGCAGGCGCTGCAGGGGGAGTTGCGGGAGTACTTCGGTGGACTGGCCGACGAAGCGGCCCTCGATCCCGAGTCCTCCTACACCCGTTCCATCCGACGGATGGGCCAGGACGGTTGGCTGGGACTGGGATGGCCGTCCGAGTTCGGAGGCCAGGGACGGGGACCTATCGACCAGATGATCTTCGTCGAGGAGTCCCACTGGGCCGGGGTGCCGCTCCCGCTGCTCACGCTCAACAGCGTGGGGCCGACGCTCATGAGCCTCGGCACCGAGGAGCAGAAAGAGCGCTTCCTCCCCGGCATCCTCCGTGGCCAGATCCATTTCTCGATCGGTTACACCGAGCCCACGGCCGGAACCGATCTGGCCTCCCTACGGACCCGGGCCGTCCGCGACGGTGACGAGTACGTCATCACCGGCGAGAAGCTGTACACCAGCGCCATCCAGTACGCCGACTACATCTGGCTGGCGGTGCGGACCGACCCGGACGCTCCCAAGCACAAGGGTCTGTCGGTCCTCATCGTGCCCACCGACGCGCCCGGGTTCCACTGGACACCGCTACGGACGGTGGCGGGGGAGTTCACCAGCGCCACCTTCTACGACGGTGTCCGTGTCCCCGCCGCCAACCTGGTCGGGCACGAGAACCAGGGGTGGAAGCTCATCACCAACCAGCTCAACCACGAACGGGTGGCCATCTGCCCGGTATCGGGCATCCTGCGCAGCATCGCTGACGTCCGGGCGTGGGCATGCCAGGAGCGGCGGCCCGACGGGAGCCGGCTCGTCGACCAGCAGTGGGTGCAGGTCCACCTGGCCCGTCTCGAAGCCCGGGCCGAGTACCTCAAGCTGCTCAACTGGAAGGTGGCCTGGGCGTCGGGCCAGGGGCTCAATCCGGCCGACGCCTCGGCCACCAAGGTGTTCGGCACGGAGTTCGCGCTCGAGGCCTACCGGCTCCTGCTCGAAATCGTGGGCCAGGCCGGCTATCTCCCCGAGGGCTCACCGGGGGCGGTGCTCCGGGGCCGGCTCGAGCGGAACTCCCGCAGCCAGACCATCTTCACCTTCGGCGGAGGGACCAACGAGGTCCAGCGGGACATCATCGCCATGATCGGGCTCGGCCTCCCCCGAGCCCCGCGATAGGGAGGCCGAACGGGGCCGGGCCGGCCACCCGGCCATCAATCTAAGGTGACGGGAGGTAGGGCCGGAGGGCCCGCGGACCAAAGGAGCCCCAGTGGACGACCACGAGATCATCGCCCAGATCGGGAGCCTCGCCGACGAGGAGCACCGCCTCGAGGAGCAGCACGTCGGTGAGGGTCTCTCCACCGAGGAGGCGGAGCGCCTGAAGTCCATCGAGGTCACCCTGGACCGCATGTGGGACCTGCTCCGCCAGCGGCGGGCCCTGCGTGACGCCCGACGGAGTCCTGACGAGGCGGCCATGCGTCCCGAGGGCACCGTGGAGGGTTACCGCCAGTAGCCCGGCCGGTCCGGCCACCCGGACGAATAGGCGATGAGCGGCACAGTCGACCCGCGGTGGAGGCGCCGTCCTCCCGTCGAACCCGAGCAGCAGAGAGACTCAGTAGAGACCGGTCAGTAGAGACCGGTCAGTAGAGACCGGTCAGTAGAGACCGGTCAGTAGAGACCGGTCAGTAGAGACAGAGACCGGTCAGTAGAGACCGATCACGTCGCCGTTGTCGTCGATGTCGATCTGTTCGGCAGCCGGATGACGTCCCAGCCCGGGCATGGTCCGCATGTCGCCGCAGATGGCATAGATGAAGCCGGCTCCGGCCGATGCCCTGACCTCGCGGACCGGCAGCCTCCAGCCGACCGGAGCCCCGACCAGTGTGGGATCCGAGGAGATGGACAGATGGGTCTTGGCGATGCAGATGGGGAGGTTGCCGAACCCGTTGGTCTCGAACAGGTCGAGGCTGCGGGCCGCCTCGGGCTGGATGTCGATGCCGTCGGCGCCGTAGACCCGGGTGGCGATGGTCTCGATCTTGTCGCGCAGGGGGGCGTCGGCCGGGTAGAGGAACCGGAACTGGTTGGGCTCCTCGGCCGCGGCCACCACGGCTTCGGCCAGGCCGGCGGCCCCGGCCCCTCCGTCGCGGAAGTGGGTGGAGACGGCCGACCGTACGCCCAGGGAGGCGGCGATCTCGTGGATGGCCTCGTACTCGGAGTCGAAGTCACCGGGGAAGGCGTTGATGGCGACCACCGGGGTCACCCCGTGCAGGAGCACGTTCTCGATCTGCTTGCGCAGGTTGGCACCCCCTGCGCGGACCTCGTCGGGGCGCTCCTCGGCCAGGGCGGGAGGAAGGGATCGTCCGGCCACGATCCGGTGCACCCCCGAGTGCGCCTTGAGGGCCCGCACCGTGGTGACGATGACCGCGGCATCCGGCACCAACCCCGACACCCGGCACTTGATGTTGAAGAACCGCTCCGCCCCCATATCGGCCCCGAACCCGGCCTCGGTGATCAGGTAGTCGCCGGTGTGGATGCCGATGAGGTCGGCGATCACCGAAGAGTTCCCATGGGCGATGTTGCCGAACGGGCCGGCGTGGACGAGGACCGGGGTGTTCTCGAGCGTCTGCAACAGATTGGGCTGGATGGCGTCCCGCATGATGACGGTCATGGCGCCGGCTCCGCGGAGCTGCTCGGCCGTGACGGGCGAGCCGCCTGACGTGAAACCGACCACGATGCGTCCGAGCCGGCTCCGCATGTCCCGGAGTGAGGTGGACAGGGCCAGGATGGCCATGACCTCACTGGCCGCGGTGATGTCGAACCCGGACTGGCGGGGCACGCCGTCCTGGCGGGTGCCCAGGCCCACCACGATGTTCCGGAGGACCCGGTCGTTCACGTCCAGCACCCGGCGCCAGGTGATGCTGGCGGGGTCGAGGGCGAGTTCGTTGCCCTGGTAGAGATGGTTGTCCAGCATGGCCGACAGGGTGTTGTGGGCCGAGGTCACCGCATGCATGTCGCCGGTCAGGTGGAGGTTGAGGGCCTCGAAGGGGGCAGCCTGGCTGTAACCGCCGCCGGCGGCGCCACCCTTGATCCCGAAGGTCGGGCCCATGGATGACTGGCGGATGGCGGCGGTGGCGCGTCGGCCCACGTGGTGCATCCCCTGGGCCAGGCCGAGTGTGGTGGTGGTCTTGCCCTCACCGAGTGGCGTGGGCGTCACTGCCGTCACCACCACGTAGCGCGCCTTCGGGCGGTCGGCCAGGGCCTCGACGGCGTCGAGTTTGAGCTTGGCCACGTACTCGCCGTAGGGCTGGAGCAGTTCACCGGCGATGCCCATGTCGCGGGCCACCGAGGCGATCGGCACCAGTGAGGCCTTGCGGGCGATGTCGAGGGCTGTCAACTCCTTCTCGTCGGTCACCGTGGTCGATCGTCTCGCCGTGGCGTGGACATGCTGCCCCCTGTTCGTGGTCACCCCGGGTCCCGCGTCCCGGTTCGACCGAGCATCGTAGTGCCGCCGCCGCCGGGCGGTCGGGGCCCCGCCGACCGCCCGGCCCCCCTACGCCAGGATCTTCGTCCAGCCTTCGGACACCGGCACCATGAACACGGCCGTCATCGTCATCGACTGGTGCAGCCAGGACCCGTCGATGCGGGTGTACTCGTCGTCCTCTACACCGCACATCCACCACGACGTCCCGTCCGCCCGGACGCACGGGCACAGGAGGTCCCAACGTCCCCGGGCCCGATCACCGTCCACCTCGATGCGCGGCTTCACGAAGAGGTGCCTCGAGAAGGTCAGCGTGGGTCGGCGCAGCTGGTCGGCGATAGCGGTCCGGCCGATGTGCCGTCCCAGACCGGGGCCACCGTCCCACACCCCGTCCTCGGCGAACAGTGCGGCGATGTCGTCGCTGATATGGCGCAGCTGTCCGGGGTCGACGACCCGGCCCCGAGAGAATCTCTGGTCCACCAGGTCGCCGTACCTCGCCTTGAGCGCCTGCAACTCGAGAACGGCCTCCGTGGTGTCGACGCGACGCTGGAGCTGTGACAACTCGGCGGCCAATTCCTCCAATGTGGGCGGGACCTGTCCACGTTGGTGAGGACGGGAGGGAGACGGACCTCGGTCGGACGGTACGTCGGTCATCGCGGTTCTGACGGCGGGCGCATCGTCTCCGTCGGGCGACGCTGACCGGTTGTCCCGGTTCGGTCGTCGGCATCAGGGCGACGGGACCGGTGGGCGTGGAGCATGCTCATGCCCTCACCCCGCCGGACGGCTGGTGAGCGCCTGGCCACGCCGGGACCGGGGACGGGCCGCGGTCAGAACGGTCGCAACCCATGTCTCCAAGTATCGCGGTTGGGCCAGGCCCGGGGCAACGAACGCCGTCCACCACCGATTCTCAGTTTCATCTCAGAATGACCCGTTACGGTGACACCGTTGGGTCATGGAGCGAGGAACCGCCGTCCGAGCTCCGGACCCAACCCTCTCGTGGGCGAGTCCCTGTATGCACCACGGATGGGCGGGTTGCCGACTCAGACCCCGAGGGCTTGGTGTAGCCCCACCCTTCCGAGGCGGAGGGACCGCCTCAGACGTTCGAAAGGGACTTACGTCCGGTGGTCTGGCGGCCGCGTAGCCAGAACTTGTCACCGTGCTGGATCAGCCGCTGGCGGAGTTCGATCCCGTCGAAGGGAGCGTCGACCGAGAACTCCTG
Organism: uncultured Acidimicrobiaceae bacterium; assembly: GCA_963756515.1. GTDB lineage: Bacteria > Actinomycetota > Acidimicrobiia > Acidimicrobiales > RAAP-2 > Bog-756. The sequence goes on from CAVWNV010000009.1 coordinate 217,202, forward strand.
GTCGTTGGCTCCAGCCAACATCTGCATGACGGGCATGTACTGCTCGGGCGGAAGCACCCTGGCCAGGGCCAGGCACACGGCCTCGTCCCGGTCCGACACCCCGGCCTCGCGATTGCGGGAGTACTCGTGCCAGAACCCGTCCAGTACCGAGGTCAGCACGGCCATCGGTGCCGGGACGCGCTGAGGCGATCCGGTCGTGTTCGTGGACATCCGCCGACTGCTCATGCCAATTCCATCGGCACCCCCCGCCCGGAAACTTGAGCGACGGCCCTCCCGGGGCCGCCCCACCGGTACCGTTCTCGACGACGGTCCAGGCCAATTGTGTGGCCGGGACCCTGGTGACCTGGGGCGTTACCCCTTTTCGACCTTCTTGAGCGCTCCGTAGCCCCGCTCCATGGCCGAGACGATGATGGCCTCGAAGTCCTTGTCCGTCAGCACACGTGGGGTCCCCAGTGAGGCGGAGCGCCAGTACAGCTCGGCCAGCCACTCGAGGAGCTCGAGACGTTCGACCGCCTCGTCCATCTTGCTCCCATAGGCGATGGAGCCGTGGTTCTGCATCATGGCCGCGTTCCGACCCTTGAGGGCGGTGATGACGTTGTCGGCCAGCTCCTGAGACCCGAACGTGGCATAGGGGGCCGTGCGCGGGGCCCCGCCCAACGACAGGCAGCTGTAGTGGAGCGGCGGCAGTTCGTCGTGCGTGCAGGAGAGGGCCGTGGATGCCATGGCGTGGGCATGCGTGATGGCCAGGGCGTTGGTGGCTGCGTAGATGCCGGTGTGCAGCGGCACCTCGGACGTGGGGGCCAGGTCACCGTCGACGATCTCGCCGTCGAGGTTGATGACCGTGATCATCTCGGCGGTGACCGTGCCCAGATCCGCCCCGGTGGGCGTCACGGCGACGAGGTCTCCCTTACGGGCGGAGATGTTGCCCGCCGTGCCGATGACCAGTCCCTCTTCGGCCAGGTGTCGACTTGCGCCGGCCACGGCCTCACGTTCCTCGGCCAGGACCATTGTGCTCATTGCTGGTTCCTCTCAGAAGCGTCGGACATCGTCGTCGTGCCCGGCGAAGCGGCGACCGTGCGGTTCCGGTCGGCCCGGCCAGGCTAGAGCACGGAGACCCACCGATGGTAAGGGGTCTGCGGTGGGGCGATGGTAGGGGAGGAGGGCAGGAGCTGCAATCGGTGTAGCGCGGCCCAAGCCCATCTGAAATGCTGGTCGGGCATTCCCACACCTACGAGACGAAGGGCGGACCAACGTGCCGGCTGAACTGATCCTGGAGTTCGAGGGCGTCACGATCGAGGAGTACGACGCGGTGAACAAGGTGCTCGGGCTCGACCCGGCGTCCGGCGAGGGTGACTGGCCCGACGGGCTGGTGGCCCACTCCGCCGGTCTCAACGACGCAGGGCACCTCGTCGTGATCGAGGTGTGGGACACACCGGAGCACCAGGCCCGCTTCATGGACCAGCGTCTGGGCCAGGCGCTGGTCTCGGGCGGCATCTCCGGCCCGCCGTCCAGCGTCACCTGGATCGAGCTCGTGTCCCACCATCACCTGGGAAGCTGAGCCGGCCGTCACCGCGTCGGGACCCGAACGGGCCCTCCGAGCGGCCTGGTAGAACTGATCGGGTGGCACCCAGCCAGTCGATCCCGTCACCACGGGCCCACACGCCCGATGGGGGTGTACTGCTCGGCGTCGGGGATGCCCCGAGACGACTGGTGCTGTTCGAGGATCCGCAGTGTCCCTACTGCCGCCGGTTCGAGGAGACGTCGGGAGACCTGATTCGAGCCGCCCGGGAGCGGGGTGAGGTGGCCGTCGAGTACAGGATGCGGTGCTTCCTCGGTGTCGAATCCGTCAGGGCGAACAGTGCGCTGGCGTTGGCCGCGGAGGCGAACCGGTTCGACGAACTGCGGAGCGGGCTCTTCGCATCCCAGCCCGATGAGGGATCTGGCGGCTTCACCCATGAGGATCTGTTGGCGCTGGGTCAGGGGGTGGGTCTCGCCGATCAGGACTACATCGACGGCATCCGGACCGGACGGTATGAGCCGTGGGCACGGAGCGTCGAGGCGCAGTTCCAACGGGAGGATCCCCAGGGCACCCCGGCCGCCGTGTTCAACGGCGCTTTCGTGGACAGCCGCGTGCTGACCGACACAGGGGCGCTCGAAGCGCTGTTCAGATCCTGACGCAGTGCCGGTCGGCCCCGGTCACCGGGGATGACCATGTCGGATCGAAGTGGTCATTGGCTCCTCACATCATCGGGGCTTCGGGGCCCCGATGAGGGTCATTTGCCGGCCACGGCCAGGTCATCGTCCCGACTGAGCTCGGACCGGGCATCCGGCGGCTCTGTCGGTGGCCGCCATTCCGGTTGGAGGGGGCCCTGGGGCCAGGCCAGCCAACCGAGTACCGCCAGCTGCGCGATCAGGATCAGCCACAGCGACCATCGTGCCTGTACGGCCACGTGGACCCACCAGTTCAGCCACAGGGCCAGGCCAGTGGTGGCGATGAGCCTCCACCACGTCCGACGGGCGGCGCAGATCGGGAGCAGGGCCAGCGTCGGAGCCAGAAAGTACGGCACCAGTTCGGGCTCGGCCACCCGGAGGGCGAAGAGCACGCCCAAGGTCCACAGGATCAGGTTCGCCCTCGCCCGGGGATCCCGGGGCAGGCGGCGGAAGAGGACCAGGGCGGCCGGGATGGCCGCCGCGGCGATCACCACCCGGATGAAGCTGGCCACCCCGGGGTCGAGGTTCCAGGTGGGGCTGATGTAGCCCACGTCGTCGTAGACCTTCTGGTGGAGGAGCTGGCGGATCGTGGCCGACGGCTCGGAGGCCAGGGGCACGATCAGAAAGCCCAAGGGCACGACGACCATGGGCACGATGGCCGTCCACCAGCGGCGCGGTTTGATGAACATGAGCGCGATCGGCACCGCCAGGAAGGCGAAGAACTGGAAGGCCAGGCCGAAACCCAGCCACCAGCCGGCCGCCCGGGGTCGGCCGTTCATGGCGGCCGCCAGCCCGTAGAGCATGGCCCCCAGTGCCAGCAGGTCTTCGGAGTGGCCGAACAGGGCGATCGGCGGCAGGGTGACCGCCATCGAGCCCAGCACGACCAGCCGCCGTCCGAGGTCGGTCACGCCCAGGGTCCCCAGCCAGTGGTCGGCGGCACAGATGGGCAGGGCCATCACGGCCAGGAAGAGCGGTCCGGCCAGCCAGTAGGCCTTCGGGTACAGCACCGGGTTCGGATCGGGGAACGGGAGGTGGAAACCCAGCCGGGCGACGGGGGAGATCAGCACCTGCCAGGCCGGCGCGGTCTCGAGCGTCCGGTCCAGGAGGTAGAGGTGGCCGAAGCCCCCGGCGTAGGTCACGAAGGCCCCGTCGGTCCAGTTCCGCCAGAAGTCGTTGAACGAGGACGCGTACCACTGCCCGCTCCCGTGCAGGAGCGACGAGTCGACCATGGAGAAGGCCATGGCCCCCACCACGGCCACCAGTGAGACGGCCAGGGCCACGTAGCGCCGACGGAACGCCTCGGCCACGGCGTCGAGTGGACCCCGCCAGCTCCCTCTCCTCCGGGCCGTGGCCACCAGGCAGGCCACCAGCACCGCGATGAGGATGAGCCAGAGAACCAGGAGCTCGATGTCCGGTCCCTGCGAGACCAGGACGCCCCCAGACGGGATGGCCGAATACTGCTGGCGGGCGACGGTGGCGGTCGTCCGGGGATCGATCGGTTGGCCCGTCCTGGAGGTGATCTGGATCAGTACGGCCACATCGCCCCGGTTGAAGGCCACGACGGTGGCCCCCTTGTTCAGGGAGTGCGACGGGAAGGCGCACAGCCCGGACACGGAATGCGGGACGCCGGCGATCGGTATCAGCCCGCTCCGGGGCGCCCCCCGCGATGCCGCACAGAGGTCCCCGGCGTTTCGGGACGGGTCAGCCAGGTGCAACTGTTCCAGCGAGGGGGACGACACCACCACGACCAGCAGCCCGAAGTTGTGGTTGATCCAGAGCCACCGGGCTGCCGCCACGTTGACCTGAGGGCTCTTCGTTCCCAGCCGCGTGAGATTGTTGCGCAGCGAACTCACGTAGGACTGGACGTCCGCGGCCGGCAGGGCGAACCAGCCCAGTCCGGGATTGACGGTGACATACGGAACCAGCAGCGGATCGCCGGCGGCCACGAACCCGCATTCGGGTGGACACTGGGGGGGCTGGACGGTGGCGGCGCCGGCCGGGGTAGCCCCCAGCCCCAGAACCGGTAGGGCCATGGCCACCAGGCAGCCGACCACGGCCAGTCCGACCGTCAGCCGACCCCGGCCTCTCTCACCGCCAGCGGGAGTCGCGGCACCGGGAGCCGGATGCGGCCGGGTCCCACGACCATGGCCCTCGCCCCGCTCGGCGCCCGACGGCGCGTCACTGTGGCCAGCACCGGGGTAGGGATCGATAGGTGTCGGGCGAGTCGAGGTCATCACTCCGCCTCCGGGAGTCCGCTGTCCCGGCCCCGAGGATCGGAGACCTGGTGGCCGCCCGACATTAGGAGCGTCGGAGCTATTCCGCAACGGGTGTCGACCCCCCCGGTCGTCGGATGTTCCGCAACCTCGGCCCGTCGCCCTACCGGAGCGGGCAGTGGTGACGAGCGCCGGGTTCCGCTTTCCGGTTCCTCCGGATCGTCGATCCGGCTCGGATTGCCCCTGGCCGTTCCAAGTCCCGACGGCTCTGTGCAATATAAAAAGATCAGTCGATCAGGAGTTTGTCTCTTTGTACCAAAGATTTCTTTAGATGGCTATCCAGACCAACGTCCACACAGTTTATGAAGGTTTATTGGGCAAATATATGGTGCGCCCATTTGTGGCTCTTTGGCGACTGTTCGTGACGATTCGAAAACCCACTTGGGATGGCGGGAAAAGTTCGCTACCTTGAGGGCATGTCGGATCTTCTCGACCCCATAGCGGATCTTCTCGATTCCATGTCGGACCGTCCCGACCCCGATCCGGACCACCCCGACCCGATCGTCGACCTCATTCGTCGACACGATGCCGAGATCGTGAGTGCAGAGGCCGGGATCACCTCGCTCAACCAGCAGATCTCGACCGCGAGGCGCCTGCTCGCCGACCTGGTGAGGGAGCGGTCTGCCCTCGAGACGATGGCCGAGAGGGAGGGCGTGAAGGCGCCACCGGTCCCTGGGACCGTGTGCCAGGAGGGGTCGTCATGGACCGAGCTCTCTCGTGTCCAGGCCGTGCAGCAGGCCCTCGCCGAAGCTTCAGGCCCCCTCCACCTGGTGGAGATCGAAGCCGTACTTCGCAGTCGCGGCCGGTCCAACGACGATGTGGCTCTGATCAGCGCCACGCTGGCTTACCTCAAGCGGCGCCGGGGGAGTGTGACGTCGGTGGGGGGCGGCCGCTGGGAGACCACGCTGCCGGTGGACCCGGCCGTGCCGGCCAGGCCCCCACAACCGGTGCCCTCGATCTCCGACATCTGAGTCACCGACAACCGACGGAGCCGAGCTCTGTCGGACTGGGCGTTGATAGCCCTCGGATGGGCAGGGAGACCCGCATCCGGCCGACCGCGGGGAATGATCAAGCGTTCACGCGGAGTGACCGCGGCGCTCCGGGTCCACCAGTTGCGTCGCCGGGCCTATCGCACCGTGGTCGGATGACGCACCCGCGGACCGCACCCAGTCCTGACGCGGTTGACGGCGTCGAGAGACAACCGATTCCGACCGTTCGGACCGTTCCATGTCCTCAAACAAACGTTTGAATTTCTTAGAAAAGGGGTTGATTGTTAAGAGTCGATTTCGTACAGTGCCGTTGCTACCGCGAGGAGACGGCGTCCAAATGGAGTCGGCGCGGCTGCACGAAATTGGGGGAAATATGTCTGGCGGAGAAGCACGACGCTCGAGCCTTACTCACGCGCAGGGCCGGGCGGGCAGGAAGCGGGTCGGACGCCTCGGGCTGGCCGTGGTGCTGGTGTTGGGAGTGTTCGGAGGGGCCGTCAGCCTCGCCCTCACTTCGTCCCCGGCCTTCGCCGCCGGCACCTACACCTGCACCGCCCCGGCGTCGGGTGGCACTTCCACCACCTTCCTCGAGGGCGTGGCCAACACCTACTCGGTGTCCTGTTACGGCACCAGCGGGGTCAGCGGCACCACCGCCTACCCGGCCTCCATCACCCACACCGCCGGCACCCTCCCCGCCGACGCCACCGAGGCCACCTCCACTACCAGCACCCCGGCCTGCACCACCAGCACGTCAGGTTCTGGTGCCTCCGAGAAGTATCTCCTCAACTGCAACATCGCCGAGACCCCGACCACCGGCGACGCCGGCACCTACTCAGGCAACACCTTCACCGCCAACCCCGGGACCGACGGCGGAGCCGCGGTCACTTCCGGGGCGTGGAACCTCACCGTGGCCCCGCCCACGATGACGTGTACCGCCCCCGCCACCGCAGGCACCGCGACCACGTTCGACGTGGGCATAGCCAATACCTACGGTGTGTCCTGCTACGAGACGACCGGGGTGTCGGGTGACGCCGCCTATCCGGCCTCCATCACCCTGGCCAGCGGCTCGCTCCCCGCCGACGCCACCGAGGCCACCTCGACGGCCAGCAGCCCGGCCTGCGCCCAAACCACGTCTGGTTCGGGAGCCACCGAGCACTACATCCTGACCTGCAACATCGCCGAGACACCGACCGTGGCCGACGAGGGCACGTATCCGGTCACCTTCACTGCCACCGGCTCTAGCGGTGTCGCCCCGGTCACCACTGGGACACTGACGCTCACGGTGGCCAACGCCGCCGCCACCGCCTGTTCGGCCCCGGCGGCCGCGGGGACCGCGACCACGTTCACGGTCGGGACCGCCTCGTCGTACTCGGTGGCCTGCTACGGCACCGCCGGCGCCTCCTACCCGCCCTCCATCACCATCGCCAGCGGCACGCTGCCGGCTGATGCCGCCTTCCCGACCACCGTGGGCCAAGGCTGCGCCCAAAGCACCTCGGGCACCGGTGCGGCTACGGAGTACATCCTGACCTGCAAGATCACCGAGACCCCGACGGCCACCGACGAGGGCACCTATCCGCTCACCTTCACCGCCACCGGGGCCGGTGGGCCACCGGTCACGTCGGGAACCCTGACCCTCAAGGTGGCCCAGACCGCGCCGACCTGGGTCAGCGGCCAGTACACCAGCGCCATCAAGAACGTTCCCTTCTGCGTGGATGTGGCCATCTCCAATCCAGCCGCCCTCCCGTTGACCAGCATCACCGCCGGTGCGACACCCTCGGGGATCACCGGCTATTCGGTCCAGAACGTAAACCTGGCCGCCGGGACCGCCCAGGTGTGCGGCACCGATACCAACACCCCGGCCACCTCGGGCACGCCGCCGGCATTGGCCCCGGTAGCCACCAACACCGGGGGCAGTGCCACCGACAGCATCCCGATCGGGTCACAGAACGAGTGCACGTGGACGGCCAGCCAGGGGACCGTCAGCATGTTCGACGCCAACCAGGATCTCGAGCAGGCCGGGTCGCAGTCGGCCTTCGGCCAGCCCATCACCAACGGTGAGACGGTCGGGACCACGTCCAACTACCCGACGTGCACCGGCGATGTGATGGTGGCGGCTTCCGGCGGGCTCGGCGACGCCTGGACGGTCAACACCGCCAACCCGCTGCCGGCGCCGACCGACACCAACGGGGGTGCGTCCCAGAACACCCTCTCCTCGTCGAACCTCGAGCTGAACAAGGGCTGCTACGGCGGAGTCAACATCCTGGCCACGTACTCGTACACCAGCATGGGCACGACCTACAAGCTGACGGTGCCGAGTCCCTGGGTGAACGGCGGTGACTGCTCCTACGGCGGTCTGGGTTCCAACTCGGCCGGCGGCAACACCGACACCACCAACGCCACCTGCCCCCCGTCTCAGGCCGATGTCAACGAGGGCTACGTCAGCTGCAGTATCACCGTCTCGTCCGGCAACGACGAGAACGGCCAGGCCAACTACTCCACCATGGACCTGTTCTTCACCGGGCAGCCGGTTCCGCAGCAGTCGACGGCGGCCCTGTCGGCGGCGAGCGCCGATACGGGCGCCACCGTTTCGGTGACCAGCGGGACCAACTGGTGGGGCAACTCCGGCGGTGCGCCCAATACCGGGCCCTACGGTGACTTCCAGTCCGGCGCGATGTACCCGGTGAGCGCACCGAGCGTGTTCATCGGGACCTCCCGTGGCACCGCGGTGCCGGTGGTGAACTCCACCGTGACCATCCCGGCCAACCAGTACGTGTGCACCGGAGCCGAGAGCGCCACGGTCGGCCCCAATCCGTGCACGATGACCCCGGGCCAGCCCACCGGCTCCTTCCAGATCCCGTCCGGTCTGACACCGGGGACGTACAACGTGTACATCGACGAGACCAACACCACCCCGCTGCCCGGCAACGGTCCCAACGACGCCTATCAGACGGCTAGGGGAACCACCCTGGGCACGGCGGAGTCGGTGACCCAGCTCGCCGTGGGCGTGCCCGCCTTTACCTCGGCGGCGTCCACCTCGTTCGCCGAGAACGGTGCCGGGACCTTCGCGGTCACGGCCAGCGGCGACGCCCCCATCACCTTCAGCGAGACCGGAGCCCTGCCCTCGGGCGTGACCCTGACCTCTGCCGGCACTCTGGCCGGCACGCCGGCCTTCGGCACCGCCGGCAGCTACCCGATCACCATCACGGCCACTGACGTCAACTCCAACACCTCGACCCAGTCGTTCATCCTCACGGTGACCGGCGGCGCCCCGGTGTTCACGTCGGCCGCCTCGACCTCGTTCGCCGAGAACAGTGCCGGGACCTTCTCGGTGGCGGCCACCGGCGACGCCCCCATCACCTACACCGAGAGCGGAGCTCTGCCCTCGGGCGTCAGCCTGGCCGCCAACGGCACCCTGTCGGGCACCCCGGCCTTCGGGACGGCGGGCAGCTATCCCGTTACCATCACCGCCACCGACACCAACTCCAACACCTCGACCCAGGCCTTCACCCTCACGGTGACGGCTGGCGGCCCGGTGTTCACCTCGGGCGCCTCGACCTCGTTCGCCGAGAACAGTGCCGGGACCTTCTCGGTCACGGCCAGCGGCGACGCCCCCATCACCTACACCGAGAGCGGAGCTCTGCCCTCAGGTGTGACCCTCGGACCTGACGGCACCCTGGCCGGCACGCCGGCCGCTGGCACCGCCGGCAGCTACCCGATCACCATCACCGCCACCGACACCAACTCGGCCACGGCCACCCAGGCCTTTACCCTCACGGTGACGGCCGGCGGACCAGTATTCACGTCGGCCGCCTCGACCTCGTTCGCCGAGAACAGTGCCGGGACCTTCTCGGTGGCGGCCACCGGCGACGCCCCCATCACCTACACCGAGAGCGGAGCTCTGCCCTCAGGTGTGACCCTCGGACCTGACGGCACCCTGGCCGGCACGCCGGCCTTCGGGACGGCGGGCAGCTACCCGATCACCATCACCGCCACCGACACCAACTCGGCCACGGCCACCCAGGCCTTCACCCTCACGGTGACGGCCGGCGCCCCGGTGTTCACCTCGGGCGCCTCCACGTCATTCGCCGAGAACAGTGCCGGGACCTTCTCGGTCACGGCCACCGGCGATACGCCCATCACCTACACCGAGACCGGGGCGCTGCCCTCGGGCGTGACCCTCGGATCTGACGGCACCCTGGCCGGCACCCCGGCCTTCGGGACGGCGGGCAGCTTCCCGATCACCATCACCGCCACCGACGCCAACTCGAGCACCTCGACCCAGGCCTTCACGGTCACGGTGACGGCCGGCGGACCGGTGTTCACCTCGGCCGCCGCCACGTCATTCGCCGAGAACAGTGCCGGGACCTTCTCGGTCACGGCCACCGGCGACACGCCCATCACCTACACCGAGACCGGGGCGCTGCCCTCGGGCGTGACCCTCGGATCTGACGGCACCCTGGCCGGCACCCCGGCCTTCGGCACCGCCGGCAGCTTCCCGATCACCATCACGGCCACCGACGCCAACTCGAGCACCTCGACCCAGGCCTTCACCCTCACGGTGACGGCCGGCGGACCGGTGTTCACCTCGGGCGCCTCCACGTCGTTCGCCGAGAACAGTGCCGGGACCTTCTCGGTCACGGCCACCGGGGACACCCCCATCACCTTCACCGAGACCGGTCCGCTGCCCTCGGGCGTGACCCTCGGATCTGACGGCACCCTGGCCGGCACCCCGGCCTTCGGCACCGCCGGCAGCTACCCGATCACCATCACCGCCACTGACGCCAACTCGAGCACCTCGACCCAGGCCTTCACCCTCACGGTGACGGCCGGCGGCCCGGTGTTCACCTCGGGCGCCTCCACGTCATTCGCCGAGAACAGTGCCGGGACCTTCTCGGTCACGGCCACCGGGGACACCCCCATCACCTTCACCGAGACCGGTCCGCTGCCCTCGGGCGTGACCCTCGGATCTGACGGCACCCTGGCCGGCACGCCGGCCTTCGGCACCGCCGGCAGCTTCCCGATCACCATCACGGCCACCGACGCCAACTCGAGCACCTCGACCCAGGCCTTCACCCTCACGGTGACGGCCGGCGGCCCGGTGTTCACCTCGGGCGCCTCCACGTCGTTCGCCGAGAACAGCGCCGGGACCTTCTCGGTCACGGCCACCGGGGACACCCCCATCACCTTCACCGAGACCGGTCCGCTGCCCTCGGGCGTGACCCTCGGACCTGACGGCACCCTGGCCGGCACGCCGGCCTTCGGCACCGCCGGCAGCTTCCCGATCACCATCACCGCCACCGACGCCAACTCGAGCACCTCGACCCAGGCCTTCACCCTCACGGTGACGGCCGGCGGCCCGGTGTTCACCTCCGGCGCCTCCACGTCGTTCGCCGAGAACAGTGCCGGGACCTTCTCGGTCACGGCCACCGGGGACACGCCCATCACCTTCACCGAGACCGGGGCGCTGCCCTCGGGCGTGACCCTCGGACCTGACGGCACCCTGGCCGGCACGCCGGCCTTCGGCACCGCCGGCAGCTACCCGATCACCATCACGGCCACCGACGCCAACTCGAGCACCTCGACCCAGGCCTTCACCCTCACGGTGAACACAGGTGGGCTGGCCATAACCTCGGGCGCCTCCACCTCGTTCGCCGAGAACAGTGCCGGGACCTTCTCGGTCACGGCCACCGGCGACAACCCGATCACCTTCACCGAGACCGGACCGCTGCCCACCGGCGTGACCCTGGCCTCGGGCGGCACCCTGGCCGGCACCCCGGCCTTCGGCACCGCCGGCAGCTACCCGATCACCATCACGGCCACCGACGCCAACTCGGGCACCACCACGCAGGCCTTCACCCTCACGGTGACGGCCACGGGCCCGGTGTTCACCTCGGGCGCCTCCACGTCATTCGCCGAGACCAGCGCCGGGACCTTCTCGGTCACGGCCTCCGGTGACGCCCCCATCACCTTTACCGAGACCGGTCCGCTGCCCACCGGGGTCACCCTGACCTCGGGCGGCACCCTGGCCGGCACGCCGGGCTCCGGGACGGCGGGCAGCTACCCGATCACCATCACGGCCACCGACGCCAACTCCAACACCTCGACCCAGGCCTTCACCCTCACGGTGACGGCCACGGGCCCGGTGTTCACCTCGGGCGCCTCGACCAGCTTCGCCGAGACCAGCGCCGGGACCTTCTCGGTCACGGCCACCGGTGACGCCCCCATCACCTTCACCGAGACCGGCCCGCTACCCACCGGGGTCACCCTGACCTCGGGCGGCACTCTGGCCGGCACCCCGGCCTCTGGCACCGCAGGCAGCTACCCGATCACCATCACGGCCACCGACGCCAACTCCAACACCTCGACCCAGGCCTTCACCCTCACGGTGACGGCCACGGCCCCGGTGTTCACGTCGGGGGCCTCGACCAGCTTCGCCGAGACCAGCGCCGGGACCTTCTCGGTCACGGCCACCGGTGACGCCCCCATCACCTACACCGAGACCGGTCCGCTGCCCACGGGGGTCACCCTGGCCGCCAACGGCACCCTGGCCGGCACCCCGGCCTCCGGGACGGCGGGCAGCTACCCGATCACCATCAAGGCCACCGACGCCCACTCCAACACATCGACCCAGGCCTTCACCCTCACGGTGACGGCCACGGGCCCGGTGTTCACCTCAGCCGCTTCGACCACGTTCACTGCAACGAATGCCGGGACCTTCTCGGTCACGGCCACCGGTGACGCCCCCATCACCTTCACCGAGACCGGGGCACTGCCCTCGGGCGTCACCCTGGCCTCCAACGGCACCCTGTCGGGCACGCCAACGACCGCCGGTAGCTACCCGATCACCATCAAGGCCACCGACACGCACTCCAACACTGCCACCCAGGCCTTTACGCTCACGGTGGCGGCGGCTCCCGTCACGACCGTCACCGTCCCCACGAGTGGGACTGACGAGCGAGGAACGGCCACCCTCGATGCCAGCGCTACCAGCGCCAACGGGATCAGCACGGTGAAGTACGAGATCACCGGTGGAACCTACAACCACACCATCATCGGCACCGCCTCGGCCACCATCTACGGCTATGTGTACCTGTGGACCACCACCACAGTCCCCGACGGCACCTACACGCTGCAGAGTGTCGCCACTGACACGCTCGGTCACATCGGTACCAGTGCAGGGGTTACGGTCGTGGTCGACAACACGCCACCCGTCACCGTGGTAACGGTGCCGGTCACCGGCACGGCCGTGCACGGGACCAGCGTGACGCTGGACTCCTCGGCCACGGACAACGTGTCGGTGGCCAAGGTGCAGTACGTGATCACCGGAGGGACCTACAGCCAGGCTGTCGTCGGTACCGCCACCGCTACCATCTACGGTTGGATCTACGTGTGGAACAGCACCACCGTCCCCAACGGCACCTACACCCTGCAGAGCCTGGCCACCGACGAAGTGGGCAACACCACCTACAGCACCGGAGTCTCGGTCGTGGTCGACAACACGCCACCCGTCACCGCGGTAACGGTGCCGGTCACCGGCACCACCGAGACCGGAACGAGCGTCACCCTCGATGCCTCGGCCACGGACAATGTGTCGGTGAGCAAGGTGCAGTACGTGCTGACCGGTGGGACGTACAACCAGACCGTGATCGGAACGGCCTCGGCCACCATCTACGGTTGGATCTACCTGTGGAACACCACCACCGTTCCCAACGGCACGTACACCCTGCAGAGTCTGGCCACGGACGAAGCCGGCAACACGACCTACAGTGCGGCCATCACCGTCAAGGTCCACAACTAACAGGGATCGCCCTCCCGGCGCCGGCCCCGGTTTCTCGGGCCGCCCGATCGGGGATATCCTCCCGCCGTCCGACTGAACCAACCGACCGCGGAGGGTGTCCCTGTGCGCACCATGAGACTGGCAGCCGTCGTTGGCATTGCGATCCTGTTGGCGAACTGCGGGGGGAACTCTTCCTCATCGTCGACGTCCACGCTCCCGGGCGTGTCGGTGCCCCGTCCCGTCCATGACGTCGCCGTCCTCGCCGCCGTGTCCTGTGCCACCACGACCGAGTGTGTGGCCGTGGGCGCCACCTCGGTTGACGGAACCGGGGTGGTCGTGCCGATCACCAACGGAGTGCCGGGCTCGCCCCTTATGGTCGACGGGACCAAGGGTCTGGACGGCGTCTCGTGCCCGACCACGACCTTCTGTGAGGCCGTCGGCGCCGGTGCCGGAAGCGGTGTCGCCGTGCCGGTCAACTCGGGTAAGCCCGGCCTGCCGGTGGCGGTGGCCGGTACGGTGGCGCTGAACGGGGTCTCGTGTCCCACCGGACCGCTGTGTGAGGCGGCCGGGCGATCGGCCACCCAGGGGTACGTGGTCACACTGACCAACCCCACCGATGCCCTGCCGGTGGTCCCGGTGGCCGGGACCACCTCGGTCAATGGCATCGACTGCGCCAACAATTCGTCGTGCCAGGTGGTGGCCTCGACGTCCAACGGCAGCTACAACGACGTGGTGGCCACGGTCACCACTGGGACCCCGGGGGCTTTCAAGGTCGTCCCCCCGGGCACGTCGACCTTCTCCGGTATCTCGTGCCCCACTACCGTCACCTGTGTCGCTGTCGGCAACGGTGTCCACCTGGTCAAGTCCCGGAACATCCCCGAAGGTGTGGTCGTGACCACCGTCAACGGTGCACCCGGCAAAGTGGCGGGCCTGGCCACGGCGTCGACGGCGCGCCTCGAGGGGGTGTCGTGCGGAGGGGCGAGCAGCTGCGTCGCGGTGGGTACCAACGGTCCGGTCTCCAACGGGACGAGCAAGGGTCACGGCCTCTTCGTGAGCATCGACAGTGGTGTCCCAGGCTCACTGACGTCGATACCGGGGTCGAACCTCCTCCTCGATGGCGTTTCGTGCCCGACGGCGACGTCGTGCATAGCGGTGGGCACCGATGGAACCGCTCAGGTGGTGAGCCTGACGGTGTCGTAGTCCAGAACGCGCCGAGCCGTGCCGTGTCTTTCGGGCAAACAATGCCCCTGACCTGCGGAAAAACAGGTCAAGGGCATTGTGGCGGAATCGAATCCCCCGACGGGGGAGCGGCAGTCGGTGGTCAGAGGCCTACCATTTCATCAAAGTGGCCCGAAGTTCTCATCCTTGGCAGTTCCGGGCGGACCGGTTCCGCGGGCGTTGACTGCCTTGACGCGGATCGTGTAGTCCTTTCCAGAATACGGAACGCTGTGGATGACGCAGGTGAGATCTCCCGGATATGCAACGCAACCCCTCGTGCCATTTCTCGTCGTCGCCACGTAGTAGAGAATCGGCGAACCACCGTCGGATGCCGGCGCGGACCAGGTCACCGGTATGGACCCAAACGTCGGGCTCCCGTTGCCCGCGACCACATTCAGAGGAGCCCCCGGCCGCCCTGGTCGTGGCAGTGCACCCGCCGTACTTGCGTCAAACACGGTCACAACCGTCAAGACAAAGCCGACAACGATTGCCCTAGCCAGCTTCCGCTTCATGCCGTCCCCCCAACCTCGCCTGAGTCCAGCATCCGGAAGAATACCCCCGTAGTCGTCGGCGTGCTCAACAGTCAACTTGTGTCGTTTGACCTCCACTTTCGACGATCCGCAGCCGACACGGTGATGAAGAGGCCGAAGCCAGAACCGTCGTCCGGGGCTCGCCCTGGGTGGAGTGGCTGTTTGATCCCTGGCGTAGGTGCTCGTCGAGCTCGGCGAGTCGGGCATCGAGTCCTCGCCAGCGGAATCCGAGCATCGACCGGACATCGTTGACCTCAGCGTCGGGCCCGGAGCCACCCCACCTGTCGAAGGTGGGCAGCCGAACCGCTCGCGTTGGAAGTCGATGTCGGTCCAGCCCCTGTCGGCCCGCGCCGAGGCGCACCGGCTGATCGTGTCCATTCGCTCCGCCCGCTGCATCGGCTGTGTCCTGTTGGCGTCCTAGCGGTGTCCGGCCGGTGGGGATTCCAGACAGAACAATGTCCCTGACCTGCGGGAAAACAGGTCAAGGGCATCGTGGAGGTGGCGGGAATCGAACCCGCGTCCTCCGGCTTCTCAATGGGCCTTCTCCGAGCGCAGCCGGCGTTAGGTTGTCGGGACCGACGCTGCTACCGGCGGCGGTGTCGTTCCGTATCCGACTGAGTTTTCCCTGACAGCCCGTCGGCGCAGTTGTTCAGGTAAGTCCCACTAGATGGCGCCCGGTTCCGGCCCGTAGGACTGAGACCGGTCGGACGTCGCAGTTTCTAGGCTGCGAGCGCGAGCTGAGGCTCGGCGTTTGTTTTTTGTTCCGGCTCTTTAACGTGGCTCCGGAGACCACGGCTCGCTTCTCCCACCTCGACGACCAGAGTCGAAGCCTGTCACCCCCTGGGGTTTCTCACCACGACCGGACCCACTGTCCGGCCGTGGTGTCCATCGTACCGTTCTCAGCGGTGGGATCCGCCCCGCTGGGCGGCCCGAGCCTCGCGTTGTGCCTCGCGATTGGCGTCCCGGGTGGCGATGGCATGGCGCTTGTCGTACTGCCGCCGACCCCGGGCCAGGGCCAGTTCGACCTTGGCCCGACCGTCGTGGAAGTAGATCGAGAGGGGCACCAGGGTCAGGGACTGCTGCTGGGCTCGGCCCATCCACTCGTCGATCTGACGCCGGTGGAGCAGGAGTTTGCGCCGCCGGTCCGGTTCGTGGGCCCCGAATCCGTTGGCCTGGGCGTACGGGGGTACGTGGACGCCGAAGAGCCACATCTCACCGTCGATGATCCGGGCATAGGAGTCCTGGAGGGCGATGCGGCCGCCCCGGAGCGATTTGACCTCCGAGCCTTGCAGGACGATGCCGCACTCCACGGTGTCGAGGATCTCGTAGTCGTGCCGGGCCCGGCGGTTGGACGCCACCACCCGGTTGGCCTCGGCCGGCCGTCCGGAGGTCAGCGGGACCTTCTTTTTACCGGCAGCCATGACACGTTGACGGTAGTCGCCCGATCCGGCGATGGCTTCCTCTAGCGTGCAGGGAACCATGCTCCTGCTCTCCAAACTGGTGCACGACCAGATGGTGGCCCACTGCCTGGACGGTCTGCCCGAGGAGGCCTGCGGCCTCCTCGGAGGTCAGCTCGAGACCGGCGAGGCCGTCACCTGCTATCCGACCCGGAATCTGGCCGCCTCGGCCAAGCTGTACACGGTCGACCCCAAGGACCATCTGCGGGCCGACCGGGACGCCGAAGCCGCCGGCAACGCCATCATGGGCGTGTTCCACTCCCACACCCACACGGAGGCCTACCCGTCGCCCACCGACGTGGCCCAGGCCCCGGACCCCGGCTGGCACTACGTGCTGGTCTCCCTGCGTGACATCCAGCCGGTGGTGCGGAGCTACCGCATCATCGACGGGACCGTCACCGAGGAGCCGGTCCAGCTGCAGCCCCGGTAGGATTCCCAGCGAGTTCGGCGTGCCCCGCCGAGCGGCCAGAAACGAAACCAGAGGAGCGCCCGTGCCCGTCCAAGTAAACCTGCCGACCGTCCTGCGCTCCCACGCCGGGGGGGCCAAGGCGGTGTCCGTCGAGGGTGCCACCGTCGGCCAGGTGCTCGTGGCGCTGGCCGACCAGTACCCCGGCCTGTCCGGCCAGGTCATCAACGGGGACGGGACGCTCCACAAGTTCGTCAACGTCTACCTCAACGACGACGACGTCCGGTACCTCTCGTCGCTGGACACCCCGGTCTCCGGCGCGGACGAGATCTCCATCCTCCCGGCCGTGGCCGGAGGGGCGGGGGCCGAAGGGGAGCCGCTCCTCCCATGACCGTCCGCGGCTCGGTGCTGGACCTGATCGGCAACACCCCGTTGGTGGACATCACACCGCTCAGCCCCAATCCCGCCGTTCGCATCCTGATCAAGCTGGAGGGCCAGAACCCCGGTGGGTCGGTCAAGGACCGCATAGCCCTGTCCATGATCGAAGAGGCGGAGAAAGAGGGTCTGCTCGAGCCGGGTCAGACGCTCATCGAGCCGTCCTCGGGCAACACCGGCATCGGCATGGCCCTGGTGTGCCGCATGAAGGGGTACCACCTGAAAGTGGTGCTGGCCACCAATGTCTCCGTCGAGCGCCGCCAGCTTCTTGAGGTGTGGGGGGCCGAGATCATCGAGTCGCCGGGCTCGGAGGGCTCCAACGGTGCGGTGAAGAGGGCCCGGGCCCTGGCCGCCGAGCATCCCGAGTGGGTCTTCCTGTACCAGTACGCCAACCCGGCCAACCCCAAGGCCCACTACGAGGGGACGGGCCCGGAGATCTGGCGGGACTGCCCGGAGATCACCCATTTCGTGGCGGGGTTGGGTACGTCGGGCACCCTGCTCGGGGTGGGCCGGTACCTGAAGGAACAGAATCCCGACGTGAAGGTCCTGGCCATCGAGCCGCCGGCCGGGGAGATCGTCGACGGCCTACGGAATCTCGACGACGGTTACATCCCCCCGATCTTCGTGGACAACGGGGGAGCCGACCTGCTGGACGGGAAGCGGATCGTGCGGCCCCGCGAGTCCATCGAGTGGACCAGGCGACTGACCGACGTGGGGATCTTCGCCGGAATCTCCTCCGGGGCGGCCCTGGCCGGAGCGATCAAGACGGCCTCGACCCTGGAGTCGGGGGTCATCGTCGTGGTGTCTGCCGACGGCGGATGGAAGTACCTGTCCACCGGGGCGTGGACCGACGACCTCGACGTGGTCGAGGAGCGGGCCAAGCGCATCACGTACTTCTAGATCCGGGGCGGCCGACGGCCTGCCGCCGGCGCCTACGCTGCATCGGTGCCCGATCACGCCGTCGACGACCGGCCCGGTGTCGCCGCACAGCGGGAAGGACCCGGCCTGTCCGTCCGGGTCCTCGGGTGCGACGGGAGCTGGACGGGGCCGGGTGGAGCCGGAAGTGGCTACCTGGTGAGTTCAGGTCCCACCAACCTCGTGATCGACCTCGGACCGGGAACGTTCGCACAGCTTCAGCGCTACATCGACCCGGCGTCGATCACGGCGGTCGTCATCACCCACAGGCATCCCGACCACTGGACCGACCTCCATCCGCTGGCCACCCAGGCCCGATTCGCACTCGGGCGCGTGGGAATCCCCGTACTTTCGCCGGCCGGCCTCGATCGTCGCGCCCACCTGGCCAGATCGACCGCGCTCGACTTCCGGCCCGTGGCCGACGGGGACTCGGCCCGCACCGGGACGCTCGACCTGACCTTCCACCGGACGGACCATCCGGTGGAGACCCTGGCCGTTCGGGTCGACGGCGTCGGCCGGACGCTGGGGTACTCTGCCGACACCGGACCCCGTTGGCCGTTGTCACGGCTCGGGACCGGCCTGGACCTCGTCTTGTGCGAGGCCTCGTACACCGCCGAGCAGGAAGGAACGTTGGGCCACATGAGCGGACGGCAGGCAGGTGAGCAGGGTCGACGGGCGGGGGTCCGCCGGCTGGTGCTCACCCACCGTTGGCCGACGGTGGCCGCCACGGCCGTGGCCCTCGAAGCCGAGGCTACGTTCGGCGGACCGGTGGAACAGGCGGAACTAGGAAAGGAATTCGTACTGTGAGCGATGGATCCACGACTCGCCAGGTGATCGGACGCAAGGACGGCCGGCGCACCGACGAGCTCCGAGCTGCCACCTTCGAACGGGACTTCACCGTTTTCGCCCCCGGCTCGGTGCTGGTCTCGATGGGTCGGACCCGGGTGCTGTGCACGGCCTCGGTGGAGGAGCGGGTCCCGCCGTGGATGCGGGGGAGTGGCAAAGGTTGGGTCACCGCCGAGTACTCGCTGCTCCCGGGGTCCACCGAGGAGCGGGTCAGCCGCGAGGCGGCCAAGGGGAAGCAGTCGGGGCGCACCCAGGAGATCCAGCGCCTCATCGGACGGTCACTCCGCTCGGTCTGCGACATGGTGGCCCTGGGCGAGATGCAGATCACCGTGGACTGCGACGTGCTCCAGGCCGACGGGGGGACCCGCACCGCTTCGATCTGCGGTGCCTACGTGGCGCTGCACGACGCCCTCACCCGAATGATCCAGAAGGGCACGCTCCGGGTCAATCCCCTCACGGAGGCGGTGGCGGCGGTGTCGGTCGGCGTGGTGGACGGTGTCTGCATGCTCGACCTCCCCTATGAGGAGGACAGTCGGGCCGAGGTGGACATGAACGTGGTCATGACCTCGTCAGGACGGTTCATCGAAGTGCAGGGGACCGCCGAGGGGATGCCCTTCACGAAGGGCGAGCTGGACGAGATGCTGAGCCTGGCCGAACACGGGATCGCCCACCTCCTCGACCTGCAGGTCGAGACGCTGGCCGAACCCCCGGCGCCGCGCTGACGGTGAGCGACCTGACGCTGGTGCTGGCCAGCGCCAACCCCGACAAGGCGGCCGAGATCGAGGCCATCCTGATGGGAGTGCCGGGAGTGGTTCTGCTTCCCCGCCCGGCGTCGGTCCCCGACGTCGACGAGACCGGCACCACGCTGGAAGAGAACGCCCGCCTGAAGGCAGTGGCCCTGGTCGGAGCCACCGGCTTGGCCGCCGTCTCCGACGACACCGGACTGGAGGTCGATGCACTGGATGGGGCGCCGGGTGTCTACTCGGCCCGGTTCTCCGGTGAGCACGCCACCTACGCCGACAACGTGGCCAAACTGTTGGCCGAGTTGGACCGGGTGGGAGCCGAGGAGCCCGGCCAGCGGACGGCGACCTTCCGGTCGGTGGCGTTCATCGCCTACCCGGGCGGCGGCGAAGTGTGGGCGGAGGGAAGGGTGACGGGGGTCATCGCGGCGGCACCGGCCGGCCATGGCGGCTTCGGGTACGACCCGGTCTTCGTCCCGGACGGCTTCGACGGCCGGACGTTCGCGCAGATGACTCCCGAGGAGAAGCACAGCGTCTCCCATCGGGGCCGGGCCTTCCGGGCCCTGGCCGAGCGGCTGCTGGCCAACCCCCGGTCCTCCTGAGCGGATAGGCGTGCGAGTAGCGTCCACTCCGTGATGACCGGGGAGGTCCGTGCATGAGCGACGTATCCCAAGGTCCGGGGTGGTGGTTGGCCTCGGACGGCAGGTGGTACAGCCCCGAGCAGGCCCCCGGATACCCTCCGCCGACAACCATCCCGACCCCGGTGGCAGGACCGGGTGCCTACGTCCCGGTGTCCCCGCCGGCCGCGGGTACCTCGGACGCATCGGGCTACCCGAACCCGGGACCGCCTCCGAGCGCCCCTCCGCCCGCCCCGGGCTACGGCCCGCCCTCCGGTGCCGCCTACGGCTACGGCCCGCCTCCCGGAGCTGCGTACGGCTACGGCTACGGCTACGGTCCCGGTGGTCAGGCCTACGGCGGCTACCTGCCCGTGAAGACCAACGGACTGGCCATCGCCTCGCTGGTGTGTTCGTTCTTCTTCTGGATCTACGGATTGGGCGCGGTGCTGGCCATCGTCTTCGGGTTCATCGCCCGGGCGCAGATCAAGAAGTCCAACGGCATGCAGCAGGGCAGCGGCCTGGCCCTGGCCGGCATCATCATAGGAATCGCCGGCATCGTCATCGGGGTCGTGCTCGTCGTCGTATTGGTGGCGGTGGTCCACCACTGTGACCAGTCGGGTAACTGCACGGTGAACACGTTCAACAGCGGCAATTAGTCAGGAGGGCATTTGGCCGTCAGACGGCGGTCCCTGATCAGGCCACCCCGTTGTCCCCCGGATCCACCGGCTCGGCGGTAGGGGCCCAGGGGTCGTCGACGATCGGAGGGGGCATGATGGTCACCTCGGCCAGTGTGTCCGTCGTGCTCTCGCCCTGACCCGCGCCGCTGTCGGCGACCGGGGCCGTGGTGCCCTCGCCCACTCCGCCGGCCGACGGGTCGTAGCCGGGCGGGGGAGGGAGGGTCGAGATGGCCGGGGCCGGCTCGACCGGCACCCCGGTGGTAGAGGGCGGGAAGGGAGCGGCGACGTCGACCACGATGAGCCCGGCGACCTGCAGGTCCCGTAGCGTGCGGAGCCCGACGATCTGTTCCCCCCCGATGAGATCGAGTACGGTGCGCACGGAGTAGCCGCTGGTGCCCACCGTGGCCAGTACCTGCCATTGATCGTTCCGGATCTGCACGTCTGCCCCGGGTGGGTTGGGGGCGAGGGTCACGACGGCCTCCAGCGGGATGTCGTGGCGGATCTCCCTCCACTCGTCGACCTGGGGGCGAACCTCGTTGATGACCGCCGCCACCGGCACGGTGGGCTGTCCGCTGGAGGAGACCACTCCGGCGGTGAAGTAGAACCAACCCTCGGTCACGCAGGCCAGCTCGAAGACCGCCTGTCCGATGGTGGCGGCCGCACCGACCTGGGCATTGGAGAGCTCACCGTCGGCCAACCAGACCTTGCCGTCCACCGACGGGCTGACCACGTGCACCTCCCCGGTCTGTTTGGTGGAGGCGAGCAGGTAGAGGACATCGGTCAGGGAGAACACGGTCAGCGATCCAACCAGGGTTGCCGCCGGCGCCTCCTCTGATGACTCGTACTGGTTCATGATCGGTTCCTTCCCCTCGTCGGCCGTGGCCGAGCCGGAAACAGTCGCCGCATCCGCTGCGGGTGGCCACCCCTGGCGCCGCTCCGGCGGGCCCTGTCGGCGGTCGTCCGACCTCCGGTCAGTTGTGCCGTGCCGCTCGTCCATGGGTGAATCCTCCGAGGACCGGCGTCTCCAGGCCATCTCCCGTCTCTTTCGATCGTTTCACCTTCGAGTGCTACAATAACCGCATTCAGTAGCTAACTCCACACTTTGAGTGGTTTTTCGACCCCGCTGTCGGATCCGGCCCCTGGAGAAGGCCGGATCCTGTCGCGCCCGGCCGCTGAGGTGCGGCGGCCGGGCCCGTCGGTTACGGCAATGATCGCACCATGACCAACTCCGTGCATCCCGGCCCGCCGATCCCGTGGGACGACTTCCGACATCTCCGGTTCGACCGACCGGCCCCAGGGGTCCTGCTGGTCACCATCGACCGTCCTGACGTGCTCAATGCCGCCAACGAGCGCCTCCATCGTGAACTCTCCGAGGTCTGGGCGGCGGCCGACGCCGACGAGACGGTGGCGGTGTCGGTGATCACCGGGGCCGGGCGGGCCTTCTCGGCCGGCGGGGACCTGGCCATGGTCGAGCGGATGACCACCGATCACGACGCCGTGGTGGAGCAGTGGCAGGACGCCAAGGCGGTGGTCGAGTCCCTCCTGGGGTCGACCAAGCCGGTGGTCTCGGCCATCAACGGGGTCGCCGTGGGCGCGGGCCTGGCCGTGGCCCTTCTGGCCGATGTCAGCGTCATGGCCGAGTCGGCGCGCCTGTCGGACGGCCACGTGCGCCTGGGTGTCGCCGCCGGCGACCACGCCGCCATCCTGTGGCCGCTGCTCTGCGGCATGGCCAAGGCCAAGTACTACCTGATGACGGCAGAGTTCATCGAGGGACCCGAGGCCGAGCGGATCGGCCTGGTGACCCGGTGTGTGCCCGATGGGGAGGTGCTCGACGAGGCCATCGCCATCGCCACCCGCCTGGCCCAGGGCAGTCGCACCGCGGTGCAGTGGACCAAACGGGTCCTGAACCAGTGGATGGCGGCCAATGCCCCGGTGTTCGGCGAATCCCTGGCCCTCGAAATGCTGGGCTTCCTCGGCGCTGACGCCCGTGAGGGCGTACAGGCCCTGAGGGAGCGCCGACCTCCGGACTTCCCCTCGGCCCGGCTGCCCTCGTGAGCGGTCCGGCGCCCGGTCCTACGAGACGGTGACCAGCGTGCCGATCGGGGTGAGCGGGAACACCACGCCGGCATTGGCCGGCGGCATCTCCACGCACCCGTCGCTCTGCGGGTACCCGTAGCTGCCTCGCACGAAGCCGTGCAGGGCATCACCACCGTTGAAGTAGCTGACCCACGGGATGCCGGGATCGACGTACTTCGAGCCGTCAGGGTTGGTGCCGGACATGGTGGTGACCTTGTAGCGGGCGTAGACCGGGAACGTCCCCGAGGCGGTGGGGGCGGCGGCCACCCCGGTGTTGGCCCGGGTCGAGTAGACAGCGGCCCCGTTGCTGTAGACCGTGGCCGTCTCGGGGAGCACCTTCGAGACGTACACGTAGTTGTAGGGCGCGGCATCGACCGTCCCTGCGTCGGCATCGGCCAGCAACTGCTGCCAGACGGCCGGCCCGGCCAGCCCGTCGGTCTTCATGCCGTGCTGGGACTCGAAGGTCATCACCGCCCCCTTGGTGATGGGTCCGGTCGTGCCGGGTGTCCACTGGCTCTCGAGAGCGGCCGGCTCGGCCCACCGCCAGGCGAACGACCCCTGTTGGGCCTGGGCCGCCTCCTGCGGCGCCGACAGCGCCCGGGCCGGACTGAAGCTGACCGGCAGATAGCCCAACTGGGCCAACAGCTGCTGCAGACGGAGCGTGCTGCCCGGTGCCACGGCGAACTGGACCGTCGAGGACTGGGCCAACGTCTTGCCGGTGGCGCTCCGCACCCCACCGCTGCCCCCCGGGATGGTGACCGTCTCGGTGGTCGACGGGGCGAACGGGGCCGAAGCCACGAAGGCGAACTCGTGCGAGGTGACCTCCTGCCACTCACCGGCGACGGCTGGGGCCAGGCTGGGAGTGGGGGAGTTGGCATCCAGGGGGTCGGTGAACCGAACAGCGACGGTGGTGTCGGTCGGGACCCCGGTGGCCCCGCTGGACGGCGTGACCGAGGCCACGCTGAACGGCCCCGAGTGCAGCGAGGCGTCCACGGCATTGACCGGCGGGGTGGTGGGGGAGGCGGCGGCACGTCCGGACGGGTCGTGCACGATGAGGGCGGCCACGCCGATGCCGAGGACGGCCACGCCCAGAGTGACGACGGCCAGCACCAATCCCGTGCGGTGGGCGCGACGCGGCAACTTCGAATGTGCGTGGGCGGACGTCATGGTTCTCCTTCGGTGGAGAAATTTACCAGCCCAAACCCCAATTACGGCGACACGATCAGGTGTCGCTCGGATCGACGGCCGAGGCCGGCCGGCTCAATCGCCTCCACCGGTGTCGGTCCGGGCCACACGGCTCTGGATGGCCATCTCGACCGAGGCGATCTGTCGGGAGTCGGTCACCTTCCCCCCATCGGGGCCCCGCACGTAGAACGCATCGACGACGGCGGAGCCGAAGGTGGAGACCTTGGCCGAATCCACATCCAATGAACAGTCGGCCAGAGCCTGGGTGATGCGATGGAGCTGGCCGACGACGTCCTCGGCCCGCACCTCGACCACGGTGGCCGTGGCCGAGGCGTTGTTGTCGATGCTGACCTCGGTCGAGACCAGATGGGGAGTAACGGCCCGGTGTTCGTTCCGGTAGGTCCTGGCCCGCTCGGCCAGCCTGGTCTCGATGGACAGCGTTCCCTTCATGACTCCGGCGAGATCGTCGGCCAGGCGGGCTGCCGCCGGCCAGCGGCCCCTCGATGGTTCGACCGTGAAGATCTCGACCGCCACGCCGTCCTCACCGGCCACCACGGCCGAGCGCACGTTGAGCCCGTGGAGGGCCAGGACTCCGGTGACATCGGCGAACAGCCCGGACCGGTCCTCCGCCACCACGGTCACGGACGGATCGTCGATGGACAACGCCGGCACGCCGTGGGTGCGCACGGTGTCCATGATCAGTCGCAGGTCGTCGGTGATCCAGGGCGTCGGGGGCGGCGCCGGCTCGCCGGCCAGCAGCCGGCTGCTCCGCTCGACCAGGTCGGCCAGGAGGCCGGCCTTCCACGAGCCCCACGCCGACGGCCCGGTGGCCAGACTGTCCGCCTCGACCAGCGTGGCCAGGAGTTCGAGGGTGGAGCGGCTCCGGACCTCGTTGGCCACCAGCTCGGCCGTGGCCGGGTCGTCGAGGTCCCGGCGGGTGGCCGTGTCCGGGAGCAGCAGGTGGAGGCGAACCATGGTGACGAGGGTGTCGACGTCCGCCTCGGGGAGGCCCAGCCGCTTCCCGATGTCGGCCACCACGGTCATGCCCACCTCGGTGTGATCGCCGGGGAATCCCTTGCCGATGTCGTGGAAGAGGGTGCCGAGCAACAGGAGGTCCGCCCGGGTGACGCGGTGGGCCAGGGTGGCGGCATTGGCCGTGGCCTCCAGTAGGTGCCGGTCGACGGTGAACCGGTGGTAGGGATTCCGTTGGGGCTTGTTGCGGACCGCCGCCCACTCGGGCAGGTAGCGCTCCAACAGATGGCGCTGGTCGAGGGCCTCGAGGGCGGCAATGGCCGGCGGCCCGGTGGCGAGCACCCGGATCAGATCGGCCCGCAGATCGTCCGGCCAGGGTTCCGGGGGCGCCGGCGCTTTTCGGGCCAGCAGGTTGAGAGCCTCCCGGGCGATGGGCAGGTTCCTCTCGGCGGCCACGGCGGCCAGCCGGAGGGCCAGCGACGGGTCGCCGGTCACGTCGGCCGCTGCGGTCAGCACCACCTCGTCATCGGTCAGCCCGATATCTGGATCACCGGGGACCGGCGTGCCCCCGGTGGTGGGTGAACCCGTCGGCCCCGGTGGGCGGCCCCGACGTCGGGATCGGGCCGATCCCCGCGACCTCGACCACGCGCCGCGTCGCCGCCAGGCGTCGTCTCCCTCCCAGGCCACGGTCCGACCGGCCGTAGCCACCGACCGCATCAGTGCATCCGAGTCCACCTCGCCCAGGGCCAGCGCCACCTGGTCCTGTTCCTGCATGAGGAGCTTGTTCTGTTCGCGGCCCGACCGCCGGTGCAGCTCGACACGGATGGCGGTGAGTACGGAACGGGCCTCGTCGATGGCCACGGTGTCGACGTAGTCGGCCAGGACCGGCACGGCCAGCATCATGGCGGTGAGGGCGGCCACGTCCCGGAGCCCACCGTGGGACTCCTTCAGATCCGGCTCGAGCAGGAAGCCGACATCTCCGTACGTGCGGTGCCTCTCGGCGACGAGGTCGGCCAGCACCCCGAGCCATGGCGGCTTCTGCTTGATCCACCGCTCCCGGGCGCCGTCGATGACCGGCTCGGCCACCTTCGCGTCACCGCACACCACCCGGGCATCCAGCAGCCCGAGGGCCACCCTGAGGTCCTCGCCGGCGATGTCCAGGACATCACCGGGCCGGCGGACGCTGTGGTCGAGGGCGATGCCCTCGTCCCAGACCGGGTACCAGATCCTGTCGGCCATGGACGAGACGTCCTTGCGCCCCTTGTGGATGAGGACGACGTCGAGGTCGCTGAACGGGCAGAGCTCCGAGCGCCCGTACCCACCCACGGCCACCAGGGACAGTCCCCGGGCGTCACCGCCGGTGGCCTGTTCGAACAGGCCGGTGAGCCACTCATCGGCGGCCTCGGCGTAGGCACGGCAGAAGGCGTCCCCGAGGAGGTCGGTGCGCTCTATGAGCGTCTGCCGTCGGGCACGCAGGGACACGGCCGGACCGTACCACCGGGTCCCACGGGGGTGGCTGACCGGGACCGGCAGGTGCTGATGTCCATGATCGGGCCAGGACGATTACCGTGGTGGCATGGCAGAAGAGGAACGAACCGGGCTGAGCGTGTTCGACGGGGTCCTCATCGTCGGAGGGGGCATCATCGCGGTGGTGGTCCTCATCACCTTGATCAGCTTCGTCACGTCGATCATCTGGTTCGTCTTGAAGCTCGTCATCGTGGTGGCGCTGGTGCTCTTCGTGGGTCGCCTCCTCTTCCGGCGACGCTCCTGACGGATACGTCAGACGATCATCGATTCGAACAGTTCGATGTGCTCGGCCACCATGCGCTGCGTGGAGAAATAGCCCTCCACGGCCAGTCGACAGTCGGTTCGTTGTAGCTGATCGAGACGGCCCACCGCCTCCACCATGGCGTCCTCGTCCTCGCAGATGAATCCGGTGCGGCCATGGTCCACGACCTCGGGGGCCGCACCCTCGGGAAAGGCCAGGACCGGGGTTCCGCAGGCCATGGCCTCGATCATGACCATCCCGAACGGCTCGTTCCAACGGATGGGGAAGAGGAGGGCCGAAGCCCCGGCCAGGAGTTCGAGCTTCCGTTCGTGGGACACCTCGCCCAGGTAGGTGGCATCGGGACCGAGCAGGGGTTCGACCTGCTCGGTGAAGTAGCGCATCTCCCACGGCTCCCGCATCTTGGCCGCCATGAGGATGCGGATACCGGCCTTGCGGGCGATCCGGATGGCGCGGTGGGCACCCTTGTCGGCGGCCATACGGCCGAGAAAGACGACGTAGGGCCCGTCGCCGTCGCCGGTGCCGTCGCCCACCGGAAAGACGGTGGCGTCGACTCCGTGGTGGATGACCCGCGCGATGGGGATGTCCGGAGCCGCCCTCCGTTGGGCATGGGAGATGGCCACGATCGGGACCCGTTCGGCATTGGCCCGATAGACGTCAGTCAGCTCTTCGTTGAACGGGCCGTGGATGGTGGTGGCCACGGGCAGATCGGGGTAGTGCTCCGAGTGGAACGGTCCCATCATCGTGTGGTCGTGCACGACATCGCAGTCGCGGACGGCTTCGTAGGCGTGGATGACGTGACGGATCTCGGGGACGGCCATCCCGATCCGGGTGCCCTCGGCCGCCGGCAGCACCCATTTCCGAGGCACGGGACAGGTGGAGTCCCCGGTGGCGAAGAGCAGAACATCGTGGCCGGCTTCCTGCAGGCCACGGGCCAATTGGTCCACCACCAGCTCGATTCCCCCGTAGAGCAGGGGAGGGATGGGCGTCCAAGGTGGGGCGATCATTCCGATCCGCATAGACAGATTCAAGCATCCCGACGGGGACGATAGGATCGCCGGACGCCACGGCGGCGTGGCCGAGTGGTTTAGGCAGGGGCCTGCAAAGCCCCGTACGGCGGTTCGATTCCGCCCGCCGCCTCTAGTGACCTGTCGCGTCCGCCATGGAGTGGGCGACGGGCACGGGCTGTTCGCAGTCCTCAGTTGGGGGGTGTGGCGTAGTCCCACAGGAGGCGGGACTCCTCCGTGCCACCGAGCAGGAGGTTGGCCGGGACCTTCTTGTCGATGTGCCCGATCAAGCCCCGGTAGACCCCGAATCCGACCAACTCCTGTAGTCGGGGCGGGAAGTGACGTACCGTGCCGATCGGGAGTCCGAGCTGTTGGTTTTCCTGCTGGCGGATGTAGCCGGCGCAGTAGTTCATGGCGACGCCCATGCGTCGGTCGATGGTGTGGTTGGCTCCGCCGCCGTGCCAGAGGCTCCCGTGCCACACCAGCACGCTGCCCTTGGGCATTTCGGCGGGGATGGAGTCGTAGGGGCGCAGCAGGTCCGGTGACTCGGCCGACCGGTGTGACCCGGGGATGACGCGGGTTGCCCCGTTGGCCTCGGTGAAGTCGGTCAGGGCCCACATGGTGTTGCAGACGGTCGGAGGGTGCGGTTTGGGAAGGGGGATGACCTGGTCGTCAGCGTGGATCGGTTGTGGGGTCTCGCCGGGACCGATGGCGATGGATGACAGGGACGACACCAACAGGCCCGGATCGAGTACCCGCTCGCAGATGGGGAGGATGTGGGGATGGACGGGGATCTTACTTTCGCGAAGCCTTCGCGCATTGTGTTGTCGTTATGCGCCGCCTCATCTACCTCAACATCAACACGTTCTAGCGCGTCAGGTGCACGATGAAACTGATAGCCACTTGCAGCCACCTCAATCGCTGTTTTGCCAAGCCATACATAGGTATTGAGCGAGCGTCCGTGTTCATCGAGTTCCCCGGTAGCTTTGCGCTCTTGAAACGTTTTAGATACGGCGTGCGGAATTACCGCTTCCTTGACGGCGGTAACCTGATTAATACCGACCTGTCTGTATACCCAAGGAGAATGCGAGCCATCCGGCAGACGGTGCTCATTTAAATGATCTACTTCCGTGAGAAAACGGTCGTCATCACTAATGGCTATAACCTCGGCGGAGGCACCCATTCCCTCAGTGGCAACGTGCCCAACGGAATGAACAGCAGCAAGTAAGACCGCTTCTTCTTGCGTATCGTCTTCGTCAGTATTTATTTCGCCTAGTGCATCAGGAACAACATATAGGCGAGGGCGCTCAGGCATAGAGGCAGGGAAGTCGGCGGCCCCATCGTCCAAAAAGCCATTCTCTTCACCGGCCACCCAGGCGAGCACGGGGAATTGAATAACGTCAGCATTAGCCGCGCTGCCTTCAGCCGATGCCCGCTCTCTACCCTCGTTACTCGTATGAAGAGCAATAACCTCTCCCATAAATAAAACCCTGCTATCGTCTCAAGCAGGGTGAAGGTCACGCGTATCAGCAGCTCCTGCTCGGGAACATATTGTTGCTCATTGCTGTATCTGACTTATCCCGTATTCTCGGGCTTACAGTTGCGGCACAGTGCCGGTTTCTCACCGGCTTCCAGCTATAACATTGTTAATTATGGTTATAGTAACACGCGCGAGCGCTATATGTATGGTGTTATTTTACCAACGCCACTAGCTACCAGGGAGACGCTTTTTCAGCACCGAAAGGCGCGGAACAAAGCTTTGGGCAGCACCTTCTAAGCCCAACACCTTCAACGCTCCTACTAAGACGTAGAGCTGGTCAAGGCTCCGCTGCGCCACCTCTCCCGCCGATTCAAGTTCATTGAAAAAGTACTCTACCTTTTCTACCAGCCACTTTTCTTCCCCAGCCGTGACCGTATTGCTTTTTAGCTTTGCACTGTCGCTAGGCTTTGTCAGTTCTAAGGAGCGTGCACTGTGGTCGCGCTTCCGCAAGATGACCCTCGCAATAAGATTATTAATATGCAGCGCTACTGTTGCGACTGAGTTATATTTCATACCATCCATAACTTCTCGGTAGCTCGGACTATAGCCATGGTTACCAATAAATTGCTCAATAAAAATAAGCAGCTCCCGTTGTTTTTTCGTTGGACGCACATTGTCGTTCACAATACCCTCCTTTTACGATGCTGGCCGCTGCGCTAAAAATACCCAAAAACGATACCATGCATAATTCCAGACGGTGAAAAAACCGGCCGATATAAATAGCCCGACGTACGGTGTTATTCCGATATGCTTCAGGCCGCCGACGATCAGGTAGTCAAGGCCGAAGTTAATAATAGTCAATACCGTATATTTCTTTGCCGCCGCAGCTCCATAATGAGTAGGCGTATTTGACGCAAACGCCCAGTACCGCTGGGCGATATAGTTCAAGGTCCAACCAATAAGATCGGCGAGCATTTTTGCTGGCCACCAAGCCCAGTGAAAGCCGCCATAGGCGATAGCAAATACGATGTATCCAGACCAGAAATAGGTGCTACCGCCAATAAAATACTTAATAAACTGGACGATCACGGCCCTGTTTATTGAACGTTTTACGAACTTACTATTCGGCATCGTCTATATAATACCTCTTTTGGCATAACACTTTGGTTATGCTTGCGTCGGCCACTAAGGATTGCGTCGGGCGCCGTAATGGAGTTTAATCTGGGAGAGCCATGAAGAACAATGCGTCGCTTATCTACAATCTGTTCTTGGTCCTTGGCGACTTCCTGGCCCTGGTCGCCGCATTTGTCGGTGCCTATATACTTCGCGTTCGTCTACACATCCGGCTGAATCCTAACCACCTTGGTATCGTCCATGCCAGTACCTATATAGAAGTGTTCCTCGTGCTGCTTCCCTTCTGGATTCTTATTTTTGCCTTACTCGGTCTATACAACAGCAGCATTTACGAGAATCGCTTCAGAGAAGTGGGTCGGCTCCTGGTGGGATCATTCATTGGCATGCTGTTCGTCGTTTTCTGGAACTTTATTTCTTCGAAGCCAATCTTCCCCGCCCGACTCATACCCGTGTATGGATTTATCCTCGGGTTTATCTTTCTCGTTATCTTCCGGGATATAGCCCGACTCATACGAACATACCTATTTGAGCATCACATCGGTCTTACTAACACGCTCATCGTAGGCAGCAACAATATTACCGAGGAACTGGTGAAATCCCTTTCCCAGCCACGGACCGGCTACCAGGTTCTCGCTGTCGTCGGCAGCCAGCAGTTTGTACCAGACAAATCCATCCCAGTTTGCCGTACTTTTAAATCTTTCCTGGAAACCAAGGAAGCTGAGCAGATTCACTACATTGTCCAGACCGAGCTCTACGCCAACGAGGCCACGAATTCCGAGATTCTAACGTATGCGCAGGAGCATCACATTGCTTATCGGTTTACACCAGGCAACAGTGAATTGTTTGTCGGCAATATTGAAGTTGAGCTTTTTCAATCCCGCCTTCCGGTAATCGCCGTTCGCCAGACCGCGCTCTTTGGCTGGGGCCGCATCGTAAAGCGTCTGTTTGATATTATCTTCGGCTCCATCCTGCTCATAATCGCTTCGCCATTTATGCTCGTCGTAGCAACGGCCATTAAACTGACTGACATGCGCGCACCCATACTGTTCCGTCAGACTCGACTCACACGGTACAATCAAAAATTCACAGCCTACAAGTTTCGGACGGTGAAACCAATCGTGAACGGCCTTGATCCTGAAGAAGCCTTTGCGAAACTTGGCAAGCCCGAGCTCATCATACGGTACCGGGAGAATGCCGACTATATCCCGAATGATCCGCGTTATACGGCATTCAGCCGCGCAATTCGTAAAGCAAGCCTCGACGAGCTGCCACAGCTATTTAATCTTGTCCGAGGCGACATCAGTCTTGTCGGACCACGGCCGCTTATTCCCCGCGAGCTAGCGCTCTATAAAAAACGACACCAGATATTAAGCGTGAAATCCGGCATGACCGGTCTGGCCGTCGTTTCCCGTCGACCCGACATGAGTTTTGATGAACGACGCAAGCTCGACCTGTACTACGTGCAAAACTGGAGTATGTGGCTCGATCTCACCATTCTTGCACGTACGGTTTGGGTAGTACTAACCGGCCGTGGAGCCAGGCAGTGAAAGCCCAGAAAGTAGCAATTGTCCACGATTGGTTGATTGGCGGTGGCGCAGAGCGGGTAGTTTACGAGCTGCATCAGCTATACCCGGATGCGCCGATTTATACCTCATACTGCAGCGACGAATGGCGCCAGCTTCTGGATAATAAAGTTGTTACCGGATACCTCCAGCACTGGCCCTTCTCAAAATTGCGCAAATTTATTCCAGTCTTGCGGATCTGGTGGTTTACCCATCTTACCTTTACCGGCTACGACCTGGTAATCAGCAGTACCGGTAACGGCGAGGCAAAGGGCATACGCGTCCCGCACGGGACCACCCACGTGTGTTACTGCCATACTCCCACGCATTACTATTGGCGTCATTATGACCAGTATCTACGCCATCCCGGATTCGGCGCCTTTGATCCCGTTGCCCGCATCGGTCTTAAACTACTCGTTGGACCGCTCAGAAAGTGGGACTTAAAAGCCTCGAAGCGACCCGACTACTATATCGCAAACTCGACGCATATACAGGCTGATATAAAGAAGTACTACGGCCGTGACTCGATCGTCATTCATCCACCCGTTAATACGGATTGGTTTGCGCAAGCGTCGGCCACAAAAAACCGTACCGGTTTCGTAACCATGGGGCGACTTGCGCCGGCCAAACGCGTCGACCTTATTGTGCAGGCTTGCTCTCTTTTAGGATTGCCGCTTAAAGTCATCGGAGACGGTCCCGAATATGCTCATCTCACGAAGATTGCCGGACCAACCGTCACCTTCTTTAGCAAAGCTGCCGGTAACCGCGTCAGTGACCAGGACATGGCAATGCAACTAGGCAGTGCCAGTGCCTTTATCTTCGCTAGTTTTGACGATGCCGGCATTGCTCCAATTGAAGCGCTTGCAGCTGGTACGCCAGTCATAGCCTACAAGGCAGGAGGAGCACTAGACTACGTAGT
Organism: uncultured Acidimicrobiaceae bacterium; assembly: GCA_963756515.1. Lineage (GTDB taxonomy): Bacteria > Actinomycetota > Acidimicrobiia > Acidimicrobiales > RAAP-2 > Bog-756. The sequence continues at coordinate 250,411 of CAVWNV010000009.1, forward strand.
GCCGGGCAAAACCGGCATCTTCTTTGAAGAGCAGACCACTGCGTCACTTACAAAAGCCCTGCAGGCGTTTACCGCAAGCGATTTTAATGCTTCGATTATTAGTAAGTTCGCCGAACAATTCTCGGTCAAAAGTTTCACCAGCAAGATACGAGCATTTCTGAACTCTGTTTAGTAGCCAGAGAGCTCTTCCGGGGTCATCGATGTATTTCTTATACTTCTCGCTGCGGCTTCAGCTCGCCATCTAGTTCGGCGTAACTTCAATGCCGCTTACGATAGCGTTATCCGTAATGGAAGTGAACTGTATAGTTAGTTTTCCTTGCGCGTCAGACGTAACGGTAAAGTCTTTCGCAACCGCTACGTTTGCGCCGCCAGCCGTTGCATAGATATCGAAGTTAGTAAGCTCCTGCGTATCGTTAATAGCTACATTGAAGACCCGGCTGCCAACACCCCCGCCATTATTGCCAACGCCGAAGTACGGTTCGTTGAAATCTAACCGAACTTTATACGTGGCGTTCGGCACTAGATCAGGTATCGAGTAACTAAAACTGTTACCGTACCGTGATGACTGGTATACAGCCTGTGGTGCCGGGTTGGTAACGTTGCTGGTATCAACGCTCGCGGACGTGCTGTAGGTCGTGCCACCGCTGAACTGGCTATCGGCTATAAAGTCGCCGACGCTATCACCACCCGCATTGATTGATGTACTGAACGTATAGGCTGGCAGTGGTACTTGTGGCGGGAGCGAGCCATTGAATACCTGTATGCCGCTGACAATAGCATTATCCGTAATAGAGGTAAATTGTATAGTAACGTTCCCATTTTCGTCTGCAGTCGCCGGAATCTCTTCGGCTACCGCACGGTTAGCGCCGCCAGCAGTTTTGTAGATGTCAAAGTTAGTAAGCGCCAATTGGCCATTAATGGCTACATTGAAGACCCGGCTGCCAACACCCCCGCCATTATTGCCAACGCCGAAGTACGGTTCATTGAACTGGAGCATAAGAGTGTAGTTAGAGCCTGGTGTTAGTCCGGACATCGTATACCCAAAACTATTACCGTACCGTGATGACTGGTATACAGCCTGTGGTGCCGGGTTGGTAACGTTGCTGGTATCAACGCTCGCGGACGTGCTGTAGGTCGTGCCACCAAAGTAACCGGTATCTGCGCTATAGCTGCCGTTGGCGTTGCTGCTGCCGGCACTTATCGCTTGGTTAAGGAGTGAAGCATTGGCCTGCACGGTAGTCGTATTACCCGCATTGTCAGTCGCCGTACCGGCAACCGTCTGCCCAATACCTTCATCGTTAACGGTTGTTGGGCTTGTACAAGTAGCAATACCCGAACCATCCGCATTATCCGTACAGTTGAAGGTAACGAGGACATTACCAGTGTTATAGCCGTTACTATCGCTAACAGGAGTTACTGTATAGGTAACCGTCGGCGCCGTACGATCAACCAACACACTTACCGTATTGCTTGGGAGGCTTTCCGCGCTGTCGTATACGGCCGTTACATAGTAAGCATCAGTTCCTTCAGGAGCAGCATTGTCAGTGTAGGTCGTGTTAGTGGCACTGATCGTGTCAATAAGGTGGCCATTCCGGTAGATGTTATAGTAATCCGCATCTGTTACTCCAGTCCACGAAAGCACCGGGTACTGGGCCGGGCTCGTAGCGGTAAGGTTCGTGGGCGTTGATGGCGTCACAACACTGGCCGGCTGGCCCTGTTGGAAGATAACCGTCGTAGCCCTATTTACCGTAAGTGGAGCAGCTAAACAGTAATTTACACTCTGGATGTAGACGCAGATGTTTCCGCTGGTGCTCGCGGCCCCGCCGTTCGGGAAGTTTAATCCGACCGGCACTCGTACACTAAAGGTCCCGCTTGCGTCCGTACTACCACTGTACCCAGTGGAACTAGGACCGAAACTGCCCGTACCTTCACCGGCGGCGACCGCGGGAATGGTTCCGCCTTGGGCAAGAGCGTTAACCTGTATGCCAGAGAGCGGACTGCTACTCGAATCCCGCGTCTGGACGGTCAGCGTCGTCATACTGAGTTGTAGATTCTGCGTGGCGTTGCCGTTTGTCAGGTCGATATTTACAGGCGCATTAGCCCCAAAGTATTCTTGGCTTGTCGCATAGAACGGGGTGCCGTTTACGGTAAAGGAGACCTTGTTGTACGTTGCTGCTGGAGCGGTAATGCTGTAGTTACCGCCCTTATCAGTAGTAGCACTAACACTCGTACCCGCAGTATTGGTAAATGTCACCGTTATGCCGTGCAGGAGATTACCGTTCTGGTCGGTCAATACCCCGCTCAGCGTTGCCGTCTTTGGAGCAGTTAGCGTAATGGTTGTATTTGCAGTAACGGTTAGCGCTGCCGGTAGGCAAATATTTGAGCCTTGGATATATGCACAGATGTTTCCGCTGGTGCTCGCGGCCCCGCCGTTCGGGAAGTTTATTCCTTCCGGTGCTTCTACGCTGAATAGACCACTCGCGTTGGTCGTACCGCTATAGCCAGTCGAGCCGGGACCAAAGCTGCCAGTGCCCGACCCAGACATGACCGCGGGAATGGTTCCGCCCTGAGCAAAGGCGTTAACCTGTATGCCAGAGAGCGGATTACCGTTCTGGTCGTTGACCTGTACGGCGAGCGTTACCATGTCCAATTGGAGATTTTGAGAAAGGTTCGAACTTGCTAGATTGAGATTTACCGGTACTTCTACGCCAAAGTATTCCTGATTTGTCGGGTAGAACGGAGTACCGTTCACATTCATAAGGACTTTCGTATAGGTTCCTGCCGGAGCAGATATACTGTAGTCTCCCTGTGAGTCGGTCGTAGTGCTAGCGTTCGTACCGCTCTGGGTTTGAATTGTGACCGTAACGTTTGGCAATGGGTTCCCGTTCTGGTCAGTGAGCGTACCGGTGAGCGTATAGCGCGCTGGAGCCGTCAAGGTAACGGTCGTCGCTCCGTTTACTGTAAGGGAAGTAGGTAAACAAATATTCGAACCCTGGATATATGCACAGATATTTCCGTTGGTATTTGAAGTGCCGCCGTTCGGGAAGTTTAATCCGACCGGCACTTCCATACTGAAGAGACCGCCTGCACTTGTCGTACCACTGTACCCAGTGGAGCTAGGACCGAAACTGCCCGTACCTTCACCGGCGGCGACCGCGGGAATGGTTCCGCCCTGAGCAAAGGCGTTAACCTGTATGCCAGAGAGCGGATTACCGTTCTGGTCGTTGACCTGTACATTGAGGGTCGTCATGCTAAGCTGTAAGTTCTGCGTGGCGTTGCCGTTTGTCAGGTCGATATTTACAGGCGCATTAGCCCCAAAGTAATCTTGACTTGAGGGATAAAACGGGGTCCCGCCTACGTAAAATGCAACTTTTGTATAAACCGCCGCTGGAGCCGTAATACTGAAGTTACCACCCCGGTCCGTAACGGCGCTGGCGGTCGTACCCGCCGCGTTGGTAATCGTTATGTTTACGCCGTGCAGGAGATTACCGTTCTGGTCAGTGAGCGTACCGGTGAGCGTATTGCTTACAGGGGTAAACTGGACGTTAATAGTTTGTGCATTCAATACCGTAACATTGCTGTCTACGGCCGAGTTAAGATTGCTCCCACTCGGTGGCACAAAGTGAAAGTCATAGGTACCGGCAGCCACCTGCAAATCATAGCTACCATCGGCAGCCGAGGTTACCGGACCATAATCCACGGTTGCCGTACCGGGATCGGTAGCATAAATAGAGGCGCCAGAGACGTCCGCCCCACTATTGTTTGTTATTGTGCCGGTCACGTCGATTAACGCGTCGGCCCGCACTTTTGCTTGGCTATGCGCGACCAGTATAACCGCTGCTAACACCAATATTTGTACAGTCATAGTGACCGCACTGAACACATTCTTCCTCACCCTCATTGCACCCCCTCAGGATAACGCTTAGATCTACCTTAAAATATACAGTCGGCTCAAAAAAATACAATAAGAATTATTGGCACTACATCGTTGCCAAAAACTGCGCAATGGTCGACCACTGGCACCTACATATTCGCTCAGTAATTCACATATTTGAAACTATATTGCTTTTTAATCAACCTTATGCTTAAATTATAGTATTATGCCAAAACAAACAAGCACAGGAATGCGAAGCACAGCTTCCACTCCGAACACATCTACCAAAAAATATTTTCGCGATGCCATCTGGGCAAAGACAGCCGGGCTTCGTTATGGTCCCGCACGAGCTAACGAGCTCGCACAGGCAAAAAGCGAAGCAAGAGAAGAACGAGGAGAGCGTAGGATCGTCACTACCGGACGAGCTGCTGGCGTAGTAGCGACCGGCACCGCTGCAGCCCTTATAGTCGGCCCCGCCGTCTATACACACAGAGAAGATGTAAAACGAGGAAATCAGGAAGCCGCGCCAATAGAAAAAGTCGTCGACAAAACCATGAAAGGCGCGGCTGGCGTCATGATTAACGCCTACCACGCAGATCCTGCAGAGTTTCAGATAGTCCCAGGCACCGGGATCGCTCAGCACTATGAAGCCCTGGAGGCTAATGGCGATGGGACTACCGCGGCCATTGTCGTGCCCGTTGCTGACGGTAAAGACCCGCAGGCAAAGCATACTATATACGCTACCTGGATAGGAGAAAGTCCGACAGTTGATCAAACGGGTCTTGGTTCAAATGAATTCCTTACCCAGGGCGCTCAAGCTAGTCAAGTCGCCGCAGCACTCGGCGTTAATACCGCTCCCAGCTTTATTGGCGGCGACGGCATACCACAGCCCCAGAGCTATCAAGCAGAGACAGACGGTGATCTTGCGGCCAGCACCGTTGATCCAGAAGCTGGCTTAACGCCTCTTTACGAAGCCAATCAGGTGAAAACCAACGCAGGCATACAGCCTCCGCTCGGCCCTCTTTCGGGTGCCTCAGAAAGCTTGATTGCCGCAGCCGCATCAAGTCAATCAATGTTGGGCGGCAACCAGGGGTAACCGCTTTCGAATCTACCGATTCTCTTCCGCGTTCGTAGTCCGTTGCTTAGTAGCAGCGGACTTTTTAAATACGAGACGATTGTAAATAAAATAGTTCCAGACGGTCGTGATCGCTACGGCGAGCGTTCGACTATAGACAATATCCCGTCCCGGGAATAAGCTCACGACGAATACCGTCAATACATAATTGAAAGCAACAAGCACTCCATATGATAATGCCTGGTGTGAAATAGCTTTTACCTCTCGCTGGTAGTCCTGAAATGCAACAAGTTTCTGGAGCAGAAACGAGAAGAGCAATCCCGTCCAGAACGAGGCACTCGCCGCTAGCGCCCGTGACGTATGCAGGCCGGCATAGAGCCCGATAAGAACGGCCATATCGATGACATAGGTTAAGCCACCGACGAATACATAGCGGGAAAATGATGATTCTTTAAGGAGTTTTCTGAGTCGGTCCAGCATACGCCTACTAGTGTAGCAAACTATTGAGCAGTTACGTCGTGTTGCAATGTGCGCAGGATACCGGACGGTTCGGCCAAGGCTAATGCCACAATTTTGTCCGCCCGGTCCTGATTGTTAGCTACGCTGTAGATACGGAGTTGCGGCGCATTGCCAGACGGACGTATATGGGCAATGTCTCCGCTATTAAAAGTAATACGAATACCATCAAGTACGTTTATGTCGGTAATTGTTCCGAAACCCTTATCACCCGTAAAGTAGTCACTGAGAGCAAGCCGATTTTCCGGAGAGTCTTCGCGGAAGCGTTGCAGAATTTTCTGCGAGGCTTCAGTTGGAAAATTATCTATGAGACCCGCTTGAGTATAGCGTTGGGGCAGTTGAGCGAATACCTCTGATACGGCGGCGTTACCTTTGCACGCGCTGAGCAGCGCGATGATAATCGGCAAAATCGCGTCTCGCGTCGGTAATGCCTTTAGTACTTCATGCTCACCGATCGTCAAATCATTTGCCGTCATGAAGCCACCATTCACTTCCCAGCAAACGACTCGTTGCTTACCCTCAGACAGAGCCGCTTCCATGGCCCGTATAACGTACGGCGAGCCGATCTTCGTCGGCACCCACGTAACGTGCTGCGTCGCTAGATATTGGCTAACAGCGTCACTACTACTAATCGGCGACGTTGCAAAATCCGCCTGCAGCCAGGTTGCGACGACCGCACCGAGAACATCGCCACGGTTAAATATTCCTCGCTCATCAATAACAAACGGCCGATCACTATCGCCGTCCGTGGAAACGATGGCGAAACGGTCAGGATGTTCTGCGGCTAATTGCTTGAAATATTGCTGATCCTCTGGTGTTACGTTTTCACTGTCGATCGGAATAAAGGTTTGCGACCGGCCGACCGGTGTTACTGCGGCACCAAGTGCTTCAAGCACTTCAACGAGTAGGTCGCGGCCGACCGCTGAGTGCTGATAAAAAACTATTTTCCGGCCTAATAATGGCTTATCCGGAAAGGCCGTTAGGTATCGCTGCTTATATTCCGCTGCCACTTCAGGTAATTCGGGAGGTAGCTGCGGAACATGTTCGGTATGGAGCATACCCTGCTCATCGAATAAAGAGGCGGACGAATCCTTGGTATATTCTTCGGCGCGGACTTTAGCCACTAGCGTCTTAATCGGCGTTTCGTCATCTTTCATGACTTCACCCGACGTCTTATAGAATTTGATGCCATTGCGGTCTGCCGGAATATGACTACCAGTCACCATGATGCAGGGCGCATTTCGGTTGTAGGCATAGTACGCTACTGCCGGCGTTGGAATAAGCCCACAGTACACTCCTTGGAACCCGCTGTCCATGATTGCCCGTGCGACTGCACGCAAGATACGTGGCGTGCTATCACGAAGGTCTCCCGCTAAGTACACGGGGCCTTCTTTCGGATATCCATCATCTGTCTGCACGAATTCCAGAAAAGCTTTGGTATTAATATAGCACTCGAGGTCGGTCATATCCTGAGCCAGTCCCCGGAGCCCTGAAGTACCAAACCCAAGTTCTACCGGCGTATACGAAAGCGTCTCAACTTTTGTTGGCATACCCCCTATCCTTTCTGTTCGATAAGCCCCGATACCGTTCGGAACAACTCCTGTAATTCGGCCTCGGTATTGGCCTCAATATTAAGACGCATAACCGGTTCTGTATTACTAACCCTAATATTAAACCAGCCGTTGCTCAAGTAAACGGTCAGTCCGTCGAGTTCGTCCTGCTTGGCGTCTTTAAAGTATTCACGCAAGCGTTCAAGTACCGCCGCCGCATTCTCTACGACAAAGTTCTGCTCCGGCATCATTTCGTACCGGTGGTAGTCATCAATCAGTTCAGACAACGTAGCATGCCCCGATTCACTGAAGGCCTGAATAGCAACAACTGCGGCAATAAGCCCCGAGTCGGCATCATAGTTTTTAGCAAAGAACAGGTGGCCTGTCGTTTCTCCACCAAACGGCGCGTGTTCCTTACGAACAACCGCGCCAACATGTACCCGGCCCGCTTTGGCTCGTACCGGTATGCCGCCCCACTCACGAATCAACTCCTGCGTCGCTTTACTGGTCCGGACATCATGGATAATCTTTGAGCCGGGGAAATGGCGAAAGTAATACGCCGCAACTAGAGCCAGTAAGTCACTTCCGAGTACCGGCCGGCCTCTGTCATCAACGAGTACCGCACGGTCGCCGTCGCCATCAAAAGCAACCCCGAAGTCATAGCCATGCTCTTTGATCGCGCGAATCAGGTCCTGCAGGTTTTCCGGCTTTTGTGGGTTTGCCTCATGGTTCGGGAAACTTCCGTCAAGTTCAAAATACAGCTCCTCGGCTTTTAGAGGTAGCTTCTTTAGTATCCCGGGCAGAATCGCTCCGGCCATACCATTTCCGGCGTCAATGGCTATAGAATATTTTGGCCATGCCTCCGGCGTAATGAAGGTAAGAACGTGAGTAATCCAGTCGTCGGTTATGTCATGTGGTTCTAGAGCTCCTTCGTCTGCAGCTGGCGCTTTGAATGTCTCATTCAGTGCGGTGTCGCGGATTTCCGCAAGTCCTGTTTCAAGCCCCACTGGCGTCACCTGGTCTCGGTAAATCTTCACTCCATTGTATTCACCCGGGTTATGACTTGCCGTTATGACGGCGCCACCAGCCAGGTCGTATCTCCCGACTGCGAAGTAGATCATATCGCTTGTTACTTGCCCGATATCCCAGACAGTTCTTCCCTGTTTTCTAAGGCCTGCGATAAGCGCATCAGCCAATTCTCCGGAATCGGGACGCATATCGCGGCCGACCGCTACCGGGCCAGAAGCGGGCAAGTAGTCGGCAATCGCCCGTCCAATATTCATACATAGTTCAGGCGAAAGCTCATCGCCAACTTTGCCACGTATATCATATGACTTAAAAATATGCCCCACTGCTTTTGCCATGCGCGCACTCCTTCCTTTGCCTGTTCGGCTTATCGGTATCTACAAATAATCCAACTTACAAGTATTTCTTGCCGTCTCCTTCGGCAAGTATTTTTTGCAGTTCTTTGATCTCTTCCATCTTCTGCTTCGGTATAACCAGCAGAGCATCCTCAGTATCTACAATAACCATATCCTGAACGCCGGCAATAGCCAGCAGCTTGTCTTTATTATGCGTCTTGATGATAGAGCCCGTTGTATCGACGGTAATAACGTTCCCGTCTTTGTAGTTTGCCTTGGCATCGCCGTCATGGAAAAACTCATATACCGAAGACCACGTACCGATATCAGTCCACTTAAATGGCAGCAGAATAATCTGACTGCCTTTCAATATATGTTTTGTGACTTCTTCGGTCGGCCCTTTCTCCATCGTTTCGTAAATAGCTTCAATAGCAGCATCTTCACCCGGCTTACCGATGCAATCACGAATCTTCATGAGCGCTTCGTGCCAGTCCGGCCGATACTCTTTATAGGTATCGAGCATCAGGTCTGGATACCAGCACGAGTGGTTGCTATGCGTAACGATATGGAAGTTTTCGATAAGCTCCCGGGTCTCGCGGTAACTGGAGCGGCGGCCTAAGAATTCAGTAATAGTATAGAGATCCTGACCATAGCTATTGGGAGCCTGCTCACCAAGCTGCAGGTAATCTACGCCGAGATTTGGCTCAGTAGCTTTAATGCCGCCCGTGATGTATCGCTTGTTGTCGGAAACAATTTTACCAGCAGCAGTTATCATGTCTAAGAATGACTGCTCGGGCAACCGTATGCAGTCGGCTTGCACAACAAAGAATGGCTCATCCGGATGTTCAATACTCAGGCGCAGAAACGCTAAGCCTTCGCCGGGACCACGGTCCTTGGCGACATCCGGCTCGACAATATAATTCTTAAGTGGGATCTGCGGCGACTGCTCAGAAACATACCGGATAAATTTATGCTTAGTAGATATGAATATATCTTCCGCCGGAAAGGCCTTCAGGAGCGTTTCTATCGCCTCCTGGTACGCAGACTTGTCGCCAACAATCGGCTGGAATTGCTTTGGCTTATGAGTTCTTGAGTATGGCCACAATTTTGTACCCTGCCCGCCGGCAGTAACAATTATCTTCATTCGTTTATCGCCTCCTGCTTACACTGCAAGTCAAATCTGTATGCTGTTTATGCGTAACGCTATCAATAATAGCAAACAGGTTACAGAAGTAGTAGCCTCTATGTCATATATTTCACTCTGTTGCCAAAAAGAGCTTTCAAATGTGGCAACGATGTTTTGTCAGTGACAATGAAGTAGGGACGGTGCCGAAGTTGTGCAAGACCAACACAATCATTAACATCCGTTACCAGGCCCGCCTGTTGAGCAGCCGAGGGGACTGTATATTCCAGCTCTGAGAATATACGACCGCTGCAGAGACCGGCGGAAGCTGTGCTATCCGTAGTGTGCTGCATAATATTCGCCCAATTCGGGATTAGTTCATTCCCATAGAGATACCCTGTCTGCGAGTCAAAATGCAGGTCGCTGGTATTCGTGCTATCGAGTTCTCCCCGTTGTCCAAGTAAAGAAAATGCTTGTATATCCGGATTCATCGCTCGGTGAATCGGATGGCGTAACGGCGCAAACATTATTCGGGTGAGTGCGAATGGATCGGCCGTAATACCAACCAGTAGTACAAAACCCAGACTTATGCATACGATGGCCGACAGCCATTGATGCATTATTCCAAGACCGCTACGCGTCACCAGGTAGACTGTCGACGCCGCGCTCATCGCCAAGACGATTATTTCCAGGAGATAACTCGTTTTTATAGCGTAGTAACGTAGCTCTCCGGTTGCCATATACTGGATAAACATGAGGAATCCAATAAGCACATAGAAAGAGATGAGGAAACAGCTTGCAAAGGCCTGCAGTGTTTTCTCTTTCTTTTGATCGTGCAGGAAGTATGCGGTCAGTCCCAATCCGAGCAACACGACACCGAAATCAAAGTTCGTAATGCCACCTGTTGCATTGAGACCTTGCTGCGAGTTAAGTTTTGCATAGGTAAGATGCAGGTAAACCGGTACTAGCTGCGCTATAAAGGCCAGAAGTACTCCCCAATAACGTTTTCCATACCGTTCCAGAATCGCTTTGGCATCCGGTTTGTAGTGCCACACGTACAGTAAGGGTACTAGCAGAAGTGCAGGCGCCAGTAAAGGTCCCCAGCTCAACGTTATGCCGAATACCAGTAAGAGATATGCCACCAGCCACCAGTCGTCATTCTTCTTGCCGTAAACATAATCATAGAGAAACAAAGCGCCGAGAATGGCCGCTGCAGAGACATAGTAATAGTTGATGAAACCTTCAAAAGCAAACGGGAAAAGATACAGTACTGCCAGCACCGGTCCGACGGTAGCACCTACGAGCAAAAAAGGAATCCGTTTGCGAGGCATAAGGGCTTCCGTGAATCGAATCGCCAGACATATAACGAAGTAGGTCAGGATTGACCCCCAAACAATATACGAAGCAATGTAAACCCGTGTATTCCACGTCCAACTAAGGAGCGCCTGGTTGGCATGCAGGCCTTGCATAATGAACGCACTAGCCAAATGAAAGCCCTTCGGATAATACTGCACCGTTCTGTAGTCAAGGTGCTGCGTGGAGGCCATTTCCGCAATAGCCGTAAAGTGACTCGCTCCATCCGGACTTTGCATGCCGGCAAAATCAAGGATGTATGCGGAGTTGCCTTTCCAAAAGCAAAGCAGACAAAAGGGCAAAATAAAGAACAGGGCGGCAAATAGCGCTGCCATATCCCTTCTATTCCCAATTGGAACCGTCCGCTCTTTTGCCCGTCCTCGCAAACAGTAGCACGCTACAATTACCAGACCGGTGATGAGCAGACTAAGCACGGTAAAGCCGCTCTTCGGGAAAACAAAGAATTGCAACACGCCCGCAACTTGTATGGCACTAAATGCTAAGAGAAGAGCCGCCAGCGCCCGTGAGATCCAGCTAGACATGATCCGCGGATACGGCACGGCTACCGCCAGAACGAAGACGAGCGCTAGTACGTACAGGGTAGTAAATTGGACAAAATACAATAACTGGCCAAGCAGTAAGCCTACAAGCCCAGTCAGAAGTAATGAATCCCTCGTCAGCCGTTTCATCTTCGGTTCAGTCTCCATCATTCTACTCGTTCGTATTCAGAAGCGCTAACGCATCTTGCTCCTTGTTTTGGCGCTAAAAATCACTTACCCTATTTGGATAATGAGCTTACCCAAGCGGCCGCAGGGCCAGTCAGTGATCATGCCGTATTTTGCGGCAATCGAACAAGCCCTATGATTTATCAGTACCTACAACCAAGTTACTACCGCGAACGCACCCCCACTAACCACTGGTGGGGGAAACTACTATATTGGGCCCTTGGCCCTGTCGGTTTCATAGGTACCATAAGCTTTTTACTGCTTATTATTAATTTCTATTTTACCTTCCGTGTTCGTCCCTACACGAGTGACGACGTCATTTTGCAGAATGCCCTTCTCTACTGGAGACCGTTCCACCACATGACGTACTTTTCCGATGCCGGCGCATCGTATGTTGACAGACTCCCGCTTTATTGGTTGGTAGGACAAATATTCTCACCCGGGCGCCACGCCCTCTTTGTCGATGGCCTCCTCATAGCAATCGGTAACTTCGTATTAGTTTACTGGTCGGCAATCTATCTGCTTAAAAAGACCGGCATTCGACTCACCTATGTAACTTTACTGCCATTTCTCTGGTTGAACAGTTTCGGCTTCGTTGTTAACGAACTGTTCGTCGAGGCTAGCATGCACAACATTGAGGTTGGAATCATACTAGCCCTCTGTGTACTGGTGGTGAAGCTATATTCTGGTGAATTTCAGCCGCTCGCTTCTTGGAAAAGCAGATTCGTTACCCTTGCCGGCGCCCTTGCGTTCGGCTACACCATCGTAGGCGACCGATATCTCATTTATTATGGGCTGCTACCGATTCTGCTCTTTGCGGCCGGCGGTTTTTTGTATACCCAGCGCCAGGCACTCCGTAAACGCATTGGTCTCCTTTTCGGATTTATAGTGCTGAGCCTTATCTTCGCAGGTCTTATCCAAATGCTATTTGCCAAGGCCGGGGTCGATTTCCAGAGCGGTGTCGGGGCGCGCCCACCGCAATTTGTTAGCTATCCTTCGTTCTTTACGAATGTCTGGGGTACTATCTACAATTTATTCGTAGTATTCGAGGCAGATTTCTGGAACCGCAATGTCCTCTCAATTACCGCGATCGGCGCGGTTGTAAATGGCGTGCTTCTATTTCTCATCCTGCGCGTTGCCATCCAGCGCCTCCGTTCCATCACCACCGAACAATTCACCACCGACACTACCATGCCCCTGCAGCTCATCGTTGTATTATTTTTATGGAGCATATTCATCCTCACCATCAGCAGCATTGGCGGCGTTGGCACGTATCACTACTTTGTTTTATTACCTTTCGCCGGCACACTATTGTTAGTCAGCTATCTTGCGACCGTCCGTGGTACTAACCTTCGTCTTATGCCGGCATTACTGCTCGTTGCGATACTTTTTAATTTCGGCATCAACTTCCATAATGCAGTTGTTCCTGCCAGCATTAGCAGTAACGTCTACAGCGGCCGCGATCAGGCAAATCGTCGTGATACTGATATAGCACAAGCTTTAGAGGCGCACGGGCTCACTGGCAGCAAGGGTTACGCCAATTATTGGCAAGCCAACATTACTTCGTATTTGTCCGGAGGTAAGCTCGATATCCTTCCTGCGCTATGTACTGATGGCGGGCAAACAGTGGTATACAAATGGCTGATGACCAGCTATCAGCGTACGCATCAAACGGCAAAGACTTTTTTCCTGTTCGATACTACATATATAGATGCGCCTAACTGCACCAGCACCAACGTCCGTACACAATACGGTACGCCAGCCCAAATTTTCGATGCTAGCGGGACAACTGTCTACGTGTACAACCGAAATATAACCGCACCCATACAATAACTATCAGACTACCCCTAGCACAGCATGTAATGTAGTAGAAATTGTTCCACAACGGCTTTTTTGCTATTATTTCAAGGATAAGCTCTATAATAAAAACATGTCTAATAAAAAACATCAGAAACGTAAAACAAATAAAGTAGCCTACGTAGTAATCTTGGCCATTGTCGTAGTCGTTGTTATCGGCATCGCCGCCAGTCTTTTGTATCATCACTATCATCACAAGACGACAGTTCCCCCGGTATCTTCCTCTCGTTCCATATATTCGCCGCCTGTTTCCAATTCACATGTACCTGGCGGTAATACAGATACCGGCGGCGCTGGTATTACGAGCAATAAGGGCGGCAGCAACACCTCTTCTTCAGGCACATCAATCGGAAGCAACGTCCAGCCTACTGCGCCGGTAGGCCAATTCGTCAGTGATCACAGCGCAAATCTTAGTGGCCATCCCGGACCTAACAGCGAGACATCAACCTGCACCACCACCGCTGGAGCACAATGTCAGATTCAATTTACCAACGGATCAATCACAAAAAGCCTAACAGCTCAGACGACGGACTCTAACGGCAACACCCAGTGGACATGGACGCTACAAAGCGCCGGTTTAACACAAGGCACATGGCAGGTTACTGCAGTCGCCACAAATGGCAGTAAGTCGGCGGTTTCCACCGATGCAAATAAGTTGGTAGTCGGGCAATGAAACGGTCGCTTTTCAGTATTGGCCTCATTTCCCTGTCATCAGTCGCCCTGCTCTTTAGTATTGCCGCACCAGTTTTTGCAGGGACAAACTATAACGATCTTATCGACGATCAGGTATTTAACGCCACCAGTTCTATGACGGCCACCCAAATAGATAGCTTTCTGAATGGATTCAGTAGCAGCTGTATCAGTGAACATAATGGTTTCGCGGCGCCCGATCCAACTGGATACAATACGAACCAAGGCTTTATATACGGCAACGATGTTTCTGCTGGCCGGGTTATATATGACGCCGCATCCGCATATAACCTAAACCCCCAGGTCTTACTGGCAACCCTTCAGAAAGAGCAGAGCCTCGTAACCGGCGGTTCAGGCTGCAGTACCAGGGCTTATTCAGCCGCGGTTGGGTACAATTGCCCCGATGGCGGTAACAGCTACTCGTACTCGTCTCCCGGTGCTGGCGACGACTTATATTCAACAGGGAACACGTTCGATGGTAATGGTAACGCCTCAGGAGGAAACAAAGTTCAGTCAATTAGCGGCACATGTGTGAATAGAGCCGAATCGGTTGGTTTTTCACAGCAGCTCATTCATGCCGCATGGCTTCTGAAATTTGATGAGGAGCGGGCCGAAGGAAACACAAGCTGGGCAATTATTACCGGAGCATGGAATAACACTGATGATCTTAGCACTTGCTACTACGGCTATATGACAGCCGGCACTTTTGCCCGTTGCCCAGGCGGAAGCACGGCAACATACGATGGTACTGCGACGATTGACTCAACTGGGGTAACCATGGACGATGGCGCCACTGCCGCCCTGTATAACTACACACCACACCTCAGTGGCAACAATAATTTTGTCACCATCTTCGACACCTGGTTCGGTTCAACATATACCCCCGCGTTTGCTTGGCAAGAGGTCGGTATGACGATCTATGATCAGAACCAGCAAGCTTCGATACCGACCGACTACATGCACAGCGGAGAACGCCTCTACGCAGTCCTTACCGTTACGAATGTCGGAAGCGACACGTGGACGAACTCAGGGCCAAATCCGATGCGACTCGGCACCATGTTCCCGACAAATGCCCTCACCCCCTATTGCGATACAAGCTGGGTCGCCTGCGATCGGGCGGCAACGCTTAGTGAGGCTTCCGTTCCTCCGGGCGGAACAGGACATTTCGACTTCTATTTTGCCGTACCGAATACTATTGGCAGCTATAAGCAGTACTTTGAGCCAGTTGCGGAATGGCAAAGCTGGATGAGCAATGGGACAGACTACAGCATTTCAGTTAGTGATACCGGACAATATGATTGGCGATGGCTCTACTACGACGCATACACCGACAGTAGTAAAACAACACCAGTAGACATCAATAATCTAGCAAGGAATGAGCAAGTCTACATCGTGTTGCATATCTTGAACGACAGCCCAATAACGTGGACGAACTCAGGGCCAAATCCAGTACGTCTCGGTACTTCAGAGCCCGAGAATAGAAACTCCATTATTTGTACGCCAAGCTGGATTTCCTGTAGTCGCCCGGCCACCATGGACCAAAGCTCAGTTCCTCCGGGCGGAACCGCTACTTTCTCATTTACTGCCCAGACTCCGAACTCTATTGGTACATATCGCGAGTACTTCAAGCCGGTCGTCGAGTGGTCAGGCTGGGGTGAGGACAACTACAACCAGATCTATCTGAATGTAACTCACTAGAAACGACTGCTACTTGTCCCAGTGTCGAGCTTCTTCGGCAATGACAATACTTTCGTGCATACGAGAAATCTTCCGATTAAGGTGAGAAAGCTTCTCGTTGATATGCTTCACGATCAAAAGCGTTAGAATCAGCAGCGTCAAAAGCCCGACGTCAAATATGTTCATGGGCGCAGAATTAGTCAAGTGATGGCGGATCAAGGCATTATAGAGTGGCTCCAGAAGGACAAGAAATGCCCCGACGGCAAGCCAGAAGACAATTTCTACTATCATGCGAGAACGGGAAGTCCGATTAGTCTTGTAGTTCGTAATAGCACCAATAATAGCGATCAGTAGCAACGGCAAATTAACAATAACGAGAATGGCGTATTTGTTGGTAAACGTTTCCATTATCCCGTTATCCTTATCCATAGCAGATCAAGGAGAAGATCAACGACGCCCCAGTTATTCTGCCCATTGCTAATCGTTTCATTTGAATATCGAACCGCTATCGGAACTTCCTCTACCCGTATATTACTTCGGACCGCCAGCCAGAGCATCTCGGTACAAAATCCGTACCTATCTATGGTATAGCGTGAAATTACCGGAACAATATCCATAGAAAAAAGCCGCAGTCCGCTCTGTGTATCTTCTGTCTTGATACCGAATAGGACACGACCCACCAGTCCAAGCGCCCGGTTCCCAAGATTGCGGTGCAGCGGCATACTCTTTTTATTTCCCTCATGGAGGCGGTTGCCGACAATCATAGACGATCCATGCTTTTTAGCATAGGTTACAAGCTTTTCTATATCTTCTGTTGAATGCTGGCCGTCGGCATCAATCGTAACCACGTAGGCGACCGAGTCGCTGTTTAATTCGGCGTAATGCAAGCCAGTCCTCGTTGCCGCGCCAGCTCCTGAGTTGATGATATGCCGCAGAACCGTTGCGTCAGTTTTCCTAGCTTCTTTATAGGTTGCGTCTTTAGAGCCATCATCAATAACCACTACCTGTGTGTTGAATTTTTCCGAGCCGCACGTGATAGTTTTTGGAATACCGGCAACGACCTTACCGATGCCAGCCGCTTCGTTGTAAGCGGGAATAACAATCATTACTTTTCTCATAGTTCCCTCAGCCACAGGCTCCCACTCGCCTTGTTGAGTTAAACTATATCATGTACGTGGAAAGACGACCAGTCAGGAAGCACTATGCTACTATATAACCTGTAAACTACCCATGAGTAAAACACAGACAACTGAATTATCGCCCACCCAAAAACTTTGGAGTTTGACTAAAAGACACGGCGCGTTCGTCGCGATCTGCCTCGTATTTACTCTTGTCACCGTCACACTATCCTGCGGCTGGTTTGCTCATCAAATAAATCCTGATGCGACCTCCTATTTCACTATTGCTGAAAAATACGCCCACTTCGATTTTCGACACGCCATTAACGGGTACTGGTCGCCGATGCTATCCTGGCTGCTTATTCCGGCCGTCTGGCTGCATCTTGAACTCGACATTACCGCCCGTTTGATCGAAGTGTTTGCCGCGCTTGTAATCTTGGCCGTATCGTATCGCTTCCTACTGCGTCGGGGAGTCTCGAGGCATATCGGAACCATTGTGGCAGCGTTTCTTGCTCTGGATTTTATTACCTGGATCCTTATCGGTCCCGTTACGCCCGACCTGCTCTCTACGCTCTTTACGCTACTTTTCGTGCTCGGGTGCAACACGTTCCTGGACAGGCCAACGGTCCGCAACGGCATACTCCTCGGCATCGACGGCGCGGCCATGTACTATACAAAAAGCTTTGGGTTCTATCTTTTTCTGGCTGTTGGCGGCTTGCTCTTTCTTTGGCAAGCATGGCAAGGGCGAAACGCTCACGCCCGTAATAAAAGCCTACCTGCCCGTTCTCGTAACTTTCCTGATCCTGACGCTGCCCTTCATAGCACTCATATCCATTAAGTACGGGTACCCTACCGTTAACAACGCGGGTGCTTACGACCATAAGGTCTTCAGCCCGGCGATGCAGGGCGGCCAGCCGCAATTAACCTCAGGACCACTCGCTCCGCCAAATCCCACCGCAACTACTATATGGGAAGACCCGTCCCAAATGATTCGGTTAATGCCCTCCTGGAGCCCGCTTCAGTCAAGGCAGTATTTCAGCTATTTCGTTCACCAGATCGTGCAGCATAACTTAGGCATCAGCATGGAAGCTATCTACGGGTTTGGCGCTATCATGATAGTAGGAGTGCTCGTAAGCATTATCGGCTGCTTTCAGAAAAAGGGGCGACAGCTTTCTGTACTCTTCGTGATCGTTGGGGTTATTGAGGTGATCGGCTATTCGCTCATCTATACCGAATCGCGGTATTTATGGAGCATTGCGCTCATTGCTGCGCTCGCTTTCGGATTATGGCTCTCTCAGCTCGAGACAAAGCATGTCTTTAGCAGGCTACAGGTTATCATTGGATGCGGTATCGTGTTCGTCATCGCATTCGCGCCCCTTATCGGCAACATTCAGCAAGCCAAGGGTGGTAGCACTCGAAGTTACGACCAGGCCATGGGTATCGGCAAATTCATACCGAAAGGTTCACGGGCAATTGGCGATAACTTTGCGCTCTACTATCCTTGCTACTACTTACAGCTGCACTGTTACAGTGTGTTGCAGACACCAACACCCGGCACGGCCGCAACCTATGAGCAGCAACTCAAAGCGGACGGTATTACGTACTACATCGATTTTCACACAAGAGACACCGATCAGCGCCTTCAGGCATTCGTCCACACCTACTTTCGGCAAGTTGGTCAGGTCAGTGCTATGCCGCCGGATGGCGTAATAACTATTTACGAGCTGAAATAATCGGGTAGCACGCTCCGCTGCAGCAAGTCATCGACGACCGGTAGCGAACCGTCTCTAGGAACCGTATCCGTGTACACGACGTCCGTAGCGCTTTTCTCAAGATGCTCGTAGGCGTCGCCAAGAAATAGTCCGTGCGTCGCCGCGCAATAAACTGACGTCGCCCCTTTTGGGCGCAGGCTATGTATGGCCCTTAATAAGGTTGAACCGGTGCCGATAATATCATCGAGCAATACAACCGTGTCAGACTCGAGCTCAATATGATCACTATCAATTTCGGATATTTGCCGATACGTTATGCCTTCAGATATCTCTTCGTACGTACCGCGCTGCTTGTGCATGCTTTGGGTGCCAAAATCTTTTACCAGCTGCTCTGCCCCACCATCCGGCCCAATAACTTCAAACGATTTCTCTCCCACCAATGTGCGGACCTGCTCAACGAGCAGAGCGGCGGCAGAACAATTCTTAATAGCCAAGCCGGCACGCGTCGTCTCATCCGTTCCCCGCATAAAATGGCAATCAACTGTATACAAGCAGTCACAAGATATGCCGGCGAGCAATTTACAAAGCGTATCAATGCTCACCGCTTCATTTGGAATATGCCGACGGTCTTGGCGGGCATACGGGAGGTAGGGGACGAAGGCGGCGATCCTTGTTGCGCCCAGCTCCTGTAGCAGGTCGAGCAACAGCGCTAAACGAATAATCTGTTCATTTTGATTCGGGTAGAGATCGTGTACGATAAGTACCACCTTGCCCGCCACAGCATCAGCGTCATCAATAGTACAGTGCGTATCGCCATCAGGGAAGTTGCGATATCGTACGCCAATATCTTTATACGTTTTGCCGTCCTGAATGATTACGTAGGTATGGCGGTTTCCGATTCTATGCAAAGTGGTTTTGGAAGACATGGTCGGCCTCTTTAAATATATCCGCGTCAGATTTGCCGTCGCCGTAGGCGTAGAGCTCGTAGGTATCCCGGTCGGGGTACTCCTGCAGCAATCGGCGCACTTTCTCCTGCCCAAAGCAGTTTCGTCCCTCAAGGCGTCCAGTCAGTGTATCATGCTCTCGCTGGAGACGAGTAGCCAGAACCGTCGACACGCCATGCTGCTTGGCCCAAGGAAGTATCCAATCTTCAATCGAAGCGCTGATAATCAGGACTTGGTCTCCACGCTCCTGGTGCCATACGAGACGCGCCAAGCCTTCCGGATTGGCTAGAGCGTCAAGCCGCGTTGCATACGACGCGCAAAGCTCCCTGAATCTCTCTTCGCGCATACCGGCAAGGAAAAGTCCTAAAAGCCGTTCTTTCGCTTGGCTCCGATCAATCCGACCGGCAGCAAAACGCACCAACATCGGCAACGCCCTGAGCATCCTTAAGAGAAAGCTAGGCGTCGGTGTCACATACCGCAAAAAGTCTAGAAGAGTATCCCGCGTAATGAGCGTATCGTCAAAGTCAAACACGGCAACTACAAGCTTCTTGGCCATTATTTGATCACATATAAGAAGTGGTTTCCGGTATAGAAGAAATACAAGAATAAGCCGACCGTCAGTAAGCTAAATGCCAGGAAGCCTTTCTTCTCGAAAATCCGTTCAGGATCTTTAACAATCGTATTCTCTTCAAAGGCAAGCTTGAAAAACCAGATCGTCCAAAAAATGATAAATGGAAGCACCACCACTACGTCAACGCTGTATTTAAACGACAGTGCGCCGATCATAAAGTTATACGCCGCCACGGCACCAATCATCGCCATCAGCAGGCTCTCCTGCGTGTAATTACCGAGACTACGGCGATATTTCGCTGCTTTTTTACTGTCTTGCATGAGCCTGATCTCCCCGAATCGCTTGGCAGCCATAAGGAAGACCCCAATGAACCAGTAAGCGAGCAAAAATGAGACCGGCACAATCTGAGAAGGCGTCGCAACTGCATACCAGCCCACCATAAAACGAATCGGATTATTCAATGCCTCGGCGATAAAATCGACATATGTGCGATCTTTTAGACGAACCGGCGGCACGTTATACACAAACCCGCTAATTGCCAGCAACAAGAGAGACCCAAAAAGTGTCCAGTTTCGGGTAAATAAACTCAGGCAAATACCAACTATGTATAGAACAATAGAGATACTAAACACCAGTCGGACTGAGATGCGGCCCGAAGGTATAGCACGGTATTTCTTCTGCGGATGCATCGCATCAGTTTTCGCATCCAATATCTCGTTTATCCCGTAGTTGCCTGACGCAATAAGACAAAGTGAGACGAGTGCGATCGCTATGTCTCTAACAGAGTGGCCGGAGGCTAGTTGATGGCCGGATAGACCAAGGATTTTAATGGCTATCACGATGCCGAAAACCATAGTTAAATTACGGTACCACCGCTTTGGACGGAAAACGTCCAGAAGATTTCCAGCTAATTGCATTACTTAAGCTTAGAGCATGCGCCGCCCTGATTACAAGTAGCCTGTATGTAGAATGAACACCACTACTTGTAAGCAATCTTGGATTTAGGACACGTTCACGATTTTGATATTGGGACTCTTAAGATTCTCAATATATTGACGGGTATTTTTGGACGTAATAACCGTTATATGCACCGTCTTTGCGCATTGGTTTATTTGAGATATCGCTCGGTATTTGTTGTAACCCAACCATACCCGCACCTGGTTGATACAGTCGTTATAGTTATGATTCGCGTTATATGCCAAGTACGACCCCATGACATCTTCCTGCGGCAATGCTTGGCGGAATACGACGACGAAATTATTTGCCGAGCCCGTGGTAGAAGGTAGGTTATCGGCCAAGGCTTGCGCCGTAGCGGTTGGTATAATCGCCTTGCTTGCCACAAGAGAGTGCAGCGTGTCCAGACTCTGGCCATTCAACGCAATCATGCCCATCATACTCACTATCGCCACTATGCCGATATACAGATAATTCGCCGTAATCCTGTGCAATAGCGCGGCCCCATAGGCGCAGATACTAGTAAAGAAGACGGCCATAATAAGCAGGCCCGACGAGAGCGTCTTCACGAAGTAGTAATTAACCGTTTCAGTCGTAAAACTCTGGAAGAAGTAAATCGCAAATGCGAGGAGGAATGATGGAAGGATGAGCGCCGGGATTAGATAGTCATAGCGGCCCTTGCTGCGCTTCACAAAGCCAATAAGGAACGCCACCGTGACCACGTACACAATGATTACCAGCGTATCACTGACACCGTAGATACCCCCATTTGCATTCGATAGAGCGCCAGTCCCGGTTCCCGAGTATTTATGTTCAGTAAATGCTGCGAATATAAATGCCCCACCGGACACGAGAGCAAATAGTACGATAAGTGTGCCGCGTAGCTTTTCGCGCAGCAAGGCAATGAGGCGCGAAAAACTTCCTTTACGCAGGTATCGCAGCGCTATCATTGCAAAAGCCACCGGCCCCTCAAGTTGCCAGCTCAGACTTACCGCAGCGGCAGCGAGCAGACTTACCGCCAAAACCGTAAACAGCGAGGCAGGGACCTCTTCATCGTCTGCCAGAAATCCGGTAAGCAGGAGCATATACGCTACGACCGCCGTAAACAAAGCAAAGCCAAGGTAAAAGATACCCCAGAAGATAGCTATCTGGAACAATACGTTAGCCGCCGCCAGGCCAATGTACATGGCCTTTCTTGATACCGTGCGTTCCATGAACTTGCCGGCAAAATAGAGTGAAGCCCTCGTGAATAGATATATAGATATAAACTGCCATACCAGCATTGCAATAACATATGCATTAATGAACTGGGCGGGGGTCGTTCCTCTATAACCCATGTCAGTGAAGACAAATGCCGTTATAAGATGCCAGCCTTGCGGGTAGGCGGCCAAGGGCGGCAAAAGGATCTGTTGCTTTGTATTGGCGTATGACCCGATAACGTACCCACGCTGGAAATGATCGGCTTCGACCAGATTGAGATGGGCGTTATTATCAAATCCGCTTGAGATGGCCTGCACCGATGCGGCCGTCTGCGAGTGCCCCACATAAAAGCTCATAATAAATACGAGTATGCCCACAGACGACAGGCCGATTGCCAGGGCGTCCTCCCATGAGATGAATTGCTTCTTTTTATTATCTGGGTCGCCAAGCAGTCGTATAGTTATCGCGAACACGGCATAGAGTGCTATCGGCAAGATCGGAAGAACCGCTACTTTACACAGCCAGCACCCCATCGCACAGAGCGTGAGCACGCCGCCAAATAGCAAGAAATTTACAACAAAACGGGCAGTAAAACTATTTACCCATGAAGCGAGATACCCTCCTTGTAGCGAGAAATAGCCAAGCAGTAAAAGTACCGACACCCAGTAGTACGGCGTGAAAGCCAAGACAACACTTCCTAGAAGGACAATCGCAATATAAGGAGATATGACTGCTCGTAACGCGTTAACATATCGCATACAGGCATATAGTAGCAACTTTCCGTCTATAGAACATCCTTACGGTGCCTAATATACAACACTCCTGCAGCCGTAGGCCATCAGTAGCGGCCGTGCTACTATAGTTCTTGAATAATGTTACAGAAACTCCTCTTTTCGAAGTCAGACCATATACTAATGCAGTTTGTCCGTTACGGTTTTGTAGCGGTAGCAGCATTTATTGTCGACTTCGGACTGCTCTATGTCTTCACCCATAATCTGCATCTTTATTACCTCGCGTCCGCAACACTTTCGTTTAGTATTTCACTCGTGCTCAATTACTGGCTCAGCGTTTTATGGGTATTTTCCAAGAGTGCCTACCGCCGGCATGTCGAGATTGGCATTTTTGTGCTTATTGGGATTGTAGGACTGGGGCTCAACCTTATAATTATCTGGTTGTTTACCTCGGTTCTGGGGCTCTTCTATCTGAAGTCAAAGCTCCTGGCAGTCGTCGTCGTCTTCTTCTGGAGCTTTACGGCCCGTAAATACTTACTCTATCGGAACAGCTCGAAAGAGAAACCTAGTCTACAACAATAGTTACCGTGTTACCAAGCCACGCTCGAACATATGGCTGCGACGCCCGATCGGTTACCACGTAAAAGGTCTCCCCCCGGGCGTGCGCTCCTGCGGCGCATGATTCTACTTGCGTCCGCAATAATGCTTGCGCGGCAGCATCATATGACCCAAAGGCTAAATTGCTGTAGATATGGCCCATACATGCAGCCGCCTGAAGGTCGGCATGAGCACCGGTATATTGCATCATGTCTGCCCAGTACGGTACCTGCATATCGGCAAAAAACTTGCCTTGTGCCTGGTTGTAGTGCAGCTCCGTCAGGTTGAAATGCCGTATCTTCCCCGCCTCTCCAAGTCGAACGTTCGTTTCGACATCTTGATCGAGATACTGCGGTATTGTGTCGTTCGAGTAATGCCTGAACAGGTCACGATCATCCTTCAAGGGATTATCCAAAGAGCTAATGAGCAATACCATAATAAAGAGCGGCACGACCGGAAGCAGCCATACAATTCGCGCCTCATAGAGCTTGCTTACAACAAACGCCCGGATAAGCAGCGCAAGGCCCAGGCTCAACACTATAAGCTCAATCAGGAGAGAAACCTTAATAGCATAATATCGGATCTCACCGGTCGTAAAGTACTGAAAGATGAGCAGGAGCGCCTCAAAGCCAAAGAGCGGCATACAAATATTTCCAATAACCCGCCGAAACCCCTCGTCAATTTTACCCGACACCATAACGCCGACGACCAGCACGAGACCCGCGAGCAAAACATACGGGTGAAATTCCGTAAGACCACCGGTCAAATTAAGGCTTTGTGAGGTACCGGTTGGCGAGTATTTCATCTGGAAATAAATCGGCAGCAGCTGCAAGGCAAAGACTACAAGTACCGGGATAGAACGCACCGTCCATAGCCGCCGGGTAATGAGCGACCAGCGTAGCCGCCCCGGAATCAAAAAGAGCAGCCCAATAATAGCAAATGGAGGTATTAAAAGCGGCCATGTTGCGCCTGCGCCGAACAGCAATACCAAATAGGCAATGAGGTACCACCGGTTCAGCAGATCTGTCTTCAAATCGAGCGAATCATTAGATGTACGGACTGAGCTCTGAAGTTCACCGAGATACAGCAATCCCGCAATCAAAGTAATACATACATAGTAGTAGCTCAGGAAACCCTCCGGAATAAAGGGCAGTAAGTATACGAGAACAAGGGGCGGGGCAAGACAGGCTGCGAGTAGCACTTTCGACCATGCCCAGCCATCAGGCACCAGCCGTTCAGATAGCGCTTTTAGCCAACTAAGGCAAAGGAAATAAATGAGGTACCCTAACAGTGAGCCGTACACCATGTAGTCACTGAAAAACAGTACCGCATTTCCCTGCCACCCCAGCTGGTACTGACTCGAGAAGAAGGTGTTCTGCACAAAGCCATCGGCAATATGGAATCCCTTTGGATAGTAATACCCCGGCGCGTAGTTGAGATGCTGCGCCTGCGTCAATTCGGCAATAGCCGCATAATGATTCGTTGCATCAATGGCC
Source organism: uncultured Acidimicrobiaceae bacterium (assembly GCA_963756515.1). GTDB lineage: Bacteria > Actinomycetota > Acidimicrobiia > Acidimicrobiales > RAAP-2 > Bog-756. The sequence goes on from CAVWNV010000009.1 coordinate 275,535, forward strand.
TGGACGCTGCCGATCTCGGCAATCCGTCTAATGCTGCTATGGCCGATAAATACCGGGCTAAATGGCAGCAGGAAGCAGACGACTACGATAGCTGCACATAGGTCGCTACTTGAGAGAATGGTCCATTTACGAGCAGTCTGCTTCGGCACCCCAAGCCACAGTAAAAGACCTAGCAGCCACGCAATGACAGCGAACGTCTTAAATCCGCTGTGAGGAAAGACAAGGAGCTGGAGGCTCGCAACAATCTGCAGTAAACCCAGTATAAGCAGGAACGCAATAATAATTCGACCCACCCAACTTGAAAAGATACGAGGCATGGGCAGGCGCCAGGCGCTGATACCGACCAGCACCGGAATAAATAACAGCCTTACGCCAATTATATACAAAAGAAGAGCGAGCAGACTCAAGGCAGCGGTTACCACATTGGCCCGCGTCATAAGCTTTTTTCGCCAGTCTTTCATCTTCACTCGTACGCCTCTTTTCTACTACTCTATCAGATCAGAAAATGGAGCGCCACATATTATTGATCCGATCCTCCCAAGACGACTCCGGCGAGCGTGTCAGACAAAAACGAACGTATGCAACCGCTTCTGCGTGGCCATACCGTCAACCTCTATGCGTTCAGAGACTTCTAAATCTTCCAGCTGCGTTCATCAAAATAGAAGTGAGCAAGTGGCTCGGTTATTTTTCGGATAGTAGCCACTTCCTTTGCGTTAAGAATACTCTTCCATTGGCTATTCACCTGGGCGCTGTTCCGATACAAATCGTGTATGGCGTTATTCCGAGGTTCTGTCGGGTTTGTGCCGTTCGTATGACGCTCAACCCCCGCCTCTACCGCCGGTGTATACGCAAGCCCCAGATATTCATATACCGCTTGTAACGTTATCATCGGCTCTTGGGAAAGCTGATCATGCGTAATAAGCATCATCCTGGAATCCCGTTCACTACATAGCGTCAGGACCGTATATACGCACAGCCAGAGATAAGCCCAAGCCTCTATAGGGGATACTTTTTGAGGATTCACCTTCCCTATGATCGGCTCGAGAAAATCGTGCATTAATGCCGGCTGTTCTTTGAGATTGCTTAGGTCATAGTGCCAGCCCAGGCGCTTGTAGCTGGCAATCGTCGCAACAGGATGGCGCATGATTACCATCGTCTTCGTTTGGAAGTGGGCATCCATAAACTCAGCCATAAAACACGCGTTCGCATCCTTGATAACGTATCGCTCTACGAACGGATTCTTGGTCTGAAGTTTATATTCAAGGTTTTGACGCGACACAAAGAGACTTCTGGCGAGCTGCCGCAGAGGATTAACCGGTTCCTGGCGAAACGGGCTTTGTTTGTACCGGGCCTCACCCCTAAATAGCTCGTTTATAAGCTCGACATAGTGTTCATCTTCGGAGTTTAGTTTTGCGTGTGTCGGCATATAAAGAAAAGGCCGGTCCATGCCAACGATGCCCGTTTCGAAATTAAATGGCTCTTCAATCGAGATTACACCTGGCGCCAACGCGAGCATTGCCCCAAGAAAAGTAGTGCCGCTTCGCGGCGCACCCGTAACCAAGATAGAGGGCTTCCTCATTATTGATATAATGACACTCCTTCCTGAAGAGTTGCGCCAGATTTAGGGGCCACTCCCCTATGGAGACGGGGATCGCCAGATCTTAACCCCTGACGAGGATCGTATACAATCTTGCCAGCTCTTGTGACATCTTAGGCCAGGCCATCTGCTCGGCATACGCATTTGAGAGCTTGGCTTGCTTGGCAAGATCTATCCGTGCAATCTCCCGCGCCAGTTCATAATAAGCAAACGTTTCAGTTAAAACTACTGCCCCGTTGGATATTTCACGCATCTCTTTAAATGTCGCCGTTGGATACGCAATTAATGGACGCCCGTTCGCAAAAGACAAGTTTAAACTTCCTGAAGAAACATTGGAATAATAGACCCGATCATACGGATAAATACATACGTCGCACTCCCGAATCATGGCATTTAAAGTGTCATCACCCTGCACGTAGCCGGTTATATAAACCCGATCATGCAAGCCCAAGGTATCAATAAGGTCGCAAAGCTTGTTGTACAGAGCAACGTCATCGCTATCCTCTTTCATGCCGCCCAAGATTGCCAGCTTATAGGTAGATGGCAAGAATTTTAATGCCCGAACCGCATCAAACAACCCTTTATACCGGTGTAAGAAACCGATGCAACAGTATATGACATCACCTTCACGTTTATGGAGAGCCTTAGCAATAACATTCGATGCGGCCGGCTTATCAAATACCTGCACCGGATGTATAACCTTCTTAATTCGGTCGGGGTCTACGCCGAGTTGTTTGAGACTTTCAATAGTCGGATCGTTATGTACCAGTACAAGATCGGCCGTTCGGAACGGCATAACCTGCGTATTTATAAAGTATCGGTGCGATCGCATCTGGCGGAGGTAGAGCACGAAGCTGCGCGGCCCGAGTCCAGTTAGACGCGGTTTCTTTGACGCCCCGTGCATACTTGGAGAAATATGCACGGTAATAACCACCTTTTTGCCCGATCGTTTTCCTGCCTCGGCAATACGCTTAAATGAGTCTTTCGCGTATAGCGCAAATTCATGCTGTATGTGCAGCACATCGTAGTTCTTTAGCTCTTTTTGAAGACGGCTCGCCATGGCATCCAGTTCAGCTTCGGACATATGCGGCGTCTGATAAGGAGACACGTCAAAATAATCATTCTTGATAGTAGGTATGCTTTCCATACCCCTGATGTAATGACCAAGGTACTTAGCAACTCCACATTCTTCATACCGCGAGCTGAAATGCAGTACTTTTATTGGACGCTCATCACTCACAATTGCTTCTCCATAGATTTCTTAATCTGTTCGAACGACTGATCCCACGTGAATTGCTTATAGCTTTTCGCGTGCTTACGCGCTGCTTCAAGTGTAGCAGGCTTCTCCAGCCACTGTTGCATACCGCGTAAACAATCTTCTGATGAATAAGGTGTAAAATGTTCCACGTAGCCTTCCGCGATTTCCGTCATACTACTGGTATTACTACATAGACAAGGTACACCACGCGCAATACTCTCAGCGATCGGTATACCCCAACCTTCATAGAAGCTCGGCAGGACCGAGAACATCGCATGGCTATATAACCACGATAATTCTTCATCATCTCTATCAAGCAGAAACACGAACTGTATCTGAGACCTCCGGGTCCTTTGTCATAAGCTCAAATGTCGCCTCGGTCATCCATCCCCGACGGCCGGCAATAACTAAGCGCGGAAGATCTATGCCGCGCGAACGGGCAAGCTTATATACGTAGTACATAAGCATATGATTCTTCTTGAGTTCGATAGTTCCCACAAAACAGAATGAAGTTATTAGTAAGTTCATTTCTTGCGAACAACTCATCAGCCGGGTCTTGCGCGGCTTGGAAATACGAATATCGTCACCAAGCCTAATTACTTCAATAGGAGGGATGTCTAATTTGTTGGCCGTAAGCCACTCAATCGCATCTTTTTTGGTATTCTTCGAAACTGATAATACGAGATCGGCAATCGGTAAAATGCGGCGACAATATATAGGGAACGTTTCTGTGGCGTTGCCTGAGTTAGAATATTGCGGAACAACGATCGGGCTCATGTCGTGCAGTATCTGCACTAAACGTACTCCTTCTTTGTGGCAACGCTCAAGTCGATCAATGGAGTCGCCACTCCACCACTCCCCCCAAGGAATAAAGATCGTGTCGCCTTTTTCAAACGCGATCTGCTTGTATCGGCCGACTTCAATAGCGCGTGCTCGGCGTTCAATCGCGAGAGCAAGCCGTTTGTTAATACGGGCTGTTTCGGCGGATTCCGCCCCGGCGACCCTGCTTGAGGGTCAACTTACTCGACACCGGCTGCGGTTTTGAAGAGATGATCTCGCCTTTTAGAGCGGGCAAGTTTGCATGGGCTTGGCCCTCATACAGATAGGTGATCCCGTGTCCTCTATGAGCAAGCGTCTC
>CAVWNV010000010.1:0-179560 GCA_963756515.1 uncultured Acidimicrobiaceae bacterium
GGCGAATGAAGCGGAATGCCCGACGCCGGATGCGCCGTTCCAGCCGTTCGCTGTGGGTGGAAGCGATCCGAGGGGTCCTGGCGTGCGGCGCCCGGTAGAAACGGGTCTTGGCCAGCTCGACCAGGAACAGGTAGACGATCACCATCCCGAACAGGATGAGGAAGAACTGCGTGGGCAGCGGCGTGAAGCCCAACAGGTTGGCCAGTCCCGTGTAGGGAAGGAGCGCGCCGACCAGCGCCGCCCCGGTCGGGACGAGAAGCATGGGCAGACTGGGCCGGCTCCTGAAGAATGGGACCCGCCTCGTCCGGATCACGTAGACGACGAGGGTCTGGGTAGCGATCGATTCGACGAACCAACCGGTCCTGAATTCGACATGGCCAGCATGGAGCAACGAGAGCATGACCCAGAAGGTGATGAAGTCGAAGATCGAGCTCACCGGGCCGAACACGATCATGAAACGCCGGATGAACTTCATGTCCCAGGCTGCCGGCCGGGCCAGGGCCTCGGGGTCCACCCGGTCGGTCGGGATCACCAGCTGACCTGCGTTGTACAGCAAGTTGTTGAGGAGGATCTGCGACGGCAGCATGGGCAGGAACGTCAGGAACACAGAAGCACCGGCTGCACTGAACATGTTGCCGAAGTTCGAGGACGTGGCCATGAGGACGTACTTCATGGTGTTGGCGAAGATGCGGCGACCCTCCATGACGCCTTCGGCCAGTACCCCGAGATCCTTCTCGAGCAGCACCACGTCAGCGGCGTCCTTGGCCACGTCGGTTCCTGAGTCCACCGAGATCCCGACATCGGCATGGTGCAGCGCCACCGCGTCGTTGACACCGTCGCCGAGGAACGCGACATCCTTTCCGGTGCGGCGTGCCACCTTGATGATCCGCGACTTCTGATCGGGGCTGATCCGGGCGAACACCGTCGTGTTCGGGATCGCCGCTTCGAGGTGGTCGTCGTCGAGCGACTCGATGTCGGCACCGCTGAGCACCCCGGTGCAGTCGACCCCGATGTCCGAACACACCTTGGCCGCTACCAGTCCGTTGTCCCCGGTGATGATCTTCACCTCAACCCCCAGCCGTTCGAGCTCGGCGATGGAGGAGCCGGCGTCGGCCTTCGGGCGATCAGCGAAGGTCAAGAAACCCTCCAACGCCAACCCCTTCTCGTCCTCGGCGGTGAGCGCCTCGACGCCCTCGGCGGAGCGGGTGGCCACAGCCACCACCCGGGCTCCCTCGGAGAACAATTTCTCGAGCGCCGGCCGTGCGCCGTCGGGGACGTCCGTGCACCGGTCAAGTACCGCCTCGGGGGCACCCTTGGTGATCAAGAGCGGCTTCCCACAAGAGTCCTTCACCAGCACCGACGCCAGCTGCCGCTCGTGGTCGAAGGGAAGGATGGCGAGCCTCTGATAGGCAGCGACGGGGGCGATCCCCTGCCCGGACGCCACTTCGGGGGCCGACCACAAGGCCTGGTCCAATGAGTTCCCCCCGACGGGCCTCCCGTCGGTGACGGTCGCTTCGTTGCACACGAGCCCGAGCAGCAGCGGGCCATCGCTGGCGCTCCCCGTGGCGTCCAACGCCCGTTCGAAGGTAATGACCCCTTCGGTGAGGGTACCCGTCTTGTCGGTGAAGAGGATCTCGATATTGCCCAGGTCCTCGATGGCAACGAGTCGCTTCACCAGGACCTTTTTCGCGGCAAGCTTGCTCGAACCGGCGGAGAGACTCACCGTGACGATGGCCGGCATCATCTCGGGGGCGATGCCCACGGCGATGGCCAGGGAGAACAGCAGCGCTTCGATGAGGGGTCGGGCCAACAGCACGTTGGCGATGAAGATGAACGCGGTCAGGATGGCCGCCACCCCGAACAGGAAGCGCGAGAATCGTGACAGGCCCATTTCGAAGGCCGTCTGGCCCTGCTTCTCGGACAGGCCCGCGGCGATCTGCCCGAAGGCAGTCCCGGCTCCGGTCCGAACCACCACGCCGAGGGCCGAACCCTGATGGACGATCGTTCCCATGAAGGCACACCCGGGCTGGTCGAGCGGCTGGCGGCCGGTGACGGGCGCCTCCGACTTGGCCACCGGCATCGACTCGCCGGTCAGTACCCCCTCGTCGCACTCGAGCTCGTCGACCTCCAGCAAGCGGATATCCGCCGGAATCAGGACGCCGATTCGGAGCGTCACCACGTCACCGGGCACAAGGTTCGTCACTGCGACCCGGCTTGCCTGTCCGTTTCTGCGAACTTCGGCTTCCTGGCGGATTTTGGCGCGGAGTGAGGCCATCGCCACCTCGGCCCGGTATTCGTTGAAGAAGCCCAATCCGACACTCAGGGCGACGATCACAGCGATGATCACGGCGTTCGTACCGCCTCCGGTCAATCCTGATATCAGGGCGGCGACGAGCAGCAGGATCAAGATTGGGTTGCGGAGCTGGCGGAGGAGGACGGCGGTGGCGTGCACCCTGTGCGTGCCCAGCGTGTTCGGCCCAAACTGTCGTAGTCGCTCGGCCACCTCGTCGGACGACAGACCGTCAGGGCCGCTTCCCAGGCGCGACAGCACCTCGACGGACGCCAGCCCGGCGGCATCGGCGAGGTCTAATTCCCCGATGGGGGCGGGCGCAGCCACAACCACAGGACCAACTTGACGGCCCGAACCCGCGATCGCTAGAGCCGTTGGTCACACGTTGCCCCGGGGAGCGACAGCGGCTCCCGACCAAACCAGTCCGGAGGTGGGCTCCCGGCCCGGAGGGGCCAGTTCTCGCCGGTCGCATGCCGCCACAACGGGCGTGACGGGTCGTCTGTGGATCGGAGATCGGTGGCCCAGTAGACGCCCCTTGGAACCTCCTCGAGACCGGTGAAGGCATGAGGGCGGCGGAAGAGGCTTTCGGCCCTGGGTCGCCGTCGCCGTCTGGGGTCTAATGAGGTATGAGCTTGGCTGCGTCACCGGTGGTGATTCCACCGGGCCGCAAGAGCGCTCACCGTTGGGCCGTGTTGGGTGTGTTGTGTGCCGCCGCACTCATAGTGAATCTGGACAACACCATCCTGAACGTGGCCCTGCCTACGCTCGTACGGCAGCTTCACGCCACCTCCAGCGATCTGCAGTGGATCGTGGACTCCTACGCCATGGTATTCGCGGGACTTTTGCTCGTAGGTGGCAGCCTGGCTGATCGCTTCGGGCGGAGGCGGCTCTTTCTCTTGGGTCTGACCGTCTTCGCTGCGGGTTCGATCGGCGCTGCGCTGTCCGGTTCGGTGAATGTCCTGATCGGATGGCGGGGCATGATGGGAGCTGGTGCGGCCCTCACCATTCCGGCGTCGTTGTCGATCGTCAATGATGTGTTCCGAGACCCCGGTCAACGGGCACGGGCCATTGGTATCTGGGGCGGAACCATCGGTCTCGGTATCGCCATCGGTCCCATCGCCGGTGGATTGTTGCTGACCAGGTTCTGGTGGGGATCCGTGTTCCTTGTCAACGTCCCCATCGTCATGGCGGCGCTGGTTGGAACCGTCTTGCTGGTGCCGAACTCGAGGAACCCGGCAGCCGGGCGGCCGGATCCGGGTGGGGCGCTGCTTTCGATCGTCGGACTAGGTCTTCTTCTCTGGGCAATCATCGAGGCGCCATCCCATGGATGGGCCTCGCCCCTCGTGGTCGGCGCAGGGCTGGCCAGCTTGGCTGCTCTGGGCGCATTCGTGGCGTGGGAGGCCCGCAGCACTGACCCGATGTTGAAACTTGAGTTCTTCCATGATCGGCGCTTCTCCGTAGCTGCGGCAGGCGAGTGCCTCGGGGTCTTTGGGCTCATGGGCGCGCTGTTCGTACAGACCCAGTTCTTCCAGTTCGACCTCGGTAATTCGCCTCTCCGGGCCGGACTGCGCATTCTGCCCATGGCGGCTGCGCTCGTTGTGAGCGCGGCGCTGTCCCCGATCGTCACCCGCGTCATCGGCGTCAAGTTCACGGTGGCCTCCGGCTTGGCCGCCATCGCCGGCGGGCTGTGGCAGATCTCGGCCACAGCCGGCCTCGCCACGACCTACGGAGATGTGGTCCCCGGCCTGCTGCTGCTGGGTCTCGGAGCCGGGCTCCTGTTGCCGACGGCGACGAACTCCGTGGTGGGGTCGGTACCTCAGGGCGACTCGGGGATCGGATCGGCGACCAACGCCGTCGCCCTTCAGGTCGGTGGGGCTTTCGGCGTCGCCGTCGTCGGAAGCGTGCTGTCGACCCGCTATCAGGACCATATGACGACGGCGCTCGCCGGCCGGAACGTGCCAGCGGCGGCTGCACACGCCATCGATGGGTCACTCGGCGGCGCGCTCGCCGTGGCGAGCCGCGCAGGTGGAACCGCCGGCACCCTGTTGGCACGCGCCGCCCGGGGAGCGTTCATGAGTGGCATGGAGGTGTCGTTCGTCGTCGGCGCGGTCGTGGCTTTCGGCGGCGCCCTCCTGGTGCTGGCCCGCCTGCCATCTCGAGCATCTCGGCCATCGAGCGACGGACTTGATGGTCGACCCTGACGCGTTGGTCCTGATATCGGACAAATCGTTCGGCTCCCGCCAGGGATGGTCTCTTCCAGGCTGTTGTCCGATCGAGCCGTCCCAGGCCGGTCTGAGGGTGCGATGACTTCTCCGGATGCTGCTTGTTGGCACGTCGGGGCACGGCCTAGGAAAGGTCTGCAACTACCTCGACCAACTCCATTGTCTGCTCGGTGTTGAGCCTCAGCTGATCCCAGTTCCCCTTGTAGGCGGCGTACGACTGGGCATCGAGCCCGACGTGAATCTGATAGCAGAGCAACCGCGCCTCGAGATCATCTGGCGCCGAACCACCAGCTTCCCAGTGCCGTCTCAGTTCACCGGCCAGATCCAATTCTGGCCATGACGTATACCGTGGCTGGCAGTACAGGAGCCAGGCCGCGTCATACAGATAGTCACCGTACATGGAGTTGCCCCAGTCCAGAACGGCGCTGATGCTGTCTCCCCGGACGAGGACATTGTGATTGAGCAGGTCATTGTGGATGACATGTCGTCGAGCGGGCATACGCTCAGCCAGCTGCTCGAGTGCGTTCAGCGCGGCGTCAAAGTCTCCGGTGCCGCCGGGCGAATGCTCCAGCGCGGCTCGCCAACCGTGGGTCCGGTGGGTAGGTGGATCTCCCTCAAACTTGTGAAGCAGTGCTTCCTGCCAAGTTCCTTGCCGGCCATTGCCGTCCGACTTCCAGTTGCCGTAGCCCTCACTGGTTGAGACGTCAATGTCGCGGATGGCATCCATCGCCCTGAAGAGACCGGGAAGAACTGCCCGGATCTGGTCCCCGTGAAGCTCGTCGAGGAACTCACCCCGGGCCCGACTGGATAGCGCAAAGAAGCCGGCCTCGGTCTCGTCGAGCTCAAGAACTGTGGGAATCGGAAGCTCATCAGATGCCCAGCCGGAGGCGACACGGTCCTTCTCGTAGTCCTCTCCATGGCGGCCAAAGCGGGCTACGACCCGGGTTCCATCGAGGGTCAGGGCGTAGGCCTGGGACCAGTCACCACCGGAAAGAGGGGTGACCTCGCTCGCCCGGTCACCGAAGCGATCGTCGATGAAGGCTTGAACCTCGCGTTGATCGAGTATCTCAGTCATTGCGGCGTGCCCGACCTGTGCTCCTGGTGCCCTATGGCGGAGGGAGTGGGATTCGAACCCACGGAGGCTTGCACCTCACGGCTTTTCAAGAGCCGCGCATTTGTCCGCTCTGCCATCCCTCCGAGCGCCTGTCAGGGTACTCGCCGTCCGGGGCCGGCCGGATCCCGGCCCGGCCCGCGGAGACTCAGGGCCGGCCCTCGGACCGCACTTCGGACCGCAGGGCCTCGACCCACTTGTCGGCCTCGCCCCACGATGTGGCCGCCTCGCGTCGGATCTCGGGTCCGGCCGGGCCGGCGGCCGGATACGACCCGAGGAACTTGACTCCCGCCAGCTCGGCGTGGAGATCGCGGAGGCAGTCGCTGACCACGGCATCGGCGATGTGGCCCTCGAAGTCGATGATGAAGCAGTAGTCGCCGAGGGCCTTCTTCGTCGGCCGCGATTCGAGTTTGTTGAGGTTGATGTTGCGCGCCGCGAACTGGCCGAGGATGGCGTGCAGGCTGCCCGGATGGTCGGCGTTCTGGAAGCAGGCGATGCTGGTCCGGTCGTGGCCGGTGGGTTCCGGGACCCCCGAGCGGGCCAGCGAGACGAAGCGGGTCTGGTTGTCCGGGTGGTCCTCGACGTCTTCGGCCACCAGGTCCAGCCCGTAGAGCGTGGCCGCCAGCCGGGGGGCGATGGCCGCGGTGGGTCGGGCCGACATGGCCGGGTCGTGCCGGCCGACCAGTCGGGCCGCCTCCGCGGTGGAGTTGGTGGCCACCAGCTCGGCGGTCGGGAGTTTCTCGGTCAGGAAGGCCCGGCACTGGGCGGTGGCCATGGGGATGGAGGCGACCCGCTCGATATCGGACAGGCCTGTCCCGGGGGGCGCCATCAGGTGGAGGTGGATGTCCAGAACCACTTCGCGCTGGATCCGCAGGTCGAATTCGAAGACCAGGCTGTCGATGATGTCACGGACCGTGCCCTCGATGGCGTTCTCCATGGGGACGAATCCCAGGTCGACCCGCCCTTCCTGCACGGCGTCGAGTACCTCCACCAGGGATCCGAACGGGCTGATCTCGGCCGATCCGTAGTCGGCCTCACCGAGGAGGGCCTCTTCGGTGAAGGTCCCCTCGGGTCCGAGGAATCCGATGCGCAGCGTCGACCCGGTGGCGGGGTCCGGGGATGCGTCCGAGGCCATACCCAGGCAGGATAGTGAACATCATGGACGAACCCGGACTGCAACGCCTGCTCGCCGACGTGCAGTCGGGGTCCCTGTCTGCGGACGAAGCCGTGCGCCTCCTCCGCCGCCTGCCCTTCGCCGATCTGGGTTTTGCCAAGGTCGACCACCACCGCCGCCTGCGGCAGGGCCTGCCCGAAGCGGTCTACGGGCAGGGGAAGACCCCCGGGCAGTGCTCGGCCATCGTGGGTGAGTTGCTCGGCTCCGGCGAGGACCCGGTGATCCTCACCCGCGCCGACCGCCGTCAGGTGGCGACGGTGATGGACGACCACCCCGGAGGGGTGTGCACCGTGACCGGTTCGGCCACCGGAGCCGATCAGACCCGCGGGGAGCTCGCCGTCGTGGTGTGGCGACCGGCCCCGCGCCGTCCTGCCCGCACGCTGGTGGTCACCGCCGGGACCTCGGACCTCCCGGTGGCCCGTGAGTGCGAGGCCACTCTCACCGCCCTCGGGCTCCGGCCCACGGTGCTGGCCGACTGCGGGGTGGCCGGGGTGCACCGCCTGCTGGCGTCGGCGGACGAGTTGGCCGATGCCGACGCGGTCGTGGTGGTGGCGGGGATGGAGGGGGCACTGGCCAGCCTGGTCGGTGGCATCACGCCGGCCCCGGTGGTGGCCGTGCCCACCAGCACCGGGTACGGGGCGGCACTCGAAGGCGTCACTGCGTTGCTGGCCATGCACGCCTCGTGCGCGGCCGGCATCACCGTGGTCGGGATCGACAACGGGTTCGGGGCGGCGTGCGCGGTCGCCCGGATGCTTCCGTGACCAACGGCAACGCCAACGCCACCGCCGACACGGGCGCCACCGTCGGCATGCCGGCCGGTGCCTCCGCCCCTGGACCCGACGGCGGCACGGGACGGGTCGGTCCCCGCTCCGTGGCCTGGTTCCACTGCTTCGCCGGTATCGCCGGTGACATGGCCCTCGGGAGCCTGCTCGACGCCGGCGCCGACTTCGACGAGGTGCTGTCCCTGCTGCAGCGCCTGCCCGTCGGGGGCTGGAGGCTCGAGGTCGAGCGGGTGCTGCGAGGCGGGATCGCCGCCACCCGGGCCGTGGTGAGCGCCGAGGACAACGTGGTGGTGCGGACACACGCCCACATCGTCGGGCTGGTGGAAGAGGCCAGGCTGCCGGAGCGGGTGACGCGTCGGGCGCTGGCCACCTTCGCCGCCCTGGCCGACGTGGAGGCCCGGCTCCACCGACGTCCGGTGGACCAGGTCCACTTCCACGAGGTCGGGGGGCACGACACCATCGTCGACATCGTGGGGACGGCTGCCGCGCTCGAGGTCCTCGGGATCGACGAGATCCGGGCCAGCCCCATAGCCACCGGGCTGGGGATGATCCGGGCCGCCCATGGGATGTTGCCCAACCCGGCGCCGGCCGTGGTGGCCCTGCTCGAGGCCGTACCGACCTGGGGCCGCAACGTGGCCGTGGAGCTGACCACGCCGACTGGGGCGGCCCTGTTGGCGGCCCTGTCGTCGGGGTACGGTCCGATGCCCCCCATGCGGGTCACCGGTCAGGGATTCGGAGCCGGTACCCACGAGATCGACGAGCTGCCCAACTGCACGCAGGTGGTCACCGGTGTCCGCGTCGATCGACCGTCCGGCTCGGACCAGCCCGAGGTCGACGCGGCCCGTAGCGCCTCGCATGATTCCGACCGCGATGCCGACGCCGGCCAACCGTTCGCCCTGCTCGAGGTCAACGTCGACGACGCCACCGGTGAACAGCTGGCCCATGCCGTGGCTGTCCTCCTCGACGCCGGGGCCTACGACGCCTGGCTCACCCCGGTGATCATGAAGAAGGGCCGCCCCGGCTCTGTGGTGCACGTGCTCGCCGATCCGGCCCGGGTGGCGCCGCTGCGGGCCGTCCTCCGGGACACCACCGGCACGTTGGGCGTCCGGGTCACGGCCGGTGAGCGTTGGCCGGCCGCCCGTTCCGTCGAGTCGGTGTGGATCGACGGCCAGATGATCAGGGTGAAGGTGGCACCCGGCCGGGTCAAGGCCGAGTACGAGGACGTGGCGTTGGCATCGCGCCGTACCGGTCAACCCCTGCGCGAGGTGGCCTTCCGGGCCGAGGCCCTGTGGCGGGCCACGCGGGCCGGGCCGGATCGAGACCCACCCGGGGGAGTGGACGAGGGCGGTGGGGGCACGGCCTGAGCGTTCAGCCGGAACGGTCCAGGGCGAAAGGCCCGGATCTCGAGTCGTCCGGTGGGTACCATCGCCACCCGTCGCCGGACCGCTCGATGCGGTGCCGCTGGTGGGTCTTCAGATAGTGGTGCCAGTGACAGAGGCGCACCAGGTTGGTCAGTCGGGTGGGTCCGCCCTGGCCGAAGGGATCGACGTGATCGATCTCCAACCCTTCGTGGACATCGCACCCCGGAACGGCGCACGCCTGATCCCGCTCCACCAGGGCCCTCCGCAGCGGGGCCGGAATGGTGCGCCCGGCGTGAGCCACGGTCGTCACGTCCACCCCGTCGGTGACCAGCACGCTCAGGATCGAGTCCACGGCCAGGCGTCGGGCCACTTCGACGGGGATGGGTCCGATGCCGGGGATCTCGCAGATCTCCCCGGACTCGAGACGGCCGCGCACCAGGGCGCCGTGGTCGACCCGGACATGCAGCATGGTCGACGGACCCGAGACCGTGCCGTTCTTCCCCCGGGTCCCGGCGCCGTCCCGTTTCGGGCCGGTCCGGTCGTTGGCCGTGTCGGCGCCGGCACCGTCCGACCCGACCGTCCCGCAGGCCAGTTGGAGCAGGGCGTCGGCCGCGACGGCCTTGGCCGGCTCGTCCACCCCGGCCCGCCGGGCCTGGCGGGCCAGGCGATCGGCCTGATACCTGACCGCCGCCACCAGCCGGGCGCCGTCGTCGGGGGTGAGACGGGCGTCGAACCGCACGGCACCGTCGTCGTCGGTCCAGTGGCGCAGGTAGCGCCGGCGGCGGATGGCGGCGTAGGCGGCATGCTGCTCGCGGCCGGTGGCACGAACCCGCCGGCACCTCAGTTTGAGCACGCTCATCGGCTGTCTCCCCGCCGCGTCCACCAGCTCCTGTTCGGCTCCGGGCTGCACGGCAGCGGCGCCGGCGATCTCTTTGACCTGGGCCTCGGACAGCTGGCCGTTCCGCATGGCCTCGTCGGTGGCGGGCAGCGAACCGAGGAGACGGGCCGCCTCCAGGGCGGTGATGGCCGGTCCCATACCGGTTCCGGTGGCCTCGGCCACGTGGGCCGCCGCCGACCGGTGTCCCGTGCGCCGCCAGACATTGGAGGACTCGACCCGTCGGGCCGCCAGCAGTTTGCCGCCCGCGGCCAGTTTCTCTATTTCGGAGAACACCTCGAGCAGCCGGGCCGCGTCGGGCCCGTCGACCAGCTCGGGCTCGAACCCCGACAGGGCGGTTCGCAGGTCCTGGGCCACCCGCTGCAGGGTCTCGAACTTCATGATGGCCATGGTGCCATGAGGGTGTGACACGGCCACCCGATGCGGGCCGGTGACCGGGCCCACCCGTGGCCGGCTAGTACCGTCTTCCAGCGGCGGGCTACCCCGAGGTGACCTCCGCCGCCCCATCCCACGAAAGGAATCGTTGCCATGCACCGTCTGGGCACCTGGACACTCGCCGTACTGTCGGTCTCCGCCGTCGGGCTGGCCGGGTGCAGCAGCTCGTCCACCACCCCGTCGACCACCACGCCGGCCTCGACTCCGACGACGGTCTCCGCCGGTCCGATCGCCACCGTCCCGACGGCCGACCGCTCGGCGGTCGGCACAGCCGGCACCGCGCCCACCATCACGGTACCGGCGGGCGCACCCCCCACCCAGTTGGAGAGCTCGGACCTGATCGTGGGTTCAGGCCCCAAGGCCAAACCGGGGGACAGCGTCACCGTCCAGTACGTGCTGGCCACCTACTCGTCCGGCAAGGAGGTCCAGTCATCGTGGACCCAGACGCCCTTCACCTTCGTGTTGGGGGAGGGCCAGGTCATCCCGGGCTGGGACAAGGGTGTGGTCGGCATGCAGGTCGGTGGCCGCCGTGAGCTGATCATCCCCCCCGATCTCGGCTATGGCGACCAGTCGCCCGGGGCCGGGATCTCGGCCAACGACACCCTGGTGTTCATCGTGGACATGGTCAAGATCAACTGACGGTGCTCCGACCCTAGAGGGAGCCGGTGGCGGCCAGCAGGGCCAGGGCCGCGGCCATGGACACGGGTACGGTCACGAGGCCCAGCACCACGGCCCGCCGCAACGGGGGAGCCGAGCCGGCGGCGCGTGCCGTCCGCCACCACAGGATCCAGGCCAGAGAGCCGGTGACGAAGAGGTTCGGCCCGAGGTCCAGTCCGACCAGCAGCGCGAACGGGTGGGGCGGCACCCGTGCGGCCAGCAGGGCCGCCGCCGGCAGGTTGTTCACGACCACCGTCGAGGCCGCCGCCACCACGGCCGTCCCCACCCCGTCGAGGTGGGAGAGGAGGATGGCCGGTCCCGACCAGGCCCGGCCCAGGGTCCCGAGGGCGGTGGCGATCCCGAACAGGCCGACCAGGACCGGCACCCCCAGGACGCCGAGGACGTCGTCGGACCGTTCCCGTCGGGTCACCAGTCGGACCGCGACCACCACGACTCCGATACCGGCCACCGGTAGGGCAGGCGACCGGAGCGCCACCACCACCACGGTCACGGCCACCACGGCCACCGCCCCGAGTCCCACGGTCACCGGCGGCCCCTGGGGAGCACCGACCGGTGCCGATCGGGCGGCACGGGCCCGCAGCGAGCGGTGCTCGGCCGCGGCGACGATCCCGGCGGTGAGGACCACCGCCC
Source organism: uncultured Acidimicrobiaceae bacterium (assembly GCA_963756515.1). Classification (GTDB taxonomy): domain Bacteria; phylum Actinomycetota; class Acidimicrobiia; order Acidimicrobiales; family RAAP-2; genus Bog-756. The sequence goes on from CAVWNV010000010.1 coordinate 11,579, forward strand.
CGGCCCAGGGGAGCACCATGTGGCCGAGGAACTGGCCCCCCGACAGGTGGAGGTGTCCGAGCACGATGAGGTTGGTCAGGTTGGACCCGGGCAGGAGGAGACTGCCGGCATTGGAGAGGAGCAGACAGGCCACCACCAGCGGCACCTCGCCCTGGCCCCGGCTCCGGGCGGCATAGACCAGCACCGGGGTGAGGAAGACCACCGATGTGTCCAGATTCAGCAGGGCGGTGACGCCGGCCACCAGCAGGCCGCCTCCGGCAAAGAGCGCCAAGCCGCTCGGGGCGCCGCGGGCCAGTCGGCGGCCGGCCGCCGCGAACAGCCCGTCGTGATCGGCCACCAGGCCGACCAGGAGCAGTCCGGCCACCAGGACGAACGGCGGCCAGACCTGGGAGGCGGCCGATCTCGCCTGGCCGGTGTCGAGGGCCAGCGCCACCACGGCTGCGACCACTCCGACACCGCAGAGTCCCCAACCCCCGAAGCGGGCCAACGACCGGCGGCGTCCGAGGTCCGGGGTGGGATCGGGTTCGGACATCTGCGACCAGCATGCCCGACGGCGGGACGGGACCGCCCACCGGAGTCGGTCGGTCGCCGGCTCGATCAGAGGGGGGCGGCCGTCCGCTCTCGAGTTCGAACCGGCCCGTGGTTGTCAACCTTCGGAGATCAGGAGTGGCCGGGGTAACCCGAGGTGTCCACCCGGCTCCGGGCCCGTCCTGTGCGCACCCCCATCCACGACTGCGCCCAGTCGTCCCGCGGCTTGAGCGCCCGTCCCAGCGCAGCTCCGGTCTCCGTGAGCGTGTGGGCGTTCTGGTCGGTCTTCTCGATCAGCGCCGCGGCACCCAGCTCACGCAATCGGTCGTAGAGCACACTGGAGATCGGGGACTCGCTGTGGGCGAGCCTGCCGCCGCCCTCGCCGACGACGAGCTTCTCGATCTGTTGATGCTGTCCGGCCGGTACCACGCCATCAGCTTCGTCGCCAACGGCGTGGAGCTGGATCTCGAGGATGGTGTACCCAGGTTCGATGACGTCGGGTAGGTCTCAGCCTTCCAACGAAAACCGGTACACGTTGGTGGCCCTGGGTTCGAATCCCGTGCGCAGGTAGAGGCGATTGGCCGCCTCGCGGCTGGGCCGCGACGTGAGGTCGACCGACTTGGCCCCCTCGACCCCGGCCCGGGCCAGGGCTGCCTCCACCAGGGCCTCCCCGGCTCCCACCCCTCGGGCCGACTCATCCACCACCACGTCCTCGATCCAGGCCAGACGGCCGGTCGGCACGCGGAAGACGGCCAAAGTGAGCGACCCGATGATGGCGCCGGCGGGGTCCCGGGCCACCAGCAGGATCGACGCCGTCGACGTCACGATCTCGACCAGTTGGTCGTGACCGGGAGGGGGGGACGACGACGACAGCTGCGGCACCAACCGCTCGAACGCCGCCACGAGCTCGGGGGTCACCTCGGTGGCCTCGTTGACGGTCACGGCTCGGGCCGATGCGGTTGTTGCATCGCCGTTGCGCCCGGGGGTCTGGTCAGCCTTCTCTGCCGTCACAGGGTGCGAGTGTAGCCAGCAGAGGGTCGACGACCGGGCTTTCGGTTGGATCAGGTCGTTCCGTGCTCGCCTCGCCAGATGGGCGAGCGCACCGAGTCGTAGAGGACCTCGATGGGGTCGCCGCGTAGGGCCGCGAACACGTGCTCCCCCCAACGCTCGGCCCCGGCCAGAGGGAACGGGAGTGCGCCCGGTGGGAACCACCCGACGTCGGCGCACTCCAACGGGTGGGCCTTGAGCTCGCCGCCCACCGGACGGCACTGGAAGACCAACGAGTAGAGGGGGATGCGGCTGATGCCGATCCGCAGGCCGTCCAGAACGGCGATGAGCCGGACCACCTCCACCTCGATGCCGGTCTCCTCTTCGACTTCTTTGACCACCACCTCGGCGGCGGAGTAGCCGACGTCGGCCCAACCGGTGGGGTAGAGCCACACGCCGGAGTCGGCCCGTTGCACCAGCAGGATCTCGCCCTTGTCGTTGCCCACGGCGGCACCGACGGCCACCTTCGGGGTCACATAGCCGGGGACGCCCTTGCCCACGGACCCCAACCACTCCTCGATGAGGCCGTCGGCGTCCTCGGCTCCCTCGACCCCCTCGTCGGCGGCCACCCGGATATCGGCGGCCACGCGCAACACCTCCTCGAAGCGCTCCTGCTCGTAGAGCGACTCGGTGAAGCCGAGCCCGGTCCGGGCGATGCCGGCCAGGGCCTCACTCCAGCGAATCAGTTGTTTGTCGGAGGGAGCGGGTGCCACGCATGCGACGCTACCCGCTGCCAACCCCGGGTGGCATCAATCGGGCACAATGGGATGTGACCGTACGCGAGGATTGCCGCCATTACGTCATGCAGACCACCGCTCACGAGGAGAAACTCGAGCGGTGCCGGGTGGGCGCCAACGAGCAGATCCCCTTCGCCTGCCCCGAGGGCTGCCTGTTCTACGAGCCCCGCAAGGTGTCCGGCGCCGGCTGGACCATCCGGGGCACGGACGACACCTGACCCGGCCGGACAGCGGAGCCGCCTGGCCGGACCGCCGGACCTTCGGACCCCGCCGGTCGGATCAGCTCTCGACGACGTCGCCCAACAGGTCGACCTGCACACCCTCGCCGCGGAGCCACTCCACGGCACGGTCCACGGTGATCCCGTCGCCATCGAGCTCGCAGATGATCCAGCCCTCGTGCTCACCCACGTCGGCCCGGCGGATGTTGGGGACGACATCGAGCACTTTGACCATGCGGGCGATCACGGGCTCCCGCACCAGCTCGTCGGGGAAGGTCAGCTTGACCCGGACCCTGATCATCGGCGACCCCCCGGCACTGGCACCGGCTCGGCCGGAACGGCCGGCTGTCCGACCTGAGGGCTGTGTCCGGTCGTTTCCGAGGCTCCGACCGACAGGGCCTGATTGAGGTTGCCCGACCGGAACCCGTCGAGGTCGAGGGTCACGTACCGGTAGCCGGCGCGGTGCACGGCGTCGCTGACGGCGCGGTGCCGGTCCACCACCGCGGCCAGATCCTCCGTCGGCACCTCGATGCGGGCCGTGTCGCCGTAGTGACGCACCCGGAGCTGCGTGAATCCGAGCGCGCGGAGCCCCGATTCGGCGTCGGCCACCATGCCGAGGGTGCGCAGGCTCACCGGGGTGCCGTAGGGAACCCTCGAGGCCAGACAGGCTGCGGCCGGCTTGTCCCAGGTGCGCAGGCCGAGCCGTCTCGACCAGGACCGTACGTCGGCCTTGGTCAACCCGGCCTCCACCAACGGGAAGCGGGCGCCCCGTTCCGCCGCGGCCTGCTGTCCGGGCCGGTGGTCGCCGAGGTCGTCGAGGTTGACGCCGAGGACCACGGTGGCCCGACGGCCGCCCCGGTCGGGATCGGCCATCGGCGCCAGGGCATCCATCAGCGAGGACTTGCAGTGGTAGCAGCGGGAGCCGTCGTTGGACGAGTAGGCCGGGTCGGCCAACTCGTCGGTCGGCACCTCGGTGAGGTCCAGGTCCCACTCGGTGGCCAGGGCCCGGCAGTCGGCCAGCTCCTCGCGCGCCAGAGAAGGTGAGACCGCCGTCACACACCGGACCTGGTCCCGACCGAGGGCGTCGGTGGCCACCCAGGCCAGAAAGGCCGAGTCGGCACCGCCGCTGAAGGCCACCACCAACGGCCCCATACCGCCGAGACGGGCACGGAGCGCGTCGAGTCCGCTCGAGGGGGTTGCGCTGGTGACGGGCTGGCTCATGGGAGAACGATCACCCTTGATCACGCATCGGGAGCCACCTGGGCCAGCACCTGTTCCACCGGACCCACCATGCCGGTCAGGAAGGGTCCGAACTCGGCGAACCGGGCCGAGCCCTCGTCGAAGCGCATGGTGTACACACACTCCTTGAGATCGTCGGGGTGGACGCCGAAGAGGGTCACGCCCCACTCCCAGTCGTCGATACCGGTGGAGCCCGTGATCAACTGGACGATACGGCCGGCGAAGGCCCTGCCGGCGGCGCCGTGGCCGTACATCATGGCCTTGCGCTCCTCGAAGGGCATGGAGAACCAGTTGGACCCCTCGGTCTCGCCCCGACGCTTGGACATCGGATAGAAGCAGAAGGCGGTCATCCCCTCGGGGGGAAGTGTCGGGTACAGCCTGGTCTGCTTCATCTCGTCGGGTAGGCCGGCGGCGTACTCGGACACCTCGGTCAGCGAGACGTAGGAGTCGACCACCTCCAACCCCGCCGCCTGCAGGTCCGACTGGAACCGTCGCAGGCGCCAGAGGTCGGCGCCCAGAGCCACGAACCCCAGGTCGGCCTTGTGGCCCAGCATGGCCACCGTCACCACCTGGACCTCTTCGGCCTCGGCCGCCTTGACCGCCTGCACCACCCCGGAGTGGAACCCGGCGGTCCCCGGTCCAACCGGTCCGGGCCCGGGCACTTTGCAGAACAGGTGCAGGACACCCAGACCGACCGAAGGGGCGAGGGGTTGAGTCACAGGGGCAGTCTACGGCGCTGACCGGGGATGGAAGACGGGCGCCCCGAGGGCGCCCGTCTCGTACTGCATGCTGGTACTGGCGGGCGCACGGAGCCGACATGGCGACCCCGGTGACCGGTCGACTCAGAAGTCGTCCATGCCTCCACCGGGCATCGCCGGCGCACCCTCTTCGGGCTTGTCCACGATGACGGCCTCGGTGGTCAGGAACAGGGCTGCGATGGACGCCGCGTTCTGGAGGGCGGACCTGGTCACCTTGACGGCGTCGATCACACCACTCTTGAACAGGTCCTCGTACTCACCGGTGGCGGCGTTGAGACCCTCGTTGGGCTTCTTCAGGTTGAGCACCTTGTCCACGATGACCCCGCCCTCGAGCCCGGCATTGACGGCGATCTGCTTGAGGGGCTCTTCGACGGCACGGGCCACGATGCGGGCACCGGTGGCCTCGTCGCCCTCCAACTTCTCGGCCGTGTCGAGAATGGCGGCCTGGGAGCGGAGCAGCGCCACCCCACCGCCGGGGACGACGCCCTCCTCGATGGCGGCCTTGGTGGTGGAGACGGCATCCTCGATGCGGTGCTTCTTCTCCTTCAGCTCGACCTCGGTGGCCGCGCCGACCTTGATGACGGCGACGCCCCCGGACAGCTTGGCCAGCCGCTCCTGGAGCTTCTCCCGGTCGTAGTCGGAGTCGGTGTTCTCGATCTCGGTCTTGATCTGGTTGATCCGTCCCTTGATCTCGTCGTCGGAGCCGCCGCCCTCGACGATGGTGGTCTCGTCCTTGGTCACCACGACCTTGCGGGCCGTGCCCAACAGGTCGATGCCCACGTTCTCCAGCTTCAGCCCCACCTCTTCGGTTACGACCTGGCCACCGGTGAGGATGGCGATGTCCTGGAGCATGGCCTTGCGGCGCTCGCCGAACCCGGGGGCCTTGACCGAGACGCTCTTGAAGGTGCCCCTGATCTTGTTGACGACCAGGGTGGCCAACGCCTCACCCTCGAGATCCTCGGCGATGATGACCAGCGGCTTGCCGCCCTGCATGACCTTCTCCAGTAGGGGCAGGAGGTCGCGGACGGCGGTGATCTTCGAACCGACCAGCAGGATGTAGGCGTCCTCGAGGACGGCCTCCATGCGCTCGGGGTCGGTCACGAAGTACGGGGAGATGTAGCCCTTGTCGAACCGCATGCCCTCGACCAGGTCCATGTCCATCCCGAAGGTCTGGGACTCCTCGACGGTGATGACGCCGTCCTTGCCCACCTTGTCGATGGCCTCCGAGATCATCTCGCCGATCTCGCTGTCGGCCGCGGAGATGGAGGCCACCTGGGCGATCTGCCCCTTGGAGTCGGTCTCGCGGGCGATGCCGCGCAGGCTGGCCACCGCGGACTCCACCCCGGCCTCGATGCCCTTCTTGAGGGACATCGGGTTGGCCCCGGCGGCCACGTTGCGGAGCCCCTCGTGGACCATGGCCCAGGCCAGGACGGTGGCGGTGGTGGTGCCGTCGCCGGCCACGTCGTCCGTCTTTTTGGCCACCTCTTTGACCAGTTCGGCACCGATCCGCTCGAACGGGTCCTCGAGCTCGATGTCCTTGGCGATGGAGACGCCGTCGTTGGTGATGGTGGGCGCACCCCACTTCTTGTCGAGGACGACGTTGCGGCCTTTGGGTCCGAGGGTGACGCGTACGGCGTCGGCGAGCTTGTTCATTCCGCTCTCGAGAGACCGGCGGGCCTCCTCATCGAACGTGATCAACTTGGCCATCTGGTGTTCCTCCGTGTCGTTAGCACTCTGCACTGTCGAGTGCTAACAGCAAACCACGTGTGGGGCCCGCGCGCAACCGCGGGCTTCGTCCCCGGCTCGGCACGAAGGTGCGAGAGTGACGGCACCGGTCGGCTCCGGGGCAGGTCAGGGCCCTATTCGTGGGAACGGTGCCGGATGAGGTCGCCGGTTCCGTCTTCTGCCCCGGTCGGGAGCGGGACCGGCCCCGGCCGCAGGCCCACGGACCACAGCCTCACGGTGAGTGACCTAACTTGACTAAGTCCTATCTGCTTTACCAATCTAGGGCTGCAGGCTCTCATTTGGGCACCTGAGAGAGGGGTATGGACGTGGTTGCAGGGCACGGACAGCACAGTCGACGGCGGAACCGCGGGCGCGTGGCGGGAAGTACCCGAGGGGTGGGCCGCAAAGGGGCGCTGATCGCGGTCAGCACCGTGGTCCTGTTGGGCGCGGCCTACGGCGTCGCCGCCGGGGTGGTGGGTCCGGGACTGCTGCTCTCCGGTGGCCAGACCTCGCAGGTCACCTGTTCCGGCCGACGGCTGGCCGTGGAGAACAGGACCAGCACCGGGCTGGAGCTGCGCTGCATCCCGGCCCACGCCGGCCAAGGCCGATGGGCAGGACTGGCCGATACCACGGATCAGTCCGATCCCTCCACTGCCGTCACCGATCCACCCACGACCGATCCCACCAATCCCGATCCGCCCACCACGACCACGACCCAGGCCTCCGGCACCACACCCACCGGTCCCCCTCCGGCCGGCTCGTGGTGGGTGCCGTCCTTGGGCAACCAGCCGTGGCAGTGGGAGATCGACCATCCTCTGGATCTCTCCAACGCCAGCGACATGGGCACCGGGGTGGACACCTACACCGGTGCGCCCGCCCCCAACCCGGTCATCTATGACATCGACGGCATCGAGAACCCCAAGTCGACGGTGACGGCACTGCACCAATTGGGCGACCACGTCATCTGCTACATCGAGGTCGGCACGGCCGGCGACTACTACTCGTCCGCCGACGAGGGCATCGCCACGACCTACTACGACCAGCTGAAGGCGGCCGGTGACCTGGGGGACCAGTTGAGCGGCTACCCCGAGTACTTCCTGAACATCGCCAGTCCCACCACGGTCTCGATCATCGAGTCCATGATCGACCAGCAGTGTGCGGCCAAGGGGTTCGACTCGGTGGAGACCGACCTCGACGAGACCTACTCGGGCAGCGACGGAACGACCGGGTTCACCGAGACCAAGGCCACCGAGGAGCAGTACATGACGACGCTGGCCAACTACATGCACGGGCTCGGCCTGGGTTGGATCATCAAGAACCCCGATGACACCGGGGACAGCTATGCCGCCGACATGGAGCCGCTGGCCGACGGCGTGCTGACCGAGCAGTGCAACCAGTACGACACCTGCGGTCTGCTTAGCGCCTACCAGGGCCACAAGGCGGTGTTCAACGCCGAGTACGATCTGGCGCCGAGCGCGTTCTGTCCGGCCGACAACGCCACCGACTTCAACGGCGCCCAGTTCAACGTCAACCTGTTCGGCGGACGGGTCCCCTGCCGGTAGGCCACGGCCACCGGTAGCTGCGTCTTCGTCCACATGGTCCAGCCCCGCCACATCCGGACTTGCCCTCGCGGCCCTGTTCTCTACTATCTTTATCAAATAGATAGAGAATGAGAAGGGTGCTTCACCGGTCCGTCGGGTGCACCTGAGAGCGGGAGGTCGTCACCGTGTCGCGCCAGATGAGTCGAACCGAGCGCCACCCGTTGTCGAACCCCAGTGCTTCCACGTGTGTCCGGGTGTCTGAGGCTCATGTACCTTCCCTCTAAGGTCACCCAGTCGCTCCGGGCCCTGTGCGTCCTCGACGAACACGCCAGCCGACCCATCACCGGTGGAGAGCTGAGCGTGTTGGCCCGTGTCCCCCAGGCCGGTCTGCACAACGTGCTGTCGGTGCTCCGCCGGGGCCAGATCGTCCGCAACGTCCGCGGCAACAACGGCGGGTACATGTTGGCCAGGGACGCCTCGCTGATCTCCGTCGCCGACGTCATGGTGCTGTTCAGCGGATTCATCGACATCGGCGGTCGGCCCTCCCGCCCCGAGGAGACCAGAGAGGTCGACCGGAACATCGACGAGATCTGGACGTCGTTGAACGAGAGCTTCCGCGCCTACCTGGCCTCGATATCGGTGGCCGACATCGGTCGCGGGGTTCTCCCGGCTGCTCGGGTGGGGGAGCCGCCCGTGCTCGAGGAGCAGTTCTGAGCCCAACGAACCTCAGGTGCAGTCGACGACCGCGGAGACCGTTCTCGAGCTGGATCCACGGCCAAATCCTCACCCTCCGTAGCCAGGCGCGAGAAATCAAAACGGATCTGCAATCCCTCCCTTGACAGGTTCGTATCGAATCCTTATCTTTCAGTCAGCCGATAGACTACAAAACCAGTGGGTTTTATCGAGAATGCCAGGGGCGCAGGGTTTGCTCGCCGGTCCTGGCGACAAATAAGGAGACATGACAGATGAAGTCCTTCCTGCGCCTCAAGAGCGTGCGGATCGCGTCAGCACTGGCCATCGCCAGCGGACTGGCCGGCACGGTGGGTCTGGTGGCCTCGACGACCTCGGTCACCCAGGCCGGAGCTGACCCCGCCGCGGCCACTGCCTATGTCGGGGTGGGAGCGGATGTCACCCAGGACTTGTACAACGCCTTCGCCGGGGAGGCTCCGAACCCGGGTCCGGGCGTGACGAACGTGAAGTTCTATTCTCCCTTGGCCAGTTCGCTGGCAACGAACTCCATCACCCTTCAGTCGTGGGATGCCAACCCGCAAGGCGGGTCGACGGCTTCGCCGGGCACCATCACCACGAAGAAGTCGGGGCCGACATTTGACCGCCCGAGCTCCTCGGGCGCCGGGGCCTTGGCGCTTGATGCCTCGCTCAACGGCACGACCTTCGCCAACACGACGGGGAGCAACGGTGCCGTGAACGTTGGAGGCGAGATCGACTTCTCCCGTACGGCCGCCCTTCCGGCGGTCACCCCCGGCAGTGACCTCACGTGGCTGCCCTTCGCTCGAGACGGGCTGGGCATCTTGGTCTACAACAACGGGGTGGTAGGACCCTCCACCCAAATCACCGAGTCCGACCTCAGCACCATCTACACGAACGGGACCGGCGTCGACACGTTCGACGGCCACTCCTATATCGCATGCCTGCCCCTCAACTCCGCCAGTCCGGTGAAAAACCTGGCCAAGGCCATCGGGTCCACCGCAGGGACCATCGAGGCCGCTGCTGGTGCCGCCAAATGCAACAACACCATCACCCAGAACAGCGGCAACTCATTCGTGTCCGGTCTGCCGTCCGGAACGCAGTACGCCATCATTCCGGTGTCCGCAGGTAGCTGGATCGGCCAGGCCAACGGAGTTGCCTTTGACCGATCCAACACTGCGCGGGCCAAGGGTGTCGACCTTGCCGACATCGTGAACGGATCCAGCGTCGACCTCGGTCAGCCGTACACCGGTGCCGCTCCGAACGAGGTGCCCAACGACACCTACGACAGCGACAGCGCCTTCGGGTACTACATCTCAACCGTCGTCCCTTCCCAGGATCTAGACACCGTTTATCCGGGAATACCGGCGATCATCAATCTCTTCGAAGGGTCGACGTCGCAGATCTGCTCCACCAGTGCACAGGCGACCGAAAAGATCTTCGGCTTCGATCCCCTCCCGGCGGCTACCTGTGGATCCCCCACCCTCATCGGTACGGGTAACGGCTGATATCCGTCCAAGGGTTGACCGCTCCGTTGGGCCGGTACGGGGAGATCTCCGTACCGGCTCCCCCGAGAGCAGACGGAACCATTCGCAAAGTTGACGAACGAAAGAGCAAAAGAATGAATACTCACGCTGGCGCAGAGATCCACTCAGTGATGACGGCAAAGAGGGTGACATCCGGCATTCGAGCGAAAGTGCTGAAGGTTGGCGCCGGGGCCATCCTGACCGGCGTCGCCTCTGTAGCAGGGCTTACTTTGGCGGGTGTCGGGACAGCCGGAGCTTCGACTATCGATGGGTCGGCCACTATCACCGATCCTTCGAACGCCGCATTGACCTACCCGGCTGCCTCCGACACCCTGTTCGCCATTTCCGCTCCCACCGGGGCGACCTGCACCGGGAATACTGCCGGTGATGGAACCAAGGTCTACAGCTATCTCGTGCCCTACGGCACGAACGTGGCGAATCTGACGATTAAGTCCGGTCATGTCTCGACGGGCTTTGCCGTCTTCGACTACACCGGAACACCGATCGAGAGCCTCCAAGTTGCCTCCAACAACTCGATCCCCACGTTGTCGAACCAGTTGGAATGGGAGCCCTTTGTGACCAGTACCGTGCTGACCACCCTTCTCGACGGGTCAGGGGGACAGACCGGTGTGTGGGAGGCGGGAATTCTCTGCGCCAACAACACCACTCATGTCACGGACTACTGGAACACCGAGATCACGTTCTCAGCGGACAGCAATGACCCCTCTGGGTTCACGTGGTCGGCGGTCTCCGGTGACCCCAACAACGGTGCGAACCCCGAAGTGCCTTACGCCATCGTCCTTCCGGTCCTGGGCGCGGCAATCGTGGGCGGAACGGTCCTGATCCGACGTCGTCGTGCAGCGGCGCAGCCTGTCTGACAGCCACTCTTCAGGTCGATGCTCTCCGGGCCGGACACCGCACACTCGCTACACCCAGTTTACGAGGGTGCGGTGTCCGGCCTGAGTGGGACGAAATAGGGAGTGAATCGGACGATGAACAGAGATCGTGAGCGAGGCGGAGACGAGGAACCCGGTCTGTGACCGACGTCCTGCCCGTGGGTCCCGGCCTCGACGGCGTGCAGCGAAGGTACCGCCACTCTGCCTCTCGCCCTGATGGCGATTGGCGGCAGTGGTGGTCGAGCGCGTCCCCGAAGACTCGTGCCACCCTTCAAGTCGGTTTGCTCCTGCTGGTCGTAGGTATCGCCTACAACTACTCACTCATCACCCTGTTGCAGAGTGCCGGGCAGGACACGCCGTTGGCATACGTCAGCCTGGTACCGGCAATCGCATTGGCGTTGGCAGCGATTCGGGCCCGACCGGTGAAGCGGGAGCCGCCCATTCACGATCGCCACGTTGACTACACGGTGGGACTGCCGTTGATGGCGGTAGCGATCGCCGTCAACGAGGTGCTCCCGTCGCGGTGGTCCACGATGTTCTGGGTCTATCGCGTCGACCTTTTCACCCTGCCATTCTTCGTCGCCGGGGCTGTGGCCATCATCTTCGGGGTGAGAGTCATGTGGCGGCAGAAACTGGCCATCGCCTATCTCTTCCTTGCCTGGCCCTACCCCTATCAATCGGTGCTGCTTCGAGTACTCGATGCCTTCACTGCCGCCACTCTCTTCGGAATCGAGAAGATCTTGACCGTGGTCCACGTGGCCACTCCCGTGTCATCGTTGGACAACACGTTGTTCAACGTCGTGCACGACGGACAGAGCTTTCCTTTGAGCATCGTCTCCGCATGCTCAGGGGTGAACAGTGTGGTCGGTTTTCTGCTGGTCGGCTCGGCGTTCGCCGCCGTTGTCCGTGGCCCACGGCTGCGCAAGGCGGCCTGGTTGTTGGGTGGCATGGCCCTCCTGTGGGTGATCAACCTCGGTCGTATCACCTTCATTTTCTGGGCCGGACGTACATGGGGGGAGAGCGTCGCCATCAATATTCTGCATCCTTTCGTCGGCATGGTGACGTTCAGCCTCGGTGTGGTGATCATGGCGCTCCTGATCTCACCCCTGGGGATGCATATTGGGATCGGCGAGGCCCATGCCATCCCGGCACCTTCCACGTCTGGGGTCCCGGTCCAGCGAACGAGCAGCCTCGCAGTGCCGAAGGTCCATCTAGTGGTGGTGGTGGCCCTTGCCGCGGCGGCGGTGTTGGGAGCGGCCAACCTCGGACTCCGGAGTTACAACCTGGTGGCCACGGCCTCGGGCGAGCCTCGGTTGGCCGCCTTCGTCAACCAACCGGTGGTGCCTAAGGGCTGGACGGTCCAACTATCGACTACTTACAACTGGGCCAAGCCGCTCTTCGGATACCAATCGGTCTGGAACCGCTATGTGATGTATGCCTCGAAGGGTGGCGACCTCCATGCCGATGTGCCGGTGACGGCAGATGTGATCAACACCCCTGACCTGAATGCGTTCTCCGCGTACGGAATCGAGAACTGCTATCAGTTCCACGGATACACCTTGGCCGACGTGGCCCAGGTGAGCCTCCCGGGCGGCATCACGGGTCAGTCGATGTCCTATACCTCCCAACAGTTCGGGAGCTGGTCGATCGTCTACTGGATCGTGCCGGTCAAGATGGGCAGTGGGACCAGCTACGAGCGGGTGGTCCTCTACGTGCAGAATGTCGGACGGGGAGCCGTTGTGGCGGGCCTCACGCAGCCTTCAGGGGTTCGGAATCTGTCCGGTTCGCTTTCGTCCGCCAACCCCGAGGCGGCGGCGCTGAAGAACAACAGAACGTTTCTGGTGGCCTTCGCCCATGAGCTCATCGACGCTCAGGCCGCTCACCGCGTCTACCAGGCCCCGAGCTCTTTTGCCGCGACCTGATACCCGATCAACCTTTGGAAACTCGGGGTGCATGGCGAGCATGCTGTCTCGCTCTGAGCTCTTTGAGATCCGCGTTGAGGGCGTCGAAGTAGTTGTAATCCCGCTTGGTGGTTCGGACGGGGATTCCCAGGACGGCCACAGGGAGGACGACGGACTGGTTGGCGAGGCTCGGCCCGCCACAGCTTTGAACGGGGTCGCCGAGGCCCGAACGGACCTTCCTGACCTCGGTTACGAGTCGCGTCTGACTCCGAACGCACTCGGTCAGACGCTGACGGACTCGCGTCACACATCGGTCGACGCCAAGCTCTTCGAGCGCCACCTCGCATCCAGGCGCGGGGGACAGGAGCTCGTCGATGTCGGCGATGAGCTGGGCCAGGTGGGCATTTTGAAAGCTGGAGTCGAGAGTCGTCATAAAGGATAATTACCTATAGAAATACTAGAGCTTAGGAGGCGTGGCCGAAAGAGGGTCTCGGATTCCTGCCCTGTGTTTCACAACTTGGCTGCCACGCTGAGTGACTGTTGTGGCTGGATCCGAGAGCAAAGGGGTCCCGACCTTGACACCCGCCCAACGTCGCTCCTAGCTTTAACCCAGTATTTTACTAGGTTTTGTCGTCTAAGGGGTGGGGCCCCGGGAGGGGTGTCCGTCCTGTCCCGTCAAGGAGCCTTTCATGAAGTCGCTTTCCGCCCAACGAGGCTTGGCTTCCAATGCGCCTCCGGCCGCGCTCGGGAAGCTCACGTCGAGTGGTACGAAACGCGAAACCAGTTCGTCTCCGAAGCAGCTGAACGCGGAATTCCGATGAGAGAGGGAGACTCACATGTATCGGCGAGCTCCGACGGCGGGCGTTCGGCTTCCGGCGAGTCGACGCCGACGGCTGTGATCCGAACAATCCGGCTCAATGACGCTCCGTCGCGTCCGACGCTCGGGCTGGCGGCCGCCATCCTCTTCGGGACTGCCACCGCGTTGATGATGGTGCCCTCGGCGGGTGGGGCCGCTGCGACGGCCGGGACCGAGGTGATCACCCAACCCGTCCAGACCAAGCCGCTGGGCTCGGGGGGATCTGCCACGGAATACGGCGTTGAGCTACCGACCGGGGCCAGCTGCCCAGGAGACACGGCCCACAAGGGCTATCGCGTGTACAGCTTCTTGATACCCACGGGCGTCTCGTTGGCAGGACTCGACGTGAGGGGTTCGCTCCCGTTCAGAGGTCAACCAGGCCATCCGTATTACGGCTTCGTCGCCTACGGGGGCGCGTACTACGGGGCCGTCAATACCGATGAGGACACCGGACAGATTCCTACGCTTCCATATGAGTTCACGTGGTCACGCCTGACTTCCAGGGACCTCATTGCGGCCGGGGAGAAGTCGTCCATCTGGGTGGGTGGAATTGCCTGTGCCACGGCCACCGGGACGGTCACCAACTACTGGAGCTCAGAGATCGAGTTCACGGCCAGCTCATCCGACCCCCACGGCTTCACCTGGCGGGTGCTCGATCCTCCCTCTCCTTCCCTCAATCTCGGACTGTGGATCAGCGTTCTACTCATTGTTCTGGCTGTCATGTTCGGCGCCGGGGCCGTGATGCTCAGCCGACGCCAACGAGAGGCTCACCATGTCGATCAGTGACCGGAGATCTCGGCAACAGCGCCTCGGGTCGGAATGGGACCAGCGGTGAGCAGCGCCGCAGCTCCGGCCCCTGTATGGGACGCCGTAAATACCCAACCGAGGCGACGAATCAGGCCCAGGCCAGGTCCCGCCGACCGGGCATTCCTGGGCCTGACCCGATTTGGCGCGTTCGCCGTCATGGCGGTAATCGCCGCCATCGGTCTGTTCCTGTCGATTCAGGCCTTTACCGCCATCCGCGTGGCCAAACTCTCCTTCTTGACGACCCAGGCATGGGAGCCGGATGCCCATCACTTTGGTGTCGCCGGCATCCTGACCGGCACCATTTTCATCGCTCTCGTGGCGGTCCTGATCGCCATACCGATCTCACTCGGGCTCTCCCTCTTCATTTCGGAGATCGCCCCGCAACGAATCAAGCGCACTCTTGTCTCTCTGGTGGATTTGATGGCAGCCATCCCGAGTGTCGTGTACGGGCTATGGGCCTGGCTCTTCCTCGAGGGCCGTACCATTGGTCTGTCCAGATGGATCTCGACATGGTTCGGTTGGATCCCGATCTTCAAGGTCAAGGGAGCCGACCCCACCAATCCCCTCGGGTCGGCCAGCGTCTACAGTGCCTCAACCTTCATCGTCGGGATCGCCGTTTCGTTGATGGTCATTCCGATCCTGTGCTCCGTAATGCGCGAAGCGTTCTCGCAGGCACCCCTGGGCGAACGCGAGGGGGCCTACGCCCTGGGGGCAACCCGCTGGGGCATGATCCGCACGGTGGTCCTTCCCTTCGGTAAAGGGGGCATCATCGGCGGCACCATGCTGGGTCTGGGCCGGGCACTGGGCGAGACCATTGTCGTGATCCTCATCATCTCGCCGGTATTCACTGTCAACATTCACGTTCTCCAGTCGGGCGGGAACTCGGTGTCGGCACTGATCGCCAACCTTGCCAGCGAGTCGTCTTCCTTCGGCACGTCCGCACTGATGGCTGCTGGCCTGTCCCTGTTCCTCCTCACGCTCATCGTCAACTTCTCGGCATCGGCGGTAGTGGCCCGTTCGCGCTCTGGCGCAGAGAGCGATCTCTGAGATGACAATGCTCGACGAGCCAGCGATCGGGCCGCCCGTTCTCCACGTTGTTCCTCCGTCGCCTCAGCGTCGGCGCAAGCTAGGAGGCGTCCGTCGCTCCTCACTGTTCAACCTGGTGGGAGCGGCCGCAGCCGGAATCAGCATCTCGGTACTGCTCGAGCAGCTCACCGGGTTGACCGGCCCATTGGGTCTGGTGATCGTGGCCTATGCCGCCTTCATCTTGGCTTACGCAATGCTCGTCTCATTGGCGGACGACGGTCCGGCTGTGCTCGATGCCGTGATGACTGTGCTGATGGCGTCGACCGCTGTGGTGGCCTTCGGAGCCCTGGGTCTGGTCGTCGTGTACACGCTCGGCCGGGGTTGGGCGGCCCTCGTTCATACGAACTTCTACACCCAAGACATGTCGACGGCCGGACCCCTGGCCCCCCTCACCAAGGGCGGGATGGCCCACGCGCTGGTCGGGACCCTGTGGATGGTGGGGATCGCGGTGATCCTCACTGTTCCACTCGGCCTGATCGCCGCCGTCTACCTGGATATGACGCGAAGCCGACCGGCCCGACTGTTCCGGACCGTAGTGGAGGCGATGACGGCGTTGCCGAGCATCTTGGCCGGACTTTTCATCTACGCCCTCTGGATACTCACCTTGGGAAATGGCCGGTCGGGGTTGGCTGCGGCCCTGGCTTTGAGCGTGATGATGCTCCCATACATCATCAGGGCGGCGGACCTGGCCCTCCGCCTCGTCCCCGCCAATCTCCGCGAAGCATCGGCCGCATTGGGAGCCCCCAGTTGGCGGGGAGAGTGGCAGGTGGTACTCCCGACGGCGCGGTCCGGCTTGGCTACTGCGGTGATCCTCGGTATCGCCCGCGCCATCGGCGAGGCGTCGCCGGTCCTGCTGACGGCCGGCTTCACCAGCTATATGAATGCCAACCCCGTACGAGGGGCAATGGTCTCGTTGCCACTGGAGACACTCAAGTTGGTTCAGGCCGATGTGCCGGCCTACACCACTCGAGCCTTCGGTTGCGCCTCGTTTCTCCTGCTGGTGATCGTGGTGCTGTTTCTGGTGGCGAGGAAGATCGGAGGTTGGGGTCCCGGTCACCTGTCACCCCGCGGACAGCGGCGCGTGATGCAGGAATCTAAGCGTGACGCGGAGCGCTTCGCCCGCAGGTCGCGGCCGTCTTCCGAGCCCATCGTCGCAGCCGGGCATCTGACGGGAGATGGCACGTGAGGTTGATCGAATTTACTCCGAGCCGGCTGATGCGGACCAAGGTCTGGTTGGTTTTGGTCCTGACGGTCGGACTCGTGGGTCTCGTGCTCGCGGCGCCTCCCGCTGGTGCGGTCAGCTACGTACCGGTATCAGGCGAAGGGTCCTCGTGGTCGGCCAACGCGCTCAACCAGTGGATCGCCAATGTTCAACAGGATGGGATGCGGATCAACTTCACCGCCAACGGCTCCACCACCGGGCGACAGGATTGGATCAAAGGACTCACCGACTTCGCTGCCTCGGACATTCCGTTCCAGACCAACCCTAACGACGGATCTGCTCCTGAGAGTCCGACGGCGGGCAGCTTTGCCTACATGCCGATCACCGCTGGCGGAACGGTGTTCATGTACAACCTCAAGATCAACGGCCAGCAGGTCACCAACCTGCGTCTCTCCGGTCCGAACATCGCCAAGATCTTCACGGACGCCATCACCAACTGGGACGATCCGGCCATTGCCACTGACAACCCTGGGCTCAAGCTGCCGAACCAGACCATCGTCCCCGTGGTGCGTTCGGACGGTGCGGGCTCGAGCTACTTCCTGTCCCAATGGATGATCAGCCAGGACCCTTCTGTTTGGAGCTCCTATTGCTCGAAGTCCGGTCGTGCGCCAGCCTGCGGTCCGACATCGTTCTACCCAACGATCTCAGGTTCGTCGATGATCGCCCAATCCGGTGACCTGGGAGTGTCCGGTTATGTCTCTCAGGGCTACGCCAACGGTTCCATCGGCTACGTCAACTACTCCTACGCCCTGGCCGACAAATTCCCCGTCGCCCAGATGCTCAACGCGGCCGGGTACTACACCGAACCCACCGCTCAGAATGTCGCCGTGTCCCTGCTTCAGGATCAAGTCGACACCACCGACGTCAACAACCCCGCCCTCTATCTCACCCAGAACCTGTCTGGTGTCTGGACCGACACCGATCCTCGGGCGTACCCACTGTCCGAGTATGGATACCTGATCCTGCCGACCAACGTCCAGGGTCAGTTCACAACAGCCAAGGGGACAACTCTGGCCGCGTTCTCCTACTACGCCATGTGCCAAGGCCAGCAGTATTCGGCCCAACTCGGCTATTCGCCGATGCCGATCAACCTGGTCCAGGCCAGCTTCGCCCAGATCGCCAAGATCCCCGGGGCCGATGTCCAATCCATCAACATCGCCAACTGCAACAATCCCACGTTCTCGCCGACTGGGATCAACCTGCTGGCACAGACGGCTCCCTATCCTCCGGCCTGCGACAAGCAGGGGCTGACCCAGTGCACCACCGGGACGGGCGGAGCGGCTGTTTCGACGCCGATCAGTGCCGGAGCCCCCGAAGCGAGCGTGCCTGGTGCTGCGGCGGCCGCAGCTGCAGGGGGCTCCAATGTCGGGACGGGAGCCGGTGCCGCCTCTTCTGTTGCTGGCGCGGCCGGCGCCGGGTCCAGTGGTGCCTGTGCTTCAGCCTCCAACTGCCCATCGGCAAGTGCATCTTCGGATGCAGCACCAACTGCAGCCACGCTGATCCTGCCGGCGTCCGCAGGATGGACGATGACCCAGACGTTGATGGTGCTGATCGTCCTCGTCGTCTTGTCTGTGATCCTCATCCCGGGCCTGGTCTCTCGACGAGCGAGGAAGCGAAAGCAATGATTCCTCGTCACTCGGGAAATCACCGGCGCGCTTCCGGTCCAAGGTTCGGTTCGACCAGGCCGAGGACGATCCTGGGCATCGTCCTCGTACTTGTCGCCTTCGTCGTGGTTCCGAGCGAGTTGATCAAGGCCACAGCGGCTTCCCACGATGCCGCCGGCGCGGCTGGCACAGTGATGGGTCTGCCGACGACATCATCAGCGGTGACGGTCTCGGAACCGAACGCAGCCAGCGGAAGCGCCTTCCCAAACCTCAAGGTCACTGTCAACCAGACGCAAAACCTCGTGAATCAGGACATCTCTGTCTCATGGACCGGGGGATCTCAGACCATCAGCGGCAGCCCCGGTGACTTCAACGGCAACTACCTCCAGATCTTCGAGTGCTGGGGCGATCCTGAGACGACCTACCCTGACTATTCGTCCGACCCCGGACCGCCCCCGTCTCAGTGTGAGTTCGGTGGAGAGAGCAGCACACCCACGAGTTCGTACCCGATTCAGGAAAGCGGTTACGAGTATTCTCGAATCCTTTCTCAAACCGGATGGGAAACGTACAGCCAACTCCAGGCTTGCACGTCTTCAACAACCACCTGCCAGGTGCCCGGTTATGGGAGTTTGTACAACGACAGCAGGGACCATTTCGTCATCGAACCGTTCGATGCGGTGGACGGTACCTCGGTCGGCCAGCAGGCGGACTACAACTACGACTCCAACGTATTGAGTCCTCAGCCGTTCTGGCTGAATCCGTACTACAGCTTTGACACCACCAATGAGGTCGATTTCGCCCGAACCTTCCAGGGTGGAACGGGCAATCAGCTGTTTCAGGTCGATACCGGTCTCGAAGCACCAGGCCTTGGATGCGGCCAAGACATCCAGCCACAGGCTGGCGGCGGGACAAAGACCCCCCAGTGTTGGCTTGTGGTCGTCCCCCGAAGCACGGCCAGTACCGAGAACCCTGCCGGTGTTCAGCCGGGCGGGGTGGCCACTTCGCCGCTCAGTCCGACGGCCTGGGCCAACCGCATCGCCATTCCCCTGGGGTTCAACCCCGTGGGGTCGAGTTGCTCCGTCAATGCGGCCACCGAGGGCATCGAAGGAAGCGAGTTGGCGACGGAGGCGGTCGCCAGTTGGCAGCCAGCCTTGTGCGGGCAGTCGAGCTCAACGTCTTACAGCTTTCTCCAGAACACTGATGACCAGGCTCGGTCGAACCTGACCAGTCCGGGCTACGGCTCGGTTGGCATGTCGGTCTTCTCCAACCCGATCGACCCGAGTCAGACGACGTCAAACAATCCAGTCGTCTATGCGCCACTGACGCTCTCGGGAACTGTCATCGGATTCAATATCGATCGCGTTCCCGCGGTAGTGAACGGCCAGCAGGTCGCCAGTGAGGCGGCAGTTCAAGGGAGCCGCATAGAAACAATCAACCTGACCCCGCGGCTGGTGGCCAAACTGCTTACTGAGTCCTACAAGGGTCAATTCGTAGACTTCAATGCGGCAAACCCTGGAGCCAGCTACGACTGGGTCCAAAGCAATCCGCAGACCCTGTTCAGCGATCCGGACTTCTTGCAGTTCAATCCGGAGTTCGCCGACCTGTCGACAGAGCAACAGGTGGATACAGGAACGCTTCTTGTCGAAGAGGCTAGTTCCGATGCGGCCTCGACGCTCTGGAAGTGGGTCCTCAGCGATCCGGAGGCACAGAGCTGGTTGGCGGGTAATCCTGATCCGTGGGGTATGTACGTCAATCCGAATTACTCCACCAGTGCCTCGTACAAGTACAACACGTCGGGTTCAGCATTCGCGGCGACCACACCGGAGAATTTTCCGAAGAGTGACACGTTCTGTGAAAGCGTCACCGGCGCCGGCGATCCGCCCATTGGATCGCAAGCCCTCCGCCCGCTGTGCATCTTGGACTGGTCCCCGTACGCACAGTCGATGAAGGCTGCGGCCCAGGACGCTTCCGAAGCCAACGATCAGGCCAAGACGACGTTCACGCCCACGGCCACGTCCGCCGATGCCGCATGGGGATCAAACGGACCGCAGTCGCCGGGGACCTATGTGGTAATGACCGTGACGGACTCGGCCTCTGCCGATCTCTACGGACTGCAATCAGCGAGTTTGAGTCGATCGGGGGACGACTCCGCTGCAGGCAGTCGGACTTTCGTGACTCCCAATACTGCCAGCCTTCTCGCCGGGGAGCAGTCCATGACCAAGAGTGCGGTTACGGGTGTCCTGCAGACGAACGTGTCAACAAACGCCACCGGCGCCTATCCGTTGACCATGCTGACGTATGCCGCCGCCACCCCAGAATCGCTGAGCCCCGGTGATCGGTCCAAATACGCGAGCTTTGTCCAATATGCAGTTCAGGCGGGTCAAACGCCTGGTCAGCTTCCCGGGCAGCTCCCCGACGGGTATGTGCCGTTGCCGTCCGACCTGCAGAGCGAGGCGCTGAGTGCGGCCAAGACGATCCTGAATCCGCCCGCCGGGCCCACTTCGGGGCAATCAGCTGCGGTGACCTCCCCATCCGCTTCTGCGGCACTCCCTGATGACGCCTCCTTCACTGGGGGATCGGCGGCTGCTTCCGCTTCGACTCCCGCCGCATCATCTGGATCAAAGTCCAGGACGCGAAGGCTTGGACCCGCGGCTCTTACTTCGGTGAGAACTCGAGGCACACCGATCGGTGTTCTTCGGTGGGTGCTGCCAATCGCCCTTGTTATCGGGATCCTGGCCGGATTGGCAGGGTGGGTAATGGGCTGGTCCCGCCGAAGGCCGAGGGCAAGTGGTGCAGCAATCCAATCCGAACCAGTGGAGCGAGGTCCGACATGACCTACAGACAAGGCAGATCATTGCAAGATGCCGGGAGTTCAGCTTCACCGAAGGATCCGAATCCACTATCGAGAGAAAGAGAGCAGTCAGCAGGCATGACCCACGCAACCAGACCACCACGCGCGAATCGTCACCTACATTCGGCGACCAATCGGCGAGACGTGCCTATTCGTCATCGACTGAGAGCAGTGTTAGCCGCTCTGATGGCCACCGGAGGGCTGTTCCTGTTGCTCTCCACGGGTGCGTCGGCTGCGACGTTGAATGGAACGGCCACGATCGAGGCCCCCGACAGCTCGGCACTGACGTATCCGGCTTCGTCGACGACACTCTTTACAATTACCGCGTCGACGGGAGCTGTCTGCTCGAACAGTACGGCTGGTGACGGCACCAAGGTCTACACGTATCTCGTACCGAAGGGGACGAACCTCCAGAGCTTGACCGTTGCCAGCAACGTGATCTCGACGGGCTACGCGATCTTCGACTACACAGGAGCACCGATCGAGAACCTCCAAGTTGCCTCGAACGATGTTGTTCCGACCCTTTCGAACCAATTGGAATGGGAACCCGCCGTCACCAGCAGCCTCTTGTCTACTCTGCTGGCGGGGACAGATGGCGTTTGGGAGGCCGGCATCGCCTGCGTGAACGGTACTGGCGAGCTGACCGACAACTGGAACACCGAGGTCACCTTCACAGCCGATTCGGGCGATCCAAACGGCTTTACCTGGAAAGCGGTCCCCGGTGATCCATCCGGGTCGACCACGACCACAACTGCGGCCGGCACCACGGCGACGACTGCGGCTGGGACTACGGCTACCACGGTTGCCGGGTCCACATCGACCACGACGGCGGCCGGGTCCACGTCAACCACTACGACCCCATCTTCATCCGGATCAAGTGGAGTCGGCGGCGCGGGCACCTCGTCTGGTTCGTCAGGTTCAACCGGTTCCAGTGGCACGAGTTCCACCGGTGGTGCGTTGGCGTTCACGGGCTTGCCTGCACCTGTGGGCAAGATATTCGGCGCGGGTCTTCTAGGGATCGGTTTGGGATTGATGCTCCTCGGGACCAGCAGCCGCAGGAGGACCAGGAGCCGGTGGGCAAATTGAAACGCTGCACGGTGATCCACTTGTCGCCCGGCTGTGATCAGGGATCCGCTGAACGCCCTGGAGGACTGTTTGCGGCAGGCCGTGGCCCAATTCCGATCCAGTGGGATAGAAGCGGTCACCTGGCATGACTGAGGCGGCCCGGCCATTGCGTAGGAATCGTCACCGCCGTGCGGCCGTCAAGCGAGTCGTACCCATTCGTCACCGACTTCGGGTGGTGGCGGCCGTCCTGATGGCCACCGGTGGGCTGTTCCTGTTGCTTGTCACAGGTGCGTCGGCGGCGACGTTGAACGGAACGGCCACGATCGAGGCGCCCGACAGCTCCGCGCTTACGTACCCGGCCCCGTCGACGACTCTTTTCACGATCACTCCGCCTACGGGGGCTGTCTGCTCGAACAGCACGGCCGGTGACGGCACCAAGGTCTACACCTACCTGGTTCCTCAGGGGACGAACCTCCAGAGCCTTACCGTCGTCAAAAACGGTATTTCCCCGGGCTACGCTCTCTTCGACTACACCGGGGCGCCGATCGACAACCTCCAGGTTGCCTCCAACGACGTCGTGCCAACCTTGTCGAACCAATTGGAATGGGTACCAGCGGTCTCTAGCGGCCTCTTGTCCATCCTGCTCGGCGCCGGGGGGACAAGTGGCACCTGGGAGGCCGGTATCGCCTGCGTGAACGCCACCGGCACGCTGTCCGACAACTGGAACACCGAGGTCACCTTCACCGCCGATTCCAGCGATCCCAATGGTTTCACCTGGTCGGCGGTCCCGGGTCCTCCATCAAGCCCCTCGACCACAACAACCACCAGCAGCACGACCACCTCCGAACCGGGAAGCACCACAACCACCACGGCGGATGGCGGAATAACGACCACGACTGAATCGACCACCACCACCACTGACGGCGGTTCCACCACGACCGATCCCAGCACCACGACGACCACTACGGTCGCGGCGACCTCGACCACAACAACCACCAGCCGCACGACCACTACGTCCGACCCGCCGGCCTCGACATCGTCGACCAGTAGCACTACTACCCCAACATCAACCTCGTCGACCACCAGTACGACGTCAGGTGTCAATGCGGCCACAACCACCAGCACTTCCACTGCCACTCCGTCCTCGGCCAGTTCGGGTGGCGTTACTGGCGGGTCCGTCGATAGTTCCTCGACAGGGTCATCATCTTCGACAGGCACGGGAAGTAGCGGAGGTGCTCTGGCCTTCACCGGACTACCCACATCAGTGCTCAAGATCCTGGGATTGGGGATGCTCGGAATAGGTCTCGGCCTCATCTTCCTCGGGTCAGGTGGAGCCCTGCGACCGCGAGCCGCGACGTACTCGAGAAGGAGCTATCGATGAGCGCTACGCAATCGGCGCTCGATCGGGAGACGCTGCTCGTCCCAGCACCGGTAATCGGGTGGAGCGCTCCCGAATTCGGGGGATCTGCATCCCAACCCTTCATCCTTCCACCCGAGCCGATAGCGGATGCCAGCGCCTGGGACTTTTCAAACCCGGAGCAGGGGCACGGGGAAACCGCCGCTCGGGTGGACCGTTCAGAGGAGGACCTGGCATCGGACAGCTCTGCGGATCTTGCTGCTAAGCACCCCTTGCTTCACCAGACCCGGTGTGCCCTCATCATGGTCGCCATACTCTCCATTGGTCTGGTGGTTCAGCTGGCCTGGGTCAGTAACTGGTTGCATCGTTCGGCGCAGGTTTCACTGTTCAATCAATTCCGAACCGAATTGGCCCTGGGCACGGGACCGACCGGCGCCAAGAAGCCTGCACTTGCCATTGGGAAGCCGGTGGCCCTCATTGAGATCCCGTCGATCGGTGTCAGGGAGGTGGTCGTGGAGGGCACCACGGGGTCAGCACTCGCCGACGGGCCAGGTCACCTGCGGTCGACGGTCTTCCCGGGTGGTGTCGGGAACAGCATCATCATGGGACGCGACTCCTCTTACGGTGGTCCGTTCGGTCGGATCCACGAGTTGAGGAGCGGCTCGATCATCACCGTGGTGACCCAGGTGGGCAAATCACGATTCCGGGTGCTTGCAGTGCGGTACGCGGGAGGCAAACCGTTGCGGGTGGCGGCCACGGCGTCGCGCCTGACGCTCGAGACGGCCACAGGGCCCCGGTACGCACCGTCCGGTGTCGTGACCGTCTACGCCCAGAACGTGGGAACTCCGCTGAACTCCCAGCGTCCGCCGGTGCACACGGTGCCGGCCAGTCAGCGGCCACTGGGCATCGATACCGGGGCACTTCTATCGCTTCTACTGTGGCTGATCACGTTCGCGGTGGTTCTCGGGACCGCGGTCTGGACGTGGCACCGGCGTGGTCACCTGCAGGCCTGGATCGTGTTCGGCGCCCCCCTGGCCCTTATCTGGTTCTTTGTGGCCGACCAGGTCACCCGAGTGCTTCCGAACCTTCTGTGATGTACAACCTCTCTCGTACAAGGACCTGAACCCATGTCGATAGACGCCGCCACCTATCAGTTCCCAGCTCCGCAGGCTGACGTGCCTCCGCAAGGTCAAGCCTCCACGCTCGAGGCCCGGGAGATCTCGGCCTGGTTCGGCGACCATCATGTCCTCGACCGGGTGTCCCTGTTGATGCAGGCGAGGCAGGTGACCGCGCTTATCGGCCCTTCTGGCTGCGGGAAGTCGACGTTCCTGCGCATCCTCAATCGGATGCACGAGCTCACCCCGTCGGCCTCCCTCGCCGGCGACGTGCTCCTCGACGGTTCCGACATCTACGGGCTCGACAAGAAGTTGACCGAGGCCCGGCGGCACATCGGAATGGTGTTCCAGAAGCCCAACCCCTTTCCCACCATGTCCATCTACGACAACGTGCTAGCCGGTCTCAAGCTGACGGGCAGCCGCAAGGATCAGGGCGAGAAGGACGAGATCGTTCAGAGCTGTCTGACCAAGGCCGGCCTGTGGAACGAGGTGGCGAACCGCCTCCGCCAACCGGGCGGCGCCCTATCTGGTGGACAGCAGCAACGCCTCTGTATCGCCCGGGCATTGGCCATCAAGCCCCGGGTCCTCCTGATGGACGAACCGTGCTCGGCCCTCGACCCCACCTCCACCCGCCGGATCGAGACCACCATCGAGGAGCTTCGCACCGAGGTCACCATCGTCATCGTGACCCACAACATGCAACAGGCCCAGCGGGTGTCGGACTACACGGCCTTTTTCCTCGCTGAGCAGGGAACTCCTGGGTACATCATCGAACACGGACCGACCGATGCCATGTTCGAGGAGCCACAGGATCCCCGCACCTTCGACTATGTGAACGGCCGTTTCGGCTGAGTCCGTGCGGCTCAATCGGCTGCCTTCCAACCCCCTTACAAACCCAGTGACTCGGTAGGTATACTTACTGGACGCAGAACCGGAGCACCTGACGATGACAAATCCCGATGGAAACGAGGCGGCTCCCGCGTATACCCGTGCGTCCGTGATGGCGTACCTCAAGGCAGCAGAGGAGGAGCGCCAGCGGATCAGGCTCGCTATCGCCCAGGCCCGCTATCGCAAGGACCTGGCTATGAGCCGGGTCGACCGCCTCGGCTCGCTTGAGCCGGATCATCAGGCCTGGAGTGGGTCGAACGGGAACGGCGGAGATCTGCCCGCCCTGGCCGGCGGCGCGTCGAATGGACAGGCCCACTGGTCGGCGCCGAGCGCCGAAGTGAACTGGTTGCCGATCGACCCGGTGGTCGGAGTGACCCGTGACTGACCTGGCCTATGTCCCCCCCGTCGGCAGTTCACCCAGCACGGCCGGCTCGACCGAGTACATCCCTGGCGACGTGGTTCGCCGGCTGGTGGCGTGGAGCGAGCGGGATATCGAGATGCTCCGTGCCGAGCTCGAACTCCTACTGAAGGACGCCGAAGCGATCGAGCAGCGGCTCACACTTCTCGAGCCGGGAGCGTCCCGGATCAACCGGCTGAACGGCCACCAGGCGCAGCCCGTTGCCGCTCCGGCGGTCATCCCGCTTGGAGCGGCGGCGTGGCCACCGCAGAACGAATGGACCGTCTCCGATCTCACGGCCGCCGTTCCCGCCGTTTCCGAGCCGATCGGGATCATGCCGGCGGTTCCAGCACCCACCGTCTCCGATCCGACCATCGCCATGCCGGCAGTTCCAGCCCCAACCGTCTCCGATCCGACCATTGCCATTCCGGTCGTGTCCGCATCGCCGGCAGCGCCGTCCGTCTCTCCACCCCCTGTCTCCGACCCGACCGCCATCGTTCCGAGCGTCAACGGTTCGACGACGTGGGAGCCGGCCGCATCCGAGCCGATCGGGGGCCCTTCGTCGAGTCCGTCGCCCGCAGGCCCTCCAACGTCAGGCCGCACCGGCCGGACGACCGTTGTGTACCGTCCACCGTTGTCGGTCGTACCGAGCCGGCCCGACGCCCGCGTGGTCGAAGACGGACCGGACCCCGATCCCAGCGTCGCCGCCGCGGCCGGGCCGGCGACCCGGAGAGAGATCGTACGTGGCCGTGGCCAGGGTGGTCCGTTGGGGAACCTATTCCGGGGCCGCTGGATGATGAAGGCGGGAATGATCATCGCCGTCATGGGCATCGTCTTCCTGAAGTTCGGCTGACCCCGTCGTCTGACGGCCTGCGCCGGTCACAGGGTCGACCCATCGGAGCTCTCGATCGTCGTCAACCCACCGACCCGAGGGGCCGACCGCCAGGTCGGCGAATTCGCTAGCGTGAGGCTGACGCCGATCCGAGGAGGGTTCACCATGGGAGCTTCGGAGGATGCCGAACGGATCGTTCGGGACTTCTGTGCCGCATTCGAGAAGCACGACGCCGAGGCCCTGCGCCCGTATTTCACCGAGGATGTCGTGTATCACAACATCCCGATGGAACCGGCCGTGGGGATCGATGCCGCCATCGCCTTCATCGAGGGGTTCTTCGGCATGGCCGACAGCATGGTGATCGAGACCGTCCACTTGGCCGTGCGTGACAACCTGGTGCTGACCGAGCGGGTGGACACGTTCAGGATCGGTGGTGTGGTGGCCCCGCTGCCGGTCATGGGGACGTTCGAGCTCCGCGACGGGAAGATATGCGCGTGGCGTGACTACTTCGACCTGGCCCAGATCACCGCCATGTTCTCGGCGGAGTCCTGAGCGTTCCCGACTGGGCTGCCGCCGATGTCGGAATCCTGAGCTAGGGCCATGGCGAACGGGACAGCCAGACCGGTGGCGGTGCTCTTCGACGTCGACGAGACGCTCGTCCACACCGGCGGTGCCGGCGCCCGAAGCTGGAATGCCGCCTTCGAGAAGATCTACGGCATACCTGCCGACATAGGGCAGCACACATCGGCGGGGGAGACCGACCCCCAGGTGGTCCGAGCTACCTTCACGGGCGTGATGGGCCGCGACCCCAACGACGAGGAACTCGACCACCTCTACGTCCAGTACCTCCTGCATCTGGCCGACGACATTCTGGTCTCCGAGCACTACCGGATATTGCCGGGGGTCGAGCAGACCCTGGTGGCGCTGGGGGAGGCGGGCGTCCTGTTGGGCCTGGTGTCCGGAGCCATGGAGGGAGCGGCCCGCACCAAGCTCATCCCGGCCGATCTCAACCGGTTCTTCATCTTCGGCACCTACGGTTCGGACTCTCCCGACCGGGCCGAACTGACGGGCATCGGCATCGAGAAGGCAGCCCGCCTGCATGTCGGGTTGGTGCCCTCGCAGGTGTTCGTGGTGGGAGACACCCCACGTGATCTGGACGCGGCCAAGTCGGCCGGAGCAGTGTCGGTGGGTGTGGCCAGCGGCAAGTACTCCGTCGACGAACTGGTGGCGGCCGGCGGAGATCACGTGCTCGGCTCCCTCACCGCGCCGTTCCCCGGCCTGTAGCGCCCCGGCCTTCAGCGCACGGCCTCGCACCTCCTCCCATCGGCGGTGGGGGACCGCCGCCGCGACCCGGATGCCGGCGCGGCATTGTCCCCGGCCGGTGCTCGGCCCAATATGGGTGGGTATGGACGACACGCTCCCGCTGCCGACCCTGCTGTCGGCCGCCCTGGTGGCCTTCACCATCGAGTTCGACAACGAGTTCGAGCACCGGATGGTCCACCGGACCACGACCGGGTTGCCACCCGCCCGAGCGCAGAGAGGGCCGTGGCTGGTGTCCCAGGTCATGTGGTCGAACGTCATGCAGTATGTCGACCCCGGAGGCGTGCGAGTCGAGGAGCTGCACACACGGGCCCGGACCAACCGCGATTCCTTGGCCGGTCTCCGACGGTGGGGGTACGTCACCTTCGAACCCACCCCGCCCGGCCGACGGAAGACACCCACCCCGGATACGGTCATCCGGCCGACCAGGGCCGGCCGGCACGCTCAGGAGGTGTGGGGTCCCCTGGCGGGGATCATCGAGAGTCGCTGGCGGGACCGGTTCGTTGGGGACCGGGTCGATGCTCTGCGCCAGTCACTGCTCTCGCTCCTCGGCCAGATCGGGCTGCGCCTGCCCGACTACGTCCCCATCGTCCATCCCACCCTGAACGGGAATGCGGAGATTCCGACGGTGGGCGCGTCATCAGCCACGGCAACCGGGAGCGGTCCCGACGCCGGGCCCGATCTCGCCGCGCTCATCTCCAAGGTGCTCCTGGCCTTCACCGTCGAGTTCGAGAGCAAGACGAAGATCTCGCTCCCCATCAGCGCCACCACCCTCCGGGTCCTGGACGAGGAGGGGATCCGGGTCCGGGACTTATCCGCTCTGACCGGGGTGTCGAAGGAGGGCAATGCCATGTCGTTGGGATATCTGGCCCGACATGAGTGTGTGCTGGTCGGGAGCGATCCAGCCGCGGCTCGGGGCAGGTCGGCCCGACTCACCGCCAAGGGCCGGAAGGCCCAGCTCAAGTACGTCCGGGTCCTCGACGGCATCGAGCGGCAGTGGGAGACCCGGTTCGGTCCGGACCGGATGGACGGGCTGCGCACCACCCTCTCCCTTCTGGTGGGGGGCCGGCCGACACCTGAGAGCTCACCGTTGTTCCGCGGACTGGTCCCCTATCCCGACGGCTGGCGGGCATCCGTCCCCACGCCCGTGACGTTGCCGCACTACCCCATGGTCCTCCACCGCGGCGGCTTCCCCGACGGCAGCTAGGAGCACCGGAGCACCGGAGCAATGGTCACCGGGCCTCCGCGCCCGGGCTCGACGTGGCCCCGGGTGCCACCATCTCGATGGCGATGCCGTCGGGGTCACGCAGCTGCAACGACGGGTTCCCGTTCTCCATCACCACGCCGGGATGGGCGATGCCGATGTCGGCTAGGTGATGTGCCCACGCCTCCAGGGACTCGCCGTCGGGAACGGCGAAAGCCAGATGGTCCAGTCGATCCGCCACCGGCGGTGCCGTGGCGACGACGTGTTGCCGATCGTGCCCTGGACCCGGGGGAGCGTCCGGATCGACCGTCAGTACGATCACGATCTTGGCGCCGCGATGGCGGAGCGCCATGTATCCGGCCTCACGGTCCTCGACCTGTCGCTCCAGTCCGAGGGCCGTGGTGTACCAATCGGTGCTGACATCGATGTCGGTGACGTTCATTTGCACATGCGAGAGCCCGGTGATGGGTGCGGTGGAGACCGCTTCGTTCGGATCGACCACGTGCCGATTCTACCGATCCGGACCGGACGCTCTCCGCTGGAGCACAGCTCCGTCAGTGCCGGGGAATCCGGGCGACGCGCTTCCAGACCTCGACGGCGGCGTCCTTGTAGACAAGCTTGAAGGTGTATCCGAACCACGGTTGCTTCAGCACCTGCTGGTCCCACGGCCAACCGCCACCTAGCGGGACCACATAGAAGTCCGGCTGGTATCGCTCTACCCAGTAGAGCCAATCGTGGTTGAAGAACTTGGTGGCGAGAGAGGGGGTGAACAGCCCGAGATAGTCGATCATCGGACGCTCGGAATACCATCCGATCAGGCCGATCTCGCTCGAGGCCACGGTTTGATCGGGCGTGGAGTGGTCCCGCACCCAGATCGCAGCCGGAATGTACCCGGCCCTCAGGGCTTGCCACCCGGGTGGCGTTGAGACAACACCCAGCACCGAGAGGGCCGCCGCCACCGCCACAGCCGTAGCGACGCGCACGATGCGTCCGGCCCACGAGAGCAACGCCCC
Organism: uncultured Acidimicrobiaceae bacterium; assembly: GCA_963756515.1. Lineage (GTDB taxonomy): Bacteria > Actinomycetota > Acidimicrobiia > Acidimicrobiales > RAAP-2 > Bog-756. The sequence goes on from CAVWNV010000010.1 coordinate 42,017, forward strand.
GGTGAGCGCCTCCAGTGCCAGACCGGCGAGCGCGCAAGCAGTGAAGACGAGGGGTACGTAGTACCAGATGTAGTACGGCGCGAGGTTCAGGATGAGCCCGTAGAACACGAGGAAGAGCACCGTTCCGACGACGAGCGTCGAGAGGACCGGATCTGGTCGTCTCAAGTGGAAGAGCCACACGACGAGGCCAATCCCCCCGAGGGCAGCCAGAGCGATCGCCCAGGTCCCGAATCCTCCTCCCTTGGGATTGATCCACAGGCCGGTGAAGAAGAACAGGGATCCGGACTGCTCGGTACGTGACGTGTAGATCTTCGATTGAAGCGTGTCGGGCACGATCTGCCCCACGAAGATGGCGGCATAGAGCCCCCACGCCGCGAGTACCGTGACGGCCGAGAACACCGTTCGCCAAGGGATCTTGTGGTACCGGTACAGGTGAACGAACGCCAAGGCGAAGGCGAAGAACTCTCCGTCGGGCCGGGTGATCACGAGCAGGGCGAGGGCGACGCCGCAAAGAACGTAGCGCTGACCGACGTAGAGCCATAAGGCAGCGCCGAGCAGTCCGATGAAGACCGCGGACTCCATGCCCCGCACCACGACCATCCAGGGTGAGGTCACGAGTAGCAGCCCCCCGGTGAAGCCGGCGATCGGGTGTCCGGTGCGGCGCAGCGCCCCGTACAGCGATGTGCTCGCGGTGGTGATGCCCGCGATCCACAGGCCGGTGGCCGCGGCCGGGATCGTCAGTCCGGTCTTCGACAGACCGGCCAGGAGCATGACGTAGAGGGGCGATGTGATCCCGCCCGGATCTGACTGGCCGATGTTGTAGGTCCACCCGTGGCCAGAGGCCAGGTTCTGGGCGTACCGGTAGAAGATCCCGATGTCGTCGACCGAGAGTCCCCGGGTGCCCTGCACTTCGAAGACGGCGATGAGGGCGAACAGGGCAGCAATCGACCACGCCGAGAGGAGCCATCGAAGGGTCGCCTTGGCTTGCTTGTCTCGAGGCGACTCGATCGGCGCAGGCACTGTCAACGTGGGTGCCGTCGCCGCCGGCGCTGGCACCACAACGGTGCTCACGACTTCCCCCGCATGTCTCTCGATTCATCGGCGATGGGCGCGTCGATCGGGTGGCCCACGGGCATGACCTTCGGGGCCGCGGCGGCCGGCTTCGACTGGGCAGGGCGACCTGTCACGGGGTCCCGGCCGGGGTTCGCGCGCAGGACTAGATCCCTGGACCCAGGGGGCGCTTCGTCAGTGATCCAGCACGAAAAAGCCGACGACAATCACAAGGTGACTCTGCCCCAGTCATGGGACGATTTTAGATCAAATGCAGGCTCAACGGCACCAGCAGATATATGGGCGTTGCCCGTCTCCATGAGAGCCATTCGGCCAGAGCCGTGGAGCAAACCCGAGCACTCCCCCTTGCCGCGGCCAACCGGTGTCTGGCTCCACCCTCTCGTCCGCTCGGACTTCAGCTTCGATCGTCCTTTTCGGCAGCGGTGGACCATCACGGGCGTCAGGCGGTCGTGACCACCCTGAGTAGTAAGTCGAGTTCACGCTGCGGTTGTGGTGGAAAGGCCCGGGTCGCCTGCTTTTGCCAACTGCCTTGCTGGCGGATGTTGAATCGTGCCCACCAAGGGTGACGCGACGGCGGCCGACCCATCGGTCGAAGCGCCCGCTTCGTCGGAAGCTTTGTCCGGACCTTCGGGTCTCGAGGCCATCTCGATGGCTGAGTTCCGTCGCCGCTTCGAGGCAGGCGCACTTTCGTTGGATATGGTCGCAACCTTTTTGCGTGGAGGACCAGGGACTCACCGCCGGGCTTCGTAATGAACCCTGCAGCCGCGAGTACGCAGCCTCGGTGATGGAGACCGGCGGTCGGAGGTCAGATCCTCTTCGCTGCCGACGCCATCTACGACCAATTCCATGCGCCTTGGGGCGTTCGTCTCGACGGTGCGGCGACGTTCATGGCGGCCAAGCACGGGTGGCTGGAACTTGATTCTCCCGGGCGTTTCTTGAAGGTGAACTTCAAAAGCGCGGATGCGACGTCAGCTGGGAGACACTCTCCGGGCTCGGTGCCTACGGGACCTTCCTGACGGCCACGCTGGCGTAACCGCATCCTTCTGGTCCATCCGGTCATGGGTGACGGGGGTTTGTTCGGGCTCGGACCCGGACGCCAGTCCCCGGACTCTTCTCCACCATGCTTCCTGCGCCGTATGCTGCACCCTGAGTCTTCTCCTCCGTGCGCCCTTTCCTGTTGTGACCAGCGACCACAATCGTGCAGGATGAGGGAACATTAGGGAAGGCGCAGTAGTTTGGGTCAGGCCCGGTACTCGAAGAGAGTGCCTCTGACCTGCACCCGGAGAGGTGCGAGAGCGGCCGAATCGGACTCACTGCTAATGAGTTGACCTGGGTAACTGGGTCCGAGGGTTCAAATCCCTCCCTCTCCGCTGTTGTGAGGCGCGTCGAGCGCGCCGGGTGATGTCGCGAGACATCGGAGGGTGTGTTCCGTGTCCACGACATCGGGGACCCTCGTCGAAGGGCGGAGCTGGCCTGCATTCGGCAGCTCGGCGGCCGGGTCAGGGCACGTAGGCCCCGAGGAACGCCAACAGGGCGTACCCGAACATGGCCACGGCGCTCACCACGAGCACGGCGATCTCGACCCGTCGGGACCGGAGCAGCGTGGCCGCCCCCATCACCAGAGGGAAGTCGTTCAGGGCGTAGCGCTCGAAGGAGTCGAGGTTGGACCCCGATGCCGCCACGGCCAGGACGGCCAGAGCGAACAGCCCGTAGGAGAGGGGCAGCTTCCTGAACACCACGACCAGCAGGCCCACCGTGACCACCACCCACGGAAGGTGGAGGTCCGTTCCCACGTGGTGACCTCCACCCAGGTTGACGGCGTCGTGGTAGAGCGTGACGAAGGGATCGGTGAGGTTGCCGTGGCGGGTCGGATCGGTCTGGAGGGTCAACGGACGGGTGAAGCTCCCGAACTCGGAACCGGTCCAGCTGAGGTAGGCCAGCAGCCCGGCGGCGGGACCGAGCACGGCCACGAGTCGAGCGATCCGTTGGCCCCAGCTGGTGCCCCGTAGACCCACGACCGCCTCGCACAGGGCCGGGATCAGCAGGAGGCATCCGATGGGGCGGGCGGTGCCGGCCAGAAAGCCCAGTCCGGCCGCGTACAGCCAACGCTGGTGACGCAGACAGGCGAAGCAGACCACTGCCAACAGGATCAGGAGCGAGTCCGAGTAGCCCATCACCATCACGAAGGCGGCCGGCACCAGATTGAACAGCCAGGCCGTGGCCCGGGCCGGCTCGGGGTCGCCGAGCTCCGACCGGACCAGGAGGTACAGGGCCACCGTGGCCGCCAGCCCACAGGCGTTGGAGATCAGGACCGTGGCCGCATCGACCGGAAGGTAAGTGGCGTGGTGGAGCGCGCTGGCCACCGCCGGCAGCAGGGGGAAGAAGCGGAGTCCCTGGGTGCCGACGGCGTGGTAGCCGTGGGCGGCGAGGTTGGCGTACCAGCCCGCGTCCCAACTCAACAGGCCGGCATGCGCGTCGGCCACGGCCTTCGGATCGGAGATGTGGAGGTGCGAGACCTCGAACTTGGCCACGGCCAGTGCGGCCAGGACGATGGCCCGGCTGATCAGCCAGGGAAGCCACGATGCCGCTGCCGCCTCGCGCCAGGCGCCCCGGTCACCACCCCTGGTGCGGTCTGTGGCCGTGTGCGTGTTCACGATGAGATGCGCGCCTCGCGATCCAGACATCAGGGGCACGGATGGCCGATCCCCCGGCTGCGGGCTGGGCCACCCTAGCAAGGGGACGGTCGGCCACCCCGGTACTCCCGACGTCCGGGACCCGCTCCCGACCGTCCCCGCTCCGGTCGCCCGGGGGACCGGGCCCTGGGTGCCGCGCCGGTCTCCGGAAGGCGAGGGTGCCGGGTGCCGCCACCCCGGTAGATTGTTCAGGTGGCCGAGCGGTATTGGATCGAGACGTTGGGCTGCCCGAAGAACCAGGTGGACTCGGACAAGCTGGTCGGGACCCTGACCGCCGACGGGTTCGAGGCGGCCGGGGCACCGGACCAGGCCGACCTGGTGGTCGTCAATACGTGTGCCTTCATCGAAGCGGCCCGGCAGGAGTCGGTCGACACCGTCCTGGCCCTGGCCGACGCCCGCCGGGACGGGGCCCGACTGGTGGTCACGGGCTGCATGGCCGAGCGGTACGGCGACGAGCTGGCCGAAGCACTGCCCGAGGTCGATCTGGTGGCCCCGTTCGGCGTCTCGCTCACCGGGTTCCCGCCCCATGAGCCGGCCACTCCGGCCACTGCGTCCGCGGCGTCCGCGGCGGCCGGCCGAGCCACGGGGACGCCGGTGGCACTCGTGGCCAAACCGGGGTCGGCCGGTCACCGGGCCCTGGTCCCGGCGTTCGACCTGTTGAATCTGGACCGCCCGCCGGCTCATTCCCCGTGGTCGTACATCAAGGTGGCCGAGGGGTGCGACCGGAACTGCGGCTTCTGCGCCATCCCGTCGTTCCGGGGCAAGCAACGGTCGCGGTCCACCGAGGCCATCCTGGCCGAGGTGGACCAGCTCAGCGGACCGGAGGGTGCGCTGCGCGAGGTCGTGCTGGTGGCCCAGGACCTCTCCTCGTTCGCCCTCGACCGGTCCGGGGGCCGCATCGAGCCGAGCCTGGACGGGCCCGCCGCCAGCCGCGGCCGCCCCATCGTGGATCTGGTCGCCGCGGTGTCGCAGCGGGTCCGATGGGTCCGGCTGCTCTACCTGTACCCGTCGACCCTCGACGACGCCCTGGTCGAGGCCATCCTGGCCACCGGTGTCCCCTACTTCGACCTGTCGCTCCAGCACGTGTCGAGGCCTCTGCTCAAGCGCATGCGGCGGTGGGGGGAGGGCGACCGGTTCCTCGATCGCATCGGCTCCATACGCGCCGCCGACCCCACCGCGGCCTTCCGGTCGTCGTTCATCGTGGGCTACCCCGGGGAGACCGAGGCCGACCACGACCGGCTCCTCGAGTGGATCGATGCCGCCCAGCTCGACTGGGTGGGGTTCTTCCCCTTCAGCCCGGAGGCGGGTACGTACGCCGCCGGGCTCGGGGACCAGGTGGCCGGGGAGCTGGTGGCCGAGCGGCTGCGTGAGTGCGGCGAAGTGCAGGACGCCATCACGGCCCGCCGTCGGGAGTCCCTGATCGGCGCCACGGTGGAGGTCCTGGTGGATGCCCCGGGTGAGGGACGGACCTGTCGCGAGGCGCCCGAGATCGACGGGATCGTGCACCTGCCCGACCTCGTGCCGGCCGGGTCCTTCGTCGAGGTGGTGGTCACCGGCGCCGACGGACCGGATCTGATCGCCGAGCTGGCCCCCGGCGACGGGGTGGACCCGTCGCCGGCCCTGGCCGGGTCGGTGGGGAGCGTCCGGTGAGCGACGGGGCCGTGCAGGCCGGGTCACCGATGGCGCCAGCCACCACCTTCGGCCCCTCGGCACTGCTCACACCGGCCAACGGGATCACCGTCCTTCGCCTGTTGGCCACACCGGTGGTCATCGCCCTGATCATGCTGTGGGGAGCCAGCTGGTTCACCTTCGTGTTCGGTGGGCTGCTGGCCCTGTCCGACGGGATCGACGGCTGGTTGGCCCGTAAGCAGGGGACCACCCGTTCGGGCGCCTTCCTCGACCCACTGGCCGACAAGGTGGTGGTGCTGGGAGCCCTGGTCGCGCTGGTGGCGAAGGGAATCGTCTGGTGGCTCCCGGTTGCGGTCATCGCCGTGCGGGAGGTGGCCATGAGTGTCTACCGGTCGGTGGTGGGCCGGCACGGGATCTCCATCCCGGCCCGCAACTCGGCCAAGCTGAAGACATTGACGCAGGACATCGCCATCGGCATGTGCCTCGCTCCGCCGCTGGCCGACCACCACTCGCTCCTGTCGGCCGGAATCTGGGTGGCTGCGGCGCTGACGGTCTTCACCGGGGCCCAGTACTTCGTCGACGGCCGCCGGGCCGCGCAGGTCCGCGCCGGCCGCACCCCGCTCGTCGGGCCGGGTTCCGTCGACGGCACGAGCCCGGCTGCCTGAGCGGACATGCGCATCGAGATCGTCGCGGTCGGGACCGAGCTGCTGCTCGGACAGATCACCGATACCAACTCCACGTGGATGGGGGAGCATCTGGCCGCCATCGGCGTGGCCTCCCACTTCCATCAGGCCGTGGGGGACAATCACGAGCGGATGGTGCTGGCCTTCCGGACCGCCCTGGCGCGGAGCGACGGGGTCATCGTGTGCGGCGGGCTGGGACCGACCCACGACGACATCACCCGTGACGCCATCGCCGAGGTGATGAACGTGGCCCTCCGTCGCGACGAAGAGGTGGTGGAGCGGATCCGGACCATGTTCAGGGCCCGTGGCCGCGATATGCCCGACTCCAACCTGCGCCAGGCCGACGTGCCCGAGGGGGCCACGATCATCCCCCAGACCAAGGGGACCGCTCCCGGACTCGTCTGCCCGGTGGGGCACAAAGTGGTCTACGCCGTCCCCGGGGTGCCCTACGAGATGTCCGACATGTTCGAACGGGCCATCGCCCCCGACCTGCTGCGGCGCATGGCCGAGGCCGGCGAGACCACCGGCGTCATCGCCAGCCGGGTCATCAGGACCTGGGGCATGAGCGAGTCCGGACTGGCCGAGACCCTGGCCGACTACATCGGACGGCTCGATGTGGCAGCACCCGACCCGGCCGGGCGAGGCGACCTCCCGGCTCCGGCCACCGTGGCCTTCCTGGCCAGCGGGATCGAGGGCATCAAGGTCCGGGTCACCGTCCGGGCCGACGACGACACCACCGCCACCGACCGACTGGACGCGGAGGAGGCGGTCATCCGCGGCATCCTGACCGACGCAGCCGGGGACGTGGTCTTCGGTGTGGACGACGAGGCCATCGAGGACGCCGTGGCCGGCGTGCTGCTGGCCGAGGGCCTCACCTTGGCGCTGGCCGAATCGCTGACCGGCGGGTTGGCCGCTTCGCGTCTGGTCAACGTCCCCGGAGCCAGTCGGTGGTTCCGGGGGTCGGTGGTCTCCTACGCCTCGGAGGTGAAGTTCAATGTCCTCGGGGTTCCGGAGGGACCGGTGGTGTCGGAGGCGGCGGCGCGGGCCATGGCCGAAGGGGCCCGCCGTGTCCTCGGGGCCGATGTCGGACTGGCCATGACCGGTGTGGCCGGGCCGGATCCCCAGGACGGGCAGCCGCCCGGCACGGTGTTCGTGGGGGTGGCCCGCCCTGGCCACGAGACCTCGTCGCACGCCTTCACGGTCCCGGGGGACCGCGACCGGGTCCGCCAGTACGCCACCATCGCCGCCCTCGACCTCCTCCGCCGGACCATCGGGGGCCCGGGCCCGGCCTGAGGTTCCCGGCCCCGAGAGCCTACGGCGTCTTGGCCGTGGTCTTGGTCGTGCCCTTGGCGGTGGTGGTGGTGACGGGGGTGGGTGCCGCGGCCGGCGTCACCGGGATCCCCACCGGCACGAGTTCGACCCAGCTCGGCCCGGGCTGCAGCGTCACCGGGGCGCCGTCGGCCGCCGTCAGCGTGGCCGGCTGCGTGAGCGTGGCCCGACTCCACGTGCCGACGATGGCCACACCGTTCCGCAAGACCACCAGCGGTCCCGTCCCGGTGGCGGTCACGTCGACCTCGTGGCCGCCCTCGCTGTTCTCCACCCACGGCCCGGTGGCGGTGTGGACGGTCATGATCACGACGTTGGTGGTGGCGGTCTGGGACCCGTCGAGGAGCTTGTCGGGAGTGCCGGAATACGACCGGAGGTAGGTCCCGGTGGCGGCGTTCCACTGCCAGGTCACGTCGGACGATGACGAGAAGGGGATGTGGACGCTGGACCCCGAGCCGGCCACCGATCCCTTGGGGAGGGCGGTGGAGTACGTGAAGACCGGGGCCGGGGGGGAGGTGTCCGACGGGTCGAGGGCCCACAGGGTGGCCGTGTTCACGAAGGTCGAGTACGGCGCCACCCGGCCCGGTTGCAGGATGATGGCCGAGCCGTTGCCGCCCTGGTAGAGGTTCTTGTCGATGAGGGGGGACGCCTCCATCAGGGCGATCACCGGTTCGATCCCGCCCGCGTGCACGAACAGGGGGTGCGAGAGCTGGGAGAGGATGCCGGCGTCGGGTTCGCGGGCCGACCGCAGGTCTCCGACCAGCTTGGACCCTTGGCACTGGAACACGGCCAGCAGGCGGGTGATGGCGCCCTCGACCGGCTCCTCGAAGACGATGTCGGCCTGGTTCAGGCCCGACGACGGCCGGTCACCGGGATAGTTGCCGATCTTCACGCCGAGGGCCGGCCGGGCCGGGACCGACCCTCCCGGTGCCGGCGTCCCGGTCAAGGGGCACGGGGCGGGCGGGGTGGTGGCGGCCGTGGTCGTCGCCACCACTGCCACTTTCGCCGCCGGGGTGCTCTTCCCGGTCACGAGGGCGGCGATCACGACGCCGACGAGCACCACGGCCACGCCACCGAGGACGTAGTACCAGGTGCGGGAACGATCCGGCCCCGGTGGGTCCGACGCCGGCCGGGCCGAGGAGGATCGGGGCCCCGGCTGGGGCGGCGGCTGTTCGTCCGGCACTGCCGGTTGACGCTACCCGGCACCGCGCCGGAGGACGGCGATGGGGGCGTCGTGGAACGGGCCCTTTGGCCCCGGGGAAAGGGGCTGTTTCCGTCCGCGGCGTCGGGGCGAGCCGGCGCGGCCCCGGGATCCGTCATCGAACATGCGTTCGGGTCTAGAGTGAATCCCGTCGTACGGCGACACCCGTTTCGACCGGTGCCGGATCCCCGATCCGACCCGGGCCGAGAAGTGTCACACCCTCTCCGTAGGGTCGGCATGGTCAAGTGAACGACAGCATGGAGGAGAGCAGAAGACATGGAACGTGACAAGGCACTCGACATGGCCCTGGGTCAGATCGAGAAGCAGTTCGGCAAGGGTTCGGTCATGCGCATGGGAGAGAACCTGCACATGAACATCGAGGCCATCCCGACCGGGGCGCTGGCCCTCGACCTGGCCCTCGGCATCGGCGGCCTCCCCCGGGGCCGGATCGTCGAGATCTTCGGGCCGGAGTCCTCCGGAAAGTCCACCCTGGCCATGCACGTGGTGGCCGAGGCCCAACGCAACGGCGGCATCTGCGCCTACGTGGACGCCGAGCACGCCATGGACCCCGTCTACGCCAAGGCCATCGGGGTCAACATCGACGACCTCCTGATCTCCCAGCCCGATACGGGCGAACAGGCCCTGGAGATCGCCGACATGCTGATCCGGTCGGGGGCCCTCGACGTGCTGGTCATCGACTCGGTGGCGGCCCTGACCCCGCGGGCGGAGATCGAGGGCGAGATGGGTGACACCCATGTGGGCCTCCAGGCCCGTCTGATGTCCCAGGCCTTGCGCAAGCTGACCGGCACGTTGTCGAAGTCGCGGACCATCGCCATCTTCATCAACCAGCTCAGGGAGAAGATCGGCGTCATGTACGGATCACCCGAGGTCACCCCCGGGGGCCGGGCCCTCAAGTTCTACTCCTCCGTACGTCTGGACATCCGCCGCATCGAGACCATCAAGGACGGTGCCGACCAGGTGGGCAACCGAACCCGGGTCAAGGTGGTCAAGAACAAGTGCTCGCCCCCGTTCAAGCAGGCCGAGTTCGACATCACGTTCGGTCGGGGGATCAGTCGGGAGGGCTCCCTGCTCGATGTCGGGGTGGAGCTCGGGTTCATCAAGAAGTCCGGTGCGTGGTTCACCTACGAGGGCGAACAGCTGGGACAGGGTCGTGAGAACGTCAAGACCTTCCTGACCGAGAACCCGCAGTTGATGGCCGAGGTCGATGAGAGGATCCGCGAGCATCTGGCCGCACAGAATGCGGTCGAGGCCGAAGACGCCTCCGCCGCCCTGCCCCAGGGTGTGGACGATCATGAACTCGATGATCAACCCATCACCCTCAGCGAGTGACCTGAGCGGACCTTCCCCCGGGGAGGCAGGAACCTTGGGGTAGTTCACCAGAACGCGAGTTCACGAGGGACAGGGCACTCCTCTTCGCCGGCCCGGGACGCCATCACGCGTCCCGGGCTGCCGCGTTCCCCACCCGACGGCTCGTGACGTCCGGTCAGGCGGCGTTCGAGGTGTCCGGCGCCGCACTCGAGGCCGAGCCGGCGGTGTAGACCGCCGTCCAGTTGCCCTGGGAGGGCCGGGTCGTACCGGCGGGCCCCCGGCCGGCGACCGAGTAGATGTTCTCCATGATCCGCAACAACGTCGGGGTCACGTTCGGGATCGGAGCGGGCAGCACGTTGGGTGGGACCAGGGCGGCTGCTCGACAGTGCCGACACCCAGTTGGCGTTGCCGGTGGCGAACACGCCGCCACCGCCGGGGACGGTGAACCAGGTGACGTCGGAGTAGTTGTTCCGGCGGTTGGGCACGATGGAGTGGGCGATCACGTCCAGGTTGCGGGGTCCGGACCCGTGGGGAACGTAGCGGTCGAACTCGCCCTGCACCACACCGGGCAGGCGCAGGCCGGCCGGGAGCTCGGTACCCTTCGAGGACCCACGACGTGGGGTCGGTGAAGGTCAGGTCGGCCTGGGCGCCGATGTCCTGATAGGTGCTCCCGATCAGCTCGCACTCGGGACGCGACACCGGAGCCTGGGGCCAGTTCACCGTGACCAGACCGGGATCCACCGGCATGATCGGGTCCTCGTCGGCGGACTTGTAGCAGACCTGGTGCCGGTCGGGGCCGAGTGGGGACGCCTCGAACCGGATCTGCCGATAGCAGGCGTTGGCGCCGAGGAAGACCAGGTTCACACCGGCGGCGAGCGACCCGGCGGCACCGTCGCGCATCTCCGCCGACCAGTACTCGTCGTGGCCCAGACTGACGAGGGCCCGGTGGTCGTCGAGCAGTTGGGGACGGGCATGCAGGTCGACATCGGTCCAGTAGGTGACGTCGAGTCCCATCCGCTCGGCCTGGTAGATGACTGGCAGCTCGTTGCCGACGAAGTCGGCCGCCCCACTGGCCCAGTCGTGGTCGTAGGGGCGGTCGAACGACACGATGCGGGCCCGCTCGGCGTAGCTGCCACCGGCGGGGTCGTGCGTGTAGGACAGCGCCTGGTTCTTGTTTCCGTAGTACAGGCTGTAACCACCCCACCGGTTGTAGGCCTGCCAGGTGGTGACGCTGTGCTGGATGACGACGGCGGCGCGTGAGGCGTCGTCCCGGACGCAGAGCGGGACGAACTGCTGCTCACCGGTGGAGCCCACCAGCTTCAGGAGATAGGCCCCGGGTGGCCAGGTGGCACCGATGCCCACCGTGGTGGACGGCGCCCACTGGCACTCGATGGTGTTCGTGAACGGCAACAGGGCCGGCGGTGGCTGTCGGATCCCGGCCACCTCGTCGGACTGCCAGACCAGGCGACCGCCGATGCCGCCGTAGTAGCCCATGCGGTATGCCTCGACGTGGAAGGTGGCGGCCCGGGTGCTCACGAAGAGCGTGACGGTGTCGCCCCGGATCGCGCTGACCTGGTCGGCGTACCCCTCGATGTCACCGGGTCCCTGTGGCGTCGTGACCCACCACAGATGCCCGGGTCTGGCGTTCTCGGCCACGATGGCGTCCGATGTCGGGATCAACACGCCGTTGGCCGTCCGCGTCAGTGCCTCATCGGCCCGGACCGGGACGATGGCCTGGCCCGGGGTGATAGTCGGACGGCCCGGTCCCGGTGCCGCCGGTCCTGGCGCTGTGGACGGCCGATCCGGAGGAGGCGTCGGTGGCGGCCACGGCGCCCGCGGCGGCGGCGGCGGCGACGGTACCCCCGGCGGCCAAGCCGATGAACTGTCGCCGCGAGACGCGACGGCTTGGGCCGGTCACGGCCGGATCCGGCTCCCCCGCGTCGCCCGGCTTCCCGCCTGGACGGTCGTGTTTCACGCCCCAACCCTAGTGATCGGATGGCGCCCGGAGGTGGCGACGGGAGCCCCACGGCCCCGGTCCGGGCCGGTCCCGACGCCGCCCGGCCCGGCACTGGCGTCGGGACCGGGCCCCGCTTACGCTCGGCCTGGCCTCGAGCCCGGCGTCCCTGATGACCCCGGGGACGTGGCCGCCGATGGACGAAAGTGAGCAGGCCATGCAGTTCGGAATCATCCCCCCGGTTCGCCTCGGCGTGACCGCCGACCCCGACTGGATGACGTCGTTCGCCCGGCACGCCGAGGCCTGCGGCTTCGAGTCGGTGGTGCTGGTCGAGCACGCCGTGGTCATCTCGGACTACCGCAGCACGTATCCCTACTCGTCCTCGGGCAAGATGCCCCTGCCCGACGACTGCCGGATTCCCGACCCCTTGGACCTCATGGCCTATCTGGCTGCCGTCACCGAGCAAGTCACCCTGGCCACCGGGGTGCTGGTCGTCCCCAATCACCAGGCCGTGGTCCTGGCCAAGCGGATCGCCACCGTCGACGTGCTGTCGGGGGGCCGGGTCCGGATGTGTGTGGGGGTGGGATGGATGGACGAGGAGCTGCAGGCCACCGGGGCCGATCCCCGCACCCGGGGTCGACGCACCGACGAGACCATCGAGGCCATGCGGGTGCTGTGGGCCGACTCCGGTCCGTCCGGCGCCGACTTCGACGGCGAGTTCGTCTCGTTCCGGCACGCCCACTCGTTCCCCAAGCCGGTACGGGCCGGCGGTGTCCCGATCCACATCGGTGGGCACAGCGAGGCGGCCGCCCGCCGCGCCGGGCGACTCGGGGACGGCTTCCAGCCACTGGGACTGGCACCCGACGTCCTGGCCACCCGCTTGGACCAGGTCCGGGAGGCGGCCGAAGCGGCCGGCCGGGACCCCGGGGCCATCGAGCTCTCGCTGTCGGGGTACCTGCCCACCACCACCGAGCAGGACGTGGTCGACGCCGAGGCCGCCGGCGCCACCCGTGTGGTGGCGTCCACGTCGATGACCGGGGATCTGGCCCAGCTCCACGACGAGATGTCGGCGTTCGCCGAGCGGTTCGGCCTGGCCGCCCCGGCCCCGTCCGGTGGCCGCTGACCGGCGGTGGAGGACCGGGGGCCGGACCGGCGTGGGGACGAGGACGAGCTCAGGGCGCTGTCGACGGCGTACGCCGAAGCCGTCGACGCCCGGGACGGCGCGGCCCTGGCCGCGCTCTTCGTGGCGGACGGGTCCCTCGTGGTGCCCGACTACCCCGACGATCTCCGCCCCGTGATCACAAGGCAGGGACACCAGGCTCTGCAGCGGATACCCGAGGGCCTGCGCCGCTACCACCGCACCTTCCACCTGGTGGGCGGAGCGAGCTTCGATGTGGACGGTGACCGGGCCGGCGGTGAGGTGCAGTGCGTGGCCCACCACGTCAGTACAGTCGGGGGGCCCGGTCCGCTCGACGGCGCTGGCCCGGCCGGCCCGGCCCGGGCCGGGACCGACACGGTCTGGTTCATCCGGTATCGCGACCGCTACCGGCGTTCCGGTCCGACCTGGAGGTTCGTACGCCGCCAGCTGCACCTCCAGTGGGTCGAGGAGCACCCGGTGGCACTCCTCGGGGCTCCGGCCTCCGACGGGCCGTGACCGGGGACAGGCCCGGTCAGGCCGGAGGGACCGGCTGGAGAGGCGGTGGGCCCACGTAGCGGGCCGCCGGTCGGATCAGCCGGTTGTCGGCGACCTGTTCCATGACGTGGGCGGCCCAGCCGATGGTGCGGCTCGATGCGAAGGTGGGGGTGAACATGTCACGGGGGATGCCGCAGGTGTGCATGACCACGCCGGCGAAGAACTCGACGTTGGTATAGAGCTGGCGGCCCGGTTTGAGATCGGCCAGCACCTCGACGGCGGTCCGCTCCACCTGCTCGGCCACGTCGACCAGGTCGCCCCCGAGCGAGCGGGCCACCCTGCGGAGGAAGACCGACCGGGGATCGTCGGTCTTGTATACGCGATGGCCGAAGCCCATGATCCGGTCGCCCCGGAGCACGGCGTCACGGATCCAGGCCTCGGCGTCGGCCGGTACGGCGATGTCGTCCAGCATGTCGAGGGCCCGGCTCGGGGCGCCGCCGTGGAGCGGCCCTGACAGCGCGCCGATGGCGCCGGTGACCGCCGCGGCCAGGTCGGCCCCGGTCGACGCGATCACCCGGGCACTGAACGTCGAGGCGTTGAAACCGTGGTCGATGGTGAGGATGAGGTACTGCTCGACGGCCCGGACGTGCTGGGCCGGGGCCTCGTGCCCGAGCAGCATCCACAGATAGTTGGCCGCGTAGGAGAGGTCGTCCCGCGGTGGGACGGGATCCTGGCCGTTCCTGAGCCGGTGCACGGCGGTCAGGACCGTGGGGACGACGGCGCCGAGGCGGAGGGCCTGGGCCCGTAGCTGGGCGTGGTCGATGTCGAGGGTCGGCGCCCAACCCAGCTCGGCCCCCAGGGCCGACACCGCGGTCCGGAGAGCGTCGAGCGGGCTGCCGGCCCGGGCCAGCGCAGGGAGGAGCCCGGCCAGGCCCGGGGGCAGGTCCCGGAGCCGGGCCACCTCGCCACCGAACCGGGCCGAGGCCCGGCGGTCGGGGAGCGCCCCGTCGAAGACCAGCTTCCAGACATCCTCGAGGGACCGGTCGGCGGCCAGTTCGACGGCGGAGTACTGCCGGTAGTGGAAGAACCCCTCGTCACCGCGCACGTCGCCGATCGACGTCCCGGCCACCACCAGTCCCTCCAGTCCCCGTGGTGCGTCGCCACCGGTGGGGTGGTCGGGCCGGATCTGCGCCACGGGCAGGAGATCGCGGAGTGACACCACGCCGACCAGGTCGCCGTGGTCGAGGACGGGGAGGTGGCGGTAGTGGTGGTGGGTCAGGCCCGACCAGGCCGCGTCGACCCGGTCGTGTCGACCGAGGACATCCGGATCGGCGGTCATCCAGGTCCGGACGGCCTCGGTGCGGGGGTCGACCCCGTTGGCCCCGGCCCGCAGGAGGTCGCGTTCGGTCAGGATGCCGAGGACGGTGCTCCCGTCGGTGACCACGACCGAGCCGATGCGGCCGCGGTCCATCAGCGAGGTGGCCTCGGTCAGGGAGGCGTCGGCGGGGCACGTCACCGGCGGTGACGACATCAGATCTTCCACGGCGGTGGTCAACGGTTCGCTCCTCGGCTCGGGCGGCCCGGTGCCGCCACGTCGGTGTGGTTGGCTCGTCACCCTCCAGTGTGCCGAGGCGGACCATGTCTGTAAAGATTGATCAAGTCAATATAGAGTCGGTTCGGTGGACCGCATGCTGGAGAGCGACGAGGCCGCCCGTCGGCTCGGGGTCAAGGTCAGCACGCTCTACGCCTACGTGAGCCGGGGACTGCTGGTCTCCCACGCCGCCCCCACCGGCCGCCGGCGACTGTTCGAGGCCGACGAGGTCGAGCGGTTGGCCCGCCGCTCCCGCCAGGGCAAGACGGTGGAGACCCGCATGGCCACGGTGACCACCGGTATCACCCAGCTCACCGACGGGGGGCCGGTGTACCGCGGGATCCCGGCCACCGAGCTGGCCACCTCGGCCACCTTCGAGGAGGTGGCCGAATGGCTGTGGGACGGCCCGGGGGCCGACCGGACCCGGTTCGGCCCGCTCTCGGACGGGGGAACGGCGGGTGCGGCCGGTCCCGGTGCCGGTATCGTCCGACCCTGGGCGCCGTTGGACCTCGGTCGGCCACCGGAGATGGAGTCATCGGACCGGATGCGGTGGGTGGTGGTGATGGCCGGTGCCGGGGACCGGCTCCGGTCCGATCTCCGCCCGGACGTGGTCACGGCCACGGCCAGTCGGGTGGCGGCATCCATGGTCGACGCGCTGGCGATGCCGGACCCGCCACCCGGCCCGGCCCCGGACCTGGGGGCGGGCCACCCCGGCGACGGGCCCCTGGTGGTCCCGGGCCGCCCGTCCCGCCCCGGCTCGTTGGCCTGGCGGCTGGCCCGCCGCCTGACCCCTGATCCCGGCGAGGCACTGGTCCGTGCCGTCAACGCCGCCCTGGTCCTGATGGCCGACCACGAGTTGGCCACCTCCACCATGGCCGTGCGGGTGGCCGCCTCCACCCGGGCCGACCCCTACGACGCCCTGTTGGCCGGACTGGGCACCATCGCCGGGCCCCTGCACGGTGGGGCCAGCCGGCAGGCCTACTCACTGCTGGTCGAAGCCCGGCTCCACGGGGTGGCCCGGGCGGTCGACGACACCTTGCGGTGGCGGGGCGTGCTGCCCGGCTTCGGGCACACCGTCTACAAGTCCGGTGACGCCCGGTTCGGGGTGCTGGTCGGTCTGTTCGAGGAGTGGGCCCCGGCCGGGGACGTCGAGGTGGTCCGGGCCGTCGTGGACCTGGCCCGGGACCACTCCATTCCGCCCCCCAACGTCGACCTGGCCCTGGCCGCCATGGCCTGGGCCACCGGCATGCCCGCCGATGCCGGAAGCACCCTGTTCACGGTGGCCAGGGTGGCCGGCTGGGTGGCCCACTACCTCGAGGAGCTGGGCGAGCGTCCGCTCCGCTACCGGGCCCGGGCCGTCTACGCCGCCTCCACGCCGCCGCTCCCGGGGCCGGTGAGGTCGGCACCACCACCTACGCTCGGGACATGACGATCCCCGCACCCCGTCCGGACCGAACCTGCCTGGTGACCGGAGCGTCGTCCGGGATCGGGGCCGAGATGGCCCGGCAGCTGGCCGCCCGGGGTCATGGGGTCAGCCTGGTGGCGCGCAACGAGGCCAAGTTGACCCGACTGGCCGCCGAGCTGACCTCGACCCACGACATCCGGGCCGAGGTCATCGTGGCCGACCTGGGCCACGAGGGATCCCGCGCCGGTCTCGTGGCCGAGCTGGCCCGCCGGTCCCTGGCCGTCAACGTGCTGATCAACAACGCCGGGCTGACCACCATGGGGCCCGTCCACCGGTCGGATCCCACCGCCGAGCTGGCCCTGATCCGGGTGGACGTGGAGGCGGTGGTCCATCTCTGCTCGCTGCTGCTGCCCGGCATGGTGGAGCGACGGAGCGGGGCGGTGCTCAACGTGGCCTCGACGGCGGCGTTCCAGCCCCTGCCCGGCCAGGCCGCCTACGGGGCGGCCAAGGCCTTCGTGCTCTCCTACACCCACGCCCTCCGGGGTGAGCTGCGCCCCACCGGGGTGACGGCGACGGCGCTGTGCCCGGGCCCGGTGGCCACCGGCTTCGCCGAGGCGGCCGGGATGACCGACGAGGAGGCGTCGGCGTCGCTGCCGAAGATCATGTGGGAGCCGGTGGGCACGGTGGCCAGAGTGGCCTTGGCCGGTCTGGACGCCAACAAGGCTGTGGTCATCCCCGGCGCCACCAACCGGGTGGCCTCGGCCTTCGCCTGGCTCTCCCCCCGCGGGGTGCTGGTTCCGATGCTGGCCAAGCGCCATCCCGCCCTGCACGCCGGGGACTCCTGACGAGGAGCCGGCGGGCGGGCCGATCCGTCCGGTGGGGGCAGGTCCGAATAGTCCCGGGCAAAGATCCGGCCACGGCAGTATCGGCACGTCCGGTCGAAACCTGTAGCGGAAATTCGAGAAATTTCCAGAAATCTTTCCGGCTGGCCGGATCTGGCCCGTTTCCCCTGGTCAGCGCCCCGGCGAGCAGTCGCCGGTCACTGCGACCGCAGCAGCCGGCCCGGCTTGGACCGGGTCGCCACCAGCGCCGGCCCCACCGCCAGCAGATTGGCGGCCACCAGCACCGCCACCACCAGCAGCCCGACGAGGGCCACCGGCACGACGGCTACGGGCACCGCCCCCACGTGGGAGGAGAACAGGATCCAGGCGGCGCGGCCGGCGATCACCCCCAGGGGGACTCCGATGACGATGCCCACCACCGCCACCGTGGTGGCCTGCCAGCCCACCGAGGCCACCACCTGGCTGTTCACGAAGCCGAGTACCTTCAAGAGCCCGATCTCACGGCGTCGGCGTGACACGCTGACCACCATGAGGTGGGCCAGCGTGGCCGCCCCGAAGACGGCCAGGATCCCACCGAAGATGAGAGGGAAGTTGACCGCCTCCCCGAAGTTGATCAGCGAGGACGGCGTGATGGGCAGGGCGGTGATGGAACGGTCGGCGTCGAGGTAGTGGGTGACGGCGGCCCGGCCGCCGGGACCGGGCTCCACGCTGGCCAGTATCCCCCCGTCCAAGGTACCGAACAGGGCCTGGCGGCATGTGGTCTGACCGTGACCCGGCGGACAGGCGGCCGACTCGTAGCCGGAGAGGGTGAACAGCGCGCCCGTCCCCAGCCCCACCACGCCCCCCAGCACCGGGAAGGAAACCTGGGACACCACCCGGAACGGAGCCGTCCGCCGGCCACCGGACGGCGTCAGCACGGTGACGTCGATCACCGATCCGACCCGGGCCCCGGACTGGCGCATGGTGGTGGCGCCCAACCCCACTTCGTCGTCGCCGACCGGGAGGTGCCCGGTCACGTCCGAGAAGAGCAGTGGCCCGCGCACCGGTTGTCCGGCCACGGCGCCCACGTTCCGACCGTCGATGGAGACCTGGGTGGCCAGTCCCCGGGTGATCGCGGTCACGGCCCGGTCGTGACGGAGGCTGGCCTCGAGGGCCGGGTTGGGCTGTCCGGTCTGGACGGTGAAGTTGAGTTGGAAACTGTCTCCGTACAGGGCCGGAGTGGTGGTGAGATGGGTGAGACTGGTCCCGAACACCACCGTCCCGCACAGTGCCACCACGGCCAGGACCGTACCCAGGAGCGCCGTTCCCACCGGCACGGTGCTGCCCCCCGACCGTCGTTGCAGCGCATTGCGCACCCCGATCAGGATGCTCGGCGGCGCGCCCATGGCCGCCAGTCGGCCCACCACGGTCGAGGGCCGGGTGACCACGTCCCGCTCGTCAGCGGTGGCGGCGCGGGCGGCCCGCACCGCCGGCCCGATGCCCAGGGCCACCACCGCCACCACCGTGGCCAGCGCCCCGAGGATCAGGACGGGCCCATCGAACGCGAATCCAGTCGATGTCTCGACCTGGCGCGCCTCTCCCACCGGGGCCACCGGAGACAGGGCCGTGGCCACCAGCACCGCCCCGAGCGCACCCACCACCGCCACGACGAGATTTCGCGTCATCCCCAACGCCGCCAACTGCCGGCGATCGGCGCCGACGGCGGTGAGGGTGGGGTACTCCTCGCTCTCGGCCAGGCTCTGCCGGGCCAGGGCCTGGCCCACCACGGCCAGACCGACCAGCGCGGCCAGGGCGGCCAGGATCCACCACCCGATGGCCTGGGGGTGGATCGAGGTCTCGATGGCGGCGATGTTCTGGTCCTCGCTCTGGACTCCACCGATGGCGGCACCGGACAGTCGGTTCATCTCCGCCGCAAACCGTGACTGACCGGCCGCACCGTGTCGGAGACGGACCAGGTACACGATGCCCGACGCCGTCTTCGGGAGCACCGTGTGGGTGAACGCCGGCGAGGTATAGAGGGAGTAGGCGGGTGCGCCCCCGGCGGGCAGGTCGATCTCCGAGGCCTCGATCCCGACTACGTGGAAGGCCACGGTCGGACCGGTGGGAAGGGGGAGCGCCCCGGTGGCGTTGTTGTACGCCGACAGCTGCGAGGCGGCATAGAACGGCACGTGGATCACGGACCCCACCCGGACGCCGGCGTCCTCGTGGAGGCTCACCGAGGCCAGCACCTCGTCGGGGGACCTCGGATCGGGGACACGGCCGGCCACCAGGCTCCAGACGGGTCGTCCCCGGGTCAGCGAGATGACCGAGAAGTCGGAGGGGTTGATCGGCCGGGTGCAGTCGCAACTGGGCCGGCCGCTGTCCGGGCCGGCCGCGGTGGTGACCGAAGCGACGGACGCCATCCGGGCGATCGAGGTCTCCGGCTCGGTGTCGAGGCTGTACACCGTGGTGTCGAATCCGTGGGCCGCCACGAACCGGGGGAACGCCGCATCGGTGCGGCGGCCGGCGGCGATGCCGGCCATGACGAACCCACCCACTACGCCGACCAGCACCGCAATGACCGCCCACGACCGCCATCGACTCCGTAGCTGGGTGCCGAATACGAACCTGACTGCTCCCAACGCTCCCTCCCGGAGTCACCGTGGTGATCCCAGTATCCCGGTCCGGGCCGGCCGTTCCAAGGTGGCCAGCCTCCGGAGCGCCGCTGGTGGTAGCACCACCGGTGGCCGGAGCCGATCGCCCAGGTCTCCAGCAGCCCGCCGGACGCAAAGCTGGAGCTTCGAACCTCCTTCGCTGCACCCTCAGTGCCCGGGGTGCCGCCACGAGGCCGTCGTACCCTGTCGATAGGTTGGCCCCGTGAAGGTGAGGGACATCGTCCGAGAACTGGAGGAAGACGGGTGGTTTCAGGCCCGCCAGGTTGGTAGCCACCGACAGTTCCGACATCCAGCCAAGCCTGGAACGGTAACGGTGCCGGGACGGAAGGGGGACGAACTGGCCAAGGGAACGGTTGGTAGCATTGTTCGACAGGCGGGACTGGCGCGGAGGCAGCGATGACCGAGTACGCAATCTTGATTGAGGATGCCGGCCAGAACCTCTCTGCCTACGTCCCTGATTTACCTGGTTGCGTCTCGACGGGTTCTTCCATCGAGGAGGTCACTGCAAACATGCGAGAAGCGATCGCACTGCACATTGGATCTCTACGGGAACATGGCGAAGAAGTCCCACCCGCGACATCGCGCGTCGGTACCGTTCACGTTGCCTAGGCGGAACGCGGATATCTTCTTCGCCTGGCGCCCCGATGCCGGCTTCCCATGGCTGAGGAGCTGACACCGGTGCCGGCTTGGTGAACCGCGGTATCCGGGCGCTCCTAGGTCTCCAGCAGCCCGCCGGTCTGGGCGTCCCCGGGGAAGACCGAGAAGGCCACGGTGCAGACGGCCGAGATCCGACCCGTCCCGAGGTCGATGATGTCGACGTTGGCCACGGCCCGGGTCCGCCCCCGCTGGACGACGTTGGCCCGGGCCCGGGCCGGTCCGACGGTGAGGGCCCGCAGGTAGTGGATGGTGAGGTCCGAGGTGACACAGGCCGATCCGGCCGGCGACCCGTTGAAGACGGCGCGGCCGGCCACCACGTCGGCCATGGTGGCCATCAGACCGCCCTGCAGCCCACCCCGGGGATTGGTGAGCCGGCTGTCGAGGTCCAACTCGATGGTCAGGTCGGCGCCCTCGTCGGGGACGTCGCGGAAGGCCATCTGCTGGAGGAGATGCTCCCCGGCCGCGATCATCCGGTCGTGCTCGGCCCGGGCCCGGGCCCGGGCCTCGACAGGGTCCCTCGGGGTCACATCCCGATGGCGATGGCCTTGGTCTCGAGGTACTGCTCGAAGCCCTCGATCCCGTTCTGCCGCCCGATGCCGCTGGCCTTGTAGCCGCCGAAGGGCGAGCCGGCGCTGTAGTAGATGCCGCCGTTGACCGAGACGGTGCCGGCACGGATCCGGGAGGCCACGGCCAGGGCCCGCTCCTCGGAGGCCGAGGTCACCCCGCCGGAGAGGCCGTAGACACTGTCGTTGGCGATGCGGACGGCGTCGTCGTCGTCCTCGAAGGGGATGAGCACCAGCACGGGCCCGAAGATCTCCTCCTGGGCGATGGCCATGGAGTTGTCCACGTCGGCGAAGAGGGTCGGCTCCACGAAGTAGCCCTTCGGGAGGTGGGCCGGCCGGTGACCGCCGGTGACCAGGCGGGCCCCCTCGGCCACGCCCGTCTCGATGTAGCCCATCACCCGGTCCCGCTGCTTGGCGCTCACCTGGGGTCCCTGGATCACGCCGGGGTCGGTGGGGTCCCCGTAGGTGACGCCCTCCATGGACACCTTGGCCAGCTCCACGGCCTCGTCGTAACGGGACCGGTGGACGAGGGTCCGGGTGAGCATGGCGCAGCCCTGGCCGGCGTGCATGCACATGAATCCGAAGAAGGCCATCTTGGTGGCCACGTCGCCGTCCTCCAGGATGATGTCCGCCGACTTGCCCCCCAGCTCGAGGAAGAGTCGCTTGAGGGTGGGGGCCCCGGCCGCCATGATCCGCCGGCCGGTGGCCGTGGAGCCGGTGAAGGAGATCATGTCCACCCGGGGGTCGGTCACCAGCTGCTCGCCGATGAGGTGGTCCGAGGACGGGACGATGTTCACCACGCCGGCCGGGATGTCGGTCTGCTCGGCGATGAGGCGGCCGATGCGGGTGGCGCTCCACGGGGTGTCGGGAGCGGGCTTGATGACCATGGTGTTCCCGGTGGCCAGGGCCTGGCCCAGCTTGGCGATGATGATCTCGAACGGATAGTTCCACGGGAGGATGGCCCCGACCACCCCGACCGCCTCCTTGACCACCTTCATCCGGCTGGGTTGGCCGAAGGCGTTGTTGTCGGGCAGGGGCCGCTCCCATTGGAAATTGTCGATCTCCGCGGCCGGCCACAGCAGGCCGTCCTCGAGGGGGGCGTCGAGCTGGGCCATGGTGGTGACCATCACCGGGGTGCCCACTTCGGCCACCAGCTCGGTCCGGAACAGCTCCCGCTCGCCCACGATGGCCTCGTGCAGCTGACGCAGGCACCGCTGGCGGAAGGCTCGGTCGGTGGACCAGGTGGTGTCGTCGAAGGCCCGGCGGGCCGAGGCGATGGCCCGGTCCATGTCGGCGGCGGTGGCGTCGCTGGTCTGGCCGATGACCTCCTCGGTGGCGGGGTTGATGTTGTCGAACCCGGTGCCGGCGGACGACTCGGCCAGGGCCCCGTCGATGAGCATTCGGGACTCGCTGCCCAACTCGGACTGCGTCGGTGACGTGGCGGTGGTGGTCATGATCCTCCCCAGGAGTGGTCCGAACCGGCGTGGTCCGGTCCGGCGTGACGGGGCGCAGCACGAGCAGCCCTGAGGTCTCGCGGGCGCACCTGCCCCGGCCGAGATCCTAGTGCGCGCCCCCTGAGAGCGACATTTCCGACCGGCCGCGACCGGCACCGCCGGCCGGTCAGACGATCCGGGACTCGTGCCCGGCCCAGTACGGCTCGCGGAGGAGGCGCTTGAAGAGCTTGCCGCTCGGGTCGCGGGGCATGGTGTCGATGAACTCGACGGACCGGGGGCACTTGTAGGAGGCCAGGCGTCGGCGGCACCACTCCAGCAGCTCCTCCCCACCGGGTGGCGCGTCGGCCCCGTCCGACTGGACCACGGCCAGCAGGGCTTCGCCCATCTCCTCGTCGGGTACCCCGAAGACGGCGACGTCGACCACCCGGGGGTGGGCGGCCAGGACCTGCTCGGCCTCGCGGGGGTAGATGTTGACCCCGCCCGACACCACCATGTCGGCGGCCCGGTCGGTCAGGTACAGGTAGCCGTCCCCGTCGAGGTAGCCGATGTCGCCGAGGGTCCGCCAGCCGCGGCTGTTGCGCATGGCCGCGGTCTTGTCCGGGTCGTTGTGGTAGTCGAATTCCCGGCCCCCGGCGAAGTACACCGTGCCGGCCCGGCCCACCTCGACCTCGCGGTCGTCCCCGTCCACGATGTGGACCTCGCTCATGGGCCGGCCGACGGATCCGGGGTGGGCCATCCACTCCTCGGGGCCGATGTGGGCGAACCCGATGTCCTCGGTGCCGGCGTAGTACTCGTGGATGATCGGGCCCCACCACTCGAGCATCCGGTGCTTGACCGCCACCGGGCACGGGGCCGCGGCGTGGACCACCCAGACCAGGCTGGAGTGGTCGAAGGACTCCCGTTCCTCCTCGGGCAGCCGGAGCAGGCGGGTGAACATGGTGGGCACGAACTGGGCGTGGGTGACGCGGTGGCGCTCGATGGCGGCCAGGCACTCCCGGGCGTCGAACGACTCCATCACCACGCAGGTGCCACCCAGACGGTGGACGGCCATGCAGTAGACCAACGGGGACGAGTGGTAGAGCGGGGCCGGGGACAGGTACACGGTGTCGGCGTCCATGCCGCGGGCGCCGATGTTCCGGGCGATGATCACCGGGGCCGCCCCGGGATCGCCGGGCCGTGCCCCGGTCAGCTCCTTGCGCACGCCCTTGGGCACCCCGGTGGTGCCCGACGAGTAGAGCATCTCGCGTCCCTCCGCCTCGTCGGCGATCGGGGTGGTGGGGGCACGCCCGAGGACCTCTTCGTAGGCCTCGAAGCCCGGCACGGCGCCGTCGACGGCGATCCTCAGCCCGATCCGGCTGAGATCGAGATCCCGGGCCACGCCGGCCAGACTCCCGGACAGGAAGAAGGCGTGGGCACCGCAGTCGTCCAGGATGTGCTGGACCTCGTGTCGGCGGAGGTGGCTGTTGACGGCGGTGTAGTGGAGGCCGGCGCGCTGGGCCGCCCACGCCACCTCCAGCAGGGCCGGGCTGTTCTCCATCATCAGGGCCAGGTGGTCGCCGGTGCGGAGGCCGGCCCGGCGGAGGACGTGGGCCACCTGGTTGGAGCGCTCGTCCAGGGTCCGGTAGGAGGTGACCAGACCGGAGGCGGACATGATGATGGCCGGGTGGTCGGGACGGTCGGCGGCCTGGTACCCGAGGTGGTGCACCGAGGTGATCGGCCCGCCCCCCGGCGTGCTCATCGGCCGGCGAAGTGGGGCGGTCGCTTCTCCAGGAACGCCGCCGCCCCCTCGCGGGCGTCCTGGCTGGTGAAGACGGCCCGGTTCTCCTCCGGTGTGGCCCGCCCCGCCTCGGATCCGTGGTCCACGGCCCGTCGCATCAACCGCTTGGTCAGCTGGACGGCCAGGGGACCGTTGGCCGCCACCTCGGCGGCCAGGGCGGTGGCCACGTCGAGCAGCTCGGTGGCCGGCACCACCTGGTTGACGAGCCCGGCCCGGGCCGCCTGATCCGCGCCGACCAGGCGACCGGTCAGCCCCATCTCCAGGGCCAGGGCCTGCGGGATACGGTTGGCCAGCAGGGTCCCGCCGCCGGCCGGGAACAGCCCCCGTTTGACCTCGGGGAGGCCGAAGCGGGCGTGCTCGGCCGCCACCACCAGGTCGCAGGCCAGGACCATCTCCAGCCCGCCGCCCACGGCCGCACCGTTGACTGCCGCGACCAGGGGTTTGGCGTAGTGGCCCTCGAGGAACTGGGCCAGCACGCCGGCGGCGGCCGCATCGGACTCCGACCCCTCGCCGCTCCAGTCGTCGCCCAGCGCGGCCAGGTCCATGCCGGCGCAGAAGACCCGCTCGCCGGCCCCGGTCACCACCACGGCCCTCACCCCGTCATCGTCGAGTAGCTCGTGGAGCGCCGCACCGAGTTCGGCCATCAGCGGGGGGTTCAGCGAGTTGGCCGCGTCGGGACGGTTGAGGGTCACCACCTCGACCTGGTCGAGACGTTCCCGGATCACCAGCACGTCGGACCCCCTGGCTTCACCATCGGGGGGTGGGTGGTCGGGTGTGTGGTCGGGACCATGGGGAGGCAGCTCCTGTCTGGGCCTGGGGCCAGGCGTGATCGGCGACGGCCCGGAATTCACGGCTGCAGCACGACGTATGTGCCACTATGAGAATGCCAATTTCAGGGCACGAGGAGCGTACATGGACGAAACCCCGGATGCACCCGAGCAGAGCCCGTTCGCGTCGATGGACGCGGAGACGGCGGCGAACCCCCAACCGATGTTCAAGGAACTCCGGGACGCGATGCCGGTGATGCCGGTGGACGGCGTCGGGGTCGTGGTGACGCGCAAGGCCGAGGTGGACGAGGTGTTCCGCCATCCGGAGATCTTCTCGTCCAACGCCGACGCCGTCGACCTCAAGAACCGACGACCGATGATCCCCCTGCAGATCGACCCGCCCGAGCACAAGAAGTACCGCAAGCTCCTCGACCCCATCTTCGCCCCCCGCCAGATGGCCCTCATCGAGGACTCGGTGGCCGAGACGGTCAACGCCCTCATCGACGGGTTCGTTGACGAGGGTGAGATCGACTTCGCCAAGCAGTTCTCGGTCCCGTTCCCCTCCCAGGTGTTCCTGACGCTGTTCGGGCTGCCCTTCGAGGAGCTGCCCCGCTTCCTCAAGATGAAGGACGGCGTCATCCGCCCCGAGGTCGTCACCGGTACCAACTTCAACAGCGAGGAGGCCAACGCCTACCAGCAGGAGACGGCCGACTCCATCTACGAGTACTTCAACGAGATCCTCGACGTGCGGGAGGCCGAGCGGAAGGAGGACATCCTGAGCCGCTTCCTCGACGCCGAGGTGGAGGGCGAGAAGCTGACCCGTGAGGACATCCTCGACATCTGCTTCCTCTTCCTGATCGCCGGTCTCGACACCGTCACGGCCACCCTCGACTGCATGTTCGCCTACCTGTCCGCCCATCCGGACCAGCGGGCCAAGATCATCGAGGATCCGTCCATCATCCCGGCTGCGGTCGAGGAGCTCCTCCGGTGGGAGACCCCCGTGATGGGTGTCGTCCGGGTGGCCATCGAGGACACCGAAATGGGCGGGTGTCCCATCCACAAGGGTGACAACGTGATGGTGATGATCGGTTCGGCCAACACCGACGAGGCCGAGGTGCCCGATGCCGACCAGGTCCGGTTCGACCGTGAGGTCAACCGGCACGTGGCCTTCGGCGGCGGCGTGCACCGGTGTCTCGGTTCCCATCTGGCCCGCCAGGAACTCCGGGTGGCCCTGCGCGAGTGGCATCGCCGGATCCCCGAGTACTCGGTGGCCGGGGACCACACCCTCGAGTTCACCGGCGGTATCCGGTCCGTCGACTACTTCCCCATGGTCATCTCGCCCGCCCGGGCCTGAACCCGCCCGTCGCCGTAGGTCCCGCCCGGGCCTGAACCCGCCCGTCCCGGCCGTCGGTCCCGGCCGTCGGTGGCCCACGGTCCGGTCGGTCTACGCTGCCACCCGACCGACCGCACGATCTTCTCCGAGGAGCACGCATGAACTGGAACCAGCGATCCGCCATCGTCACCGGGGGAGCCGGCGGACTGGGCGCCGCCACCGTCCGACGGCTGACCGGGCTGGGCCTGCAGGTGGTGGTGTTCGACCGGGCCCTCGAGGCCGGGCAGGCCCTGGTCGGCGAGTTGGGGAGCGGGGCGGCCGTGGGTGGCGACATCAACAGCGACGACGATGTGAACGCCGCCATCGGTGCCGCCACGTCGATGGCCCCGTTGGCGGTGGTGGTGAACGTGGCCGGGGGCGGCATGGGGGGCAGGACCCTGTCGCGGGAGAACGAGCCGCTCGACATCGACGCTTTCCGGGCCACGGTGGAGCTGAACACGGTGGGGACCTTCAACGTGACCCGGCTGGGCGCGGCCAGCATGGCCACCAACGAGCCCGACGAGTACGGCCAACGGGGGGTCGTGGTCAACACGGCGTCGATCGCCGGCTACGAGGGCCAGACCGGTCAGGTCGCCTATGGCGCGTCGAAGGCGGCGGTGCTGGGCATGAGTCTTCCCCTGGCCCGGGACCTGGCCCCGGTGGGCATCCGGGTCTGTGCCATCGCCCCGGGAACGATGGGCACGCCCCTCATGCGGAGCGCGCCCGAGGCTCTCCAGGAGAAGCTGGTGGAGAGCATCATCTTCCCGAAGCGCATGGGGGAGCCGGACGAGTTCGCCCTGTTGGTGGAGAGCATCGTGGTGAACCCCTACCTGAACGGCGAGAACATCCGCCTGGACGGGGCCCTGCGTTTCCCGCCCAAGTAGCCGGCGACCCCGGGTCAGGGGCCTGGTCAGAGGATGGCGCCGGAGTCCTTGTGGGCGATGATCTGGTCCCAGTCCAGGCCCAGCTCGAGGAGGATCTCCTCGGTGTGCTGTCCGTGTTCGGGAGCCGGGGTCAGCTGGTCGGCCGTCTCGTCCATCTGGACCGGGTTGGCCACCAGGTCGTAGGACTTTCCGTCCTCGCGGTCGACGCGGGACAGGTAGCCGTTGGCCTCGACCTGCACGTCGTCGACGAGCTCACTGGCCATCTGGCCCGGTGCCCACACCCCGGCCAGGGTGGCCAGGGCCTCCTTCCATTCGGCAAAGGTCTTGGCCGCGAAGGTGCCGTCGATCTCGGCCACGCACTCCTTGCTGTTCGTGTAGCGGGCCGCACCGTCGACGAACCTGGGGTCCTCGATGAGGTCGGGCCGGCCGATGTGCTCGCAGAAATCGGCCCAGAACCGGTCCGACTGCAGCATCATGAGTGTGATGAAGCGCCCGTCGCTGGTCCGGTAGTTGCCCACCAGCGGGTTGGGCGAGATGCTCCGGTTGAATTTCGGCATGGGATCGCCGCCGTAGAGGCCGGAGGCCACGATGTCGGGCGAGAGCTGCCACATGGCCAGACCCAGCAACGAGACGTCGACGATGGGCGCCTCGCCGGAAGTGGCCCGCTGGAGCAGTCCGGCCGCGATGCCGCCGGCAATGGCCATGCCGCCGGCCAGGTCGCCGAAGGCGGGCCGGCCCCCGACCGGCCATTCGCTGTCGGCGGGGGTGAGGGCGTTGGCCACCGCGCCGCGGGCCCAGTAGGTGGCGCCGTCGTAGCCGCCCTTCTCGCGATCGGGTCCGTGCGGGCCCTGCCCGGTACCCCGGGCGTAGACGATGTTGGGGTTGACGGCCCGGATGGACTCGACGTCGATCTTCAGGCGGCGGAGCGTGTCGGGCAGGAAGCTGGTCAGGAACACGTCGGATGTCTCGACCAGCTTGTAGAGCAGGTCCCGGCCGCCGTCGGTGCTGATGTCGATCCCGATGCTGCGCTTGCCCCGGTTGGGCTGTTCGATGATGTAGTTGACCGCGCCTGGCCCCCCGGGGATCAACCCCATGGAGATGAGGCCGCGTTGGGGGTCGCCGCCCACGGGGTGCTCGACCTTGATCACGTCGGCGCCCCAGTCGGCCAGGACCGCGCCGGCGGCGGGCACGAAGGTCCAGGCCGCGACCTCGAGTACGCGGAAACCGGCGAGTGAATTGGCCATGTGGGCGCTCCCCCTTGTCGTGAGTGTGGTGAGGTGACGATGACGGCGGCGAGCCGCCCCGGCACCCTAGGACGATCGGGAGGCGGAGAGCAGATCGACCGAGCGGGTGCCCCGCTTCCCGATGCTCTCCATGTTCCTCGACTGGATGGAGACGTCATGACCGGCGGCCCGTTGGCGCAGCGCTCCGACCGTGCAGTTCTCCTTGCCCCGGAGTTCGGTGAAGGGGTCGTAGTGGAAGTGCCGCATGGCGTTGAGGTGGGTGATGCGGTCGATGTCGTGATCGGAGACGCCGTCCAGGCCCTTCATCAGTGACTCCGGAGCGGTGGGCCAGGTCGAGTCGGAGTGGGGGTAGTCGCACTCCCACATGACGTTGTCCATGTCGAGGAAGTCCCGGCTGGCCACGCCGAACCGGTCGTCGATGAAGCAGGTCAGGATGTGCTGGTTGAAGACCTGGCTCGGGAGCTGGTCTCCGAAGTCCTGTCCGGTCCAGGCGTGGTGGCGGTCGTAGTTGTAGTCCACCCGCTCCAGGAAGTACGGGACCCAGCCGATGCCGCCCTCGGACAGGGCCACTTTGAGGTCGGGGAACTTGCGCAGGACCGGCGACCACACCAGGTCCGCGGCGGCCTGGACGATGTTCATCGGGGTCAGGGTGATCAGACAGTCGATGGGGGCGTCGGCCGAGGTGATCACGATCTCCGACGAGGAGCCGATGTGCATGCACACCACCACCTGCTCGTCACTACACGCCTTCCAGAACGGGTCCCAGTGGTCGGAGTGGACGCTGGGCCAGCCCAGCTTGGAGGGGTTCTCCGAGAAGGTGACGGCGTGGGCGCCCTTGGCCGCGGTGCGCCGGACTTCGGCCGCCAGCACCTCGGGATCCCAGATGGCCGGGATGGGGCAGGGGATGAACCGGCCCTCGTGGGTCCCGCACCACTCGTCGATGTGCCAGTCGTTGTAGGCCTGCACCATGGCCAGGGCCACACCTTTGTCCTCGGTGCGGGCGAACGTCTGGCCGCAGAACTGGGGGAAGGACGGGAAGCACAGCGAGCCCAGCACCCCGTTGGCATCCATGTCCTTGACCCGCTCGTCGATGTCGTAGCAACCGGGCCGGAGCTGTTCGAACGAGGTGGGCTCGAGTCCGTACTCCTCACGCGGCCGCCCGGCCACGGCGTTCAACGCCACATTGGGGAGGATGTTGCCCTCGTAGAGCCAGGCGTTGGTCCCGTCGTCGTTGGTCACGAACTTCGGAGCCAGGTCGGCGTACTTGGCCGGGAGACGCCCCTCGAAGAGGTTCGGTGGCTCGACGACGTGGTCGTCCACGCTGACCATCACCATGTCATTGATCTCCATCGGGTCCTCCTCTTCCGGTCCCCGGCGCCGAGCGCGCCGCGACCGACCCTGGCTGTCTCATCGGAAAGAATCATACCGACTGGGAGGATTGTCGTAGCCTCCGACGGAGAACGGCGCTTTCGGAGGTGGCGGGCGCTCCGGTCGTTCCTGTCAGGCCAGAGCTCCCAGCACGGCGGCGGTGTCGGCGCCGAGCGGTGCCGCCGGTGGCGCCGGGATCCCCCGGAGTACCGGTGGCGCGGCACGGAGTCCCACCACGGACAGGCCCGGACCGGCCAACCCGCCGGCCAGGTCGGCCATGGAGGCCTCGATGGCCCACTCGCCGCCGCCGTCGAGGGCGGCCAGGACGGCGGCCGTGCCGGCCAGACCGGTCACGGGATCGGCGATGGCGTCGCCACAGAAGCAGGGGCCGAGGTCGTCCCAGGCCACCAGGCCCCCGGCCACGGCGGCATCGTCTCCGAACGCCACCCGTTCCCGGGACCCTGGCGAGTGGCCGTAGCCCGTGATGCTCAGCCACACCCGGGGCCGCTCGTGGAGGACCAGCTCCTCGAGGTCCAGTCCGAGTTGCTCGAGGGCCCGGGGCCGCGCCGCGGTAATGACCACGTCGGACTGGGCCAGGAGCCGGCCGAGCTGGCGGCGACCGGCCCCGGTCCGGAAGTCGAGGGCCACCGACTCCTTGCCCGCGTTGAGGAGCCGGTAGAACCGGGGGTCACCGAGGCGGGCCCCGTCCGGCCGCCAAAGGGACTCGATCTTGACCACCCGGGCCCCGGCCCGCCGGAGCAGACGTCCGACCAGGGGCCCGGCCCAGAGAGAGGAGAGGTCGGCCACCACCAGGCCGGTGGGGTCGGTGACCCGGGATGCCGACCCCAGGCGCCGGGCCCGTAGCCCGGGGACGGTGCCGCCCGGGTGACGGTCGTCGACCGAGGTCCGGCGCTCGCCCAGGACGGCCAGGGGCAGCCCGAGGAGCTCGGCGCTGGAACGGACTTCGTCACCGCTTAGTCGGGCCAGACCCGACGCCAGGGTGGTCCAGTCGTCGGGTGCGACGGGACGGGCCAGACCGAGGAGGGGCGCCACCAGGTCCCAGTCGGACGGACGGGCCGGGGTGACGGCCGTCCAGCCGTCGCCGCAGGGCAGCAGGCGGGAACCACCACCGCAGCTCACGTCGCCGCCCCGCTGCAGGCCACCGGTGGCGGCCCGCTCGGCCAGGAGGTCCAGTGGATGGACGGCGATCCGCCGGCCCCACCGCTCCGTGCGCACGGCGATCTCGTGGGCCCACGACTCCACGCCGGCCAGCAACGCCGCCGGCGGGCCCAGCACCGGTCCCTCCGGTCGGCCCGTCAGCGCCATCATCCCCGACGCGGCCCAGTCGGCGGCGCCGAGGCTCGACTGCTGGTCACGATGGGCCATCGGTGGGTTCTCTCTGCCCGGGCCGGGCCACGGCGGCACGGCCGGATCGTTACCATCGTCGCATGGAGCCCGTCCGGCTCACCGGCCAGGAGTTCATGAGCGTGCTCGACGGTGCCGAGGCGTTCGAGGCGATCGTAGGACTCGAGTGCGGCTCGGTCCTCGTCGACGGCGACGAGTTGCCGGACACCCTGGGGGCGCGCGCCATGCAGCGCCTGCGCATGATGCCGGCGGTGGTGCTGGCCGTGGTGGGCGACCCAACCCGGCGACCGGAGTGGTCCGACGCGGCCGTGGCTCCCGGCAGCGAGACACTCGAGACCGTGCTGGCGACCGTGCACGCCAATCCGCTGGCCTCCGTCACGCTGGCCGTCCTGCTGCGGGGTGGTCACGAGCGCTCCGGGCCCGACGGCCTGGTGGCCGAGTCGACCGCGTACGGCCTCCTCCAGCACGGTCCCGAGTTCACGGCCTGGCGTCAGCGGACCCCGAGACCCGATCGGCGGGCCGAGGTCGGACCGCCGGTCGTGGTGGCCCGGACGGACGGCGAGCTCACCATCACCCTCAACCGACCCCAGGTGCACAACGCCTTCGACGCGGCCACCCGTGACGAGCTGTTGGCCGCGCTCCACGTGGCGCTGGTCGACCCCGGCGTCGGATCCGTCGTGCTGCAGGGAGCCGGCGCCTCGTTCTGCAGCGGCGGGGACCTCGACGAGTTCGGGACGCGGCCCGATCCGGTCACGGCCCACCTGGTGCGCCTGCAGCGAAGCGTGGGCCGTGTGATGGACGAGCTGGCCGACCGGTTGACGGTGCACATCCACGGGGCGACGGTGGGATCCGGCATCGAACTGGCCGCCTTCGCCCACCGGGTGGTGGCCCATCGGTCCACGCGCATCTCCCTACCCGAGGTCCACCTCGGGCTGATCCCCGGGGCCGGCGGGACGGTCAGCCTTCCGAGGCGCATCGGCCGCCATGCCACCATGCTGCTGGCCATCGGTCTGCCGTGGATCGACGCGGACACCGCCCTCGGGTGGGGGTTGGTCGACGAGCTGGTGGGGTGAGGACGACTCCCGACCGACGCGGAGGGCGGGCCACGGCCGTGCCGGAGCAATTGTCGCCCGTCGCCGGCTGTCGTTAGGGTGACCTCGCTCGAACCCGACCAGGGACTTCCGTCATGAACATCGCCATGCTGCTCGACCTAGCCGCCGACACCTTCGGCGATCGCGTGGCCCTGACCGACGATCACGGGTCGTTGACCTACGGTCAGCTCCGTCGACTGGCCCGCTCGGCCGGCCGTGACCTGCGGTCGGATGGTGCGGCCACCCTGGCCTTCGCCGACGTCAGCTCGGCCGCAGTCCCGACCGCGCTGTTCGGGGCGGCCTGGGCCGGGGCGTCCTACGCACCGCTCAACTTCCGGCTTCCGGTGGAGTCGCTACAGGCCCAGCTGGCCCGGCTCGACACCCCGGGGGCGGTGACCTCGGACGCGCTCGCCGCCGGGCTGCCGTCGGCGGTGGCCACCGCCACGTGGATGGACCGCCTCGAGACCCGGGGCGCCGGCGACGCCACCGACCCTGACGACGCCGATGCCTTCGAGCCCGAGCCCGAGCGGCCCGCCGTCATCCTCTTCACCAGCGGATCGTCGGGCACCCCGAAGGCGGCTCTGCTGGGCCACGACAATCTGCTGGCCTACGTCATGGACACGGTGGAGTTCGCCGGAGCCGGGGAGGACGAGGCGCTGGTACTGGCGGCGCCGCCGTTCCACATCGCCGGGGTGGCCGCCGTGCTGAGCTCGGTGTACTCGGGCCGTCGGCTCCTGCCGCTCCCGAGCTTCACGCCGGAGGGATGGCTGGACCGGGCCCGGGACCACGGCGCCACCCATGCCTTCGTGGTACCCACCATGCTGGCCCGCATCGTGCAGTGCATGGAGTCCGATCCCTCCCGACGGGTGCCGACCCTGCGTTCGATCTCCTATGGCGGGGCCCGCATGGCTGCCCCCATCCTCGAGCGGGCTCTCGACCTCTTCCCCGACGTCAACTTCGTCAACGCCTACGGGCTGACCGAGACGTCGTCGACCATCGCCGTTCTCGGGCCCGAGGACCACCGTGCCGCGCTGGACAGCGCCGAGCCCGAGGTCCGGCGCCGGCTGGAGTCGGTCGGGCAGCCGCTTCCCGGCGTGGAGGTCGCCATCGTGGAGGAGACAGGAGCGGCGTTGCCGGTCGGGGCCCGGGGACTGATCCGGGTGCGGGGACCCCAGGTCAGTGGGGAGTACCTCGACTCCGCCGCCGGCGTCGACGACGGGGGGTGGCTCACCACCGGCGACGTGGGCTTCGTCGACGAGGCCGGCTACCTCTACGTGGAGGGTCGGGCCGACGACGTGATCATCAGGGGCGGCGAGAACCTCTCACCGTCCGAGATCGAGGACTCGTTGCTGCGTCACGGCGCCGTCCAGGCGGCCGTGGTGGTCGGGGTCCCCGATCCCGAGTGGGGGGAGTCGGTGGCGGCCGCGGTGGTGCTGGCCCCGGCCACGGGTGGCGCCGGGACCGAGGACATCACGGTCGAGCTGGTCGAGTGGGTGCGGGGTTCCCTGGGGTCGCTCAAGACCCCCGGCCGCATCGTGGTCTACGACGACCTGCCCACCACCGCCACCGGCAAGCTGCTCCGCCGCGTGGTCCGCGACGAGTTGGCCGCCCCCCCGGCCGAGTAACCGGAGGAGGGCCCGACGGCTGCCCTGGGGCCGTCGGCGATCAGTCCGACGGCGGGTCCGTCGGCGATCAGGCTGCCCTGGGGCCGTCGGCGATCAGTCCGACGGCACCACCACCACCTTCCCGAGCGCTCTTCGTTGGGCCAGGTCGTCGAGGGCCTGGCCGGCCCGGTCCAGGGGGTAACGGGCCGAGACGTGCGGTGTGAACCGCCCGGACCGGTGCAGCTCGCCCAGCTCGGCCAAGTCCCGGTTGTAGTCGTGGCGCTGGTTGACGCTGAATCCCCCGAGGGTGAATCCGGTGACGACGACACCCTTCAACAGGACCAGATTGAGCGGGATCCTCGGGATCTCGCCCGAGGCGAAGCCCACCGTGACGAACCGGCCGCCCCACCGGAGGGCCCGCAGGGCCGCCTCGGCCGCCGGGCCTCCCACCGGGTCGATGACCACGTCGGCCCCGCCGCCGGTCAGCTCCTTGATCCGCTCCTTCAGGTCCTCGGTGGTGTAGTCGATCGCCGCCACCGCGCCCCGCTGGCGGCACAGGGCCAACTTTTCGGCGGTCGATGCCGCCGCCACCACGCGGGCTCCGAGCACCGTGGCCAACTCCACCGCGGCCAGGCCCACGCCGCCGGCGGCCCCCAGTACCACCACCCACTCGTCGGGCCGGACCCGGGCGAAGCTGCGCAGGGCGTGGAAGGCGGTGCGGTGGGCCACCCCGGACGCCGCCGCCGATACCAGGTCGACGGCCGGGTCCACCGGCTCCAACGCCGCCGCCGACACCGCCACGCGGTCGGCGAACGCGCCGTACAGGACCGAGCCCATCACCCGGTCGCCGACGGCCACACCCTCCACCCCGGGACCGAGGGACGACACGGTGCCGGCGAACTCGCTCCCGACGGTGAAGGGCACCGGGATGGTCACCTGGTAGCGGTCGGCCACCACCAACACGTCGGGGAAGTTGACGGCGGCCGCCGCCACGTCCACCACCACCTGGCCCACCCCGGCCACGGGATCGTCCACCTCGGCCACGACGACCGAGCCCGGTGGCCCGTACCGCTCACATCGCACGGCGCGCATCGGCGGCTAGGAGTTGCCGATCACGTGCTCGAGATGGGCGGCCAGTTTCTCGCGGGCTTCGGCCCGCTTGGCCGGCAGGTGCGCGGTCGGCCACAGCCCCGGCGAGGGCTCGTACCCCTTCAGGACCTCACGTGCCACCGTGACCTTGTGGACCTCGGTGGGACCGTCGACCACGCTCATGATGGGAGCCATCATCCACATGCCGCCGAAGGGCATCTCGTTGGAGACGCCCAGTGCCCCGTGGGCGTGCATCGAGCGCCACACGGCATCGTGCACGACTTTGGGTGTCAGCGCCTTGATGGCGGCGATGTTCTTGCGGGTGCGCCGGTAGTCCTGGACCTGGTCGATCTCCCACGCGGTGTACAGCACCAGCAGGCGGAACTGCTGGAGCTCGGCGTAGGAGTCGGCGATGTCGCCCTGGATGAACTGCTTCCGGGCCAGGAGGCTGCCCTGGGTCTCGCGGCTGAGCACCCGCTCGCACAGGAGGTCGAGGGCCCGTTGGCAGGTGGCCACGGTCCGCATGGCGTGGTGGACCCGACCCCCGCCGAGGCGGGTCTGGGCGATGACGAAGGCCTGACCCTCGCCCCCGAGCAGGCTCTCGGCCGGCACCCGCACGTCCTCGTAGTGGATGAGGGCGTGCATGGCCTCGTCCACGGACTCGCCGGCCAGGCCGATGTGGCGGGTCATGTTGACGCCGGGGGTGTCGGTGGGGACGAGGAACATCGACGCCCCCTGGTAGATGCTCACGTCGGGGTCGGTGATGGCCATCACGATCAGGAAGGCCGCCGTCCTGGCGTTGGAGGAGAAGAACTTCCACCCGTTGATGACCCACTCGTCACCGTCCCGGACCGCGCTGGTGGTGAACTGCTGGGGGTCCGAGCCGGCCTGGGGCTCGGTCATCGAGTAGCACGAGAAGACCTCGCCGTTCAGGAGGGGCTGGAGGTACTTCTCCTTCTGTCCGTCTGTCCCGTAGTGGGCGATGATCTCCGCATTGCCGGTGTCGGGGGCCTGGGTCCCGAACACGATGGGCGCCCAGCTGGACACGCCGAGGATCTCGTTGAGCAGGGCCAGCTTGACCTGGCCGTACCCCTTGCCGCCGAGCTCGGGGCCGAGGTGGGCGGCCCACAGGTCGTGGTCGCGGACCTCTTGCTTCATGGGGTCGACGATGGGCCTGAGCTCCTCGTCGAGCGGGTGGAACTGCCTGTGCGGGTAGAGGATGTCGAGCGGCTCGACCTTGTCGGCCACGAACTGTCGGGCCCAGTCCAGCTTGGCTTGAAACTCGGGCTCGGTGGAGAAATCCCAGGCCATCAGGTGTCCTTTCGTAGGGTGACTGCGGTAGTGGAGACGGTCCGGTCCGCCGTCGGCCGTGACGTCGTTCGGAGGACCCGCTCAGCCGTCGGCACGACGGCGGACTCCGAGTCCGGCCAGGAACCGGTCGTTGCACTCGCTGATCTCGTGGCGGGCCGCCACCGGATCGGCGGCGTGGGCCACGTAGAGGGCCGAGCCCCGGCCCAGGGCCGCGAGCAGGTGGGCCAGCGGCTCGATGGGCTGGGATTCGAGGATCCCCTCGGCCACCGCGTCATGCAGGTAACCGACGATCTGCTGGGTCGGGCCGTCGCCGCGCTCGGACAGGGAGTCCCAGCCGAGGACCGCCGGTCCGTCGATCAGCACGATCTGACGGTAGGCGGTATTCGTCGAGGCGGCGTCGAGGTAGACTTCGCTGTTGGCCCGGAACAGGTCCCATGCGTTCGTGTGCCGGTCCTCCGATCGGCGCCACAGGGCCAGGGTCACCTCGCCGGACACCTCGTCGTACACCGCCCGGAACAGGTCCTCCTTGTCCCGGAAATGGTGGTAGAGCGCCCCCCGGGTCAGTCCGGCCCGCTGGACGACCTCCTCGGTCCGGGTGGCCTGGAACCCGTTGGCCGCGAACAGCTCCCGAGCCGCGGCGAGCAGGGCCTGGCGGGTGTCCCGGACATGGGCGGCACGCAGCCCGGAACCGGTCCCGCCCCGGCCCCCGTCCCCGTGGGAGTCATGTCCCCCGGGGTCTCCGGTGGGACGTGGCACCGCCTCGGAGCTGGTCGCTTGATTCATCAGGTATCCAACATACAGAATGTTTGGACAGTCGGCGAC
Source organism: uncultured Acidimicrobiaceae bacterium (assembly GCA_963756515.1). Lineage (GTDB taxonomy): Bacteria > Actinomycetota > Acidimicrobiia > Acidimicrobiales > RAAP-2 > Bog-756. The sequence continues at coordinate 79,396 of CAVWNV010000010.1, forward strand.
AATCACGCGCCGACGACCGGTGCGCCGGGCAGGTCCGGTCGACCCGACCGGCGGGGAGGAGGCTCGTGGACGATCTCGATGGGAAGGTGGCCCTGGTCACGGGGGCCAGCCGGGGTGTCGGGGCCGCCACCGCCGTGGCTCTGGCCCGAGCCGGCTGTCATGTGGCCTGCGCGGCCCGGTCCACACGGGACCAGCCCCAGCGCACCTCGGGCACCATCGACGAGACGGTGTCGAGAATCGAATCGGCGGGCCGCCGGGGACTGGCCGTCCCGACCAACCTGGCCGTCGACGCCGAGGTGGAGGCCATGGTGGCCACCACGCTGGATCACTTCGGGCGCCTGGACATCCTGGTGAACAACGCCGCCATCACCTTCATCGGCGACCTCGACATCCCGCTCCACCGCTTCGATCTGGTGATGCAGGTCAACATGCGGGCCCCCATGATCGCCCTGCGAGAGGCCGTGCCGGCCATGCGCGCCGCCGGCGGCGGCTCGGTGGTCAACGTCTCGTCGGTGGCCGCCCTGTACCCGCACCCGTCGCTGATGGCCTACGGCATGTCCAAGGTCGCCCTGGAGCGCCTGACCATCGATGCCGCCTCGCAGCTGGCCGCGGACGGCATCGCGGTGAACTGCTTCCGCATCGACCTGGCCGTGGCGTCCGAGGGCTTCGTGGCCAACACCCCAGGGGCCGACCACTCGGACTGGGAGCCCTCCGAGGTGGCCGCCGAGGGCATCGTGTGGATGGTCGGCCAGACCCCCTCGTACTCGGGCCGGCGGGAGTCGATGTTCGCCCTGCGCCACCGCGAGGGCATCATGGCGTCGCGGGTTCCCCACCCGGCCACCACCGTGCCACCCGTCGAGCTCTACGACGGCCTGGTGGCGGTCACCGGGTCGGCCTTCGCCGAGCCCTATCCCGACGAGCCGACCGGTCCGGCGTGAGCCGAACCCCCGCCAGCCGACCCCGACCCCGACCGCCCCCGAACGACCGAAGGAGCATGACACCGTGGTGAAGCGCAGTGCAGAAGAGGAAGAGGCCATTGCCGCCCGTACCGCCGGCCTGGTGCACGAGGAGCGACTGGGCCGATGGATGGACACCCAGGATCTTCCCGGGCGGGGTGAGCCGGTGACGTCCACCTTCATCAGCGGAGGGGCATCCAACGAGATCTTCGAGATCCGGCGGGGCGAGTTCCGGGCCGTACTGCGACGGCCGCCCCGCGTGGTGCCGAAGGGTCGCAACGAGACCATGTTGCGCGAATACCGGGTGCTGCACGCCCTCAACGGGACCGACGTTCCCCACCCCGAGGCCTACGCCGCCTGCAGCGACGACGAGGTGATCGGGTCGTCCTTCTACCTGATGAGCCTGGTGGACGGCTGGTCACCGATGAATACGGACGGCTGGCCGGCACCGTTCGATTCGGACCTGTCGGCGCGCTACGGACTGGGCATCGAGTTGGTGGACGGCATCGCCCGCCTGGCCCGGGTGGACTGGAGGGCCCAGGGCCTCGAGGGCTTCGGCAAGCCGGACGGCTTCCACGACCGGCAGGTGGACCGGTGGATGGCCCACCTCAACGCCATCCGGTTCCGGGACATCCCCGGCCTCGACGTGGCGGCCGAGTGGCTGCGCAACCACAAGCCCAGCCACTGGGAGCCGGGTGTCATCCACGGTGACTACCAGTTCGCCAACGTCATGTTCTCGCACGGAGCGCCGGCCCGACTGGCCGCCATGGTCGACTGGGAGATGTCGACGGTGGGGGACCCGCTCCTCGATCTGGGTTGGGTCATGATGGGGTGGTCGGACCCGGGGGAGGACCGGACCAAGGGCTACGTCGACGCCACCGGGCTCCCGAGCCGGAAAGAGATGCTCGACCACTACGCCACCGTCAGCGGCCGCAGCGTGGACGAGATCGACTACTACGTGATCCTGGCCCGGTTCAAGCTGGCCATCGTGCTCGAGGCCGGGTACGCCCGGGTGGTGGCGGGCGAAGCGGACAACCCCAGCATGGCGGCGTACGAGTACGTGGTGCTCGACATGATGGCCTCGGCGGCCGAGCTGGCCTCGACCACACCACTGGGGAGGTAGGGCCGTGGCCCAGTCCCTCCACGCCCCAAAACCTCGGCTCCACCGCCGGCCCGGACCTCGGGAGGCCCGGTGAAGATCGGCATCTCCCTCGGCGTGCTCCGTCCCTCGGCCTGGACCGAGGTGACCACCGAGGCCGACCGGTTGGGCTACGAGTCGGTGTGGATGCCCGAGCACCTGGTCATCCCGGTCCAGATGGCCGGCAGTCCCTTCGCCGGGTCCGACCATCCCCCCATCCCCTCCGACGTCCCCGTCTTCGACGTCTTCACCTACCTGGGATTCCTGGCCGGACGGACCGAGCAGATCCACTTCGGCACCCAGGTGTACAACATCGGGCTCCGTCACCCCTTCGCCGTGGCCCGCGCCGTGACCACCCTCGACGTGATCTCAGGCGGGAGGGTGGAGTTCGGCATCGGGGCCAGCTGGCTCGAGGCCGAGTGGGAGGCGGTGGGGCTCGACTTCGCCACCCGGGGCCGTCGGGTCGACGAGTCCATCGGGGTGTGCCAGCGGCTCTGGAGCGAGGACCTGGTCGAGCACCACGGCGAGTTCTTCGACTTCGGCCCGGTGATGTTCGAGCCCAAACCGGTCCACTCGCCGTGGCCCAGCCTGCACATCGGCGGCGACGGGCCGGCCGCCTTGCGGCGCGCCGCCACGCTGGGCGACGGGTGGATCCCCATGAACCACACGGTGGACCAGATACCGGCCCGTGCCGCCCGCCTGGCCGAACTCCGCGGCCAGGCCGGCCGCGCCGGCACCGTCGAGATCACCCTGGGGGCCGGCGACGTCGGACTGGACGATCTCCGTCGCCATGCCGATGCCGGAGTGGGTCGGGCCCTGGTCAAGCCGTTCCGGAGTACCAGGGACGCCCTCGACGGCCTACGGCGTTTCGCCGACGAGATCCTCCCCGACATCCGTGACCATCCGGTGGCATCCCCGTCCTGACCGTTGGGCCGGACGCGGGGCGGTCGGTCACGACCCGACCGGGGCCGGAGATTAGGCTGCGCGGCGTGCGCATCGTCCTCGACACCGAGCTGTGCACCGGCCACGGTCGGTGTTACTCCTTGGCTCCCGAGCTGTTCGACGCCGACGACGAGGGGCACAGTGTGCTGCTCGTCTCCGAGGTCCCCGACGGCCAGGAGAGCCAGGCCTGGCTGGCCGTCCAGAACTGCCCGGAGCGTTGCATCTCCATCGAGGAGTAAGGGCCGGCCCGATGGAGATCTGGGAGTTGTTGGCCCGCGAGAGCATCCGCGACCTGGTGGCCCGGTACAACGCCAACGCCGACGCCGGGCGGTTCGCCCCGGTCCTGGAGCTGTTCGCCGACGGGGCCACCATGGAGATCGTGACCGCGGACGGCGACGTGCAGCGCTACGAGGGACGCGACGCCATCGCCACCGTCTTCACCGGCACCAAGGACCGGTGGGACGCGGCGGCCGCCGCCACGGGACACGACGGCGGGCACCACATCCGTCACTTCACCTCCACCCACCAGATCGACGTCGAGGACCGTACCCACGCCAGCGGCCGGAGCTACTTCGCGGTGCTGATGCCCCACGGTCTCGACCACTGGGGCCGCTATCTGGACCGCTACGAGGAGCAGCACGGGCGGTGGCTCTTCACCCAGCGCCGGGCTCTGCCCGACGGCCGGAGGGCCGCCCGGGGTGGTTGACACCGGATGGTCCGGCCGCCGGCGGTGGGGCCCCGGCCCGGTCGAGCCCGACCGGACCGTCAACCGGTACGATCCGGTCAGAGAACCGGCACCCACAGGGAGCACGATCCGGAGAGGGGCACCATGTCCGACACCACGCTGAGCGGAACGCCGGTGGAGTTCGACCCGTTCTCCGCCGAGTTCTTCAACGACCCCACCGAGCTGTACCGGCGCATGCGCGACGAGGCTCCGGTGTACCTGAACGAGAAGTACGGGTTCTACGCCCTCTTCCTCTACGAGGACGTCTGCACCGCGCACAAGGACTGGCCCACCTTCACCAGCAGCCACGGGGTCGACCTGTCCATGCTGACCAAGGACCCCGAGCTGATCGCCATGTACCGCTCCATGATCATGATGGACCCGCCCGAGCACGACCGCATGCGGTCCCTGGTCAGCCGGGTTTTCACGCCACGGGCGGTGAGCGCGTTGGAGCCCATGGTGCGCGAGGTCATCACCTCGTACATCGAGCCGTTCGACGACGCCGACCACTTCGACCTGGTGCAGGACTTCAGCGGTCCGTTCCCGGTGGAGATCATCTGCCGCATGCTGGGCGTGCCCGAGGGGGACCGCCAGCGGCTCCGGCACGCGTTGGACCTCATGCTCCACCGCGAGCCGGGCCAGCTGGACCCGACCGAGGAGGGTATGGCCGCCGGCGTCGAGTTCGGCTCCTACTTCTGGGAGCTGGCCGGCGAGAAGCGCCGCCAGCCCGGAGACGACATGATCAGCCGCCTGACCCAGGTGGAGGTGGACCGGGGCGACGGCCAGATGACCCAGCTCACCGACGAGGAGATCGCCGGGTTCACCGCCCTGCTGGGAGGTGCGGGGGCGGAGACCGTGACCAAGCTGGTCGGGAACGCCGCCGTCCTGTTCCACCGCCATCCCGACGAGTACCGGAAGGTGGTGGAGGACCCGGGTGTCATCCCCGGGGCGGTCGAGGAGATCCTCCGGTACTTCCCCCCGTCGCAGTACCAGGGCCGTTTCAGCGTGCAGGACACCGTCCTCAGCGGCGGCACGGTGCCGGCCGGCTACCCCACGCTGCTGGTGACCGGATCGGCGTGCCGGGACGAACGGTTCTACGACGACCCCGATGCCTTCGACATCTCGCGGCCCCCGAGCCTGGCCATCGGCTTCGGGTACGGCATCCACAGCTGCCTCGGGGCCGCCCTGGCCCGGATGGAGAGCCGGATCGCCATCGAGGAGCTGGCCAAGCGGTGGCCCCGGTTCGAGGTCGACGAGGCCAACACGGCCCGGGTCACCATGTCGAACGTGGCCGGCTACGCCAGCGTGCCGGTGCACCGGGTCCGCTGATCCTCCCGCCCGGGGGCGGACGGTGGGTACCGGCTCCGTTCAGTCCTCGATGGTGATGGCCACCTTGGGACAGGCCTTGGCCGCGGCCGTGACCTTGCCGCGCAGTTCTTCGGGCGGCTCCTCGTCCAGGACGTACAAGAAGTCGTCGTCCCGGACCTCGAACACCTCCGGGGCCGCCGCCATGCACAAGGCGTTCGATTCACAGAGGTCGAAGTCCACGATCACCCGCATGCTTCGGAGTGTATCCAAGGGCCCGCCGCCTCCGGGGACGGCGGGTGTGGGCCGGGCCGCCCGGGCTATCCGACGCGGGGCTCGCGGGGGAGACCGAGGCCCATTTCGGCCACGATGTTCAGGTTGATCTCACTGGTGCCGCCGGCGATGGTGGACTGGCGCGACGAGGCCAGGTTGAAGGCCCATTCGCCCGAGGTGCCGCCCAGGCCGAGGACGTCGAGGGCCAGCGTGCTCAGCTTCTGCTCGGCCCGACCCCAGGCCAGCTTGGTCATGCTGCCGTCGGCCCCGGTGGGTTGGCCACTGCGCATCCGGGCCAGCGAGCGGTTGGTCATCCACCGCATGCACGCGATGTCGGCGTAGATGTCGGCCACCCGCACCCTGATCATCGGATCGCGGAGGGCGCCGGTGGCACCCGGGTCGGCGAGCAGCCGGTCCAGCTTGCGGGACAGCCCGAGGTGCAGGCGGGCCACGCCGGCCCGCTCGAAGCTCAAGGTGGTCATGGCCACTGTCCAGCCCCCGTTGAGCGGCCCCAGCAACGCCGACGCCGGGATGCGGGCGTCGGTGAAGAACAGCTCGCCGAAGGCCTGCTCGCCGGTCATGGTCCGCACCGGCCGGACCTCGATGCCGGGGGTGCGCAGGTCGACCAGGAAGCAGCTGATCCCCTTGTGCTTGGGCACATCGGGGTCGGTCCGCACGTAGAGCTGGCACCAGTCGGCGATGGGGGCGAGGCTGTTCCAGGTCTTCTGCCCGTTGACCACGAACTCGTCCCCGTCCCGCTCGGCCCGGGTCCGCAGCGAGGCCAGGTCCGAGCCGGCGTCCGGCTCGGACATGCCCTGCGACCAGATCTCGTCGCCGCGGAGCATGGGCCCGAGGAACCGTCGCTGCTGCTCGGCCGTGCCGTAGGTCATGATGGCGGGGGCGATGTTGGACACCCCGATGGTGTTGATGGGCCCGGGCGCGGCCACCGCGCTCATCTCTTCCAGGTAGGCCAGTTGCTCGTCGATCCCGGCGCCGCGGCCCCCGTGCTCGACCGGCCAGGCCGGGGCGGCCCAGCCGGCGTCGGCCAGGCGGTTGTTCCACTGGCGGTAGCTGTCGAGATCCTCGCCGGTGGGCATCCCCTGGGCCAGACGGGTGATCTCACCGGTCACCTCGGCCGCCAGCCACGAGCGCAGTGAGGCACGGAACTCGGCGGCGGCATCGGGGTCGGGTGGGTCGGCCGGCCGGGGCACCGGCTGGTGGGCTAGGTCAGTCATCGAAGGGGCTCTCCTTGGCCGGGTCGACCGGCCTCGGGGCCGTCGGGTGAGAAGGTCGTTCTAGTTGGTGAAGAGTAGTGGTTGTCCCCGGACGCCGACCCCTCAGGCGGGGGCGGACGGCGCCATGACCCCTGACAGGCACCAGCCGACCATGTCGTCCTCGTCGATGACCCGGTGGGCCATCTGCACCCCGAGGATCCGCATGTCGATCACCGACACGACGGTGTGGATCACCAGGGCGGCCAGGACCGGCACCTCGATGTCGCGGCGGAACACCCCGCTGGCCACGCCGATCTCGAGGATGTCGGCCACCGCGGCCACCTGGGGGTTGAAGATGGCCGAGAACTCCTCGGTCCGGGTGTCGGCCAGGTGCCACGAGAACAGCACCATGCCCCGTGAGGACGGGTTGGTCCGCTGGGCCGAGCTGAACATGGTCCGGACCAGCACCCGAAGCTTCTCCACCGGGTCGGACTCGGTGGCGATCCTGGCCCGGATGTTGGCCACGTAGCCCTGGACCGCCTCTTCGACCAGGGCCAGCAGCAGGTCGTCCTTGGTGGCGAAGTACTGGTAGAAGGAGCGGAGCGACATGCCGGACCGCTCCACCACATCCTGCACCGTGAAGTCGGCCTTGCCCGTCTGGAGGAGGAGCTCGTTGGCGGCGACGATGAACCTCCCTCCGCGCGAGATGGCCTTCAGCCGCGCCTCTTTGAGGGAGTGCTCGACGGTCCGCACCTGCCACTGCGTCGGTTGGCTCATGGCGACGACCGCGGGATCTCCGTGACTCGGGTCGGTCCGGTCACGCCGGGACGCCCACGCCCATGAGACCGGCCAGGTTGCCGCCCATGATCTTGCGGACGTCCTCGTCGTCCAGACCCTTCAGCTCGTCGACGTAGCTGATGGGGTCACGAAGGCCTTCGGGATGGGGATAGTCGCTGCCGAAGAGGATGTGGTCCGCTCCCACCAGTTCGGCCAGGTCCGTCATGTCGTCCTCCCAGAAGGGATTCACGTACACGTTGCGGCGGAACGCCGCCGTCGGCTCCTCGGCGAACTGGGTCGGGACCTTCTCGTAGGTGTCGGCCAGGTCGTGGAGGAGGGGTGCCACCCAGTTGGCCCCGTTCTCGACGGCGGCGATACGCAGATCGGGGAACCGGCTGAGTGCCCCGTGGCAGATGAGGGCGGCCATGGTGTCGTAGATGGGGCGCTTGCCCTGGGCCATCATCCGGAAGGCGGAGGGTCGGAAGGGCAGGAACTCGGAGCTTTCCTCCCACCAGTTGGCGATCTCGGCGTATCCGCTGTCCGAGCGCGTGCATCCCCACCAGGATGCCGGCCTCGACGATGCGCGACCACACCGGGTCGAACTCGGGCAGCCCGGGCGAACGCGTCCCCCGCAGCCCCGGGACCGGGGCCGGACGGATCAGCACGCACCGCGCCCCTCGTTCCAGCACCCATTCGAGCTCCTCCAGGGCCCGGTCGATGACGCCCATGTTGATGACCGGGGTGGCGAAGATCCGGTCCCCGTAGGCGAAGGTCCACGTCTCGTACATCCACTGGTTGAGGGCGTGCATCACCGAGTGGATCAGCTCGGGGTCGTCCTTCATCCGCTCTTCGATGAGGCTGGCCAGGGTGGGGAACATGAGGGCCCGGTCGATCCCGAGCTCGTCCATCAGCTCGATCCTGGGGGCCGGCTCCCGAAAGGCCGGTAGACACCGGATCGGGTCGCCGACCAGCTCGCGGTAGGACTTGCCCTCGGGATTGCCGTTCCGGAAGTACTCCTCCTGCGCGCCCGGGGCGGCCACGACGTCGAAGGTGGGATTGGGGATGTACTCGCTGACCTGGCCACGGATCATGATCTTGGTCCGCCCGTGGACATCGACGTAGTCGATGGCGCGGGCGTACCGCTCGGGCAGGAACTTGGTGAGGGCCTCGCGCGTCTCGTACATGTGGTTGTCGGCGTCGAAGACCGGGAAGTCCAAGGTTCGAGATGGCATGGCTGTCCCTTTGTGGTCGGTGGATTCGGTGGCCCGGCTCGGCCGGAGTGGCCGTGGGACGGTCCGGCAGGATCCGTCTCGCCAGGAGAGAAGCAAATTATCAGGGCCCCTGAGGCCGCTCAACAGTGGGGTCCGGGGCGGTCCGGCCGTCCCCGGATCGGAGCGGAAACGGGCCGGTCGTCCGCTCCCGACGGGGACGGGCACGAGGGGGTGGGGCCCGGGGGCCCCGTGCTATCGTTCGCCACCGATCGAGCCGGCGGCACGGGCGTGCCGACGTGGATGAGGCCAGGGGGTCAAGTCGTGAATCTCAAGCCGGGGCTGCGGTTGAGTAGTCAGGTTTGCGACGCCGAGGTCGTGGTGGTCAAGGGGTCCGGCGACCACGAGGTGGGCTGCGGCGGGTCCCCGACCGTCCCGGTGGGTGATCCCGGTGCCCACCAGGGGCAGGTGTCGGCGGAGTTCGCCGACGGGACCCTGATGGGCAAGCGGTACACCGATGCCGACGGCACGGTGGAGATCCTCTGCACGAAGCCCGGTACGGGCACGCTGACCTTCGACGGGCAGGTCCTCACGTTGAAGGAGACCAAGGCTCTCCCGGCGTCCGACTAGCCCGAGGGTTGCTTCCGCCCCGACCCGTCCCTACATTGTGGCGTGTCCCGACCCGGGACCGCCCCAGCACCTCGTTGCCATCCGGCAGACGGAGCGTATGAACATGGCCAACGTCCACGCAGACGACCTCGCCCTTCTGGTGTTCCGCTGTGCCATCGGAGGCGTCTTCATCGCCCATGGGGTGAACCACATCTTCGGAGGGGGCAAGATCGCCGGCACCGGTCGTTGGTTCGAGAGCCTGGGCATGAAGCCCGGGTGGCTCCACGCCTGGATCGCCAGCATCACCGAGATCGGGGCCGGAGTGCTGCTGGTGCTGGGGTTGCTCACGGCGTTCGGGGGAGCCGGCGTGGTCGGCGTCATGCTGGTGGCATGGATCACCAACCACCTGAAGAACGGCTTCTTCATCTTCCGTCCCGGTGAGGGCTGGGAGTACGTGATGGTGCTCACCGCGTCGGGGTTCCTGCTGGCCACGGTGGGACCGGGCGGCTGGAGCATCGACAAGGCGGCCGGACTGACCACCCTGTGGGGTTGGAAGGGCCTGCTGATCGCGGTGGTGGCCGGAGTGGGTGGGAGCGCGCTGCTCCTGCTCACGTTCTGGCGTCCCCAGCCGGCCACGTCGGAGTAACGGCGCCAGCCGGGTCAACGTTCCGACCGGTCCGGCCACGGCTACGACCCGGGCACAGCCGACGGTCAGTCGCGACGTCCGAGCATGTTGGCGTTGGGAGCGGCCTTGGCCACGAGGTCGGGGATGACCGATCCGAGTTCGGTGCTCTCCCACCGGTCGCCCTTGTCGGCCCCGGGTCCGGCCACCCAGCCCTCGGCCACGCTGATGTGGCTGCCGTGGACGTTGAAGACACGGCCGGTGATCTCCTTCGATTCGGGACTCCCCAGCCACACCACCAGAGGGGCGATGTTGTCGGGGTCGTTGGGGTCGAACTGGTCCGCCTCGACCTCGGCGTCGAATCCGGCGCCCAGGTTCTCGGTCATGCGGGTGAGGGCCGCCGGCGCGATGGCGTTGACGGTGACCCCGTAGCGCCCGAGCTCCATGGCGGCGATGACCGTGAGCGCGGCGATGCCGGCTTTGGCCGCCCCGTAGTTGGTCTGGCCGACGTTGCCGTAGATCCCCGACGGTGACGTGGTGTTGATGATGCGGGCGTCGTTGCTCTCCCCGGCCTTGGACCGGTTGCGCCAGTACTCGACGGCGGCCCGCATCGGGGCGAAGGTCCCTCGGAGATGGACCCGGATCACCGCGTCCCACTCGTCGACGGTCATGTTGACCAACATGCGATCACGCAGGATGCCGGCGTTGTTGACCAGCACGTCGAGACCGCCGAAGGTGTCGACGGCGGTGGCGATCAGCCGTTGGGCCCCTTCGACGTCGGAGACGTCGTCCCCGTTGGCCACGGCCTGGCCCCCCATGGCGGTGATCTCGTCGACCACCTGGCCGGCCGGTCCCTCGGACCGGCCGCTGCCGTCGACCTCGGCCCCGAGGTCGTTGACGACCACCTTGGCCCCCTGGCTGGCGAACTCGATGGCGTGGGACCGGCCGATACCGCGCCCCGAACCCGTGATGACGACCACGCGTCCCTCGTTGATGCCGGCCATGTCTCTGCTCCTTCTCGTGCTGGTTCAGCCCGGACTGCCCCGTCGTGATGCCGCGGGCCCGGGCCTCCGCGGCGGCGGTCGACGGTATCAGACGTTCTTGGGCAGTTCCGAAAAGGGCGTGGTCCGATCGTGGTTGGGCTCCTTGGGCAGGCCGAGCACCCGTTCGCCGATGATGTTGCGCTGGATCTGATCGGTTCCGCCGTAGATGGGGGGCGCCTGGGCCAACAGGGCCAGCTCGGTGACGATGGGCAGGCCGGGCTCACCGGTGGCACGGACCACGACGGACCGCCCGGCCGCGTCGTACGAGTGGAGCATGCCCGACGCGCCGGCGATGGCCAGCCCGAGGTCCCTCGAGAGCCGCATGATGTGGCTCATGGAGAGCTTGGATATGTTCGGCATGCCGGGGATGTCTCCTCCGGCCTCCTTGGCCGCCTTCAGGCGCAGGCCGTTCATCCGCCCGAGCTCACCCCAGGTGTAGAGCCGGGCCAGGCCCTGGCGGACGGCGGCATCGGCGTTCCTCCCGTTCCGGCGGGCCAGATCGACGAGCAGCCCGGAACCGCCGTGCATGGCCTGGAGCATGGTGCTCTCGCCCGAGCCACCCCCATTCGGGCCGGCGTCCCGTGGGGCGACGAAGTCGCCGGCCCGGCGCTCGAGGTCGCCGCCGACGGTGCCGGGGACGGCCACCCCACCGGCGCCGCTCCCGCCGCCTGATCCGAGCCCGGCCCGTTCGTTGGCCAGCGTGGTGTTGGCCGCGGCCCAGCCCCGACCCACCCCGCCGACGACGGCGTCGTCGCCGACCCGGGCATCGGTCAGGAACACCTCGTTGAACAGGGCCCGACCGGTCATCTCGCGCAGGGGGCGGATGTCCACGCCGGGCTGGACCATGGCCAGGGCGAAGTAGGTGATGCCCTGGTGCTTGGGGACGTCCGGATCGGTGCGGGCGAGCAACATGCCCATGTCGGCCTTCTGGCCGTTCGAGGTCCAGACCTTCTGACCGTTCACGATCCACTCGTCACCGTCCCGCACCGCCCGGGTCTGCAGGCCGGCCAGGTCCGAGCCGGCCGACGGCTCGGAGAACAGCTGGCACCACGACTGGCGCCCGGTCACGATGTCGCGCACGTACCGGTCGACCTGGTCCTGGGTCCCGTGGGTGGCGATGGTCGGGGCGGCCAACAGCAGACCGAGTCCGTTGGGCGCCCCCAGCGCCCCGAAATCGGCGATGGCCTGGGCGATCCGGACCCCGTCGTTGCGGGAGACCCCCTTGCCGTAGGCGTGCGTCGGGAGGGTGGGGGCCGACCAGCCGGCCAGGCCCAGCCGCTCCCACCAGGCCCCCACGGTCAGTTCGGGGTCCCACTGGGACGCCAGCCAGTCGGCCAGCTCGTCGAGCAGTTCGTCGGTGGGCTCGGTCGTGGCGGTGTCGGTCATGGTCTCCCCCGGGGCGGACGCGGCGGGTCCGGGGCCGGTGCCGCGCCCTCGACGGTAGCCCAACGTCCCCGGCCCGAGACGGTGGTGGCCCCGGCTGTGCCATGCTCCACCCGCGTCCGCCCCGGGGGGCGCGTGGACCGCGAGGAGGGCGCCGATGGTCATGGTCGACACCGTCGACTGGCTCCCCGAGGCCCTGATGGCCAGGGTCGCCCCCAACTGGCACTACGAGCACGTCCTGCGGGACGTGGTCCCGGCCCTGCTGGAGCGGGGCACCGGTCCCGAGCAGATCACCGCCATGCTGGTGGACAATCCCCGTCGGTACTTCGAAGGGCCCGACCCGGCCCGGGCGTCTGCTTGAATGGCGGTCGTGTCCGACACCTACCGGCGCGTCCTCCTCGCCTCCCGACCGCACGGGCTCCTCGACGACGGGAACCTCCACTTCGACAGTACGGCCCCGGTGCCCGAGCCGGCCGACGGCCAGGCCCTCATCCGGGTGCAGTACCTCTCCATCGACCCCACCATCCGCACGTGGATGGACGACGCCCCCGGCTACCTCCCCCCGATCGAGATCGGTGAGGTCGTGCGCAGCGGCGGGGTGGGCGAGGTGGTCGTCAGCCGGAGCGAGCGCTACCAACTGGGCGACCAGGTGTTCGGCATGCTGGGCTGGCAGGAGTACGCCATCGCCGACGAAGGTGCCGCGGCCATGACCACCCTGCCCCCCGGTGTCGATCCCACCGTCGCCATCGGCGTATTCGGCGTGACCGGCATGACGGCCTACTTCGGGCTCCTCGACGTCGGCCGGCCCAAGCCCGGCGACACGGTGGTGGTGTCGGGCGCGGCCGGGGCCACCGGATCGGTCGTCGGCCAGCTGGCCCGCATCGAGGACGCCGGGTCGGTGGTGGGTATCGCCGGCTCGGCGGAGAAGTGCGAGTGGCTGACCGGCGAGCTGGGGTTCGACCACGCCATCAACTACCGGGACGAGGACGTATCCCACCGGCTGGGAGCCGTCTGCCCCGAGGGGATCGACGTCTACTTCGACAACGTGGGCGGCCAGATCCTCGACGACTGCCTCGCCCACCTGGCCATGAAGGCCCGCGTCGTCCTGTGCGGGGCCATCTCCCAGTACAACCAGGACCGTCCGGTGGGGCCCAGCAACTACCTCAACCTGCTGATCAAGCGGGCCCGGATGGAGGGCTTCCTCATCCTCGACTACGTGGACCGGTTCCCCGAGGCTCAGGTCCGCATGGCCGGATGGGTCATGGAGGGACGGATCCACCACCGTGAGCACGTGGTGGACGGGCTCGAGCACGCCGGGGACGCCCTCAACCTGCTGTTCAGCGGGGGCAACACCGGCAAGGTGGTGGTGAAGCTCTGACCCCCGCCGGCGGGACGGCGCCCGCCCCTCTGGCTCAGCTGGCCCCGGAGGTGGGCCTGGCTTTCGGTGGTCTGCAGCGGTCGGCGTGGGCCGCGGCGCCCGGACCGCTCCTCGCCCTGGTCGACCTGAGGATCGGCCAGCTCCTCGGAGACGTGACGGTTCGAAGGAACGGAGCCGGCGACCGGGCCCCGGTCCCCCTCGACGAGGAAGCCCAGCTCTCCCGGTGGCCGACCTCGCCCCTCTTCTCGCCTGTCGATCGGGCCTGCCTGGGCTTCACCGAGCAGTTCGTCATCGATGTCGCCGGTGTCACCGGTGCGCTGCGGGCCGATGTGGCCGAGCGGATGGGACCCGGACCGATGCTCGACTTCGTGGTGGCCCTGTTCGCGCTGGACTACGGCCGGCGCGTCCGAATGGCCCTCGATCGCCTGTTCCCGGACTGGCCGGACCGGTCCGGCGCCCAGCTCGACACCGGCCCCCCGCCCACGGGGGACGGCCCGCCGTTGGACCAGCTCGACCGGCTGTCGAGGTCCGTGGCCCGACTCGACGGCATCGATGCCGTCACGACCGAGTTGGTGCGGCTCCGGGGGGCGCGCCAGCACAACTGCCGGCTCTGTCAGTCGACCCGCTCGCTGCGGGCGATCGAGGCCGGGGCCGACGAGGAGCTCTTCGACACCACCGAACGCTACGAGGGAAGCAGCCTGGCCGAGGGCCAGAAGGTCGCCCTCCGGCTGACCGACGCCGTCATCACCCAGCCCGGTGACCTCGACCGACCGCTGGTGACCCAGGTCCATCAGTGGTTCACCGCCGCGCAGGTCGTCGAGCTGGTGATGGATGTGATGCGAAACAGCGCCCAGAAGATCGCCGTGTCCCTGGCCGCCGACGATCCCCACGTGGCCAGCGGATTCGAGCTCTACCAGCTCAACGAGGACGGCGAGGTCGAGTACCTGCCCTGAGGCCCCCGATCGGGGAGACTGCACCCATGGCATTCGGTCAGGCGCCCGGCCCCCCGGCCACGGCGAGGCAACGGGAGGAGTTGCTGACGCTGCTGCAGGCGGCCGGCCACCTCGACTTCCGCGATGCCCGCGGGCCGATGGGTTTCAACCAGCGTCAGGCCGGCGGCCGGTTCACCCGCCTCGAGGCCGAGGAGCTGATCGCCCGCCTGCAGGAGGACGGGTCGGATGACATCGCGCCCCCGGCCCGTGAGCCTGGCCCAACGCCGCCGAGGACGACGCAGCCCGCCCGTTCCCTGCACCGGATCCCGACCGATCAGCTGGTGGCCGAGCTCCGGGGGCGCGGCTGGACGGTCGAGCGGCGAGGTTAGACCGGTGCCTCGTCCCAGCGGCCACTGACGTCGACGAAGGGCGCGGTGCACGGAGGGCCTTCGGCCACCAGCACCTCGGGATGCGAGGTCGGCTCCGACGGGACCCGGACCAGCTCGGCCGAGCGGGTGCCGTAGTCGTCGGTGTGGACGCACGCCGCCCTGGTGGCCGGGCGCCGCACCACCGCACCGGCAGCGTCCCCGTCGTCTTCCGGCCGATCCGTCGGGACCGTGTGATCAGCCAACGCCGATCGGAGCGCGGGCCACAGGTCCTCGCCGTCCGCCGTGGCTGTCGCCAGCCGCCGACGGACCTGTCCGACCTTCGACGAAGGGTGTCCGAGGGCCACGTTCTCCAGTATGTGGACGCCGGGTGGCAGCGGGCTCACCACCGGGTCACGGTCGTCGGCCAGTTCCACGTAGAACAGTGAACTCCGATCGCCCACCAGCATCCAGGCCGGGTTGTACTGCCCGGCGTGGATCCGCCCCACCAACTCCGTCACCCCCTCTTCGGCGCTCCGGTGGCCGGCCAACATCATCGGGAGTTCGCCGCGGGAACGCTTGGTCCGGTCCGGCCCACCGGGGGAGGGCCGGTTGGTGAGTCCGGCCACCACGCCGGCGTCGTTCACCGCCAGCCAGGTCCCCCCGGCCAGCCGGTCGCGGCCCCCGAGCATGCGGGGGCCGTACTCCCGCAGGACGCCGAAGGGCTGCGCCGGCCGGTCGAGTCGCTCGTCACGGTTGGCCGCCACCAGCAGGGGGAAGGCGGACTCCGTCCGCCAGGCGAATACGAGTAGGCACATCGTGGTCAGGGTAGCGGGACGGTCGGAGGCCGGGCCCGGCCGTCGGCGCCGGATCAGGTGCGCTCCCCGACCCGGACGAACGAGTTCACGTAGTCGATCCGCAGCGCGTCGTGGAACGCCCAGCCACGGAAGTCGTCCCCCGGGGCGACGACGAGGGGGTCATGGTCCGCGTCCGAGCCGGCCCGGTGGCGCAGGAGTTCCTCGACCAGTGGGGTCATGAGTCCGAAGGACACCTCGGGCTCGTCGGTGTCCATCTCGTAGAAGTGGAGGTAGCGGGGGTTGTCACCGGTGACATTCTCGTACGGGGTGATCATGGTGTAACCGGGTACGGCCACCTCGGCGATGTGACGGATGTGGACGAAGTCGGCCCAGTCCCGCAGCTCCTGGGCCCGGTGTGGCTCGGAGGGTGAGATGAGGACCAGTGACAGGCCGAGGGTGGGCCCCCCGGTGAGCCGTCCCTGCCCCGGGCGCGGGCTGTGGTGGAAGAGGTGACCCCGCACCCCGACAGGTGTCGACGGGGCCCCGAACCGGTTATCGACCTCGTAGACGGCGAGATGCTCGAACTCGGGCAGCCGACGGGGCAGATCCGTGCGATCGCGGTTGGCGTTCCGCCACCAGGTGGCGCGGCTCACCCCCGGCTGGGCCAACAGGTCGGCGACACGGCCGGCCACGTAGTCGTCGAGAGGGTCGTCGGTCATCTCGAGATAGAGACCGGGTGTGACCCTGTCCTCCATGCCTGGGGCCTACCACGGGGCCGGCGACTCGGTCAACGCCGGGTACCCGTCGGTTGGACGGACCGACCCCGGGGGCCGCTACGGTGGTCGGCCGGATCACCGGTCGGGCACACGCCGGCCGCAGGGAGAGGATGCCGGATGGACCATCACGAAGTGGCCGCGTTCCAATTCGCCGGCCAGGACATACCCGGGCTGCTGCGATCGTGGGCCGAGGTCCAGCCGGACAAGTTGGTGCTGATCTGGGAACCGCGCCGCGGTGCGTCGCGAACCTGGACGTACGCCGAGTTCTGGCACGAGGTGCGGAGTATCGCCTCGGGCCTCGCCGGTCGCGGCGTGGCCAAGGGGGACAAGGTCCTCATCCACGCCGACAACTGCCCCGAGATGGTCCTGGCCTGGTATGCCTGTGCGACGGTGGGGGCAGTCGGTGTCACCACCAATACCCGGTCGGTCCGAGCCGAACTGGAGTTCTTCATCGAGAAGACGGGATGCGTCGGGGCGGTGACCCAACCCCGGTTCGCCACGCTGGTGGCGGAGTCGGGCTCCGGCCTGGGCTGGACCGTGGTGACCGAGGACGACAGCGGTGAGCCGGGCCCGGACATCTCCGGGTTCGACCCGTTCGACTCCCTTCGCCTCGACCCGGACGGATTGCCCGAGCGGGAGCCTGATCCCATGGCCCCGGCCGGCATCGTCTTCACCTCGGGTACCACCTCGCAGCCGAAGGCGGTGGTGCACACCCACGCCAATGCCCTCTGGGCCGGCCGGGTCGGCCCCACCAGCATCTCCATGGAGCACGACGACGTCTACCTCGTCTTCCTCCCGTTCTTCCACGTCAACGCCCAGAGCTGGTCGTTCTGGACCGCCCTGGGGGTCGGCGGGACGATCGTCCTGCAGCCCAAGTTCTCGTCCTCCCGGTTCTGGGAGGTGGTGGTGAACCACAGGGTGACGCATCTCTCGCTCATCCCGTTCGTCTACAACGCGCTGGCCACCCAGGCCATCCCCGATCACTCGGTGAAGGTGGGGGTGTTCGGACTCATCGTCCCGGAGCTCGAGCAGTGGCTCGGATTCCGGGTCGTGCCGGCCTACGGCATGACCGAAACCGTCATCCACGCCACCAACGACAACCCCGGGCGGACGTGCCCGAAGGGCTCGATGGGCAAGGCCACCCCCGGCTACGAGCTGGTGGTGGTCGACCGGGACAGTGGTGAGCTGTGTCGGGACGGACAGCCCGGCGAGCTGTGGGTCCGGGGGACCCCGGGCATCCAGCTCTTCCTCGAGTACCACGACAACCCCGACGCCATGCGGAAGAGCTTCACCGACGACGGCTGGTTCAAGACCGGTGACGTCGTCCGGGTGGACGGGTCCGGCAACCTCTTCTACTGCGACCGGGACGCCGACGTGCTCAAGGTGGGCGGCGAGAACGTCTCGGCGCGCGAGGTCGAGGACGCCTGCCGGCTGGTGCCCGGTATCGGCGACGTGGCCGTGGTGGCCCAGACCCACGACATGCTCAGCGAGGTGCCCGTGGCCTTCGTCATCCGCGGTCCTGGGGCCGACGAGGACGACAGCCGATTGGAGAAGGCCGTGATCGAGCAGTGTGCCGCCGTCCTGGCCGACTTCAAGGTGCCCCGGGCCGTGTACATGGTGGAGGAGTTCCCCCGGGCCACCCTGGACAAGGTGGCCAAGAACCAGCTCCGGGAGCGTGCCGACCGGTTGGTGTCCACGCCCTCCTGAGGGACCGGGTCCGGCGGACGCCGGAGTGCCCCCGACGCCGGGTCCGATGGAGTCGTCCCGGGTGTCATTAGTCGAACAGCCGGGTCGACCCCTGGTGATACGCGTCCCTGATGGCGCTGCTGTCGGTCCCCCCCTCGGGATCGACGACCATGCCCCGGCCCACCCCCCACGCTCCCGACAGGTCCTCCACCGTCCGTCCGGTGGCCACGGCAGCCGCCTGGAGACAGGCCCCGGTCGCCACGTGCTCCCCGTAGTCGGGCACGGTGACGGGTCGACCGGACAGGTCGGCCAGTACCTGCCGGTAGGCGGCGGAGCGGGCACCTCCTCCCAGCAGCAGGAGCCGGCCACGGTGTGTGTCGACCCCGGCCCGCCCGAGGGCATCGAGTCCGTCCAGCAGCCCACAGATCACCCCTTCGACCGCGGCCCGGGCCACGTGCTCGCGGCTGATGTCCGAGCGGAGACCCAGCAGTGCTCCGGTGGCGTCGGGTCGGTTGGGTGTTCGCTCCCCGTCGAAGTAGGGGATCAGCACCGTCCCCCCCGCCCCGGGCGCCGACCGGAGGGCCAGCCGGTCGAAGGTGGTCAGGTCGGCACCGAGCAGCCGGGCCACGGCGTCGGTCACCTTGGTGGCGTTCAGGGTGCATACGAGCGGAAGGTAGCGACCGGTGGCGTCGGCGAATCCCGCCACCGCACCGGTGGGATCGGCGACCGGCCGGTCGGTGACGGCAAAGACCGTGCCCGAGGTCCCCACCGAGATGGCCACGTCGCCCGGCCTCAGGCCGACCCCGAGCGCGGCGGCCATGTTGTCCCCGGTGCCGGCCCCGACGACGGCATCCCGGTAGTGCCCGACGGCATCGAAGGGTTCCGACAGTCGCGGCAGCACCGAGTGCTCCAGTCCGACCACGGCCAGAAGTTCGGGGCACCACGCGCTCGAGGCCGGGGAGAAGTACCCGGTGCCGGAGGCATCGCCCCGGTCCGTTGCCAAGGCTCCCGTCAAGCGCCAGGTCAGCCAGTCGTGGGGGAGAAGGACGGAGGCCACCCGGCGATGGGCCTCCGGATGGCAACGCCGGAGCCAGGCCAGCTTGGCCACGGTGAACGCCGGTCCCGGGACACTGCCGCACGCCCGGGCCCACATGGCCGGGCCGCCGTGGGCTTCGACCAACTCGGCCGCGTCCGGCGCGGCTTCGGTGTCGTTCCACAGCTTGGCTGGCCACACCGGGTCTCCCCTGTCGTCGAGGGCGACCATCCCGTGCTGCTGTGCGGCCACCGAAATGCCCGCCACCACCCGGCCCTGCTGGGCGACGAGGGCCGAGTGGAGTAGCGGATCCAGCGCGGTCCACCAGTCGGACGGGTCCTGCTCCGAGCGGGGTGGGCTGGTCGTCGGGTGGGGGTTCGTCCCTGCCCACAGGATCCGGCCGTCCTCGACCGACCGGAGCTCGACCTTGGTGCTCTGGGTCGACGAGTCGACGCCGACCACCACCTGCACGGTCAGCGCGTACCCAGCAGCAGCTCGACCACGAGTTGGTCGAGGCGCTCGTGGCCGTAGCCGCGGGCACCCAGTTCCTCGAGATCGATGTCCTGTTTGCGAATGTCCTCGACACTGGTGCCGGCCGGAACGGTGGGCTCGGCCAGACCGTGGACGCGGGCGGTGCCCAGCGCCTCGCGTAGCTCGGGGTCCTCGGCGAAGCGCCGAGCCTTCTCCCGCAGGATGAGGTAGGTCCGCATGCAGCCCCGGGCGAAGTCCCAGACCCCATCGGCATCGTCGGTGCGGTAGGCATGGGCGTCGAAGTGACGCATGCCCTCCCAGCCCGCGTCCTCGAGCAACTTCACCAGGTAGAAGGCATCCTTGATCCCCTCGGAGCCGAATCGGAAGTCCTGGTCGTATCGGCCGATGCGTTGGGCGTTCAGATCGATGTGGAAGAGCTTCTCCGACCACAGCGCCTGGGCCACTCCCTGGTGGAAGGAGAGGCCGGACATGGTCTCGTGGGCGAACTCGGGATTGACGCCCACCATGTGGCTGTGGTCCAGCCGGGAGATGAAGCCCAGGGCGTGGCCCACGGTGGGCAGGAACATGTCGCCCCGCGGCTCGTTCGGCTTGGGTTCGATGGCGAACCTGAGGTCGTAGCCCTGCTCGTCGGTGTAGCTGCACAGGTAGTCGACCGCTTCGGCATAGCGGTCCAGGGCCAGAGGGACGTCCTTGGCCGCGTCGCACTCCATCCCTTCCCGCCCTCCCCACAGGACGAACACCTGCGCTCCCAGTTCGACCCCGAGGTCGATGGCGGCCAGCGCCTTGGCGATGGCGAATCGACGGATCTCGGGATCGTTGGCCGTGAACGCCCCGTCCTTGAACACGGGGAGTCCGAAGAGGTTGGTCGTGGCCATCGGGACCCGCATCCCCGTCGCCTCGAGGGCGGCCCGGAACCGTCGGACGATGGCGTCGCGATCGGCGTAGGACGAGCCGTCCGGGACGAGGTCGCTGTCGTGGAAGCTGACGCCGTAGGCCCCGAGTTCGGCCAGGTGATTGACCGTGTCGACCGGGTCGAGCGCAGACCGGACCTCGAGGCCGAAGGGATCCCGCCCCCGGTTTCCCACGGTCCACAGTCCGAACGTGAAGTGATCCGATGGCTGGGGCAGGTAGTCGACGGTCATGGACATTCCTCCGGTTGACAGGTTCGCCTGCTGTTCGTCCGACAGGCCAGAGGCCGGTCGCCTGACTCCACTCTACGGACAGTCCCCTGCCTCTGTGGGCCCCACCGGCGCGGCCGCCCTGGCGCTGGTGGGCGCCTGGGCCGGTGCGTGGTCAGACCGGATCCGGGCCGATGAGATCGCGGATGCGGTCGATGAGCGGGATCGACCGGACCGTCATCGCCCCCTCGGGCAGATCGATGGTCCGGTCCGACCACGAGACCTCGAGACGGTGCCATCGGCGTTCGTCCCCGATGGGCGTCCCCTCGATGGCGAAGGCCGCCCCTTCCGGCGCCGGGCCGGCCGGCCCGGAGCCGGAAGGGAAGACCGTGAACCGGACCGCCCCCGAACCGTCCGTTTCCCCGTGCACCGGGCCCAGCGGCAGGGCGGCGACGATGATGGTGAACTCCATGCCGGCCTCCTTGTGCACGTACTTCTCCTGGAAGTCGGATCGAGCCTGCATGTCGATGAACGAACGCCGGGTCGGATAGCGGACGATGGCCATCCGGTGCCATTCGGGGTCCGGCTCACCTTCGGCGTCCACCACGTCACCGAAGTAGGCGATATCCGCACCCACCTTCTTCAGCACCTCGACCGGGGCATAGCGCTCGTCCGCCTCTCTGCCGCTGATCCCCCGATCACCTCCGTCCCCGTAGTCGGCGCGCCGCTTGTAGCGCATGAAGTTGACCATCCAGATCGGTCCGTCCCGTTCGGGCGGTGTTGTCGCCAGTCGACCTGCGTACTCGTAGTCGATCCGGCCGAAGGGCATCTGGGGTTGGGCCATAGAGGGGAGGGTAACCCGATGCCGGGAGGCTCGTTTCCGACCCGGGCCGCTCAGTCGGAGAAGTGGGTCCGGGGGCGCTCGAGGAGCACGCCGTCCAGCACGATGTCGATCTTCTCGTTGTAGAACGACACCAGCCCGGCGATGGGGAGGAGCCCACCGGTGGGGAAGTCGTAGGACCAGGCCAGGTCCTCGTGGACCTCGCCGTCCACCACCACGGACCAGTAGGCCGTGGTGGTTCCCTTGTAGGGACAGCGTGTCACCGTGGAGGATGGGACCAGGTGCTCGAACCGCACCTCGGTCCGGTTGACGTAGTAGCGGGTGGGTAGGCCCGTCTCGAACACCAGGACCGGGGAGGCCGACTCGGCCAACACCACCCCACCGAGCTCGATCCGCACCGGCCGGGTCGAGCGGAGGGCATCGACCCGTGCATAGGGATTGCGGGGGTGGACGAAGACCTCCTCGTCCTCTTCGAACCAGTGGTCGAGGGCATCCCACTCGAAGCGGAAGGTGTCGAGCAGGCGGGGGTGGTCGCTCTCGACGACCAGGCGCCCGGCCGGAGACCCCTCCACCCCGGTCGAAGCCCACCGGTACCACTGAACCCTCCCCAGAGGCGAGTCCTCGGTGCGGCCGTCGGTGATCAGCATCTCCTCGTCCACGTCGGTCCGGGGTACGTAGTACTGGGGGTAGTTGGACCACTCCCACACGTACCGAGCCTCGACGGTGTCCACCACGACCCTGTTGCCCTGCACGGCGCGAATCCGGCGGGGCACGGACTCGATGCTGTTGATTCGGGCGATCGACCTCGGGTAGTCAGGCATCGCTCTCCTTTCCGGTTCCGCCGCCGGCGCGACGGGGTCACTGCCACTACCGGCGACTGGTTGTGGTCCGATCGGTTCAGTCCTGTCGCCGCTGCCATGTCTCGAAGCGGAACGAGATGCCGTTCTCGTGCCGCGTCTCCGCCCCCGGGTCGAGGAGAAACCCATCGTCGAACCGGGGGAAGAACTTCGTACAGTGAAAGTCCTGGTCGAGCTGGGTGATGTACAGCTCGTCAGCCGAGGCCAGCGAAGCTTCGTAGAGTGCCGCCCCACCGATGATCCACACGAGCTCTTCGGTGTGGTCGGCCAAGAACCGGGACAGGTCCTGAACAGCGTGGAAGCCGGACCGGAGTGGCGAGGATCCTGGTCGGGACACCACATAGTTGACCCGGTCGTGCAGCGGAAGGTCGAACTCCTCATAGGTTCGGAAACCCATCACGATCAGGCCCTCAGCCGTCTGACTCCGGAAGTACTCGGCATCCGACGGAAGCTTTCCCTGCCAGGGTATGCCGTGACCGTCTCCGAGGCCGCGCTTCACATCGATGGCCGCGATGAGTCGGATCACCGTCTCCACACTACGGTCGCCCGGGGCAGGGCGCACCATGTCGGTCCGGATCGGAGTGACCCGTCGCCACCGACGGAGTTCTCTCCGTTACCCTCGGTCGGGGAGCGCTCGGTTTGATGGTGCAGAGCGGGAAGGAGTACCCCATGGACGACCGAACACCGGGTTGGGTGCCGTGAAGCTGGCCAAGGCGGTGGCCAAGGCGGTGATGGCGGAGTTGACGGTCCGACCGGGCCAGCCAGCCGGTCTCCACCAGCGGAGCACCAAAGCGACGAGTGCGACCTGGCTGGGCTCGGACGAGAAGAAGTACAAGACGGTGGCGGAGACGGATCTCCGGGTGTTCGTGGACGAACTGACCCAGGCACAGCGGCTGCTGTGGGCCAGCAACACCCACGCCCTCCTGATCGTGCTGCAGGCCATGGACGCGGCCGGGAAGGACGGGACCATCAGGCATGTGATGTCCGGCGTCAACCCGCAGGGGTGCAAGGTCGAGGCGTTCAAGCAGCCTTCCAGCCAGGAGCTGAGCCATGACTTCCTCTGGCGGTCCAGCAAGGCCCTTCCCGAGCGGGGGATGATTGGGATCTTCAACCGTTCCTACTACGAGGAGGTACTGGTGGCCCGGGTCCATCCCGAACTCCTGGCCCGGGGAACAGACGGCACGGAAGTGCATGATTCCGTGCAGGTCTGGCGTGACCGATTCGAGGACATCAACACCTTTGAACGCCATCTCGACCGGAACGGCACGAAGATCGTGAAGATCTTCCTGCACGTCTCTCGTGAGCAGCAGAAGAAGCGATTGCTCGAACGCATCGACGATCCCGACAAGAACTGGAAGTTCTCCCTCGCCGATCTGGCCGAGCGCAAGCATTGGGACGCCTATCTGACCGCTTACGAAGAGGCGCTGAGTGCCACCTCCACCCCCTGGGCGCCGTGGCGCGTGGTGCCGGCTGACCACAAGTACGCGCTGCGGGCCCTGGTCGGGGCCATCATCGTCGATGCCATCGACGAATTGGACCTGCGCATGCCGCGGCCCGGTGCGGGCGACCAGGCCTCATTCGCGAAGGCAAAGGCCGAACTGCTCGACGAAGCTCCCTGAGGAGCCGCGCACCGGGCGCGTTCATCACTGATGCGGATCATCGCCGACCGCACGATCCTGTAGTCGTAGCCAGCAGAACCTTGGATCCGTCCCGGGACCTCTATGTCCTCTCGCTGCTGACCGGTATCTCCCGACTGGCACTGTCGGGTCCCCGCATGGGAGCCCGGACCTCGAGGATTCCGTCGGTGTAGCTGGCGGTGACCTTCCACTCGTCCGTACCCGAAGGAAGGCGGATGTCCCGGGTGAACGTACCCTCTCGCAGGTCAGACTCGGGCACGGCGGCCCCATCAGCGCGGCCGGCACGGATGTGGAGGATGTCGGAGGTGATCGACACCGAGATCTCCTTGTCCGGCTGGAGACCGGGCAGGTCGGCCACGATCACGAACCCGTCGTCGTTGCGGAACTCCTCGGCCATCACTTCTCCTCTATCCGCCGGCTTCCGGCCATCGTCGGTTCACATGCTGTCTTCCATCATCGCCGCTCGGGGATACCCCGGGCCGGCACCGGGTGGCCGGGAGGTGGTCCCCAGGTCAGGCACTCTTCCGACGTCGTTCGAGGAATCGCAGAATGGTGGCGTGCTTCTTGGTGTCGAGCAGCATGAGGTCCACCACCAGCACCCACAGGGTGGAGTCGGCAAAGGGACGCAGTCGTCGCCTGATGCGCCGGAGGGCCCGGTAGTCGGCTTGCTCCGACTTCCGGAGCAGCTTCGTCTGTTCCAACAGCTCGCCGCTGATGGCCCGTGGCAGCCTGGGAACGGTGGCCACCGGTGGCTGTGCGGCCACCCCCCAGGCCATGGCGTTGCTGAGCTCGGCCAGCAGCCGGTGGTGTCGGTGCTCATCTTCGAGAATCAGATTGATGAGATAGCGCACGCTCTCGTCGGGAGCATGAGCGGAGAGCTCCTCGTAGGTGGCCAGCAAGTCTCCCTCTTCGGCCCCGTGTCGGACGATGAGCTCCACCAGATCTCTCATACCGATGCTGGCGCCGGTCGCACTCAGACCGTGGACGGCACCGTCGAATGTCGCCTCGCGGCCCCGGTCTTCCGGCACGATCCCCGTCGCACCGGAGTCGGGCACGCTCCGTTGGCCGGCTCCGGCACTTGTCCCCGCTTTGTTCGACTCCATGGTCTCTCTCCCGTACTAACGGCCCTCACCGCCCAATGCTGGCGACGAGGCAGCCCTCGCAGTAGGGCCGAAGGTCCCACACCGGCACGGTCGGGCCCATGTCGGATCCACTAGGTGGTGAGCCACAACCTTCCGTTGATCGTGCCGGTGTCGACCCGAAGCAGGCGTGACTCGGTCCCGACGCCGGCCCAGTCGGTTGCCGACAGGGTTCCACCCGGGTCGACCTGGGCGTCATCATCGGTGACGGGTGTGGCAATGCCCTGCAGCAGCACGCTCCACCAACCGCCCTCCACCGCATCGCGGTCATCCGCCTGGAAGGCGACGACGGCACCGGATACGGCGTTGTCGAGCTTCGATCCCTTGGTCGTGCGGAACAGGATCGCTTCGTCGACCAGGGTGAAGTGGACGGGGAGGATCACGGGAAGGGCGTCGATGCTGACACCGACCCGACCCAACGGCATCGAGGCCAGTCGGGCCAGACACTCCTGGCGGGAGAGTGTGACCATCTCCGAGTCGTGACTGGGTCCCATCCGAGCCATCCTGAAGGTCCGCCCGCCCATCCTTCAGAGTCGAAAGTCCCTAGTTCCAGGAGTTGACCGCGGCGTCCGCTCCGTCGACCTACTGGGCGAGTGGTACCTGCCAGACCAGTTGGGTCCCACCGGCGTCGGGATGCTCGACGGAGAACTGTCCGTGCAGCTTGTCGGCTCGGCGGCGGAGGTTGCCGAGTCCGAGACCACCGCCTCGCTCGGCTGACGAGAAGCCACGACCGTTGTCCGTGACCCGCAGTCGACAGAGTTCGTCCGACACTTCGATGTCGACGGCTGCGGCCGAGGCGCCGGCGTGCCGGCCGATGTTGGTGACGGCCTCGCGGATGACGGCCATGAGATTCTCACGCACGGTGTCGGGAATGGCGGTATCGATCGGGCCGTCGAACGACGCCCGGATGTCGAATCCGACCACAGGTCTGAGCTCCCGCAGCAGGGCGAGAACCTGGTCTCTGGCCCCCGGGCCCATCCCATCCGATCCGAGCTCGAAGATACTGGTGCGGACCTGGCGGATGGTGTCGTCCACATCCGCCACCACCTTGGTCAGGCGCTCGCCGGTTCGCTCGGCGGTCGGGTCGGACACCATGCTCTGGAGGGACAGGCCGATGGCGAAGAGTCGTTGGATCACGGTGTCGTGGAGGTCGCGGGCCAGGCGATCCCGTTCCTCGTACACGGCCACCTCTTGGACCCGCGCGTGGAGCCTGGCATTCTCGATGGCTATTCCGGCCGCCACGGCCAGGCCGCCGATCAGAGCCTCATCGTCGCTGGTGAACTCCGACCAGCCGATCTTGTCGGTGAGATAGAGGTTGCCGTAGACCTCATCCCGCACCTTGACGGGAACGCCCAGAAAAGACGTCATCGGTGGATGGCCGGGAGGGAACCCGAAGCTCGACTCGTGGGTCTGCAACTGGGCCGACCGCATCGGCCGCGGGTCCGAGATGAGCAGACCCAACACGCCTCTCCCGGTCGGCCTCGTCCCTATCCTCGTCTCCTCCTCGGTATCCATTCCCGCCGTGACGAACTCCGAGAGCGCGGTGCCGTCCTCGTTGAGGACTCCGAGCGCTCCGTATCGTGCGTTGGTCATGGACCGGGCTTCGTCGACGATGTGACGGAGCAGGCTGGGCAGATCGAGATCGGCCTCGAGCAGAAGCGTCGCCTCCAGCACCCGGCGCAGCTTGGCGGGATCCTCTATCGAGTGATAGGGCACGATGCCTCCAAACGCCGGAACAACTAGTATTGCCGAGGCGGATGCTGGCACGTTAGCGCAGCTCCGAGCGCCCTGACCAGGGCGTCGAAGGTTGCAGACGGTTCGAAGGGAGCGGCGTGGCCAGCATCAGGGTCTTCCTTCTCGACGACCACGAGATCGTCCGCACCGGGCTCCGCTCACTGCTCGAGGCCGAGGACGACTTCGTGGTCGTGGGCGAAGCGTCCACGGCGGCCGAGGCGCTGGCTCGTATCCCACCAACCCGACCGCACGTGGCCATTCTGGACGTCCGCCTCCCCGACGGCAGCGGCATCGATGTCTGTCGCGACGTCCGGTCGGGCGAACCGGACATCGCCTGCATCATGCTCACCTCCTACGCCGATGATGAGGCGTTGTTCGCGGCCGTCATGGCCGGTGCCTCCGGGTATGTCCTCAAGCAGGTGGGGGGCAGCAACCTGGTGGATGACGTACGCCGGGTGGCCAGTGGCCGGTCATTGCTCGATCCGGCCCTGGTGGCACAAGTCGTCGAGCGGTTGCAGGACGGGCCGGCCGAGGACCCCCTCCTGGCCGGCCTCACCCCTCAGGAGCGCCGGATCCTCGACCTCGTGGCCGAGGGTCAGACCAACCGGCAGATCGCCACCGCATTGTTCCTGGCCGAGAAGACGGTGAAGAACTACGTGTCGAACCTGCTGGCCAAGCTGGGCATGGAACGCCGGACCCAGGCGGCGAGCTACGCCACCAGGATGGCCGAGCGTGCCCACCGGGAGCAGCGAAGGGACGCCTCGGGCACCTGAGCTCCCGGCCGGAAGGACGGAAATTGTGGCCCGGTTCACTCCTCGGCCACACGGCCAGCCATGTCCGGGTGACTTATGGCCCTACCGGCAGCGGCGTTCTTGGCGTCCAATGGGGACAGCAAGGACAGAGGATGCCGGGACAGGAGGCTGCCATGAAGTATCCGATGGGACACCACCAACGGGAGGACCGGGGCCGTCGGTCGGCCCGTGTGGTCCTCAGCCCGTACTACCTCGATGACGTCGCGGTGACACGGCGCGAGTTCGAACAGCTCCGGCGCTCCGACGTCATGGTGATCGTCCCCCGTTGAACGGCGGGACAGGGACGGGAGGAGGCGGCATGGCAGTCTCAGGTCAGGAGGTCGCCGACAGCGTCGGCTCACACTCCATCGTGGTCGGGGTCGACGGCTCCGACCACTCCCGCCTGGCTGTCAAGTGGGCATGCGACGAGGCCGACCGGCGGGGTTCACTCCTGAAACTGCTGTTCGCGGAGATCAGCGAGCCCGAGCATCTCCCCCCCTGGTACCGGGCCGGCCAGACCGTGGTCTCGGCCGGGGAGGCCGTTGTCGACGATGCCTTCGGGTTGGTGGTCACCCGCCACCCCTCGGTGGTAGCTCGCACCGAGGTGGTGGAGTGGCCCCCCGCGCTTGCCCTCACGGTGGCCAGCCGAACCGCCGAACTCCTGGTGGTCGGCGCCCGCGGCCTGGGGGGCTTCAAGGAACTCCTACTCGGATCGGTCAGCGATCAGTGCATCCAGTATTCGCACTGCCCGGTGGTGGTCGTCTCCGAGGACCCCGACGAGTTGGAGGCACGTGAACTTCCCCCTCGGATCGTGGTCGGGATCGACGGATCCTTCGGATCCTCGCAAGCCCTCCGCTGGGCCTTGGACGAGGCCAGGATCCGGTCCGGGGTGGTCGAGGCCGTCACCATATGGCAGTACCCGCCGATCGGTGCCTTTGTGCTGGGTCCACCCGAGGGATTCGCCGCCCTCGGACAGGAGATCGTCGAGAGCGCCGTCGAGTTCCATGACAGGTGGGCACCCGACGTCCAGTTCCGGGCCACAGCCCACCTGGGCGCCACCGTCCCTTCGCTCCTCGACGCCTCCCGTGGCGCCGATCTCTTGGTGCTCGGTGCGAGGGGGCATGGCAGCTTCAGCGAAGCCCTGCTGGGATCGGTGGCCCACCAGTGTGCCCGTCATGCTCTGGGGGCCGTGGTTGTGACACGACCGGCGGCGAAGCCCATCGCTTCGTCATCCAACCACTCCCCGGGTGAGGACGCGGAACGATCTGTCGACGGTGATCGACCGGTCATCTCGGTATCGACACCTGCCGGTGAACAACGGTGAGCGGGCCCACCATGGGCACGGCCGGGGACCTCGGCCGCCGGGTGCGTGAGCGTCGGCACGAGCTCGGTCTCAACGTCGATGAGCTGGCATCGCGCTCCGGCATGAGCACGAACTATCTCGCCGCGCTGGAGTCCAGGGGATCCCTGCAGCCGTCAAGGGCGGGGATGTGGAATCTGGCCGCTGCGCTCGAATGTTCGATCGATGACATCACCGGAGTCGGCATGGACAGCCCCCCGGGCCGTCCTCGATCGTCCGGTGGGAAACATATCGAGGAGTTGGCTGCCGACGAGTGTGCGACACTCGTCGCTCCCGGGGGCATCGGGCGGTTCGTCTTTCTGGATGAACGCGGCCCGGTGGCATGGCCGGTGAACTTCCGGACCCTCGACGGCGATGTCGTCTTCAGAACCGGGACCGAGTCCTCGGTGCTCAAGCACCTGGCTGATGCCGACACCTCCTTCGAGGTAGATCGGTTGGACGATGCCCTGACCGAGGGGTGGAGCGTCCTCATGACCGGCCAGAGCCGGGTTGTCACCGATCCGACCGAGCGAAGTCGCGCCGAGTCACTCGGCGTGGAGCCGTGGGCCGGAGGCTCCCATGATGCCTACGTACGATTGTCACCCGACACGATCACCGGCCGGCGGATCCGGCGATCACATGGCCATGGATAGCGTCGATCCATGCCACGGGGCGGATGATCACGATCGTTATCCGTCGGAATTGGCGTGCGAGGTCCGGACGACATCCGGCACGGTGCTGCGCCTGCGCCCGATTCGTCCCGACGATGAGTACCGACTCCGCCAATTCCACGAGCATCTCTCAGAACGCTCCGTGTACCTCCGCTACTTCTTCCTGCACCCGAGGCTCTCGACCAAGGAGGTCGATCGGTTCACCCATGTCGACTACGTGGACCGGTTGGCCCTGATCGCAGAAGACCGGGGGCGCATCATCGCCGTCGGACGCTACGAACGGATTCCGGATACGACCGAGGCGGAAGTGGCCTTCGTCGTGGCCGACGAGGCCCAGCATCAGGGCATCGGTACCCAGCTGCTGGCGCACTTGGCCGAGGCTGCGGTCGCCAACGGCATCACCGTGTTCGAAGCTCAGACCCTGGCCGAGAACCGGGCCATGCTCGACGTCTTCCTGAACTCGGGATTCCCGGTGGAATCACACTGTGAATACGGCACCGTCCACATCCGGTTCCCGATCGCTCCGGACCCGGCAGCCGTCAGCGCCGATCCGCACGTGGACGTCCCCGGGTGAACAGGGGGATCCGGCCGTCGGAGGGGGTCACCCGTCCTCGTGACGCAGTTCGAACCGACGCCCGGTCAGAAGGTCGGGCCGGATGACCAGCACATGGTCCCCCGGCTCGGGCACGAGGGGGGTGGCCGCCAGGTCGAGTTCGGCACCGGTCGGTGAACTGATCACGGTGGCCAAGCCGCGGACGAGGACACTCCAGGCCCCACCATCAGGATCGACCCGGTCGACTTCGAACGCCACCAACGTGTTGTCCGCGGCGTCGGCCAAGAATCCGGAACCGATCCGCGCCTGGATCTGGCCGTCGTGGACAGTGAAGTTCACCGGAAGCACCACCGGGGCCTGATCCGTCGCCACCCCGATCCGGCCGACCAGTTCGAGCTTGGCCGCGGTGGCCAGAAGCCGCCTGCACTCGGGGGGATCGAGCACGACGGAGCCACGTTGATCGATCCACATGGGATCACTATGGCAGCCGGTACGGAGCTGCACCAGTGACCTTCGGCCCTTGTCAGCGTCTCTGCCGACACGGAGAATTGGAGGGTCGGCGTGGCCGGTGCCCCATGGGCCCATGAGTGTTCGGGAGTCGAATGAAGGTGCATGCCGGCGTTGGAGTGTGGACGTTCGTGTCCCGCATGACGTCGGCCGACAGCAGACCCCCGGGGCGGCGGGTGGTCCCCGTGGGTCGCGAACGGCCCCGCTCCTCTCCTGCGTGCCCCGGTGGACATTCCCATGGGGATGCGACTGCTCGTCCGTACAATGTGATGAGGTGAGTGCGGTGACGACGATGGCGATACGCACCGAGGGCTTGACCAAGCGTTACGGAGACTCCGTCGTCCTCGACCACCTCGACCTCGAGGTGCCCCCCGGTGAGGTACTGGGCTATCTCGGACCCAACGGGGCCGGTAAGACCACCACCATTCGCTTGTTGTTGGGACTGGCCCGGGCCAGCGAGGGACGGGCCCGGATCTTCGGGCTGGACAGCGCCGGCCGACCGGCGGAAACCCACCGCCGACTGGCCTTTGTCGGCGGCGAAGCAAATCTGTGGCCCTCACTCACGGGTGCCGAGACCCTGGCCCTGTTGGGCCGCGTTCACGGATCGGTCGACAGCAGCTACCGGGACGAGCTGGCTGATCGATTTGATCTCGATCCCACGAAGAAGGTCCGGGCCTACTCCAAGGGGAACCGGCAGAAGGTCATCCTGATTGCGGCCCTCATGGCCCGACCCGATCTCCTGATCCTCGACGAGCCGACCAACGGGCTCGACCCGCTGATGGAGCAGGCATTCCGCCTCAGTATCCATGAGGCTCGGGACCGGGGCCAGACGGTCTTTCTCTCGTCGCACATCATGAGCGAGGTCGAGGCGCTCTGTGACCGGGTCGCCATCCTCCGCCGCGGTGAGCTGGTCGAGGTGGGAACACTGGCCGACATGCGCCACCTCAGCGCCCTGATCGTCGAAGCGACCTTCGAGGGTCGGGTACCCGACGTGTCCGGTGTCCCCGGGGTCACCGCGGCCGAGGAGGTCGGCCACACCGTGCGCTGGCACGTCCGGGGCCCGATCGAGCCACTGCTCGAGGTAGTGGCCCGGTCCGGCGTCACCCGGCTTCTCAGTCGGGAACCCTCGTTGGAGGAGCTCTTCCTGGCCCAGTACGGCGGGGACCGGCCGGTGTCAGCCGGCCGGCACGATGACGGCTGACGTCGCCGTCCGAGGTACGGTCCCGACAGCTCGGTCGGCGAGGACGGTGATTGCCGAGCTGACCGCCCGAAAGGCGGTCAGGTCAGGCCTGATCTGGGGCTGTGTCTTCGGGCTCGCCATCGCCTCGTCCGCTCTCAGCTACTCGAAGCTCTACAGCACCCAAGCCCAGCGCGTCGCCCTGGCCTCCAGCTACGGGTCGAACAAGGCGACGGCCGCCCTCTTCGGACCGGCGCCCAGGCTCCAGACGGTGGCCGGATTCACCGCATTCAAGATCGGCATGACCCTGATGATCCTGGGAGCAGTCTGGGGACTCCTGATCAGTACCCGGCTGCTGCGGGGCGAGGAGGACGAAGAGCGGTGGGAACTGCTGCTCACCGGTCAGACGACCCGACGGGGAGCCACCGGCCAGGCGTTGGGGGGTTTGGCGGCTGGTGTTGTCATGCTGTGGGTGCTCACCGCTGCGATCACCGTGCTCACCGGACTGGACTCCAGCGTCTCGTTCGCCGCAGGTCCGGTGCTCTACTTCGCTCTGGCCATGGTGGCGACGGCCGTCATGTTCCTGGGGGTTGGAGCGGTGACGAGCCAGCTGGCGGCCACCCGGCGGCAGGCGGCCACGTATGGTGCGGTATTCCTCGGGGTGGCCTACGCCGTCCGGATGATCGCCGATGCCGGCGTCGGGCTCCACTGGTTGCTCTGGGTGTCCCCACTGGGTTGGGTCGAGGAGCTCCAACCCCTCACCGACCCGCGGCCACTGGTCCTGCTGCCGATCGCGGGACTCACCGGGGCCCTGGCGCTCGGGGCGGTGCACCTGGCGGGAAGGCGCGATGTCGGGGCGAGTATCGTCGCCGACCGGATCCATGAGCGACCTCGGCTCCGTCTGCTCCGCGGGCCGACGGGGTTGGCCATCCGCCTGACCGGATCCACCGTGCTCGGGTGGTGGGCGGCGATCGCCATCTCCGGACTCCTGTACGGGCTGATCGCCAAGTCAGCCGGAGCCACCATCGCCGGATCCTCCGTCAAAACCGTCTTCTCCAAGCTGGGCGCCACCGGGACGGGGGCCGAGGCGGTGCTCGGCGTCTGTTTTCTGGTCATCGCCGTCCTGGTGGCTCTGGTCGGTGCCGGTCAGCTCACGGCGGCCCGGAGCGAGGAGGCCACGGGCCGGCTCGACCAGCTGCTCGCCCTGCCGCTGTCCCGCGGCCACTGGCTCGGAGGCCGGCTGTCGGCGGCCGTGACCGTGCTGGTGGTGAGCGGCCTGGTCTCGGGGTTCTTCGCCTGGGTGGGGACCTCCACCCAGGGCTCCGGGGTCGGGCTGGCCACGCTGCTCGGAGCGGGCGTAAACGTGATCCCTCCGGCCGTCGTCATCCTGGGCGTCGGTGCGCTGGCCTTCGGCCTGGCCCCACGGTCGACCTCGACCGTCGTCTACGGCTATCTGGGCTGGTCCTTGCTCGTCGTGATCGTCGGCGGGTTCGGAGCCGCCGACCACTGGATCCTCGATACCTCGGTCTTCCACCAGATGGCCTCGGCCCCGGCCCGACCGCCCAACTGGTCAGCGAACGCGGTGATGGTCCTGTTGGGAAGCTCGTTGGCCCTTTTCGGAGGACTCGCCTTCGAGCGTCGGGATGTCGAGGGTGCCTGACGCGGCATCGGTGCACGGGCCGCGGCGCGCTCCCGGTCCGGTCATCCTCGGCTCTCCGTCGAAGCCGGGCTGCTGCAGTGCTTCCGGGGAACGGTGGCGGAATCGGAGCCCGTCTCCTCCAACGGTCGAAGCCCCTGAGTCGACAACGGCTCCGTCAGGAGCCCATGGGCGAATCGGATGCTCCCATCCGAGGGGGTCCCTATCCCGTTGCTACCGGGGGCATCGCAATGAATGGCGTCCGGCCCCCCATAGCGGACCTGCTCGCGGCCGTCGATGCACGTCATGCCGCTCGCCGGCTGGCAGGGTAGGTACATCGTCCATCCCATGCCGGGCCCCGATATGGCGGCAGCCGCGTGCGTGTCGTACGTCCAACCATGGGCCGAGGCCAGCTCGGACATCATGACGTTGAAGGCCGGGTCGCCGTTGTAGCCCTGCTGCTCACCGTCGGTCCAGCCTTCGGGCACGCCGGGGTTCCGGGCCGGGCTGGCCGACAGGAAGACGCGGGCGCCCCGGGCCGTGGCGTACACCCCCATGGACTCCAGCGACCTCCTGTAGGCGGCAAGGATCCCCGCCAGGCTGTACGCGGTCGTCGCCGCCCTGATGCAGGCGTGAGCGGATACGCCGGGATTGCCGCTGAACGCCAGCACGACCGCCTTCGGTCGGTCCGAATCGACGGCGTTCCTGAATGACAGATACCCACTCCCGGGTGGCGGGGAAGGCCGGTAACCGGCCCACAGGTCGCACGGACTGGCCCCAAGCCCGGCCAGCACCGCTGTGTCCGTCCGGGACGGAGACAGGTCGGTCAGATCGGTGGCTGCCGCGGCCACCAGGGAGTCCCCGACGACGAGTACGTCGGGCCTCCCCCTGGCGTCGGTGACCAGTGCCTGGCAGGCGAACCCGAGGCTCGCCGCCCCGATGCCGGCCGCGACGATCAGGACCAGCCCGCGGAGCGTGAGGTGCCTGTTCGAGTCACCGACGCCCATGGGCCCAGTTCACCGTGGTCCGGGGCGATCCTCCAGAGTCCAAAGCCCCTTCGTCGCGGCGGCGGTGTGCTCCCGGTCCGCCAGCACCTCAGGCGGGAGAGGACCTTTGGCCCTGTTGGCCTGGTGTCCCCCTCCATACCCTTGGTTATAGAGCCAGAGACCGTCACCCGAGTTCCGTACATGTGACCGGATCGGAGTCTTGTCGGTGTCGGCAGAGAGATGGAGAAGACGATGACCCTCACCGCAGACCCGTCCACACCCGAAGTAGCACCGTCACGGAGTGGCGAATTCATCGCCCCGGGACGGCCGGGAAGTGTGGTGGAGGTCAAGCCCCGTTACGACAACTTCATCGGTGGAGCGTGGGTGGCGCCGGTCAAGGGCCGGTACATGGCCAACGTGAGCCCGGTGAACGGCCAGCCCTTCTGCGAGGTGGCGAGGTCGACCGCCGAGGATGTCGAGTTGGCCCTGGACGCAGCCCATGAGGCCAAAGACGCCTGGGGTGAGACCTCCCTCACGGAACGAGCAGCCGTGCTCAATGCCATCGCCGATGCCATCGAACTCAATCTCGAGATGTTGGCCGTCGCCGAAAGTTGGGAGAACGGGAAACCGGTGCGGGAGACCCTGGCCGCCGATCTCCCCCTGGCTGTCGACCACTTCCGGTATTTCGCCGGGGCGACCCGGTCGTTGGAGGGCCGTTCTACAGAGATCGACAAGGACACCGTCGCGTACCACTTCCACGAGCCGCTCGGTGTGGTCGGGCAGATCATCCCGTTCAACTTTCCTCTGCTCATGGCAGCATGGAAGATCGCGCCGGCACTGGCGGCAGGGAACTGCACCGTGGTCAAGCCGGCATCTCCCACCCCCTGGTCCATCCTGAAGCTGGCCGAGGTCATCGCCGACGTCGTGCCTCCCGGTGTGATCAACATCGTGACCGGCCCCGGAGGAGAGATCGGCAAGGCCTTGGCCACCAGCCCGCGCATCGCCAAGATCGGGTTCACCGGCGAGACCACCACCGGACGTCTCATCATGCAGTACGCAGCTCAGAACCTCATCCCCTCCACCGTCGAGTTGGGGGGAAAGTCGCCCAACATCTTTTTTGCCGACGTCATGGATGAGGATGACGACTATCTCGACAAGGCCATCGAGGGGCTCGTGCTCTACGCCTTCAACAAGGGAGAGGTGTGCACCTGTCCGTCGAGGGCGCTCATCCACGAGTCGATCTACGACCGGTTCATAGAACGCTGTCTCGACCGGATCGCCAAGATCCGTCAAGGCAATCCGCTCCATCCCGACACCATGATCGGCCCGCAGGTCTCGACCCAGCAGATCGAGAAGATCGCCTCCTACGTCGATATCGGGCGCCAGGAGGGTGCGGAGTGCCTCATCGGAGGGGAGCGGTCGCACCTGGGAGGCGAACTGGAAGGGGGCTACTACTTCGAGCCGACCGTGCTGCGGGGTCACAATGAGATGCGGGTCTTCCAAGAGGAGATCTTCGGCCCTGTCCTCGCCGTCACCACGTTCACCGACGAGGCTGATGCCGTAAGGATCGCCAACGACACGCTGTACGGACTCGGGGCCGGCGTCTGGACCCGCAACGGCAACCTGGCCTACCGCATGGGGCGTGCCGTCAAAGCCGGTCGGGTGTGGACCAACTGCTATCACCTCTATCCGGCTGGAGCCGCGTTCGGCGGCTACAAGATCTCCGGTGTCGGGCGGGAGAACCATCAGATGATGCTGGAGCACTACTCCCAGACCAAGAACCTCCTGGTCAGCTACAGCACCAAACCGATGGGGTTCTTCTAGCCATGACGGCGGCCCTGGCCGGCGGTACGTCGGGGAGCCCCGGCGTCACCGCCACTCCGGCTGCCCTCGCCGCCATCGGCACCCTGGTGGGCCGGCGGGGGCCCGTGATGTTCTTCCAGTCGGGGGGGTGCTGTGACGGCAGCCTGCCCATGTGCTTCGACGATGGAGAACTGGTCATCGGCGACCGCGACGTCCTCCTGGGCGAGGTCGGTGGCTGTCCCTTCTACATCGACCACCGGCAGTACGAGGCATGGAAACACACGCAGCTGATCCTTGGCGTGGGAGCGGGTGAACCCGAAGGGTTCTCGCTTCCGGCCGGGGAGGATCGACATTTCATCATCACATCCCGCGTGTTCGACGCCGATGAAGTGGTCGGTCCGAGTCCCGCAACATGCTCCGCCAGAGAGTCAGTCCCGATGGAACCAAGGAGAAGACCATGAGAGCAGCTGTTGTCCACTCGTTCGACCAGCCGTTGCGGGTCGAGGACGTGCCGGAGCCCGAAGTCGGCCCCGGGCAGGTCGTGGTCCGGATCGAGACCTGCGGTCTCTGCCACACCGATATTCATGCCGCCCACGGCGACTGGCCCGTCAAGCCCAACCCGCCCTTCATCCCCGGCCACGAAGGCGTGGGTATCGTCGAACAGGTCGGCTCAGGGGTCACCCATGTGGCGGAGGGAGATCGGGTGGCCATTCCGTGGCTGGGCTATGCGTGTGGAGCCTGCGAGTACTGTGCCTCCGGCCGTGAGACGCTCTGCCCCAATCAACAGATGACCGGCTACACCGTCAACGGGAGTTACGCCGACTTCGCAGTGGCCAATGCCTCCTTCGTCGGGCACGTCCCTGAAGGTCTCGACCCCTTGGACGCGGCACCGTTGACCTGTGCCGGAGTCACCTCGTACAAGGCGGTCAAGGTGTCTGGCGCACGCTCCTCGGACCTCGTGGCGGTGTTCGGCATCGGCGGGCTCGGCCATCTGGCCGTCCAGTATTCGAGGATCGCCGGAGCTTCGGTGGCTGCAGTCGACCTGGTCGACTCCAAGC
Organism: uncultured Acidimicrobiaceae bacterium; assembly: GCA_963756515.1. Taxonomy (GTDB): domain Bacteria; phylum Actinomycetota; class Acidimicrobiia; order Acidimicrobiales; family RAAP-2; genus Bog-756. Next base: position 116,896 of record CAVWNV010000010.1, read on the forward strand.
TGGCCTTGGCCACCGAGCTCGGAGCCGAGCACACATTCAACGCCCTGGCCGGGGACCCCGCGGAGGGGATCCAGGCGCTCGGCGGGGCTGACCAGGCGATCGCCCTGGCCGTCTCCCCGGCTGCGGTCGAGCAGGCCTACCGGAGTCTCAAGCGAGGTGGCACCCTCGTCCTGGTCGGCCTTCCGGCCGACAACTTCGTCCGGCTGCCCATATTCGAGACGGTGCTGCAGGGGATCACGGTGACCGGTTCCATCGTGGGTACCCGCGTCGACCTGGCCGAGACATTCCAACTGCATGCCGAGGGCCGCACCCGAATCGTGCGCGAGACCAGACGCCTCGACGAAGTGAACGAGGCGTTCGAGCAGATCGAGAAGGGTGGTGTCGACGCCCGTCTGGTGTTCGACTTCCGCTGAGCATCGGGGAAGTGATCCATCTCCACCGCTGCCTGGTCGGGCGGGAGAATCTCGACCAGGCCAGCCGGTGGGCAGACGCGCCCACCATCGGACCACTTCAACGCTCGATCAACTGCATCTGCTCTTCATTGTGATGATCGCCGGCGGCGGGGGTCAGCTTGTCGAGACGGTCGAGCTGGTCGGGGCTCAGCCGGACTTCGTCGGCTGCAACGTTCTCTTCGACCCGGGACACCCGCTTCGTGCCGGGGATCGGGACGATGTCGTCGCCCTGGGCCAGCAGCCAGGCCAGTGAGACCTGTGCCGGTGTGCACCCCACTTCAGCGGCAACGGACCGGACCTCGTCGGCACTGCCCAGGTTGTGCTGGAGGTTCTCACCGGTGAAGCGCGGGTTCGACCTCCGAAAGTCGTTGTCGGCCAGGTCGTCGATGGAGCGCACCGTCCCGGTCAGGAGCCCGCGACCCAAGGGTGAGTAGGCGACGAGGCCGATACCCAGCTGCCGCAGGACGGGGAGCGACCTGGCCTCGGGGTCGCGGGTCCACAGCGAGTACTCGGTCTGTAGCGCGGTGATCGGGTGAACGGCATGGGCCCGGCGGATGGTGTCGGGACCGGCTTCGGACAGCCCGATGTGGCGGATCTTGCCTTCGGCCACCAGCTCGCCGAGCGCTCCCACGGTCTCCTCGATTGGCGTGTTCGGGTCGACCCGGTGCTGGTAGTAGAGGTCGATGTGGTCCACGTCGAGTCGCTGGAGTGAGCCTTCGAGGGCCGTACGGATGTTTGCCGGCGAGCTGTCCAGGGCGCCGGGACCAGCGCCTGCGTGGGAGACCATTCCGAACTTGGTGGCCAACACCACCTGGTCGCGGCGGCCGCTGATGGCCCGGCCGACCAGCTCCTCGTTGGCGAACGGCCCGTAGATTTCGGCGGTGTCGATCAGGGTCACGCCGAGCTCGAGGGCTCGGTGGATGGTGCGGATGGACTCGGCGTCATCCGATCCGGCCCCGGTGTAGGCGGTCGACATGCCCATGGTGCCCAGGCCGATGCGGGAGACCTCGAGGGTTCCCAGAGTGCCGTGCTTCATGGTTGCCGTCCTCCTCCGGAAATCGCTCCCCTCATGAAAGCACACATGACCACCGCTACTCTCTTCCCCTACCCTGGTGAGGGGCGCGTAGCGGGAGGTGCGCAGAGTGACGAATTTCCTCAATCCAGAGATTCCACCGAGCGGGACCGGTTGCGTCGAATGTCTCGAGGCCGGGGGTTGGTGGCTGCACCTGCGACGGTGCGGGGAGTGCGGCCACATCGGATGTTGTGACAACTCGCCCAGCCAGCATGCAACCGGGCATGCGAACTCGTCAGGTCACCCTGTCATCCGTAGCTTCGAGCCGGGCGAGGATTGGTTCTGGAACTACCGAACCAACGAATACCTGGAAGGCCCTCGATTGGCACCCCCGCTCCATCATCCTCTCGACCAGCCCGTGCCCGGACCGGCCGGGCGGGTGCCCGACAACTGGCAAGACCTGTTGATGGATTCGTAAGCGGTCACGACGCTGGCGGACCGCGGGAACCGCACGCGGCTGCGGAAGAGAAGTGGCCTCGAAGATGTTCAATTGGGCATGAAGCGCATCGGATTCCTATCCTTCGGCCACTGGTCGCCTTCGCCGCACTCGCAGGCCGGCTCGGCCTCCGATGTCCTGCTGCAGTCGATCGACCTGGCGGTGGCCGCCGAGGAGCTGGGTGCGGACGGGGCGTACTTCCGGGTGCACCACTTCGCCAATCAGCTCTCCTCGCCCTTTCCTTTGCTGGCGGCAGTCGGTGCGCGGACCAGCACGATCGAGATCGGGACCGGCGTGATCGACATGCGCTACGAGAACCCGCTCTACATGGCCGAAGATGCCGGCTCTGCTGATCTCATCTCGGGCGGTCGGCTGCAGCTCGGCATAAGCCGCGGATCGCCCGAGCAGGTCATCGATGGCTTCCGCTACTTCGGCTACACCCCGCCCGAGGGCGCCGATGCGGCCGACATGGCCCGCGAACACACGCGTGTCTTCCTCGAGGTCCTCGAGGGCGAGGGCTTCGCCGAGCCGAACCCGCGGCCGATGTTTGCCAACCCACCCGGACTGCTTCGGATCGAACCGCATTCCGATGGACTGCGCCAGCGGATCTGGTGGGGGGCCGGCACTCGGAGAACCGCCGAATGGACCGCCGAACAGGGCATGAACCTGATGAGCTCGACGCTTCTCAGCGAGGACACCGGTGTGCCCTTCCATCAGCTGCAGGCCGAACAGATCGAGCGATTCCGCAAGGCCTGGGCCAACGCCGGCCACCACCGCGAGCCCCGTGTCTCGGTGAGCCGCAGCATATTCCCGATCGTCAGCGACCTCGACCGCATCTACTTCGGCAACGAAGGCAACTCACAGGATCAGGTCGGATTCATCGATGGCGGTAAAGCCCGCTTCGGCGGGACCTATGCGGGGGAGCCCGAGCTGCTCATCGAGCAACTGGCACGAGATGAGGCCATTGCCGCTGCTGACACTCTGCTCTTGACGATTCCCAATCAACTCGGCGTCGACTACTGCGCCCACATCCTCGATTCGCTCCTGACCGACATCGCTCCGGAACTCGGCTGGCGCTGAGCGGACGTAGCATCCCGCCGCGCCCACAGGCACACCAGGTCGCCCCACCCCTTCGTGGCGCGGCCCGCGAGGCACTCGTGGCGCGCCGGTGCGCTAGTGGGGGAGCATCATGGCGAGGCCATCGAGGACCCGATCCAGGCCCAGGTCGAAGCTGTGCTCCAGGCGGTCGGGATCGTGTGGCGCCCGAGCATCGAATACGACGCGGGTGAGGAGCGGGTAGCGGCCGCTCTCGATCAGACTCTCAATGTAGGGGATCTGGGTTTGCATCCATTCCTGCCGGTCCATACCGGAGCGACGGATGGCCTCCTGCTCCGAGAGCTCCTCGAGGGCGCGACCACGGACGAAGGCGCCGAGTGTCTCGACCATCACGAGCATATGGTCGATCTCGAGGCCGAGTCCGTCGATAGCACCGAGCACCTGTTCGTAGCGCTGAGCCTCGTTGGGTCCGAAACTGCGCAAGCTGGCGCTTGGCCCGGCCATCCAGGGGTGGCGCAGGGTCATGGCCCGCAGGCCGTGAGCGAACGAGCGCAGGTCCTCGCGCCAGTCCCCGCGCACCTCGAACTGCAGATCGTGGCCCATCACCGAGTCGACCATCAGCTCGATCAGCTCGTCCTTGCGGGCGACGTAGCGGTAGAGCGATGTCGCTCCGACACCCAGCTCCACCGCCAGGGCTCGCATCGAGACCGCCTCGATTCCCTGCATATCGGCCAGCCCCACGGCGGCCTTGGCGATCTCCTCTCGCGAGTGCGACGGTGCGGGGCCACGCGTGGCCCGTTCGGGACGGTCCCAGATGACCCTTCGACTCGAACTCATTGCGTTCGATCGGCATCCACCAACCCAGGCCCTGGCGATCACGGCGTGGGCGTGCCTGGTGCCGCTGGCGGCCACCTTCGTGCTCCTGTTCAAGCTGCCGATGCACGCCCGCGAGCCACAGAACTGACGGGTCGTGGGAGGCGGCCAGTGGTCATCGATCGGGTGAATCAGGCCACATCGGAGTATTGCCGTCCCCCTGTCGACGAGGCACCCCCCCCGTCCTTGTGACAGCCAGGGCTATGGAGCCGGGCATAGCCACTGCGGAAAGGCCTCGGTGGATGAGGACGTTCCGGGGGGTCCAACTGCGGCGAACCGGGCCGCCGTCGGCGCGTCTCATCTACACTCGCTCACAGGCAGCCTCACGCGGGCCACGGAGGAGTGACATGGCCAAGTTGATCTACGTGGCGAATGTGTCCCTCGACGGCTACATCGAGGACGCCAACGGCCAGTTCGAATGGACCGCACCCTCCGACGAAGTCCTCACCTTCATCACTGACATCGTGCGTCCCGTCGGTACCCACCTCTATGGACGGCGCCTGTACGAGACGATGGCCGTTTGGGAGGCCGACCCCACCCTGGCCGCCCAGTCGGAGCTCATGGCCGACTTCGCCAACGTCTGGCAAGCGGCCGATAAGGTCGTCTACTCCACGACGTTGCCGGAGGTCTCGACCACCAACACGCGGCTCGACCGCAGCTTCGACCCCGATTCGGTCCGCGGGATGAAGGCGTCCGGGGCGAGCGATTTGACCGTCGGTGGGTCGATTCTCGCGGCGCAAGCGCTCAACGCTGGACTGGTCGATGAGTGCCAGCTCTTCGTCTATCCGGTGCTCGTCGGCGGAGGAAAACCCGCATTCCCCGGCGACGCGCACGTCCGCTTGGACCTGCTGGAGGAGCACCGGTTCGGCAATGGTGTCGTGAACCTCCGGTATCGCATCCAGAGCTGACCCTCTCGCTGGACGCTAACCCGTCACCGTTGCTTCCAGTATCCCAACTGGGGGAGCGACTTAGGCGAAGAACAATCGGTCACCCACAGCGCCGCGTGCGCCTCCCGCCAAAGATGCGGGCGCTTTTCCCTCGCCACCACCACGCTACACCGGAGAGGGGGTCTTGCCGCAAGGACCCCGGGTGTGCTGACAATGCACGCCACGGTCCGGACACGGGCGTGCGCAACAGCAGGAACAGGAGCCTCCTGAGGGGGCTCAGGGGAAGGTGGACAGGTGAGCGGCTACGTGCTGAGCTTCAACGAGATCAACCGGTCTCAGGTCGCGCTGGTTGGCGGTAAGGGCGCCCACCTGGGGGAGCTTTCGCGGATCGAAGGCGTCCACGTGCCGGAAGGCTTCTGTGTGACGACGGATGCGTTCCATCGGATCATGGCCGACGCGCCGTCGATCGACCAACTGATCCATCGACTGTCGCTTCTGAACCCGGATGACCGTGTGGCGATCCGCACGGTCAGCGCGGAGATCCGCTGGACCCTCGAACGGGTCGCCATCCCCGAGGAACTGGCGGCGGCGATCATCCGGTCGGTGGCACGGATCAGCGAGCAAGCTGCCTACGCTGTCCGATCCAGCGCGACCGCCGAGGACTTGCCGACGGCTTCATTCGCCGGCCAGCAGGACACGTATCTGAACGTCTCGGGGTCGGCCGCGATCCTGCAACACGTCAGCCGGTGTTGGGCTTCCTTGTTCACCGAGCGGGCCGTGACATACCGCCTGCGGAACGGATTCGACCAACACCAGGTCGACATGGCCGTGGTCGTGCAACAGATGGTCTTCCCTCAGGCCGCGGGCATCCTGTTTACGGCCGACCCCGTCACATCCAATCGGAGGGTTGTCTCCGTGGAGGCCAGTGTCGGCCTCGGCGAGTCGTTGGTCTCCGGCCGGGTGAACCCGGATGTCTACAAGGTCCGAGATGGCGAGATCGTGGCCAGAGCGGTGGCCACCGAACACATAGCCGTTCACGCCTCGCCGTTGGACGGGACGCGGCAAGATGCGATCGACCCGGAACGGCAGGGACAGCCGGCGCTGACGGATGTGCAGGTCGTGCGAATCGCGCAGCTGGGAAGGAAGATCGAGGCGCACTTCGGCCATCCCCAGGACATCGAATGGTGCCTGGTCGATGACGACTTCCAGATCGTCCAGAGTCGACCGATCACCACACTGTTCCCCGTTCCCGTGACCGAGGACGGTGGGAACCACGTCTTTGTCTCTGTCGGTCATGGCCAGATGATGACCGATGCCATGAAGCCCCTGGGGATCTCCATGTGGCAGCTCACAGCTCTCCCACGGATGTACGAGGCCGGCGGGAGGCTGTTCGTCGACGTCACGCCGCGCCTGGGGTCGCCAGCCGGCCGGGCAAGCCTGCTGGCCGCAATGGGGAGGGGCGATCCGCTGATCAGGGACGCGCTGGAGACCGTCCTGGAGCGCGGCGACTTCATCCCTTCGGTCCGGGACGAAGGTTTGGTCAGTGGGCCAACTGGTGACGCCCCCGCCCCGCTCGAGACCGATCCGGCCATCGTCGTCGGGCTGATGGCGCGCACACAGGCGTCCATCGCCACACTGCGGCGCGACATAGGAACCAAGTCCGGACCGGACCTGGTCGAATTCATTCTGGCGGATGTCCAGGAGCTCAAGCGGATCCTCTTCGATCCGCAGAGCCATCAGGTATTCATGTCGGCCATGGAGGCAACGTGGTGGCTCAACGAGCAGTTGGAGGTGTGGCTGGGAGAAAAGAACGTAGCCGACACGCTCACTCAGTCCGTCCCCTACAACGTGACGTCAGAGATGGGGCTGACGCTCCTGGACGTCGCCGACGTCATCCGGCCGCATCCGGAGGTGGTCGCTTTTCTGCGAGACGTAGAGGAGGACGATGATTTCCTGGACGGACTGCCCGAACTCCCAGGCGGCCGCGAAGCGTGGGACGCCATCCGGGCCTACCTCGACAAGTACGGCATGCGTTGCATCGGTGAGATCGACATTACGAGGCCACGTTGGAGCGAACGTCCCACGACGCTCGTGCCCTTGATCCTCGGCAATATCAAGAACTTCGAAGCGGGCGCCGGTGAGCGGCACTTCGAGCAAGGCCGGCAGGAGGCCTGGACGAAGGAGCAGGAAGTGCTGGAGCGATTGCGGGGCTTGCCCGACGGCGAGCAGAAGGCCGAGGAGACCAAGCGAAAGATCGACCGGGTACGGACCTTCATCGGGTACCGGGAGTATCCAAAGTACGGCATGGTCAGCCGCTACTTCGTCTACAAGCAGGCCTTGCTGGAAGAGGCTGAACGCCTGGTGCGGGCCGACGTACTGCGAGCGAAGGAGGACATCTTCTATCTCACGTTTCAGGAGATCGCTGCCATGGCGCGCTCGAAATTACCTGGATGAGCAGCTCGTACAGCAACGCAAGGACGCGTTCAGATCGTTTCAAGCCCTCACTCCGCCCCGGGTGCTCACGTCGGATGGCGAGGTCGTTGCCGGGGCGTACCGACGCCATGACGTGCCTACTGGGGCGCTCGTAGGCTTACCGGTTTCCGCCGGGATCATCGAGGGAAGGGCCCGCGTCATTCTGGACATGACCGAGGCCGACCTGGAACCTGGCGACATCCTTGTGACCACGTACACGGACCCGAGTTGGACACCTACATTCGTCGTCATCGAAGGCCTGGTGACCGAGGTGGGTGGCCTGATGACCCACGGCGCAGTGATCGCCCGAGAGTACGGCGTACCGGCCGTGGTGGGCCTGGAGCACTGCACCCGGCTGATCCGGGATGGACAACGGATCCGGGTGAACGGAACGGACGGATATGTCGAGATCTTGCCCTAGGTGGACTCACGTTCTCACTGGGAGGAGATCGCTCCGGTCGTGAACAGTCGGCGCCTGTCTGGACCATCGCAGACGGTTTCAGGTCGCAGACGGTTTCACTCAGCGACGCTATTCCTCGACGAGGATCACCAACGTCTCCGGCATAACGCCATCGTGCTCCATGGCCTCGCCGGCTGCCTCTGACTGCATGACCGATGCAAACGCATCCATGTCAGGAACGTCCATGAGAAGCGCCACCTTTGTCGGGTCGTCCGGATTCACGAAGGTCCGGATGTTGGTGATGCCGAGCTGGCCGAAGATCTCTTGGCGCTTGGGCGAGTTCAGCCAGCGGTCCTTCCCTCTCGAGATTTCGTGGTGACCGATGATCGTCGGCATACTGTCGTCTCCTTGTGGTCGGCGGTTGTGGGAATGCATCTTCGGATCCGACGGGTGAGAGCGTCAACACCACTGGCCCCGACCGGACGGTTGGCGATCCGGCTCAGGGTAGAAGGTTGTGAATCTCGAATCCTGTCTCTACAGGTGGGGTCTCGAATCCACCCTCGATGCCCTGCTGCATACGCGGGATGAGGGTTCCGTCGCGGAACTTCTCCCAACCGTCCTTCGAATTGTGAACGGCCATGATCGTCCAGCCGCCTTCGGAAGCGCCTGCGGCATGGAACGTCTGGCCTTCGGGCAGGCCACCGCCGGCGGGATGAACCTCGACAACAGTCTTGTCGTACTGGCTCTGCGTTCCACCCGCAAAGAAATGTATGACACCGTACGCCAAGATGAGCTCCGCTCCGTTGAAGGTGTGTTCGGCATTCGTGTCCACCGATACGGCCCACAAGGGCGAGCCCGGCAGCACCCTACACCGCAGCATCTGCGCCGGCCACGGAGGTTAGAGCACGCGCCCTACAGCGGGAGAAGAATTCGGTATTCGTGAGTCTCAGCACCGGCGACGTAGCGGTAGCCCGGAGCCGAAGGACTGAGGCCTGCCGGTCCCGGGCACCCGGCTACTACTGTGCCGTCCATGTCTGACGATGCAGATCGCTACGCCCGCGTCTCCAGCGGTTTCACCGAACGCCTGCAGGGGGTGGCGCCGGACCAGTGGGCGCTGTACACGCCATGTGAGGAATGGACGGTGCGGGATTTGGTCGCCCACGTCATCGACACACAGCGGCGTGTGCTGGGACTTCTGGGAGGTTCGGTGACCTTCGCCGATCCCGACGGTGACCTGCTGGCTCAGTGGAGCGAGGCCAGGGCCGCCCTGCTCGAGGCCGTGCGCGATCCGGCCCGGGCCGACACCGAGGTGCAGGCTTTCGCCGGTCCGACCCCCTTCCACGAATTGGTCGGCGGCCTGGCCTGTTCGGACACGGTCGTTCACACCTGGGACCTGGCCCGGGCCACCAACCAGCCCGAGGAACTCGATGCAGGCGCGGTCGAACACTGCGGCGCCGTGATTGCCGGGTTCGGCGAGGCAATGCGCCGGCCCGGCGGTTTCGGTCCGCCCGTCGATTGCCCAGCCGACGCCGACGCTCAGAGCAAGTTCCTGCATTTCGCCGGGCGCGCTGTCTGAGCCGTCAGCCGGCCGTTGACACATGCCGATATCGGCATATGCTATCTATGTGGCTCGCACACCAACGACGACCGATGCGTTCAACGCTGTCGCAGAAGGCAGCCGCCGTGCACTTCTGGATGCCATTGGATTCGACGAGGCCACGGTTGGCGACCTCGTCGATCGGCTGGCACTCACTCAATCCCAGGTGTCGAAGCACCTGGCCGTGCTCCGGGCCGTTGGGCTGGTGTCCGTCCGCGCCGATGGCCGGCATCGCTGGTACCGGGTCAACGGGCCGGCGCTGGAACCCGTCTTCGAGTGGGTGAGCGGCTTCGAGTCGACGTGGAACACCCGACTGGACCGGCTCGACGACGTGCTCGTCGAGCTTCAGACAAAGGAGATCCCGACATGACAAGCACCATCGGCAATCGCCACGGCTCTGCCGTCGTCACGTTGCCTTCGGACCTCGAGATCCTGATCACGAGGGAGTTCGACGCTCCGGCGGAACTCGTCTTCGACGCTTGGACGAAACCCGAACTCGTCAGGCGTTGGTGGGCAGGGGACCGAGGTGTCGTGATCGAAGCTCAGATCGATCTGCGCGTCGGCGGGCGCTGGCGGTGGGTCATGACCACTAATGGCGGCTTCGAGGTGGCCTTCAGCGGCGAGTACCGGGAGATCGACCGGCCGCGTCGCTTGGTCAGGACCGAGGTATTCGAGCTTTTTCCCGAGGCCGAGGCGATCGGTACCCTTACTTTCGAGGAATCCGATGGTGTAACCACGCTGAAGATCCTGGCCCTCTATCCGAGCCACGAGCATCGCGACGCCGCCATTGCCTCGGGAATGGAGGGTGGGCTCCAGACATCGCTCAACGAATTGGAGGAACTGGTTCGGCAGTCGGCATAGGCAGGTAGCCGGGGGTGGACCCTGGGTATGGACGGCCGACCTCGGCGCGCTCCCGCCTCCGGCCGTTACAGCAAGCCGACGCCGGAGTATCGCCTGATGCCCCTCCCGAACGGTTGAACTTGCCCGAAACGCTGCTGGCTACGGGCTGCGAAATGTCGAGCTCACCTGACCGCACGCTTGCTACCGCGTGCATCCCGGGCGCATCCCCACGCCTCGATGCAGTGGAGCACTCCCCACGGTTCGTTGCCTGTGCGTATCGACCGAGTCCTCAATCAGCGGCGAACCAGTTTCCGTGCAGGCCATTGGGCACTCGCTGTGGGATCGCCACTTTCGCCACGGGAGCAGAGGGGAACTGGGACGCGTCCCACACGTAGGCCCAGGCAGACCGATCAGCGCCGAGGGAGGTGACGAAGCCCAGGTAGTAGCCGTCGAGTTCCTCCGTGCCACCGGGACGGGGAGCGAAGGTGATCTCACCGATCACACCGTCACAGTCGAACGCATCGGACTTGCCGGTTTGCATGTCGTAGCGGATGAGTCGGTCGTGCTCGCCTCGGACCAGTTCATGGCGTCCGCTGACTCCAGCCACGGTCAGGTACCGGTGCTCACGGCCCACCAGCCGATCGTCGATCCGGGGGAACTCAGTTCCCGTCTTGTCGAGATGCTCCAAGTCGACCGTCCCTCGGCCCGGATTCAAGGTGGCGCGGGTAAACGCACCCTGGATCGGTTCCTCATTCCCGGCCAATCCGAGCCCGAGAGTGCTCCACCATGGAAAATCGAGCACGATGCGCAGCTCGTCCGACGTGTCGCCAGGCGACGTAGTCGATGCCTGCTCGTACGCATTGGCAAAGTGCCAGGCCCAGAAGGCGTCGGTGTGGATCCACATGGGTCCAGTTGATCCGTCTCGGGGAATCACGGCGATCCGGGTTCCGAGGTCGGGCTGCCACTGCAGGACCGCCCCACCGGTGAGCATCGCATCGAGGTCGAACTGAGCCGGGCCGATCGTCAGGATGAGGTGATGCTCGGTGATGGCGAAATCGTGGATCATGAACCCCGAGTCGACACCTTCCACGGTGGTCGGCGGTCGGGCGACGGCTCCGTCGGGTCCGATCACCGCCCAGGTGAGGAAGGGTGCCTCGACGTCATAGCGGAACACGACCATTTCACCGGTAACGGGATCGATCTTGGGGTGGGCACAGAGCCCCGATGGCAGTCCACCTCCGAAATCGAAGAGGCCGATCGTGTCGAGGTCAGCAGTGATCTCGTATGGCGGTGTTCCCTCTTCGAGCGCCAGATACCGGCCGCCGTGACGAACCACGTTGACGAAGGGGTCGAGCCGGAATGGCCAACCGGGATCCGGATCCGGGCCGAGCAGGGCCGTATCCACGAATGCCGGGGTCATGAGTCCGCCATAGAGGGATCGACCGGCCCGTTCCTCGGCAGCCATCCCCTTGGTCCGGACCCAACGGTTGGCGTAACTCTCGGCGTTGTTGGAGGAACTCGCCACCGACAGCGTGCAGGACGAGAGAGGCGAGACGAAGTGATCGACGAGGCCATCGACGAACTGACCCCGGTGGTCGGGGTGCGGGCGCTGTGCGGCGGTCGGTGAGCCCCGGGCCCGCCACTACCGCCGGCACCGGAAGACCCCGGCCCCACCCAAGCCCGAGCGGGTGGCAACCCCCCAGCCCCGGGCCCTCAGCGAGGTCGAGCGCAAGGAGATCCGACGCGGTCCTGAACAGTCCGGAGCACGCCGATGAGGCCCCGGCCACGGTCTACGCCAAGCTCCTCGACGAGGGCGTCTACCTGGGATCGGTCCCGACCATGTACCGGATCCTCCGCGAGCACGACGAGGTGGGTGACCGCCGGCGTCACGCCACCCATCCGGCCCGGGTGAAACCCGAGCTGGTGGCCACGGGGCCCAACGAGGTCTACAGCGTGGGACATCACCAAGCTCCACGGCCCGGAGAAGTGGACCTACTACTACCTCTACACGATCATCGACATCTACAGCCGCTACGTGCCCGGGTGGATGCTGGCCCGGGCCGAACGGGCCAGCCTGGCCGAGGCCCTGATGGACGAGACGATCGAGAAGCAGGGCATTCGAGCCGGCGAGCTCACCATCCACTCGGACCGGGGATCGCCGATGATCGCCAAGCCCGTCGCCCACCTGCTGGCCGACCTCGGCGTCACCAAGTCCCACAGCCGACCCCACGTGAGCAACGACAACCCCTACTCGGAGAGCCACTTCCGGACCCTCAAGTACCGGCCGGACTTCCCGAAGAACTTCGGGTCCTTCGAGGACGCCCACGCCCACTGCGGTCGGTTCTTCGGTTGGTATAACGACGACCATCGGCACTCGGGCATCGGGTTCCACACCCCGGCCGACGTCCACTACGGCCGGGCGGAACTCGTCCGAGAGCAGCGCGGCCAGGTACTCAACGCCGCCTACGCCGCCCACCCCGAGCGGTTCGTCCGCAAGGTCCAACGAGCTTTCCCGGCATCGATCCAAAGCCCGTGGACCATGGCATCGCCTTCCAATGGATAGGTGTAGCTCCCGAGTGGGGTGAACTTCGGATTCGGGCCGTTACGGAGGTACGCGCCGGTGAGGTCGGAGGGAAGGGTTCCTTCTACCGGAAGTTCCTCTGCGTCGATCTCACGCCAAACGGGTTCGAATCGCCCGCAGAGCTGGGGGATTGTCGAAGGGTCCACGGGTCGAAGTTCCTGAGCCACGGACGCTCACTTCCTCTCAACTGCCCGGATTGAAGTGCCCAGCGTAAACGCCATGGCGCGTAGTTCGGAAGCGGGCTCAGCGGTAGCCGCCGGCCATCTCGCTTCGGGTGAAAGATGAGGGCTTTGATGGAAGCGCGCCGGCGCTCTTGAGCTGAAGGATGGCTAAAGGAGAACGATCTGAAGCCAACCCAGCGCCCAAGTACGAGCTGGCCACACCCACAGCGATGTCGCGTGGTGTTGTAGTCATGTTGTGGTCACGTTGGTCAACCGCACGGGCTTTCAAGCCATCCCGGCGCCACTCTTGGTTTGTGCAACGAAACGAAAGGCACGGGCACCCTCGATAGCCCGCCGCATCGAAGGGATGGCGGTCAGTGGCCGGCGATCTGGCCGCCGTCGATGTGTAGGACCTCGCCGGTGATGAACGGCGACGATTCCAGAAAAAGGATGCCGTCGACGATGTCGCTGACCTGGCCCACGTGCCCAACTGGAGGGAGCTGGGACCCGAGCCCGGCGTAGCTCTCCACCGGATGCACCGGGGTCTGGATGATGCCTGGCGAGACGGCGTTCACCCGGATGCCGCGGGAGGCGTACTCGACGGCGAGTGACTTGGTGGCCGAGGCAATGCCGCCCTTGGTGAGCGATGTCAAGACCGATGGCGCGCTCGTGTTGGCGTAGTCGGCCAGGGTCGTGGTGATGTTGACGATGTGGCCCGCTCCCCGCTTCAGCATCTCGACGATGGCGCGCTGGGTCAGCGTGAAGAACCCGGTGAGATTGACGCTGACCACCGTTTCGTAGTCATCGGCGGTGTAGTCGGTGAATGGCTTCGAGATATACACCCCGGCATTGTTGACGAGACTGTCGATGCGGCCGAAGCGCTCCAGTGCCCCGCCGATGATCCGGTCGGCCGTGGCGGCCTCTGAGATGTCGCCGTCGACGGTGAGTACATCCGGGTCCCCGTCGGGCTCGATCGTCCGGGATGTGGCCACCACCGCCCAGCCCCGCCGTCGGTACTCGGCGACGAGACCGGCACCGATGCCCTGAGAGCCTCCCGTGACGATGACGACCTTCTGGTCTGGTCGGCTCAAGAGACCCCCATCGTCAGCCGTGGGCGAGCGCCGGGTCACTGGGGTGCGGGGCGAGCGGTGTGGTCTGCACGCTCATCCCGGGGGACAGCGGAAACGACGCCACGATGCCGTCCATGCCGGCCGCATCAGGAGCCCACCACAACCCCAGGGTGCCTCCCTGGCCGGGGAGCGTCCAGAGTCGTTCCAGGTATCCCTGCCGGGCGAGCTCGTGGGCCCGATCTGCTTGGCCCGGGACGGCATCGACGGTCCCGGGGACGGCCTCTTCCGGAACGGCCGGGCTGAACGTGGTCAGAAACTCGCTGTCCCCGGGTTCGGGGCCTCGTATTCCGGGCTGGTCGGTCTGCCTGTGTGGGTCATTGGGGTGAGGCGAGAGGGGAGTGACCTCATCGGTGCGCCACACGCGCAGAGGCATGGAGGCGAGGACCTCCTCGAGTTCGCGGCCTCCGTCGGCGGCGAATAGGCCGAGCGTGCGCCACTCGCCCGGCTGCAACGGCGGGCGCCATAACCGCAGGAGGTGTCCCTGCGTCGCCAGTTGACCGGATCGTGTTGCCTCGCGGGCGCGAACAGCTTGGACGGCCGCCTCCGATGTCCCATCCGGGACGTGAGTGGTCATGGTGACGAGGTACTCCGACGGTTCCACCTTCTCCCCGCTACCCAGGCTCCCTCGCTCGTGCTCCGGAGACGACCTGCTCAGGGCGTTCCATGTCGTTGCCGTCACGGGCTCACCCAACGACGGCAGGGCCGACGCTCACTGCGCCCGGCCCGCTGGCGCGCCGGCCCGGATCTGCCCGCGGAGCGCTTTGAGGGCGGCGACGTAGATCTCCGAGAAGGTGGGAAACGGCTGGATGGTGTCCCGCAGCACCTCGAGTGGAACCTTGGCCCGGATGGCCAGCGTGGCTTGCTGTAGCCATTCGCCCGCCTCGGGTCCCAGGCCGTAGGCGCCGGTCACCACCTCGCCATCGCTGAGGAGCGTCAAAAAGCCCTTCGACTGTGCGTAGTCGTGGGTATACGTAGCCGTCTTGGCCACCTCGGACAAGGGGGTGGTGGCACTGAACGGCGCCTCCGTGGCGCCCACCGAGGCCGCTTGGGGGTCCGTGTACACGACGTCGGGAATGGCCTCGTAGCTGGCTTCGCGGGGCTCGCCGAGGATGTTGGCGGCCACGACCTCTCCCTGGTACTTCCCCACGTGGGTCAGCAGTCGCACGCCGGTGACGTCACCGACGGCCCACACGCCGTCACCGGCACGCAGGTGGGCGTCGACCGGAATCCCGTGCCGGTCGGCGTGGATGCCGACCGTGTCGAGGCCGATCCCGTCCACGCGGGGGCGCCGGCCGGTGGCCACCAGCAGGTGATCGCCGCGCAACTCGCGGCCATCCTCCAGTGTGAGCACGTACTCCTCGGCGTCGCGCCGGGCCGCCGTTGCCTGGACACCCAAGATCAGTTCGACCCCGTCACTCCGTAGCACGTCGCCCAGGGCCTGGCCCAGCGGTTCCGGCTCGCGGGCGAGCACGTGGTCGGCCCCTTCGATCACGGCCACCTCGGCGCCCAGGCGGCGCACGGCCTGGGCCATCTCGGCGCCGACCGGCCCGCCGCCCAGAATCAGCAGGCGCCGGGGCACGGCCTTCATGCCGGTCACCTCGCGGTTGGACCAGACACCCTCCAGGTCGGCCAGGCCCGGGACGGGTGGCACCATCGGATCCGAGCCGGTGGCCACGACGACGTGTTCCGCCGTGTGGGGCACTCCGTCTACCTCGACCACACCCGCCCCAGCCAACCGACCGGTGCCCCGCAGCAGGTCGATGCCTTTGTCTGCCAACCAGCGTTGCTGGGTGGCATCGGAGTAGTTCGAGACCATGAAATCCCGATAGGCCAGAGCCGCCTCCACATCGACTTCGGCGCTGGCCGCCGCTCGGCGTGCCCCATGGACGGCCTCGCCCGGACGCAGCAGCGTCTTGGAGGGGATGCAGGCCCAATAGGAGCACTCGCCGCCGGCCAGTTGGCGTTCGACGACCGCCACCCGCAGTCCACCGTCGGCCAACTCCCCCGCGCAGTGCTCGCCCGGCGAGCCGGCGCCGAGGACGATGACGTCGTAGCTGCTCATGTGCTGACCCTGGCGCCGGACTGCTCCGAAGGCCCGGACTGCTCGTCGATCATGTACTGCGCGTACCAATCCGGCCAGTCCGGGTCGGGATGCCCGATTGCCTGTTCGTGGCGGCCGTGAGCATCGGCAGCTCGTCGGAGAGCGGCGGCCAGCACATCGGTGGATCCGTAGGTGGCCGGCATCGGGTTGCTCACCGCCCCGGAAGGCGAGTCGTCACCTCTTGGATGAACCAGCTGTTGCCGTCCGGATCGCTGAACGAGGCGAACGACCCATAGGTCTTGCGCTCCGGAGCGGGGCCTGGCGCGCGGGCCTCGGTGCCGGCGTGGTGGAACACCCCGCCGGCGTCGTGGAACACGTCGCTCACCTCGACACCCTGCTCGATCACCTCGGCCCGGGCCGCTTCGATGTCGGTGACGACGAGCTGGAGGCCTTCGGCCGAGCCCGGCGCGGCCGAGGTGACCCCACTGCCGAAGATGATCGAGCACGCCGAGCCCGGTGGTGTCAGCTGCACGACCCGGAAGCCCCCCTCACCGGGAAAATCGGCGTCGAGTCGCCACCCCAGCGACTGGTAGAAGGCCTTGGCCCGGTCCACATCGGACACCGGCACCACCACCACTTCGAGCTTCATGTCCACGTGCGCAGCTCCTCTCCGCCGGGTCCGACAGCCGGTGCACCGCCACAGGGACCCCGTCCTGGGATCACTTTCGCGCCGCTCGTCGTCGAAGTCCAGGCCCCGGATCGAGAGGTCGGCGTCCGGTGCCCGATGTCGATCACTGCTTCAGACCGACGAGGCCTCCGGCCCTCCAGCCGGCGAACCCTGTCGGCGCTCGACCTCCGAGATGGCCCAGGCCGCGTTGACGAGCCCGATGTGGCTGAAGGCTTGGGGGAAGTTGCCGAGGAGCTCTCCGCTGACGGGGTCGGCCTCCTCGGCGAGCAGACCGACGTCGTTGACGAAGGCCGCCGCCCGCTCGAAGACGTTCCGGGCTCGATCCGTCTGTCCCGCCACAGCCAGGGCCTGGGCCAGCCAGAAGGTGCACAGCAGGAATGTGCCTTCTTTGCCCTCGAGCCCGTCGTGTGACCGGTAGCGGTAGACGAGTCCCCGCTCATCGGTGAGGCGCTCCTCAGTGGCGTTGATTGTGGCCAGCACTCTGGGCTCGTCAGCGGGAAGGAACCCGACGAGTGGCAGCATCAGACTGGAAGCGTCGAGCTCGTCCGAGCCGAAGGATTGGGTGAAGGCCCCGGCCCGGTCGCTCCACCCGCTGGTCAGGATGGCCTCACGGATCTTTGCCTTCGTCTGCTCCCAGGCCCCGACCCGGCTGGAGGCGTCGAGATGGTCGGCCAAGGCCACCGCCCGGTCGAGGGCCACCCAGCACATCAGCTTCGAGTACAGGTAGTCGCGGGGCTCCCCGCGGACCTCCCAGATCCCCTGGTCCTTTTCCTGCCAACGTCGGGCGGCGGTGTCGGCCAGTTGGATGAAGAACCGTCGGGTGGCTGGTGCCAGATCGGGTGGCGCGCCCCATTTGTCCGGGTCGGCCATGGGCCCGACCCGTCTGGAGGTGTTGTCGAAGAGTTGGTCAGAGAGGCGGTCCACGGCGCTGAGCAATTCGCCGTAGACGTCGAGTTGGCGCTGGTTCCAGGCGCCGTTGCCGACCCGAACGGGCGCCGAGTGGCGCCAACCCTCCAGGTGCGGCAGCTCCCGCTCGGTCAGGTCCCGTTCGCCACCGACGCCGAACATGATCTGCAGATCGCCGCCCCGGTCGAGCGAGCCGGCCGCCGATGAGGTCATGTAGTCGAAGAACTGGTTGGCCTCGTCGGGGCAGGCCGCCACCCAAAGGGCCTCGATGGTGAAGGAGGCGTCGCGGACCCAGGCGTAGCGGTAGTCCCAGTTCCGGCCGCCCCCCACCACCTCGGGCAGCGACGTGGTGGCCGCCGCGCAGATGGCGCCCGTGGGGGCAAAGGAGAGGGACTGGAGTACCCGTCCGCTGTGGTGCACGAGATCGCGCCACGGACCCACATAGGCCTGATGGAGTTCCGACCAGGACTCCCACGCCGAGACGGTGTCTTCCAGCCGTGTCTCAATCTCGGGTTGGGTCCAGACCTGGGCTGAGCCGGTCTCGGCCCGCTTGCTGTGATGAAGAGCGAAACTGGCACTCTCGCCGCGGCGGAGGTGGAGCCGACCCGAGACCGCCGACGGGTCGACGGTCAGGGCTACCGGAGTAGAGAGCGCCATCACGTCGGCGCCTCCGAACGCGACCACTCCACCATCGACGGCATCGAAGAGGGGACGGACCAGCCCGTATTCCGGACGCGGGACGTACTCCACGAACAGATCGACCTCGCCTTCGAGGCACGTGGCCCGGCGCAGCAGGACGTGTGGAACGCCCCGGCCGAGATCGTGTCCCCGGTCGCCGTCGCCCATGGCCAGCGCGTCGGTGATGGTGACCGTACCCGTGGGCGTGTGGAAGGTGGTCTCCAACACCATGGTGCGGTCCAGGTAGCGCCGGGTCACCTGAGTGGCCCTGGTGGCCCGGATCGACCAGTGGCCGGCCTCGTCACCGAGGAGGCGACCGAAGACCGACGGGCTGTCGAAGCGGGGGAAGCACAGCCAGTCGATCGATCCGTCCCGGCTCACCAGGGCAGCGCTGTGCCGATCCGAAAGGAGCGCATAATCGGCTATTGGGGTCGTGCTCATGTGAGCTCCTTCGCCCGTACGTCCGCGGGATCGGTATCTGGCAGCTCCGGTGAAGCCTCGGGTTCCGTCCATTGTGGCGGTCCCTTGTGGACATCGCCACGCTACAGATCTGCCGGCGCCTCCTCACCTCGAGGGTTCACGCGCCAGCGGGCTGGTTGAGACGCACCTCGAGCCGAGACGGCTGCCGGGGCCCTCCCGAATGGGCGGCCATACAGGAGCCCTGGGGGGGATGACGCCGCGGTGACAAGGGGATACTGTGGCGGCGGGAAGCTCGCCGGTCGCTGGGCAGGACCGGCTTGGCTCCGCCGGCAAGTGGACGGGCTCGAAGCGGCGAAAGAGGCGGTGATCCATGCGATCCGACATCAGACCCGGGGGCATCTTCCCCGACTACTCCCTGCCGGATCACACCAACACCGAGCGCCGGCTCAGCGAGCTACAGGGCGATGACCCGCTGGTCCTCACGCTGGCGCGGGGTAACTACTGCCCGAAGGAGCACCAACAGCATCTGGAACTGGCCGCGAACTATCCGAAGGTCGCCGTCGCTTACACCCAGATCGTCACGATCTCGACCGACGACCACCACACGACCCAAGAGTTCCGCTCCTCGGTCGGCGCCCAGTGGACATTCCTGTCCGATCCAGCCCGGACGGTTCAAAAGGACCTCGACATCCAGGAGTACACCGACCCCGAGCACGACCCGATGATCCCCCACACGCTGGTGCTCAAGCCGGGACTGGTGGTGCACAGGATCTACAACGGCTACTGGTTCTGGGGTCGCCCCTCGTTCTACGACTTGTGGCGCGACTTGCAGGCTGCCTCGAGCGAGATCCGTCCCGATTGGGACCTGAGCAAACCGGGACTTCGGGAGGCCTGGGATGCTGGTGATTACTCGAGCTTCCATGGATGGAACAAGCGGGCTGCCCAGTCGATGCCCACATCGTACGAGTCCTAGCTCCATGTGGATCTGCCGCCGCGGTCCGTACGGGTCCCCCTCGGGGCCGGTCGAGGCCATGAACGCCGGAGCGAGAGGGTAGGCGGTAACGGTGCGAACGCCGGTCTGCGAGCTGCTCGCCATCGAGCAGCCGATAGTCCAGGCCCCCATGTCGGCCGAGCCCCGACTGGCGGCGGCGGTCTCGAATGCCGGCGCCCTCGGCACGCTGGCCCTGACCTGGTCCACTCCGGCCGGGGACCCGGTCCGTGAGACGGCGGCACTCACAGACCGTCCCTTCGGCGGCAATCTGATTCTCGCTTCCGATCAGCACCGTCGCCTCGATGAGGCCCTCGAAGCTGGTCTTCGGATTGTGTCATTCATGTCGGGTGATCCTGCCGACTACGTCGATCGGGTCCACAGCGCTGACGGAATCGTGCTCCAGACGGTGGGCAGCGCCGACGAGGCCCGCCGGGCCGCAGCCAGCGGGGTCGATGTCGTCGTGGCACAGGGTTGGGAGGCGGGTGGGCACGTGCGGGGTCAGGTGGCCACGCTTCCCCTGGTGCCCGCAGTGGTGGACGCGGTGGCACCGGTGCCTGTGATCGCGGCCGGCGGGATCGGGGACGCCCGGGGAGTGTCCGCTGTGCTGGCCCTGGGCGCTCAAGCAGCGTGGCTGGGCACCAGGTTCCTGCTGGCCTCGGAGATGCCCCTTCATGATGAGTACCGCCGGCGTGTCATGGACGCAGCGGAGACCGATGCCGAATGGTATGCAGACCTGTACGAGGTGGGGTGGCCGGACGCGCCCCACCGCGCCCTCCGTAACTCCACGGCCGAGATGTGGGAAGCCGCCGGCCGACCCCCGCTTGGGAGCCGACCGGGAGAGGGCGTGATCGCCCGCTTCCCTTCAGGCGAGGAGATCCTCCGATACGAGCCGGGAGCGCCGATGGTCGGCACCACCGGCGACATCGAAGCGCTCTCTCTGTGGGCCGGACAGAGCGTTTCGTTGGCCCGGCAAACGCAATCAGCCGCCGACATCGTGGCCGAGCTCGTCACCGGTCTGTAACCCATGGTTGCGTGTCGTCATCCCCGACGATCCAGCAGACCGAGCGAATGGAAGAGAGAATGGACGGATGAACTTTCAGGGTGTGGTGATGAACGTGGCCGATCTCGACCGGTCGATCGAGTTCTACCGCGAGGTGCTCGATTTCACGTTGGTGTCCCGAAAAGAGCAGTTGGCGGCCATGAGTGCTCCAGGCAGCGACCGAGCTCAGATCATCGTGTTGCGAGTGCTCGGGAAGAGCCCGCTCGCAGGAGGTGGCCATATCGGGCTG
This sequence comes from uncultured Acidimicrobiaceae bacterium, assembly GCA_963756515.1. Taxonomy (GTDB): domain Bacteria; phylum Actinomycetota; class Acidimicrobiia; order Acidimicrobiales; family RAAP-2; genus Bog-756. The sequence goes on from CAVWNV010000010.1 coordinate 137,866, forward strand.
CGATCCTTCATGTTGGAAGTCGACGCGGCCGATGAACTGGAACGGATCGCAACCGATCTGGATGCTCGGCAAGCCCTCGTCAGCCGGCGTGAACACAGCGCGTGGACGGCCGTGGTCGGCCGCGATCCCGACAGGGCGGCCGTGGTCGTGGCCTGGCACCCCGGGGGATGGGCCAACATCGAGGACAGCTGGAGAACACTGGACGACATTCTGTATGGGATTGGCGAGTAGGCGAACCGGGCCACAGCGGCATCTCCTGAATGGCCAGAGCCCGGCGAGGAGCCAATGGATCAAAGGAGGCAGTAGCTTGCGAACTGACATCGTGGCCGGAGCCACGTTTCCCGATTACCAGCTCGAGGACCAAGGTGGGGTCCGTCGAAAGCTGTCCGAGCTCCAGGGCGGCAACCCGATGGTTCTGCATCTGTCGCGGGGAGGCTACGACCCCAAGGAGCATCGCTTTCTGAGGAATCTGGTGGACAGCTACCCGGACTTCCGCGTGGCCTACACGCGACTGGTGGTCATCTCCACGGACAACCCACTCAGCCTCAACGAGTTCCGCGATTCTCTGGGCGCTCCGTGGCCATTTTTGGGTGACTCCGATAGGACGGTGCAACAGGACCTCGGCATCGAGGAGTTCACGGATCCCCACAATCCCATGATTCCTCACACCTTTGTCCTCGAGCCGGGGCTTCGGATCTTCAGTATCTACAACGGGTACTGGTACTGGGGTCGACCTACGATGCACGAGCTGCATATGGATCTACGTGGCGTTCTTCAGAAGACCCGTCCCGACTTCGACCTGGGTGCACCGGGACTTCGCGAGGCCTGGGACAGCGGGGATCGAGACATGTTTCTGGTCGACACCCTCGATGAACCGATCCGATTCACCGAGGGCAGGACCACCGGGATCAAACGCGGTGGCCTGTAGGTGTCGGCTATCTGGCCGAGAGGGAGTGATGGCAGTCCGCCCCCGTAGACTCGAGCGGTCTTTCTACGAGCGGCCTGCCGAGTCGGTGGCCGGGAGTCTCATCGGAAAGATCTTCTCGTACGGAGCGATACGCGGGCGCATCGTCGAGGTGGAGGCATACGACGAGAAGGAGCCAGCCAGTCGGGGCTTCGCAGGACCCCGACAGGGCAACGCCACCCTGTTCGGTCCCCCCGGGCACCTCGAGATCTACCTCTCGTACGGGGTCAACTACCTGGCCAATGCGGTGTGTGCACCGGTTGGCGTCGGATCCGGCGTCCTCATCCGGGCACTGGAGCCACTCACCGGGGTTGCGCTGATGCGGGCCAACCGGGGCCACCCCAACGTGCCGGATCGTCGACTTTGCAGTGGGCCCGGTCGTCTCTGCAAAGCGTTCGGCCTGACCCGGGCGGACAACAATACGGACCTTGTCCTCGGAAAGGTCCGAATCCTCGATGACCATGTTGCGCTTCCGTACGCCAGAGGCGCTCGAGTAGGCCTGTCAGTGGGGCAAGACCTGGATTGGCGGTTCTACGTTGAGGGCCATCCGAGCGTGTCCGTACCGCCCGTTCGCTCGGAGCGCAGGAGGGCTATGCCGTCACCGGTGCTGAACACCCGATCGTCATCCCACTAACGACTTAACTTCCCGTCGCGGGCGGGGCATGAAACCCAATCAACGGAGGAGTCAGATGGCCGCATTCGAACCGCCGGCAGAGGAAATCCTGCTGGCTCACTTCATCGTCTCGGACGACGTCGACCGCTCACGGCGCTTCTACAGCGAAGTCCTCGGCGGCAAGGTGATCTTTTCCGGAGATGTGACCTATGTGGCGCTGGCCAACAGCTGGATCATCATCAACGTCGGCGGAGGTCCGACCGACGACAAGCCCACGGTCACCCTTGAGACGCCAAGTGACCCTGACCATGTCAGTAGCTTCCTCAATATCCGGGTCAAAGACATTGGGGCCGTGTACGCCGAATGGAGCGCCCGGGGTGCTCAATTCCTGACGCCGCCGAAGCAGCACCAGTACGAGATCCGTTGCTACATCCGAGATCCGGACGGCTACATCATCGAGGTGGGGCAGACCACCGACCCAGAGGGTGACTGGTCAGCGTGGCCTATTTAGTCCGAAACTGAGGAGGCCTGCGTCATGACTGTTGCTGTTATCGGCACCGGAGGAATCGGATCGGCCATCGCCCGCCAACTCGGCTCGGGTGGCGAGTCCCTTCGACTCGCGAGTGCGGACCACAAGTCGGCACGAACATTGGCGGCTCAGATCGGTCGAGCCGCGGTCGTCGCTGACGACAACCGGGACGCGTTGGGGGGCGCCGATGCCGTCATACTCGCCCTTCGATTCACCGTGCTGGAAGGTGTCATAGACGAGATTGCCGACTCGTTGACCGACAAGCTCGTGATCGTTCCGAGCAACCCGGTCACCCTCGATGCACAAGGAAACGTCTCACGTCTGCTGCCGCAGGACCAATCCTCTGGCGAGGTCGTCGCCGGGTGGCTGCCGGCGGGATCGCGTTTGGCCATGGCGTTCGGAACCATGTCTGCAGGTCTCTTCGAGTCCTCCAGCCACCGGTCACCGGAGACGTCGGTGCTCTTCTACGTGACCGACGACGACAGTGCCGGTGAGGAGGTCGAGCAGTTGATCCGAACGGCCGGTTTCGAGCCGGTGAAGGTCGGCGGGATCGAACAGTCGGGTCGACTCGAGGTGGGCGGGGATCTTCACGACCTCGTAGTCGGTCCCGAAGAGGCGCGGTCATTGCTCGGTGGGGCCTGATCGCTTCGCCGGTCCGGTGCCGCCCTGTTGGAGGTACCCACTGTGACCCGCGGACCCGGGAAACGGCACTCGACGGGTGCGCTGTCGCCTGGTTGACTGGAAGCCTCAGAGCCCGTCGAATGTGGGCACGAGCCCCAATGAGTGGAGGTGCCCAGTGCCCGAACCCACGCAGCTCGCGCAGCGAATGGTGGTGACCCACTTCATCGTCTCCGATGATGTAGACCGCTCGCGGCGCTTCTACACCGAGGTACTCGGCGGCACGGTGGTCTTCGGCCCGGAGCCAACCAATATCGCCCTCGCCAACACTTGGATCATCATCAACGTTGGCGGAGGTCCCACTGACGACAAGCCCACGGTCACCCTTGAGGCGCCCAGTGACCCTGACCGGGTCAGTAGCTTCCTCAACATCCGGGTGGAAGACATCCACGCTGCGTACACCGAATGGAGCGCCAGGGGCGCGCAATTCCTGACCCCGCCGAAGCAGCACCAGTACGAGATCCGTTGCTACATCCGAGATCCGGACGGCTACATCATCGAGGTGGGGCAAACCACGGATCCGCAGGGAGACTGGTGGCCCGCCGAATGGCCACCGATCCACCCCGGTCAGCCATCCGACTGAACCCGTTTCTCATCAGTACCCGCGGATCCTGACGACTCGACTGGCGGCGAGGGAGCGTCTCCACACCAGACAATGCCGGGACCTCCTTGGGACGGTTATCCGCCTTCGATGATCCGGATGATCGTCTTGCCGGGGGTGCGCCGGTCGGGGGCGAACGCGGCAGGCGCTTCGGTCAGCGGCCGCACTGCTCCAACGATCGGCTTGAGCCGTCCATCCCTGCATCGCTGGGCGAGGTCGGCCAGCCGGGAACGGTCGGCTTCGACGACGAAGAACATGGCGCGGCCGTCCTTGGGCTGGACCGTGGGCACCCGCATGGTGGTCACGAGCGTGCCGCCGGCACGCACCAGCGCAGCCGAGCGGTCGAGGATCTCGCCACCGATCACGTCGAATGCCACGTCAACGTCGCCGATGGCTTCCAGCTCGTCGGACTCCAGGTCCAATAAGGCATGCGCTCCCAATCCGAGAGCGGTATCACGGTCCGTCGCCCGGCCGGTGCCGATCACTGTGGCTCCGACTCCTCGGGCGAGCTGCACCGCGATCGAACCGACCCCGCCTGCGGCGCCGTGGATCAAGACGGTCTGGCCTGCCGTGAGGTGAGCGTGGTCGATGAGCGCCTGCCATGCCGCTAGCCCGGAGATCGGCAGGGCGGCAGGGCGGCAGGGCGGCAGCCACGGTGTGGTCGACGTCAGCCGGAAGGGGAGCCAGGTTGGGGGCCTCCACCGCGCTGTATTCGGCCAGAGAGCCGTTGCGGGTCCAGTCGCTCAGGCCGAATACCCGCTGACCCACACTGAGGCCCGTGGTTCCGTACCCCAGCTCGACGACGACTCCCGACAGCTCGTGGCCGGGCACGCTCGGCGTCCGGTCGCGCCCAGCGCGGTCGACCCAGGTCGACGTCCAGTTCAGCTCGCCGGGGGTGAACCCGGCGGCATGCACCCGTACGATGACGTCGTTCTGTGCGGCGTGCGGATGGGGCGCATCCGTCAAGGAGAGCCCACTGACGCCGCCATCGCGGTCTTGAACGGTGACGGCTTGGATGGCGGCTCCCTTCGCTGACGGAATGGTCGAAGTGTGCCCGGTAGGTTCATGCCGAAGCTGGGCTGATGTGTGGACGGCGTTTTCATTATCGCAAAAAGCGCCCCCGACTGGTGTCTCGATCTCGCCACCTTGGGATTACAAGTTAGCGCTGGTCGATTTCACGGCTCGTCGGCGTTTACCGAAATTGACCGTGAGCTGAACTGTTGCTCCCAGCACCGATCAGGCTTCGCGTGCATTGGCCGGGAGTTCTAGTCACGTTGTAGTCACAAGGCTCTTCATGCGGACGCCTTCCCGTTCGGATTCACCGGGGGATAAGTCCCATTCAGGTGAGAATCTGGACCGACCTGGCCTCATGCCGAAGTGATTCCTCGAGGCGAGGTGATGGGGCGGAAAGATAAACGTCAGCCGGCAGATAGACCGCTGCGGCCAGAACCTCCATTCCCAGAATATTGAGGTCGTGTCGGGCGCGAAGCTGGCCGATCACCGGTGCGAGCTCGCGAAGACTGACGAGGCCGATCTCTTCGGGTAGCTCGAGCAGCGATCGCATCGCCCGAGCATGGAGTTCGCCAGGCAGCGAGGCGAACGGAGCGGAGAGAACGCCCATGGCTAGGCTCGATCCGAGGACTGCCTGGCACAGTCGGACATAGAAGTACCCGGTGGTGTAGATCGCTGCACCATGGCCAGGTGACGGATCTCCCCGAAGCACCGACCCGAGTAGCCGGTCGTCGACGAGATCGGTCACTCGTTCCCGAGGTCAGGGTCCCCGTGACCATCTCGGGCGAGGGTCCAGTCGTCTTCCGTCAGGACCTCGAAGAGTCGGTGCCTGAGGTTGTCGACCCCACCCGGGATGAGTATGACCGCGTCACCCACGTCGAGATAGCCGACTTCACCACCGCCATCGAGACCCCAGCGGTGCCTCGCTTCGGCGGGCAGGCTCATCTGTCCTCGCTGCGATACGCGGACATCGCCTGTGTTTTTCATAGGTCAAGTATACAAGGCATTCTTACAGTTTGCCTTGTAGCACGCGCTGAGCCGAGTCGATCGACAAATGATCGTCGTGGGGACTTTGCTCAGCCCGATCTGAAGTTCCGACTATTGCCCTAGCAGCCGATCATCGACCGTTTCGATGGCGGCGTCCGGCGTCGAAACCCAACTGGAAAGAAGGTCCAGGGCCTGATGGCGAGTGGCACTGGCATGGTGCGGCACCCGACCACCTCATGACCCGTCTCGCCATCAGTGCCACGTCAATCGTGCCCGTAACTGGGGATTCACCATCCATCGGCGCAGGTACGAAGAGGCGAACTGGTGAGGTGAATCTGGAGTTGAAGTCACGGGCAAAAGTCAAGGACAGAGAGCTTGCGGTAGAAAGTGCCCTGACCTGGAGATTCAGTGGGCCGTGCGAGTCTCGATCTCGCCACCTTGGGATTAAAAGTTGGCGCTGGTCGATGTCGGGGCTCATCAGGGTTGACCGGTATTGACCTTGGCCTGAACGCACGTTCTCAGCGCTGATCAGACTTCGCGTGCTTTGGCCGGGAGTTGTAGTCACGTTGCAGTCACGGTGGCGGTTTCCAGTCTTGAGTGGCAGGGGTGGAACCGGCTCCCGGAGCACCCCATGGGCGCCGACACGGCCGCATGTACCTAAGCGGGGCTGGCCAACTGTGGTTTTAACTCACTACGAATTGCTCGAGCGGAACAAGATCTCCATTGTCCGCCTCACGGAGGGCGGCAAGGTACCGCCGCCGAGTTCCCTCGACGTCGCCCCGGCCGCCAACTGCCCCCCAGGTGAACGGCGGCTGTTTCAGTGCCTCCATCAGGTAGTCAGCAGCCTGACGACCATGCCGTCCGTTGCCGTTTGGAAACGGGTGGATGGACACGAGGCGGTGATGAAACCGGACGGCGACGCACAGCGGCTCCTCGTGCTCGGCCCAGATCTTGGTATCTGCCACAAGGTCTCGAACGCCAACGGCAATCCGGGCAGGATCGATGCCGATCGATGTCTCGAGCCGCCGATAGGAGCCGGCCCAAGCCCAAACATCGCCGAACATCGCGCGGTGGAGGTCGCGCAGATATTTGTCGTCCAGGAGCGCTTGCAACGTGGGATGTCGCCTCCCCTGACGGGCCCTCAGGATGTTCTCCTGTTCGGCCTCGTTCAGTTCGCTGCGGGTGGTGACGTAGGTCAGCTCCAACCCCTCGCGGTCATCGCCATCGAGTGGGGTGTGGCCGTCACCGAGCGGAAGCAGTGGATCGCCGGGGGTGTTCATCGGGGAGCCGGGGCATTGGGCTGCTCCCACAAGTGGCGCTCGTCGACGAATCGCTCGGCCATCTCCTGCACCAGGGAGTCGAGCACACCGGGCTCAGGTACCTGATCCTCGAGGGCCATGGTGTGAGTGACGGCATCGACCTCGGCCTGCGCCCGCAGGCGAGCCTGGCGTTGAACCATCTCCTCCAGTGGCTCGTTTGGCACAAAGACGTAGCGAACCTGGCAGTTGAGTGCCTGGGCTGCGCGCTCCAGGGTGCCGAGGCGGATGGAGCCGAGCTCCTCGGACCGTTCGATCTGGCTGACCCGTGACTGGGTGATCCCCATCCGTTGGCCGAGCTCGGCCGTGGTCATGCCCAGGGCCTCCCTTATGGCCCGGACCCAGCCGCGGGGCGGCCGCTGACCAAGGTCGAGGCCAACGAGTCGCTGGTCCAGACGTCTTCTCGCGGTACGACGGGGGCTCCTCATCCCAAGCTCCTCAGTAGTAGTAGCTACTTATGTTGTCCTTAGAGTAGTACTAAAAACTACTTATAGGCTACTATTTAGAGTAGTTAATCCTACTGGGACTGCAAGGACAGACGGGCGAACTGATGAGGTGAATCGGGAAATGTAGTCACGAACGAAAGTCAAGTGAATAGTTATCGGTCAGAACGTGCCTCTGACCTGGAGATTTGGTGGGCCGTGCGAGTCTCGATCTCGCCACCTTGGGATTAAAAGTCCCCTGCTCTACCCGATGAGCTAACGGCCCGACGTGAGCGTATCGGGTCGGCCCCGATGGTCCCTGCGACCGGTACGCTCGACCGAGACGAACCGGAGGTACCGACAAGGTGACCTCGGTCGACGACCTTGGGACGAAGTCGGTGGATGGCCGCTCTGTCGTCCGACGGACAGGACGGGATTCGAGTGGTGACGGAGCTGGACAACCCCGTGTGGTGGGCCCTGGCCGGTTCTCAGCGCGCACTGGGCACGTCCACGTCCAGGGCGGCGCGGTTCGACCCTGCCGTTTCTCCGTTCGGTGCGTTCGCCGGTGACCCCGGACCGTTGGACTGGGCCGATCTGGCCCGACTGACAGGTGCGGATCAGACCGTCGCGCTCATCGGCAATGGTGAGGACCACCTCCGTCCCCCACCGGGTTGGACGGTTGAGTGGGAGGGATCCGGAGTCCAGATGGTCGGTGACGGTGTGGTCGGACGACCCCCGTCCAGCGTCGAGTCCGACGGATCGGCCCAGGGGTTCGTCGCGCTCGGGGACACCGACGTGCCTGACATGCTGGCCCTGGTGGCCGAGGCCCGGCCCGGCCCGTTCCTGATCCGCACCGTCGAGTTCGGCGGCTATGTCGGCGTCCGACACCAGGGTCAGCTCATCGCCATGGCGGGTGAGCGGCTACGGCCGCCCGGCTTCACCGAGGTCAGCGCAGTGGCCACCCATCCCGAACATCGCAGGAAGGGATTGGCCGAGCGCTTGGTGCGGACCGTGGTGTCGGCCGCCACCGCACGGGGCGACTTCCCATTCCTCCATGCCGCCGCCTCGAACACCAACGCCGTCCGTCTCTACCAGTCGATGGGGTTCAGGGTGCGGCGCACGGTGTGGTTCCGGGCTCTGCGGGTTCCACCGACGGGGTAGAGGACCTCGTCCTCATCCCCGCGAGCAGGCTGCCCCGGGCTCCTGGCCGGCGTCGCGCCACCCGGCCCGGTCGGTCACGGGGAAGTAGTCACCCGACGTCGGATCCTGCTCGTAGGGAACGGGTGATGGGGCGCCTCCGGCCAGGTCGGCCACCGCATCCAACAGCGCGTCGATGTCCTCACCCGAGGTTCCGAGCCCGGCACTGGCCCGGACGGCACCGGGAACGTTCCGATGGTCCCCCCGGAGGACCTCGTCCCGATAGGCGCCCACGGCCTCGTCGGACAGGCCGAGGAGACGGACCACGTAAGGGTGGGCACAGAAGCAACCGTGCCGCACGGCGATCCCGTACTCGGCGCTCAGTCGGGCCGCCACCAACGCATGGTGCATGCCGGCCACAGTGAACGCGGCCACCGGCAGCGTCTCCACCGGTTCGTCCCCGCGCCCCGACGAGCGGAGGGGCCCGAGGAGCTGGACCCCGACTATGGCGGCGAGGCCCCCGGTCAGCCTCCTGGCCAGCTCCCGCTCGTGGGCCGCCACGGCCTCCCAGCCGATGCGCCCGATCGCCTCGACGGCGGCGTGGAGGGCCACGGCCCCGACGACGTTCGGCGATCCGGCCTCCTCCCGGTCCGGCGGCGCCGTCCAGATCACCTCGTCCAGACCCACCAGGTCCACGGCGCCGCCTCCGGCCAGGAACGGATCACCGGTCTCGAAGAAGGAGCGCGGCCCGACGAGGGCACCGGAGCCGAACGGGGCATAGAGCTTGTGGCCGCTGAAGGCCAGAAAGTCCGCCGCTACCGGGAGTGGCCGGTGGGGGGCCAACTGGGCTGCGTCCACCACCACCCGCACGCCTCGTCGGTGGGCCTCGGTGATGATGTCGTCGAGCGGAGGCAGCCAACCGGTCACATTGGACGCCCCGGTGACGGCCAGCAGCGCCGGTGGCGGGCCGTCGGCATCGAGCGCCCCGCACACCGCCTCGACCGAGAACGTCCCGTCCCTGGAGCACTCGACGTACCGTCGGGTGGCCACCCGCCCCCACGGCAACAGGTTGGCGTGGTGTTCGACCACCGTGGTGACCACCACCTCCTCGGGCCGGAGGCGCATCCGGTAGGCCAGCTGGTTGATGGCTTCGGTGGTGTTGCGACAGAAGATGGCCACATCCGGTCCGTCCGGTGATCGCCCGGCGAAGGACAGGACGGCCCGGCGGGCCAGCTCGTAGTCGGCGGTCGCCCGGCGGGACCGGTAGCCCGCCCCCCGGTGCACGCTCGAGTACCAGGGCAGGAACTCCGCCACCCGGGCCGCGGCCTCGGGGAGCGCCTGGGTCGAGGCGGCCTGGTCCAGTTCGACGGCCGGCCGGTCGACCCCGTCGAGGCACGGGACCAACAGCCCGGTACCCACCAGCGACGTGAGCGCAGCCCCGGCATCGGTGTCGGGACGGGTATCGGACGGCGGGGGCGCGACCACCCTTCCACCCTACGGGTACCCGGCCTGGTCGGGATACGCTGGCCGCCATGGAGACAGAGCCGGCAACGGACCCGAACAGCGCCCCGCCCTGGGGCGACGCCGACGGGGCGACGGTGGAGGACGCCACGGACTCGTCCGAGGTCACCATCGACGATGTGGACCGGATCCTCGACGCAGTGGAGGCGGCGCTCACCCGCCTGGACGACGGCACGTACCGCATCTGCAGGGTCTGCGGCGCGACGATGGACGACGCCCGGCTGGCCGATGACCCCACCGCGTCGGTGTGTGCCGGCTGCGCGGTCTCGGGGCCGGTCGACGAGATTCCGGACCGACCGGGCTACCCGGCGCCGTCCTCGACGGCCTGATCCCAGGTGTAGTAGTACCCGGTCGTCGTGTCCGGGGACCACGTGGTCAGCATCGTGACCGACACCAGAGCCTGGCCGTGTGCGGGGCTCGTGACGACTGCCGCTCCACCGAATGACAGGGAGCCACCGAACCCGTCGAGGTCGTTCTGGAATCCCAGGATGTTGTCCCGGTGGATCCAACACCCGCTCGGGTCGGTCTCGGTGCAGTCGATGTTGATGCTGCCGAGACCGTCGTCGTACATCCACTCGTAGAGGGCGTCGCCCACACCCTCGGTCAGTGCCCAGTTACCGGCCCAGGCCGACACGGCCAGCCCGGTGATGCCCGCCGAGGGCACCGAAGGGTCGCTCTGGTCCTGTGCCGCGTCGGTGGCGACCTGGTCGAGGCTGGTGAGCTCGCCGGCGATCGGCGTCAGTCCGCGGTCGACGCGCTCGCAGTCGACCATTACGAACAGCTGCTCCGAAGTCGTGAGCTCGGCGAAGTCAGCCGGCAGCACCAGCGGTCCGATCCCCTCCTGGGACCGGGCGTTGTCGATGGCCGAGACGGTGGCGTCGATACAGGTGCTGGCGACATCCTGTGATCGGCAGGCGCCGGCCAGGTTGGGGTCGGCCGCGATGTCGGCGGACGGTGGGTCGGGAGCCGTCGAGGCGTAGTCGGCCGAGATGCTTCCTCCGCTCGTCGACACCGAAGTCGAGGCCGTCGGGTTGGAGCCGGAGGCCGGGACGACCCGACGAGACGCGGTGGGAGATTCGGTCGAGCGGGCCACGGCCGGGTCGGGCGGTGCCGCCGCCATCGCCGTGGTCGGAGTTTCCACCGCCGTGCTGGGGGTTGTGGTGGGGGGACCTGTCGTAGCTGGGCTGGCCGCAGTGTTCGATGGGAGAGCGGTCGGACCGACCGGCTTGGCGCCGGACAGGTCGACCACCGCCAGGGCCATCACGACCGCCACGACCGCTCCCGACGCCGCCAGCACCTTGACACGGAGCCGGATGCCGTCGGACCCGGGGGACGACGGCCGATCGCCGGCCACTCGGTTGGTGGGTGGTGGTTCCACTGGCTCGCTCGTCACGCCGAAGTGGGCTGTCCACCTGGACCCGCTCCACTGACCGGCTGACAAAACGTAACCAACCCATCTGGCGGTGAGGTGGCCGGCCGGTGACGCCCAGGTGAATCTTGTGTGACCGACCCGCCCGCCCGGCTCCGGTCGGACCCAGTGGGCACGGGACGGCGCGACGACTCACGAATATGGACGGGACCTACAATCGCTTCGACTGGGCCCTCGGTGCCCGATCTCATTGACGGCCCGTTCTCCGCCCCGCTGCGGCTCCCAACAGATCGGTTGTGACATGCCAGGTAAGGGGCACGCCCTCCAGACCGACAACCCGACGATCGACGCAGCTTTCCAATCCGCCCTCAAGCACCAGCTGCTCATCCTGGTCATGCTGGGGGTGCTGCTGGCCCTGGCCTGGAACATCGCCCGCGGTCTGCTCTATCGGCGGGCGGTGGCCGCCGGCACCAGCCAGGCTCCGGCCCCCAGGCAGTGGCCTTATCCCGAACCAGCGGGCCGCCGGATGTTCCGGATCACCTTCGGCCTCCTCTGGCTGCTCGACGGCCTGCTTCAGCTCCAGCGGGCCATGCCCCTCGGCCTGCCCGGTTCGGTGATCACCCCGTCGGCCAGCACCAGCCCCGGGTGGGTCCGGCACCTGGTCAGTGTGGGTACCACCATCTGGTCGAACCACCCGGTCTCGGCGGCGGCGGCTACGGTCTGGATCCAGGTCGGCATCGGGGTCTTCCTTCTGGTGGCACCCCGCGGCTACTGGTCCCGGGCGGCCGGTGCAGTCAGTGTGGGCTGGGGCCTGGTGGTCTGGGTATTCGGCGAGGCCTTCGGCGGCATCTTCGCCCATGGCAGCAGCTGGCTGTTCGGGCTGCCCGGCGGGGTGCTGTTCTACGTGGTGGCCGGGGTGCTGGTGGCCCTACCCGAGGCGTCGTGGGAGTCGCCCCGCCTGGGCAAGCGTCTCCTGCGGGTCATGGGGGCCTTCTTCGTGATCGTGGGCGTCCTGCAGGCATGGCCCGGTCGGGGCTTCTGGTCCGGCCAGGCTCACCCCTCGTCCGCCCCGGGCCCGCTCACCACCGCGGTGAGGCAGATGTCTCGGGTGTCGCAGCCGTCGGTCTTCGCCTCGTGGGTCCGCTCCTTCGGGTCGTTCCAGGCCGGTCACGCATGGCTGGTGAACATGGTCATCGTGGTCCTGCTGGTCGGTGTGGGCGCCGCCTTCCTGAGCAGCAACATCCGGGTGGTCCGGGTCGGTGTGATCATCGGTTCCGTCTTCTGCCTGGCCACCTGGGTCCTCATCCAGGACTTCGGCTTCTTCGGCGGCCTGGGCACCGATCCGAACTCGATGATCCCGATGGCCCTGGTCTTCGCCGGCGGCTACCTGGCCGTGGTTCGGGTCCCGGTCCCGGCCACCCACACCGACCCGCAGCCGGAGGCGGCCGGGATCGCCCGGCCGGAGGCGGCCCCCACGCCGCCGGGCGTGGCCGGCTGGCTCGACCGTCTCAACCCCAACCATCTCCTGCGCTGGCTGGTGGCGGTGTGGGCGGTGGTCATCGTGTTCTTCGGCGCGGCCCCGATGGCGCTGGCCGCCACCAATCCCACCGCCGACCCCCTGCTCATCGAAGCGGCCAACGGAGAGCCCGACGTGGTCGACATCCCGTCGGCGCCCTTCGCCCTGACCGACACGAGCGGTCAGACCGTCTCTCTGGCCTCCCTGAAAGGCAAGACCGTGGTGCTCACCTTCCTCGACCCGGTCTGCACTTCGGACTGCCCGGTGATCGCCCAGGACCTCCGGCTGGCCGACGAGCAACTCGGCGCCCAGGCGCGGAACGTCGAGATGGTGGCCGTGGTCAACAACCCGCTGTACGACACCACGGCCCTCACGGCCGCCTTCGACCGGCAGGAGGGGCTCGATCATGTGGTCAACTGGACCTATCTCACCGGGTCACTGGCCCAACTCCACCAGGTCTGGAACGAGTACGGGGTCCAGACCGAGGTCTCACCGGCCGGCAGCATGGTCGCCCACAGCGACATCCTCTACCTGATCGACAGGCAGGGCCGGACGCGTGTGATCCTCAATGCCGACCCCGGGGACGGTAGCGCCGAGGGGTCCTCGTTCGTGGGCCAGCTCACCGGCCAGATCAGCGACGTCGTCCACTCGTGACGTCCCCATTACGTCGACCCGGCCGGTGCCCCTTCGGAGCACGGCGGCTGTTGACGACGTTCGGTGTCGCGGTCCTGGGCACCGGGCTCCTGGCCGGCTGCACCTCCCCGCACTCGCCGGACGCCGGCGGAGGCCCGGCCGCGGTGGGCCCGGCCATCCCGCTCACCAGCTCCACGGTGGTGGGCACCACCACATGGGCCACCCTGGCCATGGGCCATCTCGACGACCCGCTCAACACGTTCTGGCAGCTCCTGGCCCTTACCGGTGCCGCCTCGTGGCAGCTGGGCACCCCGCCCGGTGTGGCCAGCAACGGTGGGTTGGTGATGTCGGCGCTACCTACCACCGTCCTGGCCGGATTCGGGCCCTCCCAGGACCTCTTGTACTCACCCCTGGCCCGGACCTCCGACCAGGGCTCGAGTTGGCAGCCCGGAGTTCTCCCCGCCGGCCTGTCCCCGGTGCCCGACGCCCTGGTCGAGGGAGACAAGCCCCTGGCCCTGCTGTCCACGGCCGGGGGAAAGGTGGTGGCCGGGACCGGGGACCTCTCGACGTGGACGCCGGTGACGACGGCCTCGGCGCTACGCCGGCAGCCGGCCGCCGCCGGCTGCCACCTCCGTTCCCTCACCGCGGTGACAATCGATGCCGACGGCAGCACCGTGGTGGGGGCCTCCTGCACCCGGGGCGGCAGGGTCGGCCTGTTCGCGTCGTCCTCCACCGGATGGATGTTCACCGGACCGGACATCCCCGGGGCCGACGGCGGGTCCACCCAGGTGGTCCGTCTCGACCAGACCTCGGCGGGAACGGCGGCCCTGGTCAGTACCGGCAGCGGCCCGGCGGCCCGGCTGTTCGGCATGTGGAGCACCGACGGCCTGCGCACCTGGACGGTATCGGCCGCCCTCCCACTGAACGGGTCCTCGCTGTTGTCCACCGGTGTCACCGCTGCCGGGGGCTTCGTCGTCACCGCCCGAGGCCGGGGCACGGCCCGTTCGTCGTCGACACTCACCCCGGCGGGCTCGCACTGGCGACCCTTACCCCCACCGCCGTCAGGCACCACCACCGTGACGGCCACCCCCGTGGGTGGCTACGACGCTTTGGCCCCGGCCGGGTCCACGTTGTCGGTCTACGGGCTGGTCGGCGGCGGATGGACCCGGGTCCAACAACTACGGGTGGCGATCCAGTATGGCTCGTCCAACTGAACACGCCCTCCGTGTCCGGCGGATTCCGCGGCCCGGTTCCTACCCGGACGGCGGGCGCGGCCCGAACCCGTCGATCACCCGGAGCCACCCTGACGGTCGGCCCGCTCGAACTGCCGCTGGACGTCAGCCCAGACGAGCGGATCGTCGGTGCTCAGTTCCTCGTCCGTCCGGAGCAGGAAGAACGTTCCTACGCTGAGCAGCACGAGGAGCATCGCCAGTTTCGAAACGAAGCCGGCAATCTGCTGATCGTTGAGAGGACGGAGATCGATGGCCGTCCGCGACCCGGCGAACGTCCCGTACAGGGGGCGGGGCGAGAGGATGAGTACGAACGACAAGAAGGCGGGAACGACTCCTTGCGCGGCCAGATAGCCGAACCGAACGATGGGCTTCAACCGGGGTATGCCGGGCACCCGGCCCAGGACCGGCAGCCAGAGCACCAGGCCCGCCACCAGGACGATGACGTAGAGCAAGCCCCGGACGAGAGGTGACGATGCCTCGGTCTGGACCAGGGCGGGGGCCATCGATCCGACCAGCAGGACTGTGACCGTGACGATCGCCACCGGCGGTCGGCAGATTCGGACGAGAGCGGCGTCGACGATGGCCGGACGGGTCGCCCACTCGAGGAGGTCATGCGGCAGCCCGAGCAGAAGCATCGGAGCAACGGCCAGAACGAGCAGAAGGCGCTGGAACACCAGTGCCGTGAGGGACCAGTGGGCGGCCAGATCAGCCACCGGCCAGGTCAGCGCGAGTGCCAGTGTCGTGACCGCACCGGCGAAGAGCCCCATCTGGTGACGGGACCAGCGGATCGGGCGCCTACCCGAGCGCAGCAGCTGCCGGTGCCCGACGATGGTCAGCGACACCGCCATCACCATGATCGCCCAGGTGGTGGCGTGGAAGTCCCACCCCAGCGGGTCGACCGATGCGACGGCCATCACCGACGACTCATCGATGTCTGCCGCCGGACCGGTCGGGGTGACCTCGTCGACCTACTCGGGCGGGATGGTCCGGGGGGCTCCTGCGGACCGGAACGGGGACCCGGTCGACGGCCCCCGTTCCGGAACGGGGCAGGGGCCCGGGGTTGAAGCAACGTGGAACTTGGCCGTCGCCGGAGCTCACAGGCGCGATGCTACCGCCTCGGGGGGTTCGGTCCCGACTGACCGCACCGCACGCCGACACGCCATCCGAGTGCCGGCCTGGTGTCGGGGCGGTACCGGGATAGCCTCGACCTCGACAGAGAAGGACGGGACGATGCAGCTGCCTCCCAACTGGCAAGTGACGCCGATCGCACTGGTGGCGTTGGCGGTGGGGATCGCCTACGAGGTCGGACTGCGCCGGTTGGCCCGTCGGCAGGCCCCGGAGCACCGCTGGGCTGTGCGCCGGCGTAGTTGGGCGTTCTCCGCCGGACTGACCGGGCTCATCGTGGTGGTCTCGGGTCCGCTGGATCGGTGGGCCATGGCCTGGCTGAGCATCCACATGGTGCTCCACGTACTGGAGATGTTCTACCTTCCACCTCTGCTGATCATCGGCGCTCCCTGGGTGCCGCTGCTCTTCGCCCTTCCGGTCGACAGGCGGCGGCGACTGCTCCGCTTCTACTACCGCTCGCCCTGGACGGCCGGGCTCCGTGGGCTCTGGGCCGTGTTGACCAACCCCGTCGTCGCCATCCTCCTCTTCAACGGTGTGATGGTCGTCTGGCACCTACCCGTGGTCTTCGACTGGGCCGCCAGCCGTGACTGGGTGATGAACTGGCTGATGGCGCCCAGTTTTCTCGTCGTTGGCCTGTTGTTCTGGCGCATCATCCTGCCGTCCCACCCCTGGGGGCCACGAGGAACCACGAGGATCCAGATCGGGGCGATCGTCGTGACGGCCTTCGAGATGCTGGTCCTGGCCATGGCCATGTCCATCTTCACCAAGGCCCCCTGGTACTCGATGAACATCGTGATGGACGGACCCGTGGCCGCCCTCCGGGATCAGCGCTACGCGGCGGGAATCCTCTGGATATGCGGGGACTTCTGGGCCATCCCGGCGCTGGTACTCGTGGGATATCGGCTCTATGGAACGGACGGCGGGGTGTCGGCCTCCCTGGAGCGCGCGCTGGGCCGGGTCTGAATCGGACCCGGCTGGCCCGTGTCCGGCTCTCCGTCGGCCTCGACGTGGCGGACGTATCGGTTCCACGCTTCGAGCTCCTCGTCGGCAACGGCTGGCCCGGCGCCGGACGGCTGGCCCGACGGTCGACGAACCCGGTCGTTCCCTTGCAGGAGGTTCCACCACATGTAGACGGCGAAGCCGGCAAAGAGGGGCCACTCGAAGACGTACATCCAGCTGAAGGTGTGTCCCCCCAGGGCCCGCCCAGCTCGAAGGCGAAGGCGCCGCAGCAGACGATGAGCCCGGCGGTCAAGCGTGAAGTGGAGCCAGAACGCATCCCTTCCGGTCAGCCGTACCGGCTGCTGACTGGTCGGGACGGCGTCACGGGACTCGACCTGTTCCACTCCGGCCACCCTACCGCCACCCTCAGACGCCGAGCGGTGTGCCCGACGGGGATTGCCTCACCGTCCAGCCGAGGGCTCGTCCCGCTCCCTCACGGGTGGCTACCATCGGAGGAGTCGGAGAGCGTCGAAGCACCGGGAAGGGGAGCGATGGATGGCGCCCCAGAACCGAAGGGCCACATGACCGGAACGGAAACCGGGGCTCGAGCGGCCCGGGCCTTGCGCCGGGCGTGGGCGACCGACAAGGGCCGTCGACGGATCGTGATCTCCGGGGCCCTGGTCATCGCCATCGTCACCATCGCCGTGGTCGCCTCGCTGTTCGCCTCGCTGGCCGGTCAGAGCCAGTCCTACCGGGACGGCTACTCGGCCGGAGGGGCGGCGTACACGGCCTACGGCGACTCGTCGGTCACCTCCACCCAGGCCTGCAGGGACGAAGAGGTCGGGCCGGGCGGACGACCCGCCCATGACGACCCGGCCCAGTGGGTCCAGGGATGTGCCGACGCGTTCAATCTGGCCCAGTCCGACAATTAGCCGATTGCCAGTTGGGGTCGCCCGCCCGACTCGGCGATGCGGCGGTCCGGGTCGAGCCGCCTGGGTCAGGAGCCGGGTGGCCAGTTCTCCATCAGGTCCGATTTGTAGGCCACGAGCAGCACAAATGCGACCGTGTAGAAGGCCACGACGAACAAGGTCAGCGTGAGCTGGGAGTAGGTCACGATCGCCACCAGGACCAGCACGCAGTACAAGAAAGTGGCGGCTCGGCCCTGCCAGGTCAGGGCGGCCACTCTGAGGCCCCCCTCCTTCTTCCCGAACCAAAGTGGTGGATCTCCCCGCTCCATGGACCCACGGTATCGCCCGGGCCGCCGC
Organism: uncultured Acidimicrobiaceae bacterium; assembly: GCA_963756515.1. Taxonomy (GTDB): domain Bacteria; phylum Actinomycetota; class Acidimicrobiia; order Acidimicrobiales; family RAAP-2; genus Bog-756. The sequence continues at coordinate 155,724 of CAVWNV010000010.1, forward strand.
GGCCGGAGCCCTGGTTCAACCCGTTCTCGACCCGGCAAACCGGCATCTGAGCGCCTGGCCGGCTGCTTCGCCCGGAAGTCGAGACTTCGTGCGGAATTCCGCCGCTCGAAAGTAGTGCGTGACAAGCAGACGAAGAGTCACTACGCTCCGCCCTATTCGGGTTTGGGCTGCATCCGCAGTGCAAATGTTCCGGGGAGTACGTCGCCGAAGGGGGATTCACCTATGGCCGACACACCGGAGGGGGTAGATGCGTCCACTGACGCACCCGCCGTTCCCGAAGCACCGGACGCTCCGGCGGTCGGCAAACCCCGCCCGCTCGGCCTGATCCTGACCGTGGTCATCGCACTGGTCGCCCTTGGCGTCGTGGGTCTTCTCTTCCACTCCCAGTACTACAAGCCGCCGGCGGGAACGCTGGTGGCTACGCCGGCCGGCACGGCGGTGGTCGACGGAAGGACGCTCCAACACGTCAACCTGGCCTTCAACACGTATCCGGACTCCACCGGCATGGTGAACGGAGCACCGATCCATCCGAGCGGTAATCCGGGCTGGCCGGCGTACGGGCCCACCAATCAGTTCCAGATCCCCGCCCACGCCCTCGTGACCGTGACCGTGCGTCAGTACGACTCGGGTGGCGCTCTCAACAACCCGTTTTTTGCCACCGTACGCGGAACCGTGGGCGACGTGGCCATCGTCAACGGCAAGGTGGTGCACTCCGTCGACCCCAACAACGTTGGTCACACGTTCACCGTGCGCGGTATACCGGGGACCGATCCGGGCTTCTTCCTGAGCGTGCCGTTCCCGGCGGTGCCCGGCGACAGTCAGACGGACAACGGCCAGTACGAGTCGGTGGCGTTCAGCTTCGTGTCCGGTGCCAAGGGGACATACGCCTGGAACTGTGAGTTCCCCTGCGGCACACAGATCGCCGGCTTCGGCGGACCGATGTCGGCCTTCGGATTCATGTCGGGATTCATACATGTCGTCTGAGGAGCACGGATTGGAGGAAGACGGAGCCGATCCGCCTCCGGAGTTGAAGCCGTTCTTCTCCCGGGCCGGGGGAAAGATCTTCATCATCTGGCTGGCCATGACCGCCGTCGGGGTACTCATCGGCGCCTACGCCCCGCACCATCTCCTCCCGACCATGTTGTCGACGCAGGGGACGAAGGTGTGGCAGACCATCGTGCTGTTCACCGTCCTGGCCGCCCCGGTGGCCGCCTTTGTCTACGCCGTCGGCCTCTACAGTCTGCTCGGCTGGAGGGCCCGCGGCTTTGGGAACAGCGACGAACCTCCACCGGATGGACCGTCCCTCCGTGGCGACGCTCCCATGACGGCGCTGTGGGTCGCAGCCTCCTCGGTGTTGGTGATCATTCTCCTCGTGTGGGGATTGGGCGAGTTCACCGCCGAACAGACGACCCATCCCGATGCCCTCCAGGTCGACGTCACCGGCCAGCAGTGGCTCTGGACCTTCTCCTATCCGGGTGCGGACAACGTGGAGACCCGGTCCCTCGTCCTACCCATCAACCGTCCGGTGGAGTTCTTGGTCACCTCGGTGGACGTCACGCACGGCTTCTGGCCCGCCGCCCTCGGCGTGCAGGTCGACGCCAACCCCAATACCACCACGGTCATCGAGGCCACACCGGACAAGCTGGGCGGATTCACGGTGCGATGCAGCCAGCTGTGCGGTCTGTACCACTCCTTCATGTATGCGTCGGGGGCTGTGGTCACGCCGCAGAAGTTCGCGGTCTGGTTGCACGGCCACGGCGTGCCGGTGGCCAAGGCCGCCGAGGCGGCGGACACGTCGGCACCGACATGAGACGCCCACGGTCCTCCTCGATCACTGCGCCACAGTGCCCCGCCTCGGCGGGGAGCGGTAGCGAAAGGGTACAAACGTGACGATTGCCGAAGCTCCTCCGGTCCTCCTCGAAGACACGCCCCTCAGCCAGGCGGCCGGTGGCCTCTACCGGAGGCAGAACGCCCTGACCGGTCTGATCGCCGGCATCGTGCTGGGATTCGTCGGTTGGTTCGTTGCGCACAAGACGCTGCAGGGCTCCAACTGGGGATCCGACATGGTGGTCACGGTCACCATGGTCGGGTGGGTCCTCGGGTTCAACATCGGCGTGGGCACGTTCAATGCCCCACTCCGATGGATGCTCGGACACGATCAGAGCTACGAGGACGAGCTGTATGCCGCCGGCGTGACCCAGGGGAAGTCCCGCTACTGGAAGTTCTGCACTGACCACAAGGTGGTGGGAACCCAATATCTGGTGTTGGTGATAACGCTGTTCGCCATCGGCGGCACATTGGCGATGATGATGCGCACCCAGCTCATCACGCCCCACTCCACCTTCCTGTCGCCCAACTCCTACAACGCCATCGTCTCGGTCCACGGGATGCTGATGATCATCGCCACCATCATCATGGTGACCGGTCCGTTCACCAACTTCATCATGCCCATCATGATCGGGGCCAAGGACATGGCCTTTCCGAGGCTCAACGCCATGAGCTTCTGGGTGGTCGTCTCCGCCGTACCGCCGCTGCTGGCCACGTTCGTCCTCGGGGGAGTGGACGCCGGTTGGACCACCTACGCTCCGCTGTCGGTGCAGGCGCCGGCGGCCATGGACGCGTTCTGCATGACGATGATCGTCTTCGTGATCTCCGTGACCGTGTCCGGGATCAACACCATCGTGACGATCTTCACCATGCGGGCCAGGGGAATGACGCTCGGTCGGCTGCCCATCTTCACCTGGGCTTCGATGGTCGGGGCGGCTCTGAGCATCTACGCCATGCCGGCGCTGCTGATCGCCTTCACGGCGATGATCACCGACCGGGTCACCGGCACCTCGTTCTTCGTGGCCGCCCAGGGCGGCACCGGCTGGCTGTGGGAGAACGCCTTCTGGATCTTCGGTCATCCGGAGGTCTACATCATCCTGATCCCGCCGGTGGGAGCCATGTTGGAGGTGGCCAGCACCTTCGCCCGAAAGCCGCTGTTCGGCTACAAGGTGACCATCGCCGCCTTCACCGCGGTGGCAGCGCTGTCGCTGATGGTGTGGGCCCATCACATGTTCACCACCGGGTGGGCTCCCGACCTGGCCGGTCCCTTCATGGTCACCACCGAGCTGATCTCCATACCCACCGGCATCATCTTCCTGTGCATCATCGGGACCATCTGGAAGGGGAGCATCTGGACCCGACTGCCGATGTATTTCGTGTACCTCTTCCTGTGGAACTTCATCATCGGTGGCGTGACCGGGATCTACCTCTCGGACGTTCCGGCCGACAACTTCTTCCACGGTGACATGTTCGTGACCGCCCACTTCCACTACACGCTGTTGGGAGGGGCCATGATCGCCGCGGTGGCCGGTCTGTGCTACTGGTTTCCGAAGATCACGGGCAAGATGTTGAACGAACGGATCGGCAAGGTTGCCTTCTGGTTCATCGCCATCGCCATCCAGATCACCTACTTCGGTCAGTTCTGGGAGGGATTCCAAGGCATGCCGCGTCGGGTCGCGTTCTACGACCCGATCTTCCTGCGGGCCAACCAGGTGACGAGTGTCGGCGGTTATCTCTTGATGTTCGGGTTCCTCCTCTTCCTCTACTGCCTCATCAACGGCTGGACCCATGGAACACCGGCACCGGCCAATCCGTGGCACGCGAAGTCGCTCGAGTGGAAGGTGCCCACGCCTGTGCCACTGGCCAACTTCTTGGTCGATCCGGTGGTGACGTCCGATCCGTACGGATTCGGGGAGCCCGAACCCGACGGCGTCGAAGTGGAGATTCCCGATCCGGACCGCGAGCTGGTGCCGACACTTTCGAGCGACCGTCCCGTCACCGGAGGTGAGGTGCTGTGACCGTCACCGCCACCGAGCACGGAGAGCCCCAGGAGGATCCCCAGGACGACGGTCGCAGCGTCGAGGCGGTCGCCGGCCACCACGAGACCCGTGAGCAGCGTCACTTCAAGGAACGGCTGGCCCTCTGGCTGTTCATCGGCGGCGACCTGGTGTTCCTGCTGATGGAGCTGTTCTTCTGGTTCTACCTGCGGGCGCTCAACACCAACGGGATGTGGCGAGGGGCAGCCTGCACCAAGGCCAGCCCCTGCACGGACGGACTGGGCAATCCGATCACCAGCGAGATAGCCAAGGCCAACCCGGCGTACACCTTGACCATCGCCGGGTTGACCGTGATCGCGGCGCTCTTCGTCTGGCGGGCGGAGGTCGTCTCCCGCCGGCAGGCCAAGCGCGGGGTCATCGGCGGCACGGCCGCGCTCGGTCTCCTGTTCCTCCTGGCGGCCGTGGTGGTCCAATGTATCCAGTTCGGAAAGCTGCCGTTCACCACGATCGACGGTTCCTACGCCTCGAGTTTCATCTTCTTCATGGGGTCGACCCTCGGCCACCTGCTCCTCCTGACGTTTCTGGTCTTCGCGCTGTGGAACCGTGCCCGAATGGGGCGATTCGACCATGGTCACTGGTACCAGGTCCGGCTGACCCGGATGTTCGCCACCTGGATCGCCATCTCCACCTGCGTGTTGGCACTCGTCATGGTCCTCTTCGCCTAACCCCGTGCTGTCCCCCCGCCGACGGTCTGCCTCTCGAGCCTGCTGATGGCTATGTCCCTGGTGGTCCCGTCCGCCCGGCCCACCTGGGGGTCGCGGGTCGGCGCCTACATCGCCCTGACCAAGCCGCGCATCATCGAACTGCTGCTGATCACCACGCTGCCCACCATGATCGTGGCCCAGCGAGGCCTTCCGCCGGCGGGGCTGATGGCCGCCACCCTGCTGGGCGGGGCCCTGGCCGCCGGGGGCGCCAACGCCATCAACATGTTCGTCGACCGGGACATCGACAAGCTCATGCACCGGACGTCCAAGCGGCCGCTGGTCACCGGGGCGGTCACCCCCCGGGCCGCCCTCGTCTTCGCCATCGCCCTCGAGGTCGCCGCCTTCGTGGAGCTGTGGGCCTGGGTCAACCTGCTGTCGGCGGCCCTGGCCATCTCGGCCACGCTCTTCTACGTCTTCGTGTACACGCTGTGGCTCAAGCGGACCAGCAGCCAGAACATCGTCATCGGGGGGGCCGCCGGCGCGGTGCCGGTCCTGGTCGGATGGGCGGCGGTGACCGACAGCCTGTCGTGGACCCCGGTGGTCATGTTCGCCATCATCTTCGTGTGGACCCCGCCCCACTTCTGGGCCCTGGCCGTCAAGTACCAGGACGACTACCGGGCCGCCAACGTGCCGATGCTGCCGGCGGTGGCCACCCTGAAGCGAACCGCCCGTGACATCGTCCTCTACAGCGTGCTGCTGGTGGGGGTGTCCCTGCTGTTGGCGGTGGTGGGCCGGCTCGGCCCCGTCTACGTGGTGTCGGCCTCGGTGCTGGGGGTGGTGTTCGTGGCCATGGCCGTCCGGCTCCTCAGGCGCCAGACCCCGGCGGCGGCCATGCAGCTGTTCAGCTACTCGATCACCTACCTCACCCTCCTGTTCGTACTGATGGCGGTCGACGTCTTCACCAAGCATTGACCGAGACCGCATCCGGGTCGCCCGAGCCGTCCGATCCAGAACCGTCCGGGTCTTCCGCCTCCGGCTCGACCTCCGGCTCGACCTCGGGCGATGGCAGCACGACCGGAGCCAGCCGCTCCGAGGACCGGATTTCGGGCGGAAGGATCCCGCCCCCGGTCAACCCGGCTCTTCCTCCACCCGTCCCACCGCGCCGGCCGCGGGCGGTGCGCTCGCTCGTCATCGGCTCGGTCATCGCTCTCGTCCTCGCCGTGCTGCTTCTCGTCGAGCTCGGCCACCAGCCGGGCCATGGGTCGTCGGGACCCAAGGTGCCCATCGGAAGCCGGGCGCCGGGCTTTTCGTTGTCGCCGCTCACCGGGACCGCCCCCGTCGACCTCGACGCCCTCGGCGAGGACGCCCACCACCCGGTGATCCTCAACTTCTTCGCCTCGTGGTGCACCCCCTGCCAGAAGGAAACCCCCCTGTTGGCCGAGGCGGCGGCGGCCGAGCAGGCCAAGGGCGCTCCGGTGCGGTTCGTCGGCGTCGACGTGAACGATCCGCCGGCTAACGCCGTGCCCTTCGTGCAGAGGGCGGGGATCACCTATCCGGTGGGGGTGGATCCGACGTTCCGAGTGACCAGTGGCCTCTACGGCCTCTACGGGCTGCCCCAGACGTTCTTCATCGACGCCGAGGGAAGGGTGGTCGGCCACACCATCGGGGCGGTCGACGCCGCCGATCTCCGGTCGTGGGTCAAGAAGCTGGACGGGGCGGCGGCCTGACGGTTGGCCGAGGGCCCGATCGTCTGACGTGCGTCCGGCGCCGGCGTACCGCAGGGCTCAGGCGGTCGCTTCGGCCCGTAGCCCAACCGTTGACTGCTACTCCTTGCGTTACTACGTGAAAAGTACTATAACGTCAGCATGGGCAAGGCGAGAAAGGCGATCGGACTCCGTCGGGTGAACGACCCACCACTGCTGATCTTGACGAGTCTGGCCGAGGGGCCGAAGCATGGCTATGCGTTGTCGCAGGACATCCAACAGTTCGCCGGGGTCCAGCTCAGTCCCGGCGCCCTCTACGGCGCCATTGCCCGCCTGGAGGACCGGGGCCTGATCGAGGCGCTCCCCGAGGTCGAGCGTCGTCGCCCCTATCGGGTGACGGCTGCGGGCTCTGCTGAGCTCAGCGAGGCCATGCGCGAGATGCGTAAGGTCGTGGACGTCGGCACTCATCGCCTGGGCCTATTGAACGGACGGCTGGCGTGATGGACCCGGACGGCAACCGTTCCCGCGCACTGAAGTGGTATCCACGTGCGTGGCGGGATCGGTACGGCGACGACCTTGCGCAGTATCTCGCGGACCGCTACGGGGACGGCCACATCCCGATGACGGCACGACTGTCGATGATCCGGTCCGGCTCGGTCGAGCGCCTCCGAACCGGAGGGATCATCGGCACATCGGGCGACCCGGATATGCGGATCCGTGGCGCGTCGATTCTCGTGCTGCTGGCGTGGGGGGTCTTCGTCGTCGCAGGTTCCGCGTTCGCCAAGTACTCCGAGCACTGGCCACTGGCCATGCCCCGGCACGACTATTGGCTCCCGGCCGCTGCGATGTTTGCGGTCCGGCTCGCCGCCGTTGCCGGTCTCCTCATCCTGCTCGTGGCCGGTCTCCTCACCCTTCCGGCGCTCGTCGACCTCATCCGGTCCGAGGGATGGAAGCCGCAGTGGGCGCTGGCCCGGCCGGCGGCCGTGTCGGTTGCCGTGGCCGCAGTCGCCTCGGTGGTGGTCGTGTCCTGGAACCGTCACCTGGGCCCGTCGTCGAACGCCACCGCTCCGCTGGCGTTGAGGGCGTCCGCTCTCGTCGGTGGGCTGCTGGTGGTCGGCGCCCTCGCCGTGTGCGGCGCCACTGCGGTCGCTCTCGTGTACCGCCTCCGGCTCTCCCGACAGGTCACCCGACTCCTCGGCGTGCTGGCAATCGCCATGGCAGCGGTCCTCGTCGTGATCTTCGCCGGGGCGCTCACCTGGTGGGTCTGCACGGCCATCCACGCCCCCTGGTTCTTCGGAACCCTGGTGCCCCGGTCGCCGACGTCGCCGGCACCGGCGGCCATGATCGTACTCGGATCGATGATGCTGACCGGCCTGGTCCTGGCCGGCATCGGGACCGCTCGTATTGCGGTGACCATGAGCCGTTCATCGACGACGACGCTCCTCCGCTGACCACCGATCAAAGGGGAAAGCGTGAGCGCCATCACCGCCGATGAGGTGGACACCGGGAGGGTTTCGGACAGCCAGTGGGCCGTCGAAACCCACGGGCTGACCAAGCGGTTCAAGGACAACACCGCCGTGGACGGGGTCGAGCTGCTCGTCCCCCGGGGATGCGCATTCGGCTATTTGGGGCCTAACGGCGCCGGCAAGACCACTCTCATCCGTGTGCTGCTGGGGCTGACACAGGCCGACGCCGGGTCGATGTCCCTGCTCGGCTACCCGGTTCCCCGCCACCGTGCCCAGGCCTTGGCGCGGATCGGAGCCATCGTCGACGAGCCCCGATTCCACGGGCATCTCACCGGCCGCCAGAACCTCCAGATCCTGGCCGCCGCCCGGGAACCAGCGGCGCGTGAACGCATCGACGCCTCGCTCGAACGTGTGGGAATGAGCCAGCGGGCCGACGACAAGGTGTCCAAGTACTCGATGGGCATGCGCCAGCGCCTGGGCGTTGCCGCCTGTCTCCTGGGGGATCCCCAGCTGCTCATCCTGGATGAGCCGATGAATGGACTCGACCCGGGCGGCATGCTCGAGATGCGCGAGATGATCACCTCGCTCGTAGCCGAGGGCCGCACCGTGGTCCTCTCGTCCCATCTACTGGACGAGGTCGAACGCACCTGCGACGCCGTGGCCATCGTGGATCGAGGCAAGGTCATTCGCCAGGGTCCGATCGCCGGTCTGCTGGCCGACTCGGCCTTCGAACTCCAGATCGAGTGCTCCACCCCCGACCGGGCCGGCACACTGCTGGCCGGCACGCCATGGGGAACAGGCGTGGAGGTTGGCCCCGACGGCCTTCGCCTGGGTCTGGCCCCCGGCACCGATCGGGAGGTGGTGGCCGAAGTAAACCGACTGCTGGTCGACGGGGGCATTTCGGTCTACCGCCTCCAGGAGGTACACGCCTCACTCGAGTCCTGGTTCCTCGAGGTGACCACGCGTCTGGGGGTGGACCCATGAGCATCGCCACCGTCGCCGACGCCCCGCCTCCCGGTCCGGCCGCTCCGGACGCACGTGGTCGGATCAGCGACCACCGAGGATCGTGGGTGCCCACCGGCGCCATGATCGCCACCCGGTTCATGGAGCTCAGAAGGCGACGGGGACTGATGATCGTCCTGGTTGCCGTCAACATCGGGATCCCGACCGTCTTTCTCGCGGTGCGACTCGTGGCCCACGCCGTGGCCCCCCACTCCTACGGGCCGGCCGGCGGGTATGACATCTTCACCAGCATGGTGGCCGGGGTCATGTTCATCTTCGGCTTCATCGTGGCGGCCACGCTCGGATGCACGGCCGGATCAGTCGACCTCACCGAGGGCATGTTCCGCCATCTCGTGGTGACCGGTCGGTCGAGGCTCGCCCTCTACGTGGCCCGGATCCCGGCCGGCTTGGCCATCATCGTGCCGCTGGTGGCTATCGGCTTCACCGTCGTCTGTGCCGTGTGCGTCTTCGCAGCACCGACCCAGCTCAGCTTCGACAATGTCAACGTGCCCGTCGGTCTGTCCCAGCCCGCCTTGGAGCAGTGGGCGGCCGGCCACGCCGACGAGGTCATCTGCAACTTCGGATTCAACATCGGTCCGAACTCGGACCTCCTCCAAGCGGTCAACAGCGTCCCCTGTGGTGGCGGTAACGGTCCCTCCGCCAAGGTCGGCCCCGGCGCTCTCGCCCCCACCTCTCCTGCGGCCTCCCCTGCCCAGATCGAGGACGCGGCAAAGAAGATTGCGAGCGTGAATTACTCCGACTACTCGGGTCGGTTCCTGTCGCCGTCGGTATCGCTCATGGTGAGGACTGGCCTCTGGATCGAGCTCTATGCGGCCATCGGGTTCCTCGTGGGACTGGGGCTGGCATCGTTGATGGGGCAACGCACGGTCCCGGTGATCCTGCTGATCGTCCTCGAGGTGGTCCTGACCCCCTTGCTGTCGCAGACACCCATCCACCATGTGGTGAACCTGCAACGAAGTCTTCTCGGGCTAGCCGCCACCCACTTCGAGCCGGGTGGGCTGCCATCGGTCTTCGGTGGCGGCCACAACAACGGAATAGCGAGAGCGGCCATCAGTGAGTCGACGACGTTCGCGGTGTGTGTCCTGGTCGGATGGGTCGTCGTATGGACAGTGCTGGGCGCTTGGCGGATGGTCACCCGCGACGCGTAACGGGCGCCGGAGGCTGCGATCCGGTGCTGTGCAGGTCTGGATCGCCTCCGCCACCCGTTGACGCCATGCTGGAAGTCCTGAGGGAGCGCGTGGGGACCGAGCGAAGGGAGCTACCACTCCGTCGCAGCTCAGAACCCGTGAACGGGCCTACCTACTTCTTGGTCTCCCAGAAGATCTTGTCGATCTCGGCGATCTGGGCCAGCAGCTCGTCGGCGACGGCCACGTCGTTGGTCTTCTTCGCCTCGCCGGCCTTCTTCGTGGCCTTCCAGAACAGATCGTGGAGCTGCGGGTACTTCTCGAGGTGCTCGGGCTTGAAGTAGTCGGTCCACAGGACCCACAGGTGCTGCTTGACCAGATCGGCCCGTGCCTCCTTGATGATGATGGCCCGGGTCTTGAAGGCCTCGTCGTCGGAGTCGTTGTACTTGGTCATCGTGCCCTTGACCGACTCCGCCTCGATTCGGGCCTGGGCCGGGTCGTAGACACCGCAAGGGAGGTCACAGTGGGCGTGTGCCTCCTCGGGAGCGGACACTCGGTCGAGGGCGGTGAGTACATGGTCGACGAGACGCATGAGCGGAACTCCTTTTCGCAGGGTCATGGACGGGCATCTGGTACAGACTGGGCCATGGTGCCGTGTCGGCTTACCTTACCCAGCTTCGTCGGCGGGCGAACCCGGGTTCCGGGCCGCGCCCGTGGTGCCCGCTGATGGCCCCCGGCCCGGGCCGTCCCCGCCGGTCCTGGTGGCGGTGGCCCCTGGCCGTGCTCGCGGCGGCAGTGTTCGTCCGGCTGTACCGCCCGCTGCGCCGGGTCGAGGTGGTCGGGGCGTCGATGGCCCCGGCCCTGCTGGCCGGCGACCGCCTGGTCGTGGTCCGGCTGCCGTGGGTGCCTCCCTTCCGACCCAGGCCCGGGCAGGTGGTGGCCCTTGTGGATCCGCGGCGTCCCGATCGTGTCCTGATCAAGCGGGTCAGCTCCGTCGACGGGCGGCATGGCGCCGTCGACGTCGTGGGCGACGCCACCGAGGTCAGCACCGACAGCCGCTCATTCGGGCCCGTCTCGCGGTCGGCCATCGTCGGTCGGGCCGTGTACCGATATGCCCCGATGGGGCGGAGCGGCCCTGTCCCCGGGCCGGGGGAGTACGATCGGCCCTGATGCCCAGCCCCACCGATGACCCCAGCCGCACTCCGAGCAGCACCGACCTCGACGACATCGGGACGTGGTCCCTGGCCGAGATCCGGTCCATGCGCACGCAGAGCCAACATTCCGAGCAGGCCCTGTCGTACCTCCGCAAGCTCATCCAGGGCCGCTTGGACATCGTCCACACCTACCTCGAGCACCCCGGTTCGGACGCGCTGCGAGATCTCGGCTCCCTGGTCAACGACCTGCCGGGCATCTTGTCCTCGGGACCGGGCCGACCGGCCGGCAGCGGCCATCTGCCCCAGCTGCTGTCACCCGACACCGAGGAGGCCGATCTCACGGCCGAGCTCGACGGCATCCTGGGGGCCGACCAGATCGTCACGCTGGCCGACATGGACGTCGACAAACTGTCGGACGTGGCCGGCCGCCTCGAGGTGCTCGAGAAGCGGGTGTCGGCCGACCGGCGGGCCCTGCACGAGCGCATCGACGCCCTCCAGGCCGAACTGGTCGAGCGCCACAAGACCGGTCGGGCATCGGTCGACGGCCTCCTGTCGTGAGAGAACCGGCCCACGTCGAGGGGGCCCAGTTCGTGAACGAGCTCGGCTCGTTCATCCGCGAGCAGCGGAGCTCGGCCCGTCTCTCGCTCCGGCGGCTCTCGGAGCTGGCCGGCATCTCCAATCCGTACCTGAGCCAGATCGAACGGGGTCTCCGGCGACCCTCGGCGGAGATCCTCCAGCAGATCGCCAAGGCCCTCCGGATCTCGGCCGAGACCCTCTATGTGCACGCCGGCATCCTCGAGCGCCCGGACGGTGATACCGACCTGTCCCGGCACATCTTCGCCGACCATCACCTGACCGAAGAGCAGCGCCAGGCCATGATGCGGATCTACCTCTCGTTCCGCCACGAGAACGAGGATCAGGCCGCCGCCGACCTCAACCGCACCCCGGCCGAAGCGGTCCCGGCATCGTCCCAGGCCAGCGGGCCGACCGGTGCAGTCTCGGCCCCGGAAGCCAACGGATCCACCCCGCTCGCCGGCTGACCGGGGCCGGCCGGTAGGCTCCCGAGGGCGATGAGGCGTCTGGCTGTACTCTCCCTGCACACCTCGCCCCTGGCCCAACCGGGCACCGGGGACGGGGGCGGCATGAACGTCTACGTGCGCGAGCTGTCCTCGGCGCTGGCCCGGACCGGGGTGGCCTGTGACGTCTTCACCCGGGCGTGGTCCGACGACCTGGCCGCCGTGGTCGACATCGAGCCCGGTTTCCGCGTGCACCACATCTCGGCCGGCCCGCCGGCGCCCATGGCCAAAGAGGCCCTGCCTCACGTGGTCGACGAGTTCGCCGACGGGGTGCTGAAGGCCATGCAGGCCTCCGAAGGTCTGGGTACGGAGTGGGATGTTCCCTTCGATGCCGTCCACGCCAACTACTGGCTGAGCGGCCTGGCCGGCCACATCATCAAGCACCGGCTGAACCTGCCGCTCGTCTCCACCTTCCACACGCTGGACCGGGTCAAGGCCGAGGCCAGCCCGGAGGAGGTCGAGGCGGACGAGCCCCATCGTCGGGCCGAGGCCGAGGCCACCATCATCCGGTGTTCGGACACCGTCCTGGCCTCCTGCTCGGTGGAGGCGACCCAGATCTCCGAGCTCTACGGCGCCGACCCCACCCGGATCCGGATCGTGGCCCCCGGCGTGGACCACGCCTTCTTCGGCCCCGGGGACCGCACCCAGGCCCGTCGTGCCCTCGGACTTCCCCGGCGGGGACCGCTGCTCCTCTTCGTCGGTCGGATCCAACCCCTGAAAGGTGTGGCGGTGGCGGTCCGCACCCTGGCCTCCCTCCGGGGCGACCACCCCGACGCCCGGCTGGTGATCGTGGGTGGGCCCAGCGGGCCGCAGGGAGAGGCCGAGCTGGCCAGGACGGAGGCGCTGGTGGAGGAGCTCGGACTCGCCGGTCGGGTGGTATTCGTCCCTCCCCAGGCCCACGAGCTTCTGTCGACCTACTACCGGGCCAGCGACGTCTGCCTGGTCCCGAGCCGATCCGAGTCCTTCGGCCTGGTGGCGCTCGAGGCCGCGGCGTGCGGGACGCCGGTGGTGGCGTCCGACGTCGGCGGCCTCCGCAGTCTCATCGATCACGGGCGGACCGGTTTCCTGGTCGATGAGCCGAGCCCCGAGGCCTTCGCCGCCTGGGTCCGCCAGATCCTGGCCGAGCCGCTGCTGGCCGAACGCCTCAGCACCGGTGCGGTCCTACGGGCGCGGCGCTACACGTGGGCGCGGGCCGCTCATCTCCTGCGTGAGATCTACGGCGATCTCACCGCCGGCCGACTCGTCGAGTGCTCGTGACCGATCGCTGGAGCGGCATCCTCGGGCCGGAGGAGCGGGCCGCTGTCTGCGCCGTGATCGACGAGTGGGGCCGTCGGGAACTGGCCGAAGGTCAGGCCGTGGTGGCGGTCGACCGCCAGGCCGGTGGTGACCCCGTGACCGGTGCGCCCCGCTGGTACCTGCGACTCCGCGGCGACGAGAAGGAGTTCGTGACCGTCTGGCTGACCCTTCGGCAGCGGACCCTCCATCACGAGACCCAGTTCATGCCCGGTCCCGAGACCAACATCGAGGCCACCTGGGAGTACCTGCTCAAGAAGAACGCCGATCTGATGGGCATGTGCTTCGCCCTGGGGCCGGAGGAGGCCGTGTACCTGGTCGGTCGGGTCCCGGTCGAGCAGGTGGACGACCTCGAGCTGGACCGCATCATGGGTGCCTCGCTGGCCTACACCGACGAGTGCTTCCCGACGGCCATGGCCATCGGTTACGAGGGTCGGTACCGCCGCCGGCCTCCGTCGCAGCGCACCGCCACGGCATGACGCCGGCCGCCTGACCACCCGGCGTTGCCACGCGCCGCGATCGGGCCGCTCTACCCGGCCGCCCGGATGGCCACTGGTAGCGTCTCCTCGCATGGCGCCGAGGCTTCTGATCGTGGGTGGAGGATCGATGGGCACCGCCCTTCTCGGTGGCCTCATCGGCGGCGGTTGGGCTCCGGCGCCGGACCTGGCCGTGTCCGATCCCGACCCCGAGGTCCGCCGTCGCCTGGCCGAGCGACACCCGGGGCTCGAGGTGGTGGACACCCCGGTCGCGGCCGATTCAGCTCTGTTGGCGGTCAAGCCGGATGTGGCCGAGTCGGTCCTGCGCACCCTGGCCGGAGTGGGTGTCCGACGCGTGCTCTCCATCGTGGCCGGACTCTCGACGGCCCGGCTGGAGGCCGCGCTCGGCCCCGGCGACGTGGTGGTCCGCGCCATGCCCAACACTCCGGCCCTCCTCGGTGCCGGAGTGGCCGGCATGTCGGGGGGGAGCACGGCCACCGCCGACGATCTGGAGTGGGCCGAAGGGATCCTCCGTTCGGTGGGTGAGGTGGTCCGCCTGCCCGAGCGCCACCTCGATGCGGTCACGGCCGTCTCCGGGTCGGGACCGGCGTACGTCTTCCTGGTGGCCGAGGCGCTCATCGACGCGGGTGTGACGGCCGGGCTGACCCGCGGGGTCAGCCGGCAGTTGGTGGTGGCCACCATGCTCGGCGCGGCCCGCATGATGGCCGAGTCCGACGAGGAGCCCGGCGACCTCCGGGCCGCGGTCACGTCGCCGGGGGGCACCACTGCTGCTGCCGTCCGCACGCTCGAGTTCAAAGCGGTGCGGTCGGCCTTCATCGAGGCGGTGGCGGCGGCCACCGAGCGCTCCCGCCAGCTCGGTCGATGAGGCCCCGGGTGGTTGACCTCCGTCCGGCGGCCGAGGCCCGGGTCCGCGCCGGCAACTGAACCGGCGGACCTGTCCGTGCTCCCCCCGACCGACCCACCGGCGATCTACTTCCTCTCCGACTACGGCACCGGGGACGAGTTCGTGGGCGTGGTCCACGCCGTCCTCCAGCGGCTGGCACCGTCGGTCCCGGTGATCGACCTGTCCCACCAGATCCCGCCCTTCGACGTGGCCGCGGCCGCCGCCATGTTGGTCCGGTCGGGCCCGCACCTCGGGGCCGGGGTGGTCATGGCCGTCGTCGACCCCGGGGTCGGCACCGATCGACGGGCCGTGGCCCTGGCCGTGGCCGTGGACCAACCCGGGCCCTCGTGGCTGGTGGGTCCGGACAACGGTCTGCTGGCGCCGGTGGGCCAGGCGTTCGGGGGGATACGGTTGGCCATCGACCTCGACCCGGGACGGGGCGGCGAGGGCCGTCCGACAGGAACGTTCGACGGGCGGGACGTGTTCGGGCCGGCCGCGGCCCACCTGGCCGTGGGCGGCCGGCCCCGGGACCTCGGTCCGGAGGTCGATCCCTCCACGCTGGTCCCGCTGCCCTCGATGCACGCGGTGCGGCCCGAGGCCGACGGGTCGGGCCTGGTCACCGATGTGGAGTGGATCGACCGCTTCGGCAACGCCCAGCTGCGGATCGGCCCCGCCGCCTTGACCGGGCTCGGACTCACCGTGGGCGCAGTCGCCTGGGTGACGGTGCCATCGGCGACGCCGATCGGGGCCGCGGCCGGGACGAAAGGAACGGTCCGGACCGACCCGGCCCGTCCCGCCCGTTGGGTCGGGGCATTCGGGCAGCTGGCCCCGGGTGAGCTCGGCCTGCTGGTGGACGCCAACGGACGCATGGCCCTGGTGTTGGACCGGGCCCCGGCGGCCCCGGCCCTCGGTCTCACCGGCCCCGGCGCCATGGTGCACATCGCCGGCTCCCCACCGGTCGGGGCCGAGGGCTGAGTTCGACGACGAGGTCCGGTTTTCCGCCGTCGGGCCGTGGGTCCTACGATCCGGTGCGTGCCGCATCGCCCGAATCCGCCCGCGCCCGGCCCCAAGGCCGGGCCGCCCGCCGCCGGCACCCGGCGCATCCCCGAGGCCACCGTGACGCGGCTCCCCGTCTACCAGCGGATCCTCGAGGAACTGCTCCGATCGGGCACCACCACGGTGTCGTCCGAGCTCCTGGCTGCCTCGGCCCGGGTCAACGCGGCCAAGGTGCGCAAGGACCTCTCCCTCCTGGGGTCGTTCGGAACCCGTGGCGCCGGCTATGACGCGGCCTTCCTCATCGAGCAGATCGACCGGCAGCTCGGCCTGGACCGGGTGTGGCGGGTGGTCATCGCCGGCATCGGGAACCTGGGGCGGGCGCTGGCCCGGTCGCAGGGCTTCGCGGCCCGGAACTTCGACGTGGTGGCGTTGCTCGACACCGATCCGGCCATCATCGGCGAACGGGTCGACGACGTCGAGGTCCGCCACCCCGACGACCTTCCGGTGATCGCGGCCGAGTACCCGCTGGCCATCGGCGTCATCACCACGCCGGCGTCGGTGGCCCAACGGGTGGCGGACACCATGGTCGGCGCCGGCGTGCGTTCGATCCTGAACTTCGCCCCGCAGGTCCTCGAGGTCCCGTCCGACGTCCTGTTGCGCTACGTCGACCTCAGCATCGAGCTGCAGGTCATGAGCTTCTACCAGTCCCGGCTGGCCGACGTCTCCGGCGACGCCGGCATGCCGGGGATCCGCTCGGTCGGACTGAGCGGCAACTCGAGCGAGTGAGCCCGGGCGGCCCGGCTTGTGGGCCGCTTCCCGGCCCCGAGGCCGGTGGGCACGGTCATCGACCCGATTGGCGGGGGCCGCACCGGGCCGTCATGCTGGACCTTCTGGCTACGCGCCGTGGGAATCCGGCGTGATCCCGCCTACGCTGGACGGGTGGACCGGAGCCCGCAGCGCCAACACCGATCGAGGCTGAGTGACCACGTGAAGCATCAGGCGAATCAGGCCAGGGAAGAGATGGCCACCACGTGTCGGTGATCGTCGTGGGCCTCGAGCAGCGCCATTCACCGCTGGACCTGCTGGAGAGGGTGGCGGTGAACGAGGCGGCCCTGCCCAAGGCCCTGGGCCGGCTGCGGGACCAGTCCAACCTGTCCGAGGCCGTCATCCTCTCCACCTGCCTGCGTACCGAGGTCTACGCTGTGGTGGAGCGGTTCCACGACGGCGTGGCCGAGCTGCAGGAGTTTCTGGCCACCATCAGCGGGAGCCCGGTCGACGTGCTGGCCGAGCACCTCACCGTGCGGTTCGACGACGACGTGACGAACCACCTCTTCACCGTGGCCGCCGGCCTCGATTCCGCCGTGGTCGGTGAGTCCGAGGTCCTGGGCCAGGTCCGACGGGCCTGGGAGAGGGCGCAACAGGACCGGGTGTCCGGGCCGGTGCTCGGGGCCCTGTTCCGCCACGCCGTGGAGACCGGCAAGCGGGTCCGGTCGGAGACGTCGATCGCCCGCGGCATCACCTCGCTGTCGCACGGGGCGGTGGCTCTGGCCACCACCCGCCGTCCGGATGGACTGGCCGGGGCCCGGGTGCTGGTAGTCGGCGCGGGCGAGATGGGCGAGGGGGTGGCCCAGGCACTGGACGGTCACGACCCGGCCGCCGTGGTCATCGCCAACCGCACCGCCGATCGGACCGAGGCGGTGGTGGCCGGCCTCCCGGCTGGCCTGGCCGCACGGGTCACCACGGCACCGCTCGAGGGACTCGAGGAGCTCGCCGCCGCCGCCGACGTGGTCTTCACCTCGGTGGGGACGAGCTCGTCCGTCATCGACCGTCCCATGCTGGAGGCGGCCACGGCCGGACGACCGGCCGACTCGCCCCTGTTGGTCATCGACCTCGGGGTGCCGCGCAATGTGGACCCCTCGGCGGCCGGGCTCGACGGCGTGGTGCTGCTGGACATGGATGTGCTGCGGGCAGCTGTGGCCGACGCACTCTCGTGCCGCCAGGAGGAAGTGGAGGATGCCACCCGCATCGTGGACGACGAGGTCGAGCGGTACCGGGTGGCGTCCCGGGCCCGAGACGCGGCCCCGATGGTGTCGGCCCTCCGGACCCGTGCCGAAGAGGCGCGGCAAGGGGCGTTCGACCGGCAGCGGTCGCGCCGTTCGGACCTCACCGACGCCCAGTGGGAGCAGGTGGACGCGGTGACCAGGTCCATGGTGGCCAAGCTGCTGCACCAGCCGACGGTGGTACTGAAGGACGCGGCCGGAACCCCCCGGGGCGAGCGGCTGGTCGAGGCGCTCCGCACGCTCTTCGACCTGTAGCCGGTGGTCGGGCCACCTGTGCCGTGACCGACCGGCCGCTTCTCCGACTGGCGACCCGGTCGTCCCCGCTGGCCCTCTGGCAGGCCCAACGGGTGTCGGCCCTTCTGGACCGGTCGGGGATCACATCGTCCCTGGTGCTCGTGGAGACGGCCGGTGACCGCCGCCGCGACGTCCCCCTCGAGGATCTCGGCGGCCAGGGCATCTTCGTGAAGGAGGTGCAGGCAGCCGTGGCCGACGGGAGGGCCGATGCCGCCGTGCACTCGGCCAAGGACCTGCCCGCCTCGGAGGCGCTGATGGCGCCGGGACTGGTGCTGGCGGCGGTCCCCGAGCGGGCCGATCCGAGTGACCTCCTGGTCGGCGGGACCGTCGACGGCCTACCCGCCGGGTCGGTGGTGGCCACCGGCTCGGCCCGCCGTCGGGTGCAGCTGGCCAATCTGCGACCCGATCTCACCTTCACCGGACTCCGGGGCAACCTGGCCACCCGGCTCGCGGCCGCGGGCACCGGGCCCGTCGCCGCCGTGGTGGTGGCCAAGGCCGCCACCGACCGGCTGGGTTGGTCCCCGCCCGATGGGATGCCCGTCCAGGTGCTCGGGCCCGAGCAGATGCTGCCCCAGGTCGGCCAGGGGGCGCTGGCCGTCGAGTGCCGCGTCGACGACGGGCCGACCCGCGCCGCGCTGGCCGCCATCGACGACCCGGCCGTGGGACCGCTCCTCCGGGCCGAGCGGGCGTTCCTGGCCGAGCTGGGCGGAGGGTGCACCTTGCCGGTCGGGGCCTACGCCGTCTGGTCCGGTTCCGGGGCGCCGTCGATACTGCTCACGGCCATGATGGCGTCGGCCGACGGGGTGGTGGTGATCCGTCATGGTGCCGAGGGTCCCCACCCCGGTGTCCTCGGCCGGTCGGTGGCCCGGTACCTGCTGGACGAGGCCGGCGGGAGCGATCTGGGCGAGTGGCTCCCGGTGCCGTCGGAGGAACGGCCACCCAGCCCGTCGGTGGAGCCGTGACGGTCTCGCTGGTCGGCGCCGGGCCCGGCGACCCGGGCCTGCTGACCCGCCGCGGAGCCGAGCTGCTGGCCCGCGCCGACGTGGTGATCCACGACCGGCTCGTGAGCCACGAACTGCTCGAGCTGGCCCCGCCCGGCGCCCGTCTCATCGACGTGGGGAAAGCTCCGGGGACCTCGGACCGTCAGACCGACATCACCGCCCAGCTCATCGAGTTCGGCCGGACCGGCCAGAACGTGGTCCGACTGAAGGGCGGTGACCCGTTCCTGTTCGGGCGGGGAGGCGAGGAGGCCGAAGCGCTCGAGCAGGCCGGGGTGGCCTACGAGGTGGTGCCCGGTGTGAGCTCGGCGTTGGCCGTCCCCGCCGCGGCCGGCATTCCGGTCACGCATCGGGGCCTGGCCAGCTCGGTCACCGTGGTCACCGGTCACATCGGGGACCCCTCCACCCCCGGTGGCGTCGACTGGGACTCCCTCGGCCGGGTGGGGGGGACGTTGGTGATCCTCATGGGCATGTCCGAGCGGGCCAGGATCTCGGCCGCCCTGGTCGACAGCGGACGCGACCCCGACACGCCCGTGGCGGTGGTGCACTGGGGGACCACGGCCCGCCAGCAGGTGGTGCGGTCGACACTGGCCGGTCTGGCCGCGGTGGAGCTGCCGGCCCCGTCGGTCATCGTGGTGGGCCCGGTGGCCGCCATGGACCTCGCCCCCGGGCACGGCGGCGACGGCTCGGGATGACCCTCCCGCTCCTGGCCGGCCGCACCGTGGTCATCACCCGGGCCCGGACCCAGGCTTCGGAGCTGGCCCTCCGGCTGGAGGGACTGGGGGCCACGGTGGTGGGGCTCCCCGTCATCGCCATCGAGGACGCCGACGACGGAGGACGCGCTCTGGCCCTCGCCGCCCACCGCTTGAACTCGGGTGCCTACCAGTGGGTGGCACTCACCTCGGCCAACGCCGCCTCCCGCCTTCTGGCCGAGCTCGGTGACCGCGCCGTCGCACCCTCGGTTCGGTGGGCCGCGGTCGGGGCGGCCACGGCCCGGGTGCTGGCCGGAGCCGGCCGCCCCGTCGATCTGATCCCCGAGGCCTCGATGGCCGATGCGTTGGCCGAGGCGTTCCCGACCGTCGGGCCGGACGGCCCGGCGCCGGTCGGTACCGTCCTCTACCCGCGCGCCGAGACGGTGTCGGGGTCCCTCGCCGCCGGGCTCCGGGCCAAGGGCTGGTTGGTCGACGAGGTCGTGGCCTACCGCACGGTTTCCGGCCGTCCCGGGCCCGAGGCCGTGGCCGACGCCCGACGCGCCGACGCGGTGGCCTTCACCTCGTCGTCGACGGTGGCGCACTCCCTCGTCCTGCTCGGTTCCGACGGGTTGCCACCGATCGTCGCCACCATCGGCCCGGTCACATCGGCCGCGGCCCGATCGGCCGGTCTGGCCGTGGCGGCGGAGGCGAACCCCCATACGATCGAGGGGCTGGTGGAGGCCGTCGTGGCCGCCCTCGGCGCCGGCGGGGGCGGGGATCGGTAGCCGGGTCGCGGTCGGCTGATCGCCCTGTCGGGCATTGCCGTATTCTGGGCCGGGTGCCGAGCGACCATGCCATGCCGATCGGGTCGAGAGGCGCCGGACCGGCCTTTCCCACCGTCCGCCTCCGACGGCTGCGCTCCACCGCGGCCATGCGGCGCCTGGTGGCCGAGGCCCGCCTGTCGGTGGACGACCTGGTGGCCCCGCTCTTCGTGTCCGACGACGTCGAACGGCCCCGACCGGTGCCGTCGCTCCCGGGTGTGGTCCAGCACACGGTGGAGTCCGTGGCCCTCGAGGTCAAGCGCCTGACCGCCCTCGGCGTGCCCGGGGTCATCCTGTTCGGTCTGCCCCGGCCCGGGGACAAGGACGCCACCGGGTCCCACGCCCGACGTCCCGACGGGATCACCCAACGGGCCCTGGCCGCGGTGCGGGACGCGGTGGGCGATTCGGTGGTGGTCATGGCCGACTGCTGCCTCGACGAGTTCACCGACCACGGCCACTGCGGGGTGCTCGACCCGAACACCGGCGACGTCGACAACGATGCCACCCTGCCTCTCTACGCCGAGGTGGCGGCGGTCCAGGCCGCGGCCGGCGCCGACGTGATCGCGCCGAGCGGAATGATGGACGGGCAGGTGGCGGCGGTGCGGTCCGGGTTGGACGGAGCCGGGTTCCCGGGCACCGCCATCCTGGCCTACGCGGCCAAGTACGCCTCGGCCCTGTACGGGCCGTTCCGCGACGCCGCCGAGGTCTCCATCGCCGACGGGGGGGACCGCTCCGGCTACCAGCAGCAGCCCGCCAACCGCCGCGAGGCACTGGCCGAGGTGGCCCTCGACGTGGCCGAAGGGGCCGACATGGTCATGGTCAAGCCGGCGCTGACCTACCTCGACGTCGTCGCCGACGTGCGGGCCGCGTTCGACCTGCCGGTGGCGGCATACCACGTGAGCGGGGAGTACGCCATGGTCAAGGCGGCGGCCGAGCGGGGGTGGATCGACGGTCCCGCCGTGGCCCTCGAACAGATCACCGCGGTCAAGCGGGCCGGCGCCGACTTCGTCCTCACCTACTTCGCCGGCGAGCTGGCCGAGGCCCTCGGTGGCTGAACACTCGGCGTCACGGTCGTTGTTCGAGCGGGCCGGCGCGGTGATCCCCGGCGGGGTCAACTCGCCGGTCCGCTCCTTCCGCTCGGTCGGGGGGAGCCCGTACTTCGTGGCCCGGGGCGAGGGTGCCTATGTCTGGGACGCCGACGGCAACCGACTGCTCGACTTCGTGCAGTCCTACGGCGCGTCCATACTGGGCCACGCCGATCCTAGGGTCGTGCGGGCGGTGTCCGAGGCGGCCGAACTGGGCACCACCTTCGGGGCCCCGACGGAGGGCGAGGTCCTGCTGGCCGAGGTCATCTGCGGCCGGGTGCCGGGTTGCCAGCAGGTCCGCCTGGTCTCGTCCGGAACGGAGGCGGCCATGAGCGCGGTCCGGGTTGCACGCGGGTTCACCGGCCGCAGCCGGATCGTCAAGTTCGCCGGCTGCTATCACGGCCACTCGGACGGGCTCCTGGCCGGCGGGGGCAGCGGTGTGGCCACGCTGGGCCTACCCGACTCCGCCGGGGTCCCGGCCGGCGCGGTGGCCGAGACCGTGGTGGCCCCCTACAACCGGGTCCCCGAACTCGACGACCGGGTGGCGTGCGTCATCGTGGAGCCGGTGGCGGCCAACATGGGCCTGGTGGCTCCGGCCGAGGGATTCCTGGCCGGTCTCAGGCAGGCCTGCGACGATGCCGGCGCGCTGTTGATCTTCGACGAGGTCATCACCGGGTTCCGGCTCGGTGCGGACGGCGCCTCGGGCTGGTCGGGGGTCCGACCGGACCTGTGGTGCTTCGGGAAGGTGATCGGAGGCGGTCTGCCGGTGGGGGCGTTCGGAGGCCGGGCCGACGTGTTGGCGTCACTGGCGCCGGACGGCCCGGTGTACCAGGCCGGGACGCTCTCGGGGAACCCGTTGGCCACGGCAGCCGGGCTGGCCGTGCTGTCCTCCCTCGACGCCGCGTCCTACGTGGCACTGTCGGCCCGGGTGGCCCGGTTCGGGGAGGCCCTGGCCGAGGGTCTCAGCGCCATTCTGCAGAAGGCCGGTGGCGTCGACGACGAGGGTCGACAGCTCGAGGCCCGGGTGCCGGTGGTCGGACCTCTGTTCGGGATCTTCTTCGTGCCCGTCGGTGCTGGCCCGGTCGTGGACTACGACGGAGCTGTGGCCTCGGCGTCCACCGGTCTGTATCCCTTGCTGTTCCGGGCCATGCTGGAGCGGGGGGTGGCGTTGGCCCCCGGTCCCTACGAGGTCGGGTTCCCCTCCATGGCCCACGGCACTGGTGAGCTCGAGCACGCACTCGACGTAGCCTCGGCGGCGATGGCCGACGCCCTCGCCCGTTGAGCACCGACCTTCCGGACCATCCGGCCGACGTGGACCGGCCCGTCGACCCGCCCGAGGACCGGAGTGACGGGCACGACGACCGCGGCGCACCGGACGACGAGCACGAAGAGCACGACGACCACGACGCACCAGACGACGACGGCATCGGATCGGTACGGGATGCCGGTCCGCCCCGGCCGGCGCCGCGACCGGACGGAGGGCCGGCCCCCTCGAAGGTCCTCGAGCTCGACGTGTTCCGCTTCGAGGATGTGGACCGGCCCGACGACCGCCGGAACCGTCGGGGTCGCCGAAGGGTACTGAGCCTGGTCTTCGCCGCGTCCGGCATCGAGATCATCGGTCCGGGGTCCCGATCCACCGAGATGCTGTCCTGGTCCGAGGTGCTGTCCGTCGAGGTGGGAGCGGCGCGGACCGGTCCGGACGCGCGGGTCGAGACCCCCATCGAGGTTGTGGCGGCCTCCGGCCCCATGGCCTTCGTGATCCACTCGGAGGGACCCCTGGTGGTCCAGACCGACGCGCTCGGGGAGCAGGTGCTCCGGTGGAGGACCCCCGCTTCCGCACCGCCGTTGGTCGTCCCGCTGAGCGCCCTGGCCGTGGCGGTGGCCGCCGACACCCCGCCCGATCTGGTCCCGCTCCCGGGTCCTCCCGTGCCGTGGCCGGCGCCGCCCGTTCCGTCCCTGCGCACGAGGACCCGCCGCCCGGCCGTGCTGGTGGCGGCGGTGGTGCTGCTCGTGGCGGCGGCCGGCCTGGCCTTCGGTCTGTCGGCTTCGAGTCGCGTCGGGACGACGAAGCCGGCCGCCGTCCCGGCGCCAGTCTCCAGTGACCAGGTGCTGGCTCAGCAGCTGATGCTCACGCGGGGCGACCT